>JAFLCK010000027.1:0-71824 GCA_017303615.1 Obscuribacter phosphatis (SeqCode)
AACTGTTTCACGTCCTTCAGACCCGAGGCTTCAAGGTCTTCAAAATAGCCGATGGTTGGGTGCCCATTGGCCCAATTGTCGAAGGCCAACTCTTCCAATCTAATCGATGCCGGTGCGTAGGCTTGGTTGTCCACTCGCATCCTTTTTTCTTCTTTTACTGTCTCAAGCTGATTTTTAAAATTCTCGGCATTTATCTTGAGCGAGCGCATGCGATCTGATTCAAGCCAGAGGCAGAGTTCTATTTGATTGCTCGGCACTTTTTCGAAATAATTAGTGAAATCGGCATGAGTAGAGGCATTGAGTGTGCCGCCCACATTTTCTATATATTTAAAATGGTCCATCTTGCCGACATTGTCAGAGCCTTGGAACATCATATGCTCAAAGAAATGGGCGAAACCAGAGCGACTTTTCTGCTCGTCTCTGGCGCCGACATCATAAATCAGCACGAGCGCCGCCACCGGTGCGGAGTGATCTTCTGAGACAATCAGTCTTAGACCGTTCTTGAGGGTATAGTCGCGAGTGACCGGAATCAAAGGTTTTTTGATATCGATTTTGACCGCAGTGTTTTTCTCAGGTTCGGCGGACTTGCTTGGCAAAGCCGATGTCTGCAGCATTGCCAAAAGACTTAAGGCCGCTAAGGCTGACTGGCGGCATTTATTTTTACGGCTGACCATCTCATTCCTCTTCGTCATCGTCGGTGCCTAAAAGAACACATGACCAGAAAATCCCCACAGCCAATATAGATAGTATGGCTCCACCGACGCAGACTTTGTCCGGAAAGTGGTAGCGGCGCAGGACCAAAAAGGAAGCCAGGGCCAAAACGAAGGCCAGGAGCGCCACTAAATGATTGACTGAGAGATTTCTGAACATGATTTCTTTACTCTAAGCGAGTCTTACTGTTGCGACACTATCTCTTTGAGCTTACTCAATGCGAGCATGCTTAAGGGTGTCGGGACAGTCGCATTTCTCGCGAACATCGGGAATCTCGCTGATCAGATTTTTGAGTAAGCTCTGTAGCTTTGAGATGTTCTGCCCAAAAACCTTCACCACTTCTGAATGCGAAACCGGCTCAACATTGCCGACCAGCCCGCTATCGAAGTCGGTAATCAAAGAAATGTTGACCACACACATCTCTAGTTCGCGAGCCAGAAATGCTTCGGGGTACTGGGTCATATTGATTACTTCCCAACCCATCGAAGTAAACCAGCGCGACTCGGCTTTGGTGGAAAAACGCGGACCTTGAATGACAACTACGGTACCTTGCTTGTGCATCTTGATGCCTGACTTTTCACCGGCAGCCACAGCCAATCCTCTTAGCTCTGGGCAGTAGAGTTCGGCGGGTGAAACGTGGGTGGCAATGGGTCCGTCATAAAAGGTATCGGTGCGTCCCGAGGTGCGATCGACAAACTGATCGCAAACTACAAATTCGCCCGGTTTGACGTCTGGTTGCAGCGAGCCGGCGGCGCAGGGTGAAATAATGCGGCTGACGCCAAGTTTTTTCATGGCATAGACATTGGCTCTATAAGGCACCTTGTGGGGTGGAAACTGGTGTCTTTCGCCATGTCGCGGTAGGAAAGCCACTCGCTTGCCACCCATTTTGCCGATGGCTACAGGGGCAGCCGGCGCGCCATAGGGGGTTTCCACCATCTTCTCTTCATAGTCGTCAAAGAGCTTGTAAAAGCCAGAGCCGCCGAAAATTCCTATATCAGCCAGCGCTTTGTTACCGTCAGCCACTTAATGCCTCCTCAGTCGCTATTTTCAGGCCAGGGTCTTCACCTGAGCCAAGATGCATATCGTAGCACCAGACAAAATCAAAAAAAACTGCCATTTACCCCAAAATAAAGTGGTTTGGCTGCATGAAACCTTGTTCTCGTGGGTATATGAGTCTCATATTGGGGTTTGATATCGAAATCGGACAAAACGAAATCGGAATCAATAAGGAAGATTCTAGTCATGTTGTGGAAACAGTTTTTAGCTATACCGGTTTCGCTCGCCTTTTTGCTTGGTGGTTCGAGCCTGCAGAGTAAGCATAGTCAGTACCTGGCATCTCTATCAGACAAAGATCCGGTCACCCACAGACTGGTTCTCAAAGATGCCACCAGCCCCGAAGACCTCTATCACAGCGTCTGGGTGCTGGTTAAGAACGAATTTTATGATGTTAAGTTCAACAATCAGAGTTGGGAGCGTTGGGAGCATCGCTATGACGGCAAATTGAAGACTTTGGATGATGCCCACAAAGCGGTCGAGACCATGGTCGCCAGTTTGGGCGATCGTTATACACGCTTTCTCGACCATGATGCCTTCGATGATGAAAAGTCGCAGATCGATGCCAAGCTATGCGGCATCGGCATCCAAATTGGGCTAAACAAAAGCAAACAAGTGATTGTCATTACTCCCATCGAAGACACTCCCGCTTTTGATGCCGGTGTACAGCCATCAGATGAGATTCTCGAGATAAACGGCAAGAGCACCAAGGGCTTTTCGGTGGAAGATGCCGCCAAACTGATTCGCGGTCCGGTCAATACGCCGGTGCATATGGTTTTGGGCAGGTCAGGCTCAAGGGTGAAGAAAGACATCGTTCGTCGGGAGATCCCCATCAAGGCAGTGCAGACTGTAAAAATGCTCGATGACGAGGTCGGCTATGTGAGGCTGTCAAGCTTTATCTCTCAGAAAGCCAATGTGGAAATGCTCAATGCCATAGATAAAGTCGAAGGACTCAAGGCTAAAGGTTTGATTCTCGACTTGCGCGATAATCCAGGCGGACTACTTTCCAATGCCATTGAAATCTCCAATATGTTCTTAGAGAGCGGCACAGTTGTCTCGACTCTCGACCGCGACGGCTATAAGACACCGGCGGTGAGCGAAGGGCACCCACGCTGGCGCAAGCCTTTGATTGTGCTGATAAACAAGAACAGCGCCTCCGCCTCCGAAATTACATCAGGCGCCTTGCATGATAACGGTCGGGCTCTCTTAGTCGGGCAAAAGACCTATGGAAAGGGCTTGGTACAGGGAATCAATCGCTTAAGAGATGGCTCCGGTATAAATATCACCATCGCCCGCTATCTCACTCCCTCGGATCATGACATTCACCTCAAGGGCATCAGTCCTGATGTAGAAGTGGAAATCAAGGCTGACGACGAGAGCCAAGGACCTTGGTGGAATGAACATAAACCGGGTCTGATCAGAACTCCCCAGGACGGTAAAGACCTGCAACTGAAGAGTGCCCTCGAACTGGTTCGCAAGAAAATTCAAGAAGCCGAAAATATTGCTTCCAAAGAGCAGTAATATAGGTGCATGACCGAAGAAAAATCGATTACAGCCACAAATGGCTTGACTGTGCTGGGCACCGACTTTGCCTGCGGCAAAACCGCGGCAACAGCTGTTGTTGGCTATTTGCTCGGCAAGAACCAGGCAATCAGGGTGGTGAAGCCGCTTCTTTGCGGTCCGCGTGAACGGGCAGAGGCTGAGGTATCCTTTCTTTCTTCTGTCAGTGGCGCCCCCAGAGGTTATGCTTTCAATTATGTTGAGCCTCCGGCTCGGTTAAACAGATCTGCTTGGCAGAGTATCTTGGCTGTGGCCATGCAAGGCTTGGAATTGAATCTGATTGAGGCCTATGGTGCCATATCTTCGCCCATTTTTGTGGAAGACACCGATGGCGGTATCATTGTTTTTGATAGTCTAGATTTTGCCAAGCGTTTGAGCTATCCAGTTTTGATTGTCGCCGCCCATCGCTTTGATGCTCCCGAGCGCTTACTCTCGGCCTGCGCCATGGCTGAAGCCCGCGGCCTAAACATAGCCGGCTTGCTAACGGTGGAGACCGCCGCCGGGGAAGGTCGCTTACTGGAAGCAAAATATTCGAGGCAGGATGTCGAGCTTCTCTTTCAAAGTCGCTGTCGCGCCCCGTATCTGGGTTGCATCAAGCATTCTCCCTCAATTAATGTACACCGGGTGAATCAGGGCAATCTAGTCAAGATGACCGAGTCTGGACTTGATATTCTCAGTCTCTACAAAAGCTTGGCCGAGCAGGGCTTGTCTTTGACAGTCTAATTGCTAAAAGAACTGGGCGATTAATAAGAAAGATCGGCAAGTGTGATAAATCTTTTTTGTTAATCTATCCAAATGGACTTAATTAGACGGGTTCTTAGACGGTAATTAGGCGGCTGAGGAAAAAATATGTCCAGGCTCGAAGGACAGGCGGAGTTCAGGTTGCCCCAAGGCACATCGGATCTGGTCATCTTTACCATGTCGGACTCTTCCGGCGAGACGGCAGAGGCGGTGGCACGTGCTGCTCTAGTGCAATTCGAACCAGGTAAGGCCAGCATCTATCGGCTTCCCCAGGTGCGCAGTTCGATGCAGATTCCGCAGTTGGTGAAAGAAATAGCCAGCAATCGCGCCATAATCGCCTATACCTTGGTTTTGCCTGAGTATAGAGAAACCCTTGAGGCGGAAGCCAATAAGTACAAAATTCCGACTATTGATTTGCTTGGTCCTTTGATCAATCGCATTGCCAATTTGAGCGGTGCCAGTCCTCTTTCTCAGCCCGGCCGCTTGCACTTGCTCGACGAGACTTACTTCCGTCGCATCGAAGCGGTGGACTTTGCCATTCGCTTTGACGACGGCAAAAATCCAGACGGTATTCTGCAAGCTGATGTCGTTCTCATTGGAGTCTCGCGCACCAGCAAGACACCCAATTGTATGTACCTAGCCCATCATTATGGTTTGAAGGCGGCTAACGTGCCCTTGATTTATGGTGTGGAGCCCCCGCTTTCACTCTTTCAAGTCAATCCGCGCAAAATTTTTGGCTTGCACATAGACCCATATTTATTGCAAGAAATAAGAACTACGCGGGCGCAAGTGCTTGGCATGCCGGGTGTGAGCGACTATGCCGATCCAGACAAGATTATGCAAGAAGTGAGAAATGCCCGCAAACTCTTCAGAGAGTTGAAATGTCACATTATCGACGTTTCCGCTAAGGCTATCGAAGAAACTTCTTCCGAAATATTTTTACTCGTCAGAGAACAACAACCCAACTAAATTACGATTCAGTATTACGACTCGAGAGGTGAGGTAAGAAATGGTCATGACAGGCACAAGCACCCAGGCTCAAGAAAAGACCGCAGTCAAGCTAAAAAAGAGAGTTTTTCTTTTTGAAGAAGGCTTTGAGGCTATGAATGGCGACCGCGATCTTATGAAAGATATGCTGGGGGGTAAGGGCGCTGGTTTAGCCGAGATGACCAGATCGGGAGTACATGTGCCGCCTGGTCTAACCATATTGACCACCAATTGTCGCGAGTACACCGCCCTTGGTGGCAAGATGCCCGAGGGGCTTTTTGATGAAGTTTTGAAAGAGCTGGCTCATGTGGAAGCTAAGCTAGATAGAAAACTCGGCGACCTGAAAAAGCCCCTGCTGCTTTCGGTCCGCTCTGGCGCTAAGTTCTCTATGCCGGGCATGATGGATACCATTTTGAATTTGGGGCTCAATGACAAGACCGTTGATTCTCTTGCTTCTTTGACCGGCAACGAACGTTTCGCCTGGGATAGCTATCGCCGTTTCATTCAGATGTTTTCGAATGTTGTTCTAGAAGTGCACAAAGACAAGTTCGAAGATATCCTGGAAGATATGAAAGATGAACTGAAGGTGCAAAACGATTCAGACCTTTCGGTGGCCAACTTGAAAGAGTTGGTAGAGAAGTACAAAAAGCTGGTTGAGAAGAGCACCGGCAAATCTTTCCCGCAAGATACTCGTGAACAACTCTCCGGCGCTATCGAAGCGGTCTTTCGTTCTTGGAACAATAGCCGGGCTGTCTATTATCGCAACCTCAATAAAATCGACCACAATCTTGGCACGGCAGTTAATGTGCAGTCTATGGTCTTCGGCAACTTCGACAATAATTCCGGCACCGGGGTTTGCTTCACCCGCAATCCCAGCACCGGCGAGAAAGTGCTCTATGGCGAGTATCTGATCAACGCTCAGGGTGAAGATGTTGTAGCCGGCGTGCGTACACCCAGAAAGATAGCCGAAATGGAAGGCGAGATGAAGTCGGTCTTCGATGAATTGAAGACCAATATCGCCATGCTTGAAAAGCATTATCGCGACATGCAAGATATTGAGTTTACAATCGAACAGGGCAAGCTCTATCTTTTGCAGACCCGCACAGGCAAGCGCACCGCTGCTGCTGCCGTAAAAGTAGCCGTCGACATGGTCAATGAAGGCATCATCAGTAAAGAAGAAGCGCTTGGTCGAGTGGAGCCGACTCAACTTAACCAGCTCCTATTGCCCTCTTTCATCAGCGAAGATAAAGAGCGGGCTCGCAAAGCCGGACTCTTGATGGCTCAGGGTCTGAACGCTTCGCCGGGGGCGGCTATCGGCAAGATCGTTTTCAATCCAGACGAATCTGAAAAGCGTTCTTTGACCGGCGAGAAAATTATTCTGGTCAGAATTGAGACTTGTCCGGACGATATTCATGGACTAGTGCCGGCCCAAGGGGTCGTCACCAGTCGTGGTGGCATGACCAGCCACGCCGCCGTGGTGGCCAGAGGCATGGGTAAACCCTGCGTTGCCGGCTGCGAAGCCCTTAAGATTGATCTAGATAAAGAAGAGATGGTAGTGGGTGGTAAGACCTACAAAAAAGGTGATCTGATTTCTATAGACGGATCGACCGGTGAGATTTTTGCCGGAGAAATAAGCACCTCAGATCCTATGTTCTCGGAAGAGTTCAATACCTTGCTTGACTGGGCCGACCAGGTGCGAAAACTGCGAGTGCGCACCAATGCCGATACTCCTGCCGACGCTAAACTGGCTCGGGGCTTTGGTGCCGAGGGCATTGGTCTCTGCCGTACCGAACATATGTTCATGAGCCATGACCGCCTGCCGGTCGTGCAAGAGATGATTCTTGCCGTCAACGATGCCGAAAGACAGGTGGCTCTAGACAAGCTTCTACCTATGCAAAGAGAAGACTTCAAAGGTATCTTTGAAGCTATGAATGGTCTGCCTGTCACTATTCGTTTGCTTGATCCGCCTCTGCATGAGTTCTTGCCCAAGGAAGAACACCTTATTGAAGAGGTGGCGATTATGAAGACCAAGGGCGAAAGCGGTGCTGCATTGCGCGAGAAGGAAGGCTTGCTTAGAAAAGTGCGCGAGTTGAAAGAAGCCAATCCGATGATGGGGCTGCGTGGTTGCAGGCTGGGCTTGGTCTTCCCTCAGATCA
This sequence comes from Obscuribacter phosphatis (SeqCode), assembly GCA_017303615.1. GTDB lineage: Bacteria > Cyanobacteriota > Vampirovibrionia > Obscuribacterales > Obscuribacteraceae > Obscuribacter > Obscuribacter phosphatis_A. The sequence goes on from JAFLCK010000027.1 coordinate 7,209, forward strand.
ATAAGATGCAGGTACAGGCAATTTTCGAGGCGGCTATCGCTGTTAAGAAAGCCGGTGTGGATGTCTATCCCGAGATCATGATCCCCTTGGTTGGTCATGAGAATGAACTCTCTATAGCCAGAGAAGTGCTCGAAGCTGTGGCCCGCGAAGTGATGGAAAGGGAGAAGACTGAAGTCGCCTATAAGTTTGGGACGATGATCGAGATTCCCCGCGCCGCTCTAACGGCAGACGCTATTGCCAAACATGCCGAGTTTTTCAGCTTCGGCACCAATGACCTCACCCAGATGACCTTTGGCTATTCTCGAGATGATGCCGAAGGTAAGTTTTTGCAGCGCTATCTGGATGGTGTCGATTGTTCAGGCAAGAAGCAAAAGGTCTTGCTCAACAATCCCTTTGAAGTGCTGGATTTTGACGGAGTCGGCAAACTGATGAAGATTGCCGTTGAACTCGGGCTGAAAACGCGCCCCGACCTGAAATTGGGCATTTGCGGTGAGCACGGCGGCGAGCCGGCTTCTATCGGATTTGCTCACGAGATTGGTCTTTCTTATGTGAGCTGCTCGCCTTTCCGGGTGCCAGTGGCAAGACTGGCTGCCGCCCAAGCTAATCTAAAGGTGACCGAAAGGGATAAATAACAGCAGGTTACTTGGATAATTCCGGTTAGTTTAGTGCCCTTGTGGTAATAAGTAAGTTAGTGAAGCTTTTCAAGCGAAAGGTCACTGGCTAGATGTCTATTGACGAAAATGTGGACGCTTTGCTCCGTTTATTGCCGGAGATGGAGCAGTCGCTGGGACCGGAGCATCCTGACCTGGCCGACTATCTGATTTCGCTCGGGCTTCTGCTCTACCACGATAGTCGCTTTGAAGAAGCCGAGGACTTATTTAGCCGGGCTTTGACGATGCGGCAGAAACTTTTAGCGGTAGATCACCCCGATGTCGCTGCCGCGCTTAACCATCTTGGGCTGGTTTATTTGGCTCAGGGCCGTTACGCCGAAGCCGAGCCACTCTTTAAACGTGCTCTTTCTGTGCAAGAAAAGACTTTAGGACCTGAGCACCTTGCCATTGCCTCCGCCTTATCTAACTTGGGCGATTTGTACATTACTCTAGGCCGCTTCCCTGAGGCCGAGGAAGTAATAAAGCGGGCGATCAAGATCAGAGAACGTTATTTGGGTGTGGAGGACACAGGTCTCATCGAAGTCTTGAACAGTCTCGCCAATATCTATTATGAACAAGGGCGAAACCTCGATGCTGAGCCTCTTTTCCGCCGCGTCTTGAAAATAGAAGAGCGGGTCCACGGCAACGACCATCCTAATGTCGCCAGTGCTCTCAATAATCTAGCTGCCCTCTTTACCGATAAAGAGCATTTCGACCAAGCCGAGCCTCTACACCGGCGAGCCCTTGCAATCAGAGAGAAAGTGCTCAGCCCCGACCATCCTAAAGTGGCCGAAAGCCTCAATAATCTTGGTTGGCTCTACCATCAGCACGGCAATCATGCCAGAGCTGAAAGTCTCTATCGGCGGGCAATTGAGATATGGGAGCGGGCTCTGGGACCAGAACATTCCTTTGTCGCTGCCTGTCTCGAAAACTATGCCGACCTTTTGCGCAAGACCAATCGGTCTGGGGAAGCTGTGGCAATTGATCTGAGAGTGCAGGAGATTCGTTCCAAGTTTATGGAATAGCTCTGAGTGAGCAGAAAGTCTCTGTCAAGTTTATGTAATGACCATGAGATTGCAAGGAATTTCGGACAAGTTTATGGGCTAGCGGTTACTTCAAGTATAGGCTTTGGTGTTTGTGGCGTCCTAGGACTTTCCTAGAAAGTTACGGGCATTCTTTAGACTTGATATTTGTTTAGAGGCGGTCTCGCTGGCACGCAACCCGGTTTGTCCAACCAAGGCTAAAAGAAGCAGTGCAAGCAAAATGCCGGCTATTTGAAGGTATGAAAATGACTGCAAAAGAAAAATCTGCTCAAGCTGTCCACTACCCGTGGTGGCATAGGGAAAGACGCCTGCCGGATTAATCTGGGTAGAAAGAATAAAGCCCATCAAAATCAGAGCTTGGGCAATACGCACGGTTAGACCTTGCTTGAGGGTCGCCAGTCGACAGAGGGCGAGGAAATATATTGTCTGAAACCCGTTGAGAAATGAATAGGTGGCGGCGACAGTCAAAAAGAAGGCGGCGGCGACAGTCAGCGCTAAAAAGGCGAGATTGCCTTTGCACCGACCAAGCAAGAGCAGAATGATCACAGCCAAAATGAGGGGCACGTTGTGCATATTGGCTTCGGTGATGAACTCGCCTTTATATCTGAAGTGATTGGCTAAATTGTTGGCGACTACTTGCAGACCAGAATCAACCGTCAATAGCAAGATGACAATCACAGAAGGCGACACAATTAAATTCTTTGAAATCGAAGCAACCAGCCCTGCTACTTCGCCTTTTCCTGCTTCTTCGTCTTTTCCTGCTTCTTCGTCTTTTCCTGCTTCTTCGTCTTTTCCTGCTTCTAACTCGTCTATTCCTTGATTTCCTGCTTCTATTGCCGCTTTCTTTTGTTCTTCAAGTCTCGCTTGTAGGGCTTGCAATTCATTCAGAGACTTCTCTGCAGTCTCTCGGCGTCTATCTGCATGCAGCGAATAAGCCACTACATATAGTGCGATGAGAGTGCCGGCGAAATTGAACCAATCGGTGTGCCAAAGGGTTTGAAAGAGCTGGGCTAGGGCATCGCTGCCGGCAAGACTGCTGCCGCCAAAATTGCTGCCGGCAAAACTGCTGCCGGCAAAATTGCAATTGAGCTGATGCATTTTTAGCGCTAGAGCAGCGGCTTGCGCCAGCATGAGTGAAAGAATTCCAGTCATGGGGTTGGCATATGCGAGATAGACAAAGGAAAAAACACAGCTATATAGACAGGCATCTTCTCCTGGGGCTAGATATGAACTTAGTAGAGCGGCACCGAGGTCTAGAGCAAACATCACTGCTGGTGGTAGACTCACAAAACCGAGTGGTACCAGAAAAAGCATAATGCCTAGAGCAAAAAGGTCTGGTTTACCTCCAGCTTGGGCAAGCGACAATATTATGAGTAGCAAAATTCCCACTGCTCTCACGATGGCAATAATTTTCTTTGTTTCCGGTAAGTTTTTCACCAAATCTGCCTATGTTTGGAACATCTAGTATACGTTTGGAAAATCTAGTACGACTGTGCCCTTCTTTCATCTTCCTTAGCTAAACTTTCTTTACCCATAGCTCTGTAAACTTTAGCTCTTGCTCTTAGTAGTGGTGCTACTTCCGGCGACATTTCAATAGCGCTGGTGTAGTCCTTGATTGCCTTACTGTATTCTTTTAGATTGAAATAGCACTCGCCTCTCATTCTCAAAACATCATCATTGCTTGGTGCCGTGTTATAGACTTTGTCTAGGCCTTTTATTGCTTCACGAAAATGCTTGGTGCGCAAATAGAATTGGCATTTGTCTAGTTTTAAGTTTAGTTTGTTTGGACGAATTGAGATAGCTTTATCGTAGCTTGTTTCGGCTTTCTTAAATTCGCCTGCTCGTTCATAAAGACTGGCTAGAATCAAGGCAATGTCATAGCGGTCAGGGGCAAGTTTGGCTGCCTCTTCCAAATCGTGGCAGGCTCCCCGACTGTCTCCATTAGCGCTCAGAGCTAGGGCTCTATTCTTGAGAAAATCGGTATTCTTAGGGGCCGCTTTCACAGCTAGATTAAAGGCAGCAAGTGCTTCTCTAGCTTTCTCTTGTTCAAGTAGTTTTTGACCGGCAAGATTATTAGCGTCTGCTTGCAGGGGATTGAGCTGCAACGCCTTTCTCATGTCTTGTTCAGAGAGCGCCTGCCAGCGTCCACGCCCTTCCATTTGAGCGAGTTTCATCTCGGCTACGGCTCTTAATGCGTACAGAGTCGCCTGGCTTTCAGCTTTAGATATGTTCTTGATTGCCGCACTAAGTGTCTGTACTTCTTTTTCGAAATCCTTAGATTCTCTCTCAATTTCAGCTTTGATAAGATAGCTCTTGAGATTATGGGGATCTTCTGAAAGCTTTTTTTCTATCGAGCTTAATCCCCCTAGCTCCTGAATTCTTCTAGTCGTTCTATTTCGCATTGGTGCTTGAGATTGAACGGAGGATAATTGCGAACTGCTATTTTGAGCAAGGGCTGAGCCGTTAGTTGTCGCGAAAGCGGCGACAAGCAATATTGCAGAGTGACTAGTGACGTAACGCAGTTTATTCATTGAATCGATTGTACTGTATATCTAATGTGTGAAAGTCGTCGATATGACAACTAGCGTTGTTCGAAAGGGGAACGGATTCTATTTGCGATGGGAAAATTAAGTGGGTTAATCTTGGCTGTAGTTTTTATACCTGTTTTTCTGGGTTTCCGGCGAAATCGATACCTCGAAAAAGCAAAATCGATATGCACCGTAAATTTTGTAGTTCTTTCCTTGTCCAAAAGGGTTCGTCTCAAGTCTGGCTGTCAATAGTTAAATCGCTGAAAAAAGAGTCTCAGTATCCAGATTCACTTTGTCGAGGCGGTGGGGGCGTGTCTTCGCCAAGCCCCCACCACTCATCGCGCATATAGGTGTCGTAAAAGAGCATCCAGGTGTACTTTGACGCTTCTGCCCGATTGAGCTCTTGCCTTATTATCTTGAGAGAGGCGTGCACATCAAGCAAAGCCAGGTCGATGAAACCCATTCCGGGCCCAAAGCCGGTGCCTAAACTCGCACCGACCTTTTCTTTTCTCAAGTTTGCATCTATAGCTTCTTCGACGGCATAAACCCATTCAACAGATTCGCTATCGAAAGGACTGAGTGAGGTCTTGATATAAGCAAAAACCTCACCATGTTTTGAGAAGTTACTAGAGTGAAACAGATTGCGACTTAGTTTAGCCATAATCACATTTGGTGCTTTAGTGCTAGAGCTGATTCTTCCGTGATGCTCAGCACTAAGCTTCATTACAGAATAGTCTTCACTTTCAATATCAAGAACCGGATAATCCGGAAGATTATCAATCAAATCGGCGATCATCCCAGACAGCCTAGTTCTTACTTCATCAAGGTGAAAGAACTCGTGGCGCTCTTCTTCTTTCTTTGCCAGGGCGAAAACTTTCGCTAGCAGTCCTTCGTCCTTCGGTACTGTTGATATTATGTCGATCCAAATATCTATGTACTCTTGTCCCAAGAAAGTGTCGGCGGCAAGGAAAACTTCTTGCAAGTCAGAATATTTGTCTCTGGATTTGATGAATTGACTGCGAAAAACTAAGTCAAATGCATTGGTTTCCTTGACTATGATTGCTGCTTCTAGGTCGTCCCAGTTTTGCTTGGCCATTGAATGGTTGGAATTTTTGACATTTAGCGCCGCCGGCGTCTTGTGTTGAGTGAAGCGCCAACCGGGAATCTGCGGAGCTAACTCAATGATTGAGTTGGTCATTGGTCTTAAATGGTGATTCTCTTCTGGCGTGATCGCCAAAATGAGCCGGTCTTCCTCACTAATGATGTCTTTGCCTATTTCCCACAGCAAGTTTTCATCGATTGCTTGCAGATTTTTTTCCAGCCAGCGCAACATGAAGTCACTTGCTCTCTGATAATAGGCTTCTCTGAGAGTCTTATGATCTCGCTCAAACTGAGCCCAAAAGGCCTCAATCAATCTGAGCTTTTCTCGCTTGTTCTTCTGTTCTTCCGCAGTTCCATACTCGGCTAGATACCAGCGCATTGTCTTCTAGCTAATCTCGATAAGTAGGTTTGATTTGCTTGGCAAGAAAGCGCATTATGCCCGGGGCGACACCATGTAAACGCTCTGCTACTTTACCGGGCAGGGTGAGAATAATTTCTTGTGATCCGCCTTTGTCCATGGCTTCAATTATTTCTTTTACGCACTCTTCTGTGCTGATGCTCAGTAAGTGTTTCATCATTAGACCGGTAAGGTCGTTCTTCTGAGCAATCACTGTAGGATTGCGCTCGTCGGGTAACTTGTTTTTTTCGAAGAACTCAGTGCGAACCCAGCCAGGGCAGACCGTGATCACGTCGATATTGTCACCGGCCAGTTCTGCGGCCAGACCCTCTGAAAGAGCTGTAAGCGCAAATTTTGAGGCGCAATAGCTGACTGAGCCTGGTATGGCGATTTTTCCTGCCACAGAAGAGATATTGATTATTTTTGAGTGGTCTTGCGACTTGAGATGCGGCAATGCTTTTTGGGTTAGTTTGAGAGCGCTGAAGAAATTCACTTCGAAAACTCTACGCCAATCTTCTTCTGTGAGCTTCGAAAAACTGCCGCCAATGCCCATACCGGCATTGTTTACGATGATGTTCAATTTGCCGAATTGATTCACTGCTGTTTCTACAAGGCTTTCGCTGATGGCGGCGTTGGAGATATCACCGGCTATGACAACCGCTTCACCTCCCCGTTTCTTAACCTCTTCTTGCAACTCCAGCAAGGCTGTTTCGCTTCTGGCTGTCAGAACCATGCGGGCTTTATAGATGTTGGCTAGTGAAAGCGCCAGACCTCTGCCAATACCTGTGGAGGCGCCGGTGATGATGACGCTTGGCTGTTTGGGAAGTTTCAATTGATATGGTCTCTAGTAACTAAAGAAATAGGAGAGTCTCGGGACCGTAGACCGCAAGCATGTAACTCATCTCAGAGTTATAACTGCTATCTGTCAACATTGATTTTAAGGCATTGAAGCTGGAAAGTCCTTGATGTTTGGCTTTGATATCTGCGACTAGCTTCATGCCTCGAGGAGTAGCGCAGTCGTTCTGATAGAGAGTGTAAGCCTGCCAAAGCTGGCTAAAGATGGCTATTTGTACCAGTAATTGGGCTAAGAGCATGAGATAGCCATCAAGACCGGTGATGATTTGAGTAGCAAAGAGTATGAAAGAGCCAATTGAAAAGACCATGGCAAAGGCGAAATACGCAAGGCTGTAGAGAAGGAAGTTGATCATCTTTAAGAAACTGGTGAGCAGTTTCATTCTCCAGTTGGCTTTGCCGCTATGAGAGAGAATGTTCATCACTTCGTTATAGTAAGGAATGTAATGCCTGGCGCCAATTGTGATTTTGATAAAAAGTGCCCCTAAGACTGCAGTTAAATAGACAGCCAGAGCCGAGGTCCAGGGCTCAAAGGTGTAGAACAATATGAGAGCGGCGGCAATTTCAAAGACCACCGCAGCCAGTGCTAACTTCTGAGCAATCTTTTGCCGAACTGTCTCTTCGTAGATAAGTCCGCGACTGAGAAGATTCTTGCGTAATTCATCGGTCAGTCTTTGCTTATACGAAGTTGCGCCGATTTCAGCCGCCAGTCTGGCTAGTCCTGATAGCGAAACATACTTCCTCAGATTTCTAGGATCTTTGATGATTTCTCTGAAAGTATCTATAAGACCTGCTTTGATCAATCTAAACAATAAGGGCAGTCTCATCAGAAAGCCAAGCGGATTGGTTTTGATGTCGAGGCAAAGCGCCTCTTCTACTTTTCGCTTTGAATAGTCGGTAATCGACTTTTTCACTACGGTGGCGAGGTTGCCGGCATAAGTCTGTCGGTTATCTTCGATGAGTAAATTGCCTGGTGCCTTCACTTCACGGTGCACCAGGTCGAATAGCAGTACAAAAAGAGCATAGCCGCCACTTTGTTGAGTGAGATAGGCTGCTTCCACTGGCAGAATAAGATCGTCTAAATGCTCGTCTGAATTGGCAGAAGGCTTATCTTTTCTAGAGGCATTGAGCAATACTGTCGCTGATGCTTTTAGGGCGACAAGCGTTACGATTAATAGGGCGATATTGAGTTGATGCAATTAGGTAAATAGTTCAACTATTGAACTGAAGAATCAGCCCGCCTTGACCATGTATAGCGGTGCGCCTGTGACCACCTTTTGCTTCAGTCCGAACTTTTTTATGACATCCACCAAGTCTTTCAAGGAAACTTCGGGAGAAAGCTGGGCTTCTGATTCGGTTGCCAAAGGACCTTCGAGATCTTTCATAGCGCCGTCGTAGAGCAAGATGACCGGCAAATCTTGTCTGCTTTGCTTTAGTCTGCGCAAAACCGAAACTGCATCTATAGAGGGGGTGGAAATATTGAGAATGACCAAGTCAGGTTCAGCGACGCCGAGTCTTCTTTCGAGATTGCCCGAGGGAAGAGAGGTGCCGACTATCTCGAAGTCTCTTACCTGGTCTAGCCAAAGACTGAGAGTAACCAGTGAAAGCCTGTCGCTGTCGATAATAAAGATTTTGGTCGGGGGATTCATTTTGTGGTCCTATCTAGTTGGTCCTATTACGGAAATTAAAAGGGATAGGTTGGGGACTGAATTCTGGACTGATGCTTTGGACTAGGCGTTACTGATAGAGCTAGGGGAGGAAATCTCAGGAATTTTCAAGACTTCTCAGGAAATCTCAGGAAATCTCAGGAAATCTACTAAACAAACCAATTTCATGCCAGAGCAAACCGGTAAACGCTTCCGCCCGAGGGGGAAGATTTACTAGGATTTTGCTGAGCAGTTTTGCCGAGCGGATTTGCTGACCGGTTGAAAAATAAAAACAACCTGAAGATGTATCTAAGTGTATACCCTTAGCTAGTGTTTTGGAATGTAAAGCATCTCAGCAAAAGGAAAATCCTACCTTCGCTTGAATCGGGCAACTGGTGAGCTTATTGCTGCCTGAAGCAGGGGATTATGTTTTAAACTTAATCACTTAAAAACCAAGATCTAGAATTCAAGTGAGAGATCTATGTTAACGGCTGAGTGGGTGAGCGCTCCAATTGATATAGCGCTTACCCCCTCGATTAGATATGTCGCTAGATTGGAGAGATTTACACCGCCCGAGACCTCCACAAAGCAACTCTTCTTATTATTGGATATCGTCTGTATAGCTTGTCGCACTTGGTCCGGGCTCATGTTATCAAGCAGTACTGCGTTAACTTCTGCATCCAGTGCTTCCTGCAGTTCCGCCAAACTGGCCACTTCTACTTCGATGTCTTTCTTGAGGCGGACACCGGCTTCTGGATGCTCTTTTAGATACTGTCTTACATTCTCAACCGCTTTTGTTATCGAACCGGCCGCCCTTATATGGTTATCCTTGACCAAGACGGCGTCATATAGCCCCATGCGATGGTTTGTTCCACCACCTGCTAGAACCGCCATCTTCTCAATTGCTCTTAGCCCTGGTATGGTCTTGCGCGTGTCCAGTATCTTGATGCCGTAAGGTGCGGCTATTTGAGCATATTTGCGTGTATTAGTGGCGATGCCGCACATGCGCTGCACAAGATTGAGTGATAGTCGTTCAGCAATCAAGATTGCCCTGGCAGAGCCCCTAATCAAAGCAACCTCGACCTTTTCTCCCTTGCCTACATCTATATAGGTTCCGTCTTGCTCGAGAATTTCGACTTCGATGTCTTTGTCGAGACAGCTAAACACCCGCTTACAAAACTCCAGCCCCGAGAGAACCGCCGATTCTTTGAGGAGCAGTCTGGCCTGCACTTGCTTATCAGCGGCTATGGTGGCCGCGGTGGTTATATCCAAGGCAAAAAGAGCGGACAGCTTCTCTTTGGAAAGCAAACTTTCTAGCTGGCAAGCCTGTTCCGGCAGACCGCCAAGGTCTTCAATGAGACCAAGGGCGATGAGAGTGTCGATTAGTTCTTTAGTAAATTGGGCTTCAGTCATTGTTATCTCAATTTTCTCTTGTCTTTTCCGGCAGCTGTTTCTTTCTTTTTGGCTTGTCCAGGGAAATAGAGCAGTCTTTGCTGCTGTCTTTGAAAGGGTCCATTTTATTAGAAATGCTTTGAAAAGAGCTATATCTCGGTTAAACTGTCCTAGTAGCAAATATCTGTTGGGAGATAGTAGTTTATGCGTGCTTCCGGCGCCGTATCCAGATGGATGGTCTTTTCTGTTTTGACCGTGCAGCTTGTCTTTTCGGCAGCAGCCTATTCTCTGGCTTATGGGCAGAGTTCGCAACAGGTCTATAACAGCCTGGCAAAAAGCAGAGACTCTTTGCTCGATCAAAGACGCTACTTGCAGACTGAGTCCGACCGACTTGGTCAGCAAATCAGTAGTCTGCAGGCGCAACTTGACAGGGTGAATGCCTACATGCGAGACAACGATAAGGCTCTACGTGATGTTGAGCAGGCAATGAGGCAAGCACAATGATGACTGTCAATGAGACACTTATTGAGACTGTTAAAGAGACCGTAGACCAGACTTCAAACAAAATCGCCAAAATTGAGTTGAATTGCCGGAGACAACCAGTCATGAAAAATAGAGCAATGAACAGATTTATCTCAGTCGTCGCCTTCTCGGCAATCTGGACTTTTGCCGGTCTGCCAGCACAAGCCTCGGCAATCGAAGATTCCGGTCACCACAAAGCAACCGAGAAGAGCGAGCAGACCGATAAGTCTCACGGCTGTCATGTTAAATGCACCTCTCCCCATGCTGCCTGTGAAGAGTCTCAAAAGGTTATCGATACTCTCAACCATTTGGTAAAAGCTCTGAACGACGGAGATTTCGCTACTGTCGGCGAATATATGGACGAGAATATCTCTACTTTCGATGAAGGCAGCAAAAAGCTGATTGTCGGTCGTGAGTCAGTCTTAGCCGAAATGAAAAGGCGCTACGAGAAGTCGAAGCAAGATTCTGAGGGCGGTACCGTGTCCTATCATATTGAGCATCCCTATGCTCAGGTCAGTGGCGACCGGGCCACTGTCACTTTCGTGATCAGAAAGACTGTGAACGGCAAGACTCCCATTGCTATGGAATCGCATAGCACCGATGTTTTTGTTAAACACGAAGGCAAATGGAAGAAGTTGCACTATCGCAGCAATTGGAAAAAGATAAGCGTCAAGGCTGATTCTTAGTTTGTTTGAAAATTGATTTGCGGTGCTGACTTATTAGAGAGTTAGTCGGTGCCAGCCTTGGTTTGTTTCAGTCTTGGTTGGTTTCAGACTTAGGTTGTTTCAGACTTAATTAGTTCCAGGCTTAATTGGTCCTGCTGACAAAATATATTCTAGACCCTTCAAATATTGGCTGGAGGGCGGCACTCCGTGCTTCTCGTCAAAGCTTATCAGCTCTGAAGCGATACCCTCTTTCTGAAGAGCCGCCACGATATCTTTTTGCATCTTCACCGGCACCACATCGTCTTGGTTCGCCGAGAGTACGGCAAAGCGAATTTTTTTTAGACCTTCTTTGCCCTCAGAGTCTTTCAGTCTCTCAAAGAGGCTGTGCCTTTTGTAGGCTTGGTTTTGTTCCGGCAGACCCAGAGCTTCGGCAAGACCTGCTTGTACTATCTTAGAATTTGTCGTCTTGAATAACTCTGCTAAATCGCCGGCTGCTTCACAGGCGATTACACCGACAATCTTTTCCTTTATGTCGGGTGCCGCTAGAAATGAATAAGCAAGAGCCGAGGCGCCTCCCATGGAAGTACCCACCACTATTATTTTCTCAGTGGGGTAGCGATTTAGCACAGCACGCACGTTTTGATTAGTATCAGCCAAGGCTTTGTCGTTTAGCCAAGAAGTCTTGCCTCGATAATCGACCGAAAGAAAGGTGGCAGATTGCAGCCGTTCTCTCAAGGCATGAGCGATTGGCTTGTCCACAGGCGCCATATAGGGCTCCATATATGTAGAGCCCATGCCATGGAAGTAGAGCATTAAATAGGAGTGTTCTTTTGCCTGTGGTATCATCGGCGGTGAGAGAGCATAGAGGCTTTCGGCGCCGTCGATTTCAGCTACGAAATATTCCCGTTCCGGTGCTCCTTTCTCGCCCAATTCACCTTGCTTAAAGGCATTGATATTGCCCATCTGGTTGATATTGCTGGTCAAGACATCTCTTTCTTTTTTGATGCCTTTCAACTTAGATTGGTTGCCCATGTACAGAAAGAAAAAGACCATGCCGGCTATATCAAGCCCAATGGCCAGCACTAACACTGCTATCAGCAGCTTCATCTTCAGTGCAGATTGGTTGGGCTTGGAGTTCAGATGCCCCTCCACTCGCCGGTGTATTCACCCATAGCGTCATAATAGAAGGGGCCGCCCTGGTCATGAACGACCAGACGTTCGCCCAGCCTTGCTAGTTCTACCGACAATTGGCGCAAGACCGGAGAGAGGGCGCCTTGGGCTTGGTAGCGCAGCATTTGATAGGCAATCAAAGAAAGCCGACTCTCAAAAGACGGCAATTCAAGGCATTTCAAAAGCGGAGTCTCGAAAGGGCTATGGTCTCTTCGTTGGAAGGCAAGAGCCATAGCCATTCTGGTATGCTGGGCGTACTTGCTGGAGCGTCCGCCCCAGTGGTAGACAGCTTCATTCCACATAATTACCGAGCCTGCCTTGGCTGGTACTGCTCTTACGTCTTGTAAATTATCCACCCCCATGGTGGCCAGATTGTTTGGATAATTGACGTCTTGATGGGCCGGCAGTATGTACATACAACCGTTCATCGGATCAGCATCGGTGATAGGAATCCAGGCATTAAGAGAAATGGACCGTCCCTTTCTGTCGACCGTGGTCTGCCGTGTGCGGTCACGATGCGGGCGCCAACCGGTGTTGGCCGCACCGGGTTCTACGCAAAAGGCCCAAAATGCAGGGATGACCTGATACTTCTCGCCCAGAAGTATGCTGAGAAGCCCGTGCAGGTGAAAGAATAGTTCCCAGCTTTCATCATAGACAAAGGCAAAAGCAGAGGGCCAGTTCTCCGCCTTAATCTTCGAAACCAGACCGGCTAGCCGCTGCATGTCTTCCAGGGGCAATACTTCATCCAGTTTGAAATAGCCTTCTTCTTGTAACTGTTCCTGCACCAGCTTCAGCTTCTTATCGTCCAAGTTGATCTGTTTGGCTTGCACAATCTGTTTAGCGTTACTGCTTTTTTCCGATATGGAAAAACCAGGATTCATCTCGAGCCAGAAGTCTTTACTGGTGGCAAGATCATAGAAGGATGCGTGTGTCAGGTCTATCATTGAGGCTAAGGTGATTAATGTCAGTGCTGTCTGGTTGGGGCTATTGCCCTCTGGATATTTTATATTCTAGTGCCATTGCCTCAACTAAGATAGCTTATCTAGATTTGCAGACAAAGCTCTCTGGTGGGAAAGGAAGCTTTGTATTCTGGGTATTATTCTCAGAGAATAGCTATTTGCAGTTGTAAAGATTAATGGACAGTCAGCCCGAGAAAACCAGCGAGCGGCAAGAGAAAGTTGTGTCTCTTGAGCTTTTGCAGCGTCGACTTACCATCGCCTTGCTTTCAGTGTTGCTGATAATTGCCGTTATTTACCTTTTCTATTTCTTTGCCGATGTTTTTCGCATCTTGGGCATCTCAATTCTCATTTCATATATGTTCATTAATCCGGTGGACTGGCTCAGTCGGCATCTTAAAAATCGGGCTGCCTCTATTGTGATTATCTACGGAGTTTGTTTGACCTTAGCGGTGATCGCCTTTCTGATTGTGGTACCGTCTATGGTGTATCAGATCAACTTGTTCTTCTCCAACACATTCAAGCAAGTGCCTCATCTGGTCGAGACTTTTCTTCGTTCTCTCACTCCCCTAGATGAGAGACTGGCGGCGGCGAAAATCCAAGTAAGAGCCATAGACATGATCTCAAAAATGGCGCAGGGTCTGCCCAGTATAGACAGCAGTGCCTTTGTCGGTCGCATGAGCGAGATGGCAATGATGACCACTACATGGGCTCTTTATGGACTGTCGATATTGGTTTTGTCCTTTTATTTTCTCTTGGACGGCCATGCTATGAAGAATCGCCTCATTGAACGCCTACCCTCGCGCGTTCACGATCTGCTCAATTCAATGGCCCATGAAATCGACTTGAACTTACAGTCCTTCTTTAGAGGGCAGATTGTTATGGGCTTTGCCTTCGGGCTTGTGATGATGGGTATCTATTTACTCTTGGGGGTGCAATACGCCCTCGTGCTCGGCTTGGTTTTGGCAGTCTGGGAAATAGTTCCTGTGGTGGGACCGCTTTTGGGTTTTCTGCCGGCTGCTCTGGTCGTTCTTGTAAACGGCATGGACAATGTGCCATTGGAGAGGCTCTGGCAGTTTCTGATAATTCTTGTTCTCTTCAATGTAGGGCAGTGGATCAAAGATAATCTAGTCGCCCCCCGATATATCGGCAACAAGGTCGGCTTGCATCCGGTGACAATTTTCTTGGCCATCATGATTGGTGCCAGGCTGGATGGCATTCTAGGCATCATTTTCGCCATTCCGATGGCGAGCGTAGTCAATGTCATCTATCAGCAGCTTTTGTCCGACCATCGCAATCGAAAAGCACAGAGCGCAGCCATAGCGCCTAGCGAATCTTTGCCTACATCTTCTAACTAAAGCGCAAATTTAAGCGCTAATTTAAGCGACAAATCAGAGCCAAATCAGAGCCAGACCAATGCAGTGCACTAGGCAATAGAGCTTTGGGTGCAGTCTAAATCAGTGACCAGCGTTCTGTTGTCTTTCTTTTTGCTGCTTGAGAGCTTCTTTCTGGGCTTTTTTGGCAGCTTGATCTGGGGTCAATAGCTCTGAACCGCTCATTGTTTTCGACAAATTATTGGCAACAATCGACTGCAGTACTACTCCAAGGACCACACAGACTCCCAGACCGAGAAGGATTAACTTGGTATTGTTGGACATCGTCTACCCGCTTGACCGCTTAACCGATTAATGTACTACTTCACATTATAAGAGAGTTTGGGTGGATAAACCATACTGACTACCCCTGTTTGGGTGGAGTGCTGTTTAGACCGAGAGTCGCGGGGTATGATTTAGGGGATTGACCACATAGACTAGTCAAGAAAGGAGCCTTTAGTGAATAGACCGCAGTCAGTCGCCAACCCGCAAGGGCAGGGTCAGAACATGAGCTCTGCCGCCAGAGCCCTGGTCCAGAATATGGGAAAAGCACTGGTTGGGCAGTCAAAATCCGCCAAGCTTGCCGTAGTGGCGCTCATTGCCGGCGGACATGTGCTTCTGGAAGACGTACCCGGGGTTGGTAAAACTTTGCTTGCAAAGAGTTTGTCCAACTCTATCAAAGGCAATTTCAAGCGTATTCAGTGCACGCCTGACCTTTTGCCCTCAGACGTTTCCGGCGTAAACGTCTACGACCAAAAAGAAGGCGTTTTTAAGTTTGTGCCGGGTCCAATTTTCACCAATATCTTGCTGGTAGACGAGATCAACCGAGCCACTCCGCGTACACAGTCTTCCCTTCTAGAGGCTATGGAAGAAGGACAGGTAACCAGTGACGGTACGACTAGACAGTTGCCTCCCTTGTTCTTTGTCATTGCCACCCAGAACCCAATCGAGCATCATGGTACGTTCCCTCTACCCGAAGCCCAGCTTGACCGTTTCATGATTTCTATGTCGCTTGGTTATCCCCAATCAGATATGGAAGGCGAGATTATTAAGAAATCGCTGCAAGAAGGCTCATTTAACGTAGATTCGATTCTCTCGGTAGAAGATGTCATTGCTGCTAAACAAGCTGCCAAAAAGATTTTTGTGCACGATGCCCTAGTCAACTATATCGTTCAAATAGTGCAGGCAACCCGCAAAAACCCTTCCATACTCTTGGGTGTCAGCCCTCGTGGTAGCGGGCTTTTGGTTAGAGCGGCACAAGCGCTGGCCTTTGTCGATGGGCGAGATTTCGTCACCCCAGACGACATCAAGGTACTTGCTCCTTGTGTTTTTGGGCATCGTGTCGTTCCGAAAGTTAAGACCAACCGGGTAAGCCATGGTGAACTCATCGAGAAAATCGTCGAGACCATCCCCGTCCCAGCTTGACGGTGGTGGTGACAAGAAAGCAAAGAAACAGAAGGTTCAGTCTAGACCTTCTGAAATGCCTGATCGGCCATTTGGCACCGGCGGAAAGTATCTAAAGATTCCGGTTGGCAGGGGTTATACTCTCTATTTTGAGAGCCGCCAAGTTAAGTTCTTGATGCTTTCAATAATCCTCTATTTTTTTGCTGCCTTCGTAGCAAGCGAGTGGATTTATCTTCTGTCGGCAGGCTTTTTCGTAGCCCTTTTCTTAGGGGTGTTGATACCACTTTTGTCTCTCTCGGGCATCAAGGCTGCCTATACCTTGCCCAGTGAAATGGGCTCTGCTGAGTCCACCGATATAAGGATACATTTGGCTAGAAATTTCCCTCTCGCCCCCTTCTCTAATTGTGTTCCGACCAGGGCCCTGCGTTTGACCATGTCACTGGTAAAGCGTGGCGCCGATGGTAAGCCTTCTACTGTCACTCTTAACCCTGAACCTTGCTATATCGATTGGCTCACGCAAGATGATTGGTATACCTTTCCCACACCCAGTCTGCGTCGCGGCATCTATTTCCTCGAGACCATCGAGATTTCCACCTGCTTCCCCTTCGGCATAGCCTGGTGGCAAAGGTCTATCAGTTTGAAAGACAGTCAGAACAAAGAAAATTCTACTGTTACCGTCTATCCTAATGTCCACCCGATCTCGGGCAACTTTCTCTACAGGCTAAGCGGCATCACCTCGCCCATGGGGCATGCCACCTCTAGTTCGGTTATAGTGCCGCAGTCATCGAGTTTCCGCTCTGTACGAGAGTTCAAGAGCGGTGACAGCTTACGGCACATACACTGGGCTTCTTCCGCCCGCTTGGGGCGTTTTCTTGTGCGAGAGTTCGATTCAGAAACCTTGCCTATCTTTGATGTATTGCTCAATCTGCGCGGCAGTTATAAAAACGAAGACCAGTTCGAATTGACTGTCACCTTGCTTAACTCTTTGATTCATCTTGGTCATAACCTGGGGCATATGCCCCGTTTGCTGATCAATCCGCCCCAGAGCTCGCAAGATGTGCAAGCCATGCTCTTTGACCTACCGCAAATGCCGCCCGGGCTTGGCTTGGTGGCTGAGATACTGGCTCGGGTTGAGCCTATCACCAAGTTGGCTGCCGACCGCATGAGTTTTGATGAAGTAGATGAAGTAATCGACTATCGCGAAACTTGGTCAAATGTTAATGATAGACCGATACTGACAGTGGTGCCGTCCAACGAGAAAATAGTGAAATACAGCCCAGGCAAGGGCGATGTCGTCTGCTGTCCGGTCGATATAATTGAAGTACCACCTAACTGGGCCGACTTTGTCGATTTCGAAGAATCGAAAGTTCCGGATGCTAAAGCCGCTAGAGGAACCGTGCGCCGTAACAAGGCTATTGAATTCGGTCCTACAACCGGTACCGAAGTGGCGCGGGTGGAATGGGAAGGAGATCTGGAAAGTCTATGAGCCAGCGAGAGCTTGAAGCCCCTGAAGATTCGATTCCGCTGAGACTGATTGTCTTTTCGATGACCTTTATTTGTATCGCCAGCTCGCTCGTATTCATTAATACGAGCTGGGGCGTTTCCATCTTACTTGTCACACTCTCCTTAATTGGCTCAATTGTTGCTTATCAAAACCGCAACGAGAGACAGAGCTGGATGCAATGGGTGGTTCTCGTGGGTGTTTTGGCGGTCGGCGCCAACGCTCTCAATGAGTTTCTGCACCCGGTCAATTCAGCCGCCGACTTTTGGGGACCGGTCGTACACTTTGTCGCAGGCATCTTCGCCTTACACACTTTCGATTTGAAGAGTCGCTCCGATATAAATCTTTCAGCCTTGCTTGGTGCCATCATACTCTGTGCTCTTTCGCCGATTGTGCGCGGTATATACTTTGGTATGGTCGTCTTTAGCTATATCAGCCTTGGCTGCGCCATGCTCTATTTTGATTGCATGTCGCGCACTCAGCATAATTGGTTGACCAAGCCGATGCTGCCGGCACCTCTGGTGCGCAGTGATCGAAAGCGCAGACGTTCTGGTTCGACAGCTCTGACAATGGCTGCTCTGCCGCTCACCGCCCTGGTTGTCTTTCTCTTTGTGCCTCGCTCGGACAATCTTATCGATGTGATAGTCTCCAGCTTCAAAAATTTCAATTTCAAAGGTTTGATGCGTCTGCTTCCTGATTTAAATAAGAAAACGGAAGTGAAGAAAAATCCATATGATCCAAATAGCCTCAAGAAGATAGATCTGCCAAATAAGGAACTAAAGCCTGATAATGGCAAGAAAGAAGAGAAAAAGAGCACGGTGAAACCTGGTCAGGCCGACGCACCTAAACCTGACGCCAAGAAAGAAGAAGAACGGAAGAAGCAAGAGAAAGCTAAGGCCGAAAAAGAAAAGGCCGAAGAAGAAAAGTCTAAGAAAGCCGCTGCCAAACCGCCTCTAACTGAGGCCGAGAAGAAAAAAGCCGAGAAAGAGGCAAAAGAAAAGGCCAAGAAAGACGCCGAGAAAAACGCCCGTAAAGATGCCGAAAAGAATGCCAAGACTGATGCTGCGGCCGCTGTGCAGAAGTTGCAGGAAGAAGCCCGTAGAAAAGCTGAAGCCGAGGCCTTGAAGAAAGCAAAAGAGGCGGCTAAAAACGCTTCTAAAAACGCCGGTAAAAATGCCCAGAACAAGCAGGCGCAGAAGGGCAAAGATGGCGCTGGGAAAGCTAAACCAAAGCCTTTGACACCGCTTACTCCCGCCCAAAAAGATGCTCTTTACCGTGACTTCAAGCCGGAACTATTCCCCTCGCAATTGAATGTCGATGCCAGGCACAGCGATAGACTCTCCGAGCTGATTCTCTTCCGGGTAATGAGCACCCGTATTTTCTATCCGCGTCTCAGTGCCTATGATACTTTCGACGGTTCCACCTGGACGCGCAGCAAAGAAAGTCTTTCGCACAAAATAGTCGAAATTAAGACCGATGCCGGGCCAAACTCCAAACCTGTATTAAGAGATGGAGTGCAATTAGATGCTAATGGGCAGCCCTTGAAGGAGCTTAGTGCCGAAGAAGAAGCAGATCTTGAGTTGGCCCGAGAAAAATTCTTCAAGGAAGAGAAAGAAGAAGCTGGCTTTGGTCCCGCTGAGAGCGTGCACTATCTTATCTCCAAGTCCGATAAGTCGCAGTACGATCTCAAACAGGCACAGCCTTTCCGCGTCCCTAAAAAGATGCCCTATGTCGATCTCACTCAGTCTTATGAAATATTGATGGATATCGGCAATGATCTGCCTTCCTGCTGGATTCCCCAGAGCCTTGGTTTTTCCGGCAGCACTGCCGTTATCGATGATTACGGCAGGGTGAGTTTCCCAGAACCTATTGGCAAAGGGGCTCAGTACAAAATGTCGTCCAGCTGGCCTGTCAGTGACTTGACTGCCATGCGAGAAGCCGAGCCTCTCAACCCTCAAGATGAAGCAGCCTTGCGCGAGAAGCTGGCAAACTACCTGCAATTGCCTGAGGGCCTAGACCCGGCTGTTAAGCAGTTTGGCGATACAGCAATAGGCGGTGTGGGAAACTGGTTTGCCCAAGCAGAGAAACTCTGCTTGGCTGTCCGAGCAAATTCCAGTCTATCTAATGAAGATCTAGATAAGGTTCCCCCTGCCGCTGCGCCCCCGACTCAAGAAAGTGACGCGGCAAGCGAAACTGCCCCGACTGAAGAAGTGGCCAGCCCACCCAGCGACAAAGTCTATGATTTTCTCTTTGGGCGCAAGGCTGGAGACAGCAGAAGATTTGCCACAGCCCTTGCCGTCTTGTGTCGCCAGCAAGGACTGCCTTGCCGAGTGGTCAACGGATTTCAATCGGGCACTTTCAACAAAGTAAATGGTACCTACGAAATCCATGGTTCTGACAGCTTAACTTGGGTGGAAGTCTATATTCCAGACTATGGTTGGATTTCATTTGATGCCACTCCTGATGGTGTCTTGCCCGATCAGAAGAGGGAAGAAGGTTACAATCTCGGCACCTTGATCAAGGCGCTCAATGAACAGTTAGGTCTTGATGAGGGCGAAGGCATAACGCCCAAAAAAGTCTTTGCCGTCACCACTTTTGCTCTCTCTTGTTTGATTGCCCTCGCCGGTATCATATATGGTGTAATTGTCCTTTTGCGCTATTTGAAGAACCGCAAAGAAAGCTATCCCCGTGGACCGGAGTGGCCGGTCTACAAAGCCCTGATGAAAGACCTGAAGAAAGCGCAACTGGAGCGAGAGACTACCGAAAGCGGTAAGCAGTATGTCAGTAAAGTTGGAGAAATTTCAAAAGAGCGGCGCGAGCAGGGAGGCACGATGCCTGATGAATTGCCTCAGGCTCTTGGCGATTTCTTTGAAGTGTATGAAGCCATGTTCTTTGGCAACAAGGGCAGTAAGGAAAATCTCGACGAGCTGAAGAATCGAGCTAAACGAGTGAGCAGTCTTTGCAAGCAGGTGAAGTTCTCTCGCAGTGGTAGAGGTGCTAAGTCTTCACCCCATGCAGCCTCTGATAAAGCCAAGAATGCTAAGAAAGCCAAGAAAGACGAAGACAAGTCTATGCAAGCGGTTGATTCAGCGGTAAGACGCAAACGGTGAGAATTTATGAGTGATGCGGAGAACCTAGTTAGGCAAGCCCGAGCCAAGGGTGTAGAACTTGTGCGCTTTTATTTCTGCGATAGTTCTGGCATCTTAAGAGGTAAGGTTTCCAGTCTCAAAACCTTACCCGAGAGACTTGTATCCGGCATCGGTGTGGTCAAGGGTTCTATGGCTCAGAATTTGCTTGATCAACTACAGACTGATACCGGTCTTGGTGCGGTGGGTGAGGTCAGGCTCATGCCTGACACTAATTCATTCACCGCCCTTCCCTACACCCAGGCCTCGGCAGCCATGTTCTGCCGCATGGAGGAACTGTCGGGTCAAGCCTGGTCGCATTGCAGTCGCAGTTTTCTGGAAAGACAGGTAGAGGAAGCTCGCAAGATGGGCTTTTCAGTTAAGGCTGCTTTCGAACCGGAGTTTATTGTCGGCGAACAGAAAGATGGTGAGTTTCGTCACATAGATAAAGGCTTGTGTTTTTCGAGCGAAAGTATGGACATGGCCGATGGTTTCATCACTGAAGTGGTGAGATTGCTGGCTTTGCAAGGTCTGGATCTGGAGCAGTATTATCCCGAGCTTGGACCCGGGCAGCATGAACTCAGTATTGCTCCCGCCTCGCCTCTTTCTGCTTGCGATCGATATTTGCTGCTCAAAGAAACCGTCAAGGCTTGTGCGACAAGCCGCGGACTGCATGCTACTTTTACACCCAAACGCAGCGTGGATGAAGCCGGCAACGGCTGTCACTTACATCTTTCACTATATGATGAAAGTGGACGCGTCAATCAGTTCTTTCACGCTGAAGCCGGCAAAGACAGTGCCTCGGGGCCAAGCGGTCTTTCCAAAACAGCCATGCACTTTATTGCCGGTGTGCACAGTCATCTAAAGGCTTTGGTCTCTTTGACCTGCCCTTCGGTTAATTCCTATAAAAGGCTTAGACCGCATTCTTGGAGTTCGGCTTTCACAGCCTGGGGTTATGAAAATCGAGAAGCCGCCATTAGAGTGCCCTCGGTTTATCGAGGTAGGGAAAGCGATTCCACCAATATAGAGATCAAATGTGTGGATAGCACCGCCAATCCATATTTGGCACTGGGGGCGATACTAGCCTGTGGCTTGGACGGGATCAAGCGCTTGGCTCTGCCGCCCGCACCAGTTGAGGTTGATCCTGCAGATCTTGATGATGCCGGGCAGAAATTTCATGGTGTCGAACCGCTGCCCCGCAGTCTTAATGAGGCTTTGACCGAGCTTGAAGCAGATCTGTTCTTGATGAATACACTCGGTAAGGAATTGGCTAACACTTACATCATCGTAAAGGCTTCAGAAGCAGCTGCCTTTGAAGACGACCCTGCCTTTAGTGATTCTGTGCACCGGGCCCGCTATTAGTGACTGACTTTATTAGGGCTATAGATGATTAGGGCTATAGATAACCATGCGCATAGCATCAGCTCAGATTATCTGAAAGTCTGCCCTGAGAAAGAGTTCTTCGCTTTTTTGACTGAGTCAAGCCAGCCCCGAATGAAAGAGATGGCTTGCCGTAGTCTTAATGCCGAACTGCTGAAAGCCGAACTTTACCGAAGCTTCAATGTCTCAGATTTTGATGAATATATGGCTTTGCGGGCAGGCTCTGCCCATGCTCATTTAAATCAGCTCTTTGACCTTGCCGGTCTCGACACTTTACTGATTGATGATGGATTCTCTCGTAGCTTTCTAAATCTTGCGGCATTTTCTTCTATCTGTGGAACCCGCCGCATCTTTAGAGTTTTTAGGCTAGAGTCTCTATTTGAAGAAGCAGTTAAAGGCGAAGATACTCTTGCAGGCTGCCTTGCCTTGGTCAAAGCAAGACTCAGTCATCTTGGCAAAGAAGAGATAAAGACAGTTGCCCTCAAGTCAGTTTTAGCCTATCGCGGCGGGCTTTCTCTTTCTACCAAGTTGGCAGAACTTGAGAGCTTTGGCGAGCTCGCCTCTCTTTCTGAGGCTGAATATGCCAAGTTTAGGGGCATACTGCTCAAATCTGGGCGAATCGATTCGTCCCTAGCGCCTCTCTATTTGCTTCTTCTTGCCGAAGCCTTTCGCTTTGCCAGGGCTGAGCAATTGCCTGTGCAGATTCATTGCGGACTGGGGGACGATGATGCTCTTTTAGAAGAGTCCAATCCCTTGCGGCTGCAACCCTTTATCCGGGCCCTTTCGCGTCTGGAAAAGCTTCCCAAGCTGGTTCTTCTTCATACTTTCCCCTATGTAAAAGAAGCAGCCTATCTTGCTTCTATGTATGAAGAGATTTATTTCGACCTTTCTCTTTGTTCATTTCTTGCCGCACCTGCTCTTGGTCAAGGTATCAAAGAAGCACTGGCCGTGGCGCCATATGAAAAGCTCTTGGCTGGTTCTGATGGGCATAGCCAGCCCGAGAGTCATTTCTGGGGGATGTTCAACTATAGGTCTGCGCTCGGTGAAGCCTTGCAGGGTTGTCAGGCGTCTTTGCGAGAAAAGATTACTGAGTCGGTGCTCTGCCAGAACGCTTCACTTCTGTATCGTATATAGCTGGCATGCCCTATAATTTAATCTATGCAACCAGATCCTTCTAACAGTAGAAAAACGACTGAAATCAAGCGTTCCGAAGCCCTTGATGCGCTTGTCTCTTCCCACCATGAAACCAATGGTGATAATCAAAAGAGTGAACCCGCCGAGGGGCAGTCAAGAATGCAAAATCGCCAAGCCCAACCGGGCGATTTTGCTGCAATAGCAGAGAGCGGACAGGCATCAGACAAAATTAATACGACAGCTGCGCCCCCTGGCGCTTTGCCCGAACCTGCCATAGAAAGGCTGGCTGAGGCTCTTAATGCTGCCGTCAATGCCGGCATATCGACCATGCCTCAAAATACTTTGCCGCCGTCTTCGGTCTATTCCAGCTTGATACCAGCCAACCAACTCACTGAACCACCCCATCTGGCAGTGACTGCTCCCAGCGAGCCGATAGTGCTCAGCGATAGTCGTTATTACATCAATCGCGAGCTTTCGCTTTTGGCTTTTCAGTGGCGTGTCTTAGAAGAAGCAATGGATGCGAGCAACCCCTTGCTGGAGCGCTTTCGTTATCTTTCTATCGTCGGCTCCAACCTTGATGAATTTTTCATGGTGCGGGTGGCCGGTTTAAAGAGACAGATTGAGTCTGGTGTCTTCACCACTGGTTTAGATGGTCTTACTCCATCTGAACAGCTTGATGCAGTCAGTTCGGAAGTGACTAGATTGCTTGCCACCGCCCATGATTGCCTAACCGGCAATCTTATTCCGGAGCTGAAGAATAAAGGAATAAACCTGACAAGCTTTGAAGAGTTGCCTGAAGAAGAAAAGGAACTGGCTCGCGATTATTTCGAGAAGAAGATCTTCCCGGTTCTAACTCCTTTGGCTTTTGATCCCGGACACCCTTTTCCGCATATCTCCAATTTGTCTCTCAATTTAGCGGTACTGATTCGCGATCATCGCGGCGAAGAACGCTTTGCCCGTCTGAAGATTCCAGACAGCCTGCCTCAGCTTGTGCCTGTGGTCAAGCAAGAGCCTCCCAGTCAACGCTCCTCTCGCATACAGTGCTGTCCCAACACTTTTGTCTGGTTGGATGATCTGATTCGGGCTAATTTAGGTAGTCTCTTTCCAGGCATGACTGTGCTTGAATCTTATCCATTTCATGTCACCCGTGATGCCGAGGTCGAAATTCAAGAATGGGAAGCCGGCGACTTGCTGGAGACCACCGAAGAAGGTGTTAAGCAAAGGCGCTTTGGTGATGTGGTACGGCTTTCGGTGCACCATGCCATGCCGGCTCATATACTCGAGATTTTGATGAGCAATCTGCAAATTGAGCCCTATGACGTCTATCTGGTTGAAGGGCGAATCTCTTTGAGTTCGCTCAAATTTGTCTCT
This sequence comes from Obscuribacter phosphatis (SeqCode), assembly GCA_017303615.1. Taxonomy (GTDB): domain Bacteria; phylum Cyanobacteriota; class Vampirovibrionia; order Obscuribacterales; family Obscuribacteraceae; genus Obscuribacter; species Obscuribacter phosphatis_A. Next base: position 31,419 of record JAFLCK010000027.1, read on the forward strand.
GGCATAGACCGGCATGATTTGAAGTTTCCTAGTTTTGTGCCGGCTATTCCTCAGCCTTTAGATCCTGAGCTCTTGGAAAATGAAGAAGATTTTTTCGCTGCGGTCTCCAGGCGCGATATTGTCCTCCATCATCCCTATGATTCATTTCAGCCGGTGGTTAATTTCCTCAATACAGCTGCGCGTGATCCCAATGTTCTAGCCATCAAAGCTACCCTCTATCGAGTCGGCAAAAACTCGCCTGTGGTCGAAGCTCTGTTGAAAGCGCAAGAGAACGGCAAGCAAGTGGCTGTCTTGGTCGAACTGAAGGCGCGCTTTGACGAAGAGAGTAATATTGAATGGGCCAAGGCTCTTGAAAGTCAGGGCGTGCATGTTGTTTATGGCTTGCTCGGTCTGAAGATTCACTCGAAGGTGGCTCTGGTAGTGCGCAAAGAAGGCGATACCATCAAGCGCTATGTGCACCTCGGTACAGGCAATTACAATGCAGTTACCGCGCATCTATATACAGATGTTGGACTGCTTACCGCCGACGAGAATGTCGCCTCAGATGTCTCCGACCTCTTTAACTATCTCACCGGTTATTCCGCCAAGCGTGACTACAAGCGGCTTTTAGTTGCTCCAATTAATTTGCGCGATCGCTTTGAGTATCTGATCAAGAGAGAAATAGAGCAGACTCGCAAGGGCGAGAAAGGGCGCATCATTTTGAAGATGAATGCTCTAGTGGACGAGCGCATCATTCAGTTGCTCTACGAAGCCTCTCAAGCCGGCGTTAAGGTCGACTTGATGGTGCGCGGTATTTGTTGTTTGAGACCAGGTATACCAGGGGTTTCAGAGAATATCAGAGTGATTTCGGTGGTTGGCCGTTTCCTTGAGCACAGCCGCATCTATTATTTTAGAAATGGTGGACAGGAAGAAATTTATTGCGGTAGCGCCGATATGATGCCGCGCAATCTCAATCGCCGAGTCGAAGTTGTTTTCCCAGTTCTTGATGAGCGACTGGCTCGCTATCTGAAAGATGCCGTGCTCAAGACTTATCTGGTAGACACAGCCAAGGCTAGAGAGATGAAAGCCGACGGATCATATGTGCGTCTTTCTGCTCATGCAGGCGAACCCTTTAGCTGTCAGCAATGGTTTTTAGCCAATGCCGCCTCGGGTAAAGTGAGATATTAACAAGGTCACCCTGGTCTGGTTCAAGAAAGATTTGCGCGTCGACGATCACGCGCCTCTTGCCCTCAGTGCCGATGATCTTTGTCTGCCTGTTTATGTTTTTGAACCGGCGGTTATGCAAGCTCATGATTTCGATGCTTCGCACCAGCGCTTTATCAACCAATCTCTGCTTGAACTAGATGCCGCCCTCAGGCAGAGAGGGGCGCAGTTATTGCTTCTTAGCGGTAATGTTCCTGAGGTTTTTGAGAAGCTACACGAGGCGTTTCCCTTTAGCCGCATAGTCAGTCACGAAGAGACTGGTAATGCCATAACTTACAAGCGAGACTTGGCCTTAAAAGAATGGACCAGAAGGAAAGGAGTAGAATGGCTTGAGTATGCTCAGACAGGTGTGGTCAGGAGACTGAAAAATCGTGACCATTGGGCCGGTAAATGGCTTGAGCGCATGACTAAACCAATTATCGAAGCTCCGCCTCGACTAGTTTTACCGCCGCATATAGGTGACTTCAGCTTCAGTCTGATGCCGCATGTGGTGAGCGACAAAGTTACTCAGCCAGGCGGCGAGTCTAAGGCCAAAGAAACCCTAGCAAGCTTTCTTTCTAGTCGAGGGCGAAATTATCAAAAGGAGATGTCTTCACCGGTGACTGCAGAGGCTAGCTGTAGTCGTTTGAGCCCTTATATAACCTGGGGAAACATTTCACTAAAGAGGGTCTATCAAGCTTCCAGGCAGGTCAAGAGAGCCGATTGGCAGCCATCAATGCGATCTTTCCAGAGTCGTCTTTGGTGGCATTGCCATTTTATGCAGAAACTGGAAGACGAGCCTGAGATAGAGTTTCACAATTTTAGTAGAGCTTATGACGGCTTGAGAGAGGACGAGTTCAACTCCGTCTATTTTCAGGCTTGGTGTGAAGGTATGACCGGTTATCCTTTTGTGGACGCTTGTATGCGAGCCCTGCATCAGACAAGTTGGCTAAACTTTAGAATGCGAGCCATGCTTGTTTCCTTTGCCGCCTATCATCTCTGGCTGCATTGGAAGCCATGTGCCGATTTTCTTGCCAGGCATTTCCTCGACTATGAACCCGGCATTCACTATAGTCAATTTCAAATGCAGTCTGGAGTGACCGGTATCAATACAGTTCGTATCTATTCTCCGGCCAAGCAGGCAACCGAACAAGACCCCCAAGGGCACTTCATCAGACAATATGTGCCTGAACTGGCCAATCTGCCCGCCCAATATTTGGCTCGTCCCGAGCTAACACCGCCCTTGGTGCAGCAGCTTTATGGAGTGCGCATCGGGGTTGATTATCCTGAGCCGATAGTGGATGAGAAAGTCGCCTTAAATAGAGCAAAAGAAAGAATCTTTACCGTGCGGAAAACGGCTTTTGCCATGGCTGAGGCCGACAGGGTGCAAGCCAAGCATGGCAGTCGACGTACCTAATTATTTTCCAAAAAGCCTTTTAAAGTAGCCGAAAATTTGTCTGAAGAGATTTCTTTTTGTTGTCTTCTCTGGCGCTTGCGCTTTTGCTTGGGGACGATTTTGGCTTTCGTAGGCAGCATCGGCGGCGGCGGCTCTTCTGGCCTTTTCAGCCTGGCTGGTACCGTCGTTGGCTAACTTGCGCAGGGTGGAAAAATCGCGCTGAGTAGTTTGGTCTACTTGCGGGACTTCAAATTCTCTAGCACTCATAGCCGAAGAGCGCACAGGCGGTGCCGGTGGATTAGCTATTTGCGGTGTGACGAAACTGCCGTCTAGTGCTTTTGTCGGTCTGTTATCAGAAGTCTGGGTCTCTCTATTTTGGATTTCTCTATTTTCGATTTCTTTATTTAAGGTCTCGTAGGCTGCCCCAATCTGATTGTTTCTTGAGTCTTCTTTAATAGGTTCTGGAGTAGGTTCTGGAATCTCGACCGCAAGAACAGGCTTTTTCAGACAGGCAGTGTAGAGACCTCTTCTTTTTCCTGATGTGCCTCTGATCTTAATAACTGCTTCTTCATTTTCTTCTTGGTTGCTTGGCTGGTTTTGTTCATGCTTGGTTAGGTCTTGCACTTTGCTCTCTGGTTGAGCAAGCAAGTCGGCCAAGCCATTGCCTTGCTTAGCAATAGCCATTCCAGCCTCATCGTCGGCTAATAGTCTTGAAAAAAGAGACCCGGTCTTGAGTTCTTGGGTTGAGCGTCGCTTACTGAGTAGGGCGCCAAAACCTTTCAGAGCAGTCCCTTCTCTTTCTTGTGCCGCCTCTCTTTCCGATTCTTGCTGTTCCCTCTCTTCTCTTTTCTTGAGGGCTTCGCTTGGAGACTTTTGAGCTTCCTTCTTATCTTTTTCGGGACCAGAGTCAACACCGGTTTCGGAGAAGGTCGAAACAAAGTCATCGCTGACTCGGTCGATCATGCGGGTCATAGCGCGGCGCTTGTTGCGGTCATACTGCGAACGCTTTTTCGACTCTAGCTGAGCCCCTTGATTTAGCGATTCAGCCTTGCCAACACGGGCTTCAAGGCTTGCAGCTTGGTCATTTTCAAGGGCGGATTTGTCTTCGGGAGCCATAGTCAAATACTCATTGCCGGGACTATTACTTTAAACCACTATATTTTGGTTTTACCCGCAAACCACTAAATTAGGAGGATTATTCAAATTCTATTCCCGATAGGGCTGCCGCTTTTTCGTCTGAAACCAACATATAGCCTCGATTTCGCACGGTTCTGACCAAACTGCCCTCTTTCAAGCCAAGACTCTTTCTTAGAAGCTTAAAATGAGCTCTGACCGTGTCTGTAGAGACCATGGCATCGTCTAGCCAGACTCTTTCTAGAATGGCGTCGGCTGAATAAACCTGATTGGGGTGCCGCATCAAGAATTCAAGCAGGCTATAGACTTTGGGACGCAGCTTTACTTCCTTACCACCTTTTGTGACTGTGCAACTGGCCGGGTCAAGGCAAATATCTGCTACTTCCAGCACTGACGAAGCAAGAGAGGATGGGCGCCGCAGCAGGGCTCTGATTCGAGCTTGCAACTCTCGGTGCTCGAAGGGCTTTGTCAGATAGTCATCGGCGCCAGCGTCCAATCCGCGCTCCTTATCTTCAAGCAAGGTCTTAGCCGTAAGCAAAAGCACCGGCAACTTACCGCCCGATTGTCTATAAGAGGTGAGCACTTCCAGACCAGTCATGCCGGGCATCATCCAATCTAATATGATCAGGTCGTATTTGTTGATTACCAGGTTGTCGAGAGCCTGGCGTCCGTCGCTAGCCACTTGCACCATGTGTCCCTGAGCTTGCAGTCCGAACCTGGTTACTTCGGCCAGGGAGGCGTCGTCTTCTACTAAGAGTATCTTTGCCATCTAATTTCAACATTGAAGGAACAACAGTCTATTTTACCGCTACCACGTTCACTTCCAGTTCACGGTTAAGTAGGTAAATATTATTCAGGGTCCATAGGAAACAAGAAAGCAGTCTTGTAGGAGAAGATCTATGAAAGTTGCTATAGCAGGTGCAAGCGGAATGATCGGGCAGGCTCTCACAGATCATCTACGTTCCAGTGGGCACACTGTCGTTCCGCTCAAAAGGAATGCCCCCGGTTCGTCCCAGGTTTTCCTCGGGGTAGACGAAAAATATTTATCTGAATTTGATGCGGTAGTCAACCTGGCCGGTGAGAACATTGCCGGTCGTCGTTGGACTGATTCGCAGAAGAAACTGATTGAAGAAAGTCGCACATCGACAGCCGGATATTTGGCTTCATGTCTGAGCCGCACCACAGGCAAGCCGGTGGTCTTCATAAATGCCTCGGCGGTCGGCTATTACGGCAATCGCGGTGACTTGGTTTTGGACGAATCTTCCAGCGTGGGAGAAGGCTTCTTGGCTGAAACCTGCAAGAAGTGGGAATCAGCAGCTGAGCAAGCTTGCCGTGAAGGTCTGCGCATAGTGAAACTGCGTATCGGCGTGGTGCTTGGCCGAAACGGCGGAGCCCTAGCAAAAATGCTTTTGCCCTTTCAGATGGGAGCTGGCGGCATACTTGGCGACGGGAAGCAATACATGAGTTGGATCGCCATCGAAGATGCTGTCAGAGCCATAGAGTTTGTTTTGGCGAACGATTCGGTGACCGGTGCCGTCAACTTGGTCTCACCCAAGCCTGTAACCAACAGTCAATTCACCAGTGCTATGGGTAAGGTGCTCAAGAGACCGGTTATTCTTCCTGCTCCTGCCTTTGCGTTAAAGATGATTTTGGGCGATATGGCTAAAGAGATGCTTTTGGAAGGCAACCGCGTTTTGCCAAAGAAACTTGAGAGCGCCGGCTTCAAGTTTATGTATCCAAATGTAGAAGATGCCTTGGCTAGAGAAATCAACGGTGTTTCTCAGACCAAGACTGCACAGGCATTTTAGTTGAGGTATCCGGGAGGTCGAAATGTCCGGCTCACATGATGGTGGAAGAGATGGTCGTGATGAGCCCTTAAATGGGTTGCTTCATAATCTCAGGAAAACCTGGGATCATGTCGACAGTCTCGTCTACAACTGTGACCTGGAAAGGTATGGGCGCGAGAAGGATGAACAACTACTGCTTTTGCAGCGAGCAGTAGAATCTGCCCGCAACGGCATTTGTATAACCAACCCGCGCCTGCCGGACAACCCTATTATTTACGTCAATGACGCCTTTCTGGTCATGACCGGCTATCGGCGTGAACAAGTATTGGGTCGAAATTGCAGATTTTTGCAGCGCGACGAGCGCGATCAGCAAGCGATTGAGTTAATCAGGCGGGCGATCAAGGAAGAGACTTCAATCACCACTGTCTTGCGCAATTACAGGCGCGACGGTTCGTTGTTTTGGAACGAGCTGACTGTTTCGCCTGTGCATGATGAGTCTGGACGCTTGATGAACTTTGTCGGTGTTCAGAACGACATCTCAGCTAGAAAAGAAGCTGAGCGGCGTGTCTCAGAGTTCTATTCAGTTATCTCGCATGAGTTGCGCACTCCGCTTTCTTCCATCAACGGTGCATTGGCTGTCATAGCTGATGGCTCCACCGGCAAGATAAATCCCCAGGCCATGCGTATGGTCAAGATTGCTTTAGAGAGTTCGGAGCGCTTGATGCGGCTAATTTCAGACATCTTAGATTGGAAAAAGATTGAGGCTGGTAAGTTCAAGCTGGCTCTGACCAATGCTTTTCCTTCAGCTATAGTCGATGCTGTAGTCGACTCTGTCTCATCTTATGCCGAAGCAAGTGGAGTACATCTCAAGAAAGAAGTTCTCTCCGACAGACCGCTCACCTTAGACGTAGACCGAACAACGCAGATACTGACCAATCTTGTCGATAATGCCATCAAGTTCTCGCCTCGTGACGAGACTGTTTTGGTTAGAGTAGAACTCTTGGCTGATACCACCAGATTCTCTGTTATCGATAGGGGCCCGGGTATTGCTCCACAAGATCTAGACAAATTATTCAAAGTATTCCAACAGTTGGACTCCTCCGATAGCCGCCTCAAGGGTGGGACGGGGTTGGGTCTGTCCATCAGCAAATCGCTTGTCGAATTGCATGGTGGTCAGATTGGAGTCGATAGTGTAGTTGGACAGGGGAGCACTTTCTGGTTCGAATTCTATTGTGGACCAGGAGGCGGCAACCATAAGGAAGCACGGTGAGAACTATGATTGAGGATATGACATTTGATACCCACATGGTTCAGGGACTGTTAATTGAAGACTTCGATTTCTACCGCGAATATCCGGAGGCGGAGGAAGAAGAACCTCAAACTCTGACCAGAGTAGGGCGACCTAAGAAAAGTACAAAAGATCAAGATCGCATTTCAATGGAATTGGAATCGAATGCCAGCGAGCCCGCTTTCTTTTCGTATCTGCAAAATATAAGCAAGAACAGTCTTTTGCGGGCCGATGAAGAAATTGAACTGGGTAGGCGGATAGCTACAGGCGATAAAGATGCCTTATCTAAGCTCGTGATTGGAAACTTGAGACTGGTGGTCAGTATTGCCAAACGTTTTCGCAATCAGGGACTTGATATGGAAGACCTGGTGCAGGAAGGCAATATCGGTTTGATTCACGCCGCACGTAAGTTTGATCCATCTATGGGCAATCGTTTTTCCACTTATGCCACCTGGTGGATCAGGCAGGCAATTATGCGTGCCATTGCCAATAAAGGGCGCACTATTCGCATCCCGGTACATGTGCGTGGGCAAGTGCTAAAGCTGAGAAACTGCGCCAGAGAATATCATCAGAAATTGGGAAGATTTCCTACCACCAGTGAAATGAGCGCCGAAACCGGTCTCAGCAAAGAAGAGGTCGGTCGCCTTCTTTCGGGGGTATCGGGAATATTGTCTCTCGATGAGTCTTTGCCTGGTGAAGATAGAGAAAATCTAGGCAGCGTCATCGAAGATGACCTGACACCAAAGCCTGAAAGCCAAGCTGAAGCTGTCATTTTGCGTAGGGCTATAGACAAGCTGACCAAGCATCTTACACCTTTAGAGAATAAGACAGTCCGTTATTTATATGGACTGGAAGATGGAGTGCCTTGTGATACCCGCGAAGTTGCGGCTATTCTCAAACTCGATGTGCAAGAAGTGCGGCGCATTCAAAAGCGTTCACTGAAGCGGTTGAAGAGGCATCTATATAATAGAACGATCGATGACTACGTCTAATCTAAATAGCCTGGCAATGCTTGCCAAATCTATTTAGAGCTTATATTTAGATTGGCAATGCTTGCCGAATCTATTTATATTTGGATTGGCAATGCTTGCCGAATCTATTTAGAGCTTATATTTAGATTGGCAATGCTTGCCGAATCTATTTATATTTGGATTGGCAATGCTTGCCAATCCAGGCGCGCACCATGTCTACTACGTGGTTGTCGAACTGTTCTTTCTCAAAAATTAAATGCTCGGCACTGCCCAGCATGATCAAATCTTTCTGATTGGTCTTCAATTCTCTGAATATCTTCAGAGTTCCAGATGGTTTAGATAGCTGGTCTCTATAACCGTGAAACATTAAGACAGGTGTTTTGGTAATGTCCTTTACCATGTCATCCGTTTTGCTCATGAATTTTTTGAAGGACAACAGTTCGCCGGCGCTGAGGCTTAGCCTGGCCTTCGGGTCATTGAGCCATTCCTTGCGTACTTTCTCATTGGTGGTGGAATTCCCCACCACATGTTCAGATAGGTCAATGCCGCCTCCCGGCTTGAGAAATTCGAGGGCGACCTTTGTACTGGCTTCAAGAGTTTTGTAGTAAGAATCGCCCGGCACCGATACGATTACTCCGTCAACCGAGTCGGGAAACATCGAAGTGGCTTGCAGAGCCACTGCACCGCCCATCGATTCACCAAGCAAAAATATCGGAGTCTTGTTGTGATGCCTCAAGTAACTAAGGGCAGCCTTAACGTCGATCAGTGTTTTATAGAAGTCCAGTTTCTCGGTCTCCTTTTCCTTCCAAGAGCCGAAACCTCTAACGTCCATGGCATAGCATGAGATACCGAAGCGATTCATGGCCGAGGCGAAACCGGCGAACGACTCTTTCGAAAGACCAAAGCCATGCAAAGAAAGAATAACTGCTTTCGGATTGGCTATAGTCCAAGCGGCAATCGTTGATCCGTAGCCATCAATACTAAGGCTGGTGCTCGCTCTCGATTGCCCCCATTCAGACTTGACCGAATGCAGAGAATCTACCGAATCTAACGAATTGGAGTTGGTCGGACTAAGAGGCGTGGTTGCCCTTTTGGTTGGTATATCGACTTTCTTTAATGGTTTCAAGCGCCATTCGTGAGGCACCTTATGCAAAGAATCGGCGTCAGCACTGCCAAAGCTTAGGCTCAGGCAAAGTGTTAAATTCCAGAGCATGATATAGGGGCTAGATAAATGAAGCTTCGGCATCGGTCTGCTGAACTCTTGGTAAGTTACCTCAATATAGTAAAAGGCGCTTCAGTTGCCTAGTATATGCAAAGATTAAACGCGTGTAACAAAAACTTCATGTGGCTTATGGGCTTGCTGTTATGTATATGCGAAGAGGAGATAATTAGGGCACTCTTTGGAGTCTATAACCTATGACATTGCTTAGCGTAGTCGTTATTCTCGTAAGCACTATTTTGACCACCTTGGTCAATGATTACTTGCCCGTCGGTGGCGAGTTCAACGAAGACGGCTTTCATTAGCAACAGAATTTACTGAGTTTGCAAAATATAAGAAACGAAAAAGACGGTGTTGATAATGCCGTTTGGCTTTAGTCAGGCTGGAAAAACTATCTGATTAGGTCTACTGACTGGGCACTGCCGGTGGTGTCAGTGCTTTTCAGACAAGTCTAGATTCGTCTGAAATTTCTGCTTGACAAAATATAGATCGAGACTTTATTCTGGAGATCTATACAGAGGGCACTACCATGTTGTTCATCAATGCATCCGAACAATTTAAATCGATGCTATCGCAGTCGGCGCTGCGTATTGATGAAATACGCGCCTCCGAAACAGGCTCTGCCAAACCGCCAACGGGCGCTAATTACTTTAGCCTAGTCGCATTGAGCAATAGTGCAAAGTCGAGCAGAGCTTTCGGCAGTCTCAAGATAGGGCGTAAGTTTGGTGGTACTCTCCAATAAGAGTTTTTGGCAATAAGAGTTTGCAACTCAATCTGGTACCGACTTTGAAGACATACTTGGCTTAGTATGGACATTGTATGCGTATCGTTTGCCAATCCACCGACTAGAAGTTAGCTGGAATAAGTAGAGTTAGTGCAAGTCTTTGCTGTTCCAATCGAAAGATACTGAAGAGTATTGCAAGGTGTTGCTGAAGATAGCAGTCTTCAGCTAGCCGAAAAGAGCGTAGCATGAGCATACGCTGGTTTTCGGGCGACTGTTGATGGCACTGCCGGTAATGTCACATACGTGATCTTTCCGGCGCCATCAAAAGTCTTGTTTCCAGAATTGGAAATCGGTTAAACCTCGGAAATAGGAGAATCAATATGAGGTACGTAGTTGACGCTATATCAAACTGGATCTTCGTGATTGCTGCTAACCATGATTATGGTCCGTGCAATAGAGAAGTGAGGGTACTTTCTCGGGTTCAGACCCAAGATGACGCCGGCGCGGATTTTGGCGGCGAGAATAGTGTCATTGGGGCTGCACCGAATAAACGACAACTTTTTCTGGAACAAGTAAAATGGACAAACAAATTGAGTTTAAAACAATGACTGAACATCAAATCACTGATTATGAAATCATTCAGTTGCACAGGCATAAGCCTATCAAGGCTTGGGTAAAGGGCGTACCTCTGGAAGAAGAGGCTAGGCGCCAGTTGATCAACTTGGCCTCTATGCCGTTCATTCACAGCCATGTCGCCGTTATGCCTGATGCGCATATGGGAAAAGGCACCACTGTCGGTAGTGTCATTCCCACCACCGGTGCCATTATTCCAGCTGCTGTCGGTGTGGATCTTGGTTGCGGTATGATCGCGGTCAAGACCGATCTGAAAGCCAATGCTTTGCCCGATAACCTCAAGGGTCTCAGGAAAGCCATTGAAGATGCTATTCCTGTGGGCTTTGCCTGCTGGAAAGATAGCCTCTCTTCATCACATCCCGCCATCAAGCGCATCAACAAAGCTTGGGCTAAGCTCTCAGATCGTTTCGATGCCATTGTTGCCAAACACGAGCATTTAGACAACGGATCTCTCCGTTGCCGTTTGCAACTGGGTACCCTCGGTACCGGCAACCATTTCATTGAAGTATTGGTCGACGACTTGGGCTTTGTCTGGCTTATGCTGCACTCGGGCAGCCGCGGAGTTGGTAACCGTATCGGTACCTATTTCATTGACCTAGCCAGGAAGGACATGCAGCGCCAGCAGATTCATTTGCCTGACCGCGACCTTGCTTATTTGAGCGAAGGTGCGCAGCATTTCGATGAGTATCTTGAAGCAGTGCAATGGGCTCAAGACTATGCTTATCTAAACAGACAGGTGATGATGGCACTGCTTGTCGATGCTCTCAAAACGCAGAAAGATATTCCAGACTTTCAAACCGAAGTTGAAGTGATCAATTGCCACCACAACTATGTGGCCAAAGAACATCACTTCGGTGAGGATGTTTGGGTCACCAGAAAGGGTGCAGTTCGTGCTCAGAAAGGTGACTGGGGTATCATTCCCGGCTCGATGGGGACTGGTTCTTTCATCGTTAAGGGCAAGGGCAATGCCGAGAGCTTCAATAGCTGTTCGCATGGTGCCGGACGCACTATGTCTAGAGCTAAGGCTAAAGCCACTATTTCGCTTGATAAACACAAGCGTGATACCGCCCATGTTGAATGCCGCAAAGATGCAGGCATTCTTGATGAATCACCTTCGGCTTACAAGTCTTTGGATGCTGTCATGAAAGCTCAATCGGAGCTGATTGAGATCGTTCATCGCTTGAAGCCCTTGGTCTGCGTAAAGGGCTAGAGCAGAAAGTAGTACTAGCACCAGATCTTAGATTCTGAGTGTGAGCTACTCCTTCGTGCTCGCTATCGGTTCAACACCGAGTAAGATGGCTTGGCAAAGGGAGTCGAATTAATGTCGACTCCTTTTGTCATGTCCTGAGCCACTGTCTCTGCTCTAAGTTCTTTCTTCTTCTCTTCGCTGATGAATCTCTTTACCAAGTAATAGGTAAAGAGTCTCATGTCGACCAAATCTTGCGTGGTTGATCGGCTGCCAGCCTCTGCAATTGGGTTTTTGACATTGGCTATTTTGCTTGGGCTGAAATCAAGCGATAGTCCTTCGAATATTGATGTCACAGTGGCAGTAGCTACCTGGCTGAAATGGGTGGAGCGCTCCATGGCGGCTCTTTCCAATAGGTCGGAGGCTTTGCGTAGAGAATCTTCTGAGATCTTCCCTGCATCAAGCAATTTGCGCACTCTTGATATATAGCCTTCAAGAGCCATTTCTATAAAACTACTTTCTGATTTACCGAGGGCTTCTATTACACGACTGTATTTGCGCGACATCTTCATAATATCGGCGCCTTCCATTAGACAAAGTTCGCCCTCATCGCAGCTGAGTTCTCTCAATTCAACCAAGTTGTCGCTCATCAGATAGAAATCGCCTTTCATGATCAGGCGCAGAAAATAATCGAGTTCGGAAAGATTCGAGAGTCTCTCATCAAAACCGCTCGCTTCTATTCCTGCCTTAAACATGACAGTGCCGAAATCGCCGACTAGATTTGTCAATGGAAATAGACAAGAACTTAGGACTTCGCCCCGGTAGTGAATGCGATTAGGTTCGAATCCATAAACAGGGAAGGCATTGAGATTGGCAGTGGCTAACTGAGGCGAAGACAGGGGTTCGCTGTACTCATCTATGAGTTGATAGCCAGTGGCAACCAAACTGAGCTGATCGTCTTTCTCAAAACACTTGACTGTGCTCTCTAGGGCTTCCGGACTTAGTATTGAGTCCTGCCTCATTAGCTTGATATAAGAGCCGAGGGACTGTTCCATCGCCAGATTGATTGATGCGTAAAAGCCCTGCGGTGAACCGGTGCGAAAATACTTGACCCTAGGGTCTTTTCGAGCATAGAGATCGACTATGGCGGCGCTGCCGTCATTGGAAAAGTCATCTACTATGATCAATTCCAAATTCCAATGGGTTTGTCTGAGAACGCTCTCGACCGCCGGAGCCAGATGTCTCTCACCGTTGCGCAACGGCATAACTACTGTAATAAGCTTTTCTAAGCTGGAACTCATTTAGGTATCCTTCGAGTCTATGTAATAGATGGTCGAGTGGATATACGTTATCAACAGATTGATTTAGGTGGGCAATTTATTTGATAACTCTCATTTTCGGGGCAACATAAGTTTAAGTGAAACGCCCAAATACTGAAGGTTTTGTTCTGATGTCAAGATTTGGTGCCGATTTGGGAATAATAGAAGTTAATTCTCGTAGTTTCAACTAAGAGCGGAAATTGCTAAAGCGGGGATGGCATCAAAACTATAGCCATACTAATGATTTTATCCCTCTTCACTCTAATCGGTGGAGAATCTCATAACGCCCAGCATTCGACCAGGTTTGCGTCGGGTCGCTCAGCGGCCACGCTCTCTCAAAGCCAGATTATTGTTAATGTAGAGCGCCCTGAGCAGTTCCGCTACCTCGGGCAGCGAGATTTTCAAAAGTGGGCTCTCACCGCGGCCTCTTCAATAAAAGCCTTTTATAAAGACTATCCGCTAGAGCGTACTGTTATCACTGTGCATGCCGGGGCGGGCGATACTGTGCTCTATGGCGAGAGTACTTACAACGATGAACTAGGTCAAGGTGAAATTGAAGTACAAGTCGGGCGTGAGACTAGCTTCGAAAGTCTGATCACGAGCTGGACTCTTACCCATGAAATGGTTCATCTTACTTTCCCGATTGTTCATGAAGATGACCGTTGGCTGGCTGAAGGCATAGCCACCTATGTTGAACCGATAGCCAGGAAGCGCACCGGTCTAATCAGTGAAGAGCAAGTCTGGCAGGAGTTGGCGGAAGGCTTGCCTCAGGGCTTTAGCGAGGCCAGTCCGCCCTATCTGAGAATTGGCAATTTCAGAGGTACTCGCCATCGGGGTGAAATGTACTGGGGCGGCGCACTCTTTTGTTTGCTTGCCGATTTGAAGATAAGGGAGACCACTTCCAATAGTATGGGACTAGAGGATGCTCTCGTCTCAATCGTTAGAGAAGGTGGTACTTCTGCTTCCGATTGGTCGGCAAGAAAGGCTCTTTCTGTAGCAGACGCCAAGCTTGGTAAACCTCTGTTATTGCCGCTCTTTGAGCAGTTTCAGGATGAAGAGGTAGAAGTGGACCTGCAAGAGTTATATAACAAGCTTGGTTTGGTCTATGACCAGGGAGAATTCAAGTTGCAGGATCAGGCTCCATTGCTTCCGATGCGGCTTGCTATTACCAGCAATGCCGACGGTAAATAGAAATATAAATAGAATCGTGTTTGAAGGCTAGCCTCAAGAGCTGCAGCGCCTAGAGCTTGAGTGATTTTTTGAGGAAGTCGGCGATATCGTCGAGTAAATAGGCTGGCAGGTTTGCCTGCTGAGCGTATTCCGATGGCACCGATAAGGCGCCGATATCACCTTCTACAAAGAGATGGTTGAGTTTCTCATAAGACCTGAATGTGAAGTTAGGGTTTGCAGACAAAAGCTCTTTCCAGGCTTCAAACTCATCCATGTTGACTTGATAGTCTCTTTCTCCCTGCACCAAGAGAACAGGCTTATCTAATGCTTTTGCCAGTGCATTGGTATTTAGTTTATGCAGTGATTGAAAGTATGGCAGGGGAAGACCAAGCGGAAGCTCTGAGGACAAGCGTTTCTGCTTTTCCTCGCTCTGAGCTTGAGCTCTAGCCTCGTTATCACCGCTGCCTGCCATCAGTAACTTGAGAGTTTCGACTTGCTTTGCTGTGGTCTCAACTATAGTTTCAGTGAGCCCAGACTCTGGTGCATACTTGAGTAGATAGCGCATTTGTCTGATGATCAGATCTTCAAGGGGCGAATAAGACGCCGCTAGCATAATTCCCAGACTGGCACTGCTATTTGCGAGAAGATAGGGGATACAACTGCCGCCCAAGCTGTGACCAAGCAAGGCTATTTGTTCATACTGGCTTTGGAAATGCTCGACCAGCGTCAGTACTTCATCGATTGTCTCGTTAAAGACGGTGATCTCTTCTTCCGGCAGGGCGGCAAAGCGGCTTTGATGAGTGAAGGTTCTCTTGTCGAATGAAAATACAGCAAGATTAATCCTTTCAACTAGTCCTGCCGCCAGATCTGAAAAGACCCTTACCCCGCCGACCTGTTCTTCACGACCGTGCGGACCGGAACCATGCACCAAGATAAGAAGAGCCTTGGGCTCAGAATTTCTTGCTGGCTTAAACAGGGTGCCATTGACAGACCAGGGGAGTTCTATTGTTAGGTCTTTAGAAATTTCAAGGTTCATACTGATGTTGGATGGGTGATAGTTGTATGTTTTGTTTATCTATTGAATATGCGTAGCTTATCGTTTTGGGCCGTTTGAAAAGCGCGGCTAATGTTTTAAAGTATCACTGTTAACCGGTCGCCTTGCCTTACTTGGTGTATATATGAAGGTTATTCTAGCCGAGAAGCCGTCGGTTGCTCGCGACATCGCTAGTGTCGTGGGTGCCAAGACAAAGAAAGACGGATACTTTGAAGGTAACGGTTATGCCGTCACCTATGCCTTCGGCCACCTGGTCACCTTGGCAGAGCCGGAGGAAATGAATCCAGCCTGGGGCAGTCCGTGGCGTCTGGAACAACTGCCGATGATTCCAGAGCAGTGGAAGTACAGCGTAGTTGATAAGTCGCGCTCGCAGTTCAATATAATCAAGAAACTTTTTCTTGCCTCAGAAACTGATTCGATCATCTGCGCAACTGACGCCGGACGCGAAGGTGAGCATATTTTTCGGCTCATTTATATGCTTACTGCCTGTAAGAAACCAGTGGAACGTCTTTGGATTAGCTCGCTCACCGCAGACGCCATCAAAGATGGGCTGTCCAAACTGAAACCATCAAGCCAATTCGACAATTTAGCCAGTGCCGCCAGTGCCCGGGCTCATGCCGACTGGGTGGTGGGTTTGAATTTTACCCGCGCCTATACATCTATCAATCGTGAACTTTGCACCATCGGACGTGTGCAGACTCCCACTCTGGCGCTGATTGTCGAAAGACAGAAAGCCATAGATAACTTTCAATCGACACCTTTCTATGAGATCTTCGCTGCCTTCCAGCCAGGCTTTACTGCCCGCTACATAACTGAAGGCAACGACCCCCAGACCAAAATCAAAGATAAGAAACTGGCAGAGCAGGTGGTCAAAGACACCAAGCCGATCGAGACCGGCAAGGTTCTTTCTGTCGTCAATAGCGAAAAGAAGTCGAAGGCACCGGCTCTCTATGATTTGCTCACTCTGCAAAAAGAAGCAAATAAACGCTTCGGCTATACAGCCCAAGAGACTCTCAATCTGGCTCAAAGCCTTTACGAGAGCGAAAAGCTCATTTCTTATCCAAGGACTGAATCTCGCCATCTCTCCAATGACATGGTTGATGAGCTGCCTCGCATAGTTTCCTCTCTTTTGAAGGCGCCAATCACAAGTCAAAAGGTGAAAGATGCCTTTAAAAAAGAAGGTATCGTACCTGGTGCCATCACCGCCAGTTTGTTGAAGCCCAAGCTCTCGAAAGCTTATGTTGACGATGCGAAGTTAACCGACCACCACGCCATCATTCCAACATTCAATCAAGCTCCTGCTAATCTCAACGATAAACTCAAGAATATCTATGAGCTTGTGGTGGCTCGCTTCTTGTCTATCTTTTTGCCGCCGGAAGTGCGAGATGAGACGGTTGTGCTGATTGCTCTCGGTCAACACAAGTTTAGGGCGAAGGGCTCGGTGATAAGAGATGAGGGCTGGACTGTCGTTGATCCTAAGTCTAAGGAAGGTAAAGACGGCAAGGAAGCTAAGGCTAAGAAGAAGACCAAAGATAAAGATGGCAAAGATTCGAAGGAAGGCGGCTCAAAGGACGATGACGATGAGATGCAGGAGCTGCCTGCTCTTAACGTCGGTGATGAGCTGGTTAAGGATAAGGTTGAACTGAAAGAGCGCAAGACATCTGCGCCTAAGCCTTACGACGACGCCAGCTTGTTGACTGCAATGAAGAACGCCGGTCAAGAACTAGACGACGAAGATTTGGCTAGCTATATGAAGCAGAAGGGTCTGGGCACGCCGGCTACTCGAGCGGCGATTATTGAACGCCTTTTGCAGACAGGCTATGTAGAGAGGCAAAAGAAGAGTCTCTTGCCTACCCTGAAAGGCAAAACTTTGATTGAGCAAGTGCACCAGAATCTCAAAGATATTGCCCTCACTGCAAACTGGGAACAGAAACTTGCCGATATGCAGGACGGGAAGCTTGAGAGCCGTGTTTTCGATCAAGGTATAGCCGATTTTGTCAGAGCGCTTTTGCCTGATGTGGCTGCATCCGCCGGTCAAGCTATGATCAAAGCCGGTACCGGCATCGGTATGTGTCCTCATTGTAAGCGCGGCGTCGTGAGACCTACGCCCAAAGGGGCTGGATGCAATCGGTGGAAAGAAGGTTGCACATTCAATATCTGGCGCGAGCAGAGAGGGAAGAGTCTCACCGATGCCCAAATTAAGGATCTGGTAGAAAATCGCTGTACCAAAGTAATCAAAGGCTTCAAGAAGAAGGACGGCTCTGGCACCTATGATGCTCGTTTAGTTGTTAACGAAGAGGGCAAGGTAGAAGTCTCATTTGATACCGGTGACGGTGAAGGCGATGAGCGCTCATCGGCGAGAAAGACCGGCGGCAATGGCGGTGGCGGTGCCGGTGGCAGAGCTGGTTATGCTGGCGAGAATTATCGCACCGCAGGTGGTGTCTCCTCTGATGGGTATGGTGGCGCTGCGGGTGAGGGCTCTGCCGCGATTGATTTTGGTTCTTGCCCGCAATGTCACGATGGCAAACTGCGCTTGTCTGCTAAAGCACTTGGTTGCAGCCGTTGGCGCGAAGGCTGCAAATTTACCATCTGGCGGCGCCAGTACGGTAGAGAAATAGATGCCAAAAGCATAAAGGACTTACTCGACAATAAATCTACTGAAGTGCTCGAGGGCTTTCCGAAGAAGTCTGGGTCTGGCACTTACAGTGCCAAGCTGGTTATGGCTGATGACTACAAGATAAATCTCTCGTTCCCGCAGCCGGCGAGAAGACCGACCGGTACCGAACCCGAAGAGTCTGCGCGCCCAAGCGAAGGTGTGGGTGCTGCCGGTGCGGCAGGGGTTGGTGCTGCTGGTGCCGATAAGTTGAACCAGGATTCTGATGATTCGGATTGATGATTTTGTTTTGATTGAGCTTAAAGCTGTTGTCTTAAATTGATGTGTCGCTTTGTCAATTTGTTGACAGCTGACCGAGGAGCCGTATTTCCTTTATTAGCTCCATAGTTCTCTGAGACTTGGGACGATGCTGAAGTAAGTCTTTATAGTCCATGTAGTGTACTAAAGGAGTGTTTTGTATATCGAATACCGGAGGATTTGGAAGAAGTCCGGTTCATTGATTGATTGATTGATTGATTGATGATCCGCTAATTATGGCTGTGTGATTGCACATTTAGGGTGCATTCTTTTGTCAATATTATATTCTCACTCCTCTTGATGCTGAAGCCATTGATGCTTTCGTTTTGCGGCGAGTCTGAGCCGATTCCAATACGGGGATGGAGCAACCTTGACTTAATGAGGTATAGTGGAGTTCAGTGAAGTAATTGGATATTTTGGGGATCGAGTGCTTGCTATTTGATTTCAGAGTGAATTTCTATTCCGATTCATGCTGTATCTTGGCAGTGGCTTATTTGATTGTTGGCACAGTTAGCACTGTAGAAGCAAAAGCTCCTTCAGCTGCGGAAGTGGAGAAGCAACTTGCCGAGGTTGAGGGAATCCTTAAGAAAGATCCAAAGGACATTGCGGCTCTAGACAGACGAATCGCTGGTTTGAACCTTTTGGGAAGAACTCGAGAAGCAAATGAACTGTGTGACGAAGCTCTCAAGATCGAGAGTAACCGAGGGTTCTTGTGGTTCAATAAGGGGTATTGTAGGTATACTGAAGGTCGATGGCTCGATGCGATTACTTTTTTTGAAAAAGCATCTACATACGGAAATTTTGATGGCTTAGTTCTTGAAGCTATATGTTTCCGCAAATTGGGCAAGTTTTCGGAATGTATTGAGTTTACTAGCAAATGGATTGATCGAAAGCATGATCAATCTGGACTGTTCTTTATTCGTGGACTTGCTCGGCATGCGTTGAAGCAGTCGAAGCAGTTGGTTTGCTTGGATTTGAGAAGAGCTTTGGAACTGGCGCCAGGAGAAGAAAGTATTTTGAAGGGATACGAGAAGATTTGCCTGGAGGCTGACAATAAGTAGATGGATTCTTCTGATGATGAGTTTGTCGACTTTGAATCGAGAGAAAGAAAGTTGGCTTCAGAGCGCTTAACCGGAGCTTTATTCCCAGAGGATGCAAGCCATAAGACATCCATATCCCAGAACGATACCAATAGAAGCGGTTTAAGACCATCTGACCCGTTGAGCCTCGCGAATAGGACGGACACTACCGGTTCAGAGAATAGAGTTGCTCAGCCAACCCAAGATCTTCGTCCCCTGGACCAATCTGATCCAACCAAAGTTTCCAAAGCGCAGCCCTCGAAAGACCCTATAAGTCAGAGTCTGGCAAGTTCGGAACAAACTGAGACGCAGTCTGGTCCTGACAGGCGTTCGGTTCCTGTTTTGACAGGTGAAGTGTCAACTTCGAGTTTGAAACCCGGGGCTGTTCCTCTCAGTAAAGAAACAAATCTAGAGTCTTCACGGTAGCATACAGACCGGGGTGGTCAGCCTTTGCCGTGTCGATCAGATTCACCAGTTTCAGATAGTGGTGAGACCTCCGGACCCAAACTTCTAGATAAGTCATTGGCATCTGGACCCTTGCCGAATAAATCAGAGAATCAAGAAAGAGCATCAGTAGCTGGCGCTCCACAAGCTAGTCCATCCGAGCTGTCTAGAATAAGCTGTGCCGATAGAAGTGATAAGCGCATTACTGATACCGAGCCTAAAGAGTCTGCGGCAAGAAACGTTGGTGCGCTGGATGCGGGTGCTGGCGTCTCGTCCAGAGATAGAGGCGCTTTTCAGTCTGAACAATCTAAGTTCGCAGATCGGGAATCTTCAGGAATAGAGGCTTAGGTAATCCCGTACCCCCAGTGGCAAGTGAATCTTGTTTGTCGTTTCAAGTCTTCGAGCATAGGCATCTTAAACCTTTGAAGATGATTCACAGCTGTCGTGTGAGGATAGGAGGCTTGAAAGAGAACGAATGATTTGAAGTTGAGTCATCTACTGAGTTAAGTGAGTCAGTTATAGTATTCTGACATGAAAACTTACGCCATTGGAGGATGAAGTTAGTTGCTGATTAGGATACTGAGTTCAAAGTTAAAGAGTCTCAGCCTTGTGCTTCTATTCGTTTGCCTTTCTTTACCTTCAGCTGTGCTAGCGGAAAAGAAGAAGTATTCAAAATCTGAGCTTGAGCAGAGTCTTGTTGAGATTGAACTGCGGCTAAAGAAGAATCCTCATGATATGGATATGTTGGAAAGCAAGGTGGCTACGCTTGAGGTTCTAGGTAGAAGAAGCGAGGCGGAGCAGATTTGTGAGAGCGCAGTGAAGGCTGGTGTCGATAGACCCTTTATATGGAGATTTTTGGGATTTTGTAAGTATAAGGAGAGAAATTGGTCAGAGGCTTTACCACTTTTCAAAAGAGCTGAGAGTATGGGCGAATCGGGTAGTGCTGGTTTTGTAGCTTACTGCCTGCGAAGGTTGGGTAGGCACGAGGAGTGTTTGAAGTTTACCAATGAGAAAATTCAGCAATATCCAAATGATGCCATCCTCTACCTGGGTAGGGGGCTTGCTAGGCAAGCGCTACAGCAGTCAAAGACATTGGTTTGTGCAGATCTGTGGAAGGCTGCGCAGCTAGATCCATCACTTATCGATGTCCATCGGAAAAGCTGTTCTGAGGAAGATTCAAGCAAATGAAGGAAGGGTTTGATGCTAGTGAAATCTCCGAGGGTTTATTGGCTGAATCAACTGCCAACTCGAACGTAGGAAAGTCTTTCGATAATCCAAAAAGTCCAAATGATTCAAGTCCTCAATCTGATGCCGCTTTGCCCCCGTCGGAGAAATCACCAGCTGGGGAGCTTGGACCGGAGACTTCAGCAAGTAATGCTAGTGTCGCAAGCCCTAACCAAGAGTTTCGTTCTCCCGCCTCTGCGGATGCCGCCAAAACATCCAAAGCCCAGCCTTCGAAAGATCCTATAAGACAGAGTTTAGCTGATTCCTTTTCAACAAATAACGCGCCTGCGGATCTCTATTCTCGAAAAGTTGTTGGCTGGTCTATTTCTAATCATGTGTCTCTAAGCCTGCACTCTGGAGCTCATCCTCTAGTTCATTCTGATTGCGGCTCTCAGTATGCAAGCACTGAATTCCGCAATATTCTCTGACGTCACCGGCTACGACAGAGCATGAGTCGTAAAGGCGATTGCTGGGACAACGCTCCTACTGAATCATTCTTCGGCACACTTAAGCAGGAACTAGATATCTACATCCTGAGACTGAGACCTTCAGCCACCCTAAAGGATGAGATCTTTGAGTACATTGAAATCTTCTACAGCAGGCGAAGAGTTCACAGCTCACTTGGACTTGGGTATGAAACACCTGAGGACTTTTACAATGAGTACTGTTCAGTTAAAGCAGCTTGGTAATTTCCTGGTTGTCTACTAAACTTGGAACAGGTCATTGGGAGGGCTAGTGAAAGTTTGCCTTGATACGGTATATTGGAGTTTGTAGAAGTCTAGGAAGCATCGGGGTAATGGCTCTTGCGATTTCATACCAGAATGCTTTCTCTTCAAATCGGTTTCTTTATTTTTGCTACCTTTTGTCAGTCTTGGATAAGTGCTGAAGCTGCAGAAGCAAAGATCCATTCTAAGGAAGATACTGAGAAGAAGCTTGGTGAGATAAATGAGTTTCTCAAAAAAGAGCCTGGAAATATCAGGGCTCTTGAGAGCAAAGTCGCTACGTTGCAGCTTCTGGGGCGACTGCAAGAGGGACTTCAAGTTTGTGACGAGGCCCTAAAGACCAATAGTGAACGCGGCTATCTTTGGTACTTTAAGGGCTTTTGCAAGTTTAAGGAAGATAAGTGGAAAGAGTCATACTCTTACTTTCAGAAATCTTATGACTGCGGTTTCATTGAAAGTCTAGATTTTTTGCCTGCATGTTTAGTTCAGATGAAACGATATCATGAATGTATTCAGTTCAGCACAAAAGCTATTCAAAGGCACCCTGAGGTTGCTGCTCTCTATTATTCCAGAGGTTACGCGAGAAAGTATCTAAAGCATTCGAAGGATATGGTTTGCGCAGATTTTAAGAAGGCTGCTGATTTGGCACCTCGCTTTAAGAACAACTATGAAAAAAACTGTCTAGAGGAGCCGGAAAACTAGATGGTTCAGGAGAATGATTCTAACGGCGACTTTATAGCGCCGATTGTTGATTCTGGTAGGTCTGTTGTGATTTTGGCAAACTAAAACTGAGCAGATATCTGACGACAATTTCCGGAGTGAGTCAGTTCATTCAGGTTCGTTAAACTCAGTTCAGTTGCAACACAATCAAAAGTCTGAATTGACTGATTCTGTAGCGGTTGAGACTTCCACTTTTAACCAGAGAACAATCCCTAACCAAGAAATTCGTTCTCCCTCATCTGCGGATGCCGCCAAAACATCCAAAGCCCAGGCTTCGAAGGATCCTATAAGTCAAAGTCTGTCTGATTCCTCTCCAACAAATTTCATTGCAGTCGCTGGGTTCTTGGTTCGCCCCAAGCGCATTCGTCGTTACAAGAAGACAACCGATAGCAACCATAGCCAAATAGTCGCGCCCAGTAAGTTCAATCGAAAGTTTAGTCCGCTTAAACCCAATGAGGTTTGGACAAGTGATATGACCTACTTGAGAACAAGAGAAGGCTGGCTCTACCTCTATGTTTGGATAGATCTCTATTCTCGAAAAGTTGTTGGCTGGTCTATTGCTAATCATATGCGAGCCTCACTAGTCCGCAATGCCTTGCAGGACGCTCTAAGCCGGCGCCCTGGAACTCATCCTCTAGTTCATTCTGATTGCGGCTCTCAGTATGCAAGCACTGAATTACGCACTATTCTCTGGCGTCACCGGCTGCGACAGAGTCTGAGTCGTAAAGGTGATTGCTGGGACAACGCTCCTACTGAATCATTCTTCGGCACACTTAAGCAGCAACTAGATATCTACTGTCTGAGACCTTCAGCCACCCTAAAGGATGAGATCATTGAGTACATTGAAATCTTCTACAACAGGCGAAGACTTCACAGCTCACTTGGGTATAAAGCACCTGAGGAATTTGACAATGAGTACTGGTCAGTTAAAGCAGCTTCGTAATTTTCTGGTTGTCTACTAAACTTGGGACAGGTCAGATAGTCAGAAAACTAACTCCAGAGCAAAGAGGTTTATTAATTGGCTCACAGAAGATTTGTTTAGGCATGCAAAATTCAGGTAATGATTTTATCGAGTTTGAGTCACGAGAGAGGACGTCGGTTTTGATCGCTCTGCCTGTGCCTAGCGCGCTGAGGATATTGTCCATTGATAGTCGAATCTAATAGACAAAGGTCTCAAAGAGTTATTTGCGTTTTGGTGAATATTTTCATTTTCTTTGGAATTTTTCCAAAGGCTGAGTGCCAGAGTCGTTCTAGTGCTGAGGTAGAGAGGCGAATGGTAGAGATTGACGCGATGCTCAGGAAAGAGCCAGGAAATATAAGGCTTACGGAGAAGAAGATCGCAGGATTGCACTTGTTAGGAAGAGACTTGGAAGCTTCTGAACTTTGCGATCAGTCCGTAAATATCGGTCTGGATAGTGCAATTGTTTGGTACTTCAAAGGATACTTCAAATTTAAGGAAGGGAAATGGGAAGATTCAGTTCGTTTCTTGGATAAAGCGTTCGAGAAAGGAAGTATTGAAAGTTTGGGATTGAAGTCTCTCTGCCTTAGAAAGATGAATAGAAACAGAGAGTGTATTGAGTTTGCGACTAAGTATCTCCAGCGTTTCCCCGATATGGCAGAATTGTATTTCAATCGGGGTATGGCTATGAAGAGTTTGAATCAGGATCAAAAGTTAGTTTGTTCAGATTTGAAAAGAGCTGCTGAATTGAATCCGTCCGTCCGAGATAGTTATGTGAACACTTGTCTTGGCGGTAAGGAACGTTGAATGTCTGAAACTGATGATGGAGAAAAGCTCTCAGTTGGCAATCTCTCAGGTATCTCTGAGAGAATTTTTTTCGACGAGGAGAACAAACAGAAAGGTCCTACAGAAGAAGGCTATTCTGCCCAACCACCCGCTAAAGAGTCATCTAAACCAATTGGTGAGCATCTCTCAGGGATCTTTAGTGCGGATAACAAAGTGGTTCTAAGTAACAAGGATATTCGTTCTCTTGATTCTCCGGATGCCGCCAAAACATCCAAAGCCCAGCTTTCGAAAGATCCTATAAGTCAGAGTTTAGCTGATTCCTCTCCCACCAACAACGTGCCTGGTCCTGACAGGCGTTCGGTTCCTGTTTTGGCTGGTGAAGTGTCAACTTCGAGTGTCAAACCCGGGGCCGTTCCTCCCATTAAAGAAACAAATCCAGAGTCTTCAAGGCAAAATGCAGACCGAGGTGGTCAGCCTTTGCCCAGTCGGTCAGATTCACCAGTTACTGACAGTCGTGAGACTTCTGGACCCAAACTTCTAGATAAGTCATTGGCCGCAGGACCCTTACCCAACAAAGCAGAGAATCATGAGAGGGCATCTCTACCAGGCGCTCCGCAAGCTAGTCCTTCCGAACCGTCCAGAACAATTTTGTCCGATAAAAGCGAGAAGCGTATGACTGATACAGAGCAGGCAGATTCTGCTGCAAGGAAGGCTGGTGCGCTGGATGCGGGTGCGGGAGTCCCGTCGAGAGATAGAGGCGCTTTTCAGTCTGAACAATCCAAGTTCGTTGAGCGGGAATCTTCCGGAATTAATGGGTCTGCTAATCTTGTACCCCGAAATGACCTCCAAAATCATCGAGTAGATTTTTCTTCTGAAAAGCTGCCGACATTAGAAAAATTAGAAAACAGGGATTTTGGGTCAAAGGGGAATTCGGTCACAGAAGGTCCAATTAGTAAGGCTATTCGGACAGAACTGTCTGGCGACGCGAAACGCTTGGAAAGTAATAACGATATGCTTCTGACTAAGGAAACCAATCGGTTTCTCGACCAAGCCTCGCCCAAAAATGATAAATTCCAGCCCTCCGCCAGCCCTTCGGTTCGCCTCGAGCTCCCGAAAGAAATGCGTGGCGCCGATGGACCGCTTGGTCTAATTATGGAAAACACAAAAGGACTTCAGAGCTTCGTCCGAAATTTCTGTGAGTCCTCGAACCCTGCCGAATCCAGACTCGGTTCCAAGTCAGAAACTGCAGTTGCCCCTCCTCGAATTCTTGGTTTTACTGTTTTTTCTGACCCCTCTCAGACTCTAAAAGACTGGAAAGTTAAATTGGGTCTGAGTCCAGATTCTTCAAGGACTACAGCATCTGAACATGGTCTCAAAACTCCCAACCAATCTAAGGGCGAACGCTCCTCCGGCGTTTCTAAGCCTCCTCTCCCCGGTTTCTCTGACTCTTCTATCGGTCAAAATCCCTCAGACTCCAAGGCGGTAAATGGGAAATCCCATCTGGCGTCCCAATTCGACAACTTCATTGATCGCATCAATAAGCCATTGGGACAACCCGCCGATAAAGCTGCAAGCGATCAGAGCCTGCTCCAGTCCAAAGGGAAGAACGGTTTAGCTGAAGGCAATCAAATTGGTGACAGACCGAGTGAGAGCAATGCCAGTTCAAAGCCGGTAACGCGACAGTTCGCGGTCAAAGCAGTAGAAATTCTCGTAAATCGGCTGGAACAGCTTGGCGAGTTTGGCAGTCGAGTTCTGCTTTTCTTAAATGGCAACAAAGACTCTAGCAGAGTCCCTAAAGGTGATGGTTCCAATCCGAAAGAGACCCAGACATCAGGGAAACTTCCTCTCAAACCTTTTCAGGGGTCTTCTCCAGTCTCTAATTCAGTTTCTAATCCATTCTCTAATCCAGGCGCTACTCCCGTTGAATCCACTCAACTTTCCACTAAAACTCCCACTATAAATAATCCAAATTCGCCCGCCGGTGAAAAGACCCCTAGTTCCAAAGCCGACACCGCCTCTAGTCCAACCTCTTCCGCTACCAAACCCGAATCGGCAAACAAACCCGAGCCCACTGCTAAGCCAGGACCCGCTTCTAAGCCCCAAGACAAAGCCTCACCAGACCGAGATATGGGCGAAAAGACTGTCATCGTGCAAGATCTGGTTAGAGAGCTTCTCGACGGACTTACTATAAAGAGCAAGCCGGAAATAAAGTTGCATCTACCCGATGGCACATATGGCGGAGAACTCGTAGACATAAGTCATAGGGTGGCACCTGTTGTAGAAAATGTTTTGCAGGAAGGCGAAACTGTAGCCTTGCAGCCACTTTCTGGAGATACTTCGAGTGAAATGAACCCGCCCAGCTCTCTCTCTAACGCTGAATTAAACTCGGATTCTCTAGATGAAGCTGAGACCGTCACTCAAGCTCATCTCCAACCAAATGCCGCTGAGCCAGATAACTCGTACTTGACCAGGGAAGGAGATACAGTCGATTCCGTGGCAAGGCAAGTGATTTTCGATCTGTCTATAGCGGAACTATTGCTGAAGCTAAATGCCGATCACTTGCTTGCTCCAAATTCTAGGCAGTTCAAGCCGGGCGTTTATATTCAGCTGCCAACACCAACCCAGGTTACGAAATTTCGAGAAGGACTGCTCTAGAACTCTGGTCTGGACGATGTTTCATCTATTCACTCTAGGAGCTGGCGCTTTCCTCGCCTCGCGGTGACCAGCTTTGCGCGTCTGCTCTTTCAGCTGGCTCTCGTTTTCTTTTATACTTGCTTCCAAATAGCCAGAGAGCATCTTGGTTCTTTCGCCGCTCGTTTGTCTCAATCTACCTTTGGCTAAATTGAAGTTTTCACAGGCTTCTTTGTGCTTAGCCCCTTTCATTTGTGCCAAGCCAAGGTAAAGATATGATTGACCGACCAGCATGTCACTACATGCGTTCTCCACCGAAATCTTCAATGATTCGCTGAAAGCCGACTCTGCTTCTTGCACTTTGTTGGTTTGCAGAAATATATTTCCCTTTAGCTGCAAATCCTCCACCAGCTTTGATTTCTTCTGTCTTGGATAAGTCCGGTCAACTGCTATGGCTTTGTCCAGCCAGGCAAGCGCCTGCTTGCTGTCGCCTTGGCCTAATAGATAGTTAGCTATCAATCGATAAGATTCAGGAAGATGAGGATGCTTAGGGTTGATAAAGTTCCTGATGCTGAGAGATCGCATCAAACAATCTAGATGATGTTCTTTGCTGCTGGTAAATTTCTGATAGACATTAGAGAGGTCGTCTAAATCGACCATCAGCTCGGGATCTTCATCAAGTCTTTGATGATGTTTGAGCAGCCTATCGTAGTAGGTATTCGCCTTGTCGTATTCGTTATTCAGCAAGTGTAGTCTGGCTATTCGGGCTTCAGCGCGAGGTAACTTAGGGTTGGTCGGATCGGTTTTACTAAACCGTTCGAGCAAGTCTTTGTAGAGCGATATGGCTTCTTGTTCTTGCCCTTGAGTCTCAGCTGAATCGGCAAGCTTAAAAGCATCCTTTATGGTGCTTGCCTTCAGCTTAGTCGCCCTCTCTGTTTCTGTTGCATTTGTCGTTGCCTTCAATTTTGAAAGAGCATTAGCGTTCCTGTCCTGAACCTGCACCATTGTCGCCGCATTCTTACTTCTTTCAGCTTCCTCTTTTGTGCTGGCTTGAGGCAAAGCCATAGCCGAAGGCAGTGGCATCCGCTGCTCAAGATGAGCAAGTGTCGTTATCACCGGCAAATTTTTCGATAACTCATCTGTCAAAAATGAAAGCAGACATGGCCCAATCAGTTGAGCCAACAAAATGGTCGCGTATAGTCTTAGAGGCTTGATAATCTCTTCTGCCCTTGTCTTTTCTACTTCCCGAATTCTGCTTCCCGAATTCTGCTTCATGAATAAGCCAGATTTTGCAAGATTTTTCTGACTATTTATTCTTACCCGCAAGCTTATGACATTCTTTCTTGAGACCTAGAAATTGTGCTCCAAATTCTGTACCGCAGGCGATGGCTCGGTCAAATTCTTTCTCAGCTTCTTTGTATTTTTTGAGACCCATCAGCGCCTTGCCGGCGATTCCATAAGCTTCGCCGACGTCCTTGTAATAAGACGTGAGCGTGCGAGCCGTCACTAGGGCTTTTTCGAAGCTTTTATCGTCAAAGTATAGATTTGCCAGGGCTAAGAGTGTTTCTTCATCCCTGGGACTAAGCCTGGCTGCCTTTTCATAGGCTTTGACCGCTAAGCCTGTTTGTCCGAGAGCTCTGTGACACTTCCCTTCAAGGACCAAAATGTCGCCTCGGTCGGGGGCTAGTTTATGCGCTTTCTGCAAATCAACAATGGCTTCTTTGTATCTAAGCAGACTAATATTGGCAAACCCTCTTCTATAGTTCAATTCCACGTCGTTTGGGCAAAGCTTAAGGCCCTTCGTATAGGTTTCGAGTGCGCTTTGAAAGTTGTCTTCCCACATATACGCTGCACCGAGCGTATAAAGAGCGCCACTGCATTTATCGTCAATGCCATTTGTTTTCTTTAGCAGTTTTATCGCCTCCGCAAAGTCTTGCCTCTCATATGCTTTAAGACCAGCGCTATACACCTTAACTGCCTCGCCGTTTGCCTGCTTTGATGAGGCATATTTCTGAAACTGCTCTCTGTCAGTGCGCCTTGGCTCACTACCTGCTTGCTGCATACAAAAGGCTGATACAAAACAGAGCAGTATCAGACAACACCGTAAGTGATTTTTCCACTGATTCTTCATACCTTCTATTAAGCTGGAAGCTTGAGCAGTTTGTCCAGTTCTAGACGACTTGGTAGGCTAGGCGCTGCCCCTGCCTTTGTGCAGGCTAGAGAACCGGCAGCGCAGCCTTCTGCTACTGCTTGAGACAACGATTCTCCTCGTGATAGTGCTGCCGCCATACCCCCGACAAAGGCGTCTCCGGCTGCGGTGGAGTCAATCACTTTGACGGGCGGTGCCGGTGTAAACTTGTAGAATATGCTGTTTGCGGCATCATTTTCAGCTTTCTCAAATGGTTCTTTGGCGACAATGACAGCGCCCCTGGCACCCAGAGTGAGGATGGCACAGCCGATTCCTTTGTCGAGCAGCGCTTTGCCAGCCGCCAGCGCCTTTACTTCATCGCTAGGATCAATGCCGGTCAGTATTTCAGTCTCAGTCTCATTTGGGACAATATAGTCAATCTTGCTCAAGAGTTCTTGCGGCAGTCCGCCCACGGGGGCTGGAGCAGGGTTCAGCAGGACTGCAATGCCTTTAGCCCGCGCTTGTTCGGCTGCGTATATCACTGTCTCAAGGGGAATCTCTAGTTGCATAACCAAGAGGGTGGCATCTTCGAAGATACCGACTTGCTCATCTATATCTGACGGCTTTAGCTCGCCATTTGAATTGGCAATGATGACAATCTCGTTTTCGCCTTTGCTATTCACCCAGATGTTGGCAATGCCGGTTCCCACTGTTTCTGCGCTGAGCATGTGTCGGCATTCCACTCCATTTTCAGACAGGCAGGAGAGTATTGCCTCGGCATAGGTATCTTTACCGAGTTTGCCAAGCATAGCTGTTCTTGCACCGAGTCTGGCCATGGCAAGGGCTTGGTTGTTGCCTTTACCGCCAACAAATGTATTGAAGCTGTTGCCCTTGAGGGTCTCACCCACCTGCGGTAACTTAGGCATGGTCAAAACCAGGTCCATGCTTAGACTGCCAATGACTGCTATGTGTCTCGCCTTTTCCATTGCCAATGAGCTCCAGATAGTTGTTTGAATGGTTTCATTCGTCAATTTAATGCGATTGAAACGCTGAGAGGTTATTTTAGAGCTTTGCTGGGGTCATTACTGAGATTTTCGCTTAGATCTTTGGTGTGCTTTTGGCGACGCCTGGGCGACTAGGTGATCTTTACTGTGCCGGCATTTGCTGGTCTCAAAGGGGAAGAGTTTTGTCTATTACTACTTTAGGCTCAGATTCATACTGCTCTGGGCGAATAGTGAGGATTTACGAGAATGGTCCATCGTCTGTCCTTAAACTTGAAGAGGCTGTGCCGCCAGTCCTGAGTGAGGACGAAGTGCTTATTAAGGTAAGCACGATTGGTCTCAACCGCGCTGAAGTGCTCTTCCGTCAAGGTCTATACCTTGAGCGAAATACCTTTCCTTCTAGAATCGGCTATGAGGCCTGTGGCACTCTGGTTGCTTGCGGTGGTGCCGTTAAAGGTTCTTTTCCCTCCTTGTCTCCCGGCGATAGAGTTAGCACAATTCCTGGCTTTTCGCAGACAAAGCATGGTGTGTATGGCGAGTGGGCTGTCGTTCCAGCCCGCTATGTGGAAAAATGTCCGCAAGTTCTCAGTGATGAAGCTGGGGCGTCGATATGGATGCCTTATCTGACTGCTTATGGTGCAATCAAGGCACTGGGGGCGGTGTCAGCTGGTCAGTACGTCTTAGTTACGGCAGCCTCAAGTTCAGTTGGTTATGCTGCTCTGGAAATAGTCAAGAGAGAAGGGGCATTTTCTATTGCTACTACACGGACCGCGGCGAAGAAACAAGCTTTACTGGATGCCGGTGCCGATTATGTAATTGTCACTGAAGAGGAGAATTTGGTGGCTGCGGTGCAAAAGATAACAAACGGTAAGGGAGCCGACATCATCTTTGATGCCGTCGCCGGACCGTTTTTGCTGGCACTTGCGAAGTCTTGCGCTTATGAGGGGCAGATCTTCATTTATGGTGCTCTTTCTTTGGCTACGACAAACTTCCCCCTGCAGTTATCGCTCAAGCGTGGGCTAAAGATTTCGGGCTATACGATGTTTCAAATTACTCATGATGATAAACGCTTTTCCCTTGGCAAAGAGTATGTTTTGACTGGCATTGCCGAAGGGATGTTTAACCCTCGCATTGATAGTGTTTTTGACTTTAACGATATAGCTGCTGCCCAAGACTATATGGAGTCGAACAAACAAAACGGAAAAATTGTAGTGAAGATATGAGCTGAATAGGTACCTCTAATCACGGTGACTATGGCTTGGCAGAGATCGCCCACACTAAGGCGGCCAAGCCAGACTAGAAAGACAGTCCAAGTCCATTTAGTGTCTAGAAATTTAAATGATTTCTGGCGTCTTTCGCTTAAAAGTCAGTCGGCCAGCGAGTTTCAAGTACATTGTCGACTAGTCGTCCTAGTCCGAACGACATGGCGTAGATTACCGGAATAGAGCACATGCAAATAATTTCTTCCATTGGCGGCACCTGTCTTTGTACTGATAACGAGCTAGGCTCGGTACCATGCTGGTTTAACATTTGGTCTGGGGATGGGGGCGGTGCAATCAGCGAAGCCGACTAAGACTCGCAAATTTTCGACCGTAAACTAGCAGCGCCTCTCCGTTTAGCTGAGCCTTTGAAGAACAACTGAACAGTTGGGCAAGCTCTTCCTCTGCTCGTCGCAGAATCGAGAGCTGTCTATAGGTTTCCTTTAGATTTCTATACAATTGAAGGTAAAGCCAGCTTAAGGCAATGTCAAATTTTTTTCAGCTAATCTTTGCGGAAAATACGATGGTCGCCTGGCTTAGGCGTTGCCCGATGAGTAAAATCGCCTTCCCGATTCATTCATTGAATAGAGCAATTCGCATGGGCGTCTTTCCAGGTTGAAAGCCGTGCGAGCGTAAACTGTTTCAATCGACTTGAGCACTTCAGGTATGCCTAAATGGTCGGCGAAACGCAGTGGTCCACCGGTGAAGGCTGGAAATCCGGTGCCGATAACCATAGACAGATCTATTTCGCGCGGCTTTCTGACTACCTTCTCTTCCAAGCAACGAGCCGCTTCATCAAGCATTGGCATGAGGAAGCTTCTCTGCAATTCGTCTAATTCTGACTGGCTCAATTTAACGGCTTCGTTTTTGATGTCGTGTTCGAACAAAACATCTGGGCATGGTCCCAGTTTCTTGCCGCTCATATCCCATAGAAAGAAGCCCTTCCCGTCGACTTTGCCGGCGTGTCCAACTTCCCAGACTTTGAACATCGATTGGGGCGCCTTGAATCTTTCGCCAAAGTTTCGGCTTAGTTCATGGGCCACTGAAAAACAGAGATTGAGTCCTAGTTCGTCTATCAAAGTAAACGGTCCCATGGGGAAGCCGAAGCGAACCGCAGCATCTTCTAGTTGATGCAAAGTAAAGCCATTCTGCCAGAGTCTGCCCATTTCCATCAAATAGACGGTGAGCAGGCGATTGACTAGAAAGCCGGGGCTGTCTTTGACGCTCAGTGGTGTTTTCTTCATCGCGCTAAGTAAAGACATGGCACAGGCTGATGTACGGGGCGTTGTGTTCGGATGACTTACTACTTCAACCAACTGCATTTTGTCGACTGGATAGAAGAAGTGAGTGCCAACGAAACGGTCTGTTTTAGTCAGTTCTTGACCAAGATTCAAGAGCTCAAGCGATGAAGTATTGGTGGCAATGACACATTCTTTTGAAACATGGGCTTCAAGTTCTGCCAACACTTTCTGCTTTTTCTCCACATCTTCGACAATGGCTTCGATAACCATCTGGCAGTCTTTCAAGATGGACATTTCGCTGGAGACTTTGACATTTTCATAGTCGGAAAAATGTTGTCTAAATTCTGCTGCTCTCTCGTCATTACTGGCTTTGGCAGAAATTTCAGCCTCTGGAATATTCTGCAACCAGACTCTGACTATCTCGGTGGCCATGACTCCGGTACCGATGACGCCTAGTTTCTGCGGCGGTTTCGGACAAAATTTGCTGGCACTGCGTTCTGCCGATCGGGTTATGAAATCTTGCGAAAAGAATATCTGAATGAGATTGCGCGAAGTTGTTCCTGCCGCTAACCCAGCAAAGGCATGGGCTTCAAAATCAAGCCCTTCTTGTAAATCTGATTCTAGAGCTTTACGGACCGATTCTAAGGCTTTGAACGGCGCCGGGTAGTGGTTCTTGAATCTGATGCGAAAGGACCTTTCCATGGTGGCAAATAATTTTTTGATAGTTTCAGGTTTCTCCTGAGGCGCCACTCTCGGCGGTGCTTCGCCTCCTATCATTTCTTTCAGTTTGCTCTTTGCTTTTTCTAGCAATTCATCTCTACTCGTCACTGCATCGATGATGCCTAAATTCAGCGCTTCTGTGGCGCCAATTGTCGATGACGTGAGAATTAGGTCTAGGGCAGATCTTAGATTAATAAGACGGGGGAGCCGTTGGGTGCCGCCCAAACCAGGAATCAGACCGAGTTTGACTTCTGGAAAGCCGAGCAGAGTCTCGGGCGCATTACTGGCGAGACGATAGCTGGTGGCGAGTGCGGCTTCAAGTCCGCCACCTAGACAAGGTCCATGAATCATTGAAAGAGTAGGAACGCCAAGGTCAGCGAGATCGTTGAAAACCTGCTGTCCATCTGAGGCGAGCTTGAGCGCGGCTGTCTCATCGGCAAAGTGCAAGATTTCATGCAGGTCGGCACCAAATACAAAATGGTCATCTTTCTTAGAGCCAACGATAACGCCTTTAACGGCTGTGGTTGATTTCAAAGTTGCGAGTATCATTCGCAATTGATCAAGCGTTGCTCTGCCTAGAACGTTGGCTCCTTGCCGGCGGCTAAACCAAAGGTAGGCAATCCCTTCGTGATCAAGCTCGACCAGAAAGTCGTCCAGCTCAATTGGTTTTTCCGGCGTTAGAGTTAGAGATTGTTTGCCGGTTTCGATGGTGTGGGTGCCTGTCTGCTTGTGCATTTGTCTAGACTCAGTTGTTCCCTTGCGTATTGCTCTGTCCTAGTTTGTATCCGAATTTCACCGCCGAAGACATGAGCTGTGTCGGTAATAGATGGGCTTCTAATTGACCTGAGTCTGAATGCTTAAGCGAATCTATGAGAGCATCAGTTTGGTCAATGTACTTCTGATCTGCTATTTCATAGCCGGCAAATAGTTTGCCTTCGTGTATGAAAATGAGGCTGTCGGTATGCGTACCGTCTTTTGAATAGGTAAAGCAGCCGGTCTCTCCTGCTAAATTCATCGACATAAGTGTCGTCTCGAATTTATCGGCAAGCGTGCCGCCTTCAAGCATGATCGGACAACCCAGGAAAAGCGATGCCATGCAATAAACAGCTTCCTTCGGCAACTCGTAGACTTGCAAGAAAGTCTCTCCATCAAGCAGGTCCTCTCTGATAAGTTTGATAGCCGCCTCTACTGGAAATGTTTCATGGGCGTCTTTTCTGCCGTAAATTGCTCCAGCAATTCGTCCATCTAAAATAAGCATGGCGCTGCGTGATTTTTGTTCTTCATTTCTAGCTTTTATGCAACCAGTAAAGTTAGCTAGTTCTAGTTCTTGCAGCAGGGTGCCGGTAGTTTCAGGTGCGCTCTTCAGCTCTCTGAAAAGTTTGCCTGAGACTGAAGGCATAATTAAATCGACGGCACGGCGAGCCTTCTGTGATGAAGGGTAGCTGTCGACCCAGATAGAGAAGGCGTTTTCTTCGTCTGGTGCCGTAGACAATTGAATGCGTTCAGTCGTTCCCAGCATAAAGGCAAAGGTCATCAGGGCTCGATTATTGTGCATGCAAACAAATGTAGCCGGCACAGTTTGTCCAATCTTCAAAGTCTCTGTGCTGGGCAAGAAAGCTGATAATCTGGGCTTGCCGTGCTGGTGTTGATCATGTTCCGAAGGTGGAACACTGCTCTGAATCGTAGCTGTGTAGCCGCCCGGCTCAAGACCTTCTACTTTGCACATCACACACTGCCCGGGTCTGTACTGCCAATCTTGCATCTGCTCTTCTGAAAAAGAACCAACAGCAGGTAGCAAGCTAGCGGCTTCTTCACTTCCGCTCATATTAGGCTGAGGCAGGCTGACGGGTGGCGGCAGGCTCTCTTTCATCGAACTTTTGGCAAGATCTTTCTCGTTCTGATTCTTCTTTGCAGAATTTGCAGACTTTGTGGACTGCTCTGCATTCGGCTTGTTTCGTTTAGGCATACTTTTCCCCGGCGACAACGGCTCTAGATTTGGATCAGTGAATTTATTGCTGTTTCTATCTTTCTCTGCTGGTTTCTTGAGGGGTTATGCCAAGTATCTCTTTACTTCTCTGGTCGTCTCTCAAGTTTAGGTAAGACATCGAATGGTAGGCCGCTAAAGGTTGGGCTAGTCAAGGACTCAGCTTGCTCCTCATTTCAGTCGGCTCTAACTGACGTCTCTAAAAGTGTGCTCCTAGAGCCGTAATTTTATCATTTGTTGCGTCTAAAGACTTTTGCTCGTTAGTTCATGCGACTTTTTTCAAAAACTCTGAGTTCCTTAATGCGCGAAAGTTTGCAAAGGTTTGCTAGGGTTTGCTAGGGTTCGCTAAGTATCAATAACTGTTCGATAATTGTGGAGAGCAAATAGTTTGGCAGCAGCTAGGATGCGATGATATTTCTTAAGCGGGATAAAGGCAAAGGCAGTTAGGTGAGTCGTTGGGTTTTGATTTCGAGCAGGAAATTGTGGATTGTCAAGCATGGCTGTAAAAAGGCTTCTGGAGCGGTTTCTTGTAAGGGAAAAACAAACTTGAACCACAAGGGACTATTGGCAACAACCTTTCTTTTGTGCTTTCTCTTGGCAGGCTGCGTGGTTAAGGATGAAGGCATGTCGCCTAGCACCCAGAGTCTGCGCGATAGCGCGGCAAAGTTCTATGCAGATGTACAGCTTGATGAAGTCGAGGCTATTGCTAAAGAGGCTGATGCGGTTATTGCTGATGGGTGGATTTGTGGACGAGATCCGCGCTTCTTCAAGTCTCCGTATAGAGTTATCACACCACTTCAGAAGGCACAGTTCGCTCTTGCCTACCGCGACTTTGTATTGGGTCAAAATCAGAACCTAAGCAGATCTCTCACCACTTATATTCCATACAAGAAGCGATCTGAATTTGCCAGGAAGTATTGGGAGAATTCGGACCTTTCTGAAAAGTTCAAAGCTGAGACTGAGAAATATCAGGTCTGTTGGATTCACGAGTCACTTTTGGATGCATCTGAACTAGTATTTCGAGCGGTCGAGAAGAAGTTTGGACCAGCTCTAGACTCAACACAAATCATGGCGCACGATGTTGAGCAGAACATGGTTTCTAAGTATATGGAAGATGAACGTACTGAAAGTTCCTTTGCCTGGCAGTTGAAGGGGACAAAGTCTGGTTCGTCGAAATCTTCAAATCGCTGATGTGAACGATTAGGGATTATAATTGGTCGGACTGTTGGAGCCAGGTGTCTAGATGTCTGAGAATCGTCAAAGAAGACTTTCTGAAAAAGAAGAACGAGAGCGCCTGTTCCAACGCCGACTTGCTGAATTGAGGGCCCGCAATAATCAGTTTCCATGGGAACTTTCAGAGAACGCTGATTTTGAACTACCAGCCGAACAAACAAAGCTTTTTGCAGATCGTTCTATTGAAGACCCGAATCTCACAGACGAGGAAGTAGAACGAAGAGCTCTTCTTGATCTGAACTCCTACAACTTCTGGAGCTTCTACAAGCGATTAAATTATGAGGTCAGGCGTGCTCGGCGCTATAATCGACCGCTTTCTCTTCTCTTTGTCACTATAGATAGGCTTGACCGTGTGGTGGAGAATCATGGATTGCAGGGCGAGAACGCTGTGGTGCTTGCCTGCGGAAAGGTTTTGTTGAGCTGTATCCGAGATGTCGACGTTGCGGGACGGTGTCGGGATGATAGTTTTGGCGTGATACTACCAGAGACTCCTCGCTCTGGAGCGGAGATTGCAGCCGAGCGAGTCAGAACAAGAATGGAAGATCTTGGCGTGGATTTAGGCCATACCGCAATCTTTTGTACAGTCACCGTTGGCGGTTCGAGTCTGGATTCAGGAGAAACTGCTGAGCAACTTATAGCTTTGACAGTGAAGGGGCTGAAAGCTGGTATAGCGGCTGGCGGCAACACCGTGAACTTTTTGATTGAATCTTGAGCTTCAAAACTTTCTTGCTCTGCGTAGGCGTTGCATATCGGTATTGCTATTTTTTTTCGTGATGCAACTTTGTATCGGTTTACCAGAAATCAAAGATAGCACTGGCTTTTGCTCTTCTTGGCAGGTCTTTCTCACCAGGATAATGCATTAAATCTAACCGGAAAATTCTAATGTCCAAAGATTGAACTTTTTAGGCGCAAATTTCGTTTCTATTACAGATGGTTTTCTGAGGATTCGAAGATGTTTCCCGAACACGATAATTTGCGAGTTTTGCTGAGCATAGATCTATATAAGCGCAAATCTTTTGCTGATAGAGCGAAGGCTAAAGAAGCATGGTCATCGTTTTGTTGCAAATTCAGAGATGAAGCATCTTGCCGCAAGGACCTTTTTATTGCACTTAAGGAGTCAACTCTTCTGATCTGTCGGTCATGTCAATCTACGAACAATGAGTTATGTGCGGACTTGAGGCGGTATGCTTGTTTGCAATGCGGTGCTATCAGCTGGGTGTCAAGCGGTACTTTCTTTGAAGGGGTATGCAATTTAAGGGCTTGGTATGCTGCATTCTGGTTCTTTGGACGAGGTGCAATAGTAAGCTCTAGGTGGTTTAGTTTCATTGTGGGCGTATCACAGTCAACTGCATTAGAGATTTATTGGAATGTTTTGCATGTTCTGAAAAATGCTTGGTCTAGTGTAGGTCCTAAGGTTGGCTCAGCTCACTTTGTTGATCTGTTTGTAAAACGAAGCGTTTGCTCGGTTCGAAAAGCTCATCCCAGGATGGAGGAACGGCAAGAGTATCTGGACTATCTAAGCTCTCTATTCCATTCGAAGGACTCAGAATCTGCCAACGATTGCCAAAATGAAGCGGCAGGTGACTGGCAATCAAATAGCGGCAGTGTCTTTGATTCATCGGTATCGATTAATTCTGATTCTCTTTCATCCGAACTGTCATCGGCTTCAGCAGCTTCATCAAATTCATCAAGAATTGCCGTCGATCCTCTATCTAAGGGAGCTGCAGATAGTAATTCATCTGATTTCTCACCTGATATTGGTGTCGTCATTGATGCTGGTATCGTCATTGATGCTGGTTCGTCGAGCCTGAAAGACAGGCTACTGGACCTATTGCGACAGGGACCAAGAACTGTTGACTCTCTCATTGAGCTTTTGGCAGCTGAAGCCAGTGCGGTTCTTGCTGAGTTATCCGAGTTAGAGCTTTTGGGATTTGTTCGATCATTCGCCGGCGGTTTTGTTGGTCTTTGTAGCGAAAGCCATTCAACAAAGGGCAGCCACAATTTCAAC
This sequence comes from Obscuribacter phosphatis (SeqCode), assembly GCA_017303615.1. GTDB lineage: Bacteria > Cyanobacteriota > Vampirovibrionia > Obscuribacterales > Obscuribacteraceae > Obscuribacter > Obscuribacter phosphatis_A. Next base: position 69,531 of record JAFLCK010000027.1, read on the forward strand.
CAGCAAGACAAGCAAGATACAACCGCTAGACAGGGGCGAGCCGGAGGGGCAGCTGCTACAAAGAGTCTTTCTGAGTCTGAAGAAGGCGAAACATTATACGAATGGTTTCAGTGTTCCAATCATGGATGCTCTATTTGTTCACCGGAGGGCGATCACGGATGGCTTGTTCAGCAACTCAGTGAGAACATCAAATACAATATTCGTCGGCTATTCTCTGGGCTCAGTCGAAAATATTTGGCGCTCTACTTGCAGCTAAATAAGTTGACCGGGGCATTACAAGAAGCGCCAAAATTCAAGCAAAATCAAAATTCTCCAGCTGATCGCCCTCACAAAGGCGAGCCAGATTGGTGTTCACCCCAATTGCAAAACGAGTGCGAATTCAGAAGAGTTTTCGAGTCCTGTCTTTTCAATGGCAAGCCCGAAGCGGAGTGTATTACTCGTTTTGTTTCACCGCTTATGGTGTCTGTCCCGATTTTTAGCTAGGTGGTCATCAACCAGTTTCAGCAACTAGGCAGTGGCATTTAATGGGCCAGTTTCACTAATTAGGCAGTGGCATTTTAGGGGCAAATTTCAGCAACTAGGCATTGGCACCTGCCCGTTATGAGGTGCCTCTATCTGAGAGTTTCGAGCTTTTCCTTTACTTTGGGAAGGCGCGGATCATTCTCTCTTGCTAGTCCAAGAAACGTTGTAAGTTCTTGTTTCGCTGCTGTTTTGTCCCCAAGTTTTTCGAATGTCGTAGCCAGTAAGTAATGGGCATCAGGGTTATTTGGCTCAAGCGCGGCAGTCTCTTGATAGACTTCTTTGGCTTCTTCCACGTTTCCTTTAGTGAGCAAGGCCGAGCCTAAGTTCATTTTTGCGGAAACTAGTTTTGGATCGAGCTTGATTGCTTCTCTGGCGTGCGCTATTGATTGATTCAAGTTGCCAGCTTTTGCAAAAACGTAGCTGAGCTTGTCGTGTAGTTGAGCAGAATTTGGAAACAAAAAGGCTCCTTGCTCAAGCAGGGTGATTGCATTCTCGAAGTTGCCGGCTTCAATGCATTTGCCTGCTAGCGCCGATAAAATTACTTTGTCTTTTGGATTGAGCTGATAAGCGAGCTCAAGTTGTTTAATGCTTTCTTCTTCCTGCCCGGACTTCAAAAGTGCTCTTGCATAATTTGCTCTAAAGAGTGCATCGTTTGGCTTTAGCTCAATGGCGCGCTTATACTTTTGAATCGCGCCGGTCCAATCGCCCTTGATAGCAAGCACCGCGCCCCAGTCTCCAATTGCATCTGCATAAGTTGGCTCGACTGTCGCTGCCGCTTCATACTCTTTCAACGCTTCGTCAAAATTTCCCTGACTCACAAAATTATTTGCCTTCAAATAATGAGACTCAGCTGCAACATAGTTCATAACGTTATCCGGAATCTCTTTCACTTCACCTAAAGTTGGCGCACCCAATACAAGGTCATTGCCTTGCCATTGGCTCTTGAGCACGGGGGTTTGCTTACGTTGTGAGGGATTACCGGTAGCTGTGTCATTTTCAGTTCTTGCCTGAGCATCGGCAAAAACCTGCTGTAGATTATTGAGACCATTGTTCGCTTTCATAGCCGCGATCAGATTGTTTGAAAATGAGTTGCCCCAAGTCATCTGGTCTGGTCTGCTCGAAGACATGATTATGTAGCCTTTTCCTAGCACTACTTTATCGGTGTCAATTGCTTTGCCTTTGAAAAGTGCTTTGGCCCCTGCTGTTAACTCGGCGGCACCGCTATAGGGCGCTTCCAATATCATCACAATGCGATCTGTTTTTACCTCTTGCTTTAGGGTATCCATCAGATTTTGCATCGAGATGCAAGTTGAATAGACGTTGTCCAATGCACAGTCGTAGGCGCTCAAATAGGTGCTACCCTCAGTGGTTGGAAAACCGTGGGTGCTGATGAAGACTACAACCAGGTCGTCCGGACCAGCCAAGCTGCCCAGCCAGCCTTTGCCGAGATTGTTCAAGATGTTTTGACGTGTAGCGTCGCTATTTATCAGGGTTTTGACGTGAGACTCTGGAAAGCGTCCCGCATTTGGATCCTTCAGGCAGGCAGCGAAATTTCTTGCGGCAATATCCATTTTCGAGTCCATGCCATTTAGCCGGCTCTCTTTGAATTTTGCTGCCCCTATGACGACAGCCCATTTCTGCCTTATTGGTCTATTTGTAGCCGTGGCATTCGGATTGAGATCCTGAATCTTGGTCCACTCCACTCCACTTGCAGGATTCGCCATGTTTGTATTATCTGCAGCAGACGCTGCGCTGTTGCTGTTGAGACTGAC
>JAFLCK010000028.1:0-63115 GCA_017303615.1 Obscuribacter phosphatis (SeqCode)
TGGCGCTGGCGCTGGCGCTGGTGTCGGGGCTGGCGCTGGCGCTGGTGTCGGGGCTGGCGCTGGCGCTGGTGTCGGGGCTGGCGCTGGTCTGAGACTGGCTGATTTCGCTGGTTCAGCTTCAGCCTCGGATAATCCGCCAAGACCAGAGAACAGTGAGCGCAGGTCTACATCTTCATCTGTTTGAGCTTCGACGGCAGACTTCAGCTCATCTTGTAAGTTGGCGCCACCCACGGCCGAATCTATAGTTTCCGAAAGGGAAGAAATCAGATCACCAAGACCCACTTCCGGCAAATCTCCATCTGCCAAGAGCCCAACTTCGGCACTAACTGATTCTGCTGAAAAAACAGGAGTGGCAGCTTCTTCCGGCTCATCCTGCAACTTATCGAGAAGACTATCGAGTGACAGACCCTCATCAAAGCCCTTGCCGGCATCAGCATCGAGAGCTTTACTTGCGGCTGCTTCCACTTCACTGTCCGAAACCTGCTTAAACACGGCAGTAGTCTCAAATGCCGCAGCATTTTCACGAGCCGCTTCTTCCTCCGCTTCTTGGGCTTCAGGCGAAGCCTGGGTGGCTAGCGAAGCGATAAGAGAATCGGCAGAGGGTCCACTGGATTCAAATTCAGAATTTCCGAGATTCTCGTCAGCTTTCTCATCCAGACTAGCACTTTGATTTTCGTCGGACAGACCAAACAAACTGAGCAAGCTTCCAGTCTCAGCGGCATCAACCACTTCTCCGCCAGAAGCTGCAACAGCCTCGACGGCGGCTTGAGGTGCTTCAGCTTCCATCGAATCTACGGAAACTGCTTTGCCCGAAACAGAAGCTTTGAGTTCCAGCTCGTTTATACTTTCGCATGCGGCTGCGTCAGCAGCGATGGAATCTTCCACAGGTAAAGAATCTGCGGATTCTTCTCTGGTCCAACCAAGCTCAAGCATGGCGCCTTCAAGAGTAAGATCGCGCAATCTCCCTTGATTTATGCAGTAATCAAGCACTTGAACACCGTGCTCATCAGAAAGCTCTCCAGCCTTCACCAGTCGATAACATTCCAAAACAGCATTCTTACCGACTTCTGTAAGAAGACCACTTAGTTTCAGAACATCCACGAACATCTCAGGTGTTTCGCGAACCAGAGCAAATGCCTTTTCAATGTCAAACTGATTAACTACGTTGGAAGCCAACAAAAGTGATTCAAAAGCGCCGGAGCTGAAGGAAGATACAGCTCCGACAGAAGATTCAGTGGCAGAATCTACCGACTCGGAATTCTCAAAAGAACCCTCGCCCACTTGGATACCAACCAACGAACTTTCTGCAGAGGCAAGAAGGTCTTCTAATGAGCGTTCAGCAGAGCTGTCATGAGTCGTACCAAGACCTAAACCGTCATCGGTTGAACTATTTTTGCGCGCTCTCGCATCATCATTAGCAGAATCGGTAAGCTGCTCAAACCCTTGCAAAGCATCTTCAGGTTTAGTCTGCGGCTCATCAAATGAGCCTTCGCCTGCAACCGAACGCATGAGAGTTGCCAAAGAAGGCGCCTCGTCTAACTGTGTTGAATCGCTGCCTCCAGAAAAATCCCCGTGCAACTCCGGACCATCATAGAGCTGCTTTAGTTTTGTAGACGAAGATTTAGGCGACTCATGCATGCTGTAACCGGGATCGCTCTCAGTAGTCTGAGGAGGAACATAAGTTCCATTGATGCGATCCTGAATCTCAGGAAATATGCGTCCATTGGCTTGCATTAGCTTAATTGCTTCTGCAGCCTCTTGCAGGTTGTAACGACCTTCCTCTATACATTGCTGCACAGCAAGAGCGACATTTAGCATCTCAAAGGAAATATAGCCTTGCTCTACCATCACTTCGCCAATCTGACGATCGGAAGATAAGCCTAGCTCTAGACAGCTAATTACATCTGTTTCGTTGAGGAACCCGCTTTTGACAAGCAATTCACCTATGCGAACTTTCTTCTTGGATACAGGCTTTAAGCCATCGAACGAGTCATCGCCACTTTCACCTTCGCTGGGTGCCTCAACCGCAGCCTTAATCGCCTCAGCGCGAAGAGAATCAATAGCTTCATCACGCTCAATCATGCCATCTCGAACACGCACTTGCAGTTCAAGAGCCAACCTCAAAAGGCTGTCTGGTATAGAGTTATTCAGAACGAGTATGCGTCCAAGCGGCAGACCAGTTGCCAGGCTTCTCCCCATAGCCTGACCGAACTGACCTTTGTTGATTATGTTGGCATCCATCAACAATTCACCAAGCCGGTTTGTCTTTGTCTCAGCTTGGTCGGCGATGGCTTGCTCTTCGCGCACAAGCTCAGAAAACGAGGCACCGGTCTTTACTGCAATCTTGAGACAACGAGCAGCCATTGGCATCTCGATAATCTTGTCTCTTAGCATCGCCTGAGCATCGACCGCCGCCTGCAAATCACGATGGTTAATCAAGCCCGCCATTGTGAGCATCTGCCCCATGTGCAAATGCTTAGTTGCGGTGTTCTTGATCGTGTCGTCCAGCTGCTTCTGAGTGATAATCCCAGCCTTAACGAAGAGCTCGCCGATCAAAATATCGGTCGGGTATCGATTAGTACTGGCGCCTTTTTTCAGAAAATTGAACGACACTGCTTCCCTCGGACCACCATGAATTAGCTTTGAGATACGTACTGGTTATAACAAATCAAGTAGGAAAGCTGGTGAAACTTGACCTTAACTTAGGTCTCTTGGGTGCAGACAACACCCCTTGTTTCTACTTTACTCTCCCAACCAAGCTTGGCATGACCAGTCCTCAAAATTATCTGCCACAAAAATCATCTGACAAGAATTTGACAGACATTTTCTACTTTCCCGGCAGCGCAGGACTCTAACCCAATCTAGTAGCAAATTGAAACAACCTTTTTCAAACCACCAGTTCAAATGAAAGCTTCACAAAAACAAACTGAGTGGGATGTTCTTGGGTACATAATGTGCAAGTTTGTCGTCAACAACTCTAAGGGGCCTTCAAAACACGGATGTCATCAGAAACTAGGCTTTTGATCGTCGAAGATCACTTTGCAACGCTAGATGGACTGACGCTGGGACTAAGTCAATTTGGTTTCAAAGTTATCGGCAGCGCAACCTCAAGCGATGACGGTTTAAGGTTACTAAGGGAAAAAAACTCCGAAATTGATGTAGTTATTTTGGACCTGCACCTCCCAGGCAATCTAGGACCCAAAGCAGCGCTGGAGGCATTCAGGAAAACCGCCAGCGAACGAACCAAACTGATCATATTCTCTGCCGAGGCCCGAGTCGCTTTCATTCAGTCTGTGCTTTCAATGGGAGTATCGGCCTACCTGCTCAAATCTGAGAGAGTGGCTAAGGTTGCTGAAACAATTACGGCTGTGATGGAAGGACAGTCGGGCTTGATCTCCGACGAAGTGACCAAAACATACAAAAAAATCACTCGTGCCGAAATGGAGGTTCTCAGCATGCTGGGAAGAGGCATGAAGTATCAGGATATCGCCGATCATAGACTGACCTCTGTGGCCACAGCCCGAAAGCAGTGCGAGACTCTGCAATTGAAGCTAGGACTATCTTCCAGAGAACAGTTGATTGCATGGGCGGTACAAAACGGTTTCGGCAGCGTTGACAGCGAAAACTAACGATTATTTCTGATATGACACCCCAAAAAGGCGAACTCGAACCAATCAATATTCTTCTCGACAAGGCGCTTAAACCACAAACCCTGGTAAGAGCGGACGAAGTTGACAAAGCACTGCTATACAAGAAAGCAGAAGAGCTTTCGTCTGCACTCTACAAGCTGGCTCACTACCATGTAAAAACACGCTTTCCAGATGAAGCATTTAGAACCAACCTGCAATTCAGCCATCCCTCTAAATTGCAAGAGCCTATAGATTGGGTTTCCAAACAAGAAATGCGCTCAAAGACAAGGCTGCCTACCAGCTACTTTCGCTGGAAGATGACTGGGGCGCCTCTAATTGTCAGCTGTAGAGCCGGCGAGCGAGACAGAACTGGTATCGTAGAATTCTTTTTAGTGCCGGAGCGCGAGGTTCCGCACATTACGATGTCAGAATTCGGCTCTCGATTCAGAGTCAGATTTCAACTAATCGAACTTGGACAAAAGCTAGTCTGGGTTGCAAATAAAACAAAGCTTTCCAGTGAAGCAGCAAAACTTCAACTGGAGTTGCTTCTCAACGAAGTTCTTGAAGTAGCCTATACAGAAAGAACTAAACCCAACCAAAGTCTTCAGCCTACGGAAAGTTTTCTCTACCAAGGCAAACCCCTCAACACCATCGAACAACGCCTGGAGCTACAGAGAAACAATCTTCTATTCAAACTACTCAACCAACAAGAGGAGCTGAAGAATCAACTAGCTAGAGACCTCCACGACAGCGTTATTGCCGACTTGATGATGCTTAAGCGCTATCTGTCTGGTGATAGAAAACTTTCGAGCGAAGAAACAATTGAGATTGTGGACGAAATAGTTAGGCAGCTAAGAGACCTGGTAAATGAGTATTCGCCCCGCCAACTCCAAGAATGGGGACTCAAGGTAGGCGTGGAAGACCTACTTGACAGAGTGACTCGAAGGACCGGCATTGAGACAAAATTGCTATTTCAAGGAGAACTGCCGCGCTATCCAGATTTGGTTACCTTGCACATCTTCAGGATCATTCAAGAGTGTCTGAATAACGTTGAAAAGCACGCTGAAGCTACAGCGGTCACGGTTGAAATTAGAGCATCTAAAATCGGCGACTCGACCTTTACAATCAGAGACAACGGCAAAGGTTTCGACCCAAAAACAGTAAGGATCGAAGCAGACGGCTCGCATTCAATGGGAATCGGCGGAATGAAAGAAAGAACTGAACTAATTAAGTGTTTCTATCCGGCTAAGATAGCAATTACCTCTAAGCCGAAGCCGCCCGAGCTGGAGTTGACATCCTCAACCGATAACGGTTTAGCCTTGCCCTTAAGCGACAATAATGCCAACTGGCCGGGCTCCCCCGCTCCAGCCAAAGATCTCTTTTCATGCGGCACAGCAGTTACACTAACAGTTTCACCAGCCGAATAAAGGCGAATACCGAACTAGCTTTCCGGAAAAATATTCCAGTGCACAATCAAGACTCAGGACCAAAAATGCCAACTCACCCGCATAAAACAATCTACCTGTCCCTTAGTCTGACTGCGGGACTCTTGGCGTTATCAGTCGATACAAACGCCTACTGTCAAACCAGCCCACAAAAGGCGGCAGACCAAAAATCTAACAAAGTTGACATCGGACCCTATATGAAAGGGGTAAGCGACAAAATTGGACCGCTTTGGAATCCGCCAAAATCGAAAGGCGAAGCAATTAACGACAAACTGGTAGTTCGCTTTACGGTGGAAGCGAATGGTTCGATTTCCGAGTTGGGAGTGAAAGAATCCTGCGGAGACAAAGAAATCGACGACTTAGCACTAAAAACCATAGCTAAAGCTGCTCCATTTGGGAAGCTGCCTAACGGTGTCCCCAAAGTTAGCGCCCAGTTTGCCCTTCCCTGCAAAAGTGGAGTGAGCGCAGACGGAGTAGAAATGAAGCCCTACTTCGACGATATGTGGACTAGAATTCTCAGAACCTGGTGGGTACCCAAAAGGCTACTCTTCATTCAGGTTCCAGTAAAGATAGAACTGAATGAAGACGGCAGCCTAATTGCAGCCACCCTGGTCAAAAGCTCCGGTGACGAAAACGCTGACAAATTAGCAATAATCGGAGTGAAAAGAGCGGCACCGTTTGCGCCACTTCCTAAGGGTCTTAAGGCTCCATTCACGGTCAATTACACACTCGGCTATAAGGGCGGCAAAGACCAAGTAGTCTACTGGAACGGTCAAAAGATAAGCAAAGGCGAAAGCTTCACCACTAGTGGTGGCGTGCAAACCACGCTCACAGACAACACCACCGACAAGGACCGAGCATTTCACAAGAAGAAAGAAGACACACTTATCAAGATGTTCGCTCTTGATGGAGCCCTCGACACCCTTGAAAAGCTTGGCAACCCCGACAATCCAGAGATGGTGCCTATCCTTCTCGAATACAGCTCGCAGCACAGATTGATAGAAGAACACAAAGAAGCAAAAGACAAGCTCAAAAGAGCCCTCGCAATTGCTGAGAGGAACCTGAAAAACTTTGACCAATCAGAAACTGCTCCCAATTTCTCAAAAGAAACCAAATCACCAGAAACTAAATCACAAGAAGTCAAATCACAAGAAGCCAAACCACGAGAGAGCAAGCAGCCAGAAGAGAAAAGGTTAGAGGACAAGAAGAAGGCTCAAAAGACCTTTGCATCTGCATTGATCGCCTTAGCCCAAACCGAGTATTCCCTTGGCAATTTAGCTGAAGCAGAGCCACTTCTCAAACAAGCGATAGCAATGAAAGAAAACGAACTGAATGAGAAAGATCCGGAATACAAAGAGCTTCTAAACACCTATGCCAGACTTCTTTACAAACAAAACCGCACAAAAGAAGCAGATGAACAATATAAAAAAATCAAGGAGCTGAGCTAAGCAAGCAGCGAAAACAGCATAGACTAGTGGAGGTTTGGAGTGTTAAACCTCCACTACCGTTTGTAAGCCAGGATTGGCTATTCGCTCCATTGATAAATTGGTTCAATTTATTCGTTCGGTCCAACAAATTCATTCGTCCAACAAATAAATTGGTTCAGCTCTTTAATCGATATTTGCTGGAAAAAACCAATTGAATTGTTCTCTTTAAGCATCTGCAGTTAATCGAGGTAGGAGTCATGTCACATAGTAAGAGCAGTATTTTCCAGCTCGGCAAGGATAAGACAAGTTACAGGCTCTTGACCAAGGAGCACGTCAAAGAGACTTCCTTCGGGAACAAGAAAATGCTAATGGTAGAGCCAGAAGCGCTTACGCTGCTTTCGAAAGAAGCTTTCAAAGATGTTTCTCATTTACTGAGAGCAAGTCATCTGGAAAATCTCCGCAAGATTCTCGACGACAAAGAAGCATCAGCGAATGATCACTTCGTCGCACTCGAACTTCTTAGAAATGCTGCGATTGCTGCCGGGGGCACATTGCCGATGTGCCAAGATACAGGAACAGCCATTGTTGTAGCCCACAAAGGCGAGCAAGTAATGACCGGAACTGATGATGGAGTCGCAATAAGCGAAGGCATCAAAAAAACTTACGGCGACTGCAATCTGCGCTACAGCCAAATGGCTCCAATTTCTATGTATCAGGAAGCCAATACCGGGAGCAACTTACCCGCACAAGTAGAGATTTATTCCGAGCCTGGTGACGCATACGAATTCCTCTTTATTGCAAAGGGTGGTGGCTCGGCGAACAAAACTTTCTTACTTCAAGAAACCAAATCAGTTCTCAATCCGCAATCGCTTAGGAAACTACTCGTTGAGAAGATAGCAGGTTTAGGAACCTCCGCCTGCCCACCTTATCACCTAGCTATTGTTATCGGCGGACTTTCTGCCGAAATGACCCTAAAGACAGTAAAGCTTGCTAGTTGCCACTACCTTGATTCGCTCCCAACCGAAGGAGACAAAACCGGCAGAGCCTTCCGCGACTTAGAGTTAGAGAAAGAAGTCCTGGAAATAACAAGAGAGCTTGGTATCGGCGCCCAGTTTGGTGGCAAATACTTTTGCCATGACGTCAGAGTAATAAGACTGCCACGACACGGAGCCTCTTTGCCGATAGGAATTGGAGTATCTTGCAGCGCTGACAGGCAGATTCTCGGTCGAATAGACAAAGATGGCATTTGGCTGGAACAACTCGAACAAGATCCGGCCAAGTATCTTCCTGAGGTTGAAATGGACGACCTTGAAACTGAATCTATCAAGGTCGACCTCAGCAAACCAATGGCAGAAATCAGGAAAATGCTTTCTGGCAAGCCAGTCGGCACCAGGCTAATGCTCTCGGGTACGATGCTCGTCGCTCGAGATATTGCCCATGCGAAATGGAAAGAAATCATAGAAAACGGCGGAGAACTTCCAGAGTATACAAAACTGCATCCCATCTATTATGCTGGCCCAGCCAAAACCCCAGATGGTTATGCATCAGGTTCATTTGGTCCAACAACTGCAGGTCGTATGGACAGTTATTCAGACCTACTTATGTCTAGAGGGGCTAGCTTAATAACCCTTGCCAAAGGAAATAGAGGGAAAATAGTTCGCGAAGCCTGCGAGCGCTGGGGAGGCTTCTATTTGGGCACCATCGGCGGTGCTGCTGCCAGACTTGCAAAAGATTCGATCAGGAAAGTCGAAACTATAGATTTCCCTGAATTAGGTATGGAGGCTGTTTTCAAGATCGAAATTGAAGACTTCCCTGCCTTCATTGTAATCAATGACAAAGGCGAAGACTTTTTTGCCAAAGTTGCAGAAGCCAAGGTGAGCGTGGGTAAATAAATTAACCAGCCGAGAATTTTTAATCTAGCAGAACAGTGACAGGAAACGCTACTTGGTAGCGGCTTTGCACTGACTAGAAAGGGTTTAACCGATAACGGTTAAACCCTTTTTTCAAAATTCGTTGAACTTTTTCTCCCCAAAACACGTCTTACCCTATAGCAGCAACGAGGGTTCTAGAGATGAACAAAGCCAGCAAAGGTCGAACTCAGATCAAAGCACGGTCAAGATCAAAAGAAGAAGCTGATTTCCTGCTATCTGTATGGGATAAGTTTGTAGAGAAGTATCCCAATAACGAAAGTTGCTGGCAAGACTTCACTGCACGGATTTCTGAAAAATCAATTCTAGCCTGCAGAACTTGCGCATCTGCTGATATTGAGATCAGCGCGGCAGATCGCAAAGCGAAGTGCAATAAATGCAAAAGAACCTTCAGCCTATCTACTGGCACTTTCTTTGAGAGAGTCCGAAATGTCTGGGCCTGGTACGCCGCGATTTGGTTTCTGCAACATGACGCTGTGCTGAATGCCTGTTTTTTAGCTGCAATTCTAGGGCTTGCAAATTCTTCTAGTCTTCACATTCAGAAGAGTATTCTTGCAGCCATTGCAGAAACTAGAACAACTGAGGTCGACAAAGTTAGTTCTCTTCATTTCGATGGACTATTCACAAGGCGCAGCCTAGCGACTCCACCCTGGCTTGAAGCAAGTCACGAAGAAGAACTAGAACAACATCTCGAAAGAGAAGGCAAAGGCTCGGAAAGTGACCAAGAGGCAGAATCCGAACAAGTCAGAAATGAATATCAAGATGTAGAATTCTACGAAACCACCGAGTCTAACGGTGCTGAAAACTTCGAGAATGCATCAAGCCTACTAGCCTCAAAGCAAACCGATACCACAGGCAGTTCGTTGGAAACATTGTTATCTGAAGATGAACGACTGGTCTTTGAACTGATTGAAAGCGGTCTTGAAACTATTGATGCAATTCAAGCCAAGTCTGGTCTCGACTGTGCGCAAATCGTGGCAGCGGTTTCGATACTGCAACTGGAGAATTTAGTTAGAACCGAAACAGGCGCAAGACTGTTTGCCACGAGAGCAGCTCAAACGAACACAACAGAAGACAGCAAAAATAAGTCCAACACTGAGTGGAGACCCCACTGTGCAATCAGTGCTGGTTCCAGACTCTGCCTAAACAACGAATGTTTCGGCACTAAGTTAGCAGTCACAGACACCATCTCTACAGAAAACTTAAGCAACAGAATCAGAGCCCTGACTGCCTTTGTTTCGAATACAGTAGGAAGAATAAGCAGGAAGTATCTGAATTACTATCTGTCTGTTGCACAGAGCCTCTCTCATGGGGACAGCAAAGCCGTATCAATTTCAGTTATGGATTCTTGCCTGGAGCGTGGCTATGTTGGCGCAAAACACATAAGACAATCACGAACAGCAGTCACTGTGTCGGTTCCAAAATCACTGAAAATCTTTCCAGGTATTCAAGGCAGCGAACCGCTTCACTGTTAGGGTAAAGAACAGTGGACTCTCAGAACAAACATTCACGCCAAATGAACTGAATCAAAGACTCAATGCACGAGTTACATAGCAGCTCAACTGGCCGTCCAACTAGCTACCTAACTAGCCGCCCAACTAACTACCCAACTAGCTGTCCAACTAACTGCCCAACTGCCTGCCCCACTAACTGCCTAACCAGCCGTCCAACTAACTGCCCAACTGGCTGCCCAACTAGCCGTCCAGCTGGCTGAACCACTAAACTACGGACCAGCTGAAAGACTAGCTGACTAGTTACGACCTTTGGCGATTTTTCCATCAAGAGTTGTTTTGACTGGATCACCAAGAATTGGAATGCGCAGCACTGTATCTTTCTTCCGTTCAACCCAAGTAATCATGCCAATATTCTGATCTACACTGATACTGTCTATAGGGTCACCACTAGACCGCTTACCTTGCCCGTCGTAAATATTCCAGGCTCCATTCTCTCTTTTGGCGACTCGCGGCTCACCGGTCTTGAGCTTAAAGCGTACCTCTGAAAGTTCACCCCTAGAATCGTAAGCGAACTGCCTCTTGGAACCGTTGAATCCTTCTGTTTCTAGCAGTTTTCCAGCGACGTCATACCTTAGAGCAGAGCCGTCATTCTTTAAAATGTGATGGCTACCAGTGCGCCAATCTATGCGCATGTTGCCTTCGTTATCGACCCTTACATCCTTAATGGGCGGCACTGGAACTGGCTTACCCTGCCCATCGTAGAGATTCCAATTGCCGTTCTCACGACGCAATTCAGACTGCAAAAGCCCTTTGCTATTGAAAAACTTAGTGCTGTTGACTGCACCATCGGTTCCAATGTCGTACTGCCTGTAAGAGTTTTCTCTAAAGACCGCTCTGCCTGGAAAACCAGTGGCACTATCATAAATCACCCTGGAGCCATTATCAAAAGTTCTGGTTCTACTCTCAAGATTAACGGTCTTTCTTGTTCCATCGAGCCCTAGTATGGTTTCCGCGCCAGTCTTTCCATCAACGGTGCGGACTGTGCCAGCCGCATCGACGCCAACCATCCCGACGAACTGCCTACCGGTATTCTTGCCGTCCTTGTCGTAGGCATTCCATAGACCGTTTTCCTTACGCCACTCCTGAACCACCATATCCTTGCCGGCAACCTTCATGGCTGTTAACTCGCCAGAGGCGCTATATGTGTAATCCCTAGTCAGTCCATTTCTGTCCACGCTCGAGACGGCTCTTCCTCGAGCATCTAGAGATACGCGCCCACCTGAAGTTCCATAAACGTCCTTGCCATTGTCTGCCCGCTGAAATTCAATGTTGCCATTGTCAAGCACAGCCACTCTAGGTGCGCCTCTCTTTAGGCTAGTTCCATCTGAAGAGGTACTTTCCCAGCTTCCATCCGGCTGGCGAGCATCAATGCTTTTCACATTGCCTTGCGCATCGGCTCTAATAATTCTGCTTACGCCTGAACTATCTCGCTCTATGCCGGTAAAGCTGCCGTCACCATAGACAACCCCTCGAATTTGACCGGCACTGTCACGTCTTATCTTCGCTCCATCACCGGCAGATTGTTCCACAGTATTGGCAAAGAAGCCGGCATCGATACTTCCGCCTCTTCGCTCTTGCGGATTCTGAACCTCTCCGCCTCGAGGTTTTGACTCTGAGGGTTTCAGCCCATCACCGAAAGTGATTCCGGCCGAGGCATCAGCCAAGACCACACGAGGCACAACGCCTTTATCTGCGAGTTTGCCTGTCTCTAGAGCTGAATGCTGATTCGACTGAACAAAAAAGGTGCCTGCATCAGCCAGATTACGCTCGCTCAAAAGCTTACGGTCATTTGCCGCCTCAGGTCCAACATCTTTACCCTGAACTCTGTCGTTGCTCAAACCACACGACCCCTTAAGAGTAGACACCCCCTGTATATACCCAAAGAACACAAGTTTTCGACAAAGAACGGACCACTAACCTAGACAGATCAAGTGAAACTCACCTAATAAGACAGCTACAATGTCTCATTAGTCTAGGCGTAATCAGAAAAAGGTCACTGTTAACGAACGAGCCTTTATTTGCCCCTTAGGCATACTGTCTAGGCTCGTGGCTTATCAGCCCGACTGCACGGCAAGGCGCCTCAGAACATCTACTCGGTGGGCTGCTGTCCCGGCCAGAGGGGCCAAATAATCTCGGCTTTTGGTGCAGCGGAGAGCAAGACCGGTCGCAATTCATTTAAGCCAAGCTTGATCGGTCGATACTCTGGACCAAGGCCGCCCCCAGAGCCAGCCGATTGCCCCAAACCAGATTTAGACCAAGGCAATTGCTCCGAACCGGCTAGCTGGAGCTCCATAGCATCTTGAGCCAAGCCAAATTCTGATGATTCGAAGTTTTCGGCAGTTTCGGCGGTTTTTGAAGTTTCGGAAGTTTTAGAAGTTTTGGAAGTTTCGGAATTTTCGGAAGTTCTGGAATTTTCGATTACCCCAGAGCCCACCCGCAAACCATCAGTTTGCGTCAACGCCTTTCTTGCTTTTCTTTTGAAATAGCCATGACTGTCCTCAAGGTTCGGGACAATAGTCTCCGGTCCAGCCTCACTTGACCGCGGCGGAACTTCGCTGAGTCCGGCTTCCCGACTCTTGAGGGGTTCCTTGAGAGAGCTCTCTACTGAATCATCAAGAGACTCATGCCCATGGGACTTCTCTTCGGAAACGGCACCCCTATGAAGATTCGGACTAATTGAACCGTCTGAAGACCTCTCTTCTTCAGAACTGCCAAACTCAATTAAGAACGACTTGTCAGGTGGCGCCGGCGTTACAGTTTTGCAGTCCACTTCGCTTAGTTTAGAAGCCCAAAGTTCGCTCTGACTGAGTGAACCGGGTTGGAGTTCAGGTTCGAACCCATAGGCGGAAACCTCGACAGATTGGGGCGCTTGAGCATCATTGAGAGGCTCAACCGATAACGGCTGAACAATTTCTGCCAAAGACTCGAACTTTTCACCGCGTCGCACCCCGAATGTTTTGGTTAGGCGCTCGCTACTCTCGGAGCTTGCAAAATCTCCAGCCCCAGAAACATTGGCTTCCCGAACAGCATTCTCTTCTGCGGTCATCGCTGAGTACCTTTCAGCCAAGGCGTCCAAACTGCCAGCGAGAGAACGGCTATCACCCCCGGTAGGTGCCTGAGAAGCGACTGCTTCAACATTGACTTCAGAAGTGGGTTTAATGCGCCCGAGAAGTTCTTCCGGGCTCCAGGAAGACTTAGAACCGGGCTTAAGTATGCTTCCTTGTTCGCCTAACTTGCTTGCTTCCGAGGAATCAAGCCCCATAACTTGTTGTAATTCCCGCTTCTTTGGATTTCGCGTCGATTCTTCTCTGAAAGAATTGCTTCCTGTCGAAACAGTCAATCGCCTCCGCCTAATGAAGATCAAAAGTCCAACTGCAGTCCAGATGACAAGCAAGGCCGGAATCAAAAAGCCCAAATTAGTCAAACTTGCCAAGGAGAGCCCGAACAAGGAAGGTGCGCCTTTTGCCTTTAGCAAATAGCTTGCCATGACTGCGGCATCCGAATAAGCAGGAGCTTCCTTTTCTAGAGCCTCTAAAAAACTCCTTCCCTCCGCTTCATGCCCAAAGGCAAGCAAGAATGCGCCCGTAAAGAACTCGTCCAGAAGAACATTCTCTACAGATAGCAATTGAGCGGCTGATTCCTGACCGCGGGTATCTTTCCAGCTATTGGTGGCAATCGACAAAACCTCCTTACAAAGCTTAAGGCTCGGTCCTGAATCTGCGCCCTTCTCAACTTCATGAAAGAGTGCACTGACAGCCTTGGCACTTCTCTCTTTCTCACCACCCATTGCCAAAGACAAACCTATCCATAGCCCGACTGAAGCACGCCTCGAATCACCAGGCAAAATTCTTTTGTAGACATCCAAAAATGTCGCTGCGGAAGTAAGGTAGCGCCCCATAGCCAGTTCGTTTCTTGCCAATAGCAGCTTGGCTTCGGTTGTCCAGCCACACTGCTTGCGCAAGTTTGCAATGGTTTCTTTCGACAGCGGACCTTCTTTCAATTGCGACTGCGCCAAAGCCACCTCGAGCGGCACCGAACCCGGCAAGCTTGAAAGGCTCTGACTCAATTGGCGGAGCGCCTCACTGCCCTTGTTTAGGCTGAGCAACAACTTGAATCTCTCGACCAAAAGCCGCAGGGGCAACCTCGTTTCGTAATGATTAAGGGCTAAACTGTTGGCAGAAAGAGAAGGCTCTGCAGCCGCCCGTGCTAACCTTTTACTATCAGTTCTCCGTGAGTCGCTGGAAAGATCAGAGGCTCCGAGCGCTTCGATTCCTTGCTCAACAGCCAAGAGTGCGCGGTCCAGCTTTCGTTGATCGGCAAAGACTTGGGCCGCCAATAAATAACTATCCTCTCGCCCTGGTTGCAGTCGAACAAGCTCTATGGCAGCTGCTTCGGCATCAGCAGATTTTCTGAGAGCAGAAAGCGCTGTCACTCTGCAGGCAAATAAAGACGGATCAAGAGGAGCAACCCGTGCCGCTCTATCGAGTTTAGCCAAGGCATTGTCCGGTTTGCCCAACTTGCACAAAATCTCAGCCGCCGATATGGCATAAAAGGCTTCTTCTGGATTCGCTTTCTCTAGTCCCTCATATACATCGAGAGCCTCACCGTAGGCGCCTATCTTAACCAATAGATCGGCACGAACTTCTCGGGCTTCGAAAGGTGAGCTATTGGTTTGCCTAAAGCCATCTGCTATGCAGTCGAAGGCCGCTTGCAATTTTCCAGAGCGAGCCAGAGCCAGAGCCAAGGACTGAGTAACATTCTTGTTCTTTCGTCCCTCTAGAAAGGCTGTTCCGCAGTCCACAGCCTTATCGAGATAGCCGGTAGCAGTATAAATATCGATTGCAGTACTGACAATCCCTGGGTCTTTACGCCCGCGAGAAAGCGCCATGTCCACCAGTTCTTTTGCCCTGTCATAGTGCTCGACCCTGAGATAGAGCTGGGCAAGTTCGGTATAGTCCTGCGCTGATAGATTTCGATAAAGCCTGGCAGCATCAAGTAATGCTGTAGTCTGTGCAAATTGCATATTGTCGGCATAACGCATTGCCTCAGAAAGAGTCTCGGCGGTAGAGCCCGAAACCGACACTTTTCTGCCCTTGCTGTCTGGCTGGGAAGGCTTATTAGATAAATCGCCCGTGCGCTCGCGTTCGTCAGCACCAACCTCTCCAGAGGGACGAGAATCGACCTTGGGCTTGGGCAAACTCTTACGCTTGCTAGAGCCGGAACGCCTCTCAGAAGCGCCTCTCTGCTTAACGGGCGAAGGTTGTTCAGCTGGGACTTTCTCGGCGGCAGCCTCTTCAGTGTAGCCTTCGGCTTCAGCAGTTGAATAAGCCCTTCTTGCCAGCACGGCTGAATCTTGCCAGCTACCGACGAGAAGACTCAAAGCAAGCGCTGCAGCGAAAGCCTTGTCGCCGATTTTCTCACTGTACTTCTTTGCTGCAAGACGCATATCTCAATGTCCGATAACCAGAAGGGCTAAAGCCCTCTGCCATTCTAGCAGAGCGAAATCTTAACCCGGCTTCTCAATACTCTGTGCAGTCTTTATAGCCAAGACCGGCTTCTACAGCTAGGAACAGTTTCGGCAGCCAAGACCGGCTTCAAGTCGCTCGATTGTGCCTAGTGCCGGCGCCGACCGCGATTGAGCCTATGCATAAAGCTCTTCACTACCGAGTAAATAACAGGCACAAAGTACAAACTCAATACAGTAGAAACCACCATCCCGCCACAGACAGCCGTTCCTAGTGAATGCCTGCTGTGGGCACCGGCTCCGGTGGCAAAGACTAGGGGCAAGATACCCATGACAAAAGCCAAGGAAGTCATAAGTATGGGGCGAAAACGAATAGCGCAAGCTTCTTTGACAGCTTCATCGATTGAAACTGACCGCGCCTTAGGTAGAGATTCCGGTGCCGCTGCCTCATCTGCCGCTTGTTCTTGAAGGTCCGCCTCATTATCGAGCCCTCGCGCGTATAGCAGATGATTGGCAAACTCGACAATAAGAATAGCGTTCTTGCTAGCCAAGCCCACCAGCATTACAAGACCGATTTGGCAAAAGACGTCGTTGTCTAGATGTCGCAACCACTGCGCAAGCAAAGCACCCAACATAGCAAGCGGTACCGACAGCAAAATGATGACCGGATCGACAAAACTCTCATACTGAGCGGCGAGCACTAAAAATACAACCACGATTCCCAAAGCAAAAAGAAGGAAGGTCTGCGGTCCGCTCTCTTTTTCTTCTAAGGAAATGCCGGTCCACTCATAGCTCATGCCTTGGGGCAGAACGCGCTTAGCCAGACGTTCCATCGCCGCCAAGGCCTGACCGCTAGAGATGCCTGGCGCGGCTGAGCCGTTCATTTCGGCAGAACGAAATAGGTTGTAGTGCGAGATAGTCTGCGGCGCCGTAGAGCGCTCGACCCGCACCAGCTGCGAAAGGCTGACCATGTCGCCACCCTGCGAGCGCACATAGAGCTTGTCTATGTCGCGCGGGTTAGAGCGGAACATTTCGTCGGCCTGCACATAGACACGATAGATGCGGTTGCCTAAGTCGAAGTCATTGACATAGCGAGAGCCCAACATGATTTCGAGAGTTTGAAAGACATCGATGACTAGAACTTTGAGGGCCCTAGCCTTGTCACGCAAAACTGTGGTAATCAGTTGGGGACTGTTGGCTGTAAATGGCGAAAAAACACCAGTGATTTCTTTTTCCCGCCCGGCTTCCATCATCATCTGCCCGGTGACGCGAGCCAATTGCTGTACGTCGGTACCGAACATATCCTGCAATTCGAAAACGAAACCGCCGAAGTTGCCCAGCCCCTGAATAGAAGGCGGATTGAAAGGAATGATCATGGCACCGCCTACAGAGGCAAGCGGAGCACGTAATCGTTCGATTAGCCCCTTTAGCGATGCCTTATCACCCGCTCTCTCATGCCAGTCGCGCAAATTGGAAAAGACAATGGCATTGTTCGGGTTGGTGCCGGTAAAGCTAAATCCGGCGACACCAAAGGAAGAGACTATCTCAGGTTGCTTATCGAGTACAGCTTCTATTTTCTTGAGAACATCGACCGTATAGTTGAGCGAAACACCCTCCGGAGCCTGGACAATCACTATCATATAGCCCACGTCTTCTTCTGGAATGAACGCAGTCGGCACCGCCTTAGAAAGCCAGTAAGTGCCCACCATAAGCAGGGCGAAAAGAAGCAAGAAAAGATACTTAACTTTGAGCACCAGTGAAAGCGACCAGCTATAAAGATTTCGCAGTCCATCAATGACAAAATTGACCGGCTTGAAGAGGGGACCGCCGGCATGACTGCCTTTCTTTAGCCAGAGTGCTGAGAGAGCCGGGGTGAGAGTCAAGGCATTCAAAGTCGAAATAGCGACTGAAATGGCAATAGTAAGAGCAAACTGCTTATAGAGCTGTCCGGTTGTGCCGGGGAAGAAGGCTACGGGCACGAACACTGCAGCCAAAACCAAAGAAATAGCAATGACCGCACCGGTTACTTCACGCATGGCCAGAGAGGCGGCTTCGCGCGCCGAAAGATTGCGATCATGCATCAATCTGGTGATGTTTTCTATAACAACGATAGCATCATCTACCACCAATCCGGTAGCAAGGGTGATACCAAATAGAGTCAATGTATTGATGGAAAAGTCCAGCACTTTCATCACGGCAAAAGTGCCAATCAGTGAAACCGGGATGGTAAAGACCGGAATCAAGGTGGACCTAAAGCTCTGCAGGAAGAGAAAGATGACCACCACCACCAAGGCTATCGCCTGAGCGAGTGTAATCAGCACTTCCTTGATTGATTCTTTCACCGAGCGGGTGGTGTCGAAAGCAAATTCATAGGTCATTCCGGGCGGGAAACGCTTGGCTAGCTGAGCCATCTCCCGCCTCACCCCTTCCGATATATCAAGAGCATTCGAACCGGGGCGCTGAAAGATACCGATGCCGACTGCATCTTTGCCGCGATAGCGCACCACTGTTTGATAGTCTTCGGCGCCCAGCTCGGCTCTGCCGACATCTTTGATTCTGATCAACTGTCCGTCTTTACCGGCGCGAATGACAATATTCTCAAACTCAGCCGCCGACTTGAGGCGGCCGACTCCGCGCACACTCATCTGATACATCTGCCCAGCCGGCAAAGGCGCCTGCCCTATCTGTCCAGCCGCCACCTGTATGTTCTGGTCAGAAACAGCCGAGACAACATCTTGGGCGGTAATGCCCTTGACCGAAAGTCTGGAGGGGTCAAGCCAAACCCGCATGGAATATTTTCTTTCGCCAAAGATGCGCACCTCGCCTACACCCTTGACGCGCTTGAGGGCATCGCGCACATAAATATCGGCATAATTGCTCAAAAACTGGCTTGAATATCGATTGTCAGGCGTCAATATACCGATTGCCAAAACAAAAGAGTTCGAAACTTTATTGACTTGCACGCCGGTGCGCTTGACCTCTTCAGGCATGCGCCCCAAAGCGCCCGACAAACGATTTTGAATATCGACCGCCGCCAAGTCGATATCGCGTTCGAGGTCGAAGGTGACATTGATAGTGGAAGTACCATCATTGCCGCTGGTTGAACTGATGTACTTTACCGCCTGGGCGCCGTTAATCTGCTGTTCCAGCGGGGTTGTCACCGCCGACTCCACCACCTGAGCACTGGCGCCGGTGTAGACCGAAGTGACCGACACTTTGGGCGGAGAAATCTCGGGATACTCTGCCAGAGGCAGGGTGGGAATACTCACAGCACCGGCCAGCACTATGATCAATGCAATAACCGTTGCAAAAATGGGGCGCCTAATAAAAAAATCTACAAACATAAAATCTACTACTTACGCGTTATATGCTTAAATTCGCTCATGACGATCAAATGACATTTGCTGCTTATTTTGACCACTCACATTGCTCCAGGCTTGGCACCCGCACCGCTGGCGGTGCGCTCACTGGGCACCACCGGCGCCCCTTCAAACAACCTCTGCACATCTGAAACAACTACTTTATCGTCATCTTTCAAACCGGACAGCACCACATAACAGTTGTTTTGTATATCACCAAGACTGACAGGCAACTGCCTGGCCACAAAGCCGCCCTTCTCGGCGGGTCTGGCGACAAAGACAAAATCTTGCCCGCTGATATGCATAATGCTTGTGGTCGGAACCAGCGCCCGCTCCGCTCTTTGCCATATCAAACGAGCTGTAATCTGTTGATTAGAGCGTAGTTTATCTTGCGGATTATCAAACAAACCCTTGACCAGAACCACTTGGTCGTCACGCCCCACCTCAGGCGAAATAAAAGTAATCGGACAACTGCCGATGAGCTTGCCGGCCACATCAAGCAGTTCAATCGGCAAGCCCAGCTTGAGCTTATGCACTTGATCGGCAGGAACATACACATAAACTTCTAGGGGATGATTTTGATCGATGGTGGTGAGCTCGGAGGAGGTATCGACATACTGCCCAAGCCGCACCGGCACGTCGCCGACCACACCATCGAAAGGCGCTTGGGCTGTGTGCCTCGATAGCTGCACTTCCTCTTGTTTGGCTTGAAACTGACTTTCTTTGAGCATCTTTTCAGCTTTGCGAATCAAAGCCTCTTGCCCTTTAATCTGAGCATCGCTGGAAGCCAAATCAGCCTCAGCCCCCTTAAGCTGGTTGAAATACTGATCTACGCTTTCTTGGGCCACCGCCCCTTCTGCTTTCAAACCGCGATAGCGCTCATACTGACTCTTCATAAAGTCAAGATTGGATACACGCGCTTGCCTCTCAGCCAAGAGCGACTTCAGCCGTTCTTGAGCCGTGGCTTTTTCATCCAAGAGCGACTCACGCGTAGCTAGTTTGCTAGCCAGGGCTTCCTTCTGCTTGGCGATATCGACTTCGAAAAGCGGCGCTCCTTTTTTGACCACATCACCTGACTGCACATAAATATTAGTGATGCAGCCTTCTACCTGAGAATGAATAATCACTGAACGCCTAGCTTTAACCGTACCGACAAAACTATCAGTAAAGCGCACCATCGACTTTTCAACCGGCGCCACCACGACAGGTGAAGGCGGCATGCCAGAGCCGGCCGACTCGGATGGTTTATCTGAGTGTTCGCCGGCTTGCTCAGCACTCTTTTCGCCGCTCAATATGCCCCCGGGCAAAATGCTGCAAGCGCTCAAACAAGAGACCAAGCAGAGCAGAAAAAGAGAAGGCAATAACTTTGACAATGACGAAAACATAACTATTGATACCTATTGGCTGGTCCGCTTTGCTTGCCTATTTTTGGCTTCTTCTTTCTGGCTTTTGTTTTTAGCTTTTCTCTTTAGCTTTTGTTTTTTTGACTTATTCTTAATTGCTTAGCTTGCCGAGCTTATATCAGAAAATCTGACAAGCAGGTCGACACAGCCTTGTTTTACCTGAACGGCTTCACCTTGCCGGTCCAGTTCAGGCAGACAGCATGGAAGAGGCAGGATGGACCGTGTAAATAGTACCAATTAGTGCGATTTTTAGCTATTCGGAAAGCATAAGCAACTGAAAGTAGAACACGAAAGGCGCTGCCGCTTGTGATGCCGTTATCCGGTATTATGGAGGACCAGCCCAGGGTTTTCTGACTGTAAAATTAGGCAAACTAAAGCAGGATATTTTCTTGAAAGCGCACAGTTTCATCTTTATTCTTTCCAGCTCTTGTATGTTTGGCATCTTTTCAGCCGGCGCATTAATGACAAAGCCGGCTTACGCCCAACCAATCTGGGTCAATGACAGTGTCATACGTTCGCCCGAAAAGCTAAAGCTAAATCTGCTGAGACAGGCGCCGCCTAATTTTATGATTCTCAAACTAATGGAGCGGGGGCAGATTGAAGAAGCCTGCGCCATGATCGCCGACAACAAAGAACAATTTGAAAGAAGCCGCAACCAGTTTTATGTGCGTACTCTCTATTTGAATGCCATACGCCTACACTCACAGAAAGTAATCGATACCCTTCTAGCGCTGCATTTAAAGCCAGAAAATAGAGAGGATCGCCAATCTTTGCTTGAGTACGCCCTTTGGAAGCGCGAGAAAGAATTGGCGGAACATCTCAAAGAAGGCGGCTTTGAGACGACTGTTTATGCCGAAGTAGCCATGGGCAACTTGAGCAAACTGCAAGAAGTTTTAAAAGAGAAAAACGCTGTCAAAATGAGAGACATCAACGGCAGAACCTTGCTGCACTGGGCGGCTCTCGATGGGCAGGTTTATTTAATCCAACCGCTTTTAGCGGCCGGCGCTTCGGTTGACGACTACCCTAAAGGTTCCGCCGCAAAAAAGCGCAAGCAAAAAAAGTCTGCCAAAGAAGAAGACAAACCTGAAAATAAAGAAGAAAATGAAAGTGCGCCTTTCTATCTCAGCCCTTTAGCCGTGGCCATTGCCAATTCTTGCCAAGACGCTTGTAAACTGCTTATTGAAAGCGGCGCCAACCCCAATGGGCGCCCCGGCGATGAAACGCTTCCCCTAGCCCTTGCCGCGAGAATGCACAACCGCCTGGTTATCGACCGCTTGCTTGCCGCGGGAGCAGATTTGAATGGACGCGATAGCTATGGCAGAACCGCCCTGCATTATGCCGCCATGGCTAATGATGCGGTGATAACCGAATATCTGCTCAAACTAGGCGCCGACAAAAGAATTGTCGACAAACAGGGCAAACGAGCCAGCGACCTGACAGAAGCGCAACCGGTGCTGCAATTACTGAAGGGAGAATGACATGATTATTGTCTTCAACTATGGCTCAAGCAGCATCAAAACAGCCATCTTTGACGGCGAGCTAAACCAAGTCTTCAAGACCCAGGTCAATTTAGCCAAGGGCGAAAGCGAACAAGAAAGACAAGAAATCGCGCGCAAAGCGGCACTGAATATCATGCTCGACAAGAAATTCAAACGAGCCCTAAAAACTGCGGTAACCGCCACCGTACATAGAGTTGTGCACGGAGGACATCTAGACGCACCCAAAGAAATCAACGCCGATATCAAGGCTCAGATAAAGGCTTTTAGCTCTTTTGCCCCGCTTCATAATCCAGGCAGCCTGGCCATAATCGAAGCGGTCGAATCAACACTACCGGCAGTGCCGCACTTTGCTTGCTTTGATACGGCCTTTCACCGCACCAGACCGGCTTATGCAAAAAATTTCGCCCTGCCAAGAGACCTGGCTCAAGAACTCAAAATTGAGCGCTACGGCTTTCACGGCATCAATAGTTCTTATATTGCCGGGCTCTTCCCGCAAGATAAAGAAGAAGACAAGCGCATGCTGGTCTGCCACATCGGCGCCGGCGCTTCCATAACAGCTGTGCGAGCAGGCAAGAGCCTTGATAACACAATGGGCTTCACCCCGCTTGACGGCTTGATCATGAATACCCGCGTGGGCAGTCTAGACCCCGGCGCCCTGCTTTATCTGATGCGCACCAAAGGCTTGACGCCGCAAGAGACCGAAAGAATGCTGAGCAGTGACAGCGGCATTTTGGGACTTTGCGGAAAGACAGACTTGAAAAGTCTGCTCGATGAATTAGCAGGCAATTTAGCAGAAAATACTGGGCCAGAAGAAACCGGCGTAAAACAAACCGAAGTAAAAGAAACTGGGCTAGCAAAAACGACCGATTTACTGCAAGAAACCTGGGAAAGCTATGTCTATAGATTGGTCACCCAGGCGGGCGCCATGACCTTTGCCATGGGCGGACTAGACCGCATAGTCTTTAGCGGCGGCGCCGGCGAAAATAGCGCCGAACTGCGAGCCGCTTTCATAAACAAACTGCAATTTATGCATGCCGAATTAGATCAAGAAAAGAACCGCGACAAAGCTCTGCAAGAAAAAGAGCGAAAGAAATTTGGCTATGCCGATATAACAGGAAATTCAAAAATTCGAATCTTCATCGGTTATGCTGAAGAAGAAAAAGCGATGGCTATGACGGCAAAGACAATGATGAAGAGCGGTGGGGGATAAGCTTTGAAGAACTTGCTTCTGATAATTTTGGGACTAATAGTCACAGCCGTAGCGGCAGTTTTGCTAATCACCCTTGGCAAGCCTGACGAATTCAAAGTTGAGCGCTCGATTTCAATCAAAGCCACAGCCGACAAAATCTATCCCCTCATCGAAGACTTTCACGAATGGCGAAACTGGTCCCCCTGGGAGAACGTTGATCCAAAGATGCAACGCAGTTTCGGCGGCGAGAAAAAAGGTAAAGGCTCAATGTACCGTTGGGACGGCAATGCCAATGTCGGAGCCGGCTGTATGGAAATGAAAGAAGCTATTCCGCAGTCAAAAGTAGAGATCAGGCTGGACTTCATCAAACCCTTCGAAGGCACCTGCAATGTAGATTTCAGCCTCACACCCAACCTCGAAGGCACCAATGTAGTCTGGACTATGACAGGCAAAAACGCTCTGCCGGCGAAGGTTATGAGTGTCTTCATGAATGTCGATGACTGCAGCGGCAAACAATTCGAATTAGGCTTGAAGAATCTCAAAGACAAAGTCGAAGACGTAAAGAAAGAACCTGGACAAGTCAATTTGCCAGGTGCGGCGGCTCAACCGGGCACAGCGACGACGCAGGCGGGGGCAACGACTCAATCAGGCGCGGCGGCTCAACCGGGCACAGCGACTCAAACAGGCACAGCGACTCAAACAGGCACAGCTACACCTACAGAAGTGCCAAGTCAGCCCTAAGCGGCCACTGCGAAAGAAGCGACTGCTCCCGCCTGGAATAGCTACTTAGACACGCAATTACTGTGAACCAGCAGCAAATCAGACAAGAGCAGGCGATTATGCGGCAAAAGGCAACATTTATTACCTAGAGCGACCAAACCCTAAGACAAGCCCAGCAAACTGAGAGCCTTAGATTTTCACCACTAGCTCGGAAGAATCAAAGCGTACTTTCTTCAGACCGGCATATTTGTCTTCGGCGCGATATCCCAAAGGGCAGACCAGAACCGACTTAATACCTTTGTCTTCCAAACCGAGAATACGATCGTAAGCTTTAGGATCGAAACCTTCCATCGGACAAGCATCAACACCAAGAACGGCACAGGCAGTCAGCAATGTCCCAAGAGCGATGTAGCACTGCTTCTCCATCCATACGCCTTTGTCGGCTGGATTTTTCAAAAATCCAAGCATCATGTCGGCATAAGAAGTCAAAGATTCGCGGCTCACTGAGCGAGTCTGCGCGATGCGGTCTACATAGTTATTCACATAAGCTTCATCCATCTCGTCGAGGCGACAAAGCACTACCAAGTGCGAACAGTCGGCTGGTTGACGCTGTCCCCAAGAGTGGGCCGGCAGCTGGTCCTTAATCGACTGATCGGTGACAACTACAAACTTCCAGGGCTGCAAACCAAAAGAAGAGGCGCTCAGAATCAAAGACTGCTCGAGAGCCGCCCATACATCATCGCTCAACTTCTTGCTGGCATCAAAGGCTTTACAGGCATAACGCCAATTTAGGCTATCCACCAATTCTTTAGGACTAATTTTTCTGGCATCGGCAATCATCAAATACACCTCAGATACAACTTTTTCTCGCAAAAGCAGTCGACTCAACTTTGGCAAGCAAGGATACCAATTTCGCGAATTCGCTCCATTATAACAGTGATTACTAGACCGGTCGTATAGTTCTCGTTTTTTAATCTAGTTGCGTATACCGCCCTGGGGGTAAACTCTCTTTAGCCGAGAAAGAACTTTATGGAAAGAAACCTCGAACCTTTACCAATTGACAGCCTTCTTGCAGAAATTGCCCGCCAGCTCAAGCAAGACCCGCGCAGCCTTGTCTTAAAGGCCGAGCCGGGCGCCGGCAAGACCACCAGGGTGGCTCCATATTTGCTCGATCAGCTCTTGCCGGAGAGCGGTCAGCGCATCTATATGCTTGAACCACGAAGGGTGGCCGCCAGAGCCGCCGCAGAGAGAATGAGCCAAGAAAGAGGCGGCGTAGTCGGAGACGAAATTGGCTATCAAGTTAGACACGAGCGAAAAATCAGCAAATCAACCCGTATCATCACCACCACCACCGGCCTCTTTCTGCGAAAAATTCAAGAAGACCCAACCCTGGAAGGCATTGCCATGGTGGTCTTTGACGAATTCCACGAACGAAGCCTCGACCTCGATCTAGCCCTCGCTTTGACCAAGCAAGTAAAGAAAGAGCTGCGCGACGACCTTTACATCGTAGTCATGTCTGCCACTTTAGAAACAGAGCCAATTAGCGCTTATCTCAACAACTGTCCAACCCTAGAATGCCCGGGACGCAACCATCCGGTTCGAGTCTCTTATTTGAGCCGCGCCCCCTTGGAAAATCTAGAAGAAACCGTAGCCAAAAACACGATGGCGCTGCTACATCAAAGTGAAGGGCACATCCTGGTCTTCCTGCCCGGACTGGGCGAAATCAGACGCACCCAAGACATTTTAGAAGACCTTTTAGAAGAGCGCAGAGAGCTCGTATTTAAAGAGCGCAGCAAGCATGATTTGAGGGAGCACGGCGAGAACATATTAAAAGACCAAAGCAAAGATCTATTAAATCGCCGCCAGCCGCCCCAGGGCAAGGCAGAACAATTTCTCGTCTTGCCGCTCTATGGCGAACTGAGCCTGGACGAGCAGCAGGCGGTTCTCAATCCAATCGCACCGAACAAAGCAAATGCACCCCAAAACTTACAAGCAAATTCAGAAGCAGCTGCGCTGAGAAAAATAATTCTAGCCACAAACATCGCCGAAACTTCGCTGACAATCGCAGGCGTGAAAACCGTCATCGATTCGGGCCTTTGCCGAATCAATCAATTTGCGCCGCTCAGCGGCCTAAACCGCCTTGAAACGACTCGTATCTCTAAAGCATCAGCGACTCAGAGAGCCGGGCGCGCCGGCCGCACCGCCAGTGGTGAATGCTTGCGGCTCTATAGCGAAAAAGACTTTAGCTTGCTGGCCGACTTTGAAAAACCAGAAATTGAGCGCGTCGACCTCGCAGAGGCAGTTTTGCAATTATTGGCTTGGGGAGAGAAAGACCCAAGGGAATTCGATTGGTTCGAAAAGCCCTCAGAAAAATCAATCGAAAGCTCGATAGCTTCTCTCAAGCTGCTTGGCGCCATCGACGCAAAAGAAAAACTCACCGATATCGGCAAAAAGATGGCGCGCTTACCGCTGCAGCCGCGACTAGCCAGGCTAATCATTGCTTGCCTCGATATACAACCATCTGCTTCTAATCAACTGCTTTATCTGATTTCATTATGCGCCGCTTTGCTGTCAGAAAAGGAACCCTTCAAACGCAGCAAAGATAGACAGCCAGCCCGGCATAAATCGCAGTCAGACCTGCTTGATAGAGCACACGCCCTGATTGAATTTGAAACGAAGAAAGAGCGCTATCCCCTCGTCGGAGGAGCCGAAGAAATTCTAGGAGGAGCCGCGCGACAAATGATGAGAGTTGCCAGAGACCTGTATTCGCTGGCCGGCACCACCAAGGCGCCCACAGCTCCGTCGCTACCAAATCAAGAAGAAGACCTGACAGCAATGAAAATCCTGCTTGCAGCTTTTCCGGACAGAGTCTGTCGACTGCGCCCAGGCGAACGAAGAGCACTGATGACGGGCGGACGGGGCGTCAAACTATCAGAAGAATCGGCCTTGCATGATAGCGAGTTCTTTCTTGCTTTAGAACTGATCGATCTCGGACAAGCCGAAACCCTGGTTAGACAAGCCTCTCATTTGGAGCGCCGCTGGCTGGAAGCGGCAGCCAAACACGAAACTGAAGTTTTTTTTGACAATGACAAAAATCGGATTGTCGCCGTCCGCCGGGTTCGATATCTAGACTTGATTTTAGAAGAAAGACCTGTCGCGCTGCCGGATTCTACCGATAACCTGGGAACAATTTTGCTAACCGGACTATTAAAGAAATACTCACTGAGAGATTTGCTAGATGACGAAAGCCACTCTTATATTTGCCGCCTGGCCTGTCTCAAACAATGGCTACCTGAGCTTGATCTACCTGAGATCGAGCCCGACAATCTACCGCCCGGCTTAGTCGAAGAGTGGCTATACGGACTTACCAGCCTGGAAGAATTACGCGGCCGCAAACTCATTGATGTCATCAAAGCAAGATTGAATAGAGATCAATTGCGTGCCATCGAGTCTGAAGCACCAGAGAGAATAGCAGTGCCAAGCGGCAGTTCTATAAAAATCAGCTATGAAATCGGCAAGGAACCAGTGCTGGCTGTGCGCATACAAGAAGTCTTCGGCTTGGCCGAGACACCACGTTTAGCACGAGGCAAGCAGCCAGTCCTAATGCATCTGCTGGCTCCAAATTACCGAATACAGCAAATTACTCCTGATTTGAAAAGCTTTTGGCAAAACACTTATCCAGATGTGAAAAAGGATCTCAAAGCAAGATATCCAAAACATTCTTGGCCAGACGACCCCATGACGGCACAGGCAATAAGTGGAGCCAAGCGCCGGGAGAAAAACTGAGACCCCTTGGAAGCCAATCGCCAAAATTGCGACCGATAAGAGAAAAGAGCCAGTCGAATTGTCGAATGTATATCTTTCAAATATCGAACAAGCCCCAGAGCAGGCACCCCAAAATTCGCCGAATTAGACCTCAAAAAAAACGAATTGATTTGATTTGACAAAAAGGCTCAACCGTTAACGGTTGAGCCTTAGCCAAGTCAGAGAAGCAAATTCAGGCAACAATTCTCAGCCGCCAAACAAAAGCACCCATAAGGTCAAGCAATCAAATGACCGCTAAAAAAGGGGTATTTTTAGGGTACTAATATCTACTTGGCAATCTTGGCATAAAAGTAACCTTGCACAAAACTTTGCTCTTTGTCCGGCATACGAAGCACGATATATCCAGGGAGCAAATCTCCCTTGCGTTGTCCAAAGGAAAGCTTCAAACCATAACCGTCCGAAGGAAAGAACATCTCAGTTTTCGGCAGATCTTTGCCAGCGACCTTATAGCCCATATGAATGTGCGCTTTTGATTTGCCAGAAACAGGTTCGCCGTTCTTGACTAAAATCTGCTTCTTATCTGGCTGTCCATCTACATCAAAGAGAAAAATGACAAACTGTCTATCGGCGAAAAAATCATTGCCCTCTCGTATAGTGAGAATATTCTGGCTCGAAATTTCAGCGCCTTGGACCTTAAATGGCTGTCCATGTATCTTGCCCGCGGCAGGCGTCCGAGGATAATCCATATCTAACGCCTTGGCGCACCACAGCGCGCTGGCATCTTTCTTTGCTTGCTCTGCAGGATTGACATTAGAAGACGTGCTCGACCAAGACTCGGTGTCCATCTTCCATTGACCAGCTTCTTTCAACATAACAATCTTGCCAGTGGTAATCGTCTTTGGCATCGAACTCTTGATCTTTTGCGAGACGTCAGCCTTGCCAGGCGCCGGCACCAGAGCTTCCACCATCCCCTGCATGACACCAGTCAACCCTTTGCCAAGAGATTCCATCATCTCTCCAGAGTCTGAGGCGCTGGCTTTCAGTTCTGCACGATCGCCGGTTACTGTAACGCTTTCAACCACAACGTTTCTGGGCTGCATGGCTTTCATCAAGTCGAACATTCCCTGCAATTCCTTCAAGCCATCTCCAGTGGCTCCAGGCTTTCGAGCTTCGCTGAGCTTCTTCTCCATATCCTCCCGTTGCTTTTTGGTGCGATAAGGCAGCAAGTCTTCGAAGCTCTTCGCCTTGAGAAATGCAGCTTGATATTCCATGTATTTGGCTTTCAGAAACGCCTGCAGTTTTGGACCGGAAGCTGGCACCTGCTCCGAAGTTCCGAGTGAAGGGGTAGAAAGTTTCGGCATAGTCTTCTGAGTAGACTGCAAAGAATTGGCAGAATTGCTTGAATCTACAGTACTAGGGGGCCCTGATTTCGCTTGAGCTTCTACAGCACCCGAAGATTCTTCGGTCTTTGCTGGCGAAACTTCCTTCGCGGCAGACGGCCCGGTCCCTAAATCCGTCCCCTTGCTCGGCTCAACAATCGCCGGAGACGCAACCTCGCTTGCCGTTTCTTTGGCGGCGCGGGTGTCGGCAGTACTATCTGCCGCCAAAGCAGGCGCAGATAGTGCAATTGTCAGGGTCATACTGAGAAATAAATCGGGGATAAGATGTCTGCTCAATTTAGAAAACTCGACTGGGGCAACATAGTGATTATTGCCTATGGCGAAGAAATTAGGAGTGAGCAAGTGCTTATACCGCAGCAGAGACATCGATACAGGTCGACTAATTTCGCGACCTTTTCAACTACAAAAGCTTAAGCGATGACGGTTAAGCCCTCCATCCAAAACCAACGAAGCCGGAAAACAATGAGCCAATGCATCACCCAGCGCCTGACAACCGTCGCGAATCAATCGCCAAAACCAGACAAATTTTCCACCACGCAAATATCAGACTCTTTTTTCGGCACCAACACGGATGGCAAGTTGTCCTGCACCACAGGCCAAGAGCCGAAAAGCCCAGCCGACTCGCTTGGAAACCATCATTAAGGGGAATATTCGAGGCAGGATGCAAGAGTTCGATTTATGGACAAACAAGAACCAGAAACCGAGAAGACCCGCTCTCTCAAGAGCTCAGATAGCCAGCCTCCAAGCACTGAGAACAAACTTAGCTTGCTTTCGCTATCCGAAGATTCGCTAGTGAAAGCAGGCTTAGGCGCCGTTGCGATTGCTGGCACTGCTGCACTGGTAGTTGCCTCGAGGGGCAGAGCCATAAAAACTCTTGCCAAAGAGGCTGAAGCAGAGACAGTGTTAGGCTCCAAGAGTGCCGCTCTTTCTGAAACTGCCAGACTTGAAACAAAAGATCTACCAAAGACAGTGCGGGAGCTTTCGCAAAACGGCATTATCACCGATGAACAACTCAAGTTAGTGAAGAGCTTGGTCAGGCCAGAAGTTAGCGAAGGGCGCAAAGCATTGGAAGCAGGCAAACGCCTGGCAGACCTAGAAGCGAAAGCAGGCAGGACCCCTCTGCAAAGCAGCGGCGAAGAGGCTCTGAGCGGCCGTGAACACCTCAAGGACGCAACCATGCGCCGCCTAGCAGTAAAGCAGCAGCTAGAGTTCAGTGCTTCAGGCAGACTGATGCCGGGAAGGTATCCCATGAACTTTGAACGATTCGCCCAAGCCTTTGGAGAAGGGGAGAAGAGACAACAGCTACTAGGCGACTTTCTCGAGCATCTGCACAAACTGAAAGCAGCCGGAGTGAATGAAGTACACGTTGGCGGCAGCTTTGTCTCAAAGAAAGCGAACCCCAATGATTTAGACTTTATGTGGAATCGCCTTGCTCCAGGCGTCAACCCAAAGGCTTTGGGAAGCCCGGAAAGTACAGCTTTAGCGAAATCAAACGCCCCTGAGCTAAACGCAAAAGGACTGCAGGCGATGGTCGGGCCCGGAGAACATAGCAGTTATGAAGCCATGAAGTTCTTTTTCACAAAGCAGGAAATCGCGCTGCCTGGAAGATTCAAGCCAAATGGCAAGCCGGATGTTCTGCAGATTCCAAACGGTTTGGTAGAACTAAAGCTAGACAAGCTGCCGCCGAGACTGCCCCCGGGTCCTTAAGCGAACACCTTCTCACCTGAGTCAACCTCGGCGAAAAAATAGTTAGAGCCCGGGTGTGTTATTGGCAAGCGCCTTAAACTGTTGGTATGCATGTTCGAGATTTAGCTGACTGGGAATGCCGTGTTTGTCCTCAATTTCGATTTCGAGACAGTTGGCGCCCTTCTTCTTCATGAAAGGTATGAGTGCTCTATTTGCAGCATGCGGCACCGAAGTGTCTTCATGAAAGCGGACAAAAACCACCACCGGAGGCACCCGTCCAGCTGCCAGCTGTTTTGAAATACTCTTGTCGGTCAGCTGTCCGTCGAATGACTTGTAAACATCAAGCACAGGTCCGCTGCGAGTCTTGCGAAAGCAGGTATCGAGGTTTTCAGGACAACCAATGCAGATTGCACCGGCAACAAGGTCTTTGGCGCTGTCCGAAAGCTTATTGTACATTTGAAACATGGCATAGCCGCCAAGCGAAACGCCCACTAGAATGATGCGTCGATTATTGATGCCGAAATCTTTCACACAGGTATCGAATTGCTGCACGAGATCGGCATAATCTCCGGTAATGACCTTGCCGTTGTCATACTCAAATGACTTCATTTCAAGCGACGGACTATTCAGCTTAAAGGCATTAAAAATCAGCCCTTTCTTGCCGCCAGGCAAGCAGAAAGGCTCGGCTGAATTACTGTAAAGTCCATGGAAGTAGATAACTACAGGCTCAGAGATGACCGGCAAAATGCGCTTACCACCGGTTTCTGCAGCCGTCTTAGCCACAACCGTCTCTGGCTTTTTTGAGCGATCACCACCAAAAGCTTGCGCCGATAAAGGCGTCGATGCCAAAAGCAGAACTGCGGAGAAAACATTGAGAACATTGAAAGCTTTCTGAGCTTTCTGAGCTTTCTGAGACTTCATTAATGCCAATTTGAAAAACCCAAGACGAGGTGCCGCTTTCAGACAGTCTAAACCATGCCGACCCTAGTTGCCAGAATCTAGCTCGAACCAAACAGAGTTGTGAGTGACAAATCTATTTTTTGGGACTGGCAGAGTCTGAGGGCGCCACCAAATCAGTGGAATCGGCTGAGGGAGGCTTGCAAAAGTCGACGATAGCGTAGTCATGCTTCTTATCAAACCAGCCGGTATACTTGACCACTAGGTTACTGTTCTCAAAATCTGCCATGCCAAAGTTGGCATTCTCTTGATGCGCCGAATCAATGAAGGAGGCAAGCACCTTGCGGTCGTCGCTCTGCTTATCTAAGAGCTTCTTCACAACCAAGAGCGGAGCGGTAAGCTTGTCTTTATCGGCAAACTTAGTGCGCAATCTGACTGCGGCAATTTGTCTATCGGGGTTTTGATAAAGCACTAAAGAAATAGGTCGCGGCGCAGAACCTAACTTGACCTCGTATCTAACTATAGAAGAACCACTTGAACTCAAAGCATCTGAACTAGAAGCATTGGCAGCGGGCTGGCTATTAGAGCCGGCTGCGGTTGCTTGCCCTGCTTTATCGGGATTATCCGGTTTTTCAGATTTCTGCGCTGGGACGCTCTCTTTTTCAAGCTTCACCGAACATTTGAGAGAGCGAGAGAAATCGGACAAGAATTGCTCCGACACCACTCCAAAGTTGGGTGGTGCAGGCTCGACACCGGGCACTAGCTTAATTTCGCCGACATCGGGGTTAGAAACTGCAGGCACAGCCATGCAAGCCGGATAAGCTGCAAAAATGACTGAAGTCGCGAATGAAGCAGAAGCCGCGAATGAAGCGGAAGCCGCCCAAAAGGCAGAACTAGATAACCGAACTGACGCCTTAGACAATTTCAGCATAGTAATTTTCATCGAATAAGGTCTACAACCAAAGGAGCTAGAAAGAACGCTCTAAATCAATGCCTGCTTGCACAGTAGAGCTGATAGCAAACAGTATAAACACTTGGCAATAAGCGCAAAAGAAAACTACAAAAGACAAGTGCAAAAGACAAGTGCAAAAGACAAGCGCAAAATTTAAGTTGGAGAAGTAAGCGAATTTCAAAGACTGAACCGACAAAGCCGAGCTACTGAATTCGCAAGCTCAACAAGATGCTCAATAGTTCTTCGACATGAGCTATGCCATCAATTCGAAACTTGGCCGCAGTGTCCATAGCAGTGGCTCTATGTTTGTAGAATTTCTCATCCAATTCATTATTGACTTTGATGCTTAAACCGCCATTTTCATTGACAAAACGAAAGGCTGGTTCGTCATTGGTAGAGTCACCTAAATAAATCAAATCGACAGCATCAGAAAGAACGGGAAAAGCACCAGAGGCGCCTGCTGACTGATTAGTCAAAAATGCAGAAGAGTCACCCGCCTGATTTTCAGAGCGCTTCTCAGATAAATGCTCCAACAATTCTACATAGCCTGTGGGGTCAATTCCTCCATAAAATTCTATTTGCTTCAACTCTTGCTCGGCTGACCGCGCCGCACTTTCAGATAAAGCACCCAGGCGCGCCGCCAGATGCCAGAGCCCCCAGTACTTGCTCCAACCAATATCGGGTCCTATCTCAAAGCTCGTATCAAGCCGAGTGAAAGAAAGATCGGGATAGGTTTTCTCAAGCTCAAAGATTAGGGTTTCAGCGGCTCTTCTGACTGCATCTGAGGCTCGATGAAAGTGCAGACAAAGACTGAATATGTGATCATCAAGTTGCAATTGGTCAAGCTCTAACTCATGGTCTTGTAAGAGACCGCTCTCAATTTTGTCTCGACATTGCAAGATGAGAGGCAAGTACCTCAAGGCTGCACCGAAAAGGCTTAGACTATTAGAGAAGCGAATCTCTAAGCCGCAATTCCCAGCTAGGACTGTAGTCGCAGCCAGGTCATCAGACAATAGAGAGATGTAAGATCTGGCACTTAAAATACAAATCTGCACGTCTGCTAGACCAGCAAGTGCAGACAAGAGCCGACGCATGTTCGCAGACATTTGAGCCTCTTGGCTGTCGGCGCAAATAGGCACCAGGGTGCCGTCGCGATCTAAAACAAGAAGCAGTCGGCGGCGCCTAAAATCCTCCAATCTTCTCAAAAGAGTTTTCTCAAGCAGACTAGTCACCTTGCGCTCTCTCCACCGACACTGACCAAAACTCAATTCTCAATTCTCACATCTCAAATCTCACATTTCACATCTGGCACCCCGGCTCACGCATATCAGACCAATTACACGCCGGTCGAAGCCGGAACTTTTCTCAAGCGCTCATACAAAGCCAGATAATTGAGAGCCATAGCTCGGCTAGAAAAGCGCTCTTCCACTCTTTGCCGGCACTGCAAGCGCGCAGCAGCACTATCTAGCAAGCTGAACTGCTCTCGAAAGCACCGCACCATTTCTTCCAGACTATCCGCTACTATTCCGGTTACACCGTCAATAATCAGTTCAGGGATGGCGCCTCGTCTCATGGCGATAACCGGTACTCCTGCCGCCATGCTCTCGGCAATAACCAAACCAAATGGCTCTTCAAACTTGACAGGATAAATTACAGCCTTGGCACCGGCAAGAAGCTCTATCTTTTTTGCTTCATCAATCTCGCCGACATAATCTACAGGGCAAGAAACCCTTCTTTGCCCAGTTAGCACAGGACCAATCAGCTCATCGAAATACGACTGATCTGCACTATCCACCTTGCCTGCCATCTTCAAAGGCATGCCAACTGCAGAAGCAAACTCTATGGCTTCGTAAGCCCCTTTATCACCACAAATGCGTCCAAGGAAGAGCAAGTAGCCATTGTCAAACTTATTCCGCTTGTTCGCACTTTCATTGCAAGCCTGCTCAAAAGCGCCCACGCTCTCTAAGTCTCGCCCCAGATCAAACTCTGTACCAATCCCCAGATCAAACTCTGTACCAATTCCCAGATCAAGCTCTGTACCAATTCCCGGCTCAAACCCTGCACCTTTTAGCTCTAATTCATTTCCACAAGAGTTATAGAGACTGCAATCTATGCCATTATATATAGTGCCAACATAATTGAGTTCTTCTGGATAATTGAGCTTTCTGAAAGACTCTGAAATAGCCACAAAATTGAGATAGCCGTACTTTAGATAAATATCGGCGCAGTAGTCTTTAATAGGATTATGCAAAGTGGTAACAATGCTGGCTTCACTTGCATTGCCAAAACCGCGAGCACCGACTAAATCTGCCAGAAAAGGCAAAGAAACATAACCCATATGATTATGGATTATGTCAAACTGAAAAGCTCTCTCGCGCAGTCTAAATAATTGCTCTATTTCGTATGCCGCCCAGCGTTGCCCGCGCGGCTCGTGCTTTCGCAAGCCAGAGGGCGAACCAGAAACAAGGGTAGACTGACTAACTGAATCGCCACTGGCAAAGAGCGTGACTTGATGCCCCATCTTTACGAGCTCTTCAGTCAATAAACTGACGACAAGCTCGGTGCCGCCATAAGCTTTCGGAGGCACACTCTCAGCCAATGGCGCCAGCTGCGCTATTCTCATACATCCTCCAGATCAAAATAGTCAACGGTGATCTTTTGCATAAAATCAAAGTTAGACAGCCAACCTGACTACTAACCAAACCTAACTACTAACATTCAATAATCACTTTGATATCACCTTGCTTTCGCAGCACCTGGCAAGAGGTCGAGCCAGAGCCGGAACTATAGCTAAAGCGCAAATCCAAGCGCGCCTTTCCTACAGCCAAATTGGTCAAGTTCACCTCCTCCAACCAAGCGGGTAAAGCCGGTTCAGATATGCGCAGAAAGCCAGCCCCAGCATCGGGTTCCATACGCAAACAACTAGCCAGTAACTGAAAGATAGACCCAGCCGCCCAAGCTTGCGGCGAGCAAGAAACAGGATAATTAATCGGCGCTTCGCTCTTGTCAAAGCCACAGTAGAGCTCAGGCAAGCGATAGTCCGGCTGCAAAAGCATTACGGCAAAGAGCTCGTGCAAAAGCTCATGCACATAGTCGAGCCTTCCTAGACGGGCAAGCCCTTCCACAATCATAGAATTATCATGGGGCCAGATAGAACCGTTGTGATAGCTGATTGGATTGTAAGACAAAGCACTGTCGGCCAGAGTTCTAATTCCCCATTCGGTGTGCAGATCGCTTCGCATGATGCGCTCTGCGATACGCAAGCCCAGCT
Organism: Obscuribacter phosphatis (SeqCode); assembly: GCA_017303615.1. GTDB lineage: Bacteria > Cyanobacteriota > Vampirovibrionia > Obscuribacterales > Obscuribacteraceae > Obscuribacter > Obscuribacter phosphatis_A. Next base: position 35,549 of record JAFLCK010000028.1, read on the forward strand.
CTTGGTCGACAATGCCTCCCGCCAGGCAATGCCCCGGATTCGAGCTAATCACTTGTAACTGCTTCCCATGCCGATCTAGACCAAGCGCCAAGAAACCTTCCTCTTCCATCCAAAAGTCTTTGACAAAGCGCGCTTTCAGATCTTCGGCTAGAACCAATAGCTGCTGCGCGGCATCGCTTCCCTCCACTTTGCGCACCAAACTGCTTATCTCGGTAAGCGCCTGGTAGAGATAGCCTTGCGGCTCGCAAAGGGCTATGGGCGGTTCAGCCAGTCGACCGTCTTTGTGCATGACGGCATCGCCCGAATCTTTCCAACCCTGATTCTCTAAGCCTTGGGGGCTCTCGCGCAAATAAGAGATATAGCCGCCGAGTCCCGCTTGGTCTTCAATCAAAGACAACTTCAACCAATCAAGAGCCGCCTTTAAAGCCGGATAAAGCGAAAGGGCAAAGTCAAGGTCACCGGTCCATTTGTAATACCTTGCCAACAACAAGACCCATAATTGGGTGGCATCGACCGTGCCATAGTAGGGACCATGGGGAATCTTGCCCAAGCGAGCCAGTTCGCCAAGTCGCAGCTCATGCATTATGCGCCCGGGATGCTCAGCTTTATAAGTATTATCTTCACGTCCCTGATAAGCTGCTAAAACAGATAAAGTTTCTTTCGCCAAAATGGGGGCAAAGGGCAAAAGTTGCAAGCTTGTAATTGCCGAATCACGCCCAAATACAGCACAATACCAGGGCACACCGGCACCAATACCGATACCACGAGGGGTTGACTGCCGCAAGATATAGAGATCTTTCAACGAACGATTGACAGACAAATTGAAAAGCTCTTGCGATGTTTCTAGCATGGTCAAATCAGACCTAAAGTCTTCAAATCCGCTTTGCACTCTCTTGAGAGTGGTCGCGAAATCCAAATCGCCGTCACCGCCCGCGCAGACTCCCCCGCTGCCGGTCGTCACCCTAATCAAAATAGTTTGACTTTGCCTGGGCAACAAGCTCACTCTAAAAGTAAGGCGTCCGTCTCTGATGCTATTTGGGCGAACAGAGAGACATTCGACAGTCGTCTCAAACATAACGCCGTCAAGACATCGGTAAGCGAGACAGAGCTTGCCGTCGGCGGCATCACCAACCGGCAGCATTCTCTCCCCACGCTCAGGCAAGTTCAGCCCTCTCACTTCAAACATGTCGGCAAAGTCAGACTGAAAAAGCAAGGCCAGGTCAAACTCGACAGCTGTAGGATGAAAATTCTCAATAGTTATTTTCTCCAGCACCGAATCAGACAAAACCAGCTCTCTAAGGACGGTCAGTTTCTGCTGTTGCAAGATGCTGGTCTGCGCATTAGTGTAGAAAAAGGTACCGGCAAAACCTTCATCAGAACGGCTCGAAAGCAGAGAAAGCGGCACCTCATCGACATACATCTCCCACTGACTGAGATAACGGGTATCGTCTCGATAATAGCCATAGCCTAGTGTATTGCAAGCAGGTATCAAGCCCGATGCGTCCAGAACCAAGAAATGATTGCCATGCTTCAAAACATGTCTTGGATGAGCGGCATCAGTCAAAACAAAGCGCATGCCTTGACACAAGGGACGGCTATCCACAACATACTTCTTCTCGGTCATATATTAAAAGCCAATAGCCTCCAACTTGTTCGACGCAAACAACTGCAGCTCTTTCTCAAAATCTAGAGGCTCACCACAAGCTACTTCTGCAAACGTGAAAGCCTGCCACCAATCTCCTAGAGTATTCTCGTCAAGCTTTCTTCTCATCAAACTAATTGCCTCTTTTCTTATCGATTCAGGCATATGCAAAGCCTCTCTGATCGCCAACGACATTTGCTCCCGATTATCAGGCTCAACTTCCTTGGCATACTTTCCGATCTCATGGAAAACGCCTGCCCCCTTTGAGAGCAACAAAGCCCCGGGCGAACTCAAATCGGCACAGCTTAAAGCAAACTCTTTAGCCGTGAGATTGAGACCGTCTCTTATAGGATTAATCAGCATCGCCGATGCATTGCGATACAAGTCAATTAGACTTTCTTGACTGACGGTATCTTTCATCCAGATCAGAGGACGCCAAGACTCGTCACCATGGCGACTATTCAAATCTTCAGCCTGGCTGACGCATCTTGCGTAATAGTCATCAAACGAAGGCAAACCATCCCTGGTTCTCTGGCAAATCTGCACAAAGGTCAGCTTCCCCCTCTGCTCAGGCCAGCGCTGGAAGAAATTGTCTATGGCTGCCAATCTCGGCAAAACGCCCTTGGTATAGTCGCAGCGGTCGACAGATAGAACATAACGTCCAAATTTACTAGCCATACTCTCTTTAGAGTAGTTATGCGGTGCCTTTTGCCAAAAATCCAAATCGAGTCCCAAGGGCATAACCTTGAGCCGCACTAAGCGGCCGCCGGCCAACCTCAGCGAAAGAGAGCGGCGGTCAAGTTCGACATCAGGTAAAAGCTCTTCAACAAAGTTTAGAAAGTTGAAAGCATACTCAAAAGTATGAAAACCAATTACGTCACTGGCAACCATGCATTGAGCAAGTTCGCCAATTGCCTGCTTATGCCTATCTTCAACTACCTTAGGCCAAGGAATATGCCAGAATACCGAAATCTGTAAAGCAGAAAGTCTGGCTTTTCTCAGCAGAGAAGGCATTAAGGCCAATTGATAATCGTGCACAAAATAAGAGCGCGAGGAGCGCTCTACAAAGCTTTGCCTTCTTGCTCTTTTGAGCGCCTGGGCAAACTGCTGATTGAATTCTGCATAAAAAGCATGATCGACGTCGCTATAGCGTGCATACTGAGGCATGTCATGCAAGATTGGCCAAAGAAACTCATTGCAATAACGATAGTGCCCGTCAATGACCTCAGCGCCCGGAAGACTGATAAATTCGCTGTCGACGCAATCTGTAATGGCGCTTCCCTCAAGACGCCACCAGCGCAACTGCTTCCCTTTGCGCGAAATACCTAATTGCCCTTGGGCAAAGTCAGACCGCTCCAAACAACCAGAACTAAATCCGCTCAGCTGATTCATTAAACGCGTAAGCGCAGACGAAACTCCACCGCCGGCTCCAGGGCCGCGGTACGACAAAATATTCATCATCTCTCCTCAAATTGAGCTAAGCCCTGCAAAGCCAGGGCTTTCAATTTATGTGCCTTCAATTTTATGAAGGTTACATAAATCCACTATAGCCTTAACCCCTTTCAGTTCACTTTCTCAGCAAAGACCAGCCAGCTCATGGTTTCGTCAATCTTTCAAACGCGCCGGCTTTCTTTCTTGCGGGTACAATTGAGCAATAGGCGGTATTATTTGCACAGTTCTAAATACTTCGGTATGAATAACCAACAATCAAATTTGAGATACTAGTTCAAATTGAAAGAAAAAAGCTCACCACAATAAAGGTCCGAGCCACTGATTAACTAAGAAAGAAAGAAAGTAAGTAAGTAAGTAACAAAAGGGCCCTTGTATGCGAATTCTAATTGCAGAAGATGATCGTTTCCTGGCCATGGGCTTGAGTGAAGTGCTCAAAAACAGCGGCTACACAGTAGATCTAGTCAACACCGGCGACGATGCTGAGTCTGCCGTAAAACTGGCTAACTACGATCTGATTATCTTAGATTTGGGCTTGCCCCGCGTGGATGGCTTGACCGTGCTCAAAAATCTTAGAGGTCGGGGCATGACCATGCCGGTTCTTATTCTTACAGCCCGCGACGGTCTCGACGATCGAGTCAAAGGACTCGATTATGGCGCCAACGATTATATGAGCAAGCCTTTTCAGCTGCCCGAATTAGAGGCTCGTATTCGCGCCCTCTTGCGCAAAGACAACTGGGATAATCGCAACGAAGTCAGCTGTGGACTGCTCACCTACGATACCAGCACGCGCTCGGTGGCGGTGGAAGGCAAAACTCTAGAGTTATCAGCGCGCGAATTAGCCATTCTAGAGATAATGCTGCAGCGCATGGGTCGTGTTGTCAGCAAGCAACATATTACTGAAAGGCTCTCTTCATGGGATACTGAAGTTTCGTTCAATGCTATCGACATCGCTATGCACAGACTGCGCAAAAAGCTGGAAAATAGCCAAGTAGCGATTCGTACACTGAGGGGACTCGGCTACCTGCTTGAAAAGTCAGAATAGATCGATACAAAAACAATTATTGTCCTGGCTGCTTATCCCACTCTGTGGGCTCTGCTTGATTACCTCGGCCATGGCATACAACATGGCGGCCGGCTTTGCTAATGATGCCTATGACGGACAACTGGCCAATACCGCGGCAGCTGTGGCAGCCAGACTGCGCTTTGACGGCGTCAAGGTCTGGCTAGACCTGCCGCCAGCCGCTCAGGCAGTGCTGAGACACAATACAGACGATAAACTCTACTACCAGGTGGTCAGCTTAGATGGCACAAGAATCGCCGGCGATGCCATTTTGCCAAAGCCGGTGCGCAATCTGCATTCTGATACACCGGTATTTAAATATGCCGAACTCGACTCCAAAAAAATCAGAATCGCCCGCATCAGAGTGATTCCGCCCTATGCCTACGATCGCCCGGTGCTCGTCCAAGTAGCCGAGACGTTAAATGCCCGCAGCGCTCTCACCAATCGCATTCTCTCCGCCATAGTCATTCCCCAGATTGCCTTGATTTTGCTCGGAGCAGCTGCAGTTTCGGCCGGGGTGTCGAAAGGTCTGACACCACTGAGGCGCCTGGAAAGAGCCCTGAGCAAACGTTCAAAACTAGATTTGAAGCCGGTCGAAACCAGTAATGTTCCAGAAGAAGTTTATCCTCTAGTAATTGCCATCAACGATTTACTTGATCGTCTCAAAAAAGATATCGAAAGCCAAGAACGCTTTGTCGCCAACGCCGCTCACCAGTTTCGCACACCTATAGCCGGTCTCAAAACCTATGTCGGCTTGGCGGAAAGAATAATCAAAGATGAGAAAGTCAGTCCGATAATGAGTCAGCTCAATTCAGGCTGCGACCGTCTCACTAACTTGGTGAACAAAATGCTTTCACTAGCCAAAGTCGAGCCCAATTTCGTCACTACAAACAAAACCCTGCTCGACCTCAACGAAATCGCGTCGCGAGCAACTTCAGACCTAGTTGCCGAAGCTCTTGAAAAAGATATTGACCTCTCTTTCAAAAACAGCAGCGATCAAGCTCTGATCAACGGCAACGAAACCGGGCTTATGGACATGGTGGTTAACCTGGTGGAAAACGCTGTGCACTACACACAAAAGGGTGGAAAAGTTTCGGTTAGTGTTACAGCTAATGAAGCGGTCACCTTATTAGTTGAAGACAATGGTCCCGGCATTCCTATAGAAGAAAGAGAGCGAGTTTTTGAGCGCTTTTATCGCATACTAGGTAATGAAGCTTCGGGCAGTGGACTGGGTCTTTCCATAGTGAAAGAGATCGCTCTCGCTCACAATGCCACCATTTCTTTAGAAGAAGGCTCAGCTGGCGGAACTCTCGTTCGCGTCACTTTTGAAAGAATGAAGAAAGGGTCCTAGTGTTGAATGGAAACAGAGATTCGCAACGCAGCAGTTCTTCGAAGCATCGCCAAAGGCTCTGTTAGAACAGCAACCACCAACACCTGAACCGTTGCGAATCTCACTTAATTGGAAGAAATGTCAAATCAAAACATAGCAAAAGTGGCTTCCAAAGCCGATATTTTACTAGTGGGTAAATTTTTGCGAGAGCAAGCCCCGCTCTGTATACACAAAGAAAATCAATTTAGCGCCAGTCCGACTGAGCCTTTAGACTCAGAGAAAACGCAAGGCGATAAACTACTCTCATTTAGCTTCGTCACGCCTTCCTATGGTGTAAAAGCAGGCGCAGATGACCAAAGTGAAATAGCAGATCGCTCACTAAGTGGTCACTATCTGCAAATGTACGACTGGGACGCCTGCTTCTTTGCTTCCAAAGCCGAAGAGATTGGCGCCCCCGGGCTAGCACTAGATGTAGTATCAAACTTTCTAGCTCTCATCGATGAAGAAGGCTATATTCCGCGCACCGTCTCACCCGGACGCATCTGGGACGCAGGCGATCAATGCAAACCATTTCTAACAGGCACCTACAAGCATTACATCCAAGTAAGCAAGGCCACCCCTGACCCCTTAGTACTTAAAAAACTGGCAAGTTTTCTTTCCTATTTTGAAAAGAAGCGCAAAAGCAAAAACAATCTCTACCGCTGGCGCAATGTTCTAGAAAGCGGAGTCGACGACAACCTAGCCCTAATCGCCCCGCGAGAAGCCGCCAAAGATGAAGATGACTCTTTTTGCCGATTTATAGACGGAGAAATTGAGGCCTGCGATCTTTCCACCTATCTGGCTGTGGAATTTCAAGCCCTGGGAGAGTTGCACAAAAGCACCGCCAATAGTGACGCCGGCAAAGTTTGGCAAGACAAGTCTAGAGCATTGACAGATAGCATAGAAACACTGATGTTCAACGACAAACTTTCTATCTATTGCAACCGCCACAAAGACGAACAACTTGAACTAAAGAGCTGGACAGGGCTGGCTCCTGTTCTGTTTGGCATAGCATCCAAAGAGCACGGCAGACAAATAATCGAAAACACCATGCTCAATCCCCAGCACTTTCTCAGACCCTGCGGACTGGCTTCTCATGCGGTCTCTGAACCCTTAGCCAATCAACAGCGCCGCGGTCTTTACGGCCGCGCCATCGTCTCAAACTGGCAAGGCCCCATGTGGGTTTTACCTAACGCACTTGCGGTCAAGGCTTTGCTTGGTTATGGTTATGAAGGGCAGGCGCGAGAACTAGCGTCCCGAATAGTCAAATGCCTAGCCGAATCAATTGAAAAGCACGGCACTCTCTACGAAAACTACGATGCAGAAAGCGGGTCTCCACTCTGGGCTCCGCAGTTTATGAGCTGGAATATTTTAGCCCTAGATTTAGTGCATCTTTTGCTGCACTAAAGGCTAAAATCTTCATTCTCAGCATCTTCATTTGCGCTCGTTGCAAAATTCCATAATCAAATCTTCAGTAGCCTTGCCAAAAAAGACCCTATTGATCGACTGAGCAGCCTTGAGACCCTTGGGCTCTAGGAAGATCGCCGGGTCAATCTGCTCATAGCTGAAACTCTCAGTGGTGAAGTAAAATTCTTCCTTTTGCTTATTACTTTCAACAGAAAACGAGACTGGCAGCCCCTTATAGTTAGGCAGTTTGTAAAAACCGCGCAGCACTTCTTGGGCGCCATCCGATAAGTCAATATCGGCAATCAGGCTCAATCTAATTTGCCCGGCTTCGCTAGACTGCTTAGCTTGAGCCTGAGCGCCCCCCTTAGAGGCATCAAGAAAACGCAGGCGGCGACTATAGCAGACAACCTTACGCCCAAAAGCAGACTGATCGCTGCGATTGACCTTTTGATCTTCGGCAAAGTAAGGTCTTAGGTCGGTGGCATTGGCGCCCAGCCCTGTGCGACGCCAGGCGGCGAGGGGCATGGCATAGCGGAAGCCCTCTTTGTTAAAAGAAACAACCTCCCAACTGGGAGCTTTGGCGATTATGCTGGCTTGTTCTTGAAACCCGTCGATACGAATGGCTTCTTTGGTGAGATAAATCTGGAAGTGCCCGGCAGTATTCTCAAGCTGCTTAACAACCAAGGCACGCTGCAATTGAGCTTTAGCGGGCAATTGTGCCTTAGTAGAAATCTGAGATTTAGCAGAATTCTGAGACTTAGCCGGAGCCTTAGACCAAGCAGCCGCGCTTGGCCATGAGCCATCGGCAAAAGCTGAGTAAGCCGAAAACCCCGAATTTTCTGGCAACGCCCAGAGGCAGGGAAAGGGCAGGGCAAAAAGCGGGGAGATCAGAAAAACCCCGCTAAGAAGAGAACAGATTTTCTGCCGAACCGCCATACTCAAAACTTAGCACAAAGAAAGAGCCGGGGGTGGAATCATAACCGGCGCAAGTCTTTTGAATGAATTTACTGAGGCTGCAACAAGTTTGCAAACTTCGTCTGATCTTGATGGGAGAAGCACCATGGACACTGGGGAGCCCTCTGCATATATTTAGTGCACCCCCAGGGATGACGTCCCGCCTTTCCTTAAGATTTTGAGGTTCGCCGTGGTTTCACATAGTCTCGAATTCAACCCTGGTGCCAGCACAGCCGTAGACGCTTCTGCTGCTTTCCAAAATGATTATTTCAGCTCCACCATAGGCGAAAAAACCCGCGCCCCCGAGCCGGTCACCTTCGCCAGCGCCGCTGTGAGCGATAGCCCAGCCGGACTGAGTTCCGCAGCCTGGTCGCAAGTGAGCGCCATGGTCGCGCAAGGCAAAGAAATAAATGTATCGACGCCTGGTGACGGACAAGTACCAGACTTTATTGTCGGTGCCGACGGCAACCTGACAGCCAATCCCGCAAAAACTGCGCCTAATGCGGATGGTTCGGTCACCATCCAAATGGAAGGCAAAGATATGGGTTCGCTGCAAGCAGCCAAAGAACTCAAGATTGCCGTCATTCAAGAAAAGATTCGCTACTGGCAGATGGCCAACCCCAACGAAACCAATGTTCCGCAATATTTGCAAGGCATGCTGGCTGCAGCCCAGTCGGCACCGGTGGGCGGCGATAGTCAGCCGCAAAGAAGACCGGAAGCAGCTTCGCAGCCCCGCCCACAACAGCAAGAAGTGGCATCGCCGAGACCTCAACCAGCTAGCTATGCACCATCTTCGGGCGGCGGCGAAAGACTGGGCAATGCCAATATAGGCAGCGCGCCCACCAGCCGCTACCGCGACGGCAGTCTCGATGCCAGTGGACCCATCGACCGCACCGCTATTCCAAGACCAGTGGAAGGCGACCTAGCCATCAAAGGTCCCCCTTCAGCCAATCCCGAACAAATTCAGACCTTCCTCGAGAAAATGGGTTCACCGGCTGCCAAAGAAGCGGGCTTCTCGCAGGCACTCTACAATGCTTGCACCGAAAGAGGCATCGACCCGGCGGTGGCTGTGGGCTTCTTCCTGCAAGAGTCGACCTGCGGTAGATATGGCCGCGGACACGAGAACAAGAGCCTCGGCAATATCAAGGGCACCGCCCCCGAATCAGGCGGCACCGACGGCACCTTCAGACGTTATGACACCTGGGCCGAAGGCGCCCGCGACTGGGCTAGACTTATCGACGAATCTTATGCAGGCAAGCGTGGCTTCACCCATCTTTCTCAGGTGATTGGCGTCTACGCACCTTCGTCAGATGGAAACAACGAAAGCAAGTATGTAGCCACCGTCAAGGGTGTAGTCGAGAACTTCAAGAAACAAAATGGCAACACCGCCATAGCTTAAGCCTCAAAGCCCGCCTTCATAAAATTCGCTCAGAGCATCACCCTGACCCTTTGTGAAGAAGAGCCGCTTGTGCAAAGGCACCCTTTTGTAGCCCGCCGGTATCTCGACGGCAGACTGGTCAAAAGAGAACTCTCTATTGCGAAATTCGCAGTTAATCAAACTGCCTTGCCTGCCGCTCGCCTTAGTGACAAAGGCACTAATGGGCAAGCCCGGCTGCGGGGCAATGTTGAAGAGCTTATAGAGCACCTTCAAACCAGGCAGTTCGCCCACATCAAAGCAAATAAGCTCCGGATAAAGCTTCTCACCGGCTTTCAAACCGCTTCCATCTACTCTATCTGATATGAAAAGACCGGCGCCTGAGACTGCCTCAATAGCCGGATATTTGTAGACCAAGAGCTTGTCGCCCTTATTGACCGCCCTTTTCATAGAAAGCGGTTGGCGCAAGTCAGAGGCATAGCTCAGCCTATTGGTGAAAAACGGGTCTCCCTTCAAGAACTGGTCTAGCGTGCACTCGCAAGCTTCTTTGCGGTCTTGGCGCCAAATGCGCACATTCCAGTCGGGTGCGCTGGTGGCAAGAATATAGCGATTAGAAGTGGACGATACTCGAATGGCGCTCGGGCTAAACCAGACTTCGAAAAGTCCAAACGACTCTGTATCTTGCACATATTGCAAGCCCTTGAAAGACTTAGCCACTCTACTTTTTGAACCAGTACTAGATTTAGAGGCGGGGCTAGTTTTAGAGGACTCGCTCGATTTAGGCGCAGCGTCAACAGACAAACAAGGCGAAACCGAACCGATCAAGCAGAACGAGAGCAGCCAGACAAAGCGCGACAGTGAGATGCCGAAGCCATACTTTTGTACATTTCCTTTTTTCAGAAAGACTCTAAAATCCAAGAATCCCTGCTCCTGTCAGAAGGACTACTAATGCTTGCCCGCCGCAACTACTCTGGCTATTTACCCCAGATTGGCGGCCAGATAATCTTTCCCAGCCAACCTTGCCCAGCCAACCTTTCTTCCACTATCAATCTAAGCGGCGCTGCTCTGCAGACTGCATTTTATAGAAATAATAGATGGGCACGCCCAGTAAGCTCAAAACAATGCCGGCAAGTTGCTCGCGCCAGCCGACACAACCAAGAGCAGCATAGCCCCACACTAGAGCAGTGACGACAGTGACCAACCAAGCCAAGGCATTGCCCTTACCGCCAATACGAAACGGTCGGACCATATCAGGATCGGTATAGCGCAAACTAAGCAGACAAAATCCATAGAGCATAGCCACAAAAGCGTACATAAAGCCGAAAGTATCGCCAAGAAAAGAGTAGGCATCTGGAAAGACTCCGCTGGCAGCCAAAGCATTGGCAATGATACCAAGTGTGGTGACCACCACAAATTGAAACCACAAACAATATTTTGGCACACCTGTTTTTTCATCAAGCACAGCAAAACGCCGAGGAAATAAGCCAGTCTCGGCCATAGAATAGGCAACGCGCGCAATACCCAAAAGTGCGGTAAAGCCACAACCCACTATCGACAAAAATACCGCCCCGCTAAAGAGCTTACCGATAAAAGGACCACCCAAATAACCGGCTATGGACGGACAGTTAGCCAGCACATTGGTGCCGGGCACATGCAAGACTTGCTTGACTGCGTCGTACTGAAAACTAGCAGAACCGGCTATAGAAAAGCACATTGAGAAATAAATAGCCGCCACCGAAAGCAAAGTAAGAAAAATCGCCTTTGGCACAGAATGAGTAGAATCAACAGTTTCAGACGAAGTACAACCAGAAACTTCCATAAAAGAGAAACCGACCATTGCCAGCATAAGCACCGAGCTAACATTCTCAAAGAAATTTGTATTGCCGCCCGGGCTGCTTGCCACCATGACATTGGCTATATTGAAATGTCCGCTCGTACCAACCAAAGCAACAAAACCCAGAGCCATGCCAAACTTTAGCAAGGTAAAAAGATCACTCGCTTTGCTTGCCCACGATATCGAAAGAAAATTGAGCGCAGTTGTGAAAGTGAAGAGCGAGACAATCACCACCGGGCCGAACCAAGCCGGGGACGCGGCTTGCCCCCAAATTTCGGAAGCCAATAAATTGGTCAAGCCGCAGGACATGCAAGACAAGCCCACCAGAATACCTGCATAAAAAATCCAACCAGTGAGGAAGCCCAGTAGTTCTCCCATTCCGGGCAAGAGCCTCTTCAAGGCATAATACTTATAAACGTATGGACCACCAGCTGTAGGAAACATCGATGAAAGCTCCATCAATATTAGGGCGAGCGGCAGTGCCAAAACACCAGCTATAAACCAAGCTGTGACGGCGGCTAGGGGACCGGCGCGAGCCAACATCGGCGCATGCATAAGCCAAGCCATCGAGCCGATAATCGACCCAACGCCAAGCATCCAAGAACCGAAGGAAGATATGCCAACCTTCATCTTAGAGCCGATATCTTGTGGTCGCAGGAGCTTCAAAACTACCTTTTCACCTGGGCAATACTAATTGAGCCGAGCTAATAATTTACCCCAACAATGACAGAGAACGATCAGATAAGTGAAATAGTCTTTTATCTAACCGCCGCTGTCTATGCTTTGCTTGGCGCCGGCGGGGCTCTGGTTTTGTATCAAGCCACCACCAAAAAAGCGAAATTATCATGGCGCCTAAGTCTGAACAATTGGCAAAGACCGTTTCTCTGCCTGGCTTTTCTCTTTGAGCTTGCCTGCCTGCTCTATAGTCTTTATGAACCCTACACTCTAGAAAGGAGCCATCTGCATCTCCGCGGACAGAAGGTCAATCTAAAAATAGTCCATCTTTCGGACGCTCACTTTGACGATACAGATAGGGGTGAAAGGCAAATTGTAGCCGAGGTGCAAGATGTCAAACCTGACTTGATTGTGTTTACCGGGGATGCAGCCAACACTAAAGCCGGTTTGCTCAGATTCGCCCTCTTTATCAAAGCTCTCTCTGCAATTGCACCAACTTTTGCCGTGAGCGGCAACCACGACAGACTAAGCCAACAATTCTTTGAGAGTAATGGTGCCCGATTGATAGATGGCGAAACAATCAAACTTGAGACTGACAAAGCCCAAATAAATATTGTCGGACTGGATCTATACAAGCAACGCCGCAAAGACACAAGCGCGCGCACTCAAGTAGAAGCCGAAAGGAATAACGAAAGCGCTGGTGCTTCGAATAATGCTTCGAATAATGCGTCGAATAATGCGTCGAATAGTAATTCAAGTGTTGTTTTAAAATGCGCATCAAATCAGGCTTCTGATAGGGTTTCTAATAGATCTGCCAGCAGCCCCTCAGCTAATAAAGATGTCCAGCCCATGCTCCTGGCACTTAGCCATTGTCCTGCCTGCCACAAGTTAGCCGCCGACCTGAAAGCCGACCTCTTTCTTTGCGGTCACACCCACGGCGGGCAGGTGACGCTGTCACCCTTTAGATTCTTCGAACGCGGCTACTATGGCGGCTCACCACCAGCATATGTCAACCGCGGCTTGGGCATGTTCGGCTTGCCTATCCGTTTTCTCTGCCCACCAGAGCTAACAATTATAGAACTGCAAAAAGACTAATTTACTGCACAGGCTTGGTCTTAGAAGCAGCTCCAGCAGGGGCTGCATTCACCGCAGCAGCATTATTTGTTACGCCGTCCTTAGCCACGCTTTCTTTAGCAGTGCCGGTAGGCTGGGCAGCCAAATCTACATTAGCTATGCAATCTTTGGTGTTCACTACCCGCAACTGTGAAACGATGACAGCCGGATCGCAGTCGAAGGTGCCGCTGGTCCCGCGCATCTTGCGCACAAAGATATTGAGCCGGGGCGGGGTAACCATAACAAATAGATAGTATGGAGTCTCTCCACTCTTCGGCACAACTTCAAAACTCTTCAAAGCGGTGATGGCATGAAATGAAGTTTCAGAGAGCCCGGTCTCTTTTGCCACTCTCTCATTGGTGAACTGCACCTCACGCACCCGCGCCGTATCAAGAAACGGCTTGTTGAAGCGATTGAATGCAAAAGTTCCAATCTTGCCCACATCATAAGACTCAAGCAAAATCTGTTCGGGAGCAGTCTTCATCCCGGCAGACTCATAATCCTCAAAGATTTTTACAACCTTTTCTGGCGGTACTTTGAGAAAGCTGACATGGTCTTGGGCGATCAGCTTAGCCTTAACCGGCACAAAAGTCTTATGGTTATATCGAATAGCCAAATCGCAGTCAGGCAATACGATTACGTCATGGTCGTTATCATAGCTCAAGCCAGGTTCGGCGTTTGCAGACGGCGCCAAAGCCAAACACGCAGACAGCGCCAGATTGACCGCCAAAACGCCTGCAGTCGCCACTCTCTTTTTAAAGGAAACCATGCCCAACCCCTTTGCATCAAACAACTTCAGCATTGCCTTGCTAAGGCGCCATTCTACCGCAATCAAAACTATCTCGCTTAGCTCTTGCAGACTGGAAATCACGAAGCCAAGACCGTATTGTGCATAGAAAATCTACCAGCGGCTAAATCATGAATTCAATCAACAGCGCCAGTCTGCTTCTACCTATTGCGGCTATTTGTCTGCTTGCCGGTCCGGCGCGGGCTATTGAACAAAAGATGCAAGCAGCTGGACCGGAGGCGCCGAAACAACATACCGGGCACCACCGCAACACTAGCAAGAGCCTCATAGATTCTGGGCTCAAGCACTATAACGCCGGCGAATACAGCAAAGCCGCCCATCAGTTCGACCAACTCAACAAATCTCTGCCGAATAGCGAAGTTGCATTCAAAGCAAAATCAGTGCTGGCCGAAGCAGAATGCCTCTACGAATCTGGTGACTATGTGCCGGCTTTGAACCTTTTGAAAGGACTCTTGAGCGGTAAAGTGCTCGACTTCAATTCATTGAGAGAAAGCACCAGAGACACACTGCTTGCCGAACTCAACTGTGCCGCCGGCGAATGCCTCTATGAACTGGAAAAACACAACGAAGCCTCACGCTATTTCAATACAGCGATAGAAATCTGGAAAGACGGCGGCGTCGGAGAAGATGTACTTTTGCGCAGTCTAGAAGGACTAGGCGCCAGCTTCATCAAAATGGGCGACTATGAAAAGGCTTTGCCGCTTTATCAAGAAGTAGCCTACCTAGATAAAGCCCGTTATGGCAACGAAAGCATTCCCTATGCCTGGTCCTTGCGCATTCTCAATGATATTTACTGGAAGCTGAATTCACCCAAACTTGCCATGCATTGCTTTGAAAGATCTGTATGGAACTTTCGCAATGCCAACTATCAAAGACTGGTACCGGTCTGGGAAGAACGCATGAGGGCAGCCAAGACCCAGTTCGCATCCAGCCCATCCGAACTTGAAAAGTTAATCGCAGATCGCATTTTCGGTACCCTTGGCAAGATTCCTGACATAAACTTCCTCAACCCCGGGCTCTACACCGGAATCACTGACTATTCGGTACATACAGCGAACGCGGCAAGTGAATCCGAAGGCTCAACCGATGACGGTTTAGCAAATCAACTGCCTTGGTCGCGCAAAAGAGTGGCCGTTTTAGAGCCAGCCAGCACCATGTGGGCCGACCCCCGCGAAGAAGTCAAGGGTATAGTTGTCTGCGTACCGGGCTTCGGTCTGCACCGCCGCTCTTTCGCCGATTTAGGGGAAAGCCTGGCTTCTAAGGGCTTTATTGTCGCCTCTTACGACGTCAGAGGCTTCGGCGCCTACACAGCCCTCAAGGCAAGAGACCGCATCGACCTGGAAAAATCGCTGGAAGATTTAGACGATTCGATTATCCAATTGCGCAAAGATTTCAAGGGAGTGCCGGTATTTATATTGGGCGAATCGATGGGCGGTTCGATTGCCCTACAGTTTTGCGCCCACCATCCTGAACTAGTAGAAGGCCTGATTGCCGCTGTGCCTTCAGAGCAAAGATACAGACAGTGGCTAACAGCCAGTAAAGTACTAGTGGGCTTAATCACCGGCAGCCGTAAACCAATAGATGTTGGCCCGGTTGTTGTTTCAAGAGCTACGCAAAAGAAAGATCTGCGCGAGACCTGGACATCAGACCCCAGCAGTCGTTTCACGGCTACAGCCCGAGAACTATATGGGTTCAAACGCTTTGTTTCTCGCAACCATAGCTTGGCTCGGCAGGTAAAAGACACGCCGGTATTGATGTTTCAGGGCGTGCACGATCTGCTGATTAGACCAGAAGGCACTATTTCGCTTTTCAAAGCAGTTGCCTGCGAAGACAAAGACCTAATGCTCATCGGCAAATCAGAGCATCTAGTTTTTGAAGAAGGACAATTCGACAAGAACTTGCTCGTGAGCATTTGCGACTGGATGCGCAACCATAGCGATGAAGCAAGAGTAAACAATAAAGAAGGAGCGAAAAGCAAAGAATGA
This sequence comes from Obscuribacter phosphatis (SeqCode), assembly GCA_017303615.1. Taxonomy (GTDB): domain Bacteria; phylum Cyanobacteriota; class Vampirovibrionia; order Obscuribacterales; family Obscuribacteraceae; genus Obscuribacter; species Obscuribacter phosphatis_A. The sequence goes on from JAFLCK010000028.1 coordinate 51,223, forward strand.
TTTTCCTGGAATTTGCCGCCTGCGCCATCGTTATTCTCATCGCTGGCACCAAATTGTCAAAGCACGCCGATGTCATAGCCGAAGCAACCGGATTAGGAAAAAGCTGGGTAGGATTGCTGCTACTTGCCACCGTCACATCACTGCCTGAGCTTTTGTCGAGTATTTCAGCCGTAACTCTCAATAACGTTCCAGACCTGGCTGTCAGCGGCACACTGGGCAGTTGTATGTTCAATATGCTCGTCATCGCCTCTCTCGACCTACATTCAAAAACCCGCCCCGTATCAGCCTTGGTGCAACAAGGTCACCAGCTTTCAGCCGGATTCGGAGTTGTGCTGCTAGCCCTTGCTGCTATCGATATACTTTTCGGTAAATACCTTCCCTCAATTACCTTTCTCAATTCTATCGATCCGATGAGCCTGCTCTTCATTGTGGTCTACTTGTTTTCAATGAAGCTAATCTACAGCTATGAAAAGACTCGACTGCAAGAATTTATTCACGAGAGTGCTGCGGCAACTACAACAAGCCAAGACGAAAAAGAGTCGAACGGGCTCAAGACTGCCATTACGTGGTTCACAGTGCATTCAATTTTTATCGTAGTCGCTTCACTTTACCTACCAGATTTGGCCGAGCAGATTGCGAAACAAACAGGCTGGGGTGAGAGTTTCATCGGTTCATCCCTGATTGCCATCACCACTTCCTTGCCCGAAATAACTGTTTCGGTGGCGGCAGCGCGCATGGGCTCTTTCGATATGGCGGTAGCCAATCTGCTTGGCTCCAATCTGTTCAATGTAGCCATTCTTGCCATAACCGACTTCTTTTACTTGAAAGCGCCGCTCTTGCGCAGCGTTCAACAAATCAATACTCTGTCTGCCTTGACCGCGATAGTATGCTCCGGCGTGGTGATCATAGGTCTGACCTATCAATCAAAGAAAAAGTTCTACTATCTGGCAGGCGACGCAATCGCCATTGCTTTCTTTTATATTCTGGCCAACACCCTTTTATTCATGGTTCACTGATATGAGCCACCAAATAACGATGCGGCTTTCAGCTGGTCTAGCTTTGATTCTTTCGCTTTTGGCCAGTATTTGCATCTGCGCCCAAGCAAAAGCCCCGGCCGCCACCAAGGTGCCCGATAGCGAAGCCGATACGGTCAGGCAAATCAGACGTATACCCGAAGAAAAACGCACACCACTGCAGAAAGCCATACTTTGGGTAAAGACCGACAAAGTAGAAAAGGCAAAACCAATTTTAGAGAAAATCATCAAAGCTGAGCCAGATAATGCAATTGCTTTGGAGACTCTGGGTGAAGCGCTGTTCAACGAGAATTTGGACGGCTCGCAACATAACCAAGCGAGGACCTATTTAACCAGAGCGGCGACGATTGCGCCCGAGCGGGGCTGTGCCTTTCGAATGCTGGCTGAAATCGACATGACCGACGGCAATTTCAAGAAAGCACTGGTTAATTGCAATAAAGCCTTGAGGGCAGATCGTCCCTGTCGTGTGGCGCACCGCACCAAAGCAGCGGCTTTGAGCAATCTCAAACGCTATGATGATGCCCTAAAAGAAATGGAGAAATATTTCAAATACGTCAATCGGCACGATAATGCCAATCTCAGAGATCGCGAAATGTACGGCGCTTGCTTGCAAGACGCAGGAAAATTCGACGAGGCAATTCGCTTTTACAAAAGCTGGCTGGACAAAGGCTATAGCGACATGGTCGCCATGAGCCTAGCCGATTGTCAATTTAAAGCAGGCAAAAGAGAAGAGGCACTTGCCACCATCAGTGAGACCATAAGGCGCAATCAAATGGACGAACTCGCCTTACAAAGACGAGCCGGATACTATCTCGATATGCAGCGCTATAAAGAGGCGCTCAACGACTTGAATAAAGCACTAGAACTGGGCGGCAATAATAGACTCTTACTGCAAAGAGCCAAAGTATTTGAAAAAATGGGTCTCAAAGAGAAAGCGGCAGACGATAGACGAAAAGCGGGAGCCCCCTGATGGCAGCATTATTCAAACAAAAAGTGCTCTTTCTTGGCCTTTCTGCAGCCATAGGGACAGTTCTAGCTGAAGCTCTGCCCCAAGATTTATTTGGAGGTTTATATGAAGACAGTAGAAATAGAGGTCTCTGCCTAGGTGAGAGCAGTGCTTGTTGGGCGGAGCCTCAGAAGAAAAACAAAGCCGGTAAAGTCGATAAAACAGCAGATACTGCCAAAAGAAGCAATGAAATCAAAGGCAAAGGCGAACAAACAACTGGTAATGCCAAAGAAAGCAATCTCAGATTCAGAACTTTCAGTACAAAAAACGATGTCTTTTATCACATCTATCGCTGCCCCAGTGTCAACAAAGAGCGAGTGCTGGACTTTCCGGGCAAGAAACAATACGGCACCCTCTTTCTTTTTGACAAGCCTAACTTAAGTCGTGGTGACGGCACACCCAAGCTCATCAAAGCCCAAGGGTCAGTGAAAATTCCTGCCGGTAACCTGATTGAGTTCCTACCCAACGAACATTTCATCATGGCGCCGCACCAGTTCGATAAACTGCCGGATGACGCTTTCGATGCAGTACGCATGAAATACTTTGCCATGGACGATAGTGAAGAAGGACGCGCCGACGATGCCTTGATTTATCTAGGACGATTCAAAACGATTAAATATCTCGATCTTGATCGCTGCGAAATTAGCGATCGTGGCATGGAAGGAATCAAGAACCTGCCTAATCTAGTCACTTTTACAGCGATGAACTCTTCAATCACCGGCAAATGTTTCAAAAAGCTCGGCGTCTTAAAAGAACTCAAACAGCTAAAACTGCAAAACACTGACCCAGACCTTTCTTGCATTGCCGACATTCCCAAAGCCTTTCCCAATTTATGGCATCTCTGCTTAACCCGCACCCGCATCACCAATAAGGCCATCGAGCCGCTGGCCGCTTTGAAAAGCCTGAAGAGACTTGATTTGGCTGAAAACAGCTTTTTAGACGATGGTTGTATACCAACCCTAGCCTGCCTCAACAGTCTGAATAATCTAGAGATACCAGAAACTCGCATCACCGCCAAAGGTTTACTAAAGCTCAAACACCTACCCCTCAGGCAAGTCGATCTGTCAGCAAGCAACGGCAAGCCCGAGAGTTTTGAAAAGCTGCGCCATGAGATGAAGTCGACAGTTTTCACCATGGTGACAAAGTACGACAAACCGCCGGTCAGCGAGAACGAACAGACTTTGTTTGCCCCTTTGTCGAGAGGACGCAAGCTCTAGAATAGAGCGCCTAACATATAGCCGATCCGCTTTTCCTTAGAGTTAAAAACCCTTGATGCGGCGCTCGTTTGAAATCGCCTTGGTCAAAAGAATAGGCGAACCTTTTTCATCAAAAACTTTGACCGAACTATCTGTGCGCAAGAGCCCCGGTGCAACCAGCTTATAGCTGTTCAACTCTTCGTCTTGATAAGACTGCACCACCCGGCGGCTAGCCTTATCAACCACGCTATGGCGGGCTTGTACTTTGACAAGACAGCTGTTCTTGCCGGTTTCGACCAGCTGATAACTGAGCACCCGGTGATAATCAATGAAACCACCCCTATCTACAGAGCCGGCAGCATTAAGGGGAATGCTCATATACACTTGCCCGTTCTTGTCTTTGGTTGTGCCAAAGACGTCTACCACTCTTGCCGCCTGTCGCCCCACTGCCTTCAAAGCTTTCTTATTGACCAAGTCAAAGCGGCTGGTCTCGTTGGTTTCGCGCCGCTCCCAGGTTCCAGCCAACCAATGGGGCACCTTGATTTTCGCGTTGTTTTTCAAGGCACTACCTTTAAGAGCACTGCCTGTAAAGGCACTGCCTTTTAAGGCGCTGCCTGTCAGGGCGGCTTTACCGGCATCGGCAGCAGCTTGGTCCCTAGAACCAGCGGGCAGACTCTTGAGATAGGCTTGGCGTCTTGCTTCTTCCACTCCAATCATCGAATAGTCAACTGTCGGGGCAGTGCTGAATCGAGGCGTAGAAACAGGCGCAGAAGGGCGCTGCTTGGCGGCACTAGGCAGGTTGGGGTTGGGGCTGCTTTGCCCTTTTCTCTCTAGATTGTTTCCGGCGAAATTATTTGAGCGCGCCACACTAGAAAAATCGCCAGAAAAAAAGGTGCCAACCCTCTCACCCTCGGGTATCGCCTCCATTCGCTCGGAATGGCTGATGCCGCCCGAGAGAGTAAAAGTGCTGGAAGAAGCTTGGCTGCTGTTGTCTTTGTAGAGGTCATTCTCATCAAAAGCGAGCGCCGCGGCTGGACTGAGCAGCGAAAAAAAAGCCAGCAAAGAAAGTGGCATCAAAGAAAGCGGAATTACAGAACGAGGCATTACAGAAAGCATCTTTACAGAACGCGGCATTACAGAAAGCAGCTTTACAGAAAGTGGCGAATGCGCAAAAAGACCACAGGCAACAACGCCTTTCCCTGCTTTTGCCATTCTCAAAGACCGCCCAGGCCAGGCCGTCATGACTGCAAAACTTTCTCTTCGCGGCGCCCAGCCTCAGCTTGAGCCCGACGGCGCTGTTCAAGAAAGACCATCAAGACCGATACATCGGCTGGGCTGACGCCGCCAATGCGGGCAGCCTGCCCCAAGGTCTGAGGACGCACCCGGTTGAGCTTCTCTCGCGCTTCTTTAGCAAGATGCTTCAGTTCGTTATAGTCAAAGCCTTCCGGCAGCTTCACTTTGTCATACTTTTCAGTGTGCTCGATTTGCTGCTTTTGTCTTTCGATATAACCGGCATATTTCACATCGGTTTCAACTTCTAAGGCAAAAGGAAAAGGCTTTTCGCTATCAGCCGGCGCCTTGCTTTCGATGACGCTATAGGGAACGCGCGGACGACGCAGCAATTCTTCGAGAGTGACAGATTGCTTGAGGGTTTCACCCAGAGGCGCCAGTAACTCTTCAAAGCCGCCCTCTGGATAAATGCGGGTCTTTCTCAAGCGGTTCTTTTCGCCGTTTATGGCTTCTTGCTTTTCGGTAAAAAGACGGAAGCGATAGTCATCAACCAAACCGATAGAACGACCAAGCGGGGTCAGTCTGACATCGGCATTGTCTTGTCTCAGCAAAAGTCTATATTCTGAGCGCGAGGTCATCATGCGGTAGGGCTCGCCTATTTCTTTGGTGACCAAATCGTCTATCAGCGTGCCTGTATAGCTTGACGAGCGCGGCAATTCGAAAGGCCTTTCGCCTTTTGCATACAAAGCAGCGTTGATGCCGGCAATAATGCCCTGGGCGGCGGCTTCTTCATAGCCTGAAGTGCCGAGAATCTGCCCGGCAGCAAAGAAACCAGGCAAATCTTTAGCCATCAAAGCATGACTGAACTGAATAGCCGGCAGATAGTCATACTCGACAGCGTAAGCAGGACGCACCATCACAGCTTTTTCCAAGCCGGGCAGAGAATGCACTATTTCGTGCTGCACATGCACAGGCAAACTGGTGGAACAGCCCTGCAGATAGACTTCATAGGTTGAGCGGCCTTCCGGTTCAAGGAAGAGCGAGTGGCTGTCTTTGTCGGCAAAGCGCACAATCTTGTCTTCGATGGAAGGACAGTAGCGCGGTCCAACCCCATGAATCATGCCCGAATACATGGGCGATTCGTGCAAGTTGTTGCGAATCAATTCGTGGGTGCGTTCATTGGTGCGGGTCTGGTGGCAGGGAATCTGCGGCAAGACCGGTCTCTTATCGAGAAACGAGAAGAACTGCGGGATGGGATCGCCGGGCACCTCGGGCAAGATGCTGTAATCGATTGTGCGACCGTCAATACGAGGCGGTGTGCCGGTCTTGAGACGACCCATGTTAAAGCCAAGCGCCTTTAGACAACCAGACAGTCCAATGGCTGGAAACTCACCGGCTCGTCCAGCCGGCATCGTTTCTTTGCCTATCCAGATTGTGCCTTCCAAGAAAGTACCAGCCGAAAGCACAACCGCCCGGCAGCCAATGCGGTCGCCAAAAGTTAGTTCGACCCCGGCCACTTGGTTGTTTTCGATAATGAGATTCTTGACCATACCCTGACGCAAAGTCAGGTTGGGCAAAGACTCCATATAGTTTTTCATCCAGATGGAATATTCGCGTTTGTCCGACTGCGCTCTCAGTGCCTGAACAGCTGGTCCCCGGCTGGAATTGAGCATGCGAATCTGCAGATAGGTGGCATCGGTGGCTTCGCCTATAACCCCGCCCAGAGCATCTACTTCTCGGGCAAGATGCGTCTTGCCGGGCCCACCCACAGCCGGATTGCAAGGCATGGCACCGATAGTATCGAGATTGACAGCCAGCATCAGGGTGCTCAGACCCATGCGCGCCGCAGCGTTAGCCGCCTCGCAGCCGGCGTGACCGCCGCCAATTACCACAACGTCGAAATACATACTGTGCATAGACAGCCATCATATCAGAACCTCTTGAAAAACCCATCGGGTCATGGCAGCAGCCAATTCAAAACTAGCTCAGATTTGGCGGCGACAGCGCCGAGGCTTAACTGGAGACCTTTTGCGAAGAGCAAAGTAGAGAGTCTCGGTCTATACTTTGTTACATGACCGAGAGACAACGAGCGGCAATAGGCATTTCACTGGGGGCAATGCTCACATTCAGCCTCGGTGCATTTGCCATGGACGCCAAAGAACAACTCAAGCCGGTACTGAACCCCGAAAAGTACTTCGGCAAAGCCAAACTCGGCTATATGGCCGCCCAGCGCTGTCCCGAAATTTGCGCCAAACTATTCTGCTATTGCGGCTGTGACGTCACCGACGAGCACGGCAGCTTGCTTGACTGCTTTACTAGCGACCACGGCGTCGACTGTTATATCTGCCAAGAAGAAGCGCTTGTAGCCTTGCAGATGAAGAAAGAAGGCAAATCTCTGGCTGAAATTCAAAAGGTTATAGACCAGTCATACGAAAAACAGTATCCCTTTGACGCCACCGAGATTTTGCTCAAGTATCGCCGCGAACGCCTTTGGCAACCACAAACAGAAAAGCCCAGCAGCCAAGGCAAAGCGCCAGGCAATAAAGAAACAAAGAAAAGCGGTGCCGACAAATATCTTGACAACACTAGCTCCGCTATGGGCAAAAGAACCTTGCCAAGCGGCAGCGCAAGCGGCGCCAACCTTGGTGGTTGCTGCGGCAAACATGGTGCCAAAAAGAGCAAATGAAAGAATGACTCGCCCAAACTTGGCTCATGATCGGCGCTAGCTTGGCGAACCCTTTATGCACCCTTGATGAACCCTTGACGAGCCCCTGGCGAGAGCTTGGCTAATCTGCCGCCCGACTTTCCAAGAGGTAATTAGTTTTCATCTCAACACCCTTCCTCATGGGGGCGGGGCAGATGATTTTCAAGATGCTTTTTTTGTAGTGTCCTTAGGTCCGCTTTTTTCAGCTTTTTCTTTAGAGGCTCTACACAACTAAAACTATAAATGCACCCTCAGTGCCTGCCTCTTCATCTGCTCAAGAAGCGGAACAGATTTTGCTTGCTAAACAATTCAACAGTAAGCGCAAGGACTTCGACATGAAAAATCACAAGCCTGTGCATGGCGACATCGACCAGAAGTCGATCGATCGTCAGCTTCGCATCAACTGGATTCGCACTATCTTTGGCATTCTGCTCATGGGTGGTCTGTCTTTTGCGGGTCTGGTCCTTCTCGGTGTCAACCTCACGGTTGCCACAGTCATTCTCTTCGTCTTCACCGTGGCCCTGCCGCTCTTTGGCTGGTGGAACAGCGCCAATCTGGTGCTCAAGATGATGCGCTGCCAGCGCCCCAACCTGAGCGACCCCGACCATGCGCGTCTGGTGCGACTGGTGGACGAACTCTACCCACTCACCGGCCTGACCACCAAGCCCCAGGTCTACATCTCGCCGCTGCCGATTCCCAATGCTTTTGCCACCGGTCGGTCGCCCGCCAACTCTTTCATCGCCGCCACCGAAGGTCTCTTTCTGGTCGGTCTGGAAGATCGCGAAATCAAGGCCATTCTCGCCCACGAACTGGCGCACGTGAAGAGCCGCGACGTGGCTATCACTTCGCTGGTGGCTGTGCTGGGCTCTCTCTTTTCGATTCTGCTTGCTGGTGCGGCACCTGGCATGTTCAATGCCTGCTTCAGCCACAAGTCGGACGAAAAGGACGGTCTGCTCGACAAGCTTTCCAGCAAGGTGAAGCGGCAGAAGAAGCGTTTCGCCGACCCGGCCACTGCTGTCACCGGTTTCTTCATCACCCTGGTGGTCTTTTACATCATGAGCATTTTCGTCAAGCTGGTGACGCTCTTCGTCAGCCGCAGCCGCGAAAGTGCCGCCGATGTGCTTGCCGCCAACTGGACCCGCGACCCCTGCGCGCTGGCCACCGCTCTGCAGAAAATCGTCGACTGGATGAACCGCAACCGCGCGGCGCTCCAGCTCAAGATTCTGCTTGGCGGCATGGAGCCCCTGCTCTTCGTCAGCCTGCATGAAGGCGAAGAAGGGCTCGATCCCAAGCCGCCCCAGGGTCTGCTTGCCCGCCTGCGCAAGTGGATCGGCCACCTCGGCGACAACCACCCGCCGGTGGAAGACCGCGTGGCACTGCTTGACGGTCTGGCTGGTTCTGCCTGCCCGCGCATGTCCGACATTCGCAAAGCCGAAGCGCAGAAGCGCCAGGACGAGCGTCGTCGGCACGAGGCGCAGCACCGCGGCAACGGCAGCGACAAGCAGGACAAGTAAGGCAAGAACAAGAAGAAGAAAAGAGCGACGCCTTCAACTGATGAAGGCGTCGCTCTTGCGTAGAGAAAGACAGAGAGACCGGGGCAACTGCTGTTTTGGCAACCCCCGGTCTCTTTTTTTTGCTTTAAGTTGCCAAGCGCTCGCATTAGCCGAGCCAATCTCTGGCTCAACCAAGACCGGCGCGCACACCGGCTAGAGTCATATCAATCATGCTCTCGGCATACTTGCGCAGGGTGGCTTCGTTGAATGAAAGAGGGTCTCTAGCCTTAAGCCGGTCGTATGGTGGAAAGAGAGCAGCAAGAAGATAACAAACCAATTCAGCTTGAAAGAAATAGTTCTTAGCCCCCTGAGCCGGGGGAATTTCCTTTTCAGCGGCGGCTCTTTCAAGCAAATGAGCTATCTGCAAAAATATAGCGCCTTGAAAATTGATGATCTCAGCCATAATTGCCGGATTAGCCGAGGCGATTACCTCGGGACTATGCAGCTGACCATTGGCAATAGACCAGTAAGACATGACATGACCGTGCAAAAGCTCGCGCAAAACATCTAGATAGGGCGGTTTAGCCTCTTTGACCAGCTTATTGATACGCTCAAGCTCTTGGCTTGTAAACTGCTGCACCACCGCCACTAAAATCGCTTCTTTGTTTTGAAACTCTAGATAGACCGAGCCCTTACTTATAGAAGCGCGCTCAGCAATATCGTCCACTGTGGTTTTCTCAAAACCGTAGTAGCCAAAGAGCCAGGTGGCCGCTGCCAGAATTTTTTCGCGTCTTGTCAGATTCATTTTTCCTCCATGACACATTTTACAATTAACGAATAAAGGATTGACTGAAAAGATCTTTTCGGTCAAACTTATAATCATTCACTGCACTTGACCTGCCCGAATTGGCAGCTGGAGGATCTATGTATTCCAAAACTATGACCATTGGCATTAGCAGGCTCTTGAGCCCAGTATTTGCATTTGCCCTGGCCTACACGCCCATGACCGAAGTACTGGCAAAATCTTGCTGTTCTAGTGGCGGCGGCGAAAAGGCACAAGCAGCGGCAGAAAAAGACATTGTTGACACCGCCGTGGCCGCCGGCAAGTTCAATACCCTGGCTAAAGCTCTTGGTGTAGCCGGGCTGGTAGAGACCCTAAAAGGCAAGGGTCCTTTCACAGTTTTTGCCCCCGATGATGATGCCTTTGCCAAAGTGCCGGCTGAAACACTGAACGGGCTTTTGGCAGACAAAGAAAAATTGACCAAAGTACTCACCTATCACGTGGTCAATGGCGAAGTCTTGGCCAATAAAGTAGTGAAACTGAAGTCGGCCAAAACTCTGGAAGGCACCAGTGTGCCGATTAAAGTAACCGACGGCAAAGTTTCAGTTGGCGACGCCAATGTCACAGCCACTGATATCAAATGTGCCAATGGTGTCATCCATGTCATCGACAAGGTCTTGATTCCCTAACTCTAGGCACTGAAAAACCGGCGCTTGGCGCCGGTTTTTCTTTCTTTTTCAGCTTTTTTGGGTTTAAACTCTAGGCTAAAGACAAATGGCAGACACGGGAGCAAAATCATGGTTGCATTTCTTCGTTGGCTTTACATACTGATTTTCAGCACCATGGTCGCCGTCACAATCTGGTCTGCCACGCAAGAAAATATAATGGCGATACCGCCAGTAGTATTAAATGATGTCTGGTTCAAAGCCACCTTGGTTGACGCTTATTTTGCCTTTTTCTTTTTCTTTCTCTGGGTCTGCCACCGCGAAAAATCACTGCCTGTTAAAGTGCTGATGTTTTTTGCCATAGCCGGTTTGGGCAATATCGCCATGTCGCTCTATGTACTGCGGGCGCTCTTTCAACTAAAACCAGGCGATGGACTAAACGGTCTTTTTTCCAAACAATTTTCCAAACAATGAATGGTTCTGTAAAAGGTCTTTTTTGCTCTAAGTAGAGATTTTCTCTAACACCAAAGAAGCGCAAAATTACTGGCAAAACGAAACCTTCAGAATATTCAAGAGAGTTCTGGGAGAACGCGATCAGGCTTACAAATATGCCTGGTCGGAAAGTTGCATGCGCTGTCGTAGAACTTAAGATATCGGCATGAAAACTCAGAACCTGGATCAAGAACTCCAGGGAAAACATAGAAAGAAGTGAAGACTTGAACGAGTTGACTCGGCTCGCCAACGAGGCAAAGAGCCTCAAAGAAGAAATCGAGATCCTAAAAGTCCGCAGCCAACTTTGCGAAGAACCTGGCGTAAAATAGGCTTTTATTGAAGACCAGAAGCGCGAATCAAAGAGAAGAGTACAAAAGAACAAAAAGCCGGATGAGGCGATCTCACTCGCCTATGCGCTGCTAGAAAGAGGGGGGAACCCCAAAATGCAAAAGGCAAAAAAGGGGAGAGGGCTGGGAAATTGCTTTCCCGAGACCCCCTCCAAGGGAGCATCTACGGCTTTTCAAACTGCCGATGCGACATATCAGTTACTATCGGAACAAGCACAGCTTTAAGCTTTGACTTGACAGGAAAGAAGAAAGGATACTTTCCTAACCTGTGTCAACTTCCAACAGATGGCGCTAATTTGGAACTACTAAATCTGAATTAAACAGACCGAGCAATTAACCGTTAGTGCGAGCCTGCCTTCTGCTGTTTTGCTATGAGTTCGTCCAGCGTGAGAGAAAAGGTCGCGTTTCCTTTGTGATATGCCTTGATCATCTTTAGTCCTTCTCTAGATAGTGTGTCAGATCTTTGGGAAAGATTGCGAGCCACCACATACTCTGCGAATTCCACTCGTTTGTAGATTGCTCTATTTTCCAATTCGCATACGTCCGGATAGACAGCATGAAGAAGTCGGCATAGTAGTAAGAGGTCCGTTACATTCGAAAGCTTGCTTATTGACTGTTTTATTTTTGAACCTTCAGCCCTATCGGGGCCGAAACCTCCAGAATCGTTGTTTGCCCCTGTCAGACATTGGCGAAAGATGTTCAAACAGCGCTCAATGCTTGAGCACGTTCTTTTGACTGACTCAGAGGCTTGTGCTGGCATTGGAGCCTGCGCAAGATCGGAACGTGTCAACAACTTTGAGACAGTTTTCCTTCTTGATTTAGTGTAAATGCTTTTCAGCATTTGCCGATTTCATACCTTTAAGGGTACCCCAAAAGGCGCTGAGCGCGTTCCGCCTTTTCAAAAACGCCCATAGGATGGACGTTTTCGAAAAGGCGGTTACTAAC
>JAFLCK010000029.1:0-61916 GCA_017303615.1 Obscuribacter phosphatis (SeqCode)
CTTCTTCCGCTTCATCTTCTGCTTCTTCCTCTTCCGCTGCTGCTTCTGCCGGTGCTTCTTCTTCTTCTGCTGCTTCTGCTTCTTCCGCTTCCGCTGCTACTTCTGCCGGTGCTTCTTCCTCTGCTGCTGCTTCTGCTTCTGCTTCTTCCGCTTCCGCTGCTACTTCTTCAGGTGCTTCTTCTTCAGCTTCTTCCTCAGCTTCTGCTTCGGCTTCTTCCGCTTCCGCTGCTACTTCTTCAGCTGCTTCTTCTTCAGCTTCTGCTTCGGCTTCTTCCGCTTCCTCCGCTTCCGCTGCTTCCGCTGCTACCTCTGCCGGTGCTTCTTCCTCTGCTGCTGCTTCTGCTTCTGCTTCTTCCGCTTCCGCTGCTACTTCTGCAGGTGCTTCTTCTTCAGCTTCTTCCTCAGCTTCTGCTTCGGCTTCCTCCGCTTCCGCTGCTACTTCTGCAGGTGCTTCTTCTTCAGCTTCTGCTTCTTCGCAAGACGCTTCCTCACATTTGGGCTCTTCACCTGCAGATTCTTCTGAGCATGCTTCTTCTGCACATGATTCATCTGTACAGGATTCCTCTGCACTTTCTGAATTTTCAGCGCCAGCTTCCTCTGCGCATGCTTCTTCGGCTGGAGCCTCTTCGGCATGAGCTTCCGCTGAACTCGCTTCTTCTGTATGAGAGCCTGGGCAAGCCGCTTCCTCACTGGGCTCTGCTACTTCCGCCGCCGGCGCCTCCGCGCAGGTTGCTTCTTCCACATGGTTACCGCATGATTTTTTGTGCTTCTTCTTTGCCATAGCCGAATCCTCCTGATTCCATAATTGGTCAAGAATTAGTTGATTTCCTGTTGAACAAAGTAGTACTCACGCATAACTCAGCGCGAAGCCGCACCACATCCAGACTCTGCTCCCAGAGCCACGGCAAAGATGGCTTAAAATCAGAATTTAAGCAGTTCTCAAAATAGCACGCAAGGCTTTAGACCTAGCGCCTGATCGCACTAAGATTTAGTTTTGAGTACGTTTGAGAGCGAGTCGAAAACGGCGCCAGAATCTGACGCTGTGATGCGACGCCTCGGCTTTCGAGTGTTTGCGTTTGAATCCTACACTTCCATTATTACTGATTTTCTTCAGTCTATGAATAGGTTATCATCAGATTTTTTGTTAAAATTTGAGTCTTTTCTGGCACCGATCGTGGTGGCGTTCTCAAAAGAGAAAATTTGTTGTCTGCGCTACAAATTGACGACCAGAAAAACCATCTATCTTTCTTCAATCTTTTTCTTAGACTGGCTGTTTATCTTAATTGTAAAGCCATCCGACAAGACTTCACCACTGTCTTCGGCAACCATCGGCTCCGACTGCCTAGCAATAGACTGGTTCGGCAGATTATCCAACGGCAAAACCGACTGTTTGGGCGGCTCCGGCGCAACAACCTTTACTTTGGCTTCTTTCGGTCGCAAAATCTGAAACTGCACTTGCACCTGATACACAGCCCTTGTCACCAACCAAATGGTTTCTTGAGTAGCTTCCAGTTCACCGGCCTCTCTAAAAGTCTTGCAATCGGCCAGCCGCTCCGAAGCTCCTAAAAGCTTGGCTAGGGCGTCATGATAGCCTTTGTTCCATTTCTCATCCTGATTCAAGCCGACATAATGGCTTGCCGACTCGATTTCATTGCTATCTACCAATAACTCAGCCACAATCGCCTTCAGTCTTCTCTCATAGCTTTCAAGACGCAGGCGACGACGCTTTTTTCTGTTCTCAAAAAATCGCCATATATAAAAGAACAAAATGGCAAATAGAAAAACAGCCACAAAGAGACTGAACGCCAAAACTGCTAATGCAAAGTGAAACACAACGCTCTATTGACCAGGCATAACGAGGCGACCACTCTGATAATACCCGTTCCACCGCCTTAGAAATGATTAAAACACCCCACCTCTTGATAACTAAATTTAAACTCAAAGGTTATTCATGCCGACTAGCATCTTTTCAAGCCTGTGTTACACTCGGTTAGTTAATGGCAACCCAACCCTTCTCTATAGGCCAGAGAGTCCGCAGTTCCGCCCAAGAAACTACCTATCAGGCGCACAATTCCGTTCTCACCAACCGCGAGATTACTTCATGAACTTGCAAAACTGCTCAACAGTTAAGTCCGCCCTGACCGACCTGAGAGAGATTTTGAGCCGATGCCATGTTACAGGCGCCGACCAGCTTGAAACCAGTCGCATTATCGCCAACCTCGAAGCCACCATCAGCTCGATAGAAGAAAAATCCAGCGCCAAAGACGATATCCCGGCTCATCGCGCCGTGCCAATCATTCAAGGCCTTACCGCCCCGGCAATACTCTAGATTCAGTTATAGATAGATCACTAGCCTATTTTGGCTGGCAATGTATCATGAAAATCCTTCCACCACGACCTAGCTCTATGAGCGTGGGTTTCCGTTCAATAACTAATTGCTAGCCGATGCCGGCGGCATGCAAAGACTTAGCACCGGCATACAAAGCACTTATTTCTTTGAGTTGCATGGCTAACACTCTTGCGGCATCGGGCTTGGCCAGATCTTTCATACGCTTGCGCATATCTGCCAATCGAGCGTCGTCACATAACAAAGCGACTATCTGCTCATAAAGAGTCTCAGCACTGAGATTCTCTTGCATAAGCACCACCGCCGCCTTTTGCGATTCTATATAGCGCGCATTGTGGGTTTGATGGTCTTGCGCGGCATAAGGATACGGCACAAATATAGCCGGAGTACCAGAAACGGCAAGTTCGGCCACAGTCATGGCGCCGGCACGAGTGACAGCTAAATCGCAAGAAGCATACGCCATCGAAAGATCATCAAAATATGCCCGCAGATGATAGCGCGGACTTTGGAATAAGCCGGGCGGCAGCTGCTCTTTCAAGTCGTTGAGGTTTTTCTCGCCGCATTGATGCACAACCTGCAAATGCGGCTCGACATCAAGCAGCCTACTAAGACACCCGGCCACGGCATCGTTTAAGGCCTTCGCCCCCTGCGAACCACCGGTAACCAGCACAGTTTTTAGGTCAGCACGCAGCCCCAAAACGGCACTGACAGCGTCACGCTTGCGCTCTTCCATAAAGCTCATGCGCACCGGATTGCCGTTGAAAACTACTCTACCTCCGGTTTTGATGCGGGTGGCCGCCCCCTGCATACCAAGCGAAACAAGAGCAGCCTTGCGACTCAAAAGACGATTGACCAAGCCCGGGTGAGCATCAGGTTCATGTACAGCCGTGGGCACACCAAGCATATTGGCCGCCATTAAGGGCGGTGCCGAGGCATAGCCGCCGGTTCCAAGTACAACTGTGGGCTTGAACTGTTTCAAAAGAGCCTTGGCATTCATCACCGCCGCCGAGAGCTCAAAGCCCCAGGTCAAAAGACGGGGCGATAGTTTGCGCGGCAGACCCGAAACTTGCAGACCGGCAAAATCGAGTCCGGCGGCACGAGCCAATTTTTCTTCCGGATGATTTTTTGCACCTATATATAGAATTGCTTCGACTTCGGGATCGCCCTTTAACTGTTCCGCCACCGAAAGAGCCGGATAAATATGCCCACCCGTGCCGCCTCCGGTCAAGACAATTCTATGTCTGCCGCTCATCGTCACAGCCCGCCCTAGAGCCTGACCAGAGTCGGGCCCTGCCCCGACTTCTGCGAATTGTCACCGTCTTCGTCGCCGTCTTCTTCTTCGTCTTCGTCTTGAATAGTACCGCGGTCACGCGAAACTGACAAAAGCACGCCCACCATAGACATGGTGATTACCAGAGATGTGCCGCCAAAACTAATGAAGGGCAAGGTGATACCTGTAACAGGCAAGAGCCCGGTGGTGACCATCATATTGACGATAGCCTGGGTACAAACAGCGCTGGTGATGCCGATTGCCAGAAAACGGCCAAACAAAGTACGTGCCGCCAGCGCCGCCCGGAAACCATAGACACCAAAAGCAGCAAATAGACCGATGAGCATAGAGCAACCAACCAGACCAAACTCTTCGGCGATAACGGCAAAGATAAAGTCGGCATGTTGCACAGGCAAATAGTTCAGCTTCTGCAGTGAGCTACCAAAACCCAAGCCCCAGAGCCCGCCTGAACCAATGGCATACTGAGCCTGAATGATGTTCCAACCTTCTTTCTGGGGATGCAGATAAGGGTTGAGCCAGGTTTCGATACGAGCCATCTGGTAGGGAGTTTTTTGAATATGATGCCAGATGAAAGTGCCGCCGCCGGCCAAAGAAGCAAATATAAGGAATGAGTTGACGCCGCTTGCATAAATGAGGGCAAGCAAGCTGGCCATAATCATACTGGCTGTGCCGAGGTCGGGCTGCTTAACCACTATCGCCGCCATAATGAGCACCACGGCGATGCGGCAAAAAACCTGACGATGCCACCAGAAATACTTAGACAAGCCGGAAGAGAGCAAGATGATTGTTGCTATCTTGCACATCTCGGAAGGCTGAAACTGCAAAGGTCCTATTTTGAGCCAGCGGCTCGAACCCATGGTGGTGATTGATAGACTGGGAATGAGGGTCAAGCCCAGCATAGCCAGAGACAAAATGGCGATGGGCCAGGCAAACTTTTTCAGCCGGCGATAGTCATAGCGACTCACTGTAAACATAGCGAACAAGCCGATTACGAAAGCAATCGTCTGCTTGCGCAAAAGTTCGGTTGAGTCTTGATAAAAATGCTGTGCTTCCGGTGCCGATGCCGAATAAACCGCCATCAAACCAAAGCCGCAGAGACTCAAAGTGATTCCCGCCAGGGTGCGATCTATACCCCCGCGAAACTCTTTAGCCTCCGGTTGTTCCGGCTGGCTGCCCCGCCCCGAACGGCGACGGCGACGCATACTCAGATCATTTGGTCCTGGCATGGACAAGTTCCTTGAAGACACGCCCTCTATCCTCGAAATCTTTGAACATATCGAAACTGGCGCAGGCCGGAGAAAGAAGTACCGGACCTTTGTTGAGCTTACCGCCCAGTGTTACAGCCTCCTCAAGACTATCGACTGGATATACTTCACTATAACCACCATTACGCAAGGCTCTTTCAAAACGCTCTTTTGCCTCGCCAATCAAGATTACACTGCTGGCATACTTTTTGACGACCTGAACCAGCTCGTTTAAGGAAGTTCCTTTGTCTTTGCCGCCGGCAATCAAAACCACCCTGTTGTTAGGGAAAGACTCGAGAGCTTTGATGGTGGAGTCGGTATTGGTAGCCTTGGAATCATTGTAGTAGGCTACACCATCTATAGTGGCAACATATTCTAGGCGATGTTCCAGAGCTGTAAATGTGGTCAAGCCGGCCTTAATCTCTTTCTCGTTCAAACCGGCGAGCAAACCAGCTGATATGGCAGCTAGACAGTTTTCTTGGTTATGTTTGCCGATGATGCGCACTTCGCTCTGGTGACAAACGACACGACTGCGGCTGCCATAGTTGGCGCAGAAAAACTCATCTTGCAGATAGGCGCCCTGAATGGCAGTGGCACATTCACCATCCACCGAGAAGGGGAAGTACTCACCTGCATATATGGTAGACGCCACCACCGAGTCATCCATATTGAGCACGGCATAATCGCTCAGGCTCTGATTCTTGAACATACTTCTTTTGGCGTCGATATAAGCATCAAGGCTACCGTGCCAGTCCACATGATCTGGGGTTAGATTAAGCCAGACCCCGACAAAGGGTGCAAAAGTAGGCGAATATTCAAGCTGATACGAACTTACTTCCACCACCAAAAAGTCGAGCGGACGGCCGTCCAACAGACTCATGATGGGCACGCCGATATTGCCGCAAGCCGGTGCATTGCGCCCAGCGAATTCCAAAATATAAGAAATGAGAGCCGTGGTCGTCGACTTACCGTTTGTGCCGGTGACAGCAATAAAGGGCAGTGGCTTGTCACCGCCTTCGCGAGTCTCGCGATATGCAAGTTCTATATCAGAGATGACTTCTTTCTTGAGGGAGCGCGCCCGCGTGATCACTTCCGCCCGCGGCGGAATACCCGGGCTGGTGATAATTAATTCAGGCCAGCTCACTGTGCGCTCGGTGTGGCCGCCGAACTCGACTTCAATATTGAGAGTCGACAGTTTAGAAAGTAAGTCGGGCTTAACCTTCTCACGCGGCTGAGACTCAGAAAGGAGCACCTGGGCGCCCCTTTCATGCAGGTAAGAGGCCGCAGCCAACCCGCTGCGACCCAAACCCAAAATACTTACTCGTTTATTTTTCCAATCTGCCACAAGGCAAATTGTAACAGGAGGCTTCTAAGAGGCGGTAGTTAAATACCTCTTGCTCTCTCCTTTTCTTTCATTTCCAACTTGTAAGCTTTGTTGGAAAGATTCTCTATTTTCTTGTTCATTTTCTCCACTTCTTTGGGCGGCATATCGGGAGAAAGAGCCATGAAGGCTTTGTACTGAACGACCGCTTCCTTCAGGTCTTTCGAGGTTTCAGGGCGGGAGCGTTCGAGCGCTTTGCCGATGCCCAATCTGGTGTCAGCTACCTTGGGGTTGCCGTATATCGAAGCATGATATTTATCGATAGCACTAGGTAACTGATTTTTACGAGCCAGGTCGTCGGCCAGGGTCATATCCTGACGGGCCGTATCTTTAGCTTTCATAACCAGATTGAGACCGCGCTTGGCTCTTTCTTCGGCACCAGGATAAGAAGAAGCCTTCTTGTAGGCGGCTTCAGCGTTCTTGAGGTCTTTGATCATCAATGCCAGGTCGGCTACGGCAAAGGTTTGCTTAGCGTCGGCGGCATTAGAGATGACTATGTTCATCTGGGCATCTTCGTCTTTGAAGTTATTCTGAGCAAGAAGAGCTTCGGCGTAGGCTATACGCTCGCCATCATTAGTAGGAGTACCAATGGAAGCGAGGTCAACTGGAACGCCAGCCATGGAGCGAAGTTTAGCCTGAGCTAATCTCAGTTCCATATCGTTGGGGTTCATCTTAACGGCTTGGTCGATCATACGCTGAGCCGATTCAAACTCGTTCGAGACAAAGAAAGCACCGGTAGCTTCTTTGTTGGCCTTGAGGTAATAGGCGCGAGTCAAGCCTTTAGCAGCAGGCGAGTTTTGCGGATTGGCATCGAGAACGGTTTTGTATTCTTTGATGGCATCATCAAGTTTTTCCAGCTTCAAACTCTGATCGGCAACTCTCAGGTGCAGATCGGGGTTGTTGGGCATCATCTCCAGACCAGAACGCAGTTCTGCAATAGACATCTCCAGGTCGCCGCGACCTTCGCGAATGTCAGCGATGCGCAGATAGCAATCCGGATTTTCCGGTTTGATGCGAATGGACTCCTGATATTCTTTGATACCGGCAACGGTATTACCCTGAGCAGTGTAGACATCACCGAGAGTCTGGTGCACAGGGGCGGAATTGCGGAATTGATAGAGTGAAGTATTCAGCTCTTTCAGAGCTTCGTCATAAAGACCTTGCTTGAAATAAGCGCGTCCCAGACCGTAGTGCGCTTGCGAATTGCCGCTGTTATAGCTGACGGCGCTCTTGAAGGAAGAGACGGCATCGGCATATTGCTCTTTGGTGAGCTGGGCCAAGCCCAACTGCGAATAACCTTCAGAGTACTTAGGATCTAGATTGATAGCCTGCTTGTACTCGCTGATTGCTTCGTCCATGCGACCTTGTTCTTTATAGATATTGCCCAAGGTGACATGACCTTCCGGCATGGAAGGATCGATATTCAAAGCTTGCTTTACTTCGGCTTCGGCATTACGCAACATGGCGTCGCGATTTTTGATCACTGTGCCGGAAGAAGAAGTTAGACGATTGAGAATAATCATGGCTTTACCGGCATGAGCCATGGCATTGGTCGGCTCCATCGAAAGCACTTTGTTGAAATGTTCTTCGGCGGCATCCAGTTTGAACTGTTTTGCCAAAGCCATTCCATAGCCGACTGTGGCGGCTACGCTCTTGGGCGAACGGCTCATTTCACCTTTATATAGATCTGCTGCTTCGTCATACTTACCTTGCAGCATGAGTTGATCGGCGCGCACCACTTCGCGGGTGATACGAACCTGAAATGGTTTAGCAGCGTGGGCGGCGGAAGCAAAGCCGATTGCACCGGTCAGTACTAAACTGAATGCACATGCCACCTTGACGGTCTTCACCATCTTCAGATTTCTGCTTGTCATATTTTTCTCCGTTTCTCCATTCAACAAATAATTCAACATATAAAGGAATGACGCCGCCAACACTTGAAAAGCGGCATGCTTATAAATTGCGCTGGGCAAATTGTAGCAACGTATACTTATAAAAGTAGAAGCCATGATCGGGTTAAGACGACCCGGTCTGGCCAAGAGTTCCTTATATATGGAGTGAAATTCGTGTCCGGGCATTCCAAGTGGGCCAACATAAAAAGAGCCAAAGCCGTTGTAGATGCCAAAAAAGCCGTGATTTACGCCAAGATGTCACGCGAAATTATTGTAGCTGCCAAGCTGGGCGGCGGCGATCCAAACGCAAACTTTCGCTTGAGACAAGCCATTGATAGAGCCAAAGCCGAAGGCGTGCCCAACGACAACATTCAAAGAGCAATCGAGAAGGGCAGCGGCGCAGGCAGTTCAGATAACTTCGAAGAACTTGTATACGAAGGTTACGGACCCGGTGGTGTAGCCGTGCTTGTCAAATGCACTACCGACAATCGTAATCGCACCGCCGGCGATGTACGCTCCTATTTCTCAAAGTTTGGCGGCAACCTCGGCGAAAGCGGTTGCGTCAATTGGATGTTCAAAGAACGCGGTGAAATACAGGTTGAGAAGCCGGCTAAGTTTGATGAAGACAGCTTTCTTTTGGAAGCACTGGAAGCCGGCGCCGAAGACGTAGAAATAAGTGATGACGAGATTTTGGTGATCACCAAAAGCGACACTCTGGAAGCAGTACAGAACGCCCTTGCCAAAAGCGGCAAGAAAGTAAGCTCGGCTCAGAGCAATTTGGTACCGCTCTCGACTGTGGAAATCACCAGCAAAGACACTGCCAAGCTGCTCTTGAAACTGCTGGACAACCTTGAGAATCACGACGATGTGCAGAATGTTTTTGCTAATTTCGAGATGGATCAAGACTGGATGTCGGAATATCTAAATTGAACTGCCATGCATGCAAAATAGATTAAATCGCACAACTTTTGATAAAGAAAAGTAAACAGAGAAGCCGCCTTGTCATGATATAGCCAGGCGGCTTCTATTGCTCATAGATTGCCTACTGACAGAAAAATGCGACTTGTTATTACGGATCTAATGAGAAAAATAGGCGACGTTTAACCAAGCTTTTACAGTCTGTTACGATCGCCGCTTGACTACGATCCCCTTGGCACCACATTAAATACCACTCACAAACGGGAACAAAAACAGAGCCGATATATACGCCCGGTTGTCATACGGCGTTTAGGTTTTATCAGCCTGTCAATCTACCCAACCCTTAACTTTCTCAAAGAAAGCGGCTATCACTGCAATACTGAGAGCCCACGCCGGTTGTCAGTAGATTTTTGACTTGCGAGTCGCCACTCTGATACCTTTTCGCCTGCTTCGGACCGAACCTTGACTAGAAGGAGAAAGACTCGAATAGAAAGCCGCACGGAGCCGCAAAATACAGACCGGTTGCCGCGCTGGCCCATAAGAGAGTTTACAGACCGATGAAAAGCAAGTTGTTATTAGCCGCCATAATCAGCCTGTGCAGCACTGTTTGCTCTGCCTCTCAGGTACTGGCTGCTTCCTCAATAGATCCAGAAGTAGAAGCTTCTGTATGGGAAGAGAACGACCGCGAACTGGCCTCAGTAACCCTGAACGGCAAAGAACTGATTTCATTCAAAGAAGGCGATTACAGCTCTTCCGATGAATCACTGGAAGATCGCGCTGAAAACCTGGCAGACAAGCTGCAAGGGCTTCTCAAAGACGACAAATTAGACCCAACGAGATTGGTACCCGCCCAAGAAGGCGAAATGGCTGCCATTCATGTGGACGGCAAAGCCGTAGTTACTTTTGCAGTGCCGGATGCCTCAGGCAAAGGCGAAAGCCCTCTGGAAGCCAGCTTCAAACTGGTCAACAACATCAGAGGCATCCTCGGCGTACAGCCCATTCCTCAAAACTTCCTCAAGATGGCCGAGAGCCAAGGTGCCGACCAGGCTTATGTCGCCCTTTCTAGAGTGGGCAGCGTCGCCCCAACCAACTTTGAAGCCGACTTTTCTGGGCAAGCTTCTTGGTACGGCGGCAAATTCCACGGCAGACGCACCTCTAATGGTGATGTCTTCGACCAGGACGGCTTTACCGCCGCCCACCGTACCTTGCCTTTCGGCACCAAGCTCTTGGTTATGAACCGCCGCACCGGTGATTCATGCGTGGTGCAAGTGAACGACCGTGGACCTTTCTCGGGAGACCGCATCATCGACCTTTCCAGAGGTGCCGCAAACAAACTCAATATGATCTCATCGGGCGTAGCCATGGTTGACTGCATGGTCTTGCAAGATAAGGTCAAATAAAGCGCAACTAAACATGAAGCTAAAGAAGTGCGACGCAATGCTATGCGGCGCACTCTTTGTTAGAATGGGCGCTCAAATAGCAAAAGGCAAAAGCGATGAGCGACCATGCTAACCAACAAGTAAAAGATAAGGTGAGGGTGAGAATTGCACCCAGCCCCACCGGTCATTTGCACGTTGGCACAGCCCGCACCGCTCTTTACAACTACTTGTTTGCCAAGCGTCATGGCGGCACTTTCGTATTGCGCCTGGAAGACACAGATGAAGTGCGCAGCAAAGACGAATACACAAAAGACATAATCGACGGTCTTAAGTGGCTCGGTCTTACCTGGGACGAAGGTCCAGACATAGGTGGTCCCTACCCGCCTTACAAACAAACCGACAAAATCGACCATTACGAGCATTTCGCCGATAAGCTGATCAAAAACAAAACTGCTTATCTGTGCTATGCCACCACCGAAGAATTAACCGCACTCAAAGAAGAGCAGAAAGAGACCGGTCAGGCCCCCCGCTATGACAATAGAGGGCGCGATCTCACCGATGCCGCTCGCACAAAATACGAAGCCGAAGGTCGCATCCCCTCGGTGCGCTTCATCGTGGAAGAACCACGCATGGTGGCATGGCATGACAGCATCAAGGGCGAAATCGCAATTGATACATCAGACTTGGGCGGCGACATGGTGATCATCAAGTCGTCTGGCGTAGCCATCTATAATTTTGCCGTGGTCATAGACGACATCGACATGAAGATCACCCATGTGATTAGAGGTGAAGACCACATTCACAACACCGCCAAGCAACTGCTTATCTACGAAGCGCTTGAAACCAATCCACCGGTGTTCGCCCATGCCCCCCTCATCTTCGATCTTGAAAGACAGAAACTATCGAAGCGCAAACACGGCGAATCCGTGCACATCGACTACTACCGCAAGAAAGGCTATATGCCTGAAGCGATAGTCAACTATCTCACCCAGATGAGCTGGACGCATCCGCAAGAGAAAGAAATTTATGCACTAGAAGAAGCTGCTGCTGTCTTCGATCTAGACAAAGTAAGCAAGAGCCCGGCAGTCTTTGACGTAGACCGCCTCAACTGGTTCAACGGTCATTACATCAGACAACTACCAATAGAACTAATCACCGAGCGGGCCCTGCCGTTCTTGCCAGATTTCGATCTCAGCCAGTACAGCCCAAAAGAGCTTGAGCATATTGTCGCAGCCGTGCGCAACAACCTCACCACTCTCAGTGAAATCGCAGAGGCGGCTCGTTTCTTCTTTGATGCCAAACCAACCATCGAAGAAGAAGTAAAAGAGACCGTTCTAAAGGGTGATAAAGCTCCTGTAGTACTCAAAACTCTCTTAGACAAGCTGCCAAGCTTTGATTTTGCCGACCCGGCTTCATGTAAAAAGACAGTAGACGCCTTGGGCAAGGAAATCGGCATGAAAGGCAAAGATCTCTACTGGCCAATCAGAGCCGCTCTCTCGGGCACCACCCATGGTCCAGACCTCGGAGCCACACTCTCTATTCTTGGAGAAAAGCGAGTACGCACCCGCCTCGAAGCAGCCCTAGAACATTGTTGCTTATCAAAATAAGTTGCTTAGCAAAATAAAGTGAATTCAGAAGTCGAAAAAATTCAAGTATTCAATACCCTCACAGGCAAGAAAGAAGACTTTGTGCCTGTCTCGGGTAAGACTGTGAAAATTTATGCCTGCGGTCCCACAGTCTATGACTCCAGTCACCTTGGTCATGCCCGCAAAGAAATAGTCTGGGACACAGTGCAGCGCTATTTGCGCTTTGTCGGTTATGACGTTATCTATGTGCGCAACATCACCGATGTCGACGACAAAATCATCAACCGCGCCAAGGAGCGCGGCATCGGGCCAGACAAGCTGGCTCGCGAATACACCTTTGCTTTCTGGGAAGACATGCACGCCCTCAATGTGCAGGCGCCCGACTTTGAACCCCGCGCCACCGAATTTATCGCGCAGATGATTAGCTTTGTTGAAGGGCTAATCAAAGCCGGACACGCCTATCAAGCCGGTGGTGATGTCTATTTTGATGTGGGCAGCTTTAACGACTATGGCAAACTAGGCAAGAAAAATCTAGACGAGCTTATGGTCGGCGCCCGTGAACAAGTGGTGGCACAAGAAGAACTGCAAAAGCTCAAGAAAAATGCAGTCGACTTTGCCCTCTGGAAAAGTGCCGACAAAGATGAGTTAGGCTGGCAAAGCCCCTGGGGATACGGCCGACCCGGTTGGCACCTGGAGTGCTCGACCATGGTCAAACACATTCTCGGTGAAACCATAGATATTCACTCAGGCGGCGAAGACCTGGTCTTTCCGCACCACGAAAACGAAATCGCCCAGTCTGAAGCCTTGCATAAACACCCACTGGCTCGCTATTGGTTGCATAACGGCTTTATTCAAGTCAGCCAAGAAAAAATGGCTAAGTCGCTTGGTAATTTCAAAACAATCAAAGACCTCTTGCACGAGTATGAACCTGATGCCATCAGGCTTTTTGTCTTGCAAACCCATTATCGCAATCCCATTGATTTCAGCCCCGAAAGCTTAGCGGCTGTGAAAAGCGGACTGCAAAGACTGGTCAGGGCAGCCCACTTAAATGATGGTCTGGAACTGAAAGGCGCCGCCGGCAAAGATATTTTGGCGGCGGCAGAAAAATTCAAAGCTGAGTTTAGACAAGCGATGAATAATGACTTCAACACAGCTATCGCCATTTCACATCTCTATCAGATAGCCGATCAAATTTCAGCACTGAAAGACAAAGAAAGCGCCGCCAGACAAGTGCTTATCGATGTCTTGCTGGAACATGCGGCGGTCTTGGGCTTGACCTTGCTAGACAATCGCAAAAATCTCAAAGACGAGCAAAAAGAAAAGCTAGTCGGCATCTTGCTTGAGATGAGACAGAAAGCCAAGGCTGACAAAGACTTTGAACGAGCCGACGCGATCAGAAAACAATTAACCGATATCGGTATAGCTGTAATGGACACCCCCCAAGGCGCCACCTGGGAGACCATCTGAAAGCTTACGGCTTTTTGGCTGTCGGCTCTTTCTCTTTGCGATATTCATCTAGCAAAAACTGCACCCGCGCTGCCGGAATGACATAGGCAGTTTTGTTTGTGTCGCTATAGACAGTGACACCGCGCACAGCCGACTCACCGTTCATGGTGACACGACCAGTCATGACGTCCTTTTGCGAGCCCGGAACCGAAAGAATAACCCCACCAGAATAGCCTCGCGGAATGGGCGCCTCTACCTTGAAGAGGGTGCGCCCTTGATAGACATCTTTGGGCTGTTGGTCAAAAGGAATCTCATTCTGATTGATCAGCCCCGAGAAACGAGCCTTAGCCATACTGATCTTGCCTTCACCGTTAGCATTGCCGATTTGCACCAAGGGTTCTTGCTGCCGCCAGTCGGTCACTTTACTAAGTTTCAGGGCTTGAAAGGTCTCTCCTGGCCTAGCCACCACCTGCAAAAGAGATAAGTCTTGCCCAGGGCTGCGCTTGACCACAAAGGCATCGCGTTCTTCTTCGCTGCCGTCGGGGCGCAACAGCTTCACTTTCAGCCGCCCCTGCGAGCCTTCCTCGACATGGGCATTAGTAGCCATCAAGCCGTCGGAAGATACAAAAAATGCCGTACCAGCTTTCTTGCCTTCGGCAGTATCAAAAGACACAGGGCGCACCGAGGGCAGAGCATGCACAAAGGCATAAAGCCTGCGGCTGTCCATGGTCACACCTTCAGTGGTAATCTTCTCTTTCACCGGTCGCGGCGTGCCATCTGCCCCGGGCTGCATGACCGGCGCCTCGATTTGACGCGAACGACCGTTATCTAAGGTCTGACTAAAATAGCAAGTATCAAACTCAAGCGAAGTCACCTGGGTGGCGTCTTTCTTACTTTTATAGATATCTTTGCAGACAATACCGTTGTCTTGGCTGTTAGGCGCAGTCATCTGCTGCACAAAGCGCTCAAAAGCTTGCCTGTCGCCAGGGGTCATCTGGTCAAACGGCTTAATCTCCTGGGGCGCTTCCCTATCCGTCTTGCCCCCGGCTACCTCATTTCTTCTATCGGTACCGCCCATACACCATCAAGCTCCCTGTTTCCCAATACACCAGCCAGAAACAACAAGGAAATATATACCCATAAGGCTATTTTTCGACACCCGAAAGCCAAGCCGGTCCTCTAACGTCTCTTATAAACCAGATAGTTATAGTTCCAATCGCAATACTCGCGCGGCGGCAAATTCTCCGAATAGTAGCGAGCCGTGCAAGCCATCTCATAATGCTTCTCCAGCTTAGCCTTAAAGCCATTCTCCTCAAGAAAGTCACCGATCTCACCATCTTCAATCAAGACTAGCGCAGGCGCCCTCTCTAATTCCTGCTCTAGCTTTTGCAAAATGCGAGCTCTCATCTCGGCTAAATACTCTTTATGCCGCCCCAAATAAAGACCATCTATGCCCCAGCTCTTACGACGAGCTTCAAGCCAAGAAACCAGACCAAGTTCATCGCCGCTAATAAAATAGCCGCTGCGCCGCCCGCAATCAGATATAAGCGGGCAAGCAGGGGCTGTACGACCATTCAAAAACAAAACAAAGTCATCGTGGCGGCTATATCGCCGCAAAGCCAGGGCTAAGTCTAGAGGTCCGAAAGCTTTGGGTTGAGAGATAAAATGTCTAAAACGATAAACCCTCTCAAGCTCAAAAACAGGCAAAAAAGCAAAGAAAAGCAAAATGGCAAGGGCCAAGTTTTTCCCTTTCAGACCGGGGAAAAGACGAGGGAAAATCCGCCCGGCCTGCTCAAAATAGCAGAATATTAAGAGCGGCAATAGGGCAAAAATGCTGGCACCAGCAAAGACAAAGTTATCGGTGAGAGTCGGCATGCTGATTGTATAAACACCAAAGCCGTAGACGGAAAAAAGCGTTAAAGGGGCGAGCATCTTAAATCTAGCCAAATCAGATTGCGGCAAATCTGGTCTAAACAAATTTGGTCTAAGCAAAAGAGGCAATGCCAGCGACAAAGACAAGACAAGCAAATAAACCAAATCGCGGCGATCAGGCCCGGTGCCGACACCAAAGAGCATAAAGTTATCGAGACTAAGAAAACCTCGCCGACAAGTGAGCACCTGGTCAAAGAAGAGCCCGCCATCAAAGCCGCATAGAACATAAGAAAGGCACAGCACCAAAAATACAGACAACAGCGCTAAGCCAAAGCGCTCTAACTTATCTTTATGCAGAAGATCAAAATCTAGCATCGACAAGTATAAAAATGGCAAAGGCAGAAAGTTTATCTGGCAGGCACAAAGAGCCGAGGCAAGCCCTAAAGCAAATTTAGACCAGGCGGAGCGCTGCTGCAAAAGATCGGCGAGCACAAGAGGAATAAAGGCGAAAAAAAGCAAAGACTGATAAGTGCCTGCCTGAAAAAGAAAAGCTGTGAGAGCAAAGACCAGCACCCCTGCATAAATGGCGGGCGCCATAAAATTTTTATAGATACCCGCATAGACACCCGCATAGATACCGGTATAGATACCGGTAGAACTGACATTGGGAGCGGCGCCCCTTAAAATTTTCAACAAGACAAGCGAAACAAGAACTTGGTAGAGCAAGACTAGAAACAAATTAGCCAGCGAAGCCTTGACCGGCAAAAACATAGCCGGCATTCTCAAACAGGCAAGCGCCGGTAAGTCATCAAAATAAAAATCACGATAGATTACTGCACCTGCCAAAAGGCGCTGGCAGGCTTGCATAGCCAAATCGACCGTGGGTGAGATTGGCGCATCTATAAAAACGACAAAGAGTATTTGCCAGAAAAACAAAGCCGCCAAAGAAAGTCTCAAAATATTTATAGAAGTATTTTTTGAAGTGTCTTTAGAGGTACTCATGACGACTTCACCCCTTTGGCATTATTTTTTGCGGGGTTTCTTTTATAGACGGTCATGCCGTAGGTATCGCCCACTTCGGGCAAGGCAACATAATCTTGCAAAATAAATGACTGCAGTCCGAGGCGGTAGACAAGCTCAGACATAGTTTGCTTTTGCACAAAAATCAAAACAGGTTTGTATCTATCGATATCTTGGCGATACCAGTCAATAATTTGAGCACGCATATCTTGAAAGCGCTTCAGATCTTGCGGTTTCTTTACTTCGACAACATAATCTGCCACCACCAGGGGCATGGCATGAATGAAGCGCGAGCCCGGCTTGCGCCCGCTCTGCACCATAGCCGGATAACCAGGCGCCATAGCAGTAGAAAGAAAGAGCACGGTATCGCAAGCAGTGGCATGCTCGGTTATCGTTTTCACAGCCGGGCTTATCTCATGTTCAAAACAAAGCCCTTTCAATCCGATAAATGCCAGATCAAACTTCTCTAAAGTTGCTTCTTCTTCCTGCCCTCGCAGGTACACCTGATAAGCCCTGGCAGCAGGAAAAGCAAGGGCAAAGACAGCAGCCAAAGCGAGAAGCACCCCTTCCCATTTAGTTTCATTTTTTGCCTTTGCCAGCCATAGAGAAAATAGAGAGACAAGACCATTAGAAAAGAGCAGCAAAGAAGCCAATCTGATTGGCAGTAGATGATACTGCCAAGATTGTCCGGCGTAAAAATAGACAGCTGTAGCTATCCAGGCAAGAGCAGCAAAAGCAATGCTGATAATAGCTGTGGTCACTCTTGCCCGGGGCAAAATATAAAGCGTCAATAAACTGGCAAAGGCTAGAAGAAGAAAGTCAGTGCGCCAAAATGAAGTGAGATTGAAGAGAAAAGAGTTTGTGTAGTAATCGTAGCCGGCTTGATAGATAGGCAAAACAAACTGAAATAGACCAATTCTCATTGACGCTGGTAAAAACAAAAAATGCAGAGCATAGATACTGAGCCCCAAATAAAGTGCAAGACATTCGGGCTTAAGCAAAGACGCCAACCTTCCCCTAAAATCGCCATCGCGGTTGGAAAACGAGCTCGCCAATAAGATCATTTCCACAAAAGCAGCCATCAAGACAAAGTAAGGCTTGAGCGCCAAACCTAGGGCGGCACCCAAACCAAGCAAGGCAGCAAAAGTCTTGCTAAAGACGCTTTCTTTAGCAGAGAACTGCTCCGCCCTTAGCAGACGCCAAACAAAAAAGGGAAAGTAAAGCAGCAAGAACAAATGCTCTCTTTGACCATAATCTAGGTCTAGAGACAAATTGAAAGATGCAAATAGCAAGACCGCTAAGGAAAGCGAGACAAAGATGACGACTTGGCGACGAGAGAGCCACAGAGCGGCAAGCGAGAGCGCCGACGAAAAAGCAGCCAGTATAGTCACCGACAAATTAAAGGCGAGAGTGAGAGGCAAGGCAAAACACTTTGCCACCACCACCGGTATTACATTTAAATAGATAATCAGGGGTGGATTATTGTCGAAACATTGGACATAGGGAACGCGACCCTGCAAGAGCAATTCAGCCATGCTCAGATACATGCATTGATCAGACTGACCGGTGAGGGGATGCCCCCAATCTCGGTAAAGAGCGGCGAGAGATAAGAAAGTCAGACCCAGCCAGGCGGCAACATAAAAATAACCGCTTCTGAACCTCACTAAGTGTTCACTATTTGCTGGGGTTATAAATCAAGTCAACTTTGAACTCTACCGGCGCATCTTTAAAATCAGCCGGCAGCGGACCAAAGGGAGCCTGCATACGAACAGTATCGAGAGCTTTTTCGATTGACTTTTGGTTGGCAGAGGCACCGACCGGGTGCACATTGGAACAATAGCCCGGTCTTGTCACCAACAACTCACAAGAGACTAAATATTTCCTGTTAGAGGGTACAGGGCGCCAAGCAGTCAAGATCTTGTTAGCCATGTTCTCAGTATATTTCAGCTGGGTGCGGTTCATATTGGCATTACCAACTACCCAAACATGCACTTGGTGAGGACTTTGTGGTGCGGGAATATCAGCTTGCACTTCAGCTGCACCGGAGGAATTGCCCTTAACATCTTCAGCTTTCTTGCAGCCGCCGCAAGTGACCACAACCGGCAACAATAGAGCAAGCCACAAAGACTTAAGTTTCATTGACAATCTCCCGGGTTCGTTGACTATAGTCTTCTTATATCATGCTCTAGTAAAATTGAGCGTCAAAGCATTCAATAAAACTAGTCAGGCCTATAGGTCAGGAGCACTAATGGCAAAGTCAAACCCGGGTAGTTTCAGGGACAGATTCAGGCCAGGCAGCCCGGAAGAGAAATTTGCCAAGAAAGTCATCAAGCGGTTAACAGAAGCCCGTCCGACCCATAAATGGGAGTTCGACGAAGAGTCTTTTGCTCTCAAACTTGTCGAACCGCAAGAACCTCAAGAAACCATGCCCCAGCTGTTATTTTTGGAAGGTCTCTATCAGGAATATTCAAACGCCGCCGAAAGCGAAAAGGCTACCTTTGTAGACAAAGCAGTGCAGCTCACCGAACCGGTGGAAATGCCCGAAACTTTCGAAGAGGCGGCACCACATCTTCTTGTCTCGGCGATGCCATTGTTTAATGTGGTACTGGTGGGCTTGCAGATGCAATATATGAGCAGCCAAAGAGGCACCCTAAATGCCGACACACAAGAAGAACTGCCCTTTCTACCCTGCTCGGTGCTGACCAATCATCTAGGCTTGATTTTTGTTGTTGACAAGCCCCAAGGCAAACTCTATGTCGATCGAGACACCGTCAAAAAATGGGGCGTACCGATCAACACAATATTTGAAAAGGCAGTAGAAAATCTGGCCGGACTTACCACTACCGGTGGTTTCAATGGTTTGTCGAGAGAAGAAGGCGGACCCTGTTGTCTTTATCAGTCGGTATTGAACGACAGCTATGAAGGGGCGCGCCTGATTTTCCCGCAGATTTTCCAAGAGTTGCCGGTCAAGGGTGAGATGGTTTTGGCCGTGCCAAATAACGACATACTGCTGATTACCGGTTCGGAAGAAGAAGACGGGCTTACCCTCATCGTCGAAGCTTTCGAGAAAGCGCAAGCGATGCCGCATCCATTGCCTCCTATCGCCATGGTGGTCAGAGACGGACAACTGCAAGACTTTCTGCCGCCTGAAACCTCGCCCCATCACAATTTCTTTAAGCGCATGGCGGTTGTGTATTACAACACCATTTATGCCGAACAAAAGAAATTGCTTGATGAAAGCACACAGGGCATGCCCGATGCACCTTTTGTCGCACTCTATCAGGCTCTTGAGAAAACAGAGGGCGACTACGCGGTCAGCAGTGTTACAACCTGGTCGCAGTCGGTCAAGACCCTCCTGCCCCTGACAGAACAAATAGCTTTAGTGACCGGCGAAGGCGAAGCACAAAAGATCGAAGGCTTTGCCCCCTTTATAAAAGTGGCGCAGATAGCCGGTTCTCGATTAGTGCCCACAGCAGACTACCCGCCGCGCTTTTACACCGAAGGGGCGCTTAGCGAAGCTGAAATCAAAGAACTGGTTGGCTCAAATAGCTAGTTTAGATAATTGGTTTAAATTGCCGTTTTTGATACCCAGCCCAAACAGCTAGAGAATTCAGCACTACCGGCAGTACCACATCCACCAACACAAGAAGGAAAGAGCATACAGAAAAGCGCCCCCGTTCAACGTGGACGCTTAAAATTCTGCTTGCAGTCAGCCTCTGAGTATTACTCGACTGACAGACTGACAAAGTGAAAGATCGGAGAGGGTGGGATTCGAACCCACGTGGCTTGCGCCCATCCGCTTTCGAGGCGGCGCCGTTATGACCGCTTCGGTACCTCTCCTCATCAGCTTTTCAATTGGCGTTTTATTTTAGCAGCTTTTATGAGACAAATGAGTCGGGGCCGCTTAAGCGCAGATAAGACCTCTACACAGAACAGGGAGAAGCCAACTCAGTGAATAGCAATCAAAAGACAAGAGCCTTTCTCGACTCGCTCTCCATCAGCTATTCGGCTTTGGTCGAAGTTAGCCTGACAAGCGATGAAGGACAAGCGGGACCAAGCATGTCAATGTTTACCTTCCTTAGCGAAGAAAAGCCTCTTGAAGTCTTGAGCAAGATTAGGCAAGCGCCTGCCGCCATTTTTGAAGACGGCAGACTAGCCCCGGTCTATCTCGGTAATGACGACAGCTTGGCCATACACATGGAAACACAAGCCTTGGCGCAGGAAGAGGGACTCAACCCGTTTAACTATATAGAGGAAGCCGACCGCTTGGACGAAACCTATTTGAAGAACTGGCAGGCTGCCAGACTGGAAGAAACGGTCTTTGTCGAAGGTGAGCAAACAACCACAGATGCAGCAGCCATAAAAAATATAAAGGCTATGGAACTGGAAGCCGGCTATATAGGACTTGTGCAAGCGCAAGCTGAAGACCTATGCGCCGCCCTGCATTGGGGTGGCGGGCAGTTTCCAAGTCCAGCTCTAATGACAGCTTACCTGAGGCGCTGGCGCACCCGTCATCAAGCTTGCCTCATAGCCATAGAACCCGAAAGGCTTCTATTTTCCCTCGAGAAACCATGTGGGCAAGAAGAAAGCTATAGGCTTGCAGCCGAACATTTGGCAGTTTTTCCCGACCTTTTATCAGGTCAAAACCGCCAAGCCGACACACTGCAAGGCTATGCAGCCTTACTAAAGCACTTGAACCATTGGTCTCTTGGCTAAATTATTGATTGTGGTGCTGAGGACGACCGGCGATCTGCACATTGGTCTGGCTCTCTGATTGAGCCTTAAGTGTGCTGAGCACGCCCGGCATGTCGATCTTGCACTGACGTCTAATGAGGGCTTGCGGTATAAACATGCCGCCGTCCACATGAGAAGCATAGGTGACCAAGGTGGTGCGACCACCATCCAAGGGTTCAAGCTTCCAATAGCCATCAACCTGCTTGAAAGCGCCCGAAACTCTGTGCCATTCCATGGCAGTGGGAGCGGTCTCTTTCACTTCGACTGTGTATTCATAACTGCCGGGCAAGCCGGAGGGCGAGATCACGTGCTTGACGATCTTTGTATGACCGTGATCTTGCATGAGCTTGCACTTTTTCATTTGCGGAAAAACACGCGATGCATTGTCATAATCGGTCAGAATCTGCCAGACCTTTTCAGGTGGAGCTTTAACCGTTGCTTTGCTAACTGTGTAGGTCTTACCATGCATCAATTCTTCTGAGCACTCATGAGCTGAGCGAGCGGAAACAGGCTGAGGAGCTTGCAATGCCGCGATTGTAAGTACGGAAGCTGCCAGCGTGATTGCAGCCCTCGCTCTCTTGATGGTAAACACTAGATTCCTGCCTTTCTGTCGCAGAGGCCTGCGAAGTAGATTGCTACGCCGTGTGGAATACAATACTGAAATCTGGTTAATTGTCAACTTTGCCACCCTAAACGGTATCACACAGAGTCTAAGTAAAAAAGACCGCCGGGTGCATATAGATGCCAGCAGTAGAACATAGGGATTTTATAGGCTACTGACTACCCGGGGCAAGCTAAATGTCAAAAGGTGAAGCCAAAAGCACATGACAACCCTTTCATCTTGACTTAATTCCCGCGCCAGATTAGCCTTCCAAAGAAAATTAGATGTTGCAAAAGCAAAGGTCAGAAAACTGAAAAAGAGAGCGAGTCTGATTTACAACCCCAAATCGGGTTCGGCTGCCACCCCCGAGCTCTGGCTCGGCACGATAGTCTATCGCCTTAGCAAAGCCGGATACAGGGTCGATGTAAGCAGCACCACAGTCGATACCACAGCCGAAAATATACTGCAAGATATGACCGAACCTAGCGACCTGATCGTTGCCGCCGGCGGCGACGGCACGGTGCGCATGGTAATCGATGCCGTCGCCCGGCAAAAGCTCAAGATCCCCGTGGGCATAGTGCCGCTCGGCACCGGCAATCTGCTCGCTCGAAATCTCAATATATACGAAGACAATTTGCTTCTAGACCCCCTAGACAAAGCCATCGGGGTCATTTTGCACGGCAAACCCTTGACAATAGATTTGGGTCTGATGAACGGGCATTATTTCGCGGCAGCAGCCGGGGTGGGTCCGCTCAGCGACGCCATCATTGCACCCGATAAGAAAGACAAAGAAACCTGGAAGATATTGGCTTATGCCGGTTCTATGGTGCAGACCCTGAGTAAGGCACCGGTGCTTTTCAGAGTTAATGCAGATGGCGAAGAATTTAAGATTTCAGCCACCGGAATTTTCGTCACCAATATCTCAGACTTAGGCGTCGGGCGTTTATCAGACACAGCCTCGATGCATGACGGATTACTTGACCTTTGCATACTTTCACCAAAAGAATTTAGCGACTATCTGAAATATGGCTTTCATTTTGCAGCAACCAAAGACAGCAATCTCAACTTGAGCAGCGGCGAACCCCCTTATTATGTGCGCAAAGTTAAATCGGTAAAAATAGAAGCAGTGAGACGACTAAGACCCTTCGGCTTTATCGAAAGCGGCATAAACGAATTGCGCAACAGACTAACCGGGCACAGCGAAGGTGGCACAAAAAAGGAGAAACGCAGCGGCGCCAT
The DNA here is from genome assembly GCA_017303615.1 of Obscuribacter phosphatis (SeqCode). Classification (GTDB taxonomy): domain Bacteria; phylum Cyanobacteriota; class Vampirovibrionia; order Obscuribacterales; family Obscuribacteraceae; genus Obscuribacter; species Obscuribacter phosphatis_A. The sequence continues at coordinate 22,951 of JAFLCK010000029.1, forward strand.
TCCAGCGATGATCGATGGTGATGAATGCGGCACCACACCAATGCAAATCGAAGTAGCACCACAGGCGGTGAATGTTCTTTCGATTTGAGAATTGACTGAGGTGAGGGTGCGGGTGCGCTTTAGGCGGCGGCAATAGAGAACTAACGCTATGGATGGCGATTCAATAATCAAAAACACTATAGCCGCATATGGGCGACTCCAGGCCTACGAGGACCATGGTTACGCAAATCTGATCAGCTTTGGCGCTGATGCTTCGGAAGTTTCGAACTCGATCACATTTAAAACCTACTACTCTAAGAAAGATGGACTGAGTCTTGACTGGATGGGAAGTAGCGACAAAGTTCTTCTCTCAAAGATTGCTGATGCAATCGAAATCTGTAGCAGCAATAAAGCTCTTATCAAGGTAGACAAGAAAGTCAGAAAGAAATGTTCAGCTGAACAGGCCTTGATGATAGCTGGTACCGCAAGCGTCGACATAGGTTTGATTATTCCACCACTACTCTTGGTGGATCTCAAGCCTGCATTAAAGCCGCTTAGCTTATTCTCAGCAACCATGTCAAAACTTAGCGGTATTGCCATAGTAGATGATGTTGAGTGCTATAAAGTATTTGTTCTTCTCAAAAGTCCTCCGTGGGTAGGGACTTTCTTTATTGGTCAATCCGATTTCTTAATTCGCAAGTTTGAGAATGAACGGAACCTAGATGTCCCGAAAGACAAACAATCGGAAATTCCAGACGAACTGGTTGGCAGCTTACCCATTCACAGAGAACAGCGAGCCTGGTTTAAGGGCTTAAAGTTTAAGGGTTTAAATACTAATACCTAGGTTAATCAGACCTGCCCTAGAGGACTTGAGGCATCTCATGTGAACGGCCTTACCTAAGACTTCCAGCCAAAATCTCAGCCGCCAGCTTCAATTCAGCTTCGCGTCCGACAGCTTTGCGGTCTATTTTAGCGTCCAAAATTTCGCTCAATGCTACACCCAAGCGTGGTCCGCTGGCAAAGCCTAAAGCCAGCAAATCTTTGCCGCCGATTTCCAGCTTTACCTGAGCCAGCTCGTCTATGTATAGCTTAAGACAGCGGCGCAGGTCGGTGCCAATCTGAGCCACTGCAGCGGCTATAGCTAGTGCACCGAGAGGTCTTTCCTTCATCAAATGAAAAAGCTCAGAACGCTTAAGATGCCTCATCTCGACAGGCATATGACGATGTAGATCAAGCCCGTCCAGCACTGTTTCTTTTTGCTTGTTGGTCAATTGCAATCGAGTCAGAACGGCTTCAGAACGATCTGGCGGCAACTCTGACAAGAGCACGCCTAAATAAACCACCCAGGCCTCACCGGTTTCAAGGTCTGCAATGCGGTCGAGCAATCTTTCAGCTCTTCGCATCGAAGCCTTTACCGAAGTTGAGAAATGCAGCAGCTTATCTAAATAACCGAGCCCACCAAGCTCATTCAATAAGGCAAGAGTCTTGATACGCTCAGGACCTTCCAAGATAAGCTTTAGTTCTTCTTTGATGCGCACACCGCCTAAATCATCGAAGATACCCATGCCGACCGCTCGCCGAGCCTGTTCTTTCGTCTTTGTATCTAAATGAAAGCCCAACCTCCCGGCAAAGCGGGCCGCACGCACGATTCTAGTCGGATCTTCAATGAAGCTGAATGGATGCAAAATACGAATCACTTTGGCTTCAAGATCTGAAAGCCCGCCAAAAAGATCGACCAGGCGTCCGAAACTTTGCTCATTTATAGAAACAGCTAGAGCATTAATAGTGAAGTCGCGGCGCAAAAGATCTTGCGACAAATTAGAAGGTTCAACTTGGGGCAAGGCTGCCGGATATTCATAAAATTCAGTGCGGGCGGTGGAGAGATCGACCAACATTTCATCGCCGAAGCGCAAGGTGGCCGTGCCGAAACGTTCATGACTGGCAACCAGACTAAAGCGTTTGTCTTGCTCTATGAGCCGGTCGGCCAAAGAGATGGCTGGTCCCTCGACGACAAAGTCGAGATCAAAGTTGGGCAAATGCAAGAGAAGATCACGCACAAAACCGCCTACGGTATAAACTCGCAAGCCCAGCTGATCAGCGGTTCGACCAACCGCCTCGATGGCTTCGTGCAAAATAGCAGGCAACTTGGTCAAATGCTGGGCAAGGCTGACCTCCTGCCGGTTGCGATGCACCGTGCCCCAAGCCGACTGGTTGAACTTCTCATAAATATGAGTACGCCCCGAATCAGCAGACAGCGCATCGAGAATATCTTGCCTATTGACGAGACCGGCAAGACGCCCCTTCTCGTCTACAACCGGCAACCGCCCAATATCCTGGCTAACCATGAGCTTTTGCATCTCATCCAAAGTGGCATGTTTGTCCACGCTTATCACCGGATGACTCATAAAGCCAGATACTTTGGCATGGCTTAGTTTATGATGACGACTCTGGTCAATGTCTCGCCTAGAGACTATTCCCACCAGCGCATCACCTTCCATGACTACCAGCCCATCGATGTTATAGCGCAACATCAAGCGCCCGGCCTCATCCATAGTGGTATCAGATTTGATGGTACGCACCGGGCTGCGCATAAGCGCCTCGGCATTAGGAAGCGGTTTGGAATGAGCCTTAAGAATGTCTACCAAACGCGCTTTTATATGCTCCGGATTAGCACCTTTCAAGACAGCCGAACCGGCGCCGCGGTGTCCGTCCCCGCCAAATTCACGCATTATCTCTTGCACATTGACTGACAGGCTGTCGCTGCGACCGACTAAATGCACGCGGTCGCGCATTTGTACAGCGGCAAAAGCAGCTTCGCAAGATTCCAGCTCCAAAAGCTGCCTGGTCATCGCTGCCAGGCCGTCCAGATACTCGGGAATCTTAAGTGAAGCGATAACATATCTATGTCCATCCACCTCAAGGCGAAGCGCTGTCTTCAATAGAGCCTCGAAGAGTTCCTGCTGCTCGCTCTCGAAGCGCACTTTCATACAATCTCTGATCATACCGACATCGGCACCCTGCTCGAGCAGATAGGCCACGGCTGCCGCATCGCGGGCGGTGGCACCCGAAAATGTCAGAGCACCGGTGTCTTCGTAAATACCGATAGCAATGACAGTGGCTTCAAAAGGGCTGAGCTTGACGCCTTCTTTCATCAGCCTTTCCACCACCAAAGTAGTACAAGCCCCCACCGCCTCAATTTGCGAACCGGAAGCGATATAAGCAGGCAAATCGTTATTTGCAGACGATCTATGATTATGATGGTCGAAAACAACTAAACCTGGCAAATGTGGACGAATACCCTTCTCGAGCAAATTGCGAGTTAGTTCATCGAGCCTATCGAGACTTTGGCAATCGACAAGAAAAACCCTTTCTATCTTGCTCATATCAACATAACGAATGTCTTGAATGGGCAATTTATCGCGGTGCAAAGCGACGAAACTGCGCACATTGCCGGTCAGCTGCGCACTGAGAACCATGCGGCAGCCGTTGTAAAGACGAGTAAGAGCGAACTGCGCCGAAAGACAGTCAAAATCCATATTGCTATGACAAAGGGCTAGTTCCAATTCAGTTTTGCTCCGATGTGCCTCTATTGTACCCGGGCAAAACATAAGTCGATTTAGTCTTTTCTTTAGCTTTGCCTGGGCATTTGCGGTTTCGAAGCTGGCGCCAAAGGGTATCTAATTGAATATTTAAATCGAGGTGCGACCATGTTCGCCGATACACTCACCCAACTTTATCTAGCTTGCACAGTCTTTGGCTGGGGCTTCATCATCGTCTCATTTTTCATGGGCGGTTTTGGTGAGCATGGCGACGGTGAATGCAATCACCTTCATCTAGACGGTCATAGCCACGGGCATGGCTTGCCCGAGCATACTCTTGGACAAACCCAAGGGCACGTGGTGGCGCATGCCGATCACACTCATAGTGATGGTCAGACAGGTGGTGGTCAGGCAGGCAATGGTCACGATAATTCAGCCGAAAGCAACGACTCTGCCAAAACAAGCATTGTCACATCGACGCGACCGTCTTTTCTGATGCAAGTGCTGAGCATCTTCAACCCGACCTCTATATCTGTCTTTACCGGCTTTGTCGGACTGTCCGGTCTCACCCTCAAAACGTTTCTGCCCTTTCTCGGTATTTTCAGCCTCATACCGGCAATTCTTGTGGGGATTGTTTCGGTATCTTTGATGCGTAATTTATTCGCCTTGGTGACAGCCAAATTGAACGTTTCAAACACTGTCAAATCAAGTGATGCAATCGGACATGTGGCCGAGGTCAGTGCCCCTATTGCCGATGGCGGCACCGGTGAAGTAACTTATGTCATTGGTCAGAACAGATTTAATGCTGCCGCGAAATCTATTAACGGCAGCGAGACAATTAAAAAGGGCTCGAAAGTCTTGATTGTCGAGAGAGAAGGACACCTTGTCATGGTCGAACCATACCACGAGGAAGACTGAATTGGTGGGCATTCCCGCCGGTTGTCAAGATTATAAAGGATTTTGCTCTAATGCCGCTTGCGCCACCATATTTGGTTTAGCATAGTGACAATCGAACAAGGAAACAAATATCGGACACTCGCCTTAATTCCCCGGCAATAAGGGAATATGGCAAAAGAGAATTAAAGTCGGCAAAACTCCGACAGGAGGATCTTCAAATGGACACCATGCTGCTCTGGGGTGGCTTTGGATTGGGCTTCGTGGCTCTAATCTTCGTCTGTTACTTCTTCGCCAATCTCTATCAAAAATGCGGACCCAACGAAGCCATGCTCATAACAGGTTTCACACCCGGTGGACCGCAAATTGTCAGAGGCGGAGGCAAAATTGTCATGCCTCTCATTCATCAAAAGAATATTCTTTCGCTTGAAGTCATGACAATTGAGGTGCATTCACAAGCACCGATGATCACAAAAAACGGTATCCCGATTTATGTTGACGGTGTCGCCCAAGTGAAAGTAAGAGGTGACGAAGAAGCCATTGCCACTGCAGCAGAACGCTTCCTCAATAAGAGCCAAAACGAGATTGCCACAGTTGCCCACGAAACTCTCGTCGGTCATCTGCGAGCCATTCTTGGTACGATGACCGTAGAAGAACTGATTCAGAGCTTTGACTCTTTTGCCTGCAAAGTGCAAGAAGTGTCTGTAGCCGACTTGGCTAAGATGGGACTGACTGTAGATTCTTTCACTATTAAAGAGATTAGAGATACAGTCGGTTATCTGGAAGCTCTCGGCAAGAAACAAACTGCCGAAGCCAAAAGAAACGCCGCCATCGGTGAAGCTGAAGCGACAAAAGAAACCGAGATTGCTCGCGCCAATGCTTCTAGAGATGCTCAGATAGCGCAAGCGCAAGCCGCCGAGGAAGGTGCCAAGGCTAAGCTGGCCGCCGATACCCGTGTCGCTGAATCATCCAAAAACTTCCAAGTGTCGCAAGCCCAGTATCAAGCTGAAGTTTCGCGCACAAAGGCTGCTTCCGACATGATGTACGACATCATCAAGGCGCAGTCGCAGCAAAAACTAATTGAAGAGACTCAGAAGATCAAAATCATCGAAGCTCAAAAAGAAGTCGAACTGCAACAGGTGGAAGTGGCGAAGCGCCAAGTATCTTTGGAGACCGAGATCACCAAGCCGGCCGAAGCAGAACAGATGCGCATAAGACTGATGACGCAAGCCGAACAGGAAAAGCGCAAGATGCTCGCCGAAGCCGATGCCATGGCCATGAAGCTGCAAGCCCAAGGTCAAGCCGAAGCTCTAAAGCTTAAGTCTTCATCTGAAGCGGAAGCTATGAAACTAAAGGCTATAGCTGAAGCCGAAGCCCGCCGCGCTGTCGGTATGGCTGAAGCAGAGGCAGAAAGAGCCAAAGGTCTTGCAGAAGCCCAGGTAACAGCCGCCAAAGGTCAAGCCGAAGCTGACGCCATGGCTAAGAAGGCAGAAGCCTACAAACAGTACAACGACGCAGCCGTCGCCAACATGATTGTAGAAAAGCTGCCCGAGCTGGTGCAAGCCGCTGCAGCTCCCCTGGCGAAAGTAGGAAATATCACCTTGCTTTCGAACGGCGGAGAATCGACCGGAATAAGCAAGATATCGGCTGATGTAATGGGAGTAGCCGCCCAGAGTCTAACCATGGTCAAAGGACTAACCGGTGTAGACTTGACCGAGGCTCTGAAAATGAAAATTCAGGGCGGCGATAACGGCAAAACCCAGAATCAAACTGAAAAGACCAGTTAGTGAAGATCATAGTCACTGGAGCAAGCGGAGTCGGCAAAACCACCCTGGTGGAAGCGCTGGCTCCGCTTCTTTCTTTGCCTGTCATTCCTGAGACGGCTAGAGAACTCTGCCGTCAGTGGGGAGCCGCCTACCCGGGCGAGATACCTCTAGAGAAACAAGAAGAATTCAAATTTGCCGTTTTAGAAAAGCAAATTGAGAAAGAAAATAGCGAACCAAGCTATCTGAGCGACCGCTCCGCCGTAGACGCCTGGGTCTTATGGCAACGCTGGAATATTTGCCAGGCTATGAGCTATGACACCGAAAAGTTTTACGCCCTGGCCAAGGCCCAAGCCCAGACCTATACCCATGTAATTTACATACCGCCTCTCTTTGAGCCGGTCGATGACGGCTTTCGCTGGACCGATCTTGATTACCAGAAACAAATTGATCGCCTCACCCGAATGACACTGTATGATTTTGGACTCCTTCAAAAGACCTATACTGTTAAAAGTGCCCCTATGCAGGAGCGCCTGGAGGAAGTGAGGAACTGGCTTGGAAAAGAAAACCACCGAGGTTAGAAGGAAGGCGGGCGAGACCCTGGTTTGGGTCACGGCTTTCGGACTGACCGGTGCTTCCGCCTTCAATTCACTGCAGTTACCGGCCCAGGCTCAATCGCCCCAGGGCAAAAACCAGAAGAAATCAGGCGGACAGGCCCACCACCAAAAACTGAGACTGGTTTCACTGGCCCCCTCCAACACCGAGCTGCTTGCCGCCCTTAAAGCTCAAGACAGCTTGGTCGGTGTTTGCACTTATTGCGACTTTCCTGCCAGCGTAAGCCAGGTAACCAAAGCCGGCACTTTCGTATCGGCAAATCTAGAGAAGCTCAAGTCGCTGCACCCCGACTATGTGCTCTTGGTCTCGGGGCAAGAAGCGCTGGCAGCCACCCTTGATCGCAATCATTTTCAGACCATAATGCTGGAAAACAAAAAACTGGAAGACATAGGCAAGAACATACTGCAATTGGGTCGCTTGCTTGGCAAAGAAGAAGAAGCAACAAACCTGAAGACAAAACTAGACAAAGAACTTGCCGCCTTTAGAGAGGAAAACGGCAAGAAGAGCCAAACCAGCGTCTTTTACTGTGTTTGGCCCAAGCCCCTGATGACCGTGGGCAGCGGCAGCTTTTTAGACGAAGTCATCACCGCCTGCGGTGGCAGAAATATAGCAGGTCAGATCAAAAACGCTTATCCGACTTACAGCTTGGAAAAGTTGGTCATGCAAAACCCCGACGTAATAATATTGCCCCACGAAGCTAAAGGGCAGTCTTTTCTTAAACAGGCGCCCTGGAAAGACTTAAAGGCTGTGAAAGAAAGTCGAGTCTTCTTCCAACCTGAACCCCGCAACGACATGCTCGCCCGACCGACTTATCGCATCATGGAAGGCTTAAACTGGCTGGCCGAGAGATTGCACCCCCAAGAGAGCATTGCCGCTGTAAGAAAGCAATGAAGATGCCTGCCGATAGCCAAAAGATAAAGCTGAAAATGACTAGCTTGACGCTGGCCTGTCTGGTCAGCTTGGCGCTCAACTGCTCGGCACTCTCTGGCTTGCCGGGATCGGCACAGCAACCGGCTAAAGCAAACAAACAGACAAGCCAAGCCAAAGCAGCGCCAAAGTCGCCCGCCTATACAGAAGAGCAAATCAGAAGCTTTATCGAAATAGGCTACAGTTATTATGACAAGAAAGACTATGGCACCGCCGCCCGCTATCTTTTGCCGGCTGGGCAAATCAAGCTGAACGACGGCAACTTGCAAGACATTCTCGGCACCTGCTTCATGCATCTTGAAAGATATAGAGAAGCCTGGCAATACTTTGAAAGAGCGCATCGACTGGAGCCCAATGACGGCGAGCTGACTTTGCGACTGGCCTATGTTTATCACAAATGCCAGGACGACTATCATGCCGGTCTTTTACTCGACGAAATACGCCAACGCTTCAAAGACAAGCCCGAGCTTTTAAGCCACGCAAGCGACCTGGCTGCCAGTCTAAAGAGCCCCAAAAGCGACAATCAAAAGAAAGAAGATAGCGCCGCCGAAGGCTATCTGGCAAGAGCCCAGGCGGCTCGACGCGACATAGCCAAAGGGCAGTACGACGCCTATGATGAGCTAACTTATTGCCTTTATAAAGCCCGCCGTTTTGATGAACTAGAGCCTGCCCTTTTAGAGGCAGTGGGCAGATTTCCCAAAGAAAAGCACTATTACACAAACCTGATGCGCTGCCAGATTGACCGCGGCAATTTGGAAGGACTGCAGGCCACCAGAAGATTGTTTGTTGAACGCTTTCCTAATGACCCAGACAGCAAAAAAGTGAAAGACGAGCTGGCTTACTACGAAAGAGATTTCAAAAACGCCAGAGCACGAGAACGCAGTGGACAAGCCACCGAAGACTTCAATCAAGGTTATGAAGTCTTTTCGCGCGGACAGATGCCCTTGAAAGTCTTCGTGCCCAGCATTTGGAAAAGCAAAATAGTTTGGACCGCCGACAGCACCGGTAAGGCGCAAGTGAAAAACACCGGCATCGACCACACAAAGCTAGTAGAAAGAGCCTTTAGCGAATGGTCTGAGGCAAGCCAACGGGCAATAACTTTCACCTTTATCGGCACGGGCGACAATGCCGACATCGAATGTCAGTGGACCGACGACAAGGCAAAGCTGCAACATAGCTTTGCTGCCGGCGAGACCCACAGCGAAGTGGGCGCCAAGGGACAAAGAAAAGAAATAGTCTATATCTTGGTCAGCCCGAAAAGCGACCGCCAAAGCCCTTCTGAACAGGAAGAAGAGTTCTATACCACTGCTTTGCATGAAATCGGTCATGCTTTGGGGCTTTCGCACAGCACCAATCCCCAAGACATCATGTATTTTTCCAGTTCTTCTTCGACGCCTTCGAATTGCCTGGCGCCGGGCGATATCAGCCGCATCCGCAATCTCTATCGCAAGCCCTAAATAATAAGCCGGGGCCCGAAGATTATTCTTTGCTTCGACCTGAGCCCCGATTATTTAGCTTTCTTTATGTGAGATTTTCTGCAAGTTTTTCAACCTAAAGCAACCGACAGCCAATTTTTACCGAGCGCCCCTTTACAGCCCTTGGCTTCAAAAAATTGAACAGGTTTGAGAAAAGCAGGCAAAAGCCAGTATTGTCAAGGATTAATAAAACCGCCCGTGGTTATCAATACTTTTTCTTTACCCTGATCTCATACTCAGGCTTATCGAGCCAAGCCGTGACTATAATTCAGAGGAAGCACCGGATATACGACAGTTCGGCAAAGAAGTCGGCCGACTAGATATCCAGAAAGCAGCGGAAGCATGAATCACCTAATCGTCAGCGGCATCAATTACCATTTCAGCCCGGTCTCTATTCGGGAGAGATTCTGTATTCCCGACTCTTGCGTGGGTCATGCTTTGGAGGCTCTCAAACGCTTTCCCCACATCAAAGAATCAGCCATACTTTCCACCTGCAACCGTACCGAAGTCTATGCCGTTGTAGACGACGTTAGAGGCGGCATGGCTGACATCGAAGCCTTCTTTGCCTCGGTGCAGCATGTGACCGATCACGGCGCTCTCAAACCTAACTTCAAACTTTTGCGCGATGACGTAGTCTTGCATCTTTTGCGCGTCGCAGCTGGTTTAGATAGCATGATTTTGGGCGAAGCCCAAATAATGTCGCAAGTAAAAGCTGCCCATCAAAATGCCCTCGAAAGACAAAGTTGCGGGCCGATGCTCGACTTTATCTTCAAACTGGCGCTCAATTGCGGCAAAAGAGTAAGAACCGAAACATCGATGGGCAAGAGAGCTGTTTCAGTTAGTTCAGCAGCCCTAGAACTAGCACATCTCAAGCTTGGTTCGCTGAAAGAAAAGTCGACCGTGGTCATCGGTGCCGGCAAAATGGGACAGATTTGCGTCAAGCATCTCTTGTCCGAAGGCGGTTCGGGGCCGGTTGTCTTGGTCAATCGCAACAAAGAAAGAATCGAAAGCTTTCTCAAAAACAAACTGAGCAACAAAGAAAAAATCAAGTTTGGTTTTGACTTTGCCGAAAGGCACGAACTGGCAGCCCAAGCCGACTTGGTGATTGTCGCCACAGGCGCCGACGACACAGTACTGAAAGCCAACGAGTTGGCTCGTTATCGCCATCAGGGTTCGCCTTCGCAGTTGATAGTCGATATTTCGGTGCCCCGCAACACAGATGCGGCACTAGCCCAACTAACCGGGGTAGAACTGGCGCATGCCGACGACCTAGCTCAAATAGTGAGTCGCAATAAAGCAGAGCGCGAAGCAATCATTTCGGAAGCGGAAGAGATTGTCTATATCAATTTTGAAGACTATCACAACTGGCTGCGATCTCAGCTAGTTGTGCCGACCATAGCCGAACTGCGCGAAAAAATTGAAGCAATTCGTTTGGAACAAATAGCCAAAACTAAAGACCAAGGCGAGCAGAGCGCTGAAGGTTGCCGATTTGAAATGGAATCTATTAGCCGGGCCATCGTCAATCAGATCTTGCATCATCCAACCGTGCAACTGAAAGCTACCAAAGACTACGAAATACTCAAGCAACAGGCTGAAGCCCTGCGCACTCTTTTTCATCTAGACCCGGAAGAAGGGCGCAGACGCCTGGAAAAGGCTAGACGCGGGCTGGAAGCATAGTGACCCTGCAAAGAACGAAGCTGGCTATCGGCACAAGAGAGAGCAAGCTCGCTCTCTTGCAGACCGATCAGATAGTTGAAAAAATTCAGCAACTGGCCCCCAATCTAAAAATAGAGATCGTGCATATCACCACCGGTGGTGACAAAGTACTTGATAGACCGATCTCTGCCCTTGGTGGACGCGGCGTTTTCGTCAAAGAATTAGAAGAAGCATTGCTGGATGGTCGAGTCGATTTGGTCGTGCACAGCCTGAAAGATCTGCCTACAGATCTGCCGACCGGTTTGATGCTGGCGGCAGTTCTAAACCGCGTCGATGCCCGCGATGTTTTTCTCAGTCAGAACGCTGAATCCTTCATGGACCTGCCCAGCGGCAGCACGGTAGCAACAAGCAGTCGCAGACGGGTGGCGCAATTGAAAGCCCTCAGAAACGATCTAAACTTCATCGACATGCGCGGCAATATTCCAACCCGGGTGCGCAAACTGGAAGAAGGGCAGTGCGACGCCATGATCTTGGCGGCAGCAGGGCTTGTCAGACTGGAATTGGGCGACAAGATCAAAGAGTTTCTTGATAGCGACAAAATCGTCCCGGCAGCCGGACAGGGTGTTTTGGCTGTAGAATGCCGCAGCAGCGATCTAGATATAGTCGACTTTCTCAAGGGCATCGAAGACCGTCGAACCAGACAGGCAGTAGATGCAGAAAGAGCCTGCTTAGACCATTTAGGCGGTGGCTGCTCGGTACCGGCTGGCGTCTATGCCGCCTTCAAAGATGAAATCTTGCATGTCACCGGCTGTGTGGCATCTTTAGACGGCAGCCAAGTCTTCAAAGATAGTGTGCAGGGCCCTGGGCAAGAAGCAGCTGACTTAGGACTCGCCCTGGCAAAAGCCTTAGAAAAGCTGGGCGCTGACCGCATCTTGAACGAGCTGCGCGCCTCTATACCAAATGTGGTATCACCTCCCTAAAAAGGGGACAGCCATGACCGACTTAAGCCAAGAAAGGCTGGATGGCTTGACCATCCTAATCACCAGAGAAGCGGAACAAGCGAAAAGTTTCAGCAGTCGCCTGCAAGCCCTGGGCGCTCAAACCCTGGAATTTCCAGCCATCGAATTTGTTGATCCTGATTTTGCCGAATTTGACCGACTGACAATCAATCGCAGTTATGACTGGATTATCTTTGCCTCGGCCAATGCTTTTGAGCGCACCTGGCGCCGCCTCAAGCAAACCGGCAGCGATAAACTACTAGAGCAAGCCTCTATAGCAGCCATAGGCTCGGCCACTAAGAGCCTGATTGAAGCAAGCGGCTTGAAAGTTGCTTTCTGCCCCAGCCAGTTTGTAGCCGAAAGCCTGGTGCAAGAATTTCCCCAGGCCCTAGCGCCGGGCGTCACTTTACAAGAGCTTTCGATTTTTTGGCCGCGAACCGATATCGGTAGAGATGTAATCAGCAAAGAATTGCAAGGGCAGGGGGCAAGGCTCTCCAGCACTGTCATTTACAAGACCCAGGCGCCCCATTATGACCGGCAAAGCATCGCAGAGCTGGCAGACAAGCTCAAGACCGGTCAAGTCGATGTTGTTACTATCGCCTCTTCACAATCAGCCCGCAATCTTGCTCAAATATTCAAAGACCATGACAAGACCGAGCTTTGGAACAAAACCCGTATTGCCGCTATTGGACCAATAACAGCCAAGACCTGCCGCGACTGCCTTGGTAAAGTCGACCTGGTATCGCAAGAATTCAGCTTGGACGGTCTAATCAAGACACTCTTGGCATCATTAAAATATCCAAACAATTTAACTTGAGCCAATTAGAACCGCAAAAGCGCCGCCAGGCGATATATTTATTGTCTATCTTTTGAGACAGGAAAGATTAAAAGCAAAATTGAGGATGCAATGAAAGAGTCGCAAACCGGCACAAAGTCAGAAGACAAATCGCTCACCTATGTCTTGCCCCGAGTCACCCCCGATGTGCGCATGCGCCGCCTTAGAGCTAAAGCTCCTCTGAGAGCCATGGTTAGAGAAACTCATCTGCGCGTCGAACAGCTTATTTATCCCTTCTTTATCGTCGAAGGCGAAGGGGTGAGAAACCCCATTTCATCGATGCCAGGCATCAACCAGCAAAGCATAGACCTGATGCTGAAAGAAGCTTCTGAAGTTGTGGCTCTAGGCATCAAGTCGGTGCTCTTATTTGGCATTCCTAAAGAGAAAGACTCGCAGGCCACAGGCGCCTGGCATTCCCAAGGCATTGTCCAGAGGGCCACACGCGCTCTCAAAGCCAACTTCCCCGATTTGCTCGTCATTGCCGACACCTGCCTTTGCGAATATATGGACCACGGTCATTGCGGCATTGTGCACGAAGGCAAGGTCTTGAACGATCCCAGCCTAGAGATACTGGCTCGCGCCGCCGTTTCGCAAGCTGAAGCCGGCGCCGATATCATCGCCCCTTCCGATATGATGGACGGCAGAGTGGCAGCAATAAGAGCCGCTCTAGACGCCAACGGCTTCGAAAACATTCCGATAATGGCTTACAGCGCCAAGTTTGCCTCAGCCCTTTATGGTCCCTTCCGCGAAGCCGCCGAATCAGCGCCGCAGTTTGGCGACCGCACTAGTTATCAGATGGATCCGGCCAATGCCCGCGAAGCCATGCGCGAAATCGAACTGGATATTGCCGAAGGTGCCGATATGGTCATGGTCAAACCGGCAATGCCTTATCTGGACCTGATTGCAGAAGCCAGGTATATGACCAAATTACCGATTGCAGCCTATAATGTATCTGGGGAATACTCCATGGTCAAAGCCGCTGCCGCCAAAGGATGGATCGACGAGAAAAGGGTGGTAATGGAACTATTGACGGGCATAGTGAGAGCGGGTGCTGATTTGATTATCACCTACCACGCCAAAGACGTTGCCAATTGGCTCAAATAATCGAGAAAGAAATGAAGACCAGCACTCAGACAACAATTAGTTTCGCCAATGCCTTCGCCGACCTCTATCTAGATAAAGAAGCAGGAGAATTCGCCCTCGACTTCAGACGGCAAGAAGTCACCATCTATATGACCAATACTCAGTACCAAGCCCTGGTGCTGCTCTTGCAACAAAGTCTGGAAGACGAACAGTTCGTAGAGTATCTCAACTGGCAGAAAGACCCTCTGCAATGCGAAGAGAACGAACTTATCGAAGTCTGCGGACCAGACCATATTGTCTGCCTTTCCTGCGCCTACAATTTCGAAAGAGTAAAATTGACCTTTGAAATCGGCATGGCTATTGACCTTTCTTTTGCCGATTTCCTCGGTCTTTCCAATCTCATCAAAGAAGCCCAGGCAGACCTCGAGTGGCGGCGCGAACTTTTGCGCCTCAATACCTCAAACCCTGAAATGGAAGACGAAGACGGCACACCTGACACAGGCACAGCCTAATTTTTAAAACGCTTTAATTTATCTAGAATGGCGGCAACATTTATAGAGTGATGCCGTCTCTTCTTTCGTATTCACTAAATTTGTTATTTCTTTCACAGAGGTATGCATATGAAAAGGTTGGCATTGGCGCTAGCCCTGGTAGGTGCAGCCGGTCTTTCTGCGCCGGAAGCTTGGAGTCACGATAACGATCGCAATTACTGGCGAAACAATAACTGGAACCAGAATAATTGGCAAAACAATAATTGGAACAACTGCAGACGCGGCAATGGTTTCGGCATAGGTAACGGTAACGGCAACGCTTACGGTCACTTCAAACGAGGCAAGCGCTTCAAGCGCTTTAGAAATATCGGTTACGGCGGTCTCAACCGCATTTTTCGCTAATTTCTTCAATTAGTTGGTTAGCGACAAAGCACCAGGGGCGACACCAGACTCAACGATGACTGGTGTCGCTCTTTTCAGATCTTTCCAGATCTTTTCAGATTTCTCTAGCTCTATTCTTCCAGCTTTTTGAAATTCTTTAGCTTGCGACTAATCAACTCTTGAGCAAAAGCCAGCCCTCTTCTATCGGGAAAAGCACGTTTAGGAATGACATACATAGCTCTGCCCAGACGTCCGAAAAGAAGCATCAAAGCCTCCTTGGTCTCCCAACCTTCCTCAAAATGCCACCAAGCCAGCATAGCAAAATGCTCTTGCGCTCTCACCCCGCAGCCCTGTTCACTCAGTTCAAAAACAAAGGGCTCTTGGTTTACTTCACATTCGGCCGCTCTAGCTTGGGTACCTGCATAAAGCCACAGAGCATGCATAAAGAAAACAGGCAGCATGGCGAGAAATAGCCAGCCATAATTTTCGAAAATTTCGTAGGCGAGATGTTCGACACCCCAAATTTGACTCAATACAAAAGCCATCGGAAAGAAAATACCAATTGCCGAAAGATAAAAGAGAGCCAGAACAGGCATGCGTTTGCGAAAGAAGAAGAGCCTCTCGGCTTCCTTCACTTCACCGCCTTGATAGATCACTTGCACAGCCAAGCCGACTGCTTCTTTATCTTTCTCGGGCTCGATTTGATCATTAGACGCAGCGGCCCCGTCATGAACAATGCCGTCTATTTCCACCGCCAAAATGCGTCCGCTTTCATAGTTAATTAGCGGGTCGACACCGGAATGACGCAAATAGGTGCGCACCTTCGATACCAGAAAATGCCTTACTTTTTCAACATCGGCGTCGCTGGTCAAACAGCGTTTAGGCAAAACAAAAACGTCAGTGGCCGAAGCAGCCAAACAGAAATAGCGCCCAGTCTCAACACAAGCAATCAGGTTGTTCCATTCCATAGTGCCTTGGCCGCTGGCAAAAGAAATAGAAACACCTTGTTCTGAAAGAATATAGACCACCGGAAAATGAAAGTTGGGTCGATCGCTAAAGCTATTCATCACCACCGAATAAAGAGCCATGCCCACTAAACCAGCAGCCAAGCTTGGTATACCAAGACAAGCCAGAAAGAGCGACAGCACCAAACGACCTTCATCAACTATGGCACCGGTTTCTAAATTGAGCAGCCCCGAGCGCAAAATGACAAAACCGAAAGAAACGGCAAAAGCAAAAAAATAAACCGCCACCAACTGCCGCGGCAGAGCCAAACGACGATAAACTTCCCAATAACCCTGGTTTACTTCTTCGACTTTGTATTTGACATAAAAGACAATATTTTCCATCTCAACAACCGGCTTATTTGACGGCAAAGAGCAGCGGCGACACATAGTCGACACTGTTATGGCGAATTACCCGATTAAAGCCCGTGCGCAGAGCCATTTCTGAAAGCTCTTCGATGCTGAATATGCAACCATCGCTAGTGGCAAGATACATATTCAAACCAAACATCAAGGGGTGCAAAGGGGCTGTGCGATTACGGTTGGCGAAAAACTCAGCGATAATCAATGTACCGCCGGGCCTAAGCAAGTCAAAACAATAAGCAAGCAGCTTCTCAGAAAGAGCGTAGCCTTCAGAATGCAAAATATGACCAAGAATGGCCACGTCGTAACTTTGAGGCTCAATCTCAACATCACGCCAATTTCCCGGCAACAAATTAAGACTGCCCCTCACCTCAAACTTTTCGGCAATACGCTCGGTTACTTTCAGCACGGCAGGAAAATCTAGAGCACTAATAGTGGTACCAGAATGCGCACGGGCAAAAGGTATGCTCCAAACCGCGCTGCCGGCGGCAACATCTAAAACCTTGAGCGGTTTAGACTCGCCACAAAGCACTGTGTCATAGACGAAACGGCAGGCGTCTTCGGCGATGGCATAGTTAAGAGGAATAATCGATTCGGCCAGATGGGGGAAAATCTCGGACGCCTTGTCATCGTTATTGACATGCATGACCGGTTCGCCGGACTTGACCGTATCTTTAAGATAACGCCACATCTTATCAAGCTCGTCATGCTGCTTGAGATACATGCCCATAAAAAGCGGGCTCTCTTTGACAAGATAGGCAGCGGCACAATCACTGAGGGCATAAAGAGCCGGGCTATCAAGACGTTCTTTGGGCTTACCAAACTGATGACTGGCTAAATCAGGTCGCTCCAGAAGACCCATGCCGACCAGAGAATCCAGCATTAAAGAGACCCCTTTGACAGGATAGCCGAGTTTCTCGGCTAAAGCCGCAGCGGTCAAAGCTCCCTCACTTAAGCCATCGAAAAGCCCAAGCTCTACCGCACTCTTGAGGACCTGAATGGCCCAGCTGCCGTGCAAAATTGATGTAATTGTCTCGGGTGGCATCATGATTAACGCCATATTTTATAAGGAACGGAAGCAAAAGGTGAATTTTCGGGTAGTTTGTCTATCTTCTATTAACATCGACGCGCCTTGGCAATCTCTTGCTCTATAATGATCCTCACAGATCGTTGGGCGTGGCGGAAGCCGACGAACCTGGTCAGGGGGGAAACCCAGCAGCCATAAGTTGAACTTTCGGGTGCGTCCAGCGGTCTGTTTATTAATATCGAAACCATCCTGCAGATTTAAGATGTCAAAATCGCCAAAGAGCCCCGAAAACCAGAATAGCGAACCAGATCTCAATCGAGTTCTTTTGGGTCAAATTCTTGTCGAACTGGAATGCATAACTATCTACCAGCTAGAGGAAGCTCTGCGCATTCAATCTGAAGACAAAGAAGCCGGAAGAGAAGCCAAGCCCCTTGGTCAGATTCTTCTAGAGATGGGCTATTGCGGACCGAACCAGCTAATTAGAGCTATTCAGATTCAAGCTAAATATCGCAAAGCCCAAAACACTCAGTAGTTTTAGGCTATCTATTTGGCAGAGCAGCCCTTAAACGGGTTAAACTTCTAATTTATTGGCTCTGCACATTTGAATATAAACCGGTACCAGCTCTTTGAATCTCTCCAGCCGACTTATTTTCGCATTAGTCATAGTTGTGACAAGTGTTGTCATTGGTCATGTCGGCTACAGTGTTTTTATTGACTTCAGGAATACAAGAGGTGAAGCCGCCCAGGCTCTTTGCGACAACAGTGAAGGCGCCCTGACCAAGGTCAAACTGACCGGCAAGAACACAATCGAATATGTCGACTTGATTGCCGGCAAGCTGGCCAACGACACACGCACCCGCGGACTGCTTGAAGCCAAAGATAGAAACGGCTTGGGCAACCTAGCCAGAGAGTATTCAGAGAGAGCCATTTTCGCCGGTTCAATCTGGTTTATCGACGAAAAGGGTGCCGTTGTCTTCAGCACCGATACACCGCAACAGTCGGGCTATCCACTTAAGCAAGACTGTGAGATTCTCTCAGATTGCGTCAACAACAAGCATCCCTATAGAGGCACACTCTCTAACAACAAGACCGGCATCATTTCTTTTAGCTCGGTCAAAGTTTTGCCCAAGGGTTTTGTAGTTGTAAATCAACCAATTAACCAAGAATTTCTATCGGCAACAGCAACTCGCATAGGCATTGAAAACCCAAGAGCCCAAGGGGTGCAATTAGCTGTCTACTCAGCCAGACAAAGTCAGGTGGTGGCCTGGTCGCAAGATTTCCCCCAGCAAAGATGTTATCGCTTTCTAGCCGAGCTCAATAAAGGCGGTTTGCCCAAGGGTTATCCTGAAACAAAATTTGCCGCCATCACCGGCATCGCTCTATTAGATCAACTGCTGGTGCCTGCCCCCGGTTTTGAACGCAGCGACGGTTGGTGGCTAGATCTGCCTAATGTCAATGTCAACCAACAGACAGGCGCCCGTGCCAGTATGGACTCAATCATACTTTTAGCTAAACCAGTGCCGAGCTTGCTCAATAAAGCTCTAGAAACTGCTATTTTAGGCGGCCTTGTCGGTATGCTGGGCATTTTGATTGGTGTTTTTCTGGCTACCCGCATTGCCGCCTCTGTGAACGAGCCTATGCGTTTTCTATTGAAGAGAACCAGAGCCATTGCCAATAACAAACAAGTGATTCCACCTCTAGAGGGCCTGACCGGCGAATGGTACGACCTGGGCGAACTCATAGACACGGCCGTACTTTCTATGCGTTCGACCACCCAAAACCTAAAAACTCAGCTGACCAAACAGATTAGAGAAGTCGAAGAACGCAATCAAATAGCCGAACAATCAAACCAGCAAGTAGATGTGCTGAACAATCAGATCACTACTCAAGCCAAGCAAATTGCCGAGTTGGGAAGACAAATCAACCAAGCCAATCGTCAAGCCATTTTGGTGCAGCAACAGCTTGATGCTGTATTGCAAGCGAGCACCGAAGGCTATTTCTTGCTTGACCAGTTTGGCAATATTTTGCACGGCAACCCTATTGTTCTCAACTGGCTGGGCACCAGCGAAGGCGAGATAGCAGGCAGACTTTGCTTTGACATAGTGAGAAAGCCGGGCGAGCCCTCTCATATGGATAGCATTGGACAAGCCTTCGCCCAACATGGCGGCAATCCTAATGCCTTGATTGAACAGTTTTATCCTGAAGGCGTGCTGCACTCTAAAGACGGAAAGAAGAAAATCGAAGTGCTGGCGCACCTGCAGCCCCTTTCGGGCGATGACGGCAATATTCAAGGCTATATTATGGTCTTGCGCGACAAGTCTTTGCGCAGCGAAAACCAGCTTTTGCGGCAAGAAATAGTGACCATGCTGCAGGACAATATCAGAGCGCCGCTTGCCTCTGCCGAAATGGGCTGGCAAGCGATCATGAGCAATAATGCCAATGCCTTGCACCCCTCAGTAAGCCGATCTCTCAGTGAACTGCACCTCAATTATGAGCAGATGATTGCTTTAGTAGACAGTCTGCTTATGATGTACGGCGGCTATGTGCCGCCGCCGGCAGCACCCAAAGAGCAAGTGGCGATACCGCGCTTGGTGGCAGACGCCCTAGACGAAGTAACACCTTTAGCCAGAGAAAGACAGCTTACTCTCGACTATAAAACGGTAACCGGACTGCCGCCCATCAACGGCAACCGTGAAGCGATTATGGGTATCTTGCGCCAAGTCTTGGAGCGCATGATTGTCATCACCGCTGCTGGTGGCAGGGTGCGTATTGAAAGCCAGATGCGCGGCAACGAAATGCGCATCGGCGTCTCAAGCTCTGGACCGGCTCTGCCCGAATCGGAACTGCAAGACATGTTTGCCGGCTTTATCGAAGGCAAACATGCCATCGAAACTTATGGCTCAAGACTTTCGATGCAACTGGCCCGCACCAATGTGGAGCGTATGGGCGGTCGCATCTGGGCAGAATCGGAAGCAGGTAGAGGCACAGTCACTTACTTCACCTTACCAGCCGGCTAAATCTAGATTTGGCGAAATAGAAAATAGATTGGCTCTAGATTTAATCTATTTCGCCATACTATCGACACAATTCGCTCATATGATGTCAAGACAAACAAAACCAAGACGAACAAAAGTTTTGCCCTTCTAGCTCCCTTCTTCTTAGTCACCAGCATACTTACTATCAGGAGAGGCTTAACATGCTTCTAAACCGCTCTTGCCAGGGTGCAGCTTTGCTTTCCCTTTTGACCATTGTCGGTGCTGCCTCATCGATTCAACCGGCTTTTAGCCAATATCAGCAGTACCTGCCCGACGGACAACAGAACCAGTACCAAAACCAATATATGAACATGAACTACAGCGCCAACTATGGCGGGCCAGATAATTACGCTCAGCAAGCCGCCAATCAAAACCCGCAGGCAGCCGGTCAAAGTCAGCAGCAACCCTATCAAAGCCAGCAGCCAGAATATGCCGCACAGCAGTATCAAGGGCAGGTCAGAAAAAACTACAAGCCGAAGGAGCCGACACCTTACGAGATACAGGAACAAGCCATTCAAAATTCCAAAGCTCTCTATGGGGCGCCGCAAGAATCAGAGAATTCCCATAGCGCTCATCAGAGACAAGATGATCCCTATAGAAACAGCGCCGCCTACACCGACACCAGCACTAATCCATCACAGTATTCCGGCTGTGGCGGCAAAGCAAGCAAACTGAAGAGCGCTTTGGGAGCAGCCGGCAGAATACTAGGCACCACCGCAGCGGTTGCCATTCCAGTAACATCGATGGTCTTAATGACTAGAGCCGCCAACCGAAGCGGTTACAACAACAATTACGGAAACAATTACGGCATGTATAACAGCGTCCCCATGGGCATGCCGGTCAATCCATATATGAACATGGGCGCTCGACCATTCGGTTTCTAAACAAACTTGCTATAGACAACAAAAAAGCCACTTGGTTTAACCCACAGTGGCTCTTTGCTATCGTCTGACAGTCCCTTGCGTGGACTCGATATCTCCCTTGCGATTAGTCAGAATTCGCAATAGGCGGACTCGCAAGCTACAGTCTCTGGTCTGCGCAGACCTGACGTTTCCACTTGGTCCCTCGGCTCGAAGCTTCGGACAATCGCCGTCGCTCACCGCTTATGTATTTATAATAGCGCAACTTCAGCCATGCGGAAGTACCCCGGAAAAGGTCTAATCAAATATTTTTCAGCTAGCAAACACCCCATCAAGAGACAATCTTAGCCATATAGAACAATGTCATAAGCTTGAACCATTAGTGGCATAAGCCTTGCGCAAGCCGCATATACACTCAATATACAAACTGTAGAAAACTGCTATTCCCTAAGAGAAAAGTCTTCCTAATGCCCAAAGATCATCAGTAGTTAGCTTTACCCTGGCGAGAAAGAGAAATACGGAAGCACAAAAGCATGAAAGAAGAGCAGAGATCAAAACTAAAGCAGAGAAAGCTAAGAAGTATCGCCAGCCTCAGCCTAATTGTCAGCCTGGCGACAGAGTTGGCGACAACCTTGCCAGGCGGCTTGGTCTGTAGTCTCATAGCCTGTGCCCCTGCTCACTCTGATGACATGAACAAACAAAACCTTGACTCTCAACTAGCAGATCTAGAAAAGCGCGCCCGCTCACTCAAACAAGAGAAGAACTATAAAGCACTTGAGCCCTTAGCCAGACAGCGCCTCAGCCTCTTTCGCCGTCTATACAATGACGGCAATCTCGCCTTTGCCCTCGATGAACTAGCCGATACACTGCTTGCCCTCGGCAAGCTAGATGAAGCCGAAGCGCTTTACCAAGAGTCGCTCAAGATAAACAAAGAAGTTTCGCATGTCTGGGGCAAGCCTGTGCCCAACTATCAAACTCGAGACCTGGCCAGACAACTAACCGGACTTGGCCATGTGGCAATGAAGAAAGGCGACTTCAAAACAGCAGAAGGTTATTTTAGAGAATACTTTGATGGTGTCAAAAAAGAAGAACGCGGTCTGCGGGCAATACATACACCCCAAGCCACGCTCGAGCTGGCTGAATGTCTCTTGGCCCAGCAGAAAGACAGCGAAGCGGTCAGTCTATTAAAAGAGGCCTCTCAGTTGAACGTCAACGCCCATGCCTTTTTTAGCCAGGCCGCTCTCTTGAATAAACTAGCCGACCAGTTAGAAAAGTCTGGCGAGAAAAGCCAGGCGGCTCAATACCGCGCTATTGCTTCCAGCTTAAAAAGGAACCAAGAACAAATGAATAAGTCGGGTCTAGATTACTAAAGTAAGCAGGATTAGATCACTGCCAACCAGTCAAAGACGGTGCCCCTACTGAATTTCCAATGTCTTGATGCGCTCTTCCATTTCTTTGGCTTCGTCTTCTCTATGCACTTTGCTGAGCATGACGGCATAGTTTTTAAGCAAGGAAATAATCTCGGGGCTATTTGCAGGCAGAAGCTTTTCTCTAATCTCTAGAGCGCGCTTAAAGAGTATCTCCGCTTTTTCAAATCGTCTCTTAGCACAGTGCAAAGTAGCCAGATTGTGCAAATTAACCGCTGTGTCTAAGTGCAATTCACCAAATAAATCAAGCTTTATATCTAAACAGCGTTCATACATCTCTTCCGCCATCTGATATTTGCCTTGCAACTGATAGAGTGCAGCCAAATTATTTAGACCGCGAGTCAATCTTTCCAGATCTTCCAATTGTCCAGCCTGCTCTGCAGGCGTCAATTTTTCCTTGGCAGCGCCGGTCACTTCGGACGATTTAAGACCGTCGGCAAGAGCCTCAGCCGCTTTCAGGGCATTGATAAATTTGAGTTCGGCGAAAGCATAGCGCCTATCTTGATGAGCCTTATGTCCTTCCTCACTGTATTTCTGCCAGGTGGCCAATAATTCTTCTCGGCTCGGCTTAGTTTGAGGGGCTTTATCAGTTTCCATCATAAATTGAAATTTCCGTATGCAGGGCTGGCTCACCGCCAATTACTTTAGCATTTTAGGTTGAGGCCATTGCCAATACATACTTTTGTATGTATATTGATGATATGGTTCAAGTTACAGAAGTAATTGCAAAATCCATCCTTACACCACAAAAGTTCGGCTCGCTGGCAGAGGCTTACGATTTTTCGCTGAATCCTTATGCAGGTTGTCAGTTCGCTTGCTCCTATTGCTATGTACCTAAGTTTCCAGCCAGCCGCAACGAAGTTACTTGGGGTAGTTGGGTGCAAGTAAAGATGAATGCACCCCAACTAATTAGAAAAGAAAGAGCCTTGGTTTTCGGTTCGCGTATTTTTTTCAGTTCGGCCACAGATCCATATCAATACTTGGAGCTCAAATATAGGCTCAGTCAAGCCTGCCTGCAGGAACTGCTTCTCTATAAGCCGGCTAAAATAACCATGCATACTCGCTCTCACTTGATTTTGAAAGATCTAGACTTGCTGAAGAGCTTTGGACCAGCACTTTCAGTGGGCGTCAGTATCACGTCAGACGACGAAAACATCATCAGAAAATTTGAGCCTAAAGCGCCTGCCTTAGCTAGAAGGCTGGAACTTCTGCATGAGTTGCAACAAGCAGGAATCAATACTTTCATTTCACTGGCACCGCTCCTGCCGCACAATCCAGAAAGACTGCTAGAAAAGCTGAGTCCTTTCTTGACCGGCATGAACAAGTTTTGGATGGACCGCATGCACTGGCCCGAAGTCAATACAAAGCCTGAGTTACTGAGCGAGTACAAAGACTACTTTGCAGACGAAAGCTATGAAAGACAATTGAAAGCGACAAAAGCCCTGCTCATTGCCAGAGGCTTAAGGGCAAACCCTTGAGTGATAGGCCATTCATCCACTTCTTTACTTCTGCTATGATGGAAAAAGGCTCATATCTTTCTCAAAAGTGTTCTCACTTACTTCCCATTTACTAATGATATGAGTCAGGAAGCCTCCCCAAGCAACTAGTTCTCCCCTCTTACCTTTTATCTTTTTTCCTTTCATCTCTTTTCTTTAGGGCTTACCACGTCTCCATGAACAACTTGAAAGTCTGCTTATGGCAGACTAAACAACTATCTGCAAGGAAGAAACGCAGTCGCGCCCAGGCTCTCACCGAATACGCGACCCTTATTGCCTTTGTCAGCATACTTTGCGCGCTGGCATTTTCATTTACATCGGGCAAGATAGGTCCTGCTGTCTCCGAAGCTTTCCACACCACTGCCAGACAATTGGATGGTCTCTCTTCGGCGGCAACAAACGCTTCTTGAAAAGCTCTTCTTGAAAAGCTCCTTTTGAATAGCGTTTCTGTCATAAAATTGTGCCATGAAAAACAAACATGGCTTGACTATCTGTGTCGATCGCGGCGGCACTTTCACCGACCTGGTTGCTTTTGCCCCCGACGGTCGCCTTTATGTGCACAAAATTTTGAGCACAAACAATGCCGGTGAGGCTGCTGCAGCCAGTGCCGCCACCAGAAAAGGCATCGAAGAACTCTTTGCTTTTGTCAAAGAAAAATGCCAAGAAGTCGATATGACGATAGCCGAAGTGCGCGCTGGTACCACAGTGGCCACCAATGCTCTTTTGACAAGAAAAGGCGCGCCCCTAATTCTTATCACCAACAAAGGACTAGCCGACGCCCTCTTGATCGGCTACCAGGCACGCTCCGACATCTTCGCCCTAGACATACAAAGAGCCGCCCCTCTCTACGAGCGAGTGCTCGAAATAGACTGCCGTATGCAAGCCGACGGCAGCATAATCAAAGATATCGACGCAGCCGAGGCACTGGCTGCACTGAAAGAACTGCGTCGTCAGTATAAAGAACCACCGGCTATTGCCATACTCTTGATGCACAGCTATCTCAACGACACCCACGAAAAGCAATTGGGTGAGCTAGCCTGCCAAGCCGGGTTTGAACAAATTTCGTTGTCTTCTCAAGTAAACCGAGTGATCAAATATGTCGGGCGCGGCGACACCACTTGCGCCGATGCCTATCTCACACCACCGCTCAAAGCCTATACTCAAAACCTGGTGAAAGAATTAGCACCAATACCGGTATCATTTATGAAGTCGGACGGCGGACTGGCCAGCCCCTCACAGTTTAGCGGCAAAGATGCTCTTTTATCTGGACCCGCGGGCGGTGTGGTCGGCGCTCATATGTTCAACCTCAGCCGTGGCGGAGGACCAGCCGTAGCTTTCGACATGGGCGGCACCTCCACCGATGTTTCTTATTTTGAAAAAGAACCAGAAAGACTATACGAAACTATTATCGCCGGAGTGCGGGTGCGAACACCAATTGTAGCCGTACACACAGTGGCCGCCGGCGGCGGCTCGATACTAAAGTTTGATGGTGAAAGACTGCTTGCCGGACCAGATAGCGCCGGCGCTTACCCAGGACCAGCCTGCTACGGCAAGGGCGGGCCGCTAACCGTTACAGATGCCAACTTGCTTCTAGGACGCATCTCTCCCGACCTTTTTCCCAAAACATTTGGACCAAATGGTGATGCGCCCCTAAGTCTTGATGCCGCCCAAAAACTCATGCAAGAAATGAGCGCAAAAGTAGTAGCGAAGACAGGTCTAAAGCGCTACCAAAAGCCCGAAGAACTCGCCCTTGGCTTTCTCAAAGTAGCTGTCGAAAAAATGAGCCGAGCTATCGCCCGTGTCTCCACCGAAAAAGGACATGACCTAAAGAAAGCAACCCTCATATCTTTCGGCGGCGCAGGCGGGCAACATGCCTGTTTGATTGCAGAGAGACTTGGTATAGAACGCATAATCGCAAGCCCCCTAGCCGGCGTGCTCTCGGCCTATGGCATCGGCAGAACGGCGCTCAGCGCCATGGAAAGACGAACAGTAAGAAAGCCGCTTGCCGATGCCGCCTCGCTTTCACACGACTTTGCCCTCTTGCTCGAATCGGTCAAACTAGTAATGGCAAAGTCACTGGAAAATTCACAAGATAGTTCAAGAAATAATTCACAAGATAATTCACCCGAAAATTGGCAAGAAAATCCCCAAATCTCAGACTTCACAGAAAAGAGACTGGTCTTTCTGCGCTATCAAGGTTCTGATTCGGCGATTGAAATTGCTCTCGGTAAAGGCTTGCGCCTTGAACAAACTGAGGTTCAGACTCGTCTCAAAGACGAGTTCAGAAGGCATCACCAAAAGCTCTTTGGCTTCAATCTTGAAAATGCCGAGCTGATTATTGAAGAAATAGCCGTAGAACTAAAAGAAAGCATCAAAGCAATTGGCCAGATAGAAACAAGCACAGATGGCGAAAATTCAAATAAGCAATTAGCTGCAAACGACCAAACTCTGCCGATAAGCTATTTTCATCAACCCAAGCCAGCGACTGGTATTCACAGGCTCTATGCCCAAGGTTGCTATCACGAAATCAAACCCTTACTTTTGCATGAACTTAGAAAAAATGAAATAGTGCAAGGGCCAGCCCTGATTGCCGACGCTGTTGCCACCACCATTATAGAACCAGGCTGGCAAGCCAAAGTAGAAAGCGACGGGTCTCTTGAGATTGTCAGAGCGAGCAGCATTGCTAAAAACAAAAACACACAGCTGCTTGAGGCTGAGTTTGTGCCGGCAAATAAAGCGATAGAGACAGGCGCAAAGCTAGAGTCAGCAGACAGTCATGAAGAAACTATCTGCGACCCGGTTCTGCTTGAGTTATACAACAATATTTTTATGGCTATCGCCGAAGAGATGGGCACAACTCTGCAGCAGGTGAGCCATTCGGTAAACATCAAAGAACGGCTGGATTTCTCTTGCGCGGTCTTTGATAGCCAAGGGCGCTTGATTGCCAACGCCCCGCATATGCCGGTACATTTAGGCTCGATGGGCAAAGCTGTAGAAAGCCTTATAGACTCGGCTAAAGAGCTTAGAGAAGGCGATGTCTATCTATCTAATAATCCTTATAACGGCGGCACCCACCTGCCCGATATCACCGCCATAAGCCCGGTTTATCTCGGGGGCAAAATTAGATTTTTCGTTGCTTCGCGCGGACATCACGCCGATATCGGCGGCATAACACCAGGCTCGATGCCGCCCACCAGCACCTCTATCGAAGAAGAAGGGGCCATGCTGGACAATGTTTTGATAGTCAGAGATAGTTTACTTTTAGAAGACGAAATTCGCTCTCTCTTTTTGAAAGGTGAGCACCCGGCCCGCAATATCAATCAAACCTTGAGTGACCTAAAAGCCCAAGTGGCAGCCAATAACAAAGGCATTGAAGCCCTGAGAACCCTTTGCCGAGAGCGGGGCGAAGGTCAGGTGCTCGCCTATATGACCCATGTGCGCCAAAACGCGGCCGGGGCGATCAGGCGCATTTTGCATGAATTAGAAGACGGCACAGCCGAATGCCGCACCGACGATGGCAGTTGCATAAAAGTCGCCATCAAGATAAACAAAGAAAGAGAGACGGTCACAGTAGACTTCAGCGGCACTTCAGGCGCCCTTGCCTCAAATTTCAACGCCCCCAAGGCGGTAGTGCGAGCCGCCGTTCTCTATGTCTTCCGCACACTGACAAAAGAAGACATACCTCTCAACGAAGGCTGCATAGAACCAATTGAACTAGTCATTCCCGACGGCAGCTTGCTTGCCCCCACTTACCCAAGAGCCGTGGTGGCAGGCAATGTCGAAACCTCGCAAATAATTGTCGATGCTCTCTATCAAGCCCT
Source organism: Obscuribacter phosphatis (SeqCode) (assembly GCA_017303615.1). Taxonomy (GTDB): domain Bacteria; phylum Cyanobacteriota; class Vampirovibrionia; order Obscuribacterales; family Obscuribacteraceae; genus Obscuribacter; species Obscuribacter phosphatis_A. The sequence continues at coordinate 50,620 of JAFLCK010000029.1, forward strand.
AGGCAGACTGGCAAATAGTCAGGGCACCATGAACAATTTCACCTTTGGCAATGCCCGCTATCAGTACTATGAAACAGTTTGCGGCGGTGCCGGCGCCGGACACAATGGCGACCACAGCTTTAACGGGCAAGATGCAGTGCAAACTCATATGACCAACTCTAGATTGACCGACCCAGAGATTTTAGAAAATCGCTTTCCGGTTTTGTTGGAAGAATTTTCAATTAGAAAAGGCAGCGGCGGGCAAGGCTTAAACAAAGGCGGCGACGGCTGCATAAGACGCCTCCGCTTTCTAGAGACAATGGAAGCAAATATACTTTCGGGCAGAAGACTAACCGCCCCGCAAGGCATCGCCGGCGGTGGCGCCGCCAAAAGCGGTCGCACCCTGCATATCAAAGGCGACGGTTCGGCGATTGAACTAAAGAGTTGCGACAGTGTCTTGCTGGAACCGGGCGAATCTATTCAAATAGAGACACCAGGCGGCGGCGGCTATGGCGACATCAACTCGAAGACGACAGCTTGAGCCCAATCAGGCCCAAAAGCAAAAAGACAAAACTAGCAATTCTAAGCGGATTAACCGGATCGCCAAAGCAAGAAAGGCCAATAACAAATGTGCCTGCCACGCCGATACCGGTCCAAACAGCATAGGCTGTACCAAAGGGCAGCTCTTTCATAGCCAGGGCAAGCAAGACCATGCTCAAAACAAGAGAAACAATCGTAAGAGCAAGCACGCCTGGTTTGGCAGGAGAAGCCCCGAGTTTGAAGCCCACAGCCCAGCCGATCTCAAACAAACCAGCAAAAAACAAATAAAGCCAAGACATTACTAGCACCTCAGAGACTGGCGGGCCGTCCCGAATGATGCACTGTGGGGTCGTCCCCGCCAAAATTATAGCAAACTCTCGCCTTTTGCCCAACTCGCCGCCGCGCGCCCAGCCCAAAGCCCAGTGGCAAAGCAAGCGGTCAAAAGATAGCCGCCGGTTGGTGCTTCCCAATCGAGCATCTCACCGGCAACAAAAACACCGGGCAAATCTTTTAACATAAGGTTAGAATCAACCGAATCAAAACTTACACCACCGGCGGTGCTAATCGCCTCAGCCAGAGGTCGCGGCGCTGCAATATGTAAAGGTAGAGCCTTAGCCAAGCCGGCTAAAATCTTAGGATTTTCCATATCTTGGCGCCGACAAAATTCAAACAAGAGGGCGCGCTTCAGTTCGTCTTTACCAAGGCAGGCCTTTAGATGTCGCGAAAGAGAGCGAGTGCCGCGCGGTTTGGAAAGATCGCCCCAGAGACGCTCATAACTGCGGTCAGGATACAAATCAAGATAGATGGTGGCTGCACCGCGCTCACTGAGACATTCACGAATCTTACGAGAGAAGGCATAAACAAGGCTGCCTTCGACGCCATAATCAGCGATAAGCAGTTCACCGCGTTTGCACTCAACGGTGCCGTCAAGACCGGTAAAGGTCATAGAAACCGACTTAAGCGGTGCGCCTGAGTGCTTCTTAAGCAGATGCTCGCTCCAGGAAAGCTCAAACCCGCAATTAGCACTCTGCCAGGGAAGCACTTGCACGCCTTTCTCGACAAGCCAACTCACCCAAGCACCATCAGAGCCGAGTTGCGGCCAGCTGGCGCCGCCCAGCGCCAAAACTACGGCATCGGCTGCCACCAAAAACTCACCTTGGGGACCGGCAATCTTGAGATGAGGCACAGTTTCTGCAAAACCGAGAAAGCGGTGCCCAACATGCAAACGCACGCCGGCACTGCGCAAACGATGCACCCAAGCCCTCAAGAGAGGCGCCGACTTCATTTCGGCAGGAAAGACACGACCAGAGGAGCCAACAAAGGTGGTGATACCAAGTTCGTGCACCCAATTGCGCAAAGCCTCGGGCTTGAAACAATCAAGAAAAGGCTGCAAGCAATCTTGCCTATCAAAATAACGACTGCAAAACTTCTCAAAGGGCTCGCTATGGGTGATATTCAAGCCGCCCAGCCCGGCCCGCAAAAACTTTCGCCCCAAGGTGGGCATGGCTTCGTATACATCTACAGACAACCCGGCTTTACTTAGCTCTTCTGCGGCAATGAGTCCTGCTGGACCGCCTCCGATCACAGCTACGGTTTTACTCTTACCGCTTGTCTTCTCACCAGGCACGGCGACAGCGCTTTCGTCTTTACTTAGTTCAGATTTGACCGGCTCGTTCATGCGCCAATTTTAGCGCGCCCAAAGAGCATGACAACGACAATCATCTAATGGGAAAGGATGGCAACTGTCTGATTGGCGTCTTAGCTCGAAACTCCATTATTACTTTGCGCACTTCCTCGATGGTCCGACATGATGCCAGACTATCGAAGTAGAGGACGTTCTCGGCTACTTTTGCCACATCAAAGGCTAAATAAAGCAGCATCAAAGGATTAATCCAAAGCTCCGAGCCAATAGTTCTTCTAGTACGGTGATGGTCGCCGAAATAGCCTTCCATAGCCGAAATTATCGAACTGCAAATGACGCTTTCATAACCACGCATCTCAAAAAAGACGAACTCAGTCGCCTCTCTAAACATCTTCATTTCAGGCATTTCCGGGCTAAGCATCAGCCCTCCAAGAAATGCACCACTTTTGATAAGTCTAGATATAGTCTCAAGCGCATACAAATGACAGACATCTGTCTCAGCACCATAACCAAGACATAAAATCTGCTTTTTCACAGGCAACTGCAAAGCAGCCGAAAGACTAATCATATCTTCAAGAGGGGTTCCGATGCGAGACTCATCACCACTCATAAGCGAATCGACGCCGCCGTCTACCAGCACCATCATGTCGTACTGCAGTTCCTTGTGCAAAAGCTCATAGCTCGCCACCACATCTTGCACTGCAGTTGGACGAATACAATAAATGGTCTCGTCCATGCGCTTTCGACTAAGCCACTGAGCCAAATAACCTTCAGGGAAATAATACTCATTGCCGCGAGAGCTTGCAGTTACACCAACAACATTCTTACTTAGCTCTCGACCCAGCAAAGGTCCATGACGAAACGAAAAAGACAGATTAGCCAGATGAACCCGCACACCGCTGGCACGCAGCGCAAAATAGAGAGGTAAGCCGGCAAAGACATCAAAACCACCACCGGCGCCGACAATCAAAACAGACTTAGCGTCACTAATCTCTTTAATGAAAGGTGGCTCAAGCATTGTTTACTACAACCTCCAACTCAGCTGATTAGCTTTAACTTCATGCCCTCAAGAAAATATCGAAAACCAATGATTAAGCAAAATAGACAGAAGTCATTAATGATTAGGACGAATGCGCATACTCTAAAGAGAGCGGTATTAACTTAGCATCTGCAAAATTTGTCAGCGCTTAAAATAGTTGCGTCTGTTACCATGAAAATATGACGAATCTCAAGAAGCTTCCAGCTCTTTCATCTCTGTTTGCTGCATCAATAAAAGCACCAGCAATTATTTTTGTGCTGCTCGTTGCCTTAGCTGTGCCTTCGCCAGTAAACGGCGAACCAGAGACAGTACCAAAGACAGCCCCCACCGAAGAAAAGACTAAGGAAGTGAGCGTAAGCAGAGCTTACATTCTTAAAAAGCTAGCTTTGGCACTACTTAAGTGTGGACGAAAAAGCGAAGCTCTTGAAAAAATCGACTTAGCCTTCTCACTAGATCCATATAACAGCGACCTACGGCAAACCAGAGCCTACATATTGAAACAATGCGAAAAGCCAAACGCGACACCAAAAGAAACAAAACGACGTGAAACTGAAATCGATAGCAATAACTATAAACTTGCTAAAGAATTTTATGATAAGAACGCCTACAAACAAGCTATCGAATATTGCAACAAGGAGCTAGAGACTCCAAAAACTTCAAAAAATCCAAAAACATTTAGAAGGACTCGCGTGGCTCTCAAGCTGCGAGGGCTTTGTTACTTAGCAATCGGCGAAGAAGAAAAGGCGATGACAGATTTTGAACACTATGTCGATCTATCCGCTCTTAGCCGTTCTACTGAAGCGACAAAGGCGTCAAGTGCAAAGCAGCTCATAGACGATCTACCATTGAAATTGCAGCTATCTTACAAATTCAAGTCGGTTCTGCAAAACCAGCTGCGACTTGAAAAGTTATACAGCAAAATGATTGAGCTAAGTAACTTTCACAACGAGGCTTCTTTTGAGCGCGCTATGCTTTATCTTGGCAAAGGTGACCTCAATAGCGCAGCCTGCGATTTTGAGAGCTATTTTACATACGGCGATTGCTATCACAGACTGGATGCCCTATCATGGTCGATTTTCTGCAATAAAGCACTGAAGCGAGAGGCGAAACTGAAAGAACTGCTCGCCCATGTAGACCGGCAACGAGATTTTGCAACCAAACCGGAGTTGCTCTTTCTGCAAGATAAAAACTTCACCGCAGAAGAACTTGTAGCAGTGAGTACTGATAAAAAGGACCAAATAGCGAGAGGCACTATCGCCGGTATGGTTCTAGCTCAAAAAGGAAATCTAGAAGAAGCAGCAAAATATCTGCAGAAAGTGATTGAAACTGCCCCAGATACCTCAGCCGAATATTTCGTCGCAAAGAAAGAGCTAGAGCGCATCAAGAAATAAAGAAAAACTTGCGCCGAAGACCTCTATCTATAAAGTTATGCCTGCTACCATATGGCAATGAAATCGCAAGAAGTTTCCCCTAAATCAGTGTCACTCTTGAAGCAGCGCATCGGCAAGGTTTTGTCGTTATTGCTTGCTGCAGCGGTAACGATCTCTTTATCTACCGAGAGCGCAGTTTTGGCTGATGCCCCCAAAACGGTAGAAACCCAGGTTGAGCAAAACTGCAAACAAATTGCAGCTCTAAATAAAGCAGGCAAAAGAAAAGCAGCAGAACAGCTGGCAGACAAGCTAATAAGCGAAAATCCAAAGGAAAATCGCTACAGACACGAAAAAATTGAGATCTTGCATGACCAAGAAAAATATGATGCAGCGCTGAAAGAAATCGATATTTGCCTTAAGCAAGATGCGAAAGATCATATTGCCTATTATTGGCGCAGCGACATACTCTGCCACCAGAATAAACTTCATGAGGCGCGCATCGCGATAAACAGATGCATACAGTGCAATCCGCGCTACGCTCCCGGTTATTCTCTTAAAGCCGGTTATGAATACCAAGCAGGAAACTACAAACTGGCGATTTCTTATGCTGAACTGGCGGTCAAGTATGACCCAAAAAGCGAGAACAGCTGGAATAGTATCGGGCTTTCCTACTTAGAAATGGACGAATTTGAAAAGGCGACGAAAGCCTTTGAGAAGGCTCTTGCCCTGAATAAGACCTCAACAATGTTGCTCAATAATGCATCGATGGCTCTCCTCTACAGCGGACGCCGAAAAGAAGCCATGGAAAAAATCAATCTCGCCCTAAATATTGAACCTCGCAATCCCTATCTCATTCAAAAAAGAGCAATCATCAACCATCACAACGGTAAGTTGAAAGAAGCTTTGGCCGATATGAACAAGGTTATTCAGCTGCGCCAAGAAGCTTGCGGCGAAGACTACTCTGCAAGAGCAAGCCTTTATGTAGACCTGAAAAACTATGATGCAGCCATTAGCGATGCTAAAAAATCACTGCAACTCAAAAAAGACTACACTCAAGCCAATTACAATCTCGCCCATGCACAGTATTTTAAAGGCGACTACAAAGACGCTATTGCCAATTGCACTAAAGCTATAGAGCATGATGAAACAACGAGCAGCGCCATAAAATTGCGCGGTCTTTGCTATCAAGCCATTGGTGAAGACGAAAAAGCCTTGAATGACTTCGAACGCTTCACAGCGGCCTATCATGATACCGAATCTTACAAAGCCCGAGCACAGATAGCAGCCAAACAAGGCTATTTCGAACAAGCCGCCGACGACCTTTCGGCGGTGATGCCGTTTTCCACAAGCATGAAGGCAAATCCGAAAGAGTACAACCGTCTGCTCAATCTGTACAACCGCATAATCTCATCAAAGCTTGCCGGAAACGAAACTTACTTTGATCGTGGCATGGTCTATTTCGTTGCCGGTGAACTGAAAAATGCCGCAAGTGACTTCGAACAGTATTTGAAGGGAAACAAATGCCAGGGTAAAAACGCTCTCTCTGCTGCAACCTGGGCGGTATTTTGCCATCAAAAACTAAAGCAAGAGGCAGCCGCTAAAAGCTTGCTGAGCTACATAAAAGAAACTGAGCCCGCCCTAAGTAAGAGCCCAGAGCTTTTGTTTTTGCGTAAAGAAATAAGCGCTGAAAAATTGATGGATACAAGCAAAGACGCTCGCGCACTATCGTCTAAAGGCACTCTAGTTGGTTTAGTGCTTGCCGAAGAAGGAAAACTAGAGGCGGCATCTGGTTATCTATGGAAAGTGAAACGCATGGGCGATCAACATATGGACGAGTACTTCGTAGCCCTGAAAGAGCTGGACCGGCTCGGGCCGAGGGGGAAGAGAGAAAGCGGAAGAGGACAGTAGTAAGGTCCAAGAATCATTCGCAAAAAAAAATGCAGACATCCTAAAGTTATCTCCAGGAAAAGCATATGCTAAACTCTAGGCTTACTTGCTGGTATAAGTGACATAGAGCAGCTTGTTAAAAATGCGAACCCGCTCTTTTCTACTGTCCATAATCCTATGCGCGCTATTCACAGATAGCGCCATAAGCTATAACAGGAATCAAATATCTGTTGACTTCAGGAATGTCCCTGACAGTCTAGAAAGCACCTTTAGGCATCGAATAAGTCTGGCAGAAAGAGCAATAGCGTCCAGATTACAAACCGAACCTTCAAATTTCAACCTAGAAGCAAAGATTTTCGCAACTATAACTCTCGACGGAAGACTTTTAACTGCTGAAGTAGAAGAAACCTCAGGCAGTGATGAGTTTGACAAGGCAGCTCTTCGTGCAGTTTATCTAACCCCAAACTTTGGACAGTTTCCACACTTAGGACCCAAGTTACTCTTGGCGGAAATCAGGGTCTCGCAAAACTCAATTCAAACAGGAAGCGTACACCGAAACAACATTCAGGGACAAGACCCCTCTAGAGACACGTTCAAAACCCAGAAATCAGATTGGATCGAAGACACCGATTTGGGCAATATCAACTATGATTCAAGACCGTGGGAATATACCAACCATAGCCCCAAAGTAGGCAGTGAAGAAGAAAGTGCTTCCTCAGATACAACCAATGGAACTAGCAGCGGATTATCACTAAGCCTCCAAGGCTTTCGACCACTCTCACAATACCAATTAAAGTATATTCCAACAGAGCAGAAAGACTCTTACCTTGAAAAGCTATCTTGCTGGTCCAAACTGTCTCTAAAGGAAAAATTCCAACTATGGTAAGGAGCAAAAAGCTTCGCAAATTATTCCATGGCATTGCATTAGCGTCGATCAGTCTGAACCTTTTCCTTTTGCCTTCCTACTGCGAACCGATAGTTCTACAAGGTAATCTTACGCACGCCGAAAAACTTGTTGATAGTGGACAACAGATTGGAAAACCACTGGCACGAACAGATAATTGCGGCGGCGATAAAGATTGGTTTCAAGTCCCTAGCTGGCTGGCTGGGGAGTGGCTAGCAATTAGCACTGTAATGACTGAACACGAAAACGTCTTAACAGGCGAGTCTCAAAATACCTCTAGCATCCAAGAATCTAGATTTACTGACACTTTCGGCTATCAGAGAGATAAGTACGGGAATGTCTGGAGCATTAAATTCATTCCTGATGTGATAACAGTCCACGAAAAGGAGCATGAATCGACAGAACCCCAGAAAGCAAAGATGTGGGTCGTGCGGAGGACTCTAGAGCCAGTAAGTGAAAACGCGGATAGAGCTCTGTACAAAATCACTGAATTTATGAGCAAAATAGATTCTGCCAAAAAGGTTATCGAGCAAGAATCTCGAGAATCTTTCGCATGGTATGTCAATCTAAAAAGCGGACAGATAGCTAGACTCGTAGACACTATGTCTTACGACAAAGACGGACATGCAGTGGAGCGATACCAGAAGACATCAATACTAAGAAGATCTAAGGTTTTCATACCCAAAGATGAAGCAGGTAATCGAAACCTGCGTACATCCTTTTGCAAATACCTTGAATTGTCGGGCCAAGGAAATCTAATTCCGCAGAAAACTGGCGCGCAGGAGAACACTCACAAGTGACTGAAATTAAATTCAAAACATTAGTTACGGTTGTCTTTCTATTCGTGACTATACCTCCTGCAATCGGACTAGATTCTCTCGCGGAAGCCTATTTGGAACAGGGAAAGGTTGTCTACGATAGAGGCGATTTGATGGGAGCCAAGAGACTATTTAACCAAGCTGCTGTCCACGCAGTTAAAACATACGACAGCCCGCTCCATAAAGCATCCATCTTTAATAACGCAGGAGAAGTCTACAGAAGACTCTTCGAGCTAAAAGGTAGAAATTACCAGCCAGATGAAGAAGACAGAGCGACAGCGCCAACGCTAAAAATTGTTTGCCCTAATGACCCATTAGATTCCATTCTTCCAGAAGCCTCGGCTGAGTGGATGGCCCAAAGATATCTCAAACTAGCCCTTGAGATAAAAGAGAACACGCTAGGCACTTTCTCGCTTGATGTAGCCAGAAGCATGGAAAATCTCGCCTCCTTGTATCTAGCAATTGAAAGAGTTGACGAAGCAGAGGCTCTTTTGCGAAAAGCTCTAAAGATCAGAGAGACAAAGGAGGGCTTACATAGTTCATCAATAGCTCCAATTTGTTTTCGCCTGGGTAAAGCACTTAAGGACAGGTCCTACAGACATTCAGATGACAATGCAAAGTCGGCAGCCTTGAACGACGCAGTATCAAACTTTCAAAGAGCAAAAAGACTTTGGCTCAGCTCTAACAGTGCACCAGAATTGATAGCCGCGGCATGCCAAGAGACAAGCTTCTGCCACTACCTTCTCTTCGGACTGCTAGGCCAACCGGTTAGTCTGGATTTAGCAGAAAGGTTATACGATGAATCAGAGCAACGATATCAGAAAAATCTACCTAGACTTAAGAAGAGATACGATGAGTTTAAGTCTGTTCTCCACCCAGTGGCTGTAGAAATCGAACTCTTCTGGGAAAGAAAGGTCCTTGAGCAGAAAACAAGCGATGGAAGATTGCCCGCATCTGCTGGCGATGAGTTGGTACGACTCATGAAGGCGAAGAAGAGACTAGGAAAGACAGAGGACTACAAGGAAGCTCAAGAGCTTTACAATAAATACTGCCGGACCAATCAATGAGCAAGAAACTCTCTGGATTTCTAATTTTCGGACTATCGTCCATCTTGATTATGTGCCTTGTTCCACCTTGGGAGCATCGAAGAGGGCCCATAGGATACTTCCCTCTCTGGGCACCACCAGAAATACCATCATGCTCAATAGACTCTGAGCGATTGTTCTTTCAAGTAATTGTTCTGGTTTTGGCGAGCGCAATCGCTTTGCTCATCTCTAATCAATTCAAATTTAGTGGTTGGAAAGACTCTATCGCGCTTCGGACAGAAAAATTGAATCACGCCTTAGAGAGAAAGAAAAGACTATTTACTACCCTGCTAATTGTTCTGACTTGCCTCGCGCTAGCAATCATTCCTCTAAATTGGTATATGAAGCTTGAGAAAGAGAAGAAGGCACGTCGCTTAGCGGAAGAACAATCGCTTCTAGATAAAAAACTAAATGATGAAAGAGAGAAGGAACTTCGAATAGCAGCACTAATAGCAAGAGACGAAGCTGCGAAACAATTGAGATTTGAGCAAGCGCTCGCCAAGCCAAAAAGGTGGCTTATAAATCTCAGAGAAAGGCAGATAAAAGGCGTTGCAACCACAAGGTGGCTCAAAGGTTTAATGAAGATAGAACTCGAACTGACTGCCACGCCTGAGCTAATAGAACTGGCCGACGCCCGACAAGAAAGTATGCATATTTCATTCTTTAGCAAAGTAGGTAACTTCATAGTTAACGTTCCCGTGCCACCAGGTTCACTAATTGTACAAAAAGACAAAAGAGGGGCGTGGAGCAGGTTGGTAATGATACCATCTGAGGTGCCTATTGGCTCGAAAGAATACTCTACACTTGCCGGCATAAGAGTGATCTATGATGCATATGGATTCTAAAGCTACAAAACAACATAACAGGCAATATCTACCGCTGGTCAAGAATTCGGGCGGCGTAAGTGGCGTCTTTATCTGCGGCTCTAGACTTACCGGCTAAGGTCAATCTAACTACTTCGCAATAGTTTGATTCTCAACAATCTCTGAGCCTTCGCGTTTGATGATTCGACGAAGTACAGAGCCGTCATGATTGAGCTTGCAAGTCAGTTGAGGTCCAAAGAACTCTGCGTAAGTATTCTTGGGCGAAGCACCCAGGGTAATCCGCCGCTCATCTCCAAGCGTGATATAGGAAAATCTCATTCCGTTGCCGAGACTAGTCGACGCCATGTTTAATGAGCTGTCTTCGCCGGAACGACCCAGGCTCAGAGAACTGATACCGGAATCAATATGCGCCAAGTAACACGCACTCTCATCCTTATCCAGTAAATTGATCTCAATCCTCCTTTCCTCTGCGGGTGCCGACTGTTGAGAAACTCTCATCAACAGTTTAAGTTTGTTGTCTGATGAAGACAGAAGAATTCTCGGTTCACCCTGGTCAAGAGACATCGATATTCTTGATGCACCTTTGGAGTCAACAACGCTTAAAGAACGACAACTAAGATTGGAAAAAGTTGGACTTAGACTAAGCATCGACCAGAAAGTTCCAGCACCAATTGCAGCGCCAACTAAAGCTGAAAGCAAGCAAACATAGACTTTTTGCACACGAAGACTCCTTACTTAAGGTCTCGACCAACGTCAATAATACCTTAATGGAATTCTGCAAAAGGCGGGATTCACCGAGACAGAGCCGCCCAAGAATTGGCCAGGATAAGTCAAGAGTAGCAGAATGTCGAACTTCAACATTGCCTAGCAAAAAAAATGTAAAGCCACCCTCATGATCTATCAGCCAAATCGCTTTCGCGCAATCAGTTCAGGCTCATTACAACAAACTGAACCAGGAAGTGCATTGAAGAATGGGATCGCTCGACTAGGAAGATCTCCTGGAGAGCCCTCAAACTTGAAATAGGGATAAGTAACCAGTGGTGGAATAGTCCTGACAATCTCTACGCAGTCTTGCTCCAAGCGCGCTGTCTCTTCAGTTAGCGAATTATACTTCCTCGCTGGCGTCTCCTTTTTTATCCACGCCTCCATAGCTGCATACTTTTCATCAACGACACTGGCGTGCAGACCGAGCATGTCAGATAGTCGCAT
>JAFLCK010000003.1:0-263812 GCA_017303615.1 Obscuribacter phosphatis (SeqCode)
ATCTAGTGCAGATGTTGGTGTGCCCGAGCAGCCGGCTCAGGCTGGCTGGCAAAGTAACGCCCCAGTGGCATCAGGTTGGAATCAACAACCACAAGCCCAGGCGGAAGTACAGTCAGGATGGGGCGTTTCGGCCCCCCAAGCCCAGCCCCAAGCCCAACCGATAGCAGAAGCTCAATCTCCTTGGGGCAATACCCAAGCTCAATCTGTTGAATCTTCGCCTTGGGGCAACACACAGGCTCCGGTTGTCGCACAGCCAGTAGTTCAAGCAGCAGAAGCATCTCCCTGGGGCAACACCCAGGCTCAGGCGGTCTCGGCTCCTCAACCTGTGGCTCCTGCAGTCGAAGCTTCCCCTTGGGGTAACGCTCAGGCTCAGTCAGCGCCTTCAGCCTGGAACCAGCCATCTCCGGCGGCACCACCCGCGATGCCGAATGTGGCAGCGCCTGCCGCAGCGGCGCCGAGCGAAATTACAGACAAAGGTAAGGCTGGCGGTCTCTTCAACCTAGACAACAACGCTATAGACAAAATCTTTGATGGCATCGGTGTGACCGAATCAGTCAGTCAGACTGTGGTGAACTCTGGTGGTACGAACGAACAACCTCAAGCCTCGGGATGGGGAAATCAAAGTAATGCACCGGCTGCACCGGCTGCTTTTGCCCCGCCCCCGAGTCCGCCTGCAGCGGCATCACCCTGGGCGACGGCAGCACCTGCACCGGCACCAGCACAGGCTCCCAACATACAAGCACCAGCACCGGTGGCAGCGGCACAAGCAAACCAGTCCAAAGGTCTGTTCCAGCTGGACGATCAGGCAGTTGATCAAATCTTCGGCAACATAGGCGTAGAAGAGAAATCAGTGCCAATTTCTAAATCACAGGAAATGTCCGCCCCAGTTGGCGGGTTTGCCCAGGCTCCGGCTCAGACAATACAACCAGCCCCGTCAGGTTGGAATCAGCCTGCCGCCGCGGCTCCAGCAGTTCCGGCACAGACTGCGCAAGGTGGCTGGCCGCAAGCTCAGGCAACGCCGGGAGGCTGGGCGCAGCCGCCCGCGCAAGGCATGTTCCAAGCCGATGCCAATGTCATGAATAAAGTATTTCCCGAAGCACAGCCACAGGCACCGGCTCAGCCTGTGATCCATGAAATCAGACCGGCTCCAAAAATTGAGGGTATCGGCAGATTAGATGCAAGTGCAGACAATTCGCAAGATACAGGTTCGGGAAGAATCGCCGCCATCGGTAAGTTCTTGCTTGACCAGAAAGACTTGGACAAAATAGGCAAACTAGCCCAGTCGGATATGGCTGAAGGTAAACTGCGGGTGCTGACAATGGAAGCCTCGCAGGACCTGCAGGAATTGCTTGGTCAAATCGGCAAGCAGCAAGGCGTAATCGGCTCTGTGATTGTCGGACACGACGGTCTTCTCATCGCCAATACAATGCCTTCCGACATGGATGCAGAATCTGTAGGGGTCTGGGCGCTTGGTGTCTACATGAACACCGAGCATGTCACCAAGAAGATGGGGCATGACCGGGTTCACCAAGTGGTCTCACGCACACCGCGGGGCTATGTGGTCATCGCCGATTTCGGCGGCGGTCTGCTCGTCACCGTCACAGACGGCAACGAAACAGATCAGTTGATACCGCTCATGCGCACCATCACCCTCTTGGTGAACTAGTCCGCTCAGGTAAGATACAAACTAGTTCTGCGAGAGAACATAAGACGATAGAGTCCTGGCACCAAATCCGGTGCCACCTTTATTCCATTCGTCTTTCTCTCTTTCCAACCAAGAGACACCGGCGACATCAAGATGCGCCCAGGGCAGATTCTCGGTAAACTCTTTAATGAACATACCAGCAGAGCTAGAACCAGCTTCACCGCGTGAGCCGGCGTTTTTAAGATCGGCTATGTCGCTGCGCAGACCTTCCTTATATTCATCAAAGAGCGGCAGTTGCCAAAACTTCTCGCCGCATCCTTTACCACTTTCAATCACAGCATCGACCAAAGATTGCGACCCCATAATACCAGCAGCCACTCTTCCCAACGCCGTAACCACGGCGCCGGTGAGAGTAGCAATGTCGATTAATTCGGTGACGCCTTCTTTGATTGCATAAGTGATGGCGTCAGCCAAAATCAAACGCCCCTCAGCGTCTGTATTGTTTACTTCGATTGTCTTACCATTCATAGACTTAAGCACATCACCCGGGTGCAGGGCATTATCGCCAGGCATATTCTCAGTGGCGGCAACAACCATCAAGACCGAAACCTTGGGCTTGAGTTCTCCGATAATTTGCATAGCAGCCAAGCAAGCAGCGGCACCCGACATGTCGTATTTCATATGCTCCATGCTCTGAGCCGGCTTGAGAGACAAACCGCCGGAGTCAAAGGTAATGCCTTTACCAATCAAGCCAATGGTGCGTTTAGAGCGCGGCGCCGTATACTTGAGAGTGATCAACCGGGCTTCTTCCTTTGCACCACGGGCGACACCAAGAAGTGCGCCCATGCCCAGCTTCTCTATCTGGGTTGGAGTCATTATTTTCACTTCCAGGTCAGCCTTGGCAGCGATCTTTTTCGCTTCTTGCGCCAGTCTGGAAGGAGTCATCTCGGACGGCGGCTCGGCTACCAATTCGCGGGCCAGATTGGTAGAAGTGCCCATAGCAACCGCTTTCTTGACTGCTTGATCTAGCTTGTGCTTGCTCAGGTTGCCACTGACGCTCAAGCCGATTCTCTTATAGAACGGCTCATGATGCTTAGACTCATCTTTTTGGGTCTTATAACGACCAAAGCTAAAGCTGCCTAAAATCAGACCTTCCACCACAGCCTCGAGAGCAGCATCATGTCCAAGCTTGGTACCGCGCAAAACTAGATGCATCGCGAGCAGGTTCTTCTTGGCGGCGGGCTTAGAGGGAAGGGCTCCTAGTCTACGAGCCAAATGAGCGCCGACTTTGCGATAGCAATTGGCACTCAGATCGCTCTCTTTCCCCATACCAAACAAACAGAGTTTTTTGAGACTACCGCTCTCATAGCAGGGCAGCCACAGCTGTTGTCCAAACTTACCAGAAAACTCTTCAGCAACCATTGTCTTCATAGCCGCCAACATTGCTTTGCCTAGTTTCTTGTCAAGCCCGGGCTCCTTGGTCAAAACCTTGACTGCATCCTCTTGAAAGAAGAGCGGTAAAACGATAACTTCTGCTTTTATTTCGGCTAAAGAACCGGTTTCAAGGCTGACTTTCATGATTCCCCCATTTAGTTTGTATGGTTGTTGATTACTTTGGTAACAATCTCGTCGACGATAGCGGCATCATAACCGGCTAGTTGCCTACGAGAATAAGCAAGATAAGCTTCCATCCAGCGGCGCAGTTCAAGCAGCACGGCCGAGACCGGCACAGCCGCTCGCTTCATCTGGGCAAGGTTGACTGAGATTCGCCCTTCATGGTCAATGTGAAAGCGCCCTTTTGCGGGCGAGTCACCATGCACATAGTGCAAGCTGGAATTGAGCAAGACTTTATTGTCTTCAGGTCCAACTAGATTCTGAATCTCCTCTGAAATCTTTTGAAAAATAGTGAGCGGCCTAAAGAGGCTGCCTTGCTGAATGTTTGCCAACTTCAATTGCACAAGCAAATAAATCGACTTCATAATCTTGTGAGTGCACCAAGTCTCATATGATTTCAAGACTTCGTCGAGAGTAGAGAGTCCGTCAATATAAGTTGCCAGCTCAGCTATACGTTTGCGATCTTCAATTTGCACCGCACTCTCATCAATAAAGGTAAGAGGTGTAGTCTTCATCTGCAGCCAAAGGGCCTCAAAGTTCCAGACCCTCTCCAAAATTGAGTCACGCCCCTGTGGAAAAATACCAAGAATCTGGTTGATTTGATCTTGAAACAAAGCGGAGTCTAAGAGAAGTCTATCAAGGCTCTGGCTGAGACGAGCGCTATCATCCAGTTCTAGAGACTTGCCTTTATCTCGAAATACAAAAATTCCTTCGCTCCAAGTGGTGAGAAATTCCACCATGGCATCATAGCCTCTTAACTTACTGAGGCTGGCATGAGTTGGTTTACCGCCTTCGAAAGCTACAATCAAGGTCTTGTCGCGATTATCAACGGTCAAGAGCCCTGTTTTCTTGGCCGTAGCCAAAGACTGCAAGAGACCGGCAGTATCTATGGCGCCAAGACTTCCTATCATCGAATCCCGCATGGTCTCGATATTTGCACCGCGAGAGGTATTAGTATCATCCTCGGTGCGCTTATGATAGCCGCCATAGAGGTACTGATCATCAAGCAAAACTTCCAATTCTCTTGTATTGATAAAGCCGGCTTTAACACACATGAGACCCAAGAAGCTACGCTGCGACTTGCCCCAACCTTCTTCTTGCTGTTTCTCTAATAGCTCACGCAATTGGGTCTCAGAAATAATGCCGCAGGCTACAAGATAACGACCAAGGCGAAAAGGCTTGCGATTGTGATAACAGTTAGAGAGAAACTGTATACGGGCAAAAACAGGATAAATCAGCCGAGCCGCTTCGAATTCCTGCAAAATGCGCAATGCCTCGTCGGAAGGCAGGTGATAGCGATCTTCCACATTGCGCACTATCGATTCCACCGAAGCGTAGTCGTCAATCATCTGCATCACCCAGTTCTGCGGAGCAGCAAGAGAATAATCATTCTTCACCGACTTACCATAGTCTGAGAGCACGGGCACCGAGGTGGAAAGAATATGATTGGCGAGCGTGCTGCCGCCGCCGCGTAGGCGCCGCCTATCAATACCAGATACGGTGGCACAGGCATAATCGGCGAGCAATGGATAGCGGGTGAAAATTCCAAATGGGCTATCGTAAGAGTTAAATGTCAGACCACCGGTGGGCTCATCTCTAGTGAGCGTTATCGCGCCATCGCCTTTGACAAACAAAAGCACACCTTGAGGCTTGAGCAGTTTCTTGGCATAGACGGCAAACTTGACCAAAGCATCAAGAGGCAGAGAGAAACCTGTCTGCATCAAATCGATAATCAGTCCGTCCAAGCTTTTGCCCGACTCTACAAGCTTATCCAGCTGACCATAAAGATTCTCGCGATATGAAAAGGTGAGAAAGCTCAAAGATGAGTTCAATAGACCATCTTTACTGAATGACTGATCTGATAAGGAGCCCCTCTCCCGTTCCGTCAAAGCCTCAACCTCTGACTTCAGGGCTTTCTGTTTGAGTTCGGACTGCCGAGAGCCGGCTTAGCCGGTGCAGCAGCACCGCCTGGTTTGGTGGAGGCTGGCGCAGCAACACCTGAGGCGCCTCCAGGCATGACCATGGTGCCCATGAGACTCTGGGCAAAGCTGTCGGGAGGAGCAACAAAGAGAGCCCGGATAGCCACCTGCCCCTTTAACTTGCCGGACAAGATGCGACCGACTTCGATGATTAGGTCGTCTTTGCTGCCGGTAACAAGTCGATATCGGGCGCCGCCCGATGCCGGACCACTCATAGAAACAAGGCGCATGGGTGGACTAACCCGGCCCATGATGCCGATGTACTTGGGTATTGAAACCAGCCTAGGATCAATCAACCAGGCTTTGGCCAGTTCAGGTTTATTGGCTGCCACAGCTTGGGCAAAATTGAGAGCCACCGACATAGGACCGTCATCCGGCAATTTGCCTGATATGGCATACTTGTTGCCCAAAAACTTGAGCATAACCTTGTAACCCACAGGCTGAGCTTTTGGTTTAGGCAAACTCTTATCTTCTTCAGCCTTAGCATCAGGGCTGACCGGCGGCAAGATAGTCAAAACAATATCGTTAGCGGCAAAAGAAGCTCTGCCAGTGACATTCTGGGTGAAGAAGGGCGGCAGAGAGGAAAACAGTTCGGGGGCTTCAAATAGAGTGCCGGCATTCATTTTGTAACCCTTAAACCAGAGTGTACTGTTCATACGGTCGCCGCCGATGAAAGCCAGATAGTTGAGCGGTCCGGCCGTTTCTCCAGATTTGCCAGAAGATTTAGCCGGTGCTTTGTCAGATGGCGGAGCGCCGGAAAGCTGCTTCACCTCCCGCAGGGCGGTGAGCGGCGGCATCGGCACCAAGAATACTCGTCCCTGTCTGGTCTGGAAAAGAACAGTGTGGCTTTCTCTGATTTGAGGAAAACTAATCACCCGGCCGGCCGGCAGTTCGTTTACTTTCATCTTGAACTCGGCCAGGGAAGGATTAGATTGAATGAAAAGCTGCATGTCGGCATGCACCATGCCGGGGCTAGCCAAAGCATCTTTGAGCACGTTGAAATAGTTGTTCCAAGAAACATCGTCGCTGGAAGTCTTGTACTCGGCTGCCGAATTGGTTAAAGCCGCTACAGTCATACTGACCATGGTCTCAGGGCGAGGAGAGAGAGAGGAACCTGCCTCTTCTAAGGCCAGAGCCGGCAAGGAACAGGACACCAAAAGAGCGCTTAACAACAACTCATTTTTCATTCTCATCGAAGAGCTTCCTCTTGGACCGGATTAGACAGTGACGCCCCTCAATTCTAACCGCTTGAATTCACGTTTTTTGGCAGTTCCGGGCATTAGCTAGGACTAACTCAGGGAGGGTGAGAAAAAATCTTTCTCAAAACCGTGGGAATCCTCCCATGGTATGGATAGACAGGCGGCTTCGCCGGATGTACATTGAATCTACGCCAGCAAGGAAAGCCCAATGCCACCAATGGATTTTAACCAAGAATCATTCAGTAGGCCACTGTCCGCCAGTTCCCACGGCGCCGAGTCACTGGCACGCGAAGTGCAAAACCAGATGATGGGAACCCAGGCGGTATCGGTAGACAAGCTTGCCCTTCCTGCACCCGGAGCCGACGCTGCTCTGGGCATGGGCGCTCCGGTGGGTTCCGAGCAAGCACTTTCTCCACTCATGTCGATTATCTCAAAGATGCCTGGTCATATAGGCTTCTTCTCTTCCTTCTTCGAAGGTTTGATGAGCTTTCTTTTCCCGCAAGACCTGATGAACATGCTCGACCCAAACAACCTGGGTCTCGATAGCCTCTTCTCTCCCGACCATATGAGCCTCGACCTCTCCCTTTTGCCGGATGACGCTCCTATTCTGAGCAATCTCGACAGCGGTCTAGGTCTTGGCCGAGCCGACATGCTCAGCGGCAAACTCAATATGGCTTTCGATCATGGTAGCCTTTCCAGAGAAGCGGTCTCAAGCTTCAAGTCTCTCAACGTCTCAGGCAATGTCTTGGGCAAGTCGCAGTTTGAAGGCGGAGTGCTCAGCGGTCCCAACATGCAATCTGGTTTGAACGAAATGAGCGGAGGACACCTCTCCTCCAATACTCGCCTTTTCGCCGACAATTCGGGCGAAGCCGCCAGTGGTTTCTCCGGTTCGTTCAAAAATATGACTTCAACAGGCAACTCACTCAACTCTAATATGAATGTGAGCGGCTCCAACCTCAATGCCGGGCTTTCCGCCAACGGTCAGTCTCTTTCAATTTCAGGCAATGGCAATCTCAACGACCTGACTGTTTTTGATCCTTCCTTTAAAGGTGCTTTGAAAGACAATCTTCTCGCTGCTAATCCCGGCGATCCTTTCAAATCGTCCTTTTCGTTCAAGCCTGAACAAGCTGCAGGAACTGATCTCGGCAAAGATCTAGGCGGCATGAAAGCCAAGGCTCTTAGTTTTGACGGCAAGAACAATTTAGATTTGAACAAGGCCGAACTGGGTGACAAAAATGTCGGATCCCTGAACAAAGACCAGATTCATGACGGTGCCAACCACAGTCAGGTGAAAGATAGTCACGCCAAAGCTGACCATGCCAAAGCTGAAAAAATAAGCCATAAATCACCCTTCAAGCACAAGCACACTGCCACAGCTCAGCCCAAAGCAGCAGCTAGCGCTCAAAGTAATGCAAGCAGCCAAAATCAAATTGCTGAGAAACCCGCCGAACAAGCGCAGGCGCCGCAGGCCCAGGACAATCAAACCCTGGGTGATCAAACCCAACAGAACCAAGCTCAGGCCGAAGCATCCAGCAGCAGCTATACAATTAAAGCCGGCGACAATCTCTGGAATATCGCCAAAGATCAGCTCGGCAA
The DNA here is from genome assembly GCA_017303615.1 of Obscuribacter phosphatis (SeqCode). Taxonomy (GTDB): domain Bacteria; phylum Cyanobacteriota; class Vampirovibrionia; order Obscuribacterales; family Obscuribacteraceae; genus Obscuribacter; species Obscuribacter phosphatis_A. The sequence continues at coordinate 8,034 of JAFLCK010000003.1, forward strand.
TGCTACAAAATGGAACGAAATCTACAAGCTCAACCAAGATCTTCTTGGTGCTAATCCCGACTTGATTCGTCCCGGCACAACCATTCAGCTGCCGGGCACAGAAGTCGCCGCTGGCGGTGACATCGCCCATTACACCGTCAAACCTGGAGACAATCTCTGGGATATCGCCAAAGAACAGCTGGGCGACGGCAGCAAATGGGGCGAGATCTACAAAAATAATGAGGGCATCATCGGCGACAATCCGAGCTTGATTCAGCCCGGTCAAGAACTTTCACTGGGCGCCTCCAACAATGCTTCGCTGCAAATGGCCGCTCAGCCGCAAGCCCAACCTCAGACTCTGGCTCAAACTCCAGATCCGCAAGCGCTTGGTCAAACCGCCATGCAAACTCAGCCTGTGCAAAACTATGGCTTCGAACAAGGCATGGGCGGCAGTTCCTCGATGCAAAACTTTGAAGCAGCACCGATGCAGATGCAGCCCCAAATGCAACCGCAAATGCAACCGCAAATGCCGGTGCAGCAACCAATCAACCATAGCGCCATTCCAGCAAGTGGTGTGCCTGTGGCTAAGGTTATTCCTCAAACTGCCGCACCCGACGCTTTCATACCGCCGGCCCATGCCGCCGATAAGAGCCTAAGCTTCAGCAACTTTGAAAACATCGACTGGAATACCTATACCGGCGGCACCAAGTCTTCAGTATCTTCCAGCATGGGTTCCGACCTGTACAACTTCCTGAAGAATAATCGTAAGTAAGAGTAAGCTGGCGCTCTCTCGCTTTCAATCATTTTTCAGTTCACTAAAGACAAGGCCGGCAACCCTGCCGACATCGGCTAAACCAGCCGGTGCCTTCATTGCTTGGTTAGCAGTGGGGGCAAGTATATCTATGCCTACCGAGGCGGCAGTCAATTCTGTCACCGCCGGCATTGCTATCACCTTCTTGCCCTTGCTCTTGGCCAGGGCAATCAATCGACCAACCCCTTTGCCTGAAAGTGACTGGCTATCAAGACAGCCTTCCGCCACAACGACCATGTCACAAAGATCCATCTTTTCAGCCAGAGAAAGTTTATCGAAAAGCCAATCAAAGCCCGAGATAATTGGCGCCTTAAGAAGCAGAGAAAGCCCATAGCCTGCGCCTCCGGCACTGCCGGCACCTGGTCGCGTTCTTAGGCTAGAATCAGTCCCTAAAGTTCTCTCCAAGGTCGCGGCGAAATTGCTCAAAGCCTGGTCCAGCACCGGCACATCCTGCGGACTGAGACCCTTCTGCGGTCCAAAAACGGCAGCGGCACCAAACTCACCAGTCAAGGGATTTGTCACATCTGAAACCACATAAAACTGCACTCCGGCAACTGTTTTATCGAGAACAGTCAGATCTACCCGCACCAGATCGAGCAAAGATATGCCACCACAACCGATATCATTATCATCTTTGTTTAAGAAGCGCGCCCCCAAAACTCTAAGACAGCCGGCGCCACCATCGGTAGAGGCACTGCCGCCAAGTGTGACATAGATTTTTTTCAGACCTCTTTCTATGGCATCCTTGATCAACTCACCCAAACCAATAGTCTGAGCCCGCAGTCCGTCTAACTCTTGCGGCTGCAAATGGGCTATGCCCGAGGCTGAAGCCAGTTCCACCACAGCTTCCTCACCGGCAATCAAATAAGAAGCCCGCACTACTGCTCCCAGTGGTCCGGTAACATCTTTCTGAATAATTTTGCTATCTGGTGCTAGTGCGGCTTTCAGACAATTGACCGTATCGTCTCCACCGTCGGCAAAGGGGGCAGAAATGGTATCAAAACCGCAGCGCTCAGCTTCTTTAGCTATAACCTCAGCCAATGCCGGGGCAGCAATACTACCCTTATAAGAACAAGGTGCAATCAGCACTCTTTGATTAGACGACAAAGTTAATCGCTCCTGGTCGGTTTAATGTGCATCAACAAGTTTATCCGCCACTGCAAGCGGGCAAGAAAAAGCAGATGGATTTTCTGCAAAAAATATCGAGGTTCTTGCCATGGGCAAAAAAGACGACGTCAACAAACTTCTCGGTAACCTCAAGTCTTCGGCCGAGAGCGCCAATGCCCCTGCTATTTACACAAGAGAAGTGAATCTTTCTTACTATAAAGAAAATCATGCTTGGCCGGGACGCAATTATATATACATCGGCAATTCTTTCAACATCAAAAAGAAAATTCAATCACCCAACAGTCGTGAATCAAGAAAAAGAGCAGCCTGTATTGCCATGATGCTGGAAAAAGGCAAAGGCAATCGAAACTGTCTTTCTATTGGCGAAGCCTTGCAGCATGAAGGATTCAAAGAATGCCTCAGCCGCTTTGAATATGATTGGCTGGTGAGAGAAGCACATGAAACCTTACTTGGACCGGCTTATAACGATAAGGGCGAACTCTTACCTCTAGCCTTCACAGTATGGCGAAAAATGCCCACACCAGTTCAGCAAAATTCAAAACAAGGCAAAAAACTGGCCAAAGCAGGCAAAGCCTGATCGGCAGCCACAACTAAGAAGTAAATTAAGAAGTAAATTAAGAAGTAACTGGGGACTCAACCGAAGAGCCCTTGCTCAAAGGCTCTGCTCACTTCTATTTTCTTGACTCGGCGCTCATGACGCCCACCTTCAAACTCGGTACTTAACCAAGTAGAAAGTATACCGGCTAGGTCGGAGACCTTGGTGGAGCGACCAGCAAGACAAAGCACGTTGGCATCATTATGTTGCCGACTGAGCATAGCTTGCTCTTTGTCGTGAACAAGAGCGGCGCGCACCCGGCGCACTTTATTGGCGACAATGGAAACACCTATGCCTGAACCACAACAAATGACGCCCCTAAAAGACTCACCCTGGCTAACAGATTGAGCTACCTTTCTGGCATAGTCGGGATAGTCGCAAGAATCTTTTGAATTAGTGCCGAAATCAAGCACTGTATGTCCTTCTTTTTCAAGGAAGGCACGCACTGCCTCTTTCAGTTCAAAGCCAGCATGATCACTGCCTATGGCGATAACTTCGCCATGTTCTTCACTATTGTTCATAGACAACTCCGTTTATGAATAAACAGGTAGTCTACTATAGCTCAATTGCGAGACATCAGCGGGTGCTTCGAAGGGCGTTTTTGTCTGAACTATCTCTTTAATTCTGTCCACTCTAAAGACCAGAATATCTCGTCTTTCATGACAGTAAGCCACCATGCGCCAGAGATTTTGCTCTTTCATTATGACGAGCGGATCAAGAGTTACAGGATCGACCGCTTCGCGCAAAATGCTGTAATAGTAGGCTTTCACACATTGATGATTAACTAGAGCTTTCTCAAGCACAGGCAAAGTAGAGTCGATGTTATACATCGGATAATCGAAGAGTTTCTCGGTTAGGCTGCCCATGCCCACTTCACCACTCGGCAAGAGAGAAGGAAGTTCGCGCGGCTCTATGCCATCAATAGTGACAAAATCATCATCGGCGAAAAGACCGTAGTCTTCTTCCATCTCGCCATCGCAAATCACCGATTCGACAATGGCATCGGCCAGTTCGAAAGCTACCTTGGCCACATCGGGCGGCAACATACTATCGATCTTGGCAATGACATCCTTGATGAGCTGATCACGCTCTTCAGCATGGATGGTCACTCCAGCCACCAGTTTATCCAAAAGCCTGGCGCTCGTTAAAAGCAACATGCCTTCTTCATTGGTCAAACGAAGCTCGAAGCTATCCTTCAGTTCGTCAGACTTCCGCCTCTCCATATCGCCCGGGTTTGCCCCGTTCTGTTCAGGCATAGGAATCTCCTCGACAGAATCTACAGATTGAAAAAAGCGCACATATAACTAGACTAGCACCGCTTGCCAAGTACTGAAAAGTGCAGAGCAAAATGAGCCCTCAAAAGCTGCGCCGATAACTGGCTCTTATGTAAGCAGGAATGCCCTACATTCTTTCAGGAGCCGATACACCTATTATGCCCAGAGCATTGGAAAGTACCTGCTTGGTAGCTAAAATTAGCCCCAGTCTGGCTTTGGTGACCGATAACTGATCTGTAATCACCCGAGAAACCTCGTAGAACTTTTGCAGTTCGTTTGCCAGCTCAAAAGCATAGCGAGCCAGCCGCCCAGGTTGCCTGGTTTCAACCGCCTCCAAGACTTCCTGCGGAAAAGATTCTAAACGGGTGACGAGGGCTTTCTGATGGGCGAGAACCTCGCTGTCGCTGTCGTACAGAGCCTGGAATACTGCAGGATTGCTCTTATATTCAGCCATAAAGCCATCTAGATCAGTGGCGGTGAAGGGTGCCGGTTTATCGCCGTCGGTGCCTTGCATGGGTTCGAGAGCGCGGCGCAAAATGGCGCAGCAGCGGGCATGAGCATATTGAATGTAAAAGGCAGGATTCTCACGACTGGTCTTTTTAGCCAGCTCGAGATCAAAATTAATGGAGTTTTGTGGAGATGATTCAGCTAAGTAATAGCGAACTGCGTCAACCCCAACTTCATCTAAGACCTCGCCGAGCATAACGACTGTGCCCATACGCTTACTCATGCGGACAATCTGACCATCTCTGCTCAAATTGACAATTTGGGTGAGCACTACTTCCAGCTTGGTTTCATCAACACCAAGAGCCTTCATCGCCCCCTTCAAACCAGGCACCTGGCCATGGTGGTCGGCACCCCAAATATTGATCATCAAGTCATAACCGCGTCTGTATTTATCGAGGTGATAAGCCGAGTCGTTAGCCAAATAAGTTGTCGAGCCCGATGATTTACGCAAGACACGGTCGCGCTCATCGCCAAGTTCCTTAGTTTTGAGCCAGAGCGCGCCTTCGCTCTCATAACTCATGCCGTGTTTCTGAAACTCAGACAAAACATCAGCCACTTTATCGGCTGCGTGCAGGTCTCTTTCCGAATACCAACGGTCAAACTTGATATGCAGCTTCTCCAGCAATACTCTTTGATGTTCGATAATCACTTTCATGGTCAGGTCGCCCAACTTTACGGCGCCTTCTTCTTCTGAAAGTTCGAGATACTGTTTACCTACTTGGGCGACGACTTGCTCCAGAAACTCCTTCAGATACTCCTGGGGATAGCCTTCGGTGGGGTAAGGCACATCTCGGTCAAGCAAGATGCGATAAAGAGCAAAAGCACAGCGCCCCAGCTGAGCAATCTGCTCACCGGCATCATTTATATAGAATTCTTCTTCGACCTCATAGCCGGCAAACTTGAGCAAATTGGCCAAACAGCTACCAAAAACAGCATTGCGACCGTGTCCAATATGCAGATCACCGGTGGGATTAGCTGAAACATATTCGATCAAGACCTTTTTTCCAGCGCCCAGAGCCGGTTTACCATAGGAAGCCCCCTGGCAGAGAACATCACTGATAGTTTCATTGAGCCAACCGGTGCCAAGCTTAAAATTAATAAAGCCTGGATTTGCCACAGTGACAGATTCTAGATAAGTTCCCTGCGCTTCATCTTCGCGGCCAATTTGATCGGCAATGGCCTGGGCAATCTTGATAGGCGCTATCTTTGCTTGTCCAGCCAGCTTCAAGGCCACCCCGCAAGCCAAATCGCCGTGCTCAGGCAAGCGCGGCTTCTCTATTTGAATGGGGGCTGGGCATTCGTCTGTCTCAACTGGAATTGCGCCCAGGAGTCCCTGCCGACAGGCTGAGGCAAAAGCCCGCGAGACAATAGCAGCCAGCTTTTCTTTGATCATTGAATACCCTACTTAGAGACGCTCTGTACAAACAGGACAAGAAATGATATTACATTCGCCTCTTGCTGATGGCATATCTTGAAGCAAGCTTACTGAGAGGAAGACTAATTTGAAGAATCTAATATCGTTTGCCGCAAGTCTGGCAATCTTCTCTGGGGTCGGATTCTCTACCCTAGCCTGTGCCGATAATATGGCCTATGCCACCGACCCGGTCGGCAAGATGAGCGAACTGACCAAGCTACTGGCTAAGCACGCCAAAGAACTGGAAGCAGTAGCCAACGAACTTGATAAAGTTTCAGAAGACCTCGATAAAGTAGAAAAACTTCCTCCCAAATCAGTCAGCCCAGAGCGCTTCAAAGAACTGGAAGGACGCTTTACGGCTGCGGTCAAACGCAGCGAAGATGTAGAGCGTAAGATAGGCACTGAGCTTGATCAAGATCTAGTCGAGATCAAGAAAGTAAAGAAGACTCTGGAAACAATTGCTAAAAGCAGAAAGAGCAAGAATAAGAGTACGGCCCAAAAGACTGATTCTAAGCTGAGCGATGCCGAATTGGCAGAATGCCTGAAAGACATTGCCGAGCTTGAGAAGTCGGCGCTCGACCTTAAGAGAGTGGTTAGCGAAGATAGTGAGCCAGGCCAAGGCAAAGAGAAATAATTCAGGCGAAAACCGCAACCCGCCTAAATATCGCCAAAAATAAGACCGCCGGCTCAAAGACCGACGGTCACAGGAGTATCGGCGGAGGGGCACTCCGCTGGATATACTTTTATAGACTTAGATATAAGCTTAAGAGTAGCTCTTAAGCTTTAGCTGTTGACGCCTTCCACTTCAGAAAGCAAGCTGAAAACCTCACTGAGAGCCAGATCGTAGTCTAAGCCCTCAAGAGCGTAACCCGACTGACCGTTTGCCGAAATAACATCAAAACGAGCTTGATGTTCACCTTCTCTTATGGTCAAAACGGCTCTAGCACCGCCTTTCAAAAGACAAGCAATTTCGGTCAACTCGGGCAGATAACGGGTACCAAATTCTTCTCTGCGGCTAAGTCTGCGCACAAACAGACTTTTATTGCGCCAATATGATTCTTGGCAGAGACCGTCGGCATGACAGCCCTCTTCAGCCGAAGTCAGTATCTGCCAACGTTCCAGACGCAGGGCTAGGTCACGAACTTTCAAGGCAGACAAACGAGCCTTATAGGTAACGGCGATATTGATCAATTTTCGCAATTTGCCTTGATCTATGGGCAAGGCTAAACCGCCGCTCAGAACACCGAAATTACGAGAATGCTTAGGCAAAGCCGAGGCTGTCTCAGGCGTCGAATCACCATACTCTTTCAAGACTGTCAGTGTCATTTTATATTGAACCTCAATAAGGCAAATTGGGCAGAAAAATTTGAACAGGTCGAACAGACACTCTTCGAAGTAAATCCGCGCCTTTCAGCGCCGGCTTCCACCGAGCGATATATCTTTGTATTCAGGACCGCTTTCAGCTCATGTCCTATTAACAGGGAATCATTATACGAGATTAGTACGAAGTTGATCATTTAGACCGATCACTTTTAATCAACGCCACCAAAGGTGGTGATGCATTTAAAAGCGCTACAGATCTCGTATATACCCGATCGCCCACTGCAGGCATAAAGCATACAGTTTGCATGCACAATCGCGCAATCCAGGAGGGCAGCCATGTCTGAAAGATCTTCACAAACAGAAGCTTTACACATTGATCGGATATACAAGAATAGTAGTCAATTGCAAATAGAGATCAATTCTCCGAAACCCGCAGAGACACTTGAATTCCAGGCTTGATTAGAGGCAGGAAACCTTAGTCGCACTTCATTAAGCAGAGAATATAAATAGAATGTGATTACTTAATTGCAAGTAATCTCATAATTAGAAGACGCTTCACTGAGCCAATCTCAGAGCTTGCACTGCTAGTAGTGGCATAGACATCTGATATCACCAATGGTGTATAGCCAATCGTTCATACTCAATGGTTCATAGCAAAATAATGCCAACGGCACCGAAGAAATTCAGACGAGAAATTCAGACTAGAAATACAGACTATATATCTAAAAAAAAGAGAGCAGCACTTTCTGCCACTCTCTATCTATAGATAACCTTAGCTGCTTAGATTAGGGTCCGCTCTTCTCGAGGGGAAAGATGCTCTTCACCTTCTGCATAAGCTGCTGAATCTTGTCGGGCATGACTTCGGTCTGAGAACCTGGATACTGGGCCATGCGACGCTTGGCAATATTCTGTTGAATCATCTGCTCGAACTGCATATTTTGCTTATCGTTGAGAATCTTCTTTTTAGAGAGGTAGTTCTGCATAGCGGCCAAGTTGAGCTGCTCTTTGCGACGGGCTATAGACTGCTGCAGAGCGACAATTTGCAAAGAGTCTGGATTATGCTCACCGATAAGCTTCTGCAACTTAAGCTGCTCTTCTCTAATGACGGGCAATATTTCGCCCGACTCTTTGTACCACTGCTGCTCCAATTGCTGAATCTGACTATTCTGCTGTGGTGTCAGCTCAAGCTTATTCCAGTCAATGCAGCCCGAGCCGCCCTCGGAGGGCTGAGCTAGACAAGCCTGAGCAAAGGTCAACTCGGTCAAGCCGGAGACCAGAAGGGAACAGGATGCCATAGAAAGGGCTAGCGATTTAAATGAACTGTTATTTGAAGGACTCACTTGATTGCTATCTCCTACTCTTCATATATAACGTTTTCCGCCTTATCGGCAGGTTCAAGTAATATCGATTCGATCATATATTCTTCCGAACTGACCCGCCTCAAACCACCGTCGGCAGGACCGGTCAGCCACAGGGCGCCCATACCAAATAGGGCGACAAAGCCGGCAGCACAAGCCACGCCGATATAGACTCGACGGTCAATACCGAAGCCGCGGCTCTTCTCTTTGGTCTGATTCTTGGGAGTAAACTGCACTACTGTCAGTTTGCTTTTAATCCCAGGCCAGAGGTCTAGATTTTCAGGGATCTCCGGCTTATAACTCTCTCTAATCAGCTCGCCAATAGATGAGATTCGACCGAACTCTTCCCGACAGCTGGGACAATCGGTCAAATGTTTGGTTATCTCGCGATGGCGCAGGGTGACCACTTCTTGGTCTAAATAAGCAGAAAGCTCGTTGTCAATAAGAGCACAATCTGCGTTCAGTCTTGATTTAACACCGCTCCAAATGTCCACCTTAGCGGAAGCCGGCAGTTCCAACCCTTTGGCTAACAATCTATTGGTGGCATTCAATTCGGTAAACTGAGAAAGACAGGTCTCACATTCCTTAAGATGCTTATTGACCCCTTCTTGGGCCGGAACTGTCAGTTCGCCGTCCAAATAAGCCGAGAGGTCTTCCTGAATGACATCGCAAACCGAAGGAACTTGCCCGGCCATCTTCTGCCATATATCAGGTACGTTTGCACCTATATTAGACTCGGAGTCGGAGGCAGAATCGGCAAATTGACTGGAAAAAGCTTTAGAAAGGAAACTCTGGAGCTGTTTCAGTCCCTCCAGCTCGGTTTGACAACCGGAGCAGTTCTCCAGATGCCCCTCAACCCGGCTCTTCAAGCTTCCGGTCAGCTGCCCGTCCAGATGAGCCGAAAGCTCGTCCCGGATACTTCGGCACTCTTCCGGTAGAGGAGGAGGAGAACTTACTTCGCTCTCATTTTTTTCTTCGTCAGCCATTTGAGGGAACCTCAGGATCAATCTTTTCGCTCTTGTCGTTGAGGTAGGGCTTGAGAATTTCCTGCAGTTTGGTCCTGGCCCGAGCTATTCTGGACTTTACGGTCCCCATCTCGGTCTGGGTAATCACTGCAATCTCTTCGTAACTTAACCCTTCCACTTCACGCAAGACGATGGCCGTCCGAAACTGTTCCGGCAATCTCAACATTGCTTGACGAATTACTTCTGAAATTTCTTTATTTAATGCTTTTTCTTCAGGAATTGCCGAACTGTCGGGAATATCCCGGGTGAGACCGTCTGACTCTTCGTCATCAAGGCCTTCATCCATTGAAACAGTCGGTAACTTACGCGGTCGCTTACGCAGCTCGTCATAAAACAGATTGGTGACAATCTGGGTGAGCCAGGAGCGGAACGAAGCCGGATTCCTCAAATTGTTAATATTGCGCCAGACTCTTATGAAAACTTCCTGGGCAAGGTCGGAAGTATCTTCCCAATCTGGAGCCAGTTGATAAAGCAAACCATAAACTGTGCGCTGGTGACGCTTGACCAATTCTTCAAAGGCTTGCGGTTCACGATGCTGGCAGGCCAGTACTAAGTCGCGGTCACTCTTCTGAGAATAAACAGTTGCCATCCAAAAACCCAATCATCGGCCTGATACAGCTCCACCACTAGAGCAGAGCCCCTATATGTTAGCACTGTAAAGACCAACTCTGCCCTCTCTTAAAGCAAGAGAAGCGGGAGATATCAAGTTCCTATTCATTAATAGATAAGATGTAAGTATTCAAAAAGTGGTAGCATATCCCCTCAGGCTGCTCGGAGGCAGCTATACGCCTTTCTTGCGGCGAGAGCATCTGCTCTAGTTTTTATTTAAGGGAGAGAGCATCTTGGCTAAAACTTATTTGTTCACCTCTGAGTCGGTGACCGAAGGACACCCTGACAAAGTTTGCGATCAGATATCTGACGCAATTCTCGACAAGATTCTTTCTCAAGATCCCAAAGGACGCGTCGCCGCCGAATGCGCCGTGTCGACCGGTCTAGTTCTTGTTACCGGTGAGATCACCACCACGGCTAACCTTGATATACAAGAGTTGGTGCGTTCTGTCATTACCGAGATTGGCTATGCAGGCGAAAAGGGCGGCGGCTTCGACGCCAATTCCTGCGCCGTGCTCACTGCCATCAATAAACAATCTCCTGATATCGCCGGCGGCGTTGGCAAAGCTCTAGAACAAAGAGAAGAAGGCTCATCAGCCAAAGAAGACGAAACTGGTGCCGGAGACCAAGGCATGATGTTCGGCTTTGCCTGCAATGAGACCCCCGAATTAATGCCAATGCCTATCTCTTTGGCTCACCGCATTGCCCGCAGACTGACCGAAGTAAGAAAGAACGGCACTCTCAAATATCTTAGACCAGACGGCAAAACCCAAGTCACCATAGAGTACGAAGGCAATAAGCCGGTTAGAGTGGAAGCCATCGTCATCTCGACCCAGCACGATCCTGAAATCGACGGCATCGAAGACAACGATAAATTGCAGGCTCGCATTGCCCAAGATCTCAAAGCTTATGTAATTATGCCGGTCTTCCAAGATCTAAGCATCAAGCCTGATGAAAACACCCGTTATCTAATCAACCCCAGTGGTCGTTTCGTTGTCGGTGGACCACAAGGCGATGCCGGTCTAACCGGTCGCAAAATAATCGTAGACACCTACGGCGGCTATTCCCGCCACGGCGGCGGAGCTTTCTCGGGCAAGGACCCGACCAAAGTTGATAGATCGGCAGCCTATGCCGCTCGTTATGTAGCCAAAAATATAGTGGCAGCCGAACTGGCTGAAAGAGCTGAAGTTCAGATTGCTTACGCCATCGGCGTTGCCAGACCGGTTTCGGTGCATGTCACCACCTTTGGTACTGGCAAAGTGGAAGATGCCGAAATCACCGAAATGGTCAAACAGGTTTTCGACCTTAGACCAGCGGCAATAATCAAGACTTTCGAACTAAACGAGCAGCCGCGCAAGAACGGCGGTCGCTTCTTCCGCAATGTGGCAGCCTACGGACATTTTGGTCGCAACGACCTAAATCTTCCCTGGGAAGCTACCGACAAAGTAGAAGAATTGAAAAAATGCAGCCGCTCAATCTGCAAGGTGGAGTAATCGTAGATGCGGGAACAAACGTCGGGCACCATCACGGTTAACCCCGACACACCGGAAGCTTATACAGTGCAGCTCATGGAAGGCGAAGTCATGCAGGTCGGTCGCAAACCGGCTTCAGGCGGCGTCAAGAAGTTGGTCCTACCTTTTCCTGAAGTCTCGGGTCAGCATGCTGAAGTGAGATGCAAACCTGATGGCTGGACCGTAGTCGACAGCGGCAGCACCAATGGCACCACTCTAAACGGCTCCCGCCTCACGCCAGGGCGTGAATATCATGTGCGCCGAGGCGACCGAATCAAAATAGCGCAGTACGAACTTCTTATCTATCCACCCGACATCCAAGGAGTGGTGGAAGAAGAAATGGAAGATGCGCAAGATCGCACACAGTTCCGTATTCAAATGATGAATGCCACCATCTTGGTGGGAGACATCAAGGGCTTCACCACATTGATGGAGCGTCACGCCGATAAGCCAACCCTGGTTATGCAAGCGGCCCAGAAAGTATTTGACCACTTGAACGAAGAAATCAACCGCAACTTTGGTCAGTTGGAGAAAATCGCCGGTGACGCCATCATGGCTTACTGGCAAGGACAAGGCGCCGACCCCAAATCGGCCGGTTCGGTCTCAGCCTGCCAGGCTTGTTTTACAGCCCTTAAACTGCGTACCTTGACCATGCGCATGGGTCAAGATCAAAGTTGCTGGCCCTTTCCTTACCATCCCTTGATGCTCGATATGGCTCTGGCCACCGGTCCGGTAGCGGCTGGCAACCTCGGACATGCAGTGTCCAATCCGGCTCTGCTTGGCGATACAGCCAATCTTGTCTTTCGCCTGGAAAAACTTATAGGTGACGATCGCCCAGGCGATATCATCGTAGAAGGTGCCACCTACGAACTGGCCAAGAACAATTTCAAATTCGATTTTCTTGGACAAACAAATGTCAAAGGTCGCCGCACTGCCGTAGACGTTTATAGACTAATTGAGCCTGTGGGCTAATGCTGACCCTAGAACAAGCCTGCGGCAAGCTACTTGTGGCGAGGCTGCCGGGGCTCAGCTTAGCTGAGCCCGACGATAGACTTTCAGTCATGCTCAAGCAAGGCACTGCCGGCGGTGCTTGTCTCTTCAAAGAGAATTGTCGCGATCTCGAACAACTAAACAAGCTCTGCACCGACATAATTCAAGCTTCCTTTCATACCCCGGTCTTGACCGTCGACCAAGAGGGTGGCGCCGTGCAGCGTTTCGAAGACGCCCTCAGCCCCTTCCCCTCGCCCATGGCGCTCTGGGCCCTGGGCGAAACGGCCATTAGACAGGCCCAAGAAGTAGCGGCCGGGCAGTTGTACAAACTTGGTTTCAATCTGCTGCTTGCGCCCACCCTCGACTTACAAACAAATAGGCTGAATCCGATTATTGCCACAAGAGCCTTTTCAGATCAGGTTGAGGCTGTCACCCGGGCCGGTAGAGCGGCCTTGCAAGCCATAGAAGCGCAGGGTCTGCGCGCCTGCGGCAAACATTTTCCCGGCCATGGCTCCACCAGTGAAGATTCTCATCTCACCTTGCCCTCAGTCGACAAAGACAAAGAGACTCTCTTCCAAACTGACTTTGCCCCTTTTATCAATTTAAAGGACGAATTGAGCTGCATCTTGGTCGGGCATATTTGGTTTCCTCAGTATGACCAAGAAATGATGCCTTCTTCTTTGTCAAAAAAATTGGTCAGCCAAGTCTTACAACAGGAAATTGGCTACAAAGGACTCTTAGTCTCAGATGACATGCTCATGAAAGGGCTGACTGTAAATCTCGGCTTGAGCGAAGCTTGCCTGCAAGCCGTCGAAGCGGGTCTGGACCTTTTGTTGGTTCTGGGCACAGCCGAACAATTTGCCGATGCCCACAAAGAACTTGTCCAAGCCGTAAAATCAGGACGCATCTCTGAAAGCCGCATTCATGCTTCAGTCAGCAAAATAGACAAGTTGTTCAAGAGGGGCCGCCCCCTACCTAAGCAAGAAATGGAAAGCTTTAAAAGAGAAATCAGCCAAGACACCGAAAAAATGCTGGAATTAAGCAGTAGAGCCATTGTCCATTACAAAGGTGAGCCGGTTTCACGAAATAATCTTGTCGATGCGGTGATCATAGCCCCGGCCCACAAACGCTACAAACTAGATTTAGTAGGCGAACTAGAAGGAGAATTGGGGCTAAGGCTTAGGGAATATCGTTACGAACTGAGCAGTGAATTGGAGTCTGCAGGTTTCACCGAACTCTTGGAAGATCTGACCAAGAGCAGACGGCCAGTAATTTTTCTTAGCTATAGAAGCTTTATCAAAGCCCACAGCAAGCAAATCGAAATGTTGGAGAGGCTAAAGGCAGCCAATCTGCCCCTTATACATATTGCCCTCGATAGCCCCTACGACCTGGTCTTGACCAGAGATAGCGCCGCTACCAGCTCTTACGCCCTCATGGATCCTTCCGACCTGGCCATAAAGGCCCTGGCTAGGATTTTGAGCAGAAGGCAAGACAAAATCTCACAACAAGAAAATATTGCACCGCAAGGTAAACTGCCTCTATCTATAGAAGGGTAAGCGCACCGCTTTTGCGTGACAGCCAGTTATTGCGTGTATGCTATAGATAGTGCAGGCGGAGGAGAAATGAGCAACAGTGATAATTTAGGGGAAGCAGACGAGAAACTGCCAGCCGCTGAAGCTAAAGACGAGGCGCAGCCGCAAAGCCAAGCTGGTGCTGGTGCTGGTGCTGGTGCTGGTGCTGGTGCTGGTGCTGGTGCTGGTGCTGGTGCCAATACTAATTTGAGTATGCAGGAAGAAAACGATCTGCTCACCGTCGGCAAGAGCTTGCTCGATAATCCCAAAGTAAAGACCTATATAGGTCGCATGTCAAAAGTAATGCTGCTTTTCGCCATACTCGGCTGCGGACTGATGATCGCAGCTGTCACTGCCATATCAACAGTATTCAGCATGTTCTTGCCCAAATAGGGCAAACTCAAGTTCGCTAGCAGCCCTTAAGGTCGCGATAGAGTGCAATAGGGGTTGCGGCACGCAAAGCTTGCGCCTTAGCGGCTTCGGCTGCAGCCAGCAAAACGCCAAGGTCCAGACAGTCATCCGGTATGCAGGCCACACCAAAGGCCAGCGATAAATTGGCACTGTCTACACCATAGGCAAGCGGCGAACTCCAGATGGCACGCGCCACACGCTGGGCAAAAATATTGGCGCCAGAGGTCTTTGTATTTGGCAAGAGCATGGCATAGTCGTATTGCTCATAATGGGCCAACAAATCAATGTGCCGCTTCAATCTAGAAATGCGGCGCACCACTTCGGCTACTGCCGGCACATCGAGGGGCTCGCGGGAGAGATTAGGCGGACCCGAGACCACTCGCATCTCCATAATCATCACCGAAAGCGGACTGCCTGAGCGGTAACCACGGAAATATTCTTGTTCGAGAAAATAGAGAAAAGCCGGATAAGTAAACATACCGGTCTCTGGTCTTCTCAGACTCATCATTACCGAATGAATCTTTGACTTATCGATAGACTTTGGCGCTATGGCTGGTTTCTCTTCACGGCTGGCAACAAAGTCATTGGTGAAGGAAATCAAGTCTGAGCCCAAAAGTCCAGCCACAAGCGGCACCCATTGACTGCGGGTGAGGCGCTGATTTTCCACCAGAGTCTTGATTGCAGTCTTGTCATCGATGGCTTGATAGAAACGTTTGAGCAAGCCGGCATCCATACTGGTATCATGAGCAGCCAAATTATCCAGCTCGGTACTTGATATAGCCTGGTGTTTCTTAAGCAAGACACTATCGGGCAATAGACCGACGTTGCGAATAAAATTGACCTTGTCGACCAACTGCACCCCTTGAATAACAAGGGTTTCAATTTTTTGACCGACGTTTCTTTCAGTCACCCTGACGCGAGGTTCAAACTTATACTTACCTTCACGCCAAGTTAGCAATTCCAGTATGCCTTCATCACCGGCAATACCACCGACATCGGCAAGCTGGGGCTCGCCATCGACAAAGAAAACTTTGGCATGCAAACTGGTCTGGTCAATATCAAGACGCCCAGTCATACGAGCCAGCAAAATAGACTGCAACAGTCTAGAAATCTCAACCAGCGAAAGATCGCCGGTGGGCGGTAAAGTACTGCGGCTCCAGGCATTATCTTGGGTGCCGATTCTATTTACTGAGCTTGGGTCAGACTCTTCCACCGGCGCAGCGGTGTTCATATAGTATGTATCACGTCTCTTAGACGAATCTCTATAGGCTTCCGAAACCGAAAGGGCGCCGTCTGCCTGAATGCTCTGGTGCACTTCACCGCAAGAAGAAATAATCAGGTTGTAGACCAAAAGTACGTCGCAGCTTTTATAGTCCCAGACAAGACGCATATTCTTGCCTACGAAAAGCTTCCATTCGGTATCGCCGCCGCGCCAAGGGCAATGAATATTGAGTGTAAAGTCAACTAATCTATCAGGAGTGGTCCACGATATCTCCACCTGCTTACCCCGGTGCTCCATAGCCGCCTGTAGGTAGTGGTGTATCTCTGAAAGACCCGGAGCCGCCGGGAGCTTTTGCAAAGATTTGGGGATAGGGCCAGTTCTCCTGAGCATAAATACCGTCCTTTGTGCCCGTATCTACAGCAATAGGAAAGGGCACTTGCCCACCCTAACTCGACACGGCTTGCCTTACTCGACCTTTATGCCCTGAAAATCGACAGGATAACCCCTAGACCCCAATGCCAAGAGATTATTCAATTATCAGACAAAAACCAAGTGCTTAAAGCTCTGAAACTCTAAGACGGCAAAATTTCAAACCGGTCTGACAAAACGATAGTGCGAAACATTCCACTCTTCACCGCCCTTGAAGCCCCAAAGTTCTTCGCAAGCAATATAAAACAAACGCCAGAACACCCACCAACGGACTTGATGCTTGGCACCATAGGTAGAGGCAAGCAAGGGCATGATGTTCTTCTTGTTCTTATCCATATTCTCAAGCCAATGTCTGGCTGTCTTTTGATAATGGCGCCCGTTTACTTCAAACTGAGCTTCCAACTTCATATGATCTTGAAACCTGGTCAGAAGCTGGCAGGAAGGCATAATGCCGCCTTCGAAAAAGTTTCTAGTGAGCCAGTCGCTACCGTCTTTATCTTGATAGTGATAACAAAAGCGCTTATGACTGAAAACATGCACAAAGAGTTTGCCCCCAGGCTTCAGCCAGCCATAAACGCGCTTCATAAGCTCTTTGTAGTTTTTCATATGCTCAAACATTTCAACTGACACCACTCTATCTGCTTGACCTTCATAATGAAAATCATTCATATCGCAAGTGAGCACTCTCACATTGTTCAAGCCAAGCGCCTTGACGCGGCTCTCTATATGCGCCCTCTGGGTGGAAGAATTAGAAACTGCTGTAATGCGAGCGCCGGGGAAACGCTCCGCCATATATAGTGTAAGCGAACCCCAGCCACAGCCGAGTTCCAAAATCTCCATGCCATCTTCAATTTCAGCGCGGGCGCAAGTAAGAGAAAGCATTGCTTCCTCTGCCTCGGCTAGGGTCATATCTTCGCGCTCATAATAAGCACAGCTATATTTCAAGCGCGGTCCAAGACAATACTGAAAGAAACTTGTCGGCACCATGTAATGCTGCTCGTTAGCGCTTTCTGTGGCAATAGCCACAGGCATGCGCCCAAGTTCTTCCACCATCTTATCAAGGCGCTTAGCAAGCTCAGCATCCGAGGCGCTTTCTTCCTTTATCTTGGTGGCAAGCATATTGCGGACACCAAGGCGAATCAACCAGTCAGGCAAAATATTGAGAGCGAGCAGTTCATAGATCCAACTCTCCGTTCCAGGCTCACTCAATTTTTCGAAATCGGGCTTAAAATCGCCGCCTTGAGAACCATTCGCTTTGCCCACAGACTTAGCCTTAGCCACTTGCTCTATGCTCACTTGATTGCTACTCATTTTTTATTTGCTCGCTCGCTTGAACCAGGGAAAGAAGGCACTAGTGGACTCTTGATAGGCTCGGTAGAGTTCGCCTTTCGATAATAAAGACTGTTCTTCTGTGGCCTTGATGCCGGTTACCCGGGTAAGGAAAAAATACATTATCAACGGGCAATAAATTGTGAACAATCCACCCGGCGATGCCAGGGCAAAAAGCCAAAAGGATAGCCAAACCAACCATTCAAAAAAATAGTTTGGATGCCGACTATAGTTCCACAAACCAGACTGACAGACTTTGCCCTTATTGGCTGGGTTCTTGCGAAAATCTTCCAGTTGCTTATCAGCAATACTCTCACCAATTAACGACATAAAGAAAAGAACCACGGCAAAAAGCTCTAGCGCCGAAAGGCTGCCAGTACTGGTATTAACCATGGGAACGGCAAAGGCAAGCCCCAAACTCGATAAGAGCACAGCTTGCAAAAGAAAGGCTAGAAACATTCCTAGCCGCGCCCTCTCCCCCCAGACCTCGCGAAAAGCACGATAACGCGGATCTTCCTCGGGATAAAGACGCAAAAATCGAAGCAACAAATAGAAGGTGAGACGCAGACTCCAAAGTAAAACCATGCCGATTAGCAATTGTCCGCGCAAGCCGATGGCAAATCCAGCCCCGTGGCTAGAGACATAGGCATAATAAAGAACCATGACGCTAAAGCCAAAGCCCCAGAACACATCAACTATACCGCCATTCTTGCTGACTTCGGCATAAACGAGCACCGCCATAAACATCGCAATAATGATGGGAAAGCCTGAGAACCATAGATTAAGCGCAGCTTCGGGCATAAAACCTCTCGGGCAAAAAAGTCAAACAGAAAGAAAGTCAAACAGACAAGAAAAGCGATTGCAAACTACTGCCATGACCGGCTCTTTTTAGGCGGTCCCGCACACCATGCCAGGCACTGTCACCCGGCGGTTCTTCGACAACGATACAAGAAGCAGCGCCCGTTTCGTCCAAGTGCCGCAAATTGCCATAAAGACCTCTTGCATAATCTTTAGCTTGGCGCTCGACAAAGAGACTACGGTCGATAGAGACCTTATCCGCTAAATCTTGAGCGACACTATCAATCAAGCTCTGGCTATCGGCAAAAGCAAGCAAATTACAAGTCAATCCTTTGTGCCCAAGCTCAAGCAGAACCTCACCAAGCTTGCCGCGTTCCACCAAGAGCAAAGGTCTTTGCGGGGCATAGTGACTATCCAGCGTGCCTGGCGCCTTCACGACCGGCTCAGACTCCCCCTCAGCCTCGCTCTTGAGATAAGCAAGCTTCAGCTCTAGTCCACAGACAGCGGCAATATCTTCAGGCAAGAGCATACCTGGTCTCAAGATGGAGGGTTCACCCACCAGCGAAACAATGGTCGACTCGATACCGATATCAGGGGTGATACCATCGAGCACCATGGACACTTCCTCGCCCAAGCCCTCTTTCACAGCCGCCGCCGTGGTCGGGCTTAACTTACCAAATTTATTGGCCGAAGGCGCAGCCACCCCCGAACCAAAGGTTGAAAGCAAAGCCAAGGCGGTCGGATGAGAAGGAATGCGCACGCCCACTGTATCTTGCCCACCGGTCAAAAGTGTAGAAACATGTGCTTTGCGTGGCAAAATCAAGGTAAGTGGACCAGGCCAAAAGGTCTCACCAAGCAGTCTCGCTTCCTTCGAAAGGTAAGCCCAGTTATCGACTGCAGCCAATTCACTCAAGTGCACAATGACCGGATGATTTCCCGGCCGTCCCTTTACTTTATAGAGCTTAGCGATGGCATCGACATTGCCAGCATCTGCACCAAGACCATAGACTGTCTCAGTAGGAAAAGCCACTAATTGTCCAGCCCTCAAAAGTTCGCAGGCCCGCTCTATCTCTTTCTGGTCGATAACAAAGTCGCTCATAAGTTAGATTATAACTTCGCCTATGCTTTCAAAATTCTTAGGCGCGGCAAATCTCTCAAGAAATGACGAGTGACAAAGATTGAGATTATTAGGGCGGCTATAGACAGCCTGCACCACACTTATGTTGCGCATGGCAAAAGCGGCAGCGCAATAAGAAAGATAATAACGCCACTTACGCACAAAAACCTGATCAAAACCCAGTTCCCCAACCTTCTTCAATTGCGCTTCAAAGCGCTCTTGCCAGGTGAAAAGAGTCTTTGCATAAGAATTGCCAAGATCTTCCACCTCAAAAAGAGACAGTCTAGTCAGGCTTGTCGCTTTACTGATGCGGTGCAGACAAGGCAAAAGCGAACCAGGAAAGATGTGTTTTTGAATAAAGTCGGTGTTCTTGCGAATCAAGTCATAGCGGTTATCGGGGCAAGTAATCATCTGAATTGCGGCTAAGCCGTCTTCGGCTAAAAGCTCGTCTATCTTGGCGAAATAAGCGTCATAGTACTCATCGCCGACAGCTTCAATCATCTCAATAGAAACGATCTTGTCATAACCCTCAGGTTTCATAGCCCGCTTCATATCGCGATAGTCTATGAGTTTAAACTCAAACAAACCACTGAGCTCAGGCAGCTTCTCAAAAGCCTTTTCGGCATAGGCCAGCTGCTCTTTCGAGATCGTGATGCCTGTATATTTGATTCTATATTTGCTCACGGCATATTGGGCAAAGCCGCCCCAGCCGCAGCCGATTTCTAAGAGACTATCGCCTTCTTTCAATTTCAGCTTGCGACAAAGCGCCTCATATTTAGATATCTGTGCATCTTTCAAACTGAGCAGCCAGTCATCACTAAAGCGCGCGCTGGAATAAGTCATTGTCTCATCTAGAAAAAGTTCGAAAAGATCATTACTGAGGTCATAGTGATAACTGATATTTTTGCGACTATTGTCTTTGTTATTAAACTTGAAAAGATGCAAAAGCTGATTGAGAGCCCCGAGAGCATTGACCAAGATCGACTTGTTGCCCGTGCCCTCCAAGAGAGGATTATCACTTAGATTTAGCAAAAACCAAGCCACCACCGAGGCGACGTCGTCAGTCTGCCACTCGCCGTCCATAAAAGACTCGGCAAAGCCAATATGCCCAAACATAACCACACGCGAAAAGAAATTATTGTCCAAAACTTTGATTTGGGCTTCGACATAGCGTCCCCGCGGATGCTCTTTACCGTGGACACTATGCTCTCTGCCGTAAACAAGCTTTTCGCCGTCAGGCTGATAAAGGGTCAACTTACCGTACGGCAGGCGCTCCAAGAGCCCGGAGACCACTGCAGCGAAGCCTGAAAGACTAGAATTTGACTGTTTACTTCCTTTCTTTTCCATCGAAGCGGTCATACTCTCTTCTCCCATATTTTTCTAACTCTCGGATTCATAACATCGGTTTGCAAATGCAGGTCTTGGTCTTTTTCAAAGAAAGGCACTTTCTTGAGGAAAAGAAGCAGCGCCTGTATATGAATCATGGCAATGACTTTGACTGTGACAAAGGGATAAAGTAAGAAGAGCGAAAGCAATGACGATGTCTTGAAGTCTAACTTTCTACCACTCAAGGTGGAGAGCATTACTTTCTCGAAGCGACCATCAGAGACCGTATCGATAGCGATATTAAGCAGATCGCCGGGCTCATTTATTTTGAAATCAAAATAGTCCTGCAGCCGTCCATAGGGTGAAACATAGAAATTCTTTGGCGCCCGCAGAGAAAATATATCAGTATGCCCGGCAGTTTGAGCGGCAGCTTGCGTTGACTGCGTCATAGTAGGCGTGCTGAAAATCTTCATCTCACCAAAGGTATTGCTCACTTCGATTATGACTTTGCAGAGTTTATCTGCTCGGTATAAAAAATAAAACGAAACTGGATTGAAGACATAACCAAAGACACGGGGATAAGTAAGTAAATGCACCCTGTCAAAGTCGTATTTTTCGCCCAGCTCAGATTCGACATAAAGACGCAGCCGCTCTTTCAAAGACGACTTGCCACCTTGGGCATCAGCAAGTCTATAGCCCTTGAGATGGTCTTCTTGCCTGAACGAAAAAAGAGCGAACTTCTCATTACCAAACAAAGGCGAAGACTGATCTAAGGCGTCTAGTTCATCAAGGTCGAGCAAGAACATAAAGACACCGTAAGAGAATCTATGTTTTACCGGTGTCTGTCTCTCATGAAAGACCCGACACTTATATAGACAACTCTTGAAGGAGGCTTCCGAGCTAGACATGGGCCGGTTCTCTCGACTCTTTATGATGGCTCAAACGCTCAGCTAGCTGCACCGCCGACATATAGGCATCTTCGTGAAAACCATAACGAAAATAACTGCCAGCAAAAAATATTGAACGCCCTTCCTGCTGGTTCAAAAGATACAAGTCGGGCTGAGCCTTAAAAGTGTCGAGGTTAAAGAGCGGATGAGTATAATTCAATTTGCGCAAAACTTTCTCTTGATCTATAAGAGAGGCAGCGTTGAGAGAGACGAAATAATTGGTCTCACCGCCCAAGCTCTGCAGGTTATTCATCCAATAATGAGTGGTGCCCAAACCGCCTTCCACACGGTGGTTCCAAGAAGCCCAAGCTCTGCGACTAGTGGGCATAACCGCATTATCTGTATGCACTGTAATATCGTTACTTTGATACTTGAAGGGTACCAATAGATGCTGTTCCAACTCGGTGGGACTAGTCAGCATAGCTAAAGCTTCATCGGCATGACAAGCTAAACAAACCAAGTCAAAGGCTTCTTTCTTGCCACTTTCTAAAAGCACGGTGGGGCGGTCGTTCTCATAAAAGACCTTGTCGACCTTACTAGATGTAAGCACTCTGTCATCAGACTTGAGAGACTTAGCGAGCCTCTTCATGTACTGAATGGCGCCACCATCTACGGTATACCACTGATAATGAGTATCTAGCCCAAGAAAGCCGTGGTTGTGGAAGAATCGCAATAGAGTAGCCGCAGGAAAATCAAGCATAGACTGAAAAGGTGTCGACCAGACACTTGACCCCATAGGAATCATGTACCAGTTTAGGAAATCAGCGCTAAGCGAGTATTTCTCAATATAATCTCGTATCTTTAGAGAGGCTATATCGACTGTCTCAAGATGAATAGGCGCATTTTTATTGAACCAATCCAACTGCCTAAGCATGCGCCAAAAACGCGGACTGAAGAGATTGCGACGTTGGGCAAAAATCTTATCGAGACCAGCACCATTCCATTCAAGAGGTGTGCGACCAGGCTCCTTAATCTGCACCGAAAAACTCATATCGGTCTTCTTAACCGGCACATCCAACTCTTTGAACATGGCAGTCAAAAGAGGATAAGTCTGATAGTTGAAGACCATAAAGCCGGTATCGAATGCTACTTGCCCACCGCTATGTTCTTTGCTTGGCACATTGATTGTATTGGTGTGCCCGCCTGCATAAGCATTGCCGTCAAAGACAGTGATGCGATAAAGATCCTTGAGCTTATAAGCAAGACCCATGCCGGCTATACCGCTTCCAACTATGGCAAGAGAACGCATCACTATCCTCTACTCAAATCTTTATTGATAAATTGCTCCTGGTCATAGGCTTCCTGCGGTACCGGACGAAAATCAGATACCAAATGGCACCATTGCATCATTTTCAAAATGCCGTAGGTGATATCTATTTCGCCCTTGAAGAAGCCCTGTTTCACCGAACCAGGAAAGCGATGATGGTTATTGTGCCAACCTTCGCCCAGGGTAAGCAAAGCAAGAAAGAAATTGTTGCGGCTCTCATCACCTGTTTCATAGCGCTTGCCACCCCAGATGTGAGAAAGCGAGTTTATTGAACAAACACCATGGAAAAGAACGACCGTTGATACAAAAAATCCCCAAAGCAAAAGTTCCACGCCGCTGGTACCGGCTATAGGACAATAAATATCGAGCATACAACCAGTGAAATAGAGCAAAGCCGCCAAACAAATAGGCGGCAGCCAGTCGAAACGATTGAGAAAAACCAACTCTGGAAACTTGACCAAGTCGGAAATCACCTCATACCGTGTGGGCATATTGCATTCGGCTGTGATCCAACCAATATGCGACCAGATAAAGCCACGTTTGACAGGTGAATGAATATCTAGCTCGGTGTCACTGTTGCGGTGGTGATTGCGGTGATGACTAGCCCACCAAAGGGCACCGCGCTGCACCGAGAGACCACCCCAAAAGGCAAAGAGAAACTGGCAAAGGCGACTGGTCTTAAATGTGCGATGGGAAAAATAACGGTGATAGAAGGCAGTAATAGCAAACATTCGCACAAAATAAAGCCCGACCATCACCCAGATAGCTGTAAGACTGGGTCTGTAAAACAAAGCCAAGCCCGCAAAAACATGCAAAAAGAGAAAGGGAAACCAACGGTCTATTTGACTGCGCGCCTCACCGTCAAGCATTGCCTGCCGCCCACCGGCGCAATAATCGCTATCAAGAAAACGCAGCGCCTTGGGCAGTCGCAAATTGTAGATCAAGCCCGGGCGGCCATAATCAAAATAGCTCGCATCACTGGGCACAGGGTGTTTCTCGCTTGCCCGTACTTTTGAAAGACTATGTGCTGATGCCGTCAATTC
This sequence comes from Obscuribacter phosphatis (SeqCode), assembly GCA_017303615.1. Classification (GTDB taxonomy): domain Bacteria; phylum Cyanobacteriota; class Vampirovibrionia; order Obscuribacterales; family Obscuribacteraceae; genus Obscuribacter; species Obscuribacter phosphatis_A. The sequence continues at coordinate 32,018 of JAFLCK010000003.1, forward strand.
AGTCGTTCTCAACTCTTTGATCATTTTTTCGCTTCAGGCAGATTAGCATAAAGAGTGTGAACTTCCCCTGAACGCAGTGCCAATCCCCAAAATCTTTAGCTCAGCAAACTCTTTAGCCTAGTTAATAATCAACCGGTCTTGCCTATATAGCGCGCCCGCGGACGAATGACCCCGCCATAGAGTTTTTGCTCAATAGCGTGAGCAATCCAGCCGGCAGCGCGACTGACGGCAAACAAGGTAGAACCGGAACCAGGCGGCAATTCGAGAGCATAATTGAGCGCCGCCAAACCGACATCAAGGTTGGGCAAAAGCGATAATTCCTCTTTGGCACAGTCAACTATCTCTACCAGACGACCAAGCTTTTCATTGCCAGGCTTAAGCTTAAGAGCATGCTCCAGCATAGCCCGGGCGCGTGGGTCGCCTTCGCTGTACAGTTCTGAGCCAAAGCCCGGAATAGTGTCGTTCTGCCTGAGATACTCCTTCAACCAGGCTCTCGCCGAGCGAAAACCGAGTGAAGCCGAAACTATGTCTTCGGTGCGGCGACTGGCCGAACTAGAAAGGCTGCCACTGAAAGAACCTAAAGCACTGAGCAGACAACTGTAAATCGAGGCATCGCAAGATGCAGCAATGCGCGAAGCCAAGGCTGCCGCGTTCAGTTCATGGTCGGCGCAAAGCACAAGCAAGAAATTGACGGCGTTAACATGGGCTTCCAGCTCAGAACCATTACTAGAAGCCCCACCTAGAGCCATTAGCAAAATGTTCGCCAAAAGTCTGGGACTGCCACTGCCATTGCTGTTGCCGCCGCGACTCAGGGCAAGAGCTTCTATACCGCCAGACCTAAGCGACAAAGAAACACACATGGTCAAAATCAAACGCCTAGCGGTGTCATAAATATCTTCCCGATTGAGCTTTCGGCTGACGGGGTCGGTCATCTCAAGAGAAACAACAAGCAACTTGAGAAGTTCAAGGCAATCGGTATCGGGAGTAACAAGACTGGAAAGTTCAGGCATCCTTAGGGGCTCGAGTTCCTGCCAGACCTGTTCATCGGCGCCGGTTTCCCAAAGCAACTCCACTGCCGCCTCAAAACTGACGCCGCTCTGGGCAAGCTCTAGGGCATTTTGCCCGCGATAGCGATGCCCATCTTCTCTAAGCTCGGTGATGGCCGACTTGATTGCCGGTCCAGTCCAGACAGGTTCAGAATCTTTCTGAGTCTTTACACCCCGCGCCGACTGTCTCAACCTAATAAGATCGCTCAGCCTATAACAGCGCTCTCGACCGCTGGCGCCGGGAATGCTTTCAATCTGCCCGCGACTGGCATAAGCATACAAAGTCGCCGGCTTAACACCGAGAAACTCAGCCGCCTGGGCTCCGACCAGAAATTTTTCATCAGCACCCGACATGCTCAGTATGATAGCAGCCAATCTATAAATAGATTTGGGACCGAACAAAACCCAAGTCTAACCTTGGAGCAAATTAGTAATTTTTCTCGATTAATTAAAGGATTTATTGATTGATTTCGATCAATATATCAATATAATGATAGTTAGCAGGTTGACCTTCCGAGGTAGTCAGAATGACGAATTTAACCCGAGTCTTGGCAAGACCTGAGTTGGTAGTGGACAAAAAATACCCCCAATACTCTGAACTGACAGACGAGATTCTCACCGAAGAAGCTCTTACATTTATTGGCGCCCTGGAAGAAAATTTCAGAGAATCCCAAGTGGCTCTGCTGCAAAAGCGAGAACTGGTCAAAGAGGCTCTCGACAAGGGACAGTTTCCTCAGTTCTGCAATGACAGCCAAGTAAGCGAAGGCAACTGGAAAGTCGCACCCACACCGTCCGATTTAGCCGACAGAAGGGTGGAAATCACCGGACCCTGCGAACGCAAGATGATGATCAACGCCCTTAACTCGGGTGCCCGCGTTTTCATGGCCGACCTGGAAGATTCAATGACGCCCACCTGGCACAATGTGCTCATGGGGCAGAAAAACCTGATCGAAGCAGTAAAAGGCACACTGTCTTTCACTTCGCCCGAAGGCAAGAACTATAAACTCAATCTCGATACTCGCCTCGCCACCCTGGTAGTGAGACCGCGCGGTCTGCACATGGTGGAACGACATCTAACAGTGGCAGGCAAGCCGGCTTCAGCCAGCCTCTTCGATTTTGGGCTCTACTTCTTTCATAACGCCAAAACACTTTTGCAACGGGGCTCTGGTCCCTACTTTTATTTGCCCAAGCTGGAAAGCAGAGAAGAAGCCAGATTTTGGAACGATGTTTTCAACTTCGCCCAAGACTATCTCAAAATAGAACGAGGCACCATCAGAGCCACCGTTCTCATTGAAACAATTCTTGCCGCCTTCGAGATGGAAGCGATTCTATTTGAATTGAAAGAACACGCAGCCGGACTGAATGCCGGACGCTGGGACTATATATTTAGCCTGATCAAAAAGACCAACAAGCACAAAGAATTTGTTCTGCCGGACCGTTCAAAAGTAACCATGGCAGTACCTTTTATGAGAGCCTATGCCAAACTATTGGTTGATACCTGCCACAAACACGGTGCTCATGCCATCGGGGGCATGGCTGCCTTTATTCCCAGCCGCAAAGACCAGGCCATCAACGAAGTAGCCCTCAAGAAAGTACAAGAAGACAAAGAAAGAGAAGCCTCTGACGGCTTTGACGGTACTTGGGTGGCGCACCCTGACCTAGTCAGCACGGCACGGGCAGTCTTTGACAAAGTTTTGGGTGCAAAACCCGACCAAAAAGAAAAGACCAACAACATCAAAGTTTCACCCCAAGATCTTCTGAACACCGCCATCGAAGGCGAAGTAACCCGCGAAGGGGTACAAAACAATATCGATGTAGCCCTGCGTTATCTTGACTCATGGCTAAGCGGCAACGGTGCAGCAGCCATTCACAACTTGATGGAAGACGCTGCCACCGCTGAAATCGCCAGAGCCCAGTTGTGGCAATGGATCAAGTATTCAACTTCGGTAAAGTCACCGCACTTCATCGAAAACATGAACAAAAATATCTATTTGTCGATCAAGAACAACTTAATCGACAAACTTAGAGAAACAGCACCCCATATCAAAGAAGCCTCCGAAATTCTCGATGCACTTGTGCTCTCAGACCATTTCGAAGACTTCCTCACCACACGTGCCTATCTTTATTTGCAAGACTAAATTGCCAACAAAGAAAAGCGCACCTCACTAGATTTTCCAACAAAGACAGTAGCAGTCACCGGCCTTGGCCGGTGCTCTGCTATACCCATCAATCTTAGGTAAACCCCGGAGTCTCATCAAGTCAAGCCACAGAGGGAAAGCAATGCAAAGCAAAGAAGAACAAATCAAGAAATTAGAAACTGCTTGGAATAGCGAGAGACGTTGGCAGGGGATAAAGCGCAACTACTCTGCAAAAGAAGTAGTACAGCTGCGTTCTTCCGTCAAGGTCGAGCATACTTTGGCCGACCTCGGCGCCAGACACTTCTTTGAACTCTTGCATAATGAACCCTATGTCATCGCCCTTGGTGCCATGAACGGTTCTCAAGCCGTACAAATGGTAAGAGGCGGGCTAAAATCAATCTATCTCTCTGGCTGGCAAGTGGCAGCCGACGCCAATAGCTCAAAGCAAACCTACCCCGATCAAAGTCTCTATCCTTCCACCAGCGCACCAGATTTGGTGAAGAGACTAAATAACGCTCTCATGAGAGCCGACCAAATAGATGCCAGCGAAGGTCTTTCTGAGCGCAACTGGTTTGTGCCGATTATGGCCGATGCCGAAGCCGGTTTTGGTGGACCGGTACATGCTTTTGAACTGATGAAAAACATGATCGAAGCCGGAGCCTCCGGCGTTCACTTTGAAGATCAACTGGCCGCCGAGAAAAAGTGCGGTCACCTGGGCGGCAAAGTGCTGGTGCCCACCTCGCAATTCGTCCGTACCTTGAACGCCGCCCGCCTGGCAGCCGACGTGCTTGATGTCCCAACTATCATCACCGCCCGCACCGATGCTCTCGATGCCACACTCATTACTTCAGACATCTGCGAAATAGATCGCCCCTTCCTTACAGGCGAACGCACAGCCGAAGGCTATTTCCGCGTTCAATCAGGCTTGGCGCCGGTGATCGCCCGCGCCCTGGCTTACGCCCCCTACGCCGATGTGCTCTGGTTCGAAAGCTCCAAGCCGGATCTCGCCGAAGCAGAAGAATTTGCCAAAGCAGTCCACAAAGAATTCCCCGGCAAACTGCTCGCCTATAACTGCTCACCGTCTTTCAACTGGAAGAAGCACCTTGACGACGAAACCATCGCTGAATTCAATAAGAAACTAGGCGAACTAGGCTTCAAATATCAATTCATCACCCTCGCCGGCTGGCACGCCACCAACTTGAGCGCCTATAAACTGGCTCAGGCTTATGCCAAAGAAGGCATGGCTGCCTATGTCAGATTGCAAGAGGAAGAATTTGCAGAACAAGAAGCCGGATACACAGCAGTCAGACACCAAAGAGAAGTCGGCACCGGCTACTTCGACAAAGTACTGGTGACTGTGAGCGGCGGACAAGCAAGCACTCAGGCTCTCAAGGGTTCCACCGAAGAAGAGCAGTTCACTGCCAAGAAAGAAGCAGCTCTAGCTGCGGTCTAGAGCCAACTCTAAACTTAAGTTAGTTTTCCTCCGACCAACGACTGCGGCCCCCACAAGGGGCCGCAAGCCATTTAGGACGAAATGGGGCTGCTATAATCTTGCCATTCAAGCAAAGAGGAGCCCCAGATGTCAGCTACTTCCAACAAAATCGAGATGAGAAAACTCGGCGACAGCGGCGTTGAAGTTTCAGTGATTACTTTCGGCGCCTGGGCCATCGGCGGATGGATGTGGGGCGGAGCAGAAGAGAAAGACGCAATCGAAGCCATTCATGCCTCAATCGAGCACGGCGCTACATCTATAGACACAGCGGCAGTCTATGGTTATGGCCGCTCAGAAGAAATAGTAGGCAAGGCACTGGTAGGCAAAAGAGACAAAGTACAAATCTTGACTAAGTATGGCTTACGCTGGGACTCTAAAGACGGTGAACATTTCTTTGACTGGGAACAAGAAAGTGAACGCAAAGAAATTTACCGCAATGCCAGAAAGAAAAGCATAATCGAAGAGTGCGAGAACAGCCTGCGCAGACTCAAAACCGACTATATCGATCTTTATCAATGCCATTGGCGCGACCACACCACACCGGTGGAAGAAACAATGGAAGCCATGGTCGAACTAATCAAGCAAGGCAAAATAAGGGCAGCCGGTGTAAGCAATTTCACCAGCGAAGACATCGAAGCAGCTAGAAAAATCTGTCCGATAGCCTCAAACCAACCGCCCTACAGCATGGTGCTGCGCGACATAGAAAAGACCGTCTTGCCCTATTGCCGTGAAAACAATATCGGCACCATCGTCTACAGTCCTCTGCAGAGAGGTTTGCTCACCGGCAAATTCTCTCCCGAAGTGCAGTTCAAAGCAGGTGACCATAGAGCCAATCAAGTTCATTTTCAAAAGGAAAACATCAAACGCGTCAACACCATGCTGGAAAAGGTCAAGCCTGTGGCAGACCGCCATCAAGCCACCCTTGGCCAAATAGTGATTGCCTGGACAATCGCCCAACCTGGTATAACATCAGCCCTTGTGGGTGCGCGCGATGCGGCACAAACAATCGAGAATATCAAAGCCGCCCATATCAAATTGACTGCGGCAGACCTGAAAGAGATAGACAATGCCATTGCCACTCTCGAACTAGTGCCGGTTTAGTGTAACTATTCGTTCCTTTTTTGAGGAAGTAAACTTTTGACTGACTCTTCTGACTCGTCCGATTCGTCTGACTTATCTGAAAATAGGTGGTCAAAAGACTATATTCCAAAAGAAGATGCAGAAACTCGGGTCGGCGAAAGCAGGCCCGAGTTTGATGTTTTTCAAGCAATAAAAACTGATAGTAGTGGCGGCCGGACAGAGTTAGGCCCGACTCAAGCTGAAGAACTAGAAAGCACCAGGGAAGAGTCAAAGCGGGAGTTCGAGCAGGAGTTCGATCAAAATCTAGAAAAGATCGCTGAGAATGAACCGTTAGAAGGCAGTGAAGAAAGAGAAGAAACGCAAGAGTTAGAAAAGCTAGACGCAGATGAGGCTGAACTATCACCCCTAAGGAAATACATTCTCAGCATGGCAGCAAGCCTCATCTTTCTCTGGCTACCCTTCGCCATAAACGCCTGCTTAGCAAGTAATATAGTTGCAGAAAGCGCAAGATTGCAGGCGATAATCAATATATTCACAGCTTCTGCACCAGTGCTTGCCCTGGTTTTGGTCACTATTTGCGGCGAAAAGTCAGCAAAGAGCTGGGCTATTATCGGCATCGTCCTTTATTTATTAGCCTCTGTCATAATCGGCGGACTGCCTCTAGCATTCAAATGCGCAGCCACTTATCAGGCCCTTATGAAAGACAGCGACCCAAATCTGGTCAAGCTCAACGAAGAGGCAGTGCAAAGCGGCACCAGGCTTGTACTCTACAGCTATAATCAGCCGCTTGAGCGCACAAAGAGAATACTTAGATCAGAACAAAGAATTTTTCCGGGTTTTCTCTTGGTCAAGCTGCAAGGCGCCAAAAGTGATTGAATAGACCATAGAGATCAGAGAAATCAAATTACAGATGTTCAAAAGACGGACTTACCTTATCTCTTTAGCTCCTGGTCTGGCTTTGCTTTTGCTGGCGACACCTTTCGCACAGTGCGGTCATTCCTCGCAATCATTACAGTACAACTTAAGCAACGCATTCACTTTCAAGTTCAAAGACTATGCCAAGCCGGTAAGTTTTGATTTAGCTAGATTGAGAGATGGCACGGTCTGCGCTCACTTTGCCGTTCCAAACACAAACCAGACTGATAGCCAAGACATTTGTGAAGTGGCTGACTACAAAGTGAGAGATCGTTTTCTATTTGACATAGCCAAACGTTTTGCCGGTCAATCAGACACCAGCGTGACCATAAAATATATTGAGAGAGATTTGAGTGAGTCATCTGTGACTCTAAAGAGAGTGGCAGCTTTCCGTCCAGGGTCAAACCATAGCGATGTATACTTCGCACAGCAACTGATCTCTGACAACTCAGCTAATAGCAAAGCATTCGGCGACGGTTATAGCAACTATCGGACCGTTGATGACTCCATAAGTGGCGGTCTTGATCAGATGGCCGCTGTTTATAGAAATATCGATCTTGAGGTTAATCATCCTTACAAAAGCTCTCTCTTTCTATTGAATGCAGTTTACGATGGAGCGTTTCTAGCCCTGCAAATGGGTGACTTCGAGCAAGCCGACAAATATTCTCGTCTCATTCAAAATGCTGACGACTCAGAGCTGAGCAAAGTAGCAAAAAGCAATGAAAACAATCTAGCTAAATTGTCCTTCGCAGCCAAAGACTATTCTCTGGCTGAGAAACTTACCAAAGCTCTCATGCTAGATACCGGAAGTAGAGAAAAAAAGAACACCATTGAATCTCTTAAGGACAACCAAGAGTGGCTTGCTCTCTTTCACTACGCTCAGGTTCTGCATGCTAAACAAGACAGTCATTTTAAAGAAACGGTGAATAGGCTCTATAAGTATTCTGAAGTCTTCGCTGAAAGAGACATCACTATTCCAATCGAGCTAGCAAATTGGCTTGTAGAACTGGGAGAAGTCGACAAAGCAAGAAATTGTCTAAAGACAATCAATAAAGGCTGCGACTCAGCTCTTAGATGCTTGGAAAACAAAGACAAAAGCTCTGTTTTGAACGACCTATCAGAAATTGTCGAAGCTACCTGCGCCTATGCAGATTTCGAAACGAAACATGGCAAACCCGAGCTTGCTGTTAAGGGCTACTGCAAGCTAATTGAATTTCTTGAAAGACACTTCAGTGAGGTGAACTGGATAAATCAAGAGAAAATTGATTCTACTAAGCATCGTTTCACAGATGTCTGCAAAGGTCTAGCCCTTGCCTATGACGCATGCGGAAATCACCGCGCCGAGATATATTGGCTAAATCGAGCCTTAAACATAATAGAGAGAGCCGAAGTAACCTATGTGCCGGAATATAGCGAGCTGAAGGAATTGCTTGAGCAAGCCAACAAGCACGTGGAACAAGCCAATCTCGAAACTAAAGAACGAAGACAAAACCTAAATGACGCCGCCCCAGAAAGAGCTTCACTACAGCTAAAAGTCACAAGTCAGGAGCGGTTCGACCTATTGCGCCAAGCCTATCAGGCGCTTAAAAATAAAGATGAAGCGCTCAGCTGGGAGGCATTAAACAAGCTCATAGACAACTATAAAGCACTGGGCAGGCTGGGAGAGTCACAATTAAACTTCTACTATTGTCTATTAGAATTTGCACGCAGTGCGTCAGATTCGGGCAGTTATAACTTGTCAGATAGAGTCTTGAACGAACTCGCCAACACAGCGCCTCTGCTAGAGAGAAACCCCAGCGTATTGGGCTGGATAGAAATTGAACAACAAGTAAATAATTGTCGAAAAGACCCAAATAAAACTGACTGGTCAAATATTGTTCAAAATGATCTTTTTGAAAATATCATGCCGGCAGAACGCTGCAGGCTCATATCAAAACAGTATTACCTAGCACATGACTATGCAAGAGCACGACTATTTGCCGACAAGGCAATTGAGCTGGCTAGCACAGATGTTCTGCAAAGAGGGCTAGCCTTGCTCAATGATTGTTGCCTCAGTATGAAAACCAGCTTGCTGGCAGATAGCCCTGAAAGAGACTTCAGTAAGAAAACGGCTCTAGCGCAGCTTAATGAAGCAGTAAACTCAACAATTGACTACAAACCATACAGAGATCCGCAACAGGTTCTATCTTACGAAAAGGAATATCGCCATTTGCTTGCAGAAACAGCAAGCGTTGCTGCCGAGACAAAACTTGCCACCGATGTGCTGCCGCTTTTAGAGCTTGCTTCTAAACACCTGCCTAAAAGGCATGAAGATATTGCAGAAGAAATAGACATCTCGTCCACCAGAAAGGCAACAAAAACAATAAATACTGTGCAGAAGGCTAAAGCTGATATATCAGGGAGGAAGCCACTATTTTATTTTAGAAATGACTTCTCAGATTCAGACCTTACCTTTGGTATGGTGAAATGCTTGATCGCAATAGGTCGATACCAAGAAGCATATAAACTATTTTCTTCAAGTGACTGCCTTACAGATAATTTCTCACCCAGATCTGAACTTGAAAGTGCAAAACTGGTGCTTCTTGAAACCTGCGGTACAGCAAAAGAAAAACGTGCATTATATAGGGAAATATTGGAAGCCAAAGATCTTAGAAATTCCGCTCTAGCAGAGAATCTGATTTCGGAATACACAACAAAACTAAAAATGATCAAGGTTCCCCAAGAAGAGCAAACAGCTAGCCAACTCTATGAAGCGCTGCAGAACACTCTTTCAAAGAAAAGTGCGGAATTAGGCAGCTTGAGATTGACTGCAAAAGCAATTCCTAATACCAATGAAATGCGCAGATATTTGATGCAACTCACGCAGCAAGTCGAGCAGACTAAAGATGATGCCCCTAGATTAGCAAGCCTAGCCAAGGATGTCACTAATCATATTTTTGAGGCCATTTCAAAAGAGCCAAAATTACTATCGGGCGATTTACTCTGCGACCTTGCGCTATGGGAAGCCAAACATGGCAGACAAGAACAATGCCTAAAGCACACACTAAAGTCCGTTGAAGAATCAAACGAACCAATAGAGCTTCTCTTTCAAAGCAATAAGGTCTTTGAGATTATAAATTGTCTTGACACCAATGGCGCCACCAAGACAGCAGATAGCCTACTCAGCCAATACTTAAAAGTAAGACAGAAGAAATTCGGCAAACTCTACACTGGCTATCTTACAGATAGAGCCAACGCCTTTCTGCGCAGCATAAGACTGAAAAGAGAAAATGAAGCAAGTGACCATCTAAATGAAATACAATCAATAGATTCTCGAAAGATTGAAAACTCACTTTTTACCGAGGAAGTAAATCCTGTGGTCTCAATTTCTTTAGCGATGGGCGGCAATATAAGTCTAAAGAAACTAGTCTGGTTAGACAGAACCAAAGAGATGCCATATTCACTCCTTGAGCTTCGCCTAAGTTTTCTCAAAAAAATCATTAGTTATCAGCTCAAAACACTACCAGCAGACCATTTCAGTCTAGCATTGACACATTTATCTATTGGAGAAGTTTTGGCGCAGTTAGGGAGAAAGAAAGAAGCACATACAGAATTGCAATCAGCCTGGAATATTCTAGATAAACACAAGCCTCACTCAGACATCCTAGAAACAATTGAGAATCTAACAGACAAATTGAATGTGCACTCAGTAAAGAAAAATACCAAAGCCCTGAAAACTGATGAACCATCAAGGTCTCAGGAAGCAACTAAGAAATCAACCTACTATGGGGATATTCAAAATACTTCCTTGCACTCTGAGACAGAGCCTCTTGATTTGCAGACAAGAATAAATCTCTTTAGTCAACTTTACCAAGAGACGAAGGAAGTAGCACCATATAGCGATAGATGCTGCAGCCTATTAAGAATAATGGCAGATGACTGCGAAAAGGTAGGAGACTTCAAGCGGCAAGCTAGCGCCTTAGCAGACCTAGTCTCTATTTACGAACACAGAAATATTCTAGAGCTGAGTATTCGCAAAATTTCCTTTGCCTGGCGAAATCCCTGCTCTTTGAATAGGCTAGAACTCTATCGCCGACTAGTTACCGCCCTAAAGCAAGACAAGCAAATTGAGGCAGCGAAGAGATATGCAACAAAGGCAGCTGAGTTTATTCCATCTGACGCAAGAAGTATGGAAACAGAAGCTCTTGAGAGAATACGCGCAATTGTCAACTAATTGAGTAAATATAGCCAGTTTGCACAATCTGCTGCCTTTAGCGGGCATAAATAGATTGCAGTGCTAAACGAGCCATCATTTGTTAAACGAACTAGACCAGATAAAAAAGAGAGAAACCTTGTTTGTTCCGGCAGACCAGGCAGAAACTCAGCCTGGGGCAAATCTGCCAAGCTTTCCTGCTAATCCACTGAACCCGCCCCCTCAACTGGGCGAACAGTATGAAATATTAGAATTTGTCGGTGCCGGAGGTATGGGCACAGTCTGGAAAGTACACGATAAGGAACTAAACCAAAACTTCGCCATCAAGGTCTTGAAGCCAGAGTTTCTTGCCGATGAAAGTACTCTTAAGCGCTTTGATAAAGAAGCAAAGCTTGCAACAGAGCTTACACACGCAAACATAGCGGCAATATTTGGACCCGGAGAAGATAAGAATGGACAGCCCTATCTCATCATGCGCTTTGCCGAAGGGGAAAGCCTAGCCAATATTCTCAAACGAGAAGGGAAATTAACACCGGAGCGAGCTGAAGACATCTTTAGACAGGTCGCTGACGCTCTCACACACTCACACATGAAAGGTGTGGTGCATAGGGACATCAAACCAAGCAATATAATCATCGGCCAGACAGACTCAGGCGCCGATATAGTGCAGCTAGTAGATTTCGGCATTGCCCGCTCGATTCACGAAGAAGTGACGAAAACTCAAGCTCTCACCAGCGCCAACGACGTCTTTGGCAGTCCACGTTATATGAGCCCGGAACAGTTTCTTGGCAAAGAAGTAGGACCAGGGTCAGACTTCTATTCCCTCGGTTGCGTCTTCTTTGAGATGCTAACCGGTACCCCACCGTTTACAGAAGAAAATCCAGTAAAACTGGTACTGCAACACCTTAACGAAGAACCAAACTATTCTAAAGTCCCTAAGCAGTATCGCTATCTAGTGAGCGGGCTGCTACAGAAGGAAGCGGATCTCCGAGAAAGCTTCTATAGAAACCTGGACAAATACAAAACTTTGAAGGGAACAGCCACCCTTGAAGAGCGGCATAGACAATTAATCAAAATAGCCACATTCTGGCAGTTCTCTAGCTACATGCTAGTCGCATTTTCATTGCAAATGCTTACCCATTCGCTCTATTTTACACCGCCCTCCTGGCTAGCCATTTGCCTTCTCGTTGTCTTTGCCATAGAAGGAACTTATCCCCTTGCAAACTTGTTATTCAAGAACGCAAGTTCTAAACCAGCTGCCTCACGATTCTTATACATACACTCCTTAGCATCAATCTCCCTGATTGCCTGGCTGTCGGCCGCTGCATTACTTGGCCGCACTTTGATTTACGACTGGCTGCAACTTGTCTTACTAGCTTTCTGCGGCTTTATGGCATTTTTGGCCCTCAACGATAGGTGCTACGAATGGTACTCCAGCGAACTAGCTAGCTTAGTTCCTTCGGCATATCTCAATAGTCTTGGTTTCTTCCCAAGAATTATAATTTCTTCCATTCTAGTTATAGGTATCCTATGTTTATCTCTGTTCGGTCTGACTTGCGCCGAGCAAAACCGGCTACCTAAAAACATTCAATCAGCCAATCTATTGGGTCTAGATAGGCTAAATGCTAACGCCTATCTCCAGGACCTGGCAAACAGCCCACTAGATGACCGGCACATCGAGGAAAGATTAGGCTTTGTACTGCACAATGAATGGAAAACTTATTCAGTTGCTACATACCGAAAAATCTGCCGTCAGATTTTGGAATCACCTTACAAACTCGAAACTTCACTGAAAGCGAAAGTTTACTTCAAGCTAGCCGACACCTATGAGTTCACCAACCCAGAAGCCAGCAATGGCTGGAAATCTTCAATTGATGCGGGACTTGCCTTAATGAAAGAATTCGGCGAGCAAAACACTGAACCCTATATCACAAGCAATAATAGCAGCCACCATGCTGCGATTCTTCTTGCAGCAGCTGACTTATGTGCAGAAAGACGAGATGCGGCAAGAGCTCTCAAGGCTCTAGAAATGATTCATAGAAAATCTCTTCTAAGATTGTCTCTAGAACGGCAATGGCATTTGAATGACCTCTATAGGAGAGTCGGCAAACTCGACTCGCCGCCACCAAGAGAACCATAACTGCTAAAATTGCCGACTGTAAATACGGAGAGAAAAAATGGGACTCGCTATAGAAGTCAATATTCTCGGTCAGCTTTTGGAGAATGGTGACGAAGAGGGTGTAGCCTTTTTCAAGGAAGAATTTGAACTGGTAAACAAAGCACTGAAAGTGCATGGTTTGCCGGCACACGTCGAACCAGAAGAGCCAGTAGAGTTTGACTCTTTAGGTTCCTGCTTATCTTTTCCGTACTCATTCGTGCACTACCTCAGAACCGCGATGGCTTATGCCAGGAACAATCGCACCCGGCAGCAATATCTAGAAGACAAACCGGACGGAGATGAGAACAATGAGTTGTTGCAATGTGAGTTATTTGAAAAAACCACAAGTCATATAATCTGCCACTCTGACTGCGAAGGCTATTATTTGCCTTTAGATTTCGAAGATATCATCTTCGCAGACGAAGACTATCAATTTGCTGGCGGCATGCTTGGTTCCTCTAAGAAAGTCCTAGAGGAGTTATTGAGCTGTGCCGACTTTCTTGGCATTGAGATATCTCCAGACGGAGATGTTGCGAAAGAGGCAAAATTACAAGAAAACGACAACTTCGAAAATGATCCACTATTTAGAGAAAAGACAGTGTGGCTTGCCCTTTATGCAGCCGCCAAGTTTTCGATCGCCCATAATTCTGCAATCGTTTTTGCATAATTGAAATTTTCAGTTAGTGAAATAGGGATCAATTACCAGGTTGATCTCCTACACTTGCGCGCTTTGCCTTACACTTCTTGGAGCAATACTTGACCTCACTCCATACTTTCTCCCATTTCTTACGCCATGTGAAAGGTCTGCCACAGCTCAGACAGACTTTGCTTGGCAGGTCGGACTTATTGACTCCTCTAGGCATCTTCAGAGCCATCCAGCAAAAAAGCAGTCTTCTCTGCCTTGTTCCAATACTGAAAGAAACGTCTAAACTCAGTCTTTCTTTGCAACGTAACAAACGGCTCATCCTCAACAATCTTTGCTGGGACTTCTTTCTTGATGGAATCGATCAAGCTGATAAGCAGCGGATTGTTCGCTGCAGGAATGTAAAGCAAAGAAGGTGCAAGTTGGAGAACAGTTTCCAGAGTGCCACCGCGAATGATGTCGACGGGTAGTTCGCATAAAGTCTCATAGACAAAAACAAGCCGCTTAAGACTGTAGTTTGCGTCCTTAAAGAACGCATCATCCCAAACATAAATAGCTTTAGTTTCAGCCGGGGCCGCATCAAAGACTGGATGGGTTCGGCGTAAGGCTTCTTGATGCAACAATATCAATGGTTTACTCATAATGTCATGCCCAGATTAGGGAAGAGTCTTAGTTGAAGCGTTTCATAAGTTGCGTGGAGCGGTTGATTGAGAGCCGGCGATGTATCAACGAGCTTGCCGAAATAGCGCTCCACGTTTTCTAGATTGAAAATATAGGGTTTGTTGCTAAAAGTGCTTGCCACCCATTGCCAGGAGAGATTGTTACTAGCAATGTCACCATCAAGCAGATGCTGCAAAAACCAACGCGCACCAGCCTGCCATTTGACACGTCGATAGTGCACCACATAACTAGCCAGATACATGCGCGCGTGGTTATGGATGTAACCGGTTTCTATTAGCTCGTTTATGAATGCATCAAGGCAAGCAACGCCGGTTTTTCCTTCTGCAATGTCAGCAGGCAAAGCATCGGCATAGTCTTGCGCACTGAACCCAGTTTTATACGGCTCAACATCTGCCCAAGCCCAGTGTGGATGTGCTCTCAGAACTAGCTGCCAGAAGTCTCGCCAGGCAAGCTCTTGAATAAACTTGGTAATCTGCACCGGCTGGCTGCATTGACTGAGTGCATGGTTGCGCACCTCATTCAAGCTCAAGACTCCATGGTGGATATAAGGAGAAAGCCTTGTGACATGTCCATCGCCAAAGTTGCGACTGCCGCCGTACTTAATGGGATTGATAGCAGACAAGCGCATCTCAGCTTTTAGTCTACCGCCCTGAATCTGGCTCGCCGCACCATCTGCCCACGGTGCAAGTTTCTTGACGTATGCAATGAGACTGTCCCTGTCATCAAAGCAAGTCTGTAATGTACTCGTCATATGCGATTCCTGTTTTGCCATTAGTAGACTGCAATATTGGTCATCATTGATTCTTTTGAGAGTCTAGCTCAATTTTCTGCCCTCGGTGACGTGAATAAACGCCATTGCGGAGTGACTCTGCTCTGTACCGTTAAATGATGTACTTTTACTACCGTCTTCGCAAGAACTGAGCACTTGCAGCGGCATTCCGCTACTGGCTTCGCTATTGATTTCGCTTCTGGCAGAACTGTATACATCTCTTTGCATTCCCTTGTCAGAAGTTCGGACCTCAACTAGCATGGAGATCTTGCCCTTATATTTCCTTCGCACCCAAAAGGCGGGTGAATTTCTGTTATGCCAAAACTAAATCTCCACTTCTTCAAGCGTAAGCCAAAGAGCCAGCCTCAAGGCGTTCCGTCTAGTAGCATACCGCTACCGGGCATGGTGCCGAACAACGCCTTTGGCTACAGCTATGAAATTGATGACTGGGCAAAACTCCGTCGTTTCCTCATTCTTGGCAGTGAGGGCGGCACCTATTATGTGGGTGAAGCCAAACTGACTATAGACAACGCCAAGGCTGTCGAACGCTTGTTGCAGATAGAGCCGCTAAAAGTGATTAGCGAAATTGTTGAAATATCAAAAAGCGGAAGGTCTGCAAAGAATGACGCCTGCCTTTTTGCTTTAGCTATGGGAGCAGGACTGGCTAGCCCAGAAGGCAAGGCGGCTGCGCTGGCAGCCTTACCTGAAGTGGCTCGTACCGGTACGCACTTATTTACCTTTGTAGAATATGTGCAATCTTTTCGCGGTTGGGGCAGAGGCCTGAGAAGGGCAATTGCCCGCTGGTACGAACTCATGCCGCCGGAAAAACTGGCGGTGCAGTTAACCAAATATCAACAGCGCAATGGCTGGAGCCATCGCGATCTGCTTAGACTTTCCCACCCTAAAGCTGCTGACTCTCTGCGCAACAGCCTCTATCAATTTGCTGTCAAAGGAACCACTGACGGAATAGAAGATGCAACCATAATAGGTTTTCTGAAACTGCGCCAAGGCGCAGGCGAAGAAAAACTTGATGGACCAAGCGTTGCCCAGATTGTGGAAAGCGCAAAACTATCAATGGAAATGGTCCCGGCAGAGTTGCGCTTTACCGAGGTCTATCGTGTACTGGCTAAGCAAGCCGGTCTAGAGTGGCTGATTAGAAATCTGGGAAATCTGTCTAGGGTTGAATTGCTCTCTGCCAAAGACAGCGAATTGGTTAATATAGTTTGCCAGAGAATAAATAATCAGACAGCGCTGGAAAAGGCACGACTGCACCCGCTGAAAATCTTGGCGGCCCTAGCGGTATACCGCTCTGGCTTTGCAGTGCGCGGTGGCGGAATGTGGACGCCTCAAGCAGCAGTTGTTGATGCATTAGACGAGGCCTTCTATAAAGCCTTCAAGTGCATCACGCCGACAGGCAAGCGGCTCTGCCTTGGACTGGATGTGTCTGGTTCTATGGTTGGTACTAGAGTTAATGGCATTGTCGGTCTCACTGCCCGTGAGGCTTGCGGCGCCATGGCTCTGGCGACAGCCAAGAGCGAGCCCCCTGCCAATATCTCATTCGTGGCATACGATACAAAAGCCTATCCTCTGGCTATAAGCGCTAAGCAAAGGCTGGATGATGTGGTTGGTCTATTGAGCCGCACCGGCGGTGGAGGCACTGACTGTGCAATTCCGATGCACTGGGCGAGAGAGAACAAAATTCCTGTCGATGTTTTCGTCATTTACACCGACTCAGAAACATGGGCAGGAGAAGATCATCCGCTGGAAGCATTGAATGCCTATCGTGACACCATGGGTATCGATGCCAAACTAGTTACGGTGGCAATGGCAGCTAACCGTATCTCGCTTGCTGATTGCACCGACAAGAGAATGCTTAATGTTGTCGGCTTCGATACAGTCACCCCAGAACTAATTTCACAATTTGCCTTGGGGGACCTATAATAGAAGATGTCGGGTCGAAGGCCCAGGTTATCGACTTCCAATCGACAGGTCGCGGGTTCGAATCCCGCCGCAGGTTTTGGAAACAAGACAGGCGTAGCTCAGCGGTAGAGCGGTTTTATCTGGTCCAATCCTTATCCGACATCTTTTAATTGACCGGGACGATTTCTGAGGGTTATTGCCAAACACTCCCTCAGTTGATTTTTGACCGGTCTACCATTTCAAGTCGATTGAGTTTAGTGATACCAAGCTCCTTCGGCTAGTCTTGGCATACTTAGTTCTGCGTCTATAGATCTGCCTTCATAAATTCGTTGGCAGTGAATCAAGAAGTCTAAATGGTACTTGGCTAAGTGTCTTTTCTGGCTGCAATCTGTCCAGAATTCAGCCCAAAAGAAATTCTTACTTTCTATAAGATCTACTTTCAGTCAGCGCTAATCGCCATACCATCAAATCGGGCGTTGACCTCAGGCAGAGGCAACTTAAAGAGACCATCATCGACTCCGTCACTGTATTTCTCTGCAGTCGGTTCTCCGTCGCCCCAAGGGTTGTACAAAGTCACCTCGCCAGTCTGCTTGTCATAATCTACGACGCCATAAACATGATTGGTGGCAAGACCCAATTGTTTAACCGAATAGGGGCTCGGCACCTTTTGCCCATTGACGGTAGCGTTCTCATAAGAACTAACCGCCACAAAATCACCTTGAGCCAAGGCTTGCTCGATTGTAGCGGCAAGTTCGCCGCCTGAATATGTTCTAGGATTAGAAACAAGAGGATCACTGGGTGAAAGAACAGCACCAACATCTTCCAAAGTAGCGCCAAAAGGTACAGCAAGATGAGGTAAACCTTGATGCTGCTCTGTCTTTCTCGCCATATATGCTCCAAATGCCTTTTCTAACAGAGGCGCCCAATAGCCATGTTCAGTACCGCCGCCGAATCTTGCCAATTCTGTCGCTGTAGGGGCTTCTACAGTTACAGGATTTTCTGGATCAGCAGGAAAAGTAATTGTGTAAGTCGTCCGCCCGGATGAGTCAGCCTCATTGACTGTAATCATATCTAGAATTTTCTTCTTACCGGCCTCGGTAGCAGCTAGAGAAGCCAGCGGTCCAAGAAAATAGCAGTCACCAAGCCCCTCTTGATTAACGCCTTGCGGCACTATGCTCTCAATAGGTGACTCGTCTGCAAAAAGCACATCGCTTGCTTCGCTCAAGCGGTCCGCGTGCTCTAGCAGCGAAGCGTTGATGTCATGCAACTTTCGAGGCAATAAGCCATCTATATGCTCAAAGGATTTCTCTAGGTCAGCTCTGGTAATTCCATTATTCTCAATGAACCACTCGTCATTACTGGCAGAAATAATGGTATCCCAGTTTTCTTGTAACTGACTCTTTAGCATAGAAGGCTGCACCTTCTCATACACACCTTTGACGCCTTGGAACTGCCCTACCTCATCCCAAGAGATAGAGCCATCAGTATTTTGATCAAGCTGATCAAAAATAGCAACTGCTGCAGGTTTAAGGTAGCTAGTTCCCGAAAGAAAGTCTTTGGATGACGGCGACAATATATCATAGATCCTAGAATCAACTATCTTAGTACGGTAGTCCGGCACCTCAAGTTCGAACTGTAACAAGCCTTTCGCATAAGCCTCTGGATCTACTACATACTGACCAGCAAGGCTAAGCGCGTCGCCAGCCATTTCGATATCGGCAGCTGTAACAAGCCCGGCACCCTCGCTGAGTCCTTGTATAGAAAAGAGAGTCAAATCAGAAAAATGTTTATTGATTGTCGCCAATACAATCGCATCACGACCAGTTATATCGGTTGAAGCAAAAGCACTCTCAATTTCGCCTTTACTCATTGCACCATCATAATCTGTATCTACCTTAGGCAAGAGAGCCTTAGCCACCTCGCCGAAATCGGACGGATAAATATTAGAGAACTCCAGCACTGGCTCGCTTTCGCTTGACGAAGCCAGGGATTTGTTTCCCCCACCAGCTACATTTTGTTCAAGAGATGGGGCTGACACTCGGCTAGGCGCATAGACTTCATCAAAGAGTCTGCTCGCATTGTCCACAGAACTATCGCTTAACCTGCCAGGTTCCGACATATGGTCATGAGAAGCAATGATATCCGACATAGTAAAACCGCCCACTTAAGAAAACAGATAAATTACTCTGTAAATAAGTAGGATAGCGAGTCGATGAAACCAGACAGTGACCTTTTCGTGACCGAGTTGTGACTACAACTCTAACTTCAAAACAATTACTGAAAGAGCCCTGCCAGAAATAGCACTGGAAGAAATAGCACTGGAAGAGATAGCACGGGCAGAAATAACAATGACAAATTTCAGACCGCCAGAGCCCAAGTTTTCAGCTAAAGAAACTAGTCAGTCCCTATTCCACCCATCGGCAGGTAATAACCAGCGTCCCCATGTTGGAATACTTGAAACGCCCGCCAAGGGTCTATTTCAATATTAGACTCGTGGTCTCTGGCTCGCTCCTCCGGGGTGCGCACACCGTAGAGGGAAGAATATGCAACATTGGTGTGTAAACGAACAAGATCGTCAGACTCTCTATCCCAGAAAGACTTCTTGAACCTGATGTCTGTGACATTGCCGTCCTTGTCTCGTTCTATCTCGGCATTAGGCAAGGGGGTAAAGAGGTCGTCTTCTATTTTCTCAAGCTCTACCGCTACAGCCTTCATTTTCTTCGGGTCGTTTATCAAAGCGTGCGCTTCTTCAGAAAATTTCTTGAAGGCGGCGCCTTTATCGTCAGGATTAGCGATTAGCTCTTTGGCCATCTCTTCTAGTTGCATGGCTTTATGATGAGCATTGAAATTATCAGGCATAGAAAAATAACCTCATTGAAGAGTTGGTGTAACACGGCAGACTTATTGATTTTGGTAATGGCTCGAAGAAAGCGGCAATAGCCTTTCGATGCAGGCACTATAAACGACAATCTGTGTCGGTAACATGGCGGGCTTTATTAAAAATCTTGGCAGAGACTTCATTCTTGCTCGATAGCAGAAAGCCGAAAAAAAACTTGCAGATCGAAAGATACTAAGTAGTATTTGATCTTTCTCTCAGCAAGCAGTCCTAAAACAGCTCGTTTCCTTGCTTGCGCAAGAGCTCGTCCATAAGCGCCTTATCTTTCTTGGCCAAATCTTTGTTGCCTGTCTTTTCATGACATTTAAGGCGCAGTTCAAGAGCCCTGGTCAACGATTTTTCGCTCTTCATCGAACAACATATGTCTAAGTCTTTGATGGCCAAGGCATATTTGCCTTGCTTGAAATAGTTGGAAGCTCGAAAGTAGTACAACCAGAACCCATCTGGATTAAACTTAAGAGCTTCGCTGTATTGTTCGATGGCTTTGTTCTGGTCACCCAGCTCGCTATACCAAGTGGCTCGATCTTGATACCAAACCCAAGCTATTTTTGAGAAATCTTTGTCGCCGACCTTGATGCCGCGCACTGCCTTATCTGAATAGCCGAGTGCGCCTCTAAAGTCACCAAGTTCACTGGCTATTCGTGCCCGAGCCATATAAGCAGTTCTATAGCCTGGCGCCAGTTTGATTGCCTTATCAACATCAAGCTTTGCCTTTTCTATCTGCTCTAAGCCTAGATAGGCTTCTCCTCTTTTGCAATAGTAAGAGGCATTGTTGGGACTGATACTAATTAGTTTGTCATAAAGCGGAATCGCTTTGGCCATTTGCTGGCGACTAAAGTAGTTTTCGGCATCGGCTTGCAACCGTTGTAAGCCCTGGGCCAATAGCGGCATCGACCATGATGACGACAAAAATAGTGCAAGCGATGACATCAGAATAATTCTGAATAGTCGACGACGCATCTATCTTTTGCTTAACTCTATGGCGACCGGAACGGCAGTCTCGCTCTCAGTGTGGCATGACTCGGACGAAAGCGAATCTTCTGAGATATAAGACTCTAAGTGTTCTCCGTGAGCCCCTTTAAGTGCCCCCCTTAAAGCCCATGGATTAGCAGCCACGATCTCGACATCGATAAGCTGACCAATCAAGCTTTCAGGACCTTCAAAGTTGACTGTCTTATTGGTGCGTGTGCGTCCCATCAGTCGGTTCATGCCGCGGCTGGAGCGCCCTTCCACAAGAATCTCAACTTCTTTGCCGAGCAATCTCTTATTGATGCGATGCGAGACCTCGCCGACCACGGTGTTGAGGAAGCGCAGACGTTCGTACTTCTCTTCCTCTGGAACTTGTCCTTCCCAGTTTGCCGAAGGTGTATGTTGTCTGGGTGAATAGGCGGCGGTATTGGCCACATCAAAAGCCAAATCTTCCACCAGCCTGACTGTGTTCATAAATTCTTCTTCGGTCTCGCCAGGGAAGCCGACGATCAAATCAGTGGTGATGGCAGCATCTGGTATTCGGGAGCGAATTTCATCTACTTTGCGCTTGTAAAAGTCTACGTTATAGCCTCTGGCCATGCGGCGCAAGGTGCGATCGTCACCGGCTTGAATCGGAATATGGAAATACTCACAAGCTGTCGGCAGCTCTTTAACAGCATCGATAATTTCAACATTTAGATCACGCGGATGACCGGTGACGAAACGCAGTCTCTTTATCGACTCTAACTCAGGGGCAGAAAGATTCCGCAGTAGATGGCCAAGATGAATTTTAGGATTCAAATCATGACCATAGGCGGTGACGTTCTGACCAAGCAGGGTCACTTCTTTATAGCCAGATTGAGCGAGGCTCTTCACCTCATCAAAAATAGACTCTGGAGAACGGCTCTTCTCACGACCTCTTACGTAAGGCACGATGCAATATGTGCAGTTATAGTCGCAGCCATAGATTATCGAAACCCAAGCGCTAATATCGTTAAGGCGCACCACAGGGGTTTCGGGCAGATCATCGGGCAATTCTTGAAAGATTTCCACCACTTTCTCGCCGCCCTGCGCGCGCTGCACAAGTTCGGGTAGACGATAGAGATTGTGGGTACCAAAAACCAAGTCGACATAGGGTGCGCGGCGACGCATCGATTCGCCGGCGTCTTGGGCGACACAACCACCGACAGCGATTAACGAACCAGGACGGGCTTCTTTATAGCCGCGCCAGGCGCCGAGATAACTATAGACTTTGT
This sequence comes from Obscuribacter phosphatis (SeqCode), assembly GCA_017303615.1. Lineage (GTDB taxonomy): Bacteria > Cyanobacteriota > Vampirovibrionia > Obscuribacterales > Obscuribacteraceae > Obscuribacter > Obscuribacter phosphatis_A. The sequence goes on from JAFLCK010000003.1 coordinate 54,173, forward strand.
CTTCCGCCCCTTCCCTGATGGCACAGGTGTTTAAGATCATCAGGTCAGCGCCCTTAATCTCGGGGGTAGGCTCATAGCCAATTTCATCCAACAAACCGAGCATATGCTCAGAGTCAGACTTATTCATCTGGCAGCCGAAGGTCTCGACATATACTTTCTTTTTCTTATCGTTCATGGCTATAAGTATATAAGTAGTCAGTATGCGAAGGGTTAGAGCGAGCTAAGATGCCCTCAGAACTTAGCTTTTCAAGAGCGGCTGTTCTAAAAACTGCTTGCGCCCTTTGCAATAGCCGGTGACGAGCAGGTCCGGCAAAACTTGCTCATAGCGCACCTCTTCTAGTTCGACGATATCGTCTAAACTACGCCCCTTGTCTGAGGCGAGAACCGGTCTTGACCCACTAGAGACAAGCATCTTTGGCGCCATGAACCAATAAATTTGGTCCACCAAATTAGCATCGAGTAAAGCACCAGCCAGCACCCCACCGCCTTCCACCAATAGGCGCCTGACCCCCTTTGCGGCAAGAGTGGCAAGGCAGTCTTTCAAGTCATAACCGCCGTCTTCTCTAATCTTGAGAGGCATAAACTCAGCCTTATCAGGTTTTATGCCCGTCGCCGAGGGCAACGAAAAAATAAAAGTATCGCTCTGTCCGTCAAATATTTTGGCTTTTTCGTCTAAAGTCAAATGCGGGTCGACAACCACCCGTCGAGGCTGCCGCGAGATTGGCAAGCCATCGCGCACAGTCAAACTGGGATCATCAAGCCGGGCAGTGGCCGCCCCCACCATGATCGCATCACATTCGCGGCGCAGTTTCTGCACCCTCTCTAAAGCCGCCGCAGCAGTGATATAACGACTGCGTCCGCTCTGATCGGCAATGCGCCCATCAAGTGTGCAAGCCATTTTTAGCTCGACCCAAGGCAGACCGCATTCCATCACTCTAAAGAAACCACGGTTGAGATATCGGCACTGATCAGCCAAAACCCCCACGGTTACATCTATACCAGCTTCGCGCAGACGAGCGATACCGCCGCCGTTTACCTTGACATTACTATCTTGCACCCCGACCACCACTCTTTTGATGCCGGCGGCAATTACTGCGTCGGCACAAGGCGGGGTGCGTCCATAATGACTGCAGGGCTCGAGATTGACATAAAGAGTAGCGCCCTTGGCTCTTTCAGCAGCGGCAACCAGAGCGTTTGGTTCGGCATGGGGCAGACCGGCTCTTTCATGGTGCCCACGCCCTACTATTTCGCCATCGGCAACTATCACTGCACCAACCAGGGGGTTTGGCGCTGTCTGCCCGGCGGCTTTCTGAGCCAGGTCTAGGCAGATTGACATAAAGTATTCGTCTTGAGACATGGCTTTAGCCGAAGAAGACTTCAGCGACCTTGTATATATCCATATCGAGCGTCTTGAGGCTATTTACAGCATCTTCAATCGGCACATCAACCAAGGTATTGCCATGCAATGCCACCATGGTGCCAAACTTTTTCTGATGGACCAAGTCGGCGGCAAGCACACCATATCTAGTGGCAAGCACCCGGTCAAAAGCAGTCGGTGAGCCGCCTCTTTGAATATGACCTAAAGTGGTCGAGCGGGTTTCAAAACCAGTTTCTTTCTCGATATGTTTTGCCAAAATTTCGCCGATACCGCCTAGTCTGACATGACCAAAAGCGTCGACTTCTCTTTCCGGATTGACTTGTTCGTCATCAAACTTGGCGCCTTCGGCCACGACTACGATCGAGAAGTCACGACCACGGGCATGCCTTTGTTTGATTGAGTTTATGACAGCGGTCAAATTGATGGGGCGCTCGGGCACCAAGATAAAGTCAGCACCACCAGCGATACCGCCATAGCAGGCGATCCAACCGGCATTTCGTCCCATTACTTCGCAGACCAAGACTCGGTTATGCGACTCGGCAGTGGTGTGCAGACGGTCAAGGGCTTCAGCCACAATATTTACAGCGGTATCAAAACCGAAGGCGACATCGGTGGCGTTTATGTCATTGTCAATAGTTTTGGGAACACAAACCAAGTTGAGATTATGTTCTTTATATAGTCTGTTGGCCACACCACAAGTGTCTTCACCGCCAACCACAATAAGAGCATCTAGCCGATGCTTCTCCATATTCTCTTTAATGCGCTCTGGTCCTCTTTCCACCTTAAACGGATTAGTGCGCGAAGTTCTCAGAATTGTGCCGCCCCGATGAATCAGACCACCGGTGGAATGCATGGTCAAGGGCATGACCATGTTTTCAATAACGCCTCTGAAACCTTCAAGAAAGCCAACCACTTCCGAGCCGTATTCTTTGACCGAGCGCCGCACTACAGCCCTCAATACAGCATTCAAACCAGGGCAATCGCCGCCGCCTGTGAGGATACCGATGCGCATTCAATAGTGTCCTATGATCAGAGCTAATTTACTTGGTCTGGTGGGCTTCCGGAATGAGCCTCCCTTTGAACCGCTTCGTTTACCAAAGGGTAGACAAGAGATGCTCAAGGAGCTTACCTTGGGTTTGAAAAGATAAGTATAGGTCGGCAAGGCTTTCGTTTAGCATGCAAGGACCAATTTCACTTAACTATTGGATAAAAACCTAAAGGTCGCGGCTGCACCTATCTTTTTGTCGTACATTTAGAGACTGTTTAAGCCATTAGTGCATCAGTGAGGTCGACATACATTGAATCTCTACGAATACGAAGCCAAGCGAATCTTTGAAGCTGGCGGCATACCCGTACCACCCGCCTTTCGCATCACCAAACCGGAAGAACTGGCTAAAGTTCACTTCGGTTATCCGCTCACCTTGAAATGTCAGGTCATGTCAGGTGGAAGAGGTAAAGCAGGCGGCATCAAGTTCGCCAAAGACCTGGAAGAGGGTATGGCCCTAGCCAAAGACCTCTTGAAGCTTGAGATTAAAGGCTCCAAAACCGAGAGCCTCTTGGTTGAGCCCAAAATGGCCATCGCCAAAGAACTGTACCTGGCTGTAACCCTTGACAGAGAAAAGGGCTGCCCGATCTTTATTGCTTCCGCCGAAGGTGGAATCGAAATCGAATCTTCTCATAACGTCCTGACCGAGCCGATTCCCTACCCCTACCATAGTTATGTAGGTCGCAATCTGGCTGCCAAACTTGGTCTCACCGGCGCAGTCATGGCTAAAGTAGCCGACATCGCCAACAAACTCTACAAAGTCTTTGAAAGCAAAGACCTTGACCTGGCCGAAATCAACCCCTTGGTGATCACCAAAGGCGACGATGTTGTTGCCCTGGACGGCAAAATTATCGTCAATGATGACAGTATCGGTCGTCAGCCCAGCTTCAAAGGCTGGATGGAAGCTCACCTCGTCGACATGAGCCCGCGCGAGCGCCGCGCCAAATTGGCTGACCTCAACCTGGTCGAGCTAGACGGCAATATCGGTATTCTCTGCAACGGCGCCGGCTTGACTATGGCCACTATGGACATGGTTAAGGCTTTCGGTGGTCAACCTGGAAACTTCCTCGACGCCGGCGGTGGCTCAGATCAGAAGAAGACCTTGGCCGCTCTTGAGCTCGTTAACGAGAATCCTAAAGTCGATGTCATCCTCCTCAACATCTTGGGCGGTATCACCGCCTGTGACGAAGTGGCTGGTGCCCTTGTCGACTTTATGAAGAAGTATCCTGAACGCCAAATGGTGGTCAGACTGCGCGGAAACAACCAAGATATCGCTGAAAAAATGCTCGCTCAGTCCGGACTGAAACTCTATCCGGATCTCGAGGAAGCGGTTAAAGAAGCAGTAAGCCGCTCCAAACAAGCAGCCAAAACACCGGCTTGCGCAGCCAAAGCCTAGTCTTTATTTAAGGAGCATTAGAAATGATTCTTGTCGACAAAAATACAAAAGTCGTAGTGCAGGGCGCTACCGGTAAGATGGGAGCTTCCCACACCAAGCGCATGCTTGACTACGGCACCAAAATCGTAGCCGGCGTTACACCCGGCAAAGGCGGCGAAAAAATCCACGGCGTGCCGGTATTCGACACCGTTGCCCAAGCCAAAGAAGCCACCGGCGCCACCTGCTCGGTTATCTTCGTGCCTCCTTACCTGGCTCTTGATGCCGGATACGAAGCACTGGATGCCGGCATCGAACTGCTCGTTCTCATCACCGAAGGTATTCCTCCGCAAGACACAGCCAAACTAGTGGCAGCCGTCAAAGCAAAGGGTGCCAAGTTGATTGGACCGAACTGCCCCGGCATCATCACCCCCGGTCAGTCACTGATTGGCATTTTGCCCGGCTCAATTTTCAAAGCCGGTAAAGTTGGCATGGTGAGCAAATCAGGCACCCTCACCTACGAAATCGCACTTGCTCTTACCGATAAAGGTTTCGGACAGAGCACCTGCGTCGGCGTAGGCGGCGACCCGATCAAAGGGCTCGACTATCAAGAAGTCTTGAGCATGTTCGAGAAAGATGCCGATACAGAAGTAATCGTCATGATTGGTGAAATCGGCGGTAATGCTGAAGAAGAAGCGGCAGAGTTCATCAAAAAGAACATCAAGAAGCCGGTTATCGGCTACATTGCTGGTCAAACCGCCCCGCCCGGCAAGCGCATGGGACACGCCGGCGCCATCATATCTGGTGGCAAAGGCACAGCCGAATCCAAGCTGGAAGCTTTCAAAGCTAACGGCGTGAAAGTGGCTATGACCCCCAACGAAGTAGCCAAACACGTTGAAGCCTGCTTGAAACAGCCGGCCAAAGCCTAAACCGAAAAGCTAAACTGCTTCAGCAGTGCTGATTGGCAAAGCAATGAAAAGCCCGGCGCTCTTGGTGCCGGGCTTTTTATAACCAGATTTGTTATTGAGGATACCAATTACCAATATGCAAAAGCTGTCAGTCAAAATCGCTTGCTTAGTGGTCTTAGCAAAGAACGGGTCTCTTTTAGTTTTGGCGCCCCTTTTAGTTTTGGCGCCCCTTTTAGTTTTGGCACAGCCGGGGCTCTGCCAAGCCCTAGACGATAACATTGTCTACGGCTTCGGCTCACGCTTTCAGAACTTGCATGGCGGTATGCAAACGCCCAAGTTTGAAACAATTGAGGCGGCTATCAAGAAAAACCCGAAAGATGCTCTGAGCTATGTGCGCCGAGGCGCCTACCATCTCGATGACGGTGATATGACCCAGGCTGACAAAGACTTCAGCCAAGCTATTTCTTTAGACAAAAATTGTGCCGAAGCCTATATCGGCAAAAGCAGAATTGCTCAGTTTAAATTGCACAGTCTGGAAGCGCAGAAATATCTAGAAAAGGCAGCCGCACTTGGTTCCGGCAATGTAACCTTGAACGCAATCTGGGAACATGCTTTTCTTTTGCGAGAGTCTAAAAACTATGAAAAGTCATTGGAACTATTCAAAAAAGCTCTAGCCATTCCCGACAAAAACAAATCAAGACAAGCCTACATACTTTATCAACGCGGCGAATCACTGGCCCGACTGGGACGCCTTGATGAATCTCTCAAAGACTATAACAATTGCATCAAACTCAATCCGGGGCTTGCCGACGCTTATCATATGCGCGCCAATGTTTACACCATGCAAAAAAAATACGATCTAGCTTTGGCAGATCTGGCAAAAGTAATTGATCTAAACAAGAACAGCACCAAACTTGGACGCGATTTCTTTGCCGGGCACAGTGCCGCCGCCTACGAAGACCGCGCCCGCATATTCGACAGATTAGGCAAACCAGAACTAGCTGCCAAAGAAAGAAAAGAAAGACTAGAGTTTGAGAAGAGGCGCTTTGAAGCGACTCCGTTCAGAGCGTTTTAAGCAGCTAAGAGCCAACTGCCGACAAAACAAAGACACCGGAGAGATACTTCACGAGATCATCAAGCGAAGCCGGCTGCGATCTAAAGCCGATATAGCCATCCGGGCGAATCAGGTAAAGACATTCAGAGCTTGCACCGTAGGTCTTGTGCAAGATTCTGTCGAAGTCATAAATGACCGAATTATAGTTTGGCAGGTCAAGCACTCCGTTTGCCTCAGGCACAATCACGTGCACGTCAATGAGATTTTTGAAGTATTTATTGACGTGCTCTTCGATGCGCTTGAAGCCCTGATAGCCATCGGGTGAAGCAACAAAACCATCAAAGAGAAGCAGTTGAAAACGCTCGGAAGAAAGATACTGACAAAGTCGTCTCTCATCACCCCTCTCGTTGCGACAGTCGCCATCGAGAGCACGGTCTCCAGCCACAGGCGCCCGCGCAAATTCAATCCAAGCGCCCAAACCCGGCTTTTCTTCGCCGTCGTCGTCTGAGAGCCTAAGAGTGCGACCGAGCGAGTCATCTATAGGGGGATGGCACTCCCAAGAGAGCGATGAAGAACGATAACTGACCCCGGTTAGGCTGCCCGAGCGCAAAATACGCTGCTGCACAAGTTCTTGTGAAGCAAGAATATGCATGAGCGAATTGCGCAAATTGACCGCCACCGGATGCCTGAAGGTGACAAATTTTGTCGCCATATGGGTGCCCTTCAAGACTGATTGGCCGACTTTCTTGCGCTCTTCTTCATAGGTATCCAGCAATGAATCATCAGACAAGCCCTTCAAACAGAGGGCAAGTTTCCAACCCAAATTTATTGAGTCCTGCATGCCGGTATTCATGCCCACTCCACCCACAGGGCTATGAATATGGGCGGCGTCGCCCAAGATAAAGACTCGCCCTTTGCGATAACCATCGGCAAAACGCCTGTGTACCTTAAACCATGAAAGCCAGTGTGGATCTTCAATCTTGATTGCCCGACCGACTCTTTCCTTGACGACTTCTTCCACCAAGGCCAAGGTAATCGGTTCGTTTTCATCTACCGGTCTACCGTTTATCTGGGGATTATCATGGGGCAGTTCGAAAATTATGCGGAAACGCCCATCTCCGAAGGGGAAAAAGATGACATTGCCGTGCTCGGAGAGATAACCGGACATTTCATCACCCTGGATATCACAGGCAACATCGGCGGCACCGAAGAGTTCTTCGTACTCAGCCCCTTCAAAACTAAAGCCGAGAGTCTTACGGGTGCGGGAATGGGCACCGTCACAACCGGCTAAATAAGAATACTCAAGCTTTTCTTCAGCGCCTGTTTCAAGATTCTTGATTGTAGCCAGCACAGAGTCTGCCGTTTGACTGAAATCTAGCAACTCGAAATTACGATCGACCTTTACACCGCTTGCGCTCAGCACATTGGTAAGTAACTCCTCGGTCTTGCTCTGCGGAATGGCAAGGGCATATTTGTAGTGCGACTCTATCTCATCCATGTTTAGATGCACAATACGCTTACCGCCGGCGTAGAAATTTGTGCCCCTAACAGGCAGCCCGTTCTCCAGAAAAGGCTCGACTATGCCCATATTCTCAAGCAGTTCCAAGGTCCTGGCATGTATGACAATGGCTTTCGAGACTGTGGTGGCGCTTTGAGACTGATCGATAATGCGAAAACTGATTCCACGGCGCAAGAGGTCGCAGGCCAGGGTCAGACCAGTCGGACCAGCTCCTACAATCAAAACAGGCTTGGTTTGCGTCATTATTGAACGGCTCTCGGTGATGAGGTGGATTATCTGCGCAATTATATTCGCTTACCGCGGTAAATTCAGCCGGGTGTTGCCAGGGACTGCCCCATAAATTAGGATAGGATATTGATGTCTCTTTACTACAACCGAAGCTATTCGAAAGGCGAGAGAAAAGGCATGAGCGAAAACGGCAACCCAAAACCCATGAGAGCCCTGGTGCTGCCCGGAGGCGGCGGTAGAGGCGCCTACCAGGTGGGGGTGATCAAAGCGCTCAGACAGGAGGGTCTCGACTTTGATTTAGCCTTCGGCACTAGTATAGGGGGCATCAACGCCGCCATTTACGCCCAGGGCGACCAGACCAGACTGGAAGAACTCTGGTGTCATATCAAGAGTAAAGACGTTTTCGCCCTCCCCTCAGCTCATCAGATAGGCAGACTTGTGCTTGGGCACAAGTTGGGACTTTTAGATAATGCCGGTTTGGAAGAGATTCTTAGACGTGAGATTTCGCTGCAAAAACTAAAAGCAAGCAAAACCAAGGTAGGTTGGTGCACAACCGACTTATGCAGCTTACAGACTAAGCTCATTACCATTGATGAAATAATGTCGACCAACGAGCTTATCGATGTTCTCATGGCCACTTCCGCTATTCCCATGGCTTTTCCGCCCCGTCACATTCACGGCAAAGGTCTCTGGATAGACGGTGGACTAGTGCGCAATACGCCAATGGAAACAGCCATTCATCTTGGCGCCGACGAAATTTATATGGTGCTTTTGCATCCCGAAAAGATTGATGTCTGCCCGGTCAATATGTTTGAAGTGCTGGTGCGCTGCCTCGACATAGTCTTAGATGCCAGCGCCCGCAAAGAAATAGACTCGGCGCAACTGTACAACCGTCTAGTGGAAGCAGGATCGCCTGAATCAATTGGACGTAAGAAAGTAAAGATTCGGGTTTTCCAACCCAAAAAAGGGGTGAATATAAACCTGCTCGATATCAACCCCGAACTATCAAGAAAGCTGATTAGGCAAGGCTATGACGATGCACAGGAGCAACTGGCACTAATTAAGCAAGCCGAAGAGCAAGCCCAATCGCAAGCAAATAACGATGCCGAAACAGAAGCAAATTTGTCTTCTGCTCTCAACTAGTACTGGAAGCCATCTTTTCGCAAATGAACCATGGGCTCATCTTGGGTGTTAATGCCGCCGTCCATGACTTCGCCCAAAACCAGCATATGATCACCGGCATCCATCAAAGACTTAACCTGACAAAGCATGTATGAAATAGCCGATGCAAAAACCGGATACTTAGCCTCGGTCAAAGCCAAGCCTTCAAATTTGCCTTCGTTATGAGGCTTAGCAAAAGCCTTAAAGATATCCATATTATTCTTGGACAAGACATTGACGGCAAAACCACTGCCGGGCTCAAGCCGCTTGAGCAGGTCTCTTTGTTTATTGACTGCCATAACAATAGAAGGCGGATCAAAACCAGCCTGACAAATCCATGTGGCCAGCATGCCGTCGCGGTCACTATCTGAACCAACTGTCACAATATAAACACCGGAAGCGATACGACCCATTGCCGGGCCGACTTTCGTCTTCAGATCATCACTAACGGTCATAGTTTTAGTCCTTTATTAGTTGCCTATACTTATTAGTTGTCTATACTTTCTCACCGACTTTTACTACGTTGTCTGCGGCAGTCTCTAGTTTTTTGTTTTCCAACTTCTTGGTCTCGGCTTTTCTGACCAACTTGCCTTTAGGGGCTTTCATACGTCCAGTGCGGTAGAGCCACATGACGATGGCCCGAGCCAATTTGGTGCTGTCGTGGTGAGCTACCGTGGTATCAGATGTTAGCGGACGTTTGATTACAGTCAAACCTTGTTCTTTCACCTTCTCGGGGTCGAAGCGAACAGACGCTGCCTGGTCGGTCTTGCCCTCATTGACTAAAACGGCATGCAAGAGTCTGCCTTCATTTGTCTTCACCGAACCGGCATGGGCAAGCAGGGCTTCCACATGGTCGCCTACAGAATAGCCGGTGGTCTCACCAGCCTGGGTGGAGACATTGCAAACATAAAGTTTGCGTCCCTCGGCAGCTCTAATAGCTGACACTATACCCGGTACCAAAAGATTGGGAATGATGGACGTGTACAAGCTACCCGGACCAAGAACGATAAGTTCGGCATCGAGAATAGCCTCCACGGCTTCTTGCACGGCTTCGGGCAAGGCGGGCTCGCAAGTAATTGTCTTGATGCGTTTGCCCACCGTGGTCAAGACAGACTCACCAGTCACCTTGGTTCCATCAACAAACTCAGCCGTCAATGTCAAACTAGACAAGGTAGAGGGCAGCACTTGTCCGCAGCTATTCAAAACATGCGAAGCTGTGCGGGTAGCCTTGATGATATCGCCGCCGGTGACTGCACAAAGAGCAGTGATAAAGAGGTTACCAAAGCTATGCCCCTCTAGACCTTCACCCGACTCAAAGCGATAACGAAAGAGTTCGGTGACTATCTTATCTTGGTCGGCTAAAGCGGTGATGCAGTTCCTGATATCGCCGGGGGGCAGAACACCAAGTTCTTGCCGCAGACGCCCCGAGCTGCCGCCGTCGTCGCCGACGGTTACTATGGCGGTCAAGTTATTGGAATACCGCTTCAAACCATTGAGCAGATTGGACAAACCGGTGCCGCCGCCGACAACCACAATTTTGGGTCCGCGCTCAAGATAGCGCCGGCGATAAAGTACATCGGGTATGGCTTCACGATCATCGGGCAGATAGGCCCCGAGCACGCGCTGCGTCACGCGCACCACAGAAAAAAGCAAGCCGATAGAACCAAGAGAAAGAAAGATGATGCCGTTCACTTTACTGGGCAACACCGCGGCGGTATCAGAAAGCACCTCGTGCATAAATTTCTGAATACGCAAAACCGGATGTTTATCAAGCAACCAGAGCACACCAAATACGATGGCGGCTATACTCATAAGAATGACAAGAATATAGCGCTTCAGCCCGGGCAAAAGGAAACTTCTGATGCGATAGAGGAAAGAGCGCTTCATTTGCCGGTTAACCCGCCTCCGCCTGGAACAGTTATAGAACTGCGAGCTTCCAGTTGTCTGAAAACACCCATCTCTCTGTGCTCGATATCTATGACTATGTCGGGATACTTGGCTCTGAGAGCTTCGGCAAGAGTCTCGGCCACCGAGACCGAACGGTGCTGCCCACCGGTGCAACCAAGAGCGATGGTAAAGACATGACTCTTGGTCTCGAACATCAAAGGCATCACTTGTTCGATAAGGGGCAATAGATGCTCAAGAAAACCACAAGCACTGCCTTGTTCCATAACATAGTCGCGCACCGGTTTATCTAGACCAGATAGCGGGCGCAATGCCTCAACCCAATAGGGATTTTGCAAAAAGCGCACATCAAAGAGCAGATTAGCTATGGGTGGATCACCCTTTTTGAAGCCAAAGGAGATTATTTTGATTCGGTGTGACTCGTCGTGCTCTGGCACTTTATTGGTACTGTCCTTCACCACTCTGCCTTTTCAGTTAGCTGGTCACAGCTTCTTTGCTGGGCACGGTCAGGGTCAACCCTTCATCATCGCCCAGTTTCTTTGAAATCTCTTCGGCATCACCATCAAGCAAGCCGGCTTTGGTCATTTCCAGATCGCGTTTCAGTTCATTGGTGGCCTTCTCAATGAAAAGCTTGCCGTCCAGGTGATCAATTTCATGCTGAATAGCGCGACTAAGTAGATTGCCTTCGGCTGTCAGTTTAAGTGTCTGTCCTTTCAAGTTTTGAAAACGGACGACGACTTTTGAGGCTCTTTTTACTTCAAAAAAGACATCCGGGAAGCTCAGACAGCCCTCTTGACCAATCATTTCACCGTCTTTCTCAAGAATTTCGGGATTGATAAAAACGATGGGCTTAGCCGGCTCTTCCTCAGAGCTGACGTCGATGACCATGATGCGCTTAGATACACCAACCTGAGGGGCGGCCAAACCGACTCCGTCGCTTTTGTACATAGTATCGAGCATGTCTTGGGCGAGTTTACGTACCGAGCCATCGATTATAGTTATCTTCCTGGCCTTCTGCTTCAGCACTGGGTCTGGATAAATTCGTAACTTTAATACCGACATCTTTACGCCTCCCTACATATGGCGTATTTTAGCCCAAGACTAGCCAAGAGGTCCAGTTCTTAATAGAATACTTGCGATGAACGCAACCAAAAACTTACCAAAACCAAGGCGAAAGCCTTCATTTCAGCATCTTTACAGGCTCGGGTGGCGCCCTCAGCGTTTCATTACCCTGGCAACGGCTCTATCTATGTCTCTTTTTGCGACTGAGACAGGGCGAGCCGCCGACTGGGGCTATGAAGACGGCGAGGTTGAAAAGCAAATTAGCCAACCAGCCACTAAAGCAGGCACCAAGCCGATAAATCAAGCGCCTCAACCAAAAACAACTACAAATAACAATATTGGCAAGCTGCAAAATTCAAGCAAGCAAACCCTTGCTAATAGCCAGCCTCCCAAAATAGAAGCGAAAGAAAAACTGGATGATAAGGCTTCCTGGCTGGAGATTTTTGCCCTGGTCGCCTCCACCGAAGGAGACGACCGCTTAGCAGTCAAGTCGCTTTCCACTCTAAATTTTGAGCTGAAAGGCAAGCTGGAACAGTTTCTAGAAAAGAGGCTGGCTGAGCCGAACTTAAGCCCGTTGTACAAAAATATCGCTCCAATTTGGGCTGAAATTCGCCCCAAAGTAATGAGTCATGTCGACTATAAAGACAGCTACCGCCTGCTCTTTCGCGCCCTAATCAGACACTGGCTATTAAAGACCCAGAGGGCGCAAAGCCTGGATGGACATAGTGCCCAAGCCCTTAGCCTCGATGCTGTCAGTCAAGAGCAAAAGCCAGACAAACCAAAGACAGAAGTAAAGATTGAAAAGGGCGATGGCTATACTGAAGACCTTTTTGCCGACCTGATTGGACCGGCCCGAGTGGCTGAGCCCGGTCCACCACCCTTGACTGAAGAAGCGGTGAAAGCCTATGCCGATATGACTTGCTTCCTCTACAGCAAGAAACATCCTGACAAGTCGGTGGATCAAGACGACAATAGAGAGATTTTTGCCGGAGTAATTAGAGACCGCTTTCTTTCGGCACCATCAGAGAAAGCGCGCTTTGCCATGTGTAATTTTGATCTCACCTGGGCGGCATTCCGCTGTAAATATCTAGATGCCCCAGCTGCCGAAAAACAGCGCCTGGAGATATATAGCCAAGACAGTCTCACAGGCAAAGAGCTTACAAAGCTTTATGGTATGGGTCCCTGGGCTGAAGGCAATTTAAAAAAAGCAACGCCCTTAGTAAAGCCTAAAGCGCAATGAATCTATGGCATGCACAATAAACTTGAGATAAGTCTCAATGTGCCCGTAAACCACTAAGAAGCAAGCCAATACCCAAATGAGCACGGCATTTTGAATTGGTCTATCTTTCAAAAGGACTTCTTCGGGTGAACCAGTACTGGTATCACGTTCACTTAATACGAGATAGCGCAAGACCCCATAAAGAACCGGCGGAATTGTAATCATCATCCAAGAACCATATGCCGAATTGAAACAATAGAGACAGTAAGATGTCACCAATGACGGTACTATCACCGCCTCCATTCGGTCTAAAAGAGAAAGAGAATACTTGCCAAGCACTTTGCGGTGGTGAGCAGCATCAGCGCCGAGCGCCCGAAATTCTTGCCTTCTTTTTTCAAGAGCCAAAAAGAGAGAACCCAAAGAAGTACAAATCAAAAACCAAGGAGACAGATATATTTCATGGCCGCCGCGCGCACCGGGCAAACTATGCAAATTGGGCAAAATCCCGGCTGGTAACAAGTCGAGAATGAAAGAACCGCTGGCGGAGGCAGCAGCGGCGCCGGCCAAAGCTCTGAGGACAAAGCCGGAAGCAATGCAGAAGACATCGAGAATGACTCGGTGCTTGAGCCGGGTGACATAGGCGGCTTGCAGCAAAAGATAAGCCAAAATAACGAGGCAGAGCGCCGGTCTAACCAAGTAGGCAAGCAAGAAGCTCACCAGAATAGCCAAAAGACCGACTGTCACAGCTGCCTGTACCGAGATTTGACCGGCGGCAATTGGTCGCTTGCACTTAGTCGGATGCTTTCTGTCGGCTTCGACATCAAGGATATCGTTGAAAACGTAGACAGAGCCGGAGACGGCACAAAGAGAAAGAACGCAAACTGACACATGCAGGAGCACATCGGGTCTGGTCAGTTGCCCGGCAAACAGAGCAGGGGCGAAGGCAATGAGATTTTTAGTCCACTGGCGCGGTCTAAGAAGCTTTATATAGGCGGACCGGGATGCTTTTTCTGAACTGGACATGAATCAATTATAAAGGCAATTACTTCAGCCGCAACGGTAATCCGCAAAAGCAGATGTAAACAGCTTCAGCCCAGACGGCAGCTCTCTGGTTGGCAAGTCCAAGTAAGTCACGATAAATTCTAGCCAGTTGCACCTCGGGCACAATTGCCATGCCCACTTCATTCGAAACAAGAATGAAGTCGTAATCTTCTCTTGCTCTGGCTGCTTGCAATAGTGCATCGACTTCCTTAAGCACATTTTCTTCAAGGCAAGCCAAAACCTCGACTGAACTGAGCCCAGAGGGCATAGAAAGCAAGAGATTGGAAACAAAAAGTGAAAGACAGTCGAGTAAAACCACCCCCCGTCCGTCAGGCGGACTAGCTAACTCGGCAATCGCCTTTGATACCATCAGCGGTTCCTCCACCGTTTGCCAACCAGCGGGACGCCGGCCTTGGTGATTAGACACACGCAGCACAATCTCTTGATCTTCTCTGTCGACGCCCATGGTCGCTAAATACGTGACCGGCAGATTTGAAGCAAGTGCGAGCTTCTCAGCCAACTTAGACTTACCAGACCTGGCACCACCGGTGATGAAGGTCAATCTTTCTCTTTTCTCGGTCTCGGTCAAATTATTCACCTCTTAACCCAAGTTACCTGGTTGCTGAAACGGTCAAAAACGCTTAAGCTATTGCTACCAGAATGCTACAACAATAATAACTTTATTTCGATGTCGTCTATGTCAGCACAGAACTTGCCACAAAACGACAAAAACCAGCTCAATCTCTTTCAAGGTAGGTATCAGCCGAACTTCCTTGAAAAGACTCGCCCGGCCAAGAGCGCCAAAAAAGTGGTCGCCGACTCGCCCGAGAAAATCGCCGGACAGATAAACGAACTATACCGTTCGTTTATGCAAACCTATGTCAGGCAGATAAACAACGACACTCTCAATGTCACCATAGGTGGGGTCAGAATCGGCAGCGCCAAATATTCTCGACTGGCCCAAATCAATCTAAAGTCGCGCATTATTACCTTTTCACGCTTTGCCATAGAAAATGTGCCGGAAAGAGGCAGGCGTTATCTGGTTTTGCACGAGTTGGCGCATGTTATCGAGGCTTCTCATAACAAACATTTTTGGAACCAAGTTGAGCGCTTCGAACCAGAATACAAAGAAATCGGCGTGGCCCTAGACCGTGCCTTCAAGAAAAATGTGCAGAGATTTGAAGCCCGCCAGGCGCGCAAAGAAGGGCAAACTCTGGAAGAAGCCTTACGCGACCTCAACTTGCAGGGGGCAAAGAACCTGCTATGGACGCCGGAATACGGCATCATTGAACGCGGTGACTTGAAACTTGGACTGCAACAAGATCAACTGCAACTCTTCACCGGTGAGGTCTCAAGGTCTTACTTCGATGAAGCTTTTGATGAATATCTCGCCCTTAGAAATGATGATGACGACACAATCGAACTCAGTCAGGAAGCCTTTGAAGAACGCCAGCGAAAAAACTGGGAGGACTTTATGCGCCCCGACCCCGTGCTCGACAGCAAACCACAGCCAAGTAAAGACTGTTTAGACAATTTAAACAATGCAAGCGATATCGATTTGGATGCCTGGTACGAAGACGACTATTCCGATGGTTCAGCCTTCGGCACCATGAGCGGGGGCTAATCCGGCAAACATCCCTGGAAGAGCTTAATTTTTTTTAGGGGTTAATCAGTATAGTAGTTATTAGAATTACTACTTCGAAGCAGAGGCTTCTTCGGTATTTGTGCGCCCATTGCCTGGGCGACTATACAGAGTGGAAGCGTGGCAAGAATTAGGTGGTAATCGGAAATGAAAAGAAGAGTCGTAGTTACTGGCATAGGCATTGTTTCGCCGGTTGGTTTAACGACGGAAGAGACTTGGAAAAACTTGCTTTCTGGGGTCTCTGGCGTTGACTTTCTCACCCTATTCAATCCTGACCAATTCGGCATGGAAACTCGTATCGGAGCAGAAGTGAAGAACTTCGATATACAGCAGTTTTACCCGGACAAGCGTAAAGCCGGAGCCTTTATGAAAGAAATGGACAGGGTGACTCTCCTGGCCATGGCAGCAGCTAAACTTGCCTTTCAAGACAGTAAGCTGCAAGTAAATGAAGACAACGCCCATAGGGTGGCTACATTCATCGGTACAGGCGTTGGTGGACTGACCACCACCACCCAAGATTATCAGAAGCTTTTGGAAGGCGGTCCGAAGCGAGTCGGCGTGCGCTCAGTCATTAAGCTCATGCCCAATGCTCCCTCTGGTCAGGTTGCCATCGAATTCGGTGCCAAGGGCAGAGCCAAAGGCGACGCCACCGCCTGTGCTTCTGGTCTCGATTCGATATTAGACGCCCTCATGTATATTCAAGACAACCGAGCCGATGTAGTCATCACCGGTGGTGCAGAAGCCGCGATTAATAGCGTCGGAGTTTGCTCATTCAACAATATGACGGCGCTGAGCAAGCGCAACAACGACCCCAAAAAAGCCAGCCGACCCTTCATGAAAGATCGCGACGGCTTTGTCATCGGCGAAGGAGCTGCCGTTCTCATTTTGGAAGAATTGGAGCATGCCCGCAAGCGCGGTGCCACCATCTATGCAGAGGTGAAAGGCGGCGGTGCCAGCTGTGATGCCAATCATATAGTTGCCCCCCTTGAAAATGGTGAGGGCGCTGTCAGAGCCATGAAAGAAGCTTTGCAGGATGCCGGAGTGGCAATCGACCAAGTGGACTATATCAATGCCCACGGCACCTCTACACCGCTCAACGATGCAGCCGAAACCAGAGCTCTAAAGACAGTATTCGGCGAGCATGCAAAAAAATTAGCCGTATCTTCAACCAAATCGATGATCGGGCACCTTCTAGGAGCAGCAGGCGCCGTCGGTGCCGCTGTAACAGCGCTTTCAATCAAGGAAGGCAAAGTTCACCCTACCATCAATCACGATTCGGACGAGAAAGACCCTGTATGTGATTTGGATTACGTTCCCAATGTCAGCCGCGACCTGAAAGTAAGAAACGCCTTGATAGAAGCTCTAGGCTTTGGCGGTCACAATACTGTTATCGTCATGGGCGCAGTCGATTAAGGGCTAAGCTAAAAATTGCAGTAATCACGCAGTAACGGTGCGTTTGCGCGGCGGACCGGCAACTATCTGCGCAGCGCCGCCGCTGTCAGAAGCCTTGGCTTTCTCGGCTAAGACTTCTGAATCATGAGCAGCAACAGGGGAAGATGTCGGCACCTGCGGCACTCTTAGGGGTTTGCGGCTCGGGGCATTGGCTGGCATCGAGGCGGGTGCATTCTGCTCATCATCATCGTCATCATCGGCATTATTGCTTGAAACGACAACGCCGCCAGAGCCGGCAGTGTCGACGTCATCTTCAGATTCTTCAAGTTTGGAAAGATTGCGACTGTCATGCCCAGAACTACCCTCGGCAGCGCCTGCCAGCGCCGAGGCAAAGATACCGGCATCATTGGTTTGTTTGACATTAGTTTGACCAGAAGGAGTATTGCCAAGCAAACTTGAACCGCCAAGATTGGCAGAGAAAGGATCTTTCCTAACGTTTGAGGCCCCAGAAATCACTCTAAAATCGGACTGATTGAGAATGGAAGGAATGACAAACTGGGAAGAAGCCGGTTTATCTAGACGAGAATCAATGCGATCGCCTTTATAGGTTAGAGAAAAGGGCAGACTCTGCGCCCGAGCAAAACTGTTGAGGCTGCTTGGATCATTTTCATATGCCGGGTTGAAAGATACAGACTTGCGGGGCGGCGCAAAATCAGTACCAAAAGTAGCTCTGTTAGCTGCTTTCTTGTGGAATTCAGGATCGTCTACTCTGAGATTAAAGGCGCCTGTTTCACGTTTGGGAGGTGGTGCCAAAGGCTCACCAAGGTTACCTACTCCCGAGGAGGGCAAGACTCTGCCACTGGAGTCAGGCTGGAAGGCCTGACGCATCACCGATTGAGAAAGACCTTCTGCGGGAGCAAAACTTTGCTTACCCTGATAGAAGGGCTGAATTGCAATACCGCCGAGGTCTCTGTGAATCTCAGCATCGGAGAACTCTCTCACGCCAAAGAAAGAGGAAAGGTTGGTATCAGTTCCGGCTCGACTGGGAAGAACCCTAGAATTTTCGGAAGAGCTTTCGGAAGACTCTTCGCCACCACGCTTGAGAGCTTCATACTGTTCGAGCAAAAGCTGGTGATCGATGCGATTAGCCAGTTCAGTCAAACCTTGCAAGGCATAAATAGAAAGAACAGAATATTTAGCAACCCCGATTACCTCAGGGGAAAGCAAGATAGAACGGTTGTTGGCAAAAACAGGGTCAAGATGAGAGAGATTCCTAGTGAGGGCGCCATCTTTACCGAAGCCCAGCAAGAGAGCACGAGTCTGTATAAAGCCCGGCTCGCCGCCCGCCAGAGACAAAACTTTCTTGCCGTCCGGCACCAATCCCGATACCAAGAGTCTATCAAGAGCGACTTTGTCACCCAAGCTGGCCAATTTGACGAGATTAGAGCGATAGGTTGCCACTTCAATATCATTGGCGCCCCTAATCAGTCTCAGCTGGGCTTCTTCAAGCTGGGCAGCGCCTCGACCTCTGGAAGTCTCTAGGTAACGAAGGTCTTGAATAGTCTCGTAATTTTCTTTAATTAGCTTGCGCTGTACAAGGGTGCTGGTGGCATCCTCGATACCATTGAAGCCGAGCCTTAGTCTTTCTAAGCGAGTCGAGACTAAAGAGGTGGATACTTCATCAAGCTGACGAGCAGTGACTGTGACTAGATTGTGTTCTTGTCTAATCTGCTGCAAAGTATTAGCCGGGAGCAGTTGCGGATTGCGCACGGACTCGCGCTCAAGTTGCGCTAGAGCTTGGTCGGCTCGCACAATGGCGTCATCTCCACCACGGCCTATTTCTTTCACAGCTCTGCTGTAGTCGACCAAAGCCGGCTTGTCTGCCCTACCAAGATTGGCAACGAGATTATCTGTCTGACCGTCTAGGCGAGAGATTAGACGTTCTCTTTGCGCCATTCTGAGAGCATCATCAACCTTATCGACCTGCTCGACCAGTCGGTTATGAGCCAAGCGCGACGGACTATCCAGAGGAGTATCGTTCAGAGTCCTAACTAATTGAGGCTCTCTCAATTCTTGCTTGAGCCTGTTGACGGCGGCAACACTCTCATCCAAAGTACGAGCCTGCTTGAGGTCGACCACAGCCTCTTCAACTCGGCGCAGAGGCACATCTGTGCCCGGTTTGACCGCCGCACCGAGGTTAGTCCTGAGTTCATCAAGCTGCCCGGGTAGTCTTTCGACAATTGGGGTTGCCCCCTCTCTTACCCTCGACAAGCCACGCATTTCGACGGCAGCATTGTCTAGTTGTCTGACAGCAGTGGCAATCTCTTCATAGGCTTTAGCCTGAGTGGGAGTGAGAACCTTGGCACCGCCCAATTCCTCAATGCGGGCAATGGAATTGCGCATATTGGCGATGGTACGCACTTGATCTACAGAGCCATTGACCAATCTAGCTTGGTCGGCGATACCATCCAGATGCTTGCTGATTTGAGCTTCCACAGGCAACTGAGAACCTTTGGAAGGAGATACCTGAGCCACTGGTCTCAGCTCCTCGGCGAGAACCTCGGCTTTTCTCACCACTTCGGCACTGCTGCGGTTGACTGTAAAACTAGCGGCTTCGAGCTTGGCAAGATTATCATTCTTGAGGGCCAGCTTCTCGATGTCGTCTACGCTCTCTCTCAGTTCTCTTGTCAGTCGACTGGAGCCCTGAGACTCGATATTATCAATTGAGTTTCTGATGGCGGCGATAGCGCGATCGGTTCTACCACCACGGGCAATACTATCAAGATTGCGTGCTATCTCATCAAGGTCTTTGGCAGAGCCTTCACCGAGCTCTCGACCGATAGTCTGCAAGCGCGCATTCAAAGCCACTGAAGCTTCGCCGACTTGGCTGCTGACCACTGTACGCTCACCGGCAAGAGCAGTCGATTCTACAACGCTGCGGCTCTCACCGGCGCGAGTGACGGAGCGGCGCAGTTCGGTGAGTTGTTCAACATAGCGCGGATTAGTAGAGAAGAAGCGGCTGAATTCCGGCTTAGAAAGATCATCCACCAAGGCTTCCACCCGGCGCGATGCCAGGCTGGGAGTATCACGCAGCACTGCCTCATCGACGGAGCGAAGATTCTGCAATACTTCTTCGGCTGTGGCGCGCTGTTTGCCAGTCATTGCCGGTAGGTCCTTCTCGATCAAAGTTCTCAGGTCGCCACCGCGACCGCTAACTCTGGTCAGATCATCAGCCAGTTCCAGTCCAGCTTGCTTGCCAATTGCTCTTTCAACAGTCGGCACAGAAACCTTGGCCGACTCAATGCGAGCAAGCGCCAACTCATCGCCCGACTGCTTGAGAGCTTCAAAAGCTTTGCCCAGCTCAGGCTTATCTTTGAATATTGCCTGGTACTCTGGTTTAGCGACTATATCATCGATAGTTCTTGTTATTTTGGTAGACTGCTCAAGTCTGCCCACTAGCTGTTGCTCGGCAGTACTGGCGCCAAACTTGACTGATTCAGGCTTGATTTTGCGCAGATCTTCGATCAAGTTGGCTGCGACGCCACGCTGAGCCTGAGGCAAGTCTTGCAAGCCTCTCTCCAAAGTTTTCGCCAGCTCATCCGAGCTTCTTCCCACCTTGGCGGTGCTTTCGGTTATGTTGACCAAGGCGTCATCAACACGGGTGGCAGCCTGCTTGACCGATTGTCCAAACTGATCAAACTGTCTTGCTAGGGTTGAATTCTCGGCAAAAATCTTCTGAACATCGGGGCGAGCTAGTTTCTCTTGCAGTGCTTGCAGTGATAACCCATCGGGGTTACCTTCTTTGAAAGCTTTCACGTCCTTCAAAAGGTCGTCGGCAAGCTGCTTTTCGGCGCCGTTCAAGGCAGGCAGGCGTGTTTCAATTGCTTCGCTGAAACGAGAAGAAGCAATGGCGGGAGCATCACCCTTAACGCTTGGTTCGCTGTGAACCGGTCTTATGTCGTCTACAGTACCGGCAATACGTTCGGCACCTTTGACAGGCAGCTTCTCGACGGCGGCATCGGCAAGTTCATCGCCCAAATTGCCCAGTGTATGCTCTGCGCCACTCTTGGCACCGAGGTTAGCGGGCACATTTGTAGGCTCAACTTTTGCTGCCGCTTCAAGTGGTGCGGTACGTTCAGCGGCTGCAGCAATCGGCGGTTCTACAGTAGGTTTTACGATAGGTTCTGCACTAGGGGCTGTTTCGACCCTTGCTGCCGGAGCCTCTACTCTTGATACCGGAGCAGGCGGATCCAGGGGAGCTTCAACTTTGGCAGCCGGAGCTTCAACTTTTGCTAGTGGAGCAGGCGTATCTAGGGGAGCTTCGACTTTGGCAGCCGGAGCTTCAACTTTTGCTACTGGAGCAGGCGTATCTAAAGGAGCTTGGACTTTTACTGCTGGAGCTTCGACTTTGGCAGCCGGAGCTTCGACTTTTGCTGCTGGAGCCTCGACTTTTACTGCTGGAGCCTCGATTTTTACTGCTGGAGCTTCGACTTTTACTGCCGGAGCTTCGATTTTGGGTGGAACTACTTTTCCAGCAGTCTCGCTCACTTCCAGTCCGGTCTGGGTGCCCCGGGCAAGCCGAGCCTCAGTCTGACCGACTCGACCAACTTCGCGAACGGCGTCATCGGCACCGTTTGCCAATTTGGCAGCTGGATTAGCGCCAATATTGAAGCGAGGAATGACAGCCGACTCAACCGGCGCAAAATGAACAGGACTGGACAGACCGGTGGGTATTCGAGGCAACCGGGCGGAAACTGCAGCGGCATCATCGATTTTGGTAACCAACGCTTTGCCTGCATACTCACCGACAGCAGTTTTGGCCAGACCTACTTCACTGACGCCGCGAGCAAAGGTGCTCGCTTCACGGGTAAAGGTGGAGGTCTTGGCGGCTCCGCCTATTGGTATGAGAGCAGTCAAGCCGAAACCGGTAATGCCACCCCAGGTCTTGGCCCGTTCATTAGCGTCGTCAGAAGTAACGCCTTTATAGGTCGACTTCAAACTCTCAGCAATTGCACCTGGAATGTGCCCAGGATTCTGGGCAATCGTCCCAGCGGTATGCAATAGTCCGCTTAAGGCACTGGTGTTCTTTGGAGCATATCCATATTTAGCGTATAAGAGTCGATCTTCCTCGGTGCGATTTCCACCACCGAGCATTGTTTCTAGACCTTTTACTTGCCCTGCTAGATTCTCGACCAAGCCGGTCTTGAAATTTTCAGTCTGGGTTCCTTTGAGAGTCTTATCCACCGGGCTGAGCGAAACACTGAAGTTGGTCTCACCCTGGGTGCCCAGGCTACCGGCACGCAGGCTAGGTAAAGTAGGTTTGTCAGGGGACGCCGGTTTAGCCTCTGCTTTCGGTTCAGGCTTAGACTCTGGCTTAGACTCTGGCTTAGCTTCTGCTTTAGCTTCTGGACGATGTGGACTGATCATGGCAAGAAGCTTCTCGGCTGCGTCATTCGAGCCGAGTTGAGCCTTCTTCGCTCCTTCTGCCTTATCGTTTGTCCCTGTATCGCTCATCTAGTCTTGCTTAGAACCTGGTTCAGTTTAGTTAAGAGCCATCTGCATCTACTTGACCCTTTTGGGTCGGTTGTTCAGAGTCTCGTTTTGGGTCTAGAGGGGGAAATCTATCGACCCAGCCGCTTATACACCCCCTGTCAAGAATTTAGACAAATTTCTCATCTTTTAATCCTCGCCGACAGCCGGATGCCCCTATAAACGGCAGTTAATCTTGCGGTTTTTCCCACTGAGGTCCAAAAAATTAAGCTATACCTCCATATCTATATCCCCACCGTCGTGACAACCTAAACGGCGAAAGGCAAGCCCGAGGCTTGTCAAGAGACATTTTGCTTCAAAGTTTTCCATCCACCCAAACTACTGCCCAGACTAGCTGGTATGTTTAGTCTATGTTCTTCTCCTATTTACGCGAATGCATAGACAACATTTACGAGCAAGACCCTGCCGCCCGCAGCCGTCTTGAGGTAATTCTTTGCTATCCGGGTTTCCATGCCTTGGTTTTCCATCGCCTGGCCGCCAAGCTCTGGAAAATGGGGCTGCGCACACCGGCCAGGTTCACCTCCCATCTCGGGCGAGTCTTTACCGGTATTGAAATCCACCCCGGCGCCACAGTGGGGCGAAGAGTCTTCATCGACCACGGCATGGGAGTAGTGGTGGGCGAGACGGCGGTGATCGGTGACGACTGTGTTATCTATCAGGGCGTCACTCTCGGTGCTGGAGCAGCGGCGCGCCAGGGAGCCTCATCGCGTGATACCAAAAGACATCCCACCCTGGGACGGGGTGTCGTGGTCGGAAGCGGAGCCGAAATTCAAGGGGCAATCGAAGTGGGAGACAATGTGAGGGTGGCTTCAGGCTCAATTGTCTTGAAGGATGTACCAGCCAATTCGATAGTGGTTGGTGTTCCGGGCAGAGTTATTTATCGCGACGGCAAGAAAGTTGAGAAGAAAGAAGGCGATGTGCCCGACATCGAAGCCGAAGCCATCAAGTGCTTGAAAGAGCACATCACCAAACTAGAGACCGAGTTGGGCTCAGTTAAGGCCAAGTTGAAGCAGCAAAGTCAAAGTATTTCAGAGCTGAAAGCTTTATCAACAATCCCTGAAAATAGAGATGCAGAAGCCTCAGGCACTGATTATCAGGCACTCGACAAAGAGACAAAAGGTGATGCAGCAGATCCTGTGGATGTCTTCTTGCAAGGCGCCGGCATCTGATATTAATTGACAATCACCTTCATGACTTTTGCAGAACAAAGGTTAGAGAAGCAAAAGCGGGGTAGAATACCATTTGTAGCTTAGTAGCGGAGGATGAATACTCGCATGGCCGTAAGCGAGCTTGAAAAGGCCTTTGGCACTCTAACCGAGGCGCTGGACCTTACCGAGTCGGAGATAACCGAAGAAATCAAAATTATCGAGCAGCAAATCGCCGAGCTCAAAGAGCGAATCGTCGAGCTGCACGGCAAACAGGAAACCTTGGCGCATGACCGCGAGTCGATATCAGAAATGGTATCAAGGTACTCAAGCACATCCTGATTTGCTTTATCAAATCTACCATCCGAGCGAAATTCAAAAGCGGTATTTATTCTAGATGTCCGGCTCTTGCCCGTACTGCGGCGCGAAACTGAATTACGGCATTAAGTTCTGCGTAGTATGCGGCAGACCGATTCAAGGCGGCGATGTTGGTCGCATCGGCGGCGGTATGAAGACTGGTATCAGACCGGCAGATGTCACCCGCAGACTGGAAGACCTGATGACTGCTGCCCGCTTCAAAAGATCCAAAAGGCAAGTCAACCTAGATCAGCAAGTACACTTCTTTTCGCTCAATGTTTTCTCAATCGTAACCGGCGTTGCCCTCTTGTTTTGCGCGGTCAAGCTCAGCTTGGACGGCGGCTTCATCACTAAAGAGAACAAAATGGTGGCACCGATCACCAAGATGCTTACAGATATGGGCGCCGACAAAGTCAATCTCAAGAACGGCACCTTTGCGGGCGGTAAAGCCGAAGACAAGAGCGCAACCGACAAGAAAAACGCAGACAAAAAAGCCACAGAGAAAAAGACAACCGCCCAAAGCAGCAAAAAAACTCGCTCCAGCAAAAAGAGCAAGAAGAAAGCAGTTAAGAAAAACACCGCGGAATAACTTTCATTCTTTATCTACAAGCCTGATAATGCCATGCTTGATAGACAAATCGAACTCTTCCAGGGTCCATTGTTTCTTCACTTTCGGAGAATTTTTTAGGTCGGCACGAATCATCTTGTCACCAGCGGCAGTGACAATATAGAGATACTCTTTCTCAAACAAAGGCGGTGCCTTCACTTGCAAAAGTTGACCGCGCTTAACTTCCAACCGTCCTCCAAATGCTAGAGAGCAGTAACCATTTGTCTACCCAAATTGACCTTGAGCAGTTCACTGGTACCATCAAGTAGCTGGCTTACTTTGGCATCACGCATCAGCTTCTCGACCGGATACTCTTTCGAGAAACCATAGCCGCCATAAACCTGCACGGCATCTGTGGTCACTCTCATAACCATATCTTGGGCAAAGGCCTTGGCACAAACAGCTTCTGCTATACAGAGCTGACCCAAACCTTGATCTGCCAGCTGTGCAGCCTGATAGACCAAAAGACGCGCTGCCTCTATATCTTTTGCCATGTCGGCGAGCATAAATGAGATACCCTGAAAACTAGAGATTGGCGCTCCAAAAGTATGTCTTTCTTTTGAGTAAGTAAGCGCATGTTCGAGCGCTGCTCTGGCTATACCAACCATAGAAGCGGCGATCAAGGGGAAGTTCTTCACTAGACTTGCGGCGAAAATCTTCTCACACTGACCAGGTGTACCAAGCACATTGGCTTTATCAACCATTACTTCTTCTAGACGAGCCGGTGCAATAAACTGAGACTTGCGCCCAAGCATCTCTAGGGGTGGGGCAAATTCCAAACCATCTTCACCGGCTGGTACGACGAAATAAAGACCACCGGAGCTACCTGTGGCATCATTGCTCTCTCGACGGTCTTCGTAGGCTTTGAATATATACCAGGCGGCACCAGGGACGCCACCATTCATAACAGCACCATGCTTACCGCTCAAGAAGTATTCATCGCCGTCTTTGCGATAAAAAACCTTGCCGCCGCTCAGGCCGCTCTCACCTTCCATGGCATAGCCGCAGAGCTGCGGAGAGTCCATCAGGGGTGAAAGCAAAGCTTTCTTCTGCTCTTCTGTGCCACCCTCTAAGACATAGCGCTGAGCCGCTTCAGAGGCAGCCAACAAACCAGCCAAGCCGGCCTCGCCCCAGGCCAACTCTTCGGCAATCACTGTGGTTTCTAGACAACCGAGTCCTAGACCGCCGCAAGATTCGGGCAAAGCCATATTGAGCAAGCCGGCTTCCCAGGCGGCTGCCACCAACTCCTCAGGATAGTGTTGAGACTCTTTGTGTTCGCCACCAGCCTCTCTCAAATTCCTTTCAGCGAAATCTCTGGCCAGCTTTTGATACTCCAAAATTTCAGGCGAAAGTTTGTGACAGAGCATTTGAACATCTCCCGGGTCGGCAATTAGACTCTTATTATGTCAGAGGTTATAGAGCAGGCGACCACCGCTTGACAGCCATCCCCATCGTGGGAACCATCATCAAGACTATGCGTCTGCCGATTAGTCGGGAATTTAGAGCGAAAACCCATCTCATCTTGAAGCAAATTTAAATTTCTACTAACGCTGATGCCGCTCCAGTCGAGGCTTTCACCCCTTGACCATTAAGCGCAAAACAAGGCATCATTACACTGTCAAGAAGACCGGACCAAAAAATGACCTTAGTCGCCCCATCGATACTATCAGCCGACTTTGCCCGCCTGGGCGAAGAAGTAGCGGCGGTGGAGAAGGCAGGGGCGGACTGGATTCACGTCGATGTCATGGACGGACATTTCGTGCCCAACCTCACTATCGGCGCACCGGTGGTGAAAGCGCTAAACGCTGTCACCGACTTACCTTTAGATGTGCACCTCATGATCGAAGATCCGGATCGATATCTTTCCGATTTTGCCGATGCCGGCGCCGATTACATCACCGTGCATCAAGAAGCTTGCCGTCATTTGCAAAGAACCCTCTCTCACATTAGAACTCTCGGCAAGAAAGCAGGGGTAGCGCTCAACCCCGCCACCAGCGAAGAAACCCTACATTATGTGTTGGACGACATTGATCTTGTTTTGGTAATGTCGGTCAACCCCGGCTTTGGTGGACAAAAGTTTTTACCGGCAGTAGTGCAGAAAGTGGCTAAACTGAGAGCAATGTTCAAGCAGCATAGCGATAGACATGTGCATATTTCTGTCGACGGTGGTATCAATCGCGATACTGCCAAACAAGTCATCGAAGCCGGTGCAGATGTTTTGGTGGCCGGCAATTACATTTATAAAGCGAAAGATTTGAACGAAGCCGTACAGAGCTTAAAAATGGAACCATCCAGAGTAAATGGCAAATGAGGAGAATAAACGTGAATAGACTTTCTCTAGTTGGCGCAGCAGCGGTAGTTATCGCAGCTACAGCTGGACTTGCAGTAAACGCCAACGAAGTCGATCAAGAATTTATCGTCGATACCAGCCCCATTGGCAAAAGCACCCATGGCGTGGTCACCTCCGATCAATTCCTCGAACTGGGTGTGCCCACTGCCAACAGCCTGCGCATTGAAGGCGAACAGTCTTTGCGCATGGGCAAACTAGACAGAGCCATAATGGTGCTGCAACGCTCGGTGGAAATGGCGCCGATGGATATGGATGGTCGCATCTTGTATGCCGAAGCCCTCGAGAAGAAACTAATTAAGCAGAAAGAAAAAAGAGACCCCGCCCTCTATAACTTCGTGGTCAAGCAATGGCTCTTTGTGGCAAAGAACGCTGAGTTTGCCGACCAAGGCATGCAAGGCTTCCAGCATCTCTACAAAATTGCCGGTACCGTGCCTAAGAAATTCGAGAAAGAAAAGAAATATCTAGAGCGGGTTTTGATCAGAGAAGACGGTACCGAGAAGGTGATTCTCGGCAAGAAACCGACTCCAGCCAATCTCTAAACCAACCCCTAAGTCTTCTTGGACAATTTTCGAACAAGCCATCTGCCAATTTTAATGAGCAGGTGGCTTGTTCCATAAAGGGCGCAAGCACCGCCAATGACCATCCAGGCCCAAGGACTATGCCAATCAATAAGATGGTCGAGCATGGGCAATGCTTCGGGTGGAAACGGCTCGCGAGGCAGAAAGGCGAGAATGAGCAGAAAGAAACCAATAGCAGCATTCAAAACGCCGAAGCTTAGTGTTAACCACCAGCGGTGCCAGAGCCAGAGCAAAGGCAGGAAGCCTAACAAGAGTAAGCTATCTGGAATAAAGATCATCGCCCCAGGCTTGATGACAAAAGCAAGGACTATACTTGCCACCCAGAGCAGCGTAGAAATAATAGTTGCCCATAGTCCGCGCCTGGACTTTCGAGAGGCTGTATCAGGGGCTGCCTCTGCTTGCAAATCTCTTTCCTTTTCATTATCCAGCGGTTGCATCTTTCAATTAGTACTCTTTCTCTCACTCAGACCCTTTAGAAAGATCAAAAATTCCTGCACAAAGAGCGGCACATCGTTAGAGCTGCGCAAAGAGTGCCTCGCCACTTGGGCAAACTCCAACTTGTCAAAGTCACCCAGCCCCCTTTCTCTGAAAAGCCTTGCCAGGTAGACTTTGCGTGGACCTTCCCGAGGCATAGAAAAGGGCATTTGCGAGAGCACTTGCCCATGCAGTTGCAGCTGCTCATTGAGGGCATAAAGCAAAAACTCATAGCTGAAGCAGTCTTCCAATTCGCCGCCTTCGACAACCTTAAGATGATCGATGTCCCTGAGAGACTCCTCGATGATAGCAATTTCGTCCACGGCATCTTCATCGAGCAATGCCACCACCGGCAGTGAGACAAGCTCGCGCAAAAGCAGAAAGCGCTTCACCACTTGTTTGGCGCCACCACTCGATATCAGAGAAACACCCAAATCGTCGAGGCGAAAACCGAGTTTCTCGGCAGCGCCGGGCAGAAAGATAAACTCTGAATTGCCTTCGACAAGCAAAATCAGTCGCGGCGCCAGACGCGGCGATAGAGTATCGGCAAGCTTGATCAAGCCCTGAGCCAGACTTACGCTTGCAACCTTAGCAGAGACAGTAAGACTTTGACCGGAAAGTTCAGTTTCGCAAGCAGCCAACAAATCGCTAATAGGCTCGTTCAAACCTTCTATCAAGCCTGCTATCAAGCCTTCTTGAGTAGGTTCACTATGCCCCAAAGAAAATTCGCGCCAATTGGGGCAAGCCAATAACCTAAACTGCAACCAAGCAAGCATTTTTTGACGCAGTGCGGGCGAAGCTTGCGGCTTTAGAAGCTCCACGAGTCTTTCAGTCAGGGGCAAAAGAGCGGCAAGCTCAGAGTCAGCGTCATCATAATTTTTGGGACTGAGCGGCTCGATGGCAAGCAAGTTGAATGCCGAGTCTTTATAGATACGAAAATCAAGCAAGGACAAAACGAGATTGGCTAAAACCACAGTCATATCGAACTTTCTGCAGTGCATTGCACCATAAAGCCTGGCAAAATGCAAAGGTGAAAAAGCTGATGCTTTTTCTTTAGTTTGGGGCATCTTGCGCAAAACCTGCTTGCGCACTTGGGCAAGTCGACTGAGTGGCTCTTCAATTGTTAGAGACTTGAGGCATGCTGAAATTCTCTCTGCGGTCGAGAGCGAAATTAGATTTTCCATTAAACAGTCAAACTTCGTAATTTACCCTTCCCTTTTATGTCGTCTTGCGTGTAGTCTAATAAATTCCTCGCCAAATTATAAGAGGCGAGCAATATCCCCACGATTAGGGTAAAGCACCAAAGTGACGGTGAAAAACCATGTCATCCCTGATAGACGAGAAAGAGCGCAAGCTCTCGGCAGACGAAATCATCGTTGCCGGGTCTACCTGGGCGGCCATCTGGCATATGAGCTGGCCGATGCTTATACAGATGCTAATTGTCTCGGCAGCAAGCTTTGCCGATGTCTGGGTAGCCGGTAAGCTAGGCTCAGACACACAAGCTGCCATAGGTATATGCAACCAGATCTGGTTCATGATGTTGCTCATGACCGTAGCTCTATCCTCTGGAGCGATGGCTCTGATCAGCCGCTTCTGGGGAGCCCGCGACTACAAACAAGCAGAAGTGGCAGGAAGACAGTCTCTCCTCTTCGGCATAATCTTCGGCGTGCTCTCGACCCTAGCCGGTTTGCTTGCCACAAAACCGCTGCTGGCCATGTCGGGAGTCACTCCTGCTGTGCAAGAACTGGGCTGGAAGTTCCTTTCAGTGGATCTGCTCTCACAGTTGCCTTTCACCATAGTCTGGACGGCACATTCAATGTTCAGGGCAATCGGCAATAGCCGTGTGCCTATGTTGAACTGGCTGGCTATGGCCGTGGTCATCATCACGCTTGACCTAGTTCTAGCACTAAAATGTCAGTTGGGCATCGCCGGTATAGGCTGGGCCTGGCTTGGTGGCGGTTTGGTCGGTACAGCGCTCAACTTGTATCTACTTTCAAAATCAGATCTGAAAGAGTCTCTCAATCTATTTAAAGATTTCGAGTTAGCTCCCACCATAGACTGGATGAAGCGCATCTTGAATATAGGTATACCTACTTGTGTGCAAGATTTGGCCTGGGTCTTGGGCAATTTCGCCCTTTACGGAATTTTCTCACTGACCAGTAATCCAACTAGCTCGGAAGCAGCTTGGACAATCGGCTTTAGACTAGAAGAGATGCTCTGTACCTTGCCTTTGCACGCCATAGGCTGCTCTCTGGGCACAGTCGTCGGTCAAAACCTTGGCGCCGGGCGACCCGATAGAGCAGAGAAAGCAGGCTGGCAAGCAAATACAGCCAGTCTGCTCATCGAGATACCAACTTGTATATTGATGTTCATTTTTGCCGAAGCTATCGCTGCAAAAATGTCCAACGATGCACAGGTAGTAAAACTCACCGCTGACTATCTAAGAATAGTAGGGCTCTGCCAGCCTCTTGTGGCTTCATGGATTGTACTGTTTGGAGCGATGACCGGAGCCGGGTATACAAAATGGCCCATGTGGGTCGGTATATTCTGCCTGACTGTAGTGAGACTGCCTTTGGCTTATATATTGGTCAGTCAGTACAAAATGGGAGCCCAAGGAATCTGGGTTGCCCTGGCCGCATCGGCATCACTGGTGGGAATCATGGCCATCCTCCGCTTCCGTTCAGGAGCCTGGAAAAATCAAGAGGTCTAAGAGTGCAAGAGCCAAAGAAATTCTCTTGCACTCTTCTCTTAGATTAATTCGCTCCGACAAATTGAACTTTTTGGCTGTCAATTACGTCTTTAAAGCATAGCCACTATGCACAGTATCAAACGAAAGGAGGATGCATGCTCAAGCATCTTAAGTATCGCTTGCCTGTTTTCAGACTAATGATGGTCAAAGAAGCAAAAACAGGCACTCTACCCTCAATTAAATCAGCCCTCGATGCAGCCGAATTATTCATGCCCCTTTGCTTTGCACCGGAAGAACATTTCGTCGCCCTGCATCTCAATTCGAAATATGAAGTAATCGGCTTACACGAGGTTTCTCACGGCACGCTTTCAGCGTCCTTGGTGCATCCCCGCGAAGTATTCAAGGCGGCACTAGTTGCCAACAGTTACGCCATAATCGTTTGTCACAATCATCCCTCTGGAGCTCGCCTGAGCGCTTCCAGAGAAGATATTGCCACCACACGTATGCTCATCGACGCCGGCAAGATCCTTGGCATATCAGTGATTGACCATCTGATTGTCGGTCCGCAACCGGGGCTCGTAGACAAGAAAAATAAGAGTCGAGTCATTCCCCTATCGATTAGAGAGGAGCATCCAGAACTCTGGGAAAGGGAGTTAGAGCAAATTTAGAATGAGAAACGGGCACTTTCTGAAAGCTAAAATGTCTTCTGTAAGAGGTAAGCAGCCGCAATAGCACTGGAAATTTATGACCGAAAGACGAGAAACCTTAGCAGTTGCCGTGGGCAGCAAATTAATCGGAGGAGGAAACCCGGTCCTGGTGCAGTCCATGACCAATACCCCAACCGAAGACGCTGAGGCTACTTACAAGCAAATTGTAGAGTTGGCAAAAGCCGGCTCTGAAATAGTGCGAATTACGGTCAACACTAGAGAGGCGGCTAGAGCCGTCCCCAAAATCGTTTCACTGTTAGAAAAGAACAACATGGATGTGCCACTGGTGGGTGATTTCCATTTCAACGGTCATTTGCTTCTCTCTGAATATAAAGACTGCGCCAAACTGCTTGCCAAGTACCGCATCAATCCTGGCAATGTCGGTAGAGGCGAAAAACACGACGATAATTTCAAGCAGATGATCGACAGCGCCCTCACCTGGGATAAACCCGTGCGTATCGGCGTCAACTGGGGATCACTAGATCAAGATCTGCTGGCTCAAATGATGGATGAAAACGCCGCCTCTAAAGAACCCAAAGATGCACATGAGGTCTTGATTGAAGCGATAGTGGAAAGTGCCGTTTCTTCTGCCCGCCTGGCCCAATCTTACGGCCTGGCTAAAGACAAGATTATTCTCAGCGCTAAAGTTTCAGAAGTGCCTGACCTGGTCACTGTTTATCGCAAGCTTGCCCAAAAAACATACCATGCTCTGCATTTAGGTCTCACCGAAGCGGGCATGGGCATGAAGGGCATGGTTTCCTCGGCTGCGGCGCTTTCTATCTTGCTCTTCGAAGGCATAGGCGACACCATTAGAGTGTCGCTGACGCCAAGCCCGGGAGCCCCCCGCATCGAAGAAGTACAAGTCTGCCAACAGATTTTGCAAAGCCTGGCAATACGATCTTTTAAGCCACAGGTGACCGCCTGTCCCGGTTGTGGACGCACAACCAGCACAGTCTTTCAAGAACTAGCTCAAGATATCGAAAAGCATCTCACTTCAAAGAGAAGCGACTGGGAAAGAGATTACCCGGGAGTTGAAACCATGAAAGTTGCAGTCATGGGCTGTATAGTCAATGGTCCCGGTGAGTCTAAGCATGCCGACATAGGTATTTCTTTGCCGGGTACCGGCGAAGAACCAAGAGCGCCGGTCTATATAGATGGTCGTTATCACAGCACGCTATCTGGCGCCGGACTGGCCGAAGACTTCATCAAACTAGTCGAAGACTATGTTGCCACCAAATATGGAAACCGCTCGTAATGACCATAAACAGAAAGAGAGCCCTGCTCAGCATACTGCCGGCCCTTGCCCTGCTCTTCTTTTGCCAAAGCAGTGCCCAGGCGAAAGTGACGTTGGCGCGCATTTTCAGTGACGGCGCCGTCTTTCAGAAAGATAAACCAATCAATGTCTGGGGCGAAGCCCTGCCCGGCGAAGTCGTCACTGTCGATATGGCCATAGGCAGAGCCCAAACCGTCGTCGACAAAAGCGGCAAGTTTTTGGTGACCCTACCGGCGATGTCATTCACCGAACCCCTGGAAATGACTATTACCGGCCAGAACAAAATAGTATTGAAGAATATTAGGCTAGGGCAGGTCTTTCTTGTCGCCGGTGACGGTATCATGCACGCCTCTCTGCAAGAAGAAGCAGCCCTAGAGAAGAAGTATGGCTCAGGCGAACTTGCGGAAGGCAATATAGAAATGCCTGACGGCATTAGGCTCTATAGACAACCGATCGCCCTCAGTCGCAACCCTGATACCATAGGCAATACCGGTGATGAACGCACCGGCACTAAGGGCTGGGTCAACATCAACAAAAATCAAGGCGAAGCTCTCAAGGCTTCAGCCATAGGTATGATTTTGGCGAGAGAATTGAAACGAAATCTCAAAGAACCGATTGGCATAATTCAAGTAACCCTACCCGATACACCGCTTAGATCCTGGATTTCGGCGCAAAGCCTCGACAGTGTTCCGGAAGCGCGCTCCATCGCTCAGAAAAACATGCTCGATGAAGACATTTATAAAAGAGACTGGCAAGAATATATCAATAGAACTGAGCTAGAAAAACTGCCCTCGAAAAACCTCAGCCAGATGACCTCGGCCGTGGCTAACGGCATGCTGGCGCCAATCACCCCCTATGGGCTCAAGGCAGTAATCTTTGCCCAGGGTGAAAGCGATCTAGCGGCACCACTGCAGTATAAGACTCTTTTTCCTGTCTTTATTAAAGACTTGCGTCGCACTTTTGCCCAAGAACAACTGCCGCTCTATTATGTGCAGTTGGGTGCACAGCCCACTGAAACAGCTGAGAAAGAGAACGCCAGCCAGTCCGCCAGCATCAGACATACCCAATTTAAAGCGCGCATTGCCCCCAAGAGCTATCTGATCGTCTCAAGCGACATCTGTCATGAAGATGAGAAGAGCGGCAGTATCTATATGAGCGCCGAAGATCTATCGAAGCGCATCGCCAACACCGCCCTTGCCACCCTCTTCAAGCAAGCAAAAGCCTATCTCTATCCTATAGTCGAGTACATAGAAGTAGAGGGCAATGCCGTCAAAGTAGTATTCAAAAATGCCGGACGGGGCTTGATGGCGAAAGGAAAACCACCGGTTAAGGGCTTTGCTTTAGCCGGCCATGATCATCAATTTTTCGAAGCCGAAGCAAAGATAGAAGGCAACACTGTTTTTCTAGAGTCTAAGTATGTTAGGCAGCCCAAGTTTGTCAGATACGGTTGGGGAAACAATCCTAAACTGACTCTATTTTCTTTAGACGGTTTGCCGGCGATGCCTTACACCAACGATCGCTAGTCTGTTTATTTCAAGCTATTTAAACAAGTCTTCTAGGCCGATTCGACTCAGTTTCTCAATTGTTTCAAAACTGCCGCTGGGAATGCGGACAAAGCGTCGGCGCGTAAAATGCAGTGATACCAACTTTTCGATTCGGACAATTTCTTCTTTAGTCCAGGGCTTCCCAGGGTCTTGCCAATCATGCAAGTAAGCACGGATCTTCTCTTTCTCCTCAATCTGAAACTGTGGTGTGGAGATCTTCAATGTTTTGATATGGGGATTCTTGGCGACTAGTCTCAAGATAAAGGCAGCATCGTAGTTGTTATCTTCTACCTTAAGAGTGCGCAGGCTTTTGATACCGGACAACTGCTCCAGCCAAGCGGGTTGAACTGCCATTCCCTCAAGAGAGAGAGTCTCTATATCTTTGAACTCAATTATCTTTTTTGCTATGGCTGAATCAATCTGAGTGCGTCGAAAAAGTAGTTCTTTTAGCTCCCTGGGTTGTAGTATGGACAAGAATGCTTCCAGGGCCCCAGGCTTAGCCTGTGAGACCTGCTCGATGATAACGGTGCGGGCAATCAGTTTGCCGCTGGTTGTTAGTCCACCAAAAGCCACTGTATTATGCACGTGCAAATTCTCGATAAATGGCAAGTCTAGTAGATCTTCTAGAAAAGCCTTATCCAACTTGCGATCCTTGATCTGAAGACTCCAAAGATGTTTCCAATCTCGCAAGGACTTTTTTAAAGACTTGAGCTGTTCATCGTGGTAAATGGTCACCTTCAAGTCAACGCTATCAGGCTTGAGTTTGCCAACAACTTGCAGCGGAAGGTCCTCATCAAGATCAAGTGCGGGGCGAGGTAACTTTACAAACACCTGCCCTTGGGCTTTGACTGGTCGAGACTGGGAAAGACAGAACTTGTCCTGCATATAGCCGAGCGAAAAATTAGTAGGGAAAGAAAAGAGATAACGGTCGCCTTGCTTAACCGGACCAAAATCGGTAAGTGGAGCCAAGAGTTTCTCTGCTCCATTACCTTCCACTATACCTTGCGCTAATTTCCTTTCAAAACGATCGGCATTGCTAGAGACAACTTCAAGCACTTCAGTCGCCTGCTTTAGGCTCTTGTCCTTCGACATATCAACCTTGGTCTTTTCAAGCTTGGCATAGTGCAAACCAGCGCCGAACAAGAGAGCCAAAGTGGCGACACCGGCAAAGACAGCCAATGACAAAAATGACTTAGCCTTCTTCTTAGTTTGCTTTTCAGAGAGTTCCTGCTCTTCTTCACTGACAGCAGTATTTATCTGCAAAGACGGGGCAAAGCCCTCAGATTTCAAACCGGCAGCAGCAGTGGGCAAACCTATATTCACTCTCGCTAGATCTAGGGCGAGTTGCTTCATTGTGCTGTAGCGCCCCTCAGTATCTTTGTTTAGACAAAGATTGACTATCGCTTGCACTTCGCTAGGTAAACCATAAACATATTGCGAGAGCGCCGGCACCGGAGCGGCCAGATGCATACCCATGGTCTCAAAAGCATTGGCACCGCGAAATGGAGGTTCACCGGTCAAGGCTTCAAAAAACGTACAACCAAGGGCATAAATATCAGTCTGTCTGCTCACTGGACGACCCAAAGACTGTTCTGGACTGAGATAAAACGGCGTGCCAAAAATCTCGCCTGTTTGGGTGAGACTCTGCAGTTTCTGATTCTCGGCCGGGCTAAGCAAGCCAAGACCAAGCTGACCTTTAGTATCTATCGACTTGGCGATGCCAAAATCAACAATCTTTACCGAGGTAGCAGATGCGTCGCGCCTTCTCTCTTGGTCATGACCTTTAGCGGTCTCTTTCTCCGTCCAATTGATGAGCATAATATTTGAAGGCTTAAGATCTCTATGAATGACACCTTTCTCATGGGCAAAGTGCATCGCTTCAGCTATTTGCACAAAGACCTGAACAGCTTGCCTCAGACTCAGTTGCCCTCTCTCTTTGATTAACTGAGACAGCGAGAGTCCTTCCAAAAGCTCCATGACATAGAAAGGACATCGGCCAGCATCAACACCCATATTCAAGACGCTCACTATGCCGGGATGCTGCAAGCGAGCCAAGATCCTGGCTTCACTCTCAAAACGCTTCCAGGTGGAAGCATTGACCAGGTCGGGGAAAAGAATCTTGAGCGCCACAGGTTTATCGATTAGCCGATGTTGGGCTAAAAAGACCGCCCCCATACCACCGCGTCCCAACTCTTTCAAAAGATGATAATCGCCGCCAACCAAGGCCCCGATTCGATAAGAACGAGAATAGCTATCTGCCAACTCTGTCACGCTATGGTTGTCTCTGCATAAAGCAGCCTCAGTGTACAACAAAGAAAGGGAGAGGCGGACCTCTCCCTTTCTTTCTCAAGTCGCTAAATTGGCGATCTTAGTTATGCTCGTGCAACTTGCGCACAGCATCGGTCAACTTCGGCACTACTTCCAGCACATCGCCCACGATACCGTAGGTAGCATGCTTGAAAATTGGGGCTTCCGGATCTTTGTTAATTGCTACTATCACCTTGGAAGAAGACATACCAGCAAGATGCTGAATCGCTCCTGAAATTCCGCAGGCGATATAGAGCTGAGGGCTGACAGTTTTGCCTGTCTGCCCAACCTGGAACTGGTGATCGATCCAGCCGGCGTCTACTACGGCGCGGGAGGCACCAAGGGCGGCACCAAGGGCATCGCAGAGTCCCTGCAAGACCGGCCAATTCTCCGGTCCTTTGATGCCTCTGCCACCAGATACTACTATTGCCGCTTCCGATAGTTCTACTTTATTGCCTTCAGCTGCATGCACAGCCACAACTTTGGCTTTGGGCGCGCTTATCTCAAGGCTCAAATCTTCCACAGCCGCATCGCCGCCTGCTTCGCTCAAAGCAAAGACGTTTGGACGCAAGGTAATGAAAGAAAGGTCTCCGCTCAGACTATAGGTTCCGAAAGTCTTGCCGGAATACATTGGGCGAACCGGGCAAAGATTAGCGCCTTCGGTCACAAAGTCCATGGCGTCGGAAACGCAGGCAGCATCAAGGCGAGCAGCTGCCCTAGGAATGAAGTCTTTAGCCATCGATGTGCAGGCGGCAAAGACATACTTGGGCGAGACTTTTTTCACTGCTTCGGTGAGCGCTTGAGTAAAGGTCTCAGTGCTGTAATTTTCAAGAGCAGCATTATCGACCACCAATACTTTCTTGGCTCCAAACTTGCCAAGTTGGGCAGCCAGACCTTTAACGCCCGAGCCGATTAGTACGGCACTGACATCACCGCCGACGGCGGCAGCCCGACGATGGGCTTCAGAAAGAGCTTCTAGAGAGGCTTTGCGCACCTGTCCGCCCCTCTGCTCTACAAATACCAAAATTCCTTGCGACATTTGTTATCTCCAAAAAAATAGGGGCTTAAAGCACATGCGCTTCTGAGCGCAACAGTTTCACCAACTCGCTCACTTGAGCATCGCTGTCGCCTTCAATTTTGCGACCCTGAGGACGCTCAGGCGGCAAGGCCATCTCTTTGATAGTCGCCTTGAGATTGGCACCACCGACCTGACCTTTGACACCAAGGGCGGCAGCATCTTTGACGGCTATCTCTTTGCGGCGAGCAGCCATCACACCTTTGATTCCAGGATAGCGAGGCTCGTTCAGCCCTTTCTGAGCGCTGATCACAGCAGGCAAGGAACCTTCGATGAACTCATGGGCTCCTTCTATTTCTCTTTCTGCCTTAAAAGTAGTGCCGTCACATTCAAACTTGACTGCCATAGTGGCTTGGGCAAAACCAAGTAATTCGGCCAGCATGGAAGGTACTTGGCTGTTATCGCCGCCTACACCCTGCTGTCCCATGAAGACTATTTCATAGCCACCATCTTTGATGGCGCTTGCCAAAACCTTGGCTGTAGACAAAGTATCCAGACCGGCGAAATCAGCATCATTAAGATGAACGGCATTGTCGATGCCTCTAGCCAGACTGTCCCTGAGAACATCGGTACATTCGGCCCCACCCATCGAAATAACGGTGGTATCACCGCCCAGTTTCTCTTTCAGTTTAAGAGCTTCTTCAATGGCAAACTCGTCATAGGGGCTGGTAACAAAACGAACACCGGCAAAGTCGATATTCTTTTTGCCATCAGCAATCGCTATTTTGGCTTCCGTGTCCGGCACGGCTTTCACACATACGGCAATCTTCAAGGCCCTGTCTCCTAAAGAACGGCAATCAAAGCTGACTAATACTTATCGGTCAGCTTTAAATTGTAGGCTCTGTAAAGACAGGTATCGTTTTTTTACAAGATTCCTTAATCAGTTTAGATTAGCGCTTCTTCAAGTTTCCTGATTTTTATTGCGACCCTTGAGCCCGTCCGGATTGAGATAACATTTTTCGTTCTCGCACCAGACAATTTGATCGACAAGTTCATCAGGGTCGTCAATAACTGTGAGCAGTTCAAGCTCAGACGGCTCTAAATAACCACGCACTACGACCTCGTTTCTAAGCCAGTCCATCATAGGATTCCAGAACTTGGAATCTACGAGGAACATAGGAAACTTTTTGATCTTCTTCGTTTGAATCAAGGTAACTGTTTCAAATAATTCATCAAGACTGCCAAAGCCGCCAGGCAAGATGACAAAGGCAATCGCATACTTGACAAACATCAACTTGCGCAGAAAGAAATAACGAAAATCTAGAGATTTAGTTTGATACGGGTTTGGACCGGTTTCTCGAGGCAAAATGATATTCAAACCGACCGAAGTTCCACCGCCGGCAATTGCCCCTTTGTTTCCCGCTTCCATCACACCGGGTCCGCCGCCGGTCATAACAGCAAAGCCTTTTTGTGAAAGTTTGCGGGCTATTGTCTCAGCCAATACATAAACCGGATCTGACGGCTTACAACGAGCAGTTCCAAATATAGATACAGCCGGACCTATGCGCGAAAGTTCGTCAAAACCTTCCACCATTTCAGCCATCATGCGAAAGACACGCCAAGTGTCCTTCACATTCATCTCATCGAGTACGAAATTGGATCCTTCGCTCACAGGGCCTCCTTCAATTGAAAAAGAATAATTCGAGAGCCTGATTCTCAGGCATTTGTCCAGTCTTCACCAGATGCTCCATTCTGGTCAATTCTTGCTTCTTGCTAACTAAAAAAGATAGGGACACATGAGAGAGCTTCTTCAGGTCCTTCTCAAGCGCAAAGGGATGAACTTTGAGCGGACCGCTCAAACGCTTGGCAAGTTCGTTGGCTGATATCTCTCGTCTTTGAATGCCGGGTTTGTACGGCAGTTTCTCGTTCTCCATTTCGGCATGGGTCTTGAAGCTCACCCATTTACTGAGCATGGTCTGCAAGGCAGCCATTACCTGCATAGCGTTCTGCTTAGTCAAGACCTCTTTCAGCCCGTTCAAGGTCTCTCTTCTTTTGCCTAAGAGCCAATTTTCAGCTACGGTGAAGATCTGAGAATTGTGGGGACTGAGAGTCTTTACCACATCTAGAGTGATATGTGTTTTGGGCAATATATATGTAGCAGCTTTAGCCAATTCGCTATGAATGTGCCTGAGATTAGCCTCTAGACCATCAATCAAATAGAAAGCAGCATCATCATCGATAGTGCAACCGAGGGCATGGGTTTCGGTTTGCATAAAGTTTTTGAGAGCCGCTGAAGGCTCACTGCCTGGCCAATATTTCACCTTTTCAAACTTTTCAATTTTGGCGTGCTTCTCAAAGAGTTTTGAAAGTCTGAGACTTGAATCAAAATTGCTGGTCGAAACAAAAATCAAATAAGTATTCTCGTGCACAGAGGCAATGGCGTCAGCCAAGGTTTCTTCCGCTACTTCTTTTGAGGCGCCGCCCTTAGAGGCAGCGCTCTTTTGTGGCTTGGCTTTGCTCTTTTCGGTACCTCGCTTTTTCGAGAACCAATCACAGCGATCGATGATAATCACTTTATTGCCCATGCCGAAAGGTATGGAAGCCGCCAGGTCAACAGCATCATTTGTAGAAACATTGTCTAGACGCTGATAGTTGAAGCTTGCAAAAGCCGGGTCCAAATACTTTGCCTTCAGCTCATCGAGACGACGATAGAGCAGGAAGTCTTCTTCTCCAGCCAGCACAATTACAGGCATCAGTGGCCGCCCTTGCCGATTCTTTCGCCGGTGGAAAGAAAATAGACTCGCTTGGCAATTGATGTACAGGCATCACCCATGCGTTCAAGAAAACGCCCGCAAAATAGAAATTGCGCCTTCATCTGAGCGCCGGCACTATCTTGTTCACCCAAATCGCTGAGCAGTCGCTTGGAAAGCAAATCATGCAAATAATCCACATTGCTGTCAGAGGCTAAAATCTCTTTCGCCTTAGACGGCGAGTCGGTAAGAAAACAAAGCAATAGTTCCTGCACCATGTGATAGACGCTGGCAGCCATGCGCGGCAATTCTTCCGGAATTTCTATTTGGTCTTCGATTGCCCAATTGGCAAAGCGTGCCACACGATTGGCATGATCGGCCAAGCGCTCAAGTTTTGCGGCAATAAGGGGAATCGAAACAAGCGCCCGAATCTCTCTAGCACCATTGGCAGTATCGCGCTCAACCAAGAGATCGACGCATTTTTCTTCGATCTCAAGACAAAGGGCGTTGATCTCCGCTTCTTGTCTTTCTACCAAACTGAGGTCGGCGCGCTTGTCGCCTTTCAAAAGTCTAGTCACCTCATAAACCGTAGTCTCGACTAAGCGACCGAGGGTAAGAACTTCTTCTTTGATTAGGGTGATTGACTCACTCACTTGTCTTCTCCCAGTTGATTTAGTCTATAACCAGACCTATGAACGGTCTCCAAAAGCTTCGGCTCTTTCGGGTCCTCTTCTAGTTTCTGCCGCAGCCAACGAATATGCACCGCCACTGTTTTGACGTCACCGTCAAAATCAGTGCCCCAAACTTTATCGAGCAAGACATCGGTGGTAAGCACTTTGCCGGCATTTTGCATAAGCACTTTCAGCAAAGCAAATTCTCTGGGTGAAAGATCGATATTGCGCCCGCTAAAGACGACCTTGCGGGCGTCTTCATCCAAAGAGAGGGCGCCGACGCTAAGGCGCGCACCACTGCGCTTCTTCTTGCCGCTACGGCGCAAAAGGGCTTCGATGCGAGCCATAAGCTCAACCATAGAAAAAGGCTTGACTAGATAGTCATCGGCGCCCGAAGACAAACCATGCGCAATATCAGTGGGAGCCGAGCGCCCGGTGAGCATCAAGATTGGCAGTTCCGGTGCTTGCTCGCGCAGAATGGCGCAAAGGTCGGGACCTTTCATATCGGGCATCATCCAGTCGAGCATAACCAGGTCAGGATTAGCCTCGGTAAAGCCAGACACAGCCGCCAATGCCCGATTAAATGAAATCACCTCAAAACCGGCTCGCCTAAAGTTAAAGGTGAGCGTATCAACGATTGTTTCATCGTCATCGACAAC
The DNA here is from genome assembly GCA_017303615.1 of Obscuribacter phosphatis (SeqCode). GTDB lineage: Bacteria > Cyanobacteriota > Vampirovibrionia > Obscuribacterales > Obscuribacteraceae > Obscuribacter > Obscuribacter phosphatis_A. The sequence continues at coordinate 95,775 of JAFLCK010000003.1, forward strand.
CATGATGCGCGTTTTTACCGTCATTTACTTAGTATCCACAAAATTGGAAGAGCCCGGAAACTCTATACTGAAACGAGATCCTCGCCCTTCTTGGGAATAGACATTGATTTTAGCACCGTGCAAATCGACAATGTGTTTGACAATCGATAGACCAAGCCCTGTCGAACCTCTGGTTTTGCTGCGATCGACTCTATAGAAACGCTGAAAAATCTTGGGAATCTCAGATTCGGCAATACCAATGCCGGTATCCTCGACTTCCAACATGAAGGGTCGAACTCTGACAGTGACCAATCCACCCTCATCGGTAAACTTAATGGCATTCTCAAGCAAATTAACCAAGACTTGATGCAACTGATCGGCATCAGCCAAAAAAGTAGTGCCTTTACAAACTTCGCAAGCTACTTTTACCCCCTTAGAAAGGGCGAGACTTTCGGTGGTTTCAACCGCCGCTTTTACAGCCCTTTCTGCATCAATGTCGGCAAAAGAAACCAGGCTGAAAGAACCTTCCCCCCTGGCTCTACTTAACTTTTCGTGCGAAAGCAAGTCTGAGACTAGGTTCTGCAAACGAGTCACTTCTTCATCAGCACGCACCAGCATGCGACGAGCTGTGACCGGCTCATCGAGGGCGCCCGACAACAGGGTCTCCACCAAAAGCTTGATATTAGCGAGCGGCAGCCGCAACTCATGCGAGACTTCGGCTATCCAGTTATTGTTGTTGCCGGCACTGTTCAGAGCTGTAGCTGTGTCGGCGGCTTGTTCGTCAGGAGACATCGCACCACCGGTGGAGGCAGAGCCCGAATTCAGGCAAATTTCTTGAGCGCGAGGTTAGTTTCATTTGATCCCCGGGTCTGGCCCGATGCATTAAAATATTACTACTGTGAAGCGAACTTACTGACTTCTTTTAAAACAATTCAAGATACGGGGAACATTATGGGACCACTGGTACTGGCGATTCTCGACGGCTGGGGTATTACAACTGAAACCAGGGGAAATGCAATATTAGCTTGCAAAACTCCCAATTACGACCTTTTGAAGTCTCGTTATCACTTTTCCAAACTACAAGCATCTGGAGAGTTCGTCGGTCTGCCCAAAGGTCTGATGGGCAATTCCGAGGTAGGACACCTCACCTTAGGTTCGGGCCGGGTAGTGATTCAGAAACTCACCCTCATTTCCAACACCATGGCTGACGGCACCTTCTTCAAGAACCCCACCCTGGTGGAGGCAGTGGAAAACGTCAAGAGAAGCGGCGGCAACTTACATATATTAGGTTTGGTTTCAGACGGCTGTGTGCACTCCAGCCCTGACCATCTAGACGGTTTGATTGAACTGGCTAAGCGAAATCAAATTAGCAATTTTGTCATTCATCCAATCTTAGACGGCCGAGACACGCCGCCGCGCTCTGCTCTTGGCTTTATGCGCGAGCTTGAAAGAAAACTCTCTAACCTTGGCATGGGCAAGATAGGTGTCGTCTGCGGGCGATACTATGCCATGGATCGAGACCAGCGCTGGGAAAGAACCGAACTTTATTATCGCGCTCTCACAGAAGGCATAGGCGAGAAAGCAGAGTCGGCAAAAGAAGCAGTGGAAGCTTCATATGCCAAAGATACCGGCGATGAATTTGTCAAACCAGTCATCGTCAACGATATTCGTATCAAAGACGGCGACAGTGTTATTTGCTTCAATTTTCGCCCCGACCGGGTGAGACAGATCAGTCGAGTCTTGACCCAGCCTCATTTTGATGGCTTTGTCCGCAATGTTGTGCCCAAGATCTACTATGCCTGTATGACTGAGTACGACTCGTCGTTGGCTCTGCCCGTAGCCTTTAATCCTGAAGTCTTGCCCTCACAAGAATTGCACAATACCCTGCCTGAAATCTTGAGTTGCCACCATATTGGTCAGCTGCATACCGCTGAAACCGAGAAGTACGCCCACGTTACTTATTTTTTCAATGGCGGCAAAGAAAAGGCAGTAGAAGGAGAAACCAGAGAGCTTATTCCCTCCTTAAAAGTTGCCACCTATGACCTCGCCCCTTCCATGCAAACCCCTAAAGTTTGCGACTTAGCCTGCCAAGCCATCAAATCGGGCAAGCATCCATTTATAGTTTTGAACTTTGCCAATCCTGATATGGTCGGTCATACAGGCATGATGGAAGCGGCGGTGGAAGCAGTCAAATCAGTCGATGCGGCTTTCGGGCAGCTCTTGGCGGCAGTACAAGAAGCAAACGGCACGCTTATGGTCACAGCCGATCATGGCAATATCGAGCAATTAATCGATTATCAGACCGGTGAACCGCACACAGCCCACACCACTAATCCGGTACCATTTATAGTGGCAAGCTTCCAGAAGGGCGACAACGACCCTCTCAAAATTGCTGATAATACAAGCACTGGTTGCAGCAATCGCCTCAAGGACGGCACCATTGCCGATGTAGCGCCTACTATTCTCTCGGTGCTCGGCATTGAAAAGCCAAAAGAAATGTCAGGCACTTCATTAATCGCTCAGGCTTGAAAGAGCAATTAAGTTTTGCAAAATAAGGTAACGGGATGTTTTCAGAGCAAGCGATCTCATTTCCCCACCAAAACATATTCAGCGCCTAGACTCTAAATATAGTTCGCATCTAGAATGACAGATAATTAAAGAAAGACTTTTCAAGTAGTTTTACTTAGTCTGGATTACCTGTATAATTCGAGCGATTTCAGGTGGGCAAAACTTACTAAACTTTGCCTCCAAATGACACTCTGAGAGTTCTGTCACTGACAAATGAAATCTCTGGCGGAAACAAACTCATCAGGACTAAAAGGAGACGAATAGTCAATGATTACTTTGAGAAACCTGGCCCTTGCTGGCGCTAGCCTCGCTCTCGTGGCCTCCCTTGCTGCTTGCAGCGGCGGAAGCGAGTCCAGCACCACTGGCGCTACCACAGGTGCTTCCACCGATGCTGCCGCTCCGGCTGCTTCCACCGATGCTGCCGCTCCGGCTGCTTCCACCGATGCTGCTGCTCCTGCTGCTTCCACCGATGCCGCCGCTCCGGCTGCTTCCACCGATGCTGCTGCTCCGGCTGCTTCCACCGGCGAATCGCACTAATTCTCTTTAGAGAATCAGAAATGGAAAGACCCCCTTACAGGGGTCTTTTTTTTATGCAAAAAATAAGTAAGCGCCCGGGCGGAACAATCTCAAGCTGGTCCTCTTCTATAATTTAGCGACTTCAATAATCTAAAGACGATACTGGTGACTGCAACAAAAATGAACAAGTTCCCTTTCTATACAAATTTGGCTGGTCTTTTGCTGGCACTGACCGTGGGCACTGAGGTCAGTGCCCAACCGGTTTTTAATCTCAATAATAGCCAACCAACCAATCAAGCCCTAGCGGCACCGCCGCTTTCTTTTGTCGATGTCAATTCAGGACGCTTCGGCAAGCTTGAGATTTCGATGGATGACGGTCAATTTCTATCCGGTTCCACAGATAACTTGCATTTGATAGCCAGAGACATGGATTTTGCTCAGGGCGAATTGAAAAGTCTTGATCTCGAACTAAAGGGTGCCCATCTAAGAGACTTCATAGTCGATAAATTGACCCTCAGCACCCAAGGCACTCTCAGTTTCGACAGCGGTCTTCTGCTCAATCAAAAGATGCTGCAGTTTCGCAGCCCGGCTGAGGCGCAAGTCACTGCCCTAATTTCACAAGAGAGTCTAAATAAGTTTCTCAAAGCACCAACTACACTCAATCGCCTTTCGGTAACAGCCGGTCAACCGGGCTCTATTTTAAGCAAGCTATTAGGTCTAGCCCAAGGGGCGCCAAACCAAAATGGACAACCGGGTCAACCGGGACAAGCTGGACAATTTGGCTTGACAATGGAAACGGCCAATATCTCGCTTCTAAAAGCGAACAAAATCAATATCCAGGCAGTGGGCAAACTAGGTTTGTCCCAACTTGCCATTCCCCTCAATGCCGAGGTGGAAAGTCGTCTATTTCTTGAAAACGGTTGGGTTCAGGTAGGCGATACAAAACTAATGACAGCCGGGCAAGAAATTTCACCCCAGCTTTCGCAAATGCTGGTTGAGAAGATAAACAATCTCTCCAACCTTGGTCAAAAATCGGATGACATTCATTTCAGCTTCACCGATCTCAAGGTAGTGCCTGGAAAGCAGCTTATGGTTACCGGAACGGCCATGGTAAATAGGCTTCGCTTTGGCCGACAAGGCTAGACATAAGATATACTATACGGGTCGCTTGCTTCACCTAGAAAGCGAGATATTGATGTATAAGCGGCGCGATAACAGACAATGGGACCAGCTTCGGCCGGTTCGGTTTACGCGCAATTACACTAAAAACGCAGACGGTTCGGTCCTTGTAGAGTTTGGCGATACCAAAGTCTTCACAACGGCGAAAATCGAAGAGCGTGTGCCGGCCTTCCTCATCGGTAAAGGTGAGGGTTGGGTTACGGCTGAGTATTCGATGCTGCCTGGCTCGACCCTGGTTCGCTCCCCTAGGGAAGTGACCAGAGGGCAACCGAGCGGTCGCACCTCAGAGATTCAAAGACTGATTGGTCGCTGCTTGAGAGCAGTGGTTGACCGGCGCGCCATGGGCGAAAGAACCATCACCATCGACTGTGACGTTCTGCAGGCCGATGCCGGCACCCGTGTAGCCAGTATCTGCGGCGGTTTTATCGCCCTTTATGATGCCCTCTCTAAGCTTAGAAAGAGCGGCGTTTTCGACGATCTGCCCATTACCGAGCACATGGCTGCTGTTTCAATCGTGCAGATAAATGGTCAACTGCTCATCGATCCCAATTATTCGGAAGACTCACAAGCCGAAATGGATTCGAACATAGTGCTCACCGAATCGGGCAAGATTCTAGAGCTGCAGATGACCTCGGAAGCAAAGCCCTATGACCCGACCAAATTGGCTGACTTGATGACCCTGGCCAATAAAGGCATCAAAGAGATCATCTCGCTGCAGATGGAAACCCTGAATAAGAGACACTAATAAGAGACTTTAGGTCACTTATCTGAATTAGAGTCTGTACATAGATGTTAAATTTATGCTTTTTCCTCGTGACAACATAGAATTAGTCTATACACTTAAGTAGTTAGATCTTGAGAATGGCAGTTGGAAGAAACATTAGACTTCAATCCGATCAGGGAATCATTCAGGGACGTTACCCCCTGGAGATTGTTTGCTTCCACCCTCAAGGTGATGACTCGAATTTACAAGTTGCAGGGTATGCAAGCCACCCTGCGCGTCATTCCCATAGTCTGGACGATAATCTGGTCCACCCGGGGCTTCTCCCGCTACCATGCCGAAGAATTTGAAAAGGCGCGCAGCTCAGTAGGCGAGGCTGTGGACCGCGAAGAAGAAGCCTTATCTAGCCAAGACTACGAAGAATATAGACTTTTGGGACGCTGGCTGACCAGAAGACTGCACGACCTGGGACCTACTTTCATCAAGATCGGGCAGACTCTATCAACCCGTGCCGACCTTTTGCCCTTGCCGGCCATGCTCGAACTGGCTCAGTTGCAAGAAAATGTCGACGCCTTTCCCTACGAGATTGCTCAAGCTGTAATTGAAAGAGAACTGGGTGGCAAACCCGAGACTCTTTACAAGACTTTCGAAAAAGAAGCACTGGCAGCTGCCAGTCTCTCACAAGCTTACCGAGCCACCTTGCATGATGGCCGCGAAGTGGTAGTGAAAGTGCAGAGACCCGACCTCTCTAAAGTAATTGTGCTCGATATTCAAATACTTTCGGCAATTGCCGATGAAGTGATGAAATACCCCAGCCTTTGCAGACATACAGATTGGCCGGGCGTGGTAGAAGAATTCGCCCGCACCATCATGGAAGAAGTGGACTATATCAGGGAAGGTCGCAATGCCGACACTTTCAGAAGTAACTATCGCAATTTCGATCGCATCTACATTCCCAGAATTATCTGGAAACTGACCGGAAGACGCGTTCTCACCATCGAATATGTCTCCGGCATCAGAATCACCGATGTGGAAGGTATTAAGGCCATGGGTCTCGACCCGGAAGAAATAACCCGCACCGGAGCTAACTTCTACTTAAGACAGCTCTTGGAAGAAGGCTTCTTTCATGCCGACCCACACCCAGGCAATATGCGCGTCATGGCCGACGGCAGAGTCGGCATCTTTGATTTCGGCATGGTTGGCAGACTTTCGCCCGAGCTGAAACAGCACCTGGTAAACGCCTTCCTGCATACTGTGCAAAGAGAGTACAGACTTTTGGTGGACGATTTTGTCGGTATGGGCTTCCTCAAACCGGAAGCTGACCGCGACGCCCTCTGCCGCGACCTCACCCCTATTATCGATTCTCGCTTTGCCGATGGTCTCACCCGAGTGCGCTTCCGTAAAATGCTCTTTGATTTCTCCGAAGTCTGCTTTGAGTATCCCTTCCGTCTTCCCTCCGAATTTACCTATGTGATGCGCGCTCTGCTCACATTGGAAGGCATCGCTCTGACAATCAATCCCAAATTCAACTTTGTCGACGCAGCCATGCCCTTTGCCCATCGTCTGGTACTGAAAAACAATCAGGTCCTCAGTCAAGCTATTTTCAAAGAAGTCTTCAACGACGGAAAATTCAACCGTCAGGCAGCCATCAAGCTGCTCAAAACCGCGGCATCCCTGACCGGTAGCCTTAGATAGCCGAGAAGATTTGCCTTGCCCTTTAGCTATCCAGCTATTTGTCCCTTTAAATGTTTCTAGTAAAGGCCCACAAAAGCCTCTAGGCATGCAAAATATCAATGTAAAGAGGGTCTATCTTTTATGTGGCTGAAAGCAAGTGTCTAGAGATACGACTGTCGTAGACAAAAACTATGCAGAGGAAAAAGCCTGCATAAAATGTCGTCGTTCTCTGGAAGCCAGGGCTAAGTTCTGCGGCAATTGCGGTTCTGAACAGCCTAAAATGGTCTATTACCCTGAATTACAGTCGGTGCAGCTTAGCCCGCTCAGTCAAAGTAATCAGATGAGTCAGCTTAGTCAGATAAGACATCTGAGTCTTAGCCAAGAACTAATGATGGTGGGCAGCCGTGTGGAAGAGGCAAAACAAGCCAGCCTCATCGCCCCAGGTCAACCGATCTTGCAAGCGAGCTTGAACGAAAACCCAGCACAAGAAGCGGCTCGGGCGGTCTACACTACACCCGACTTCGCCAAGCGCAGGAAAAGACGCATCCCTGTTGAATTGAAAGAAGAATTAGCGGCGCTGCAGCTTTCTAAAGCGAAGCAGAAAGCCTTTCTTTTAATGCACTGGATTATCTTTCTGATTAGCAATTTAATCGGCTTGTACATTGCCTTGAAGTGCTATTTTGAATTTAACGGAGACGAAGTAGCCAAGATCATGGTGGCGACGACGCCTCTTATGTTTATCAATCTGACGGCCTTAGTTTGCCTCAGCCCGATAAAAGGCACCAAAAGGGAACTAGCTCGACTAAAAGAGCGGGAAACCTATATCAGACTGGAATTGGAAGTAGACGCCGACTAGTTTATTCCAAGCCATTTGCTCGGCATTTTCGTATGGATAAATTGCATTTAGAGGCCCTTAAGGCCCAGATATTTGCCCTAGCCCTTAAACATGGGGCTAAACAGTGTTTGCTGCTCAAGAGCGACGAGAGCGGCATCGAATGGAGCGAAGGCCAAGAACTGCTCTCAATAGATGTGGACTTCAAAAAACTATTAGAAGAAGCAAGAAATAATCTAGAGATCAATCTAGAGATCAAGGTGGAGACAATAAAGGTCGAAGGTATAAGCCGCAAAGTCTTGTTTGTTTCAGAGAAAAAAGAAGACTTTGAATACGAAAGGCTCAGACAGGAACTAAAGGACCTTAAGCAAAAGTTTTCAGCTATCTTTGACCAGACTTTTCAGTTCACCGGGCTTGTTTCACCAGACGGCATTCTATTGGAATGTAACCAGACTGCCCTAAAGTTTGCCGGATTGACCTGGGATGAGGCAATTGGAAAACCCTTCTGGGAATTGAAATGGTGGTCTCGCTCGCCGGAGGCAAAAGACCAACTAAAAGATGCCATTGCCAGAGCCAGGAAAGGCGAATTAGTTAGAGCCACAGTAGAAAACATTGGCGTCGATGAAAGTTCAGTCATGCTGGACTTTTCGATGAAACCAATTTTCAATGACGAGGGCGAAGTCATTTTCTTGATCCCGGAAGGCAGAGATATCACCGATAGACTGGAAGCCGAAAAGGAGCTGGAATTGAGAGCCGAAGCCTTGGCAGAAGCCAATGCCAGGTTGAAAGAGTCGGAAAAACTAAAGTCTGAATTTCTCGCCAATGTCTCGCATGAATTGAGAACACCGCTTACCTTGACCTTGGCGCCGCTGGAAACCTTGCTGGCAGGCGAAATAAGCAAAGAGCAAAAGCCCTTTCTAGAGCTCATGCACAATAACTGCAATCGCCTGCTATCCATGGTGAATGGTCTGCTCGACTTCTCAAAACTGGAAGCGGGCAAGGTGAACGTCAATAGAGAAGCAGTCGACCTGGTCAAACTAGTGCAAACATTGGCGAGCGACTTCAAGCCTCTCTTGGCAAAGCGCGATCTAAAGCTGACTCTTGCCTTGCCTGAGCAACCACTTTGGGTTGAAATTGACCGTTATCTAACCGAACGTATACTTTTCAACTTACTTTCTAACGCAGTCAAATTTACACCGAAAGGTTCTGTTTCAATTGAGCTAAGACGCTTGCCTGATGATATGGTGGAAATCTTGGTTAGCGATACCGGTGTTGGTATCAAGACAAGCGAGTTGCCCAATCTTTTTGTGCGCTTCAGACAGCTAGAAGGCTCATCGGCTAGGCGTTTTGAAGGGACCGGCTTGGGACTGGCCTTGGTCAAGGAATTTGCCGAACTGATGCAGGGTGATGTGCGAGTGGAAAGCGCAGAAGGACGAGGCTCGACCTTTTCGGTCAAACTAAAGGCCCAAGAATGCCAAAAGAGTGAAGGCAACGAACCGGAAGGGCGGACAAAACGTCAGCCCCTGCCCCGCTTTGATCCGATGAAGGAGTATCAGAAGGGAGTTCAATCAGCTTCTGATCTTAGTCAAAACAGCAAAACCACAGTCTTAGTTGCCGAAGACAATAGTGAACTAGCCAATTACATACACTATTTGCTTAAAGACTTTTGCCAGGTGAAGCTGGCGTCAAACGGCAAAGAAGCCTTGCGTATTCTAGAAGAAGAAGAACAACAACCTGACCTGATTTTATCCGATGTGATGATGCCCGAAATGGACGGTTTGAAGCTCTGTCAGGAAGTGAAAAGCAACGAAGCATGGTCCTCAATACCAGTTATTTTTCTGACTGCCTTGACTCACCGCGATGCCCTCTTGAAAGGTTGGCAAGCCGGTGCCGATGACTATCTCTTCAAGCCCTTTCACCCAACCGAGCTCACCACCAGGGTAAGGTCGGCACTGAAAATCAAAAAAGATCTCAACAAAATGCACCAAAAACTGCGAAACAGCAGAGATGAAGCCCTGCAAGCCGATACTTTCAAGAGCCAATTCGTCTCGATGCTCTCTCACGAAATCAGAACCCCCTTGAACGCTGTCATCGGCATGAGCGAATTGCTCAGCCAGACCAAGCTTAGTGCAGAGCAGGAAAACCTGCTCAAGACTGTGCAGTATTCGGCTTCTATGCTCATGGACTTGCTCAATAATGTGCTTGACTTTACCAAGCTAGAGGCTGGCAAATTAGAACAAGAAACAATCGAATTTATGACCAAAGATCTGGTCAATGAATCGCTGGAACTACTAAGCCCGGCAGCCAGACGCAAAAATCTTAGCCTCAAAGCCGAAATAGATCAGGAAGTACCGTTAACGGTGGAAGCCGACCTCTCTAGACTGAGACAGGTGCTGGTCAATCTCTTGAGCAATGCCGTCAAGTTTACTGAAAGCGGCGAAGTTGCACTAAAGCTTAAGCTGGAAGCTAAAGACAAAAGGCGGGCCATCTTGAGATTCTCGGTGATTGATACCGGCTGCGGTATCGCCGCCGAAAAACTGGAAGATGTCTTCAAACCTTTTTTTCAAGCCGACGCCAGTATTGCTCGTAATTTTGGAGGCACCGGTCTGGGTCTGGCCATCTGTCGCAGTTTGGTGGAAAGTATGGGCGGCAGCATTGAACTAACAAGCAAAGTGGGCAGAGGCTCATGCTTTAGCTTTTCAATCCCGGTAAAGATAAAAGACAGAAAAGAGCCAACTGAGAAGAGCAAAGAGAATGTGTCAGACAAATTTGTTGAGGCAAATAGCCCCGAGAAACTTTTCAGTGCCAAGCATAGACCAGAAGAAAAGCGAGAGTTGATTCTGATTGCCGAAGACAATCCAGCCGATCGAGCCCTGCTTTCCTTACAGCTAAAGGCCCTGGGCTACCGCTCACAAGCAGTAGATAGCGCCGACCGACTTATCGTAGAGTTCCAGAAAGGTCTCTACGACTTGATCATTGTCGACTGCCAAATGCCCATAATGGACGGCTTTGAAGCAGCTTTAAAGATAAGACAGCTAGAAGAAACAGATAAAGAAGAGGCGCTTTCCAGTGCAGATTTCCACGAGAGAAAACGCGTTCCCATCTTGGCCATCAGCGCCGAGAGCTTATCTGATCATCAAAAGCCTTACAGCCAATATGGCATAAACCGACTGCTTCTAAAGCCGGCAAAACTGAGCACTTTGCGCCAAGCCATAGAAGACTGCTTTAGCAGCTCTACTTAAGGGTCTTGTTTTGACAGGTCCAACAAATACCTAATTCTCAGGCTTCCAGCGCAAGTTGGGCTTACGAGCGGCAGTGGCTTCATCAAGACGACCGACCGGGGTATTGTGAGGAGCGCTGAGGACTAGCTCTTTGTTCTCGTCGATCTCTTTATCTATAGTGACCATGATTTCGGCAAAGCGATCGAGAGTTTCCTTGCACTCAGTCTCGGTGGGCTCAATCATCATTGCTTCAGGCACCACCAGAGGGAAATAAACGGTCGGGGCATGCACACCATAGTCGAGCAAGCGCTTAGCTATGTTGAGAGTAGGCACACCTCTTTCTTTCTGCTTAACGCCTGAAAGAACAAATTCGTGCATACAAGGCTGATGATGTGCCACTACGAAATTATTGGAGAGTTTTTTCTTGAGATAATTGGCGTTCAAAATGGCATCTTTCGAAACTTGGAAGAGCCCGTCGCCGCCATGGGCCAGCAGATAAGAATAAGCTCTGACCAAAATACCGAAGTTGCCGTAGAAACCCTTTACTTTCCCGATAGACTGAGGTCTATCCCAATTGAGTGTGAAGCCGCCTTCTTTGGTTTTCTCAACGGTTGGTTTGGGCAAGAAAGGCTGCAATATATCGCGACAAGCTACAGCACAACCACCGGGTCCACCGCCGCCGTGCGGTGTGGAGAAAGTCTTGTGCAGATTGAGGTGACAGACATCAAAGCCCATATCGCCTGGTCTGACAATGCCCATGATGGCGTTCAAGTTGGCGCCGTCATAGTAGAGCAAGCCGCCGGCATCGTGTACCAGTTTCTGCACTTCCATGATTTCTTCTTCGAAGAGACCTAGTGTGTTGGGGTTAGTCAACATAATGGCGGCGGTATCGTCGCCGAGCACAGCCTTGAGCGAATCGATATCGACCAGACCTTTGCTGTTGCTCTTGATCTCAACCACTTCAAAGCCGAGTAAAGCAGCCGTGGCCGGGTTGGTACCATGGGCAGTATCAGGCACGATCACTTTCTTGCGCTTATGATCGGCTTTAGCCTCAAAATAAGCCTTAATAAGCAAAAGACCGGTCATCTCACCGTGAGCACCGGCAGCTGGCTGCAAGGTAACATGGGGCAATCCGACAACGGCGGCAATAGCTTCCTGCAAGTTATAGAGCAGTTCCAAAGCACCTTGTATCTGGTCTACAGGCTGATGAGGATGCAATTCTCTAAAGCCGTCCAAAGCAGCCATGGCATCATTGACCTTGGGGTTGTACTTCATCGTGCAAGAGCCCAGCGGATAAAAACCAGTATCGATAGAGTGATTCAACTGTGAGAGCCGAACAAAGTGACGCACGGCCTCCAGTTCGCTCACTTCGGGCAAGGCCGGCGGCTTATCACGCAAGAAAGCGGCAGGAATCAAATCACCGAGCTTCTTTGACGGTACCTGGGTGCCAGGCAAAATCTCGGCTCTTCTTCCGGCTCTTGATTTTTCGTAGATAAGCTTTTCCATCATTTCCCTCTAGTTTTTAGGTTCAGTGCTCAAAAATATCTCTGTAGCCAAGCCTGTCGAGTTCACAAATAGTAGGCAAAGCCTGACAGAGTTTGGCATGCACATCGGTGCGCTCTTCTCTTTCGAGAAGTTCGACAATAATCTTGTAAATTGGCAGCAGCATACGCACATCATTGGCGGCATACTCCAACTGCGACTCGGTAAGATGCGGCTGTGCCCAGTCGCTGGTCTGGTCAGACTTATCTAGCTCGATAGCCAAAAGCTCGCGGGTAAGCTCTTTCAGACTATGTTTGTCTGTATAAGTACGCACCAATTTGGAAGCAATCTTGGTACAAAAAATAGGATTAACGTCAATACCAAGGTAATACTTCAAAACTGAAACATCAAAACGAGCATAATGAAATAGTTTGATCACATTTTCAGCATGACAAAGGGTTTTGACATTGCTTGGCAAACTCGGGTCGAACATGCTCTTGTCTTTATATCTGACAAAACTGACAACGCCTTCATCGTCGCAAATCTGCACCAGGCATAAACGATCACGGCGCAGAATCAAGCCCCTGGTTTCAGTATCAATAGCTATAACTTTCTTGGTCAAGTAATGTCTCAGTCTGTCGTCGGGCAGATCGCCTTCAAACAGCTCAGGTTTTCTATGCTTGACCAGTAAATCAGTCTTCAAAAGGGCCCCCTGATATTTATCACTGAGCCAAATTATAGAAGCTTGGCGAAGCTTCAGTCCAAGTATAGAGAGCTTCTAATCTTTACCCCAGTGGCAGTTCTTAAGACTGGCAGTTCTTAAGAGCAGCAGCCTCAGCCAAGTGCATCACCTTGACATTCTGCTTGCGTGCCTTGACGCCCGCTTCCAATTGCAAAAGGCAGCCAGGGTTAGCCGTCACGACCACATCAGCGCCACATTTTTCTAAACAATCCATCTTGGCATCGAGCACTGCCAAAGAAGTTTCTGTATTGATGAGGTTGTAAATGCCGGCGCTACCGCAACAATGCTCATTATTCTCCAGTTCCACCCGCTCAATCAGACCGATCTTGCTTAGATAGTCAAGAATCGCCTCGGGCTCAGAGCGCACCCCTTGAGCATGGGCCAGGTGACAGGCAGCATGATAAGCCACCTTTTTCCTAGGAGCAGAGGACTGGCTGTCTTTACCGGCACAGTCATTTAGACTTGCGGCATAGACCTCTGAAAAATCACGCACTCGCCCGGCAAACAATCGCGCCCGCTCAACGAGGTGCTTATCGACTGCCGCCCCCTGCAATAAATGTTCATAGCTCTTGAGCATTGCCCCGCAACCGGCCGAAGTGACAACTATTTCACCGCTAGTCTTTTCGAAGAACTCTATATTGGCAATAGCAAGTTTTACTGCCAGGTCCGAGTCGCCGGCATGGTGGGCAAGCGCACCGCAACAGGTCTGCTTGGGCAACTGCAAATTATGACTTGCGGCTAAGACTCTGACAGCATCAAGATTGACGTGGTTGTAAAAAACATCCATGACACAGCCGCGAAAAAACTGAATTACCGAAGTATTCTTAGAAATATTCTTACGCTCTATTTCTGAAGCCAGACTGCGATGCAATCTCATTGCTGGTGTAAAAGTGACAAAATCACAAAGTTTGGCGATAAAGGGATGAGGAAAGACCGACCGGATTAGATAGGGGACTTTGGTTAAGCCCAAAATCTGCACAAAATTCAAAAGATAACCAAGCAATCTAAGCAACCAATAATTAGGCAAGACCTGGGCAAAGGCAAAACGCATCAAGGCGGCAAGAAGCGGTGTTCGACGCGCCGCCAGCTGCGGTCGCACACTCTCCAAAATCTCTTCGTAATGCACCCCGGAAGGACAAGCAGTCTGGCAGCCCAGACAACCCAAACAAGCAGATAAGTGCTGGGCGGCCCGATCTGACAAACTTCCTGCTTCTGCGCTCTTAGCCACTGCCAATATGCGTCCTCGCGGAGACTGGCTCTCTAAGCCAGAGACAAGATAGGTAGGACAGGCAGGCAGACAAAGACCACAATGAATGCAGCTGGAAAGCAGTTCTTTCGAGACTTTCAAACTGGAGAGATCTATTAATCTATCGGGTTCAGTACTGCTCATAGATTTCCTAGATTCCTCGATTTCCTCGAAAAATCGGCTCGAAGATACCAAAACGCGCTCTTGGATCTAGCGCCTCTTTCAGCCGACCAAAATAATATGAATCTGCGCCTTGGTCTGAGGAAAAAAGAAGCAGTCCGGAGAGGCGCAACTGAAAGGCAAATCTATCGAAACTATAAATGCTGGACCCGACTTCTTTTTCATTTTGTCTATCTTTATTGAAGACTGCAAAAAGAGCACCAAGAACTTGATCTATAGAAGAAAACAGTTCAAGCCCCCCATCTTTGACACTGTGGCTGCTAAGCAAGCCGGCAAGAGAAATAGTGAGACGCCCGTGAGCCGGTCTGTAGCGAAAGGGAAGAGCCCAACTTGCCAAAGCCTCGATAAACTTGGCAGCTAATTTGAGCGAACAAAAAAGGTCTAAGCGATCAAGCCAAGGACTATCGTAATCGGTAAAGAAAGTTTCTTCACTGAGCCCGCTAGTTTGCACTGGCAAATCGGGCGGGGCAAGAGCCAAGACTTTAGCGCCTAATTCATCGACATAACTGCCCGGCCCATCAAATGACATAGCCAAGGCGCAATTCTCGTGTTGAGAAACAAGCTCAAGAGCACTAAAAGAAATGCCGGAAGAAAGAGCCCTTGCTGCAAAATCAAGCAAAGTCTTTGCCTGCTGCTGTTTTGACCGCGTATGAAGCAAGAAAAACCGCCTGGTTTGGGGCTTGGCAAAGAGTCTCAAGAAATAAGTGAGGGGCAAGCCAAAAAAGTGATTGCCGACAAAAAGCTTGGTGACATCATAGCCGGTGACATTCTTAACCACGCGCCCACCGCCTTTGACAAGCCTGCCATCGCCATCTAGAAAGCTCAGACCAAGCAAATTGGAGCGCAGAGCACCATAGCCGGTTTCAAGAACGCCACCGTCCCCCAATCGGAAAAGCTCTAATAAGGAAAGCGAAGCATAGGCGCTTGACACAGGGAATATCTGCCCGGCCAGTTGCTCTTGCACAAAAGACAAAGCTGTACCAGCTTGAAATTCAGCCACAAGATCTGAAACCACGTACTCGCATTGCCCGAAAAAAGCCGACATGTCTAGGCAGGCAAGATCGCGATCGCCTCTTGTCTGGTCTACCAAATACAAAAAATCAGCTGCTAACTGAGAGTTATGGGGCAGCACCAATTGAGATGCTTGCAACAGCCGCACAAGCTCGACCATGCCCACCGGGCGAAAACTGAGCGCCTCACTTTGTGGCGCTTTTGCAAGCGCCGAGAAGAGGCTGGATATAGATGGCATATATTCCACTTTGAAAAACTTGCCTTCTGCTTGGGCGAAATTGCCTGGGCAACTGATAATATAACGCAAATGAAGGTTTCAGACACTCGCAAAAAAATTGTCGTATCGGGCTACTATGGCTTCGATAATCTTGGCGACGAGGCCATTCTAGAAGTTCTAACCTCTGAACTCAAAGAATTTTCAGATCCCCAAAATATTGTCGTACTTTCGCAAGACCCGGAAACCACAAAGAAACGTTATGGCGTTGATGCCATAAACCGTTGGCGACTGCCTGAGATAGCCGCCCAACTTAGACAAGCCCGACTCTTTGTCAGTGGAGGCGGCGGACTTTTCCAAGACACCGAATCGGTCAAGTCTGTCATCTACTACGGCGGGCTCATTTCGATTGCCACTGCCTGCGGTGCACCAACCTTTATTTACGCTCAGGGACTGGGTCCCCTTAAGACCGCACTGGGAAAGTTGATTACCAGACTAGCCTTGGCTCAGCCCACGCTCATTGCAGTAAGAGACTCAAAATCGCTAGCCTTATTGCAAGAATGGCGCTTGCCGGCTCATGAAACCGGCGACCCGGTTTGGTTGATGGAGCCGAGCGCCTTGCCGCCCGGCATTGCCGAAAAACTGAAAGAACAACAAGGAAAAATTTTAGCCCTCTCTTTGCGCAAACTAGAGAAGTTTGGGGAAGGGCAGATTCGCCTGCTTGCCAAAAGTCTAAGCAAGACATTTGGCGGCGACTATACACTCCTGGCTTTGCCTTTGCAAAAAAATCAAGATCAAGAACCTTTGGCGGTATTTACCAATGAATGGCTCAAGCTTGGGGGCAAGGACCTCCCACTAGATTTCACTTTGATTGAAAAGCCAAGCCAGTGGCTAGCCCTCATCGCCCAAGCTGATTTTCTAGTAGGTATGAGGCTGCATTCTCTTATCATGGCGCTCTCTCAAAATATACCGGTAGCTGGTTTAGCCTACGACCCCAAAGTAACGCATGTGCTTGAGGAATTCGAAGCTCTTTCGCTACCTCTGCAGACAGAGAAAGAAAGTGACTACGCCATAGATCTTCAGAATTATATAAATCAGTCAAAATCAGCAAATCATCTGCTCAGAATGAGACAGGCGGCTTGTCAGAACAAGGCGCTTCTGGCTAAAATTCTCTCCGATTGAGGCAAGTAAATTGAACAACTTAAGTGCACAAAATCTGCAAAATCGCGGCATAGCCAGAGCCTATGTCTTAGGCTACCCGGTCGACATAGTCTCTATGGTAGATGCCCTCAATCTGATTGGCGAGTTTTGGCAAAACCATAAGCCCATGCATGTTGTCACACTCAATGCCGAAATGACCATGCAGTCGCTTAGCAATAACGAACTGGGCCAAATCATCGAGAAAGCTGATTTAGTTGTCCCAGACGGCGCCGGAGTAATTTTGGCCTTACGCGCTCGCGGAGCAGAATTTGAAAAGGTCAGCCGTTTGCCGGGTATCGAACTGGCAGCAAACACACTTGAAACAGCAAACAGATTAGGCAAGAAAGTTGCACTTCTGGGTGGAAAACCCGAAGTGATGGAGAACCTGATCAAAGTTGTGAAAGAGAAATATCCAGGTATCAAGCTGACAGCAGCAATCAATGGCTACTTCAAAGAAGAGGAAGAAGCCAAAGTTGTGGAAGAACTGGCAGCAGAGAGTCCTGATTTGCTTCTGGTCGCTCTTGGAGTACCAAGGCAGGAATATTTCATCCATAAGCATCGCCCTAAGTTTCCCAACACAGTCATGATTGGTGTTGGCGGCTCTTTCGACGTCTGGACCGGCTATGTACAAAGGGCGCCGGAAACCTATCAGAAATTACACCTAGAGTGGCTCTATCGTCTTATCAAAGAACCATGGCGCTTCAAAAGAATGGCTGGTACGCTGCCCAAGTTTGCCGTAAGCTCGTTACTTGAAAGTCTTTCAGGCAAGATGAAAGCCACTATTGCCCGGAATCCCTTACAAGAAGCGATGGAAGCCGAAGCGCGGAAGTAAGTCACTATGCTCTTTGATCTCAGTTTTATGCCCGACTTGGCACAAGAAGAAAGACAGAGAGCGGTGAAGGAGCTCGACTTGAGAAGTCTGGCCCATCTTGGTGACGCTGTTTTTGAACTCTATGAAAGACAGCGTCAAATTTTAGAACAAAGCACTGTGCGCAAATTGCACGACAAAGTTGTGGGCAGGGTTAATTCAAAAGAGCAAGCAAGACTGCTTTTGGCACTCAAGCCACACCTGACAGAGGAAGAAAACGATATCGTCCGCCGTGCCCGCAATCTCAAGGCCGGCATAAGACGAAATGTCGAACAAGCCACTCTGCGCCAAGCCACGGCTTTTGAAGCCCTGATAGGATTCCTTTACCTGACCGATGAGACCAGGCTAAGGCTCTTGCTCGATATGACAACTTAGCGGACTAAATCTTAAGAGTAGGTTGTAATGCACCGAGCACCGACTAACTGGTGTTAACTTTACGACAGGGGCGCTAATTCAGCGTCCGCGAGACTTACTGAAAGCCCTCATTATTTAGAATAGATAAAGATGTCTCTTCAAACCGAAGAAATCTACCGCACGCTCCTGCTCTATTCGGCCGACGCCGTAATAGTCACCGACTGCGCCGGCACAATTACCACCACCAATCCATCTTTTGCCAAACTGGTGGGTGCCGCTGTCGAAGAACTGATCGGCACAAGTCTGGCCAATCTAGTAGTAGCAGATTGGGAACACGCCGAAGAAAAAACACTCGGTCAGAATATAAATGCTGACATTAGTGAGGCAGAGTCGGCTGGCGACACGCAAGCCGTCACTATATTGAGTCGCACCGGCTCCGAGCTGATCATGCCCGCAGCCCGCTTTCCTCTCTTCAATCAAAAGAGCGGAAAACCAGATGGTCATTTGACCATCATTTATGTTATTCAAGCCAATTCCCTGCAACAAGCCCAAACCGAATTCGTCAGCACGGTTTCGCACGAGTTGCGTACGCCGCTCACCAGTATCAAAGGCTTTGCCGACACCATATTGAGGGCCGGCGACCGCCTCGACAGCTCGCAGCAGAGACGCTATGTCGGCATCATCAAAGACCAGGCAGATAGGCTCACCAGGCTGGTGGAAGATCTACTAGCCGTATCAAGGCTGGAGTCGAAGAAGCTGCAACTAACAATTAGAGCTCTAGACTTAAAAGAAGCAATCGAAAGGGTGCAGCAGAACCTGGCTGATAAAGCCAAGAAGCACTCCGTGATACTACAGATACCACCAGGGCTGACACCGGTCTGGGCCGATGCCGACCGGCTCGAACAAATTCTCACCAATCTTATCGACAATGCCATCAAGTATTCGCAAGCCGGCACCACGGTAACGATCACAGCCAAAGGCATACAAGATACACCAGAGATGGTCGAATTCAGCGTCTGCGATCAAGGTGTAGGAATACCGGAAGAGCACCTCCCTCAAGTCTTTTCAAAGTTCGGCAGACTAGATAACCCACTGGTTAGACAGACCGAAGGCACAGGCTTGGGACTCTATATCACCCGCTCTCTGGTGCTTGCCTTAGGCGGACAAATCACTGTAGAGAGTGTACCTGGTTCCACCACATTTACAGTCAAGCTACCCGCAGCCACCCCCGAACAACAAGCAGCCCGAGGCAGAGGTTAATATGCTTTTGCCCACACCGGTGATCTTGATTATCAACCAGCCCAGACAGGCTGCCGAGTTTTCACAAGTTCTAGAAAAGACCGGTGCTAAAGTTCATGCCGCCACATCCTTCGAAGAGGCGAACGAACTGCTTTCCTTTCTACACCCAGACATTATAATCTTGCCCAACCAGCTGGAAGGCAGCGAAGGCGGTGATGGTCGACTTTATTGCCAACAGGTGAGAGCCACGTTAGCGCCACCACGGCCGGTGCTGGTCTTGCTGCATCCATCTACCGATGTCACCGAAAGAATCAACGCCTTTCGCTATGGCGCCGACGATGTGCTTGGTGATCCTATCGACAAAAACGAGCTGGCAATCAGGGTTCTTGCCCACCTCAGGCGCAGGCAGGAAGAATTTTCACACCAACTGACACAATTGCCGGGTCCAAACCAGATAAGAAGGATGCTCGAACAATGTCTTTATAGCGATAGACATTGGGCGGCTATTTCTATCGACCTCAATAAAATCAGGGTCTATAACGAAACTTATGGAGACCTAGCAGGTGATCAGCTGATCAAAGCCTTGGCAGCGATTCTCACTGATATAGCCGACGACAACGAATTTGTTGGTCATATCGAAGCCGATGATTTCTTGATGGTGACCAGACCTGAATTAGCCGAAAAGAAAGCTGAACTAATTTGTAGACAATTCGACAGCATCAGTTCCCGCTTCTATCCTAAGGGCGATATAGAAAGGGGTTACCTGATCTCGACCGGGCGAGGTGGTATTCGCCGAAGAGTTCCGTTAATTTCCATCGCCTGCGGTATCGTCAGCAGTACCACACGCAAGTTTCAATCATATGTCGATGTGCTCACTACGGCCAGAGACTATCGCTATCTGGCCAAGCAAAAGCAAGGCAGCTGCTGGATCTCAGAAACGAATGCCGACGAAGTCCCTTATCCGCTGCCGGTAGGTCAAGATGCCCAGAGCGGTAATGCCGGGTCTGAACAAAACGAACAAGAATTTTGCGAGCGCACGACTCGTATCTTGGTTGTGGAACCAGATGGAGCCATGGCCTGTCTCTTGCAAGAGACCCTCGCCCTAGAAGGCTATACAGTACAAGTAACCAGCTCGGCCGATGATGCCCTGGAATTGGCCCGCTACGAGCCGCATCCAGACCTGATTTTGCTTGAATCAAATCTGACTGGGCGCAAACTGGACGGCTGGAAGCTCTGCCGCGAGCTAAAGTCGGATGAAGAACTTTCCAAAATCTGGATTGTTATGGCCACATCTCATCCCGACCAGTCACTCGCCCTAGAGGCGGGCGCCGACCTTTACCTGCCCAAGCCCTTCGACATGCCGTCTTTACTTAGCGAAGTCAGCCTTTTGTTGCGTTCACGCTTCAGTTTCTAAAGCAGCACCAAGCACTAACCTAGTTGTTCGATAATCCAACGAGCCGCTTCTACTATTGAGCCGGCTTGAAAATCGGGCTGAACCTGCCACTGATAAGTGCCCGCCAAGACCTCTTTACCATAGCCGGTCTCGACCAGAATTCCTTTAGCCCCGCAGTTATGAGCTAACTCCACATCGGTAGCTTTATCGCCGACGACGAAAGCCCGGCTTCTATCAAGCTCTTCATTTTCAAGAAAGGCTTTCTCGACTAGTCCCGGAGCCGGTTTACGACAATTACACTCGATATTGTAAGGACTAACAGTGCCGCCTTCCTGCGCACTTAAATGGGGGCAATAATAGACGGCATCGAGCTTGGCGCCATGACCAGCCAAAAGCTGGACCAAGCGCTGGTTGAGGTCCAAAATATGCGACTCGAGATAATAGCCCCGAGCCGCGCCAGTCTGATTGGTAGTCAAAACGCAGGCTATACCGGCTTCATTCATAAGCCGCACCGCATCACCGGCGCCTTCAATCAGGTTCAAGTTATTCAAGTCTCGAATATAGCCCGCCTCTACATTGAGAGTACCGTCTCGATCAAGAAAGACAACGGGTTTTTTGGGAAGGGCCAAGGTTCCTCCAATAAATTCAGACAACGCCTTAGAGAATAACCAATAAAGCCAAGCCAGAGCAAGAGCCCAGGCACTGAAGCTCGCACGCAGGCAGTATATGCACTTTAAATATAAACAACAGCAAATAGTACTATCAAGCTACGCAGGATATGTTACGATGGTCTGTAGTGGTAAGGAAATTAAGTGATGAGATTACAAGACGAAAACGCATCTTTCCGCATCAATCAAAGCGGTCTTCAAAAGTTTCTAGGCGACCTCGAGTGTGAAATCATGGAATTAGTCTGGAAATTGGCCAACCCTACTACAACTGTCAGAGATGTCTTTGACGCCCTCAAAGTGAAAAGAGACATTGCTTACACTACTGTCATGACCACTATGGTTCGTCTCTCGGAAAAAGAACTGCTCAAGATTGTAGACAAGGCTGGACTAGCCAATGTCTATGTGCCTCGCTATAACCGCGAGCAATTTGTCGAAGAAGCCATCAAACAGATTATGCGCAGCCTTTCAGACGAATATCCTAGAGAAGTCTTGAACTTTATGGAAGCCAACGAAGCGCGAATAACTAAGAAGGCAAGCAAGCGTCGCTAAGTTTAAGTCGCTCAGTCAACTAACAACTAAAAACATAGGACCGCTCCCACCAATTATCGGAGCGGTCCTAAAACTAAAGAGGGAGGCAATGCCTCCCTCTTTATCATTACTTGACCCGTTCTTATTCGTTATCTGGAACAGGAGCGCCTTCAGGCAAGGTCGGAGAGGTCTTCTGGTGTCGTTCCGCACGACCGGTGGTGTAGTGACGTTCGTCAACAACAGTCGGTTCAACTTGGAACATGTTCATGTCACGAGGACCTTCAACACGACCGATTTCTTCGGGCAACTTGAGCTGACCGGGAGTACCGGGCAAGATGATCTCAGGTCTGACGGCAACAACCAATTCGCTCTCGTTTTTGTTGAACGCTTTGGAACGGTAGAGCGCGCCGAGTACCGGAACTTCACCGAGCATTGGTAGCTTGGTCAATTCACGACCGTTGTTGGTGCTGACCAAACCGCAGAGATAAAGCTCTTGTCCAGGCTTCAATTCTACGATGGTCTGGCTCTTTCTGGTTGTGAATCCAGGAATCTGTTGGTTAGCAGCGCCGCCCAACGAGAAGGCTAGTTCTGCAGAGAGGATTCTTTCTTCAGGAGAAATTTGGAGGTTGATTGTTCCATTTTCCTGGAGAACAGGAATCATGTTTAGTCTCATACCGAACGGTTCGAAGGTAACCGAGGTAAGAGCGGCACCAGCTGTAGCGATCTGCTGAATGATCGGGATCTCACCACCAGCCAAGAAGGCGGCTCTCTCACCAGATATGGTGACCAGGGTCGGCTCAGCGAGAACGCGAGCACGGCGCTGGGAGATGATGCCTTGGATGGTCGGGTTGATGGAGAACTGCGGACCGGTACCGTTACCGAAGTTGGAAATACCGGTGAACATGTTGATCAAGCCGCCGGGGTTGAAGGTCGCACCACCGGGAGAGGCAAGCAAGATGGCTTGCTGAAGCAGAGCAGCAGGAGCTGTCAACGGAATCGGCTGAGCTATACCGAGAACGCCACCAGCAGCAGTTGTGAAGGAAACGGGTCTAAGAGTACCGACCAACTGAGGGTTTGTGGCACCACGTTGAGCGAGGGTCAGACCAGGTACAGCGGAGAAGTCTCCGTAAGGAGCCTGGATACCGGCTGTCGCAGCGGTCAAACCTTGCAAGTAGCGGAAGCCTGGGTTGGATTGCAGAAGGGCAGCAGGGTTACCAACGTTAGCCGATGGAGCAGGACCACCGATACCGAAGGCGAAACCTCTACCAGCAACACCGAAACCGAGTTGTGTACCGAGCTCGCGAGCAGCAGCCGTGTTCATTTCCATGAAGGTCACGTGCAGAGCGATTAGCGGCACTTTACGGACTTTAACGAGGGAGGTAACGCGACCGCCATCGGAAACCATAACCTGGGCTTTACCGATGTTATTGGGGATGTTGCCGAAGAAGGTGTATTGGTCAACCGAAGCAATCTGCGCCAGTCTACCGGTACCACCACCACCACCAGCGGCACCGCCGCCGCCAGCACCACCTTGTTCACCCAACCTGCCGGCCACAATGCGGCTGTTGGCGACTTGGATGTTCATACCGCGGTCATCCATAAATACGTTGGATGCAGCGAAGGCTCTGATAATTGATTCGGGGTGGTCGACATCGCCGGTCAAGAGAACGCGGTCTGAACCACCTACTGAATAAGCCTTAACGATGATACGGGGATCGATTTCTCTGAGAGTAGCTTGGAGCTGGGAGTAATCTTTGGAGACTCTCAGGTCTACGTTGATGGAGTTGCCTGCATCGTCCCAAAGGAGCATGGTGCAGGTGCCTTGGCTCTTGCCGAGGAGTACCATCTGGTTCTCAGAAACCACGACCGGTTCGGCAATGCTGGGGTCACTTATTGATGTACGTACAACTTTGTTTTTGAACTTGAAAGTTCTCGACTGAGAAACTTTCAGATCGATTGCGCTTGTAGTCTTAAACTCTTCGAACTCAACTACGCCAGTCACCACCGGCGGAATCGGCTGAGCCGTGACAAAGTTGCTCTGATCAGCAGCCGCTTGGGCAATGACCTGATCTGGAGCGAACTTGCCAACCTCGTCTGCCTTGGCAGCCGGTGCAACAAATTGCAGCGCCATCACAGAAAGGCTCAAAGCTAAGCTCAATTTGGGCTTATTCATTCCACTCTCCCTCTACAACTCCCCACTTATTTTCCAATTTTTAGCGACTCTGGGAGCACTCATGGTAATGCCGGTACAGGACCGACCAGTACAGAAGCTTAACACGATTGCCCGGACAATGCACCAATATTTTTTCAGACTGGTGGCACTTTCAACATCAAGTTAACAATCAAGTTCAACTTTTGTCGATAGTGAACTCAGGCTCAGCAAGCCAGGTTTCAAAGACAACGCCGACAAGCAATTGACAACCGCCTGTGGTGCACGACGTCTGCTAGTAGCGTCACTGCTAAATATGCAAGAGAAATATCAAACTTTAATCAAATTTTTTTAACCCAAGCCGGAACCTTTGCTGTCGAGACAAAAGAAAAGAGCCAACCAAAGTTGGCTCTTTTCAATTTCTCTATCGCTTGGTTCGGAAGACTTATTCGTTATCTGGAACCGGAGCGCCTTCAGGCAGAGTGGGTGAAGTCTTCTGGTGACGTTCTGCTCTACCCGATGTGTAGTAGCGCTCGTCGATGACAGAAGGTTCAACTTGGAACATGTTGAGGTCACGAGGTCCTTCAACACGACCAATCTCTTCGGGAAGCTTGAGCTGACCAGGAGTACCAGGAAGGATAATCTCAGGTCTCACAGCAATCACAAGTTCGCTTTCGTTCTTGTTGAAGGCTTTCGATCTGTAGAGGGCACCGAGTACCGGCACTTCACCCAAGACAGGCATCTTGGTTATTTCTCTACCGACGTTGGTTGATACCAAACCGGCGATATAGAGTTCTTGACCAGGCTTGAGTTCAACAATTGTCTGGGTCTTTCTGGTGGTGAAACCAGGGACGACACCGTTACCACCAGCGATGGTGGAAAGAGCCAAGTTGTTAGCCAAGAGACGCTCTTCTGGCGAAATTTCTAAGTTGATTGTGCCGTTGTCTTGAAGCACAGGAATCATGTTGATTCTCATGCCGAAAGGTTCAAACACGACGGACTGCTGAGCAGCACCAGCGGCAGCTACAGCCTGGAGGATTGGAATCTCACCGCCGGCCAGGAAGGAGGCACGCTCACCAGATATGGTGACAAGGGTCGGTTCAGCAAGCACACGTGCTCTTCTCTGACCGATGATGCCTTGCACTGTCGGGTTTAGAGAAAAGGCAGTTCTGCCGCCCCAGTTGCTCTGACCGGTAAACATGTTGCCGCTCAAACCAGGTGCGAAGTTGACACCACCAGGAGATCCAAGCAAGTTAGCCTGGGTCAAGAGTGCGGTGGGACCGTAAACAATGTTCTGACCGATACCGGCTCCACCGATGAAGTTAACCGGCTGAACAACAGGACCACGAGGGTCGAAGGTCAGAGCCTGAGGAGTATTGACAGGCACGTCAACACCACCCAATGGGTTCTGATAAGGACCAGCGCCGAGACCGAGGGCGGTCTGGAACTGCCTGAGACCAGGGTTAGAGATATAAGGAACGCCTTGGTTGGCAGCTACAGCAGCACTTGTACTACCACCGACACCGAAGGAGAAACTCTTGTTCGCTACACCGAAGCCAAGGTTCATCGCCAATTCGCGAGCCGATGTGGTGTTCATCTCCAAGAAGGTGACGTGCAACACGATCAGAGGCACTTTGCGAACCTTGACGAGGGAGGTAACGCGACCACCGTCAGAAACCATAACTTGAGACTTACCGATGTTATTGGCAAGGTTGCTGAAGTAGGTGTAGCGGTCAACGCTACCGATGGTGGCAAGCTGACCAACCGAGGATGAAGTAGCGGAAGTACCGCCCTGTTCACCGATACGACCAGCTAGGATGCGGCTATTGGCCACTTGGATGTTCATACCGCGGTCATCCATAAATACGTTGGATGCAGCGAAAGCTTTGATGATTGACTCGGGGTGATCAACGTCGCCAGTGAGGAGAACTCGGTCGGAACCTGCCACCGAGAAAGCCTTAACGATGATACGAGGATCGATCTCGCGCAGGGTTGCTTGCAGCTGCGAGTAGTCGCGGCTGACGCGCAGGTCGAGAGCTACCGAGTTACCGGCATCATCCCAGAGAACCATGGTGCAAGTACCGGCTGATTTACCGAGGAGCACGAGTTGGTTCTCAGACACGACTACAGGCTCAGCGATGCCAGGATCAGAGATGGAAGTTCTCACGATCTTGTTCTTGAGCTTGAAGGTGCGTGACTGTTGGGTCTTAAGGTCGATGATGTTGGTTACTTTGTACTCTTCGAAATCTAGAGTACCGGTAACGACTGGAGGAATAGGCTGAGGAGTGAGGGTGGAGTGGTCAGCCTGAGCCATGATGTGGTCTGGGGCAAGCTGAGCGACTAACTGCTTGGAGGAAGCGCTGGTCAAAGCGGAAGAAGGAAGAGCGGCAATCTTTGGAGCGACTACCGGCGCTTCGGTTTGAGCTACTTCCGGATAAACCTGGGCTTCACCAGGCTTGATATCACCACCCATGGTGGCGGCGCCGACTGGGGCGGCGGCGATCTCTTCAAGCGGAAGAGCCGGGTGTATGGTCAAGGCTGCTGCAGGAGCAGCGCCACCAGCACCGACTTCTTTGCTCTTGCCTGAAAGGAAGAGCATTGCGTGAGGATCTAATTCTTTTGTATTTGCTGTTACAGCTTTTGTCGACTTAACAGCGCTCTTGGCAGCGACAGCTCTCTGCGATGCTTTCGCGACGCCAGAACCAGACATCTGTTGCCAGATGGCACCTTGCGGTTCAGACTTGGCAGTCAGCGTATTAGCCTGGAGCAGCACTAACGAAAGACTCAAAGCTAAGCTCAACTGGGGCTTATTCATTCCACTCTCCCTCTATGAACTCCCGACCTAATTTCCTTAACACTTGACACTGGGAGCACTCATGGTAACGCCGGTACAGGACCGACCAGTACAGAAGCTTAACACGACTGCCCCATATCTGCACGAATCTTTTTTCAGAGCGCCCACACATTGAACATTGACTTAACACTTGCCTCTTCACAACCCGCCAATTAGCCAGGAGAGAAGGGTTCCGGCGATCGCAACAACTGCAACAAAAGCCACCTGACAACCGCCCGTGGTGCACGATCGTAAGTAGTAAATAGGAATGTCAAGCCAGCGACAAGCCGGATCGGATATGCAGCGCCCAAGCCTCAGATATGCAGATGGCACCACAGGCGGCACCATGAATTTCTGCTAATTTCTGAAAATTTTCGCCCATTTCTTTGGCAAGAAGGCTTATCAGTCGTTCCTCTTCGTAAGCGATGCAATATTTCGAGTTGATAAGAGCTTGTCGCAAAGACAGTCTTCCTTATTTATAAGAAGACTCACTGCACTCTTCTTCACAAATTGCCCGAAATCGCGCCATGACCGCAGGCAGGTAGACTTATCAAGCAGCCTTATCCCTCGCGCTCGGCTTAATAAGTGGTATATTCTCTTACTAAGGATAGGTCTTTGCGTTGGCAGGCCGATCCAGAGATTCAATTGCAATACAGAACGCAGGAAGGACTTAGCAGTGGAAAACTCTTCCGAACAGGAGAAGGTGCTGGTAGTAGACGACGAAGCTTCTATTCGTCGCATTCTGGAAACCAGATTGAAACTAGCCGGTTATAACGTCGCCACAGCGGCGGACGGACAGGAAGCGCTAGAGCAGTTCAACGCTTTTCAACCGGATCTGGTCATCCTAGACGTCATGCTGCCTAAGATGGATGGCTATGAAGTCTGTCGCGAAATCCGCAAAACTTCCGACACCCCAATAATCATGCTCACAGCCGTAGCTGATGTTTCAAATCGTATTCAAGGTCTTGAAATCGGAGCAGACGATTATGTCGTCAAACCTTTCAGCCCGTCCGAACTGGAAGCTCGCATAAAAGCTGTTTTGAGAAGGACAGTCGAGAGAACTCAAGAGGTAGGACAAAGCAAGAGCACCAATGTAATCACCATTGGCAACCTCAAGATCGATTTGAACAAACGCCAAGTGACTCGCAAAAACGAGCGCATCCGATTAACTGGAATGGAATTCAGCTTGCTTGAACTGCTGGTGACCAATTCAGGCAAACCTTATTCTAGAGGTGAAATCCTTCAGCAAGTTTGGGCTTATCCGCCGGATCATCGTATCGATACCAGGGTAGTGGACGTGCATATAAGTAGATTGCGCTCCAAGCTCGAAGAAGACTCATCCAACCCAGACCTCATCTTGACAGCCAGAGGTATTGGCTACATGTTCCAAAAGATTAACTAATTGGCAGAGCCAGCAAGTGCAGAGCCAGCAATTAAGGTAAGCAAAAGAAAAGGACCGGCAAATGCCGGTCCTTTTCTTTTGCAACCTAGCCGATCTTAAGTACCGATCTTATGTACCGGTCTTCCAAGAATTCATATATTCAGTCATCTCAGATGTCAGCTTATCGATAGCTATTCCCATCGACTTTAGCTTGAGCGAGGCAATCTCATGATCAACTTCAGCCGGCAAGGTATAGACCTTGTGCTCAAGCTTACCCTTGTGCTTGACAAGATACTCAAGCGCCAAAGCTTGGTTGGCAAAGCTCATATCCATAACTGAAGCCGGGTGACCTTCAGCACAAGAGAGATTAACCAAGCGCCCTTGGGCCAGCACATAAATGCGATGTCCGTTCTTCAGTTCAAATTCTTCCATGAGCGGACGGACTTCTTTACGATGCTTAGCCATCTTCTCAAGGGCGGTGAGATTGAGTTCGAGGTCGAAGTGACCAGAGTTACAAACAATGGCACCGTCTTTCATTCTTTCAAAATGAGCTTTGTCTATGACATGACGATTGCCAGTCACTGTAATGAACAAGTCTCCAAGCGATGCAGCCTCGTCGATGGGCATCACTCTGAAGCCATCCATAACCGCTTCAATGGCCTTAATGGAATCAACTTCGGTAACTATGACATTGGCGCCCAAGCCCCTGGCTCTCATAGCGGTGCCTTTGCCGCACCAACCATAGCCAAGTACGACGACAGTGCGACCGGCGACCAATCTATTGGTGGCGCGGATAATACCATCTAGAGTAGATTGACCGGTACCATAACGATTATCGAACATATGCTTGGTCTGAGCATCGTTAACAGCCATAGCAGGGAATTTAAGAGCGTTATCACGCTCCATAGCCTTCAGGCGAGTGATACCAGTAGTGGTTTCTTCAGTGGTACCGATAATTTCTGAAACTTGAGCCTGACGCTCTTGCAAGAGTGTGGCAACCAAGTCGGAACCGTCATCGATAACGAGATGCGGTTTGTGATCAAGGGCAATATTGATATGTCTATGATAGGTGGGTATGTCCTCACCCTTTATGGCATAAACCGACATGCCCAAGTCTTTCACCAAAGAGGCGGCAACATCATCTTGGGTAGACAAAGGATTAGAAGCAATCAATACGCAGTCGGCGCCGCCGGCCACCAGAGCCTTGGCCAAATTAGCAGTTTCGCTGGTTACGTGGGCGCAAACAGAAACTCTAAGACCCTTGAAGGGCTTCTCCTTTTCAAACCGAGCGGTAATCATGCCGAGAACAGGCATATCGGCCGAAGCCCAATCGATACGCTGCTTGCCCAAGCCAGCCAGTTCAATATCCTTAATTTCCGAAGCCATGGCAGTTCTATTACTCACCTGAATCCCCCTCTGGAAAGCACGCTCCAAAACGTAAAGTTTTATGGTAGCAGCAACTTTCCAATAGCCTGAATAACTTAGGTTTTCCTCAATGGTTCAAGATGGGAAGGGTAAGCGAATGAGCTCGACTTATATGGGTCTAACCCTTGACACGCTTAGGATTTCGTTTTCAAGGGAATTATGGACTTAGAGAAGCAGCCCTAGATCAGGTAGCCAGCCATGTCCGGTCGTAAAATTGCCAAAGCGCCTAAATCAGCTCTCATAAACATCGTGACAGCAGCCCTTTATATGGGTATGTGCCTGGCTCTGATTTCGATTGCGCCGGCTGAAGCGGTGGTTCTCAACGGTCAGTTGGAAGAAGTGGAAGTGGCAGATGAAAACGCCTCGCCTGGAGTGCAACCGGGCGCCCTCATTCCCAATACCTTCCCCACCCATTACGCCGGCAAGTGGGTCTGCGAGACGACAATCACCGAATCTTCAGTACCGACTGTACTGCCCGGCACTAAAGTGCAGTCAGAGGTGCATTTCATTCCCACTGCCGACGGACGCATCGAAATGCGCCATTATCAGCCGGGCTGGGTGAGAAATAAATGCCTGACTGTAAGCTTTAACGGCAATGAAGCTAAAGCCGACACTACTTCCTATTATTTCGGCGAGAAAGTGCAGGGCGCCTGGGCTGCCCGCACCCGTGACCAATATCTGCAAGAAACCGATGACCTAATAAAAGCTAAGAGTTATGTGGACCAATATATAAATGGGCAATATGTCGGCCGCTACAGAACCATATCAGTCTTGCGCAGAGTAGCAGAAGATAATCGCAGCGTAGCTAGCAAATAGAGAGGAGAGGTCGCCCTCTCCTCTCTATTTATATTGCCTTTTATCGACTCGACCTGATTTTTGGTCTACATGATTTATTTGCCGGCACAAGCCATTTGCTTGGCAGAGGCGCGATTCTGAGCAAATGATTTTTCAGCTCTGAAGCGGGCTTGATTGCCGAGTACATGTTCTATGCGCAGCAACTGATTGTACTTAGCAGTGCGCTCCGAACGACACGGTGCACCGGTCTTGATCTGGCCGGTACCTAATGCCACAGCCAAATCGGCAATGGTGGCGTCTTCGGTCTCGCCCGATCTGTGGGAAAGCACGCTGCCGTAGCCATTCTCTCTAGCCAAACTTACGGCTTCGATGGTTTCAGTTAAAGTACCAATCTGATTTGGCTTGATCAAAATGGCATTACCGACACCAAGTTCGATACCACGCTGAAGTCTCTTGGTATTGGTGACGAAAAGATCATCGCCAACCAATTGGCACTTAGCACCAATGGCATCGGTGAGTTCTTTCCAGCCATCCCAGTCGTCTTCAGCCAAACCGTCTTCGATAGAAACGATGGGGAAGTTGTTGACCATATTCTCATACACTTTCACCATCTCTTTACTGGAAAGAGATTTGTTTTCTGTAGCGAGTACATATTTACCCGACTGATAAAACTCGGTGGAAGCAGGGTCAAGTGCTAGGGCAATCTGCGAACCAGGCTTGAGATGAGCCTTCTCGATGGCTTCCATGATTAGCTCGAGAGCCGCTTCATTGGTTTTCAAAGAAGGAGCGAAGCCGCCTTCGTCACCAACCCCGGTGCCAAGACCCTTCTTATGAAGCACTGCCTTTAGTGCCTGATAAATCTCAGCACCCCAACGCAGGCATTCCGAAAAGCTGGATGCACCCAAAGGAACAATCATGAATTCCTGAAAGTCGACGCCGTCTTGGGCATGCTTTCCGCCGTTGAGAATATTCATCATCGGTACAGGAAGAATATTGGCATTAACACCGCCTACATATCTAAAAAGCGGCATTCCGAGCGCTTCTGCGGCAGCCTTTGCAACAGCAAGACTGACACCAAGGGTGGCATTAGCACCAAGTTTCGATTTATTATCAGTACCATCGAGATCGAGCAAAGCCTGGTCGATGGCCACTTGCTCTACGGCATCCATACCAATCAAATGTTCGGCAATCACATCATGTATATTTTCGATAGCCTTGAGAACGCCTTTACCGTGATAGCGCTTCTCGTCTTTATCGCGCAGTTCCACGGCTTCAAAGCTGCCGGTAGAAGCGCCCGATGGAACCGCAGCTCGGCCCATGGCACCACTGGTGAGGGCAACTGTAACTTCTACTGTCGGATTCCCGCGTGAATCCAGGATTTCCATCGCCGATATTTCTTCAATATGCGTCATTATCTTTGCGCTCCTGTTTGCAGACAAAATTTATTTTTTAGAGAGTTGGCTCAGAGAGCCGCCGTAGAGCGATCTCGCCGGCGTTTTGTAAATCGGTGTCTGCATTTATCAAAGAAAGTTTCTCCGAAATGCAAAATTTCACTGCTGCGATTTACAAAGGTTCAAGTATAATCCTTTCACTGGATTTCTAATTTAGATGCACCAGGAAAGATCATCTTTCAGGTCATAAAACTAAGAAAACGTAGTCTTCACTAAATCGTTCCTTTCGGAACCTAGAATTGGCGGAATAAAATGGGCAACCTGCATGGTGGCAGTTTCCAGGCGATCCAGGAATACTTCCAACAGAAAGAATGCCGCTTTTGTTCAAATTCCTTTAAGCCTGACGGCATCCAGCTTTTGCGCGAAGAACCGGGTGTTTTGGTAGTCAGAGTTACTTGCAGCACTTGCGGACACCCACTCGGTGTGGCCATCGTAGGCACAACGCCTAAAGCTCAAGTAAAGCCGGCCCAAAGCCATCCGCGTGATTGGACGAAGCGAGATAAAGACCGCTTGGTGGGGCTACCGCCCATCACTTATGACGATGTCTTAAATGCCCATCAGTTCTTTAAGAGCCTGGACACCGACTGGCACAAACACCTGCCAAAAGTCGGAAAAGCCAGCTAGAAGACAAGAAGCAAATTCAAAAGCTCGAGAAAGAACCGGAAACGGTTCTTTTTTGTTTAGAACAAAGTAATATCGACCCCTGACAGCCTCCGTACCGCTAATGCCGAAACAGTCAGGGCTTATGATTTAAGCATGTTCAACACCGAAACCAGATTAGCCCCCAAAATTAGCAAGAACCAGACCCCCTCTCTGCAGGTAGCCTGGTACTTCCCCAACACCTATGAAATAGGCATGTCTGGGCTGGGCTACCAGCTTGTTTGGTGGCTTATGGAACAAGACCCGGAGATCAATGTTAGGCGTTGCTTCCTCGATATAAAAGAGCCAGGAAGAGCCGCCAGCGACCTTATCGGCTTTACTGTCTCGTGGGAACTGGATTTCGCCAACATCATCCGACTACTCAAAGAAGAGGGTATTCCGCTCAGCCGAAAAGAGCGGCTTGAGCTCGCCCAAAGCGGAGTGGAATTGCCGATAATCTTCGGCGGTGGACCCGTCCTTACGGCTAATCCAGAACCTTTCCATGATTTATTCGACGTCATATTGCTGGGAGACGCGGAAACTTCCGTGCCATCACTGGTAGAGTCATTGAAAGAGTCTAAGAGAAGTGGACTGAGCCTTATTGATAGCGATGAGATACTAAATAGACTGGCAAAGATACCTGGTCTCTACGTGCCTAGTCGCTATATTGTCAGCTATGACAAGGGTAGCGGCGATAAGAGGTCAGACTTTGCAACCATAAAATCTATTGATCCGATAGATTCCTCAATACCACCAGTGGTGCAAAGACAAAACTTTTCGCCGCCAAAAGAGTATGCAG
This sequence comes from Obscuribacter phosphatis (SeqCode), assembly GCA_017303615.1. Lineage (GTDB taxonomy): Bacteria > Cyanobacteriota > Vampirovibrionia > Obscuribacterales > Obscuribacteraceae > Obscuribacter > Obscuribacter phosphatis_A. The sequence goes on from JAFLCK010000003.1 coordinate 129,062, forward strand.
TACATACGCAGATATTAAGTAGTGCCACCACCTGGAGTGACCGGTTCCTCATTGAGGTTGTGCGCTCTTGCCCCCAGGAATGCCGTTTTTGCCTAGCCAGTTATCTGACCCGCCCCTTTCGCGCCACCGATGTAGATACGATGATGCAAGCCATCGAAGAGGCGCTGCAAGTGACCAATAAAATAGGACTGCTTGGCCCCTCGGTGACCGAGCATCCTCTTTTTGATAAATTAGCAGCCCGTCTAAAAGATAGGCATGAGATAGATCTTTCAATCGCATCAGTGCGGGCTGATAGTCTCAATGACGAAGTCTTAGCAGTGCTCAGAGGACTGGGACAGAAAAGTCTAACTATAGCTATCGAATCTGGCTCGGAAAGACTAAGAGGCATAATGAAGAAGAATCTGAGCACCGAAGAAATAGAAGCAGCAGTAGCCAAAATCGAGAAAGCCGGTTTTGAAGGAATCAAGTTTTACGGCATAGCCGGTTTGCCCTTTGAAGTACAAGAAGACCTTGATGAAACGATAAAGCTGATGCAAAAGCTCAAGAAAGCGCACAAAAGAATGCGCTTTGTCTTCGGTGTTTCGTCCTTTGTGCCCAAAGCCCAGACTCCCTTTCAATGGTACGGACGTGACCGCGCCGCCGGCAAGAAGCTGGAATACCTGCGCAAAAATCTCGCCAAACTTGGCATCGAAGTAAGGCCGGAAAGTCATAATTGGAGCGATATCCAAGCCCTCATTTCCAGGGGAGATCGGAGACTTTCGCAAGTCATCAAGGAAGTCTCCACCGAAGGCGAGAACCTGGGCGCCTGGAAAAGAGTGCTGCGCAACCTACCAGAAGACATCCCGGATCTTGACTTCTACGCCTTTCGCGAGATCCCCAAGGATGAATTATTACCCTGGTCTCATCTAACTGAAAAGAGCAAAGCCGACAATCTGCTGCGCCAAGCCGGCGAGGCCGAGAAGCTTAGCCTTGATTAGTCTAAAGTTTTATCCCGCTTAAGCTGTCAAAAGGCTAAACTGAAATTGTAAGGGTTGGGGGTAACGATGCAAAGCGGTGAATTAAGCTCGTCTATAAAGGCGAAAATTACAGAACTGACTGCACCTATAAAAGATGATCTTCTCTCTGGAGCGGCCGAAATAGCCTTACGCGCTATCACCGTCTATCAAACAGCCCTGAAGATTCAAGACGATGCAAGCCTCAATCTGAGCGCAAGCGAAAGAGACGATGGCGATCTGCTCAAAGAAATCATTGCCCAGACAGCCTCAGCTCTGATAGATGTACAACCGGCCATGGCGCCTCTCACCTCCATGGGCAATATCGTTTTGCAGGCGATTGATCTAGAACAAAGCAAAGAAGCCATTATTGAAAAAGCCAATCAGGCCTTGACTAGATTTGAAAGCACCCTTTGCGCCTCAGCAGCCACTATCGCCGATATCGCCTATGACCTGATAGATCCGGGCGAGCTTATCTTTGCTTATTCATTCAGCTCTACTGTTGTAAGTTGCCTATTAAATGCCCGCGCTAGAGGGCGCTACTTTAGAGTAGTTTGCACCGAAGCCAGACCCTCGATGGAAGGAAGAAAACTTGCATCCAGACTGACTTCAGGCGGCATAGAAGTTATTCACACATTCGATAGTGCTCTGGGCTTGGTACTAGGCAACTGCTCCGCCGCCTTTATGGGCGTCGATTGCATCACCAGGGCTGGTGTCGTCAACAAAGTCGGCTCTTGGATGTTGGCAGTGGCCTGCCGCGAATTGAAAGTTCCTCTTTATGCTCTTTCGGGCACTGAAAAGTTCATTTCAGACGATCGTATGTTCGACTTTGAAAAGCACGAAAGACCAGGCAGCGAAGTTTGGGAAGGCGCCCCCAAAGGCGTAGCCGTGCTCAATCATCAGTTCGATCTAGTACCTTTCGAACTGCTCACCGGGCTAGTGACTGAAAATGGCATTCTCAAAGAGAAAGACTTAGATCCTTATTTCTCTGATTCTAATGCCGGCGTGCACAAAGCCCTCAAACTATCCTAGTTTAAGGATAGAGTCCTCTCAGTTTGCGGGCTTCGACAATGCGTTCTACAGCAATCGACATAGCCGACATGCGCAACGATAGCTGTTTGTCTTTGGCTCTGTCAAAAACACGTGTACAGACGTTGTTGACCAAACCTTCCAGTCGGCTATAGACCTCTTCTTCGGTCCAAAAGAGACGCATCAAGCCTTGCACCCATTCGAAGTAGCCCACAGTGACGCCGGCGGCATTAGCCAGAATGTCGGGGACAACCACTACACCTTTAGAGTCGAGCACATCGTCGGCGTTAGGGGTAGTCGGGCTGTTGGCGCCTTCGACAACCACCTTACACTTGAGCCTATCGGCATTACCGGCATGCAACTGGTTTGATACCGCGCATGGTGCAAGAATATGACATTCCAACTCCAGCAATTCTTCGTTTGTCACTTTATCGGCAGAGGGAAACTCATACATATTGCCGTTCTTATCGATATGAGCCATAAGAGCATCGATATCGAGACCTTTGGCATTATGCAGACCGCCATGGGCATCAGAAACACCAATCACCTTGAAACCAGCTTTAGATAAATTGCGAGCCACGGCTGAGCCTACATGCCCAAGCCCTTGAATAACCACAGTCGGTTCACCGGTCAAACCGGCATATTCAGCAGCCCTGCGGGCAGCCAGTGCCACACCATAACCAGTAGATTGCAAGACACCTAGCGAACCGCCGATTGACTGCGGCTTGCCTGTGACAACAGAAGGCACTGTATAACCACGGTTGACCGAATAGGTGTCCATCATCCAGGCCATGGTCTGCTCGTCGGTATTGAGATCTGGCCCGGCGATATCTTGGCTGGGACCAATAAGCTCCAAAATCTCAGATGTATAGCGGCGGGTGATTCTCTCCAATTCTCTTTGCGAAAGTTGATTGGGGTCCATACGAATGCCGCCGTGGGCTCCGCCAAAAGGCAGATTCATCAAAGAACACTTCCAGGTCATGAGCATGGCCATTGATGCCACCTCGCCCAAAGTGACGTCGTTGTGATAACGCACGCCGCCTTTGCCGGGTCCGAGCGCCAGGTCGTGCTGCACCCGATAACCCATAAAGGTCCGCACACTGCCGTCATCCATTCTGGCAGGCACCACTACCGAAAGAGACCTCTTGGGATGGCGCATCGGTTCGAGAGTATTCGAATCGAGCTTGAGAATCTCAGCCGCCTTGTCAAGCCTTTTCTGGGCGTTGAGAAAGTCGGGAGTTTCCCATTCGTTCGCCACAGCACTACCAAATCCTTTGCTGTCGGTGGCAGTTCCCATGTAACCTCCAAAATGTCTCTTGCTAATGAGTAGAGATTGTAACTGTTTATTGCCTGTTTTTATCAACTGATTCGTGCAAGTACAAGAGCTCTAATTTTCTCAGCTTGCAAACGTACATCTTTGATGAGAGCTTCAGCCTCCACCCGGCAATTATGGTTGAAAGTAACTTCCTCTTCACTTTCACCAAAATCTTTCAGGTTGATAAGCACGTTAAAAAAAGCACCTTCCCCAGCTGTATGGGCAACCAGACCAGCCACACCAGCATCAGAAAGAGAACTGGGATTACCTTTTTCTACCATCTCCATGGCAATATGCAAAAGTTCGGGGACAGTCTTAAGCACAGTGAGCGGCACTATAGTAGCGCGACAATTGGCGGCGATTATGGCGATATCGCGCTTGTGACGCTCTTCTTTACTGCCCTTAGGCAAGCGCCTCGCTTCCAAAATAGCGTTGAACGCTTGCATATCTTCGTCCACAAAAAAGAGCAGACGACGCTTCAGAGCTTGCGCTTCCCTGGCCCACTTTTCCATTTCCGGTCTCAAGGGCTCCATACCTTTCTTTTCGAAAGTCAGGTTGGCAACCATTGAGCTCAAGGCAGCCGATAGCGAGCCACACAAAGCCGATACCGAACCACCACCCGGAGCGGGTGATTCGCTTGCCAATTCATGCACAAAACTTGTCAGGCTCATATCACGCAGATGCTTACCTGGTGCAGCCACAGTCTGTTCGACGATTTTTTCAGCGGGCTTGAAGGGGCTAAGCTCAGAAAGACCGAGCGACTGCACAGCACATGAAATCAGTTCTTCTTCCGGCACACCGGTAGAGCGACCTTGTTTACGCAGATAATGCTCACCGGCGGCAAGCATCGGCTTTAAGGGCACAAGACCGACAATTTCAGAGCCGGTCACTCTCATTCCCAATTTTTCAGCTTGTCTTGAAACTTCGTCAAAAGCATCATGCAAACTGGTCACTTCAAAATTAGTGAGATTGATAGAGACCTGAGCCCGCTCGTACTCATCAACATACCAGCCCACAGCCCGACATTCTTTCAAGGTACCCGGCACCTTGACCGTATTGCCCTCTGCATCTTTTACTATTTCGCCGCGTTCGTCTCTCTTGGCTCGGCCGGCTTCTCTGATATTCAAGGCAATTTCATTGGCTAATTTCTTTGAGCGTGTATTGAGATTGACATTGTAAGCAATCAAGAAAGGGCGCGCACCAATAACAGTGGCACCACTGACGGCATTAAACTGATCTGGCCCAAAGTCCGGCTGAAAATCAGGGCTCTTCATTTTTTCGCAGAGCGCTTCATACTCACCCTGCCTGATATCGGCGAGACTGCGACGACTGTCTTTGCGCGCCGCTTCTGCATAGAGATAAACCGGTATACCCAGTTGAGCGCCGACTCGTTTTCCCAACTCTTCCGCCAGCTTGACACAGTCTTCCATAGAGACGCCTGTGACCGGCACAAAGGGGCAAACATCGGTGGCACCCATGCGCGGATGTTCACCTCTATGTTTGCGCATATCAATTAACTGAGCAGCTTTGCTGATAGCTTGAAAAGCCGCCTCTACAATCAATTCGGGCGGCGCGACAAAAGTCATGACAGTCCTATTCGTACTGGCGCCCGGGTCGACATCGAGCAGCCTGACTCCGCTCACTGCAGCAATCGCATCGGCGATGGCATCGATGATTTTTCTATCGCGTCCTTCGGAAAAATTAGGTACGCATTCAACCAACCGAATAGTCAAGGTAACCCCCCTTTGATCGCCGACCAAATAGTTATAGACCCTGACCCTTAGATTCTTCTATTTCTTAGGCTTTATGTAACCCTGTTTTTTGAATAAAAATGCGCCGTAAGTGAATCGCAATGTAAACAAAAATGCCACTATAGAAGTAAGCATCCAAGAAAGGGCCCAGACAAAAGCCGGTATGCCGGTAATATCCTGCATACTTGTGGCATCGGTAAAGCCCCGGCCACCCATGCCAAGAGAGTGCGGCAAGAGAATCCAGATAAGAGAAAGCGAGTTGAGAGTGCACTGCACTGAAAGAAAAAGCACGAGCAAATTGGCGGTGGCATCATTTAGCTTTTTACCGGCGAAATAGAACATGGCAGCCAGTGCCAAAGACCAGACCAAACTGCCAATCACCTGCAAAAACTTGCCGTTCAAAAGACCATTCAAATCTAGGAAACCAGGCAATACAAAGAATATCGCCCCGGCTAAAACAATGCCTCCAAGCAAATAAAGAATGCGCCTAGACCAGTTTTTGAATTGACTTAGATAAATCAAAAGACAACCAAAAAAAGTCTGCCCCAAATAGCCGGCTTGGGCAATGAGAAAACTTACACCGCCTACGTGCTGGGTGAGTCCGCCGTGGCCGGCTCCGTCTGAAACATTGGTCATACCTGTGACGATACCGCCCGTAAGCACAGTCACGATGGCATGACTCATCTCGTGCACAGTCACTACAAACTGGTTGATTGGCACAAGCAACCATCTGACATAAGCCGTATCAGAAAAGAAAACTGAAAACAAAAGCAAAGCCCAGAACAAAATGACATTGAAACCACCTGGAAATTTTCCCAAAAGACTAGATTGGGAAACCGCACTAGATTTGGGCACCGCCACCTCTGCGGCAACCGGCTTAAGACCGCCGGCTTCTGTGGCTTTTGCAGCAAAATTAACTGGCGAAGCTGAGCCTAAGATTTCAGACTCCAAGGCAGCCAACTTCTCTTCATCACTCAGACTGCCTTCTTCCTTGGCATCTGAGACCTTGAACTTGAGCTTCTCTTTATTCTTCTCTTCCGTTTTATCTTTCATGGTCAACTATAATAAGCCGATTAGAATAAGCCGATCACTAGCATCTTTCCCAATTTACTCAAGTTTCGCTCTTGTCTAACTCTTTCCAGCTTAACTCATTGATCGGCATTTGCTTGCTCTGCTGGAGCACCTGGGGCATTTTCGACAAGAAAGCCCTAGAGTCAGCCAGGCACCTGGAAGTACTTATCTACCAGCATCTTATCTATGTGCTGGAAGTGCCACTGATATTTCTGCTTTTGGGACTGGTCTATCCTAATGGCTGGCAAATCTGCCCCGAGACCTGGGGCTGGACAGCTCTCGGCTCCAGTATCTCCAGTTCAGCCATGCTCTTTTATTTAATAGCGATGAGCAGAGCCGAAGCCAGCTTCGTCTTGGGTATAACCGCCAGCTACCCGCTCATCGTTCAAATTTTGGCGCATTTTTTCCTACATGAAGCCCTGGTGCCTGAAAGACTTTTAGGTTCGATTCTGATTGGTTTAGGGGTAGCCTGCATCGGCGCCTCCGATAGTAGTGGTGACAATGCCAGTAAGAATTCTGGTGAAAATAGTGAGCATCAAAACTCACGCCCCACTAGTAAGCTGAAAGTCTTGATTTTGTGCAGCCTGGCCACCCTTTTCTGGGGCTTAACCGGTTTGTTCGACAAAAAGGCGCTCTTGAGCGACAGCCCCTTTAAGGTCTATTTTGCCCGCTGCGTCTGGGATGCCGCCATCGTGGCGATCATGCTTATTGTAGCTAAGTTGGCCAAACAAAATGTTCAGTACAAAAAGCCTCAAGCCTGGCGCTATTCCTTCCTCTCATCGGTTTGTCTTTCAGCCGGCACAATTTCTTATATGTTCGCCATGACAATGGCTACTGCCTCGTACATTATTGTAATAACGGGCTGCTACCCACTTTTTATGTATCTTTTTGCCCTACTCTTTCTCAAGGAAAAGCTCAAAAAAACCCGCCTGGCGGGTGTTTTGCTGGTTGTTATAGGAGGACTGCTAGTGCAGGAGACTCAGGGGGTATAGATATATGAGATTAACAATTCCCTTCTATGAGGCCCGCAAATGAGCGAAGATGATAATCGTTTTTCTGCAGAACAAGAGCTGAATGAGCGCATATTAGCCTCTTTGCAGAGCTCATTCTCGGGAGAAGAGACCAAACGCTGGATGACGGCTATCAAGGACGACCGCATCGAGCAAGCCGAAGAAGTGGTAGCAGCCGGTTCAAAAGAGAATCAACTCTCTACTTCTATGGCTAACGTCATCGATAAACTCTTCGACAATTTCAAAAGATACTCTTTCGACTTCAACCGGCAGCAAGAAAATAAGCAATGGGAGGTCTCCTGCGAAAGACCTTCCAGTATGCGCACCACCGCCGACTATATGGAACACGGCAAACCAATCAAGTTCTGTATCGGCCACCTTTCTACAAAAGAATTCGCCCTGGTGATTCAGGGAGAAGAAGTGCGCATCAGGGCCTATTTCCTACCTGTTGAATTTCTTATGGGCTTTAAACCAGGCCAAACCGATTTTCCACCTTATCTTGACATGAGACTGGGCGTCTCCAATAGCTCTGTCACCGAACCAGTCTGGCTTATAGAGGGGCAGACGGTGGGACTAAACAGCTTGGCGGCGCTATCACGCCGGCTGCTCACCCAATTAATAAAAGTGACCAAGGGTGAAGCCAACTATGACGAACACTTTGTATTCAATCCCCAAGAAGCTATTGCTGCCGAAGTCGCCCCTAAAGTGGAACTGGACCGCTCCTATGACGACGATGTCAGCCCCCTAGTCAAGGAAGCAGAGCCCATGGCTAGAAGCTATGCCGTTGCTTCCACTTCGCAAAATGAATTTTTCCAAGATGCCGCGCCGACAGCCGTCAGCCAAAGCCGACAAAAATGGCAGGAAGCGGCCCAGATGGCGGTGGCTAATGCCCAGGCGAGACCGTCTAATTATGCTGTAAACAACAATATGCCCGGCAATGGCGCCGCGGTGGTAGAAAACAGTGCGCCAAGCGCGGCATTGAGCGCCCAACAAATCACCAACCCAAACATTGAAAATCCGGCTCCAATTCAAGCTCAAGCTCTAGTTCAAGCTCAAGCTCCAGCTCTAGCTCAAGCTCCGGCGTCAGTTCAAGTTCAAGCCCCAGCTCAAGCTCCAACCCAGATATCGACGCCGGTGCCGGAGCAGGCACAAGCACAGTTTGATGCAGTTCTAGCTGCCGCCGCCGCTAAAGCCCCACCGGCGCAAATATCTCAAGCATCTCAGTCTCAAGCCGAAGCTGAAACAAAAGCAGAAGAAAGACCCCCCAAGGAGTTCTTTGCCGCCCAAGAAGAGCTGAGTAAAACAACGCGCAGCACGTTTAACACGGCAGAAGTGAATCGCAATATCGCCAAGTCGATAAAGGCCCTTTTTGATACAGTCGATGCTTCTATTCATGAACTAACCCAAGCTGGGGTGGAAGCCATGCATGACGATGATATTGAAAGGGTCGGCGAAGTGATGAAACAGAGCAAAACTCTCAAAAAGCTGAGAGAGAGCATCGTTCAGCTATCTAAAGATTGGCAAAAATCGATCTAAATCAAAAAAAACAAAACCGGGACTGCAGACCCGGTTTTGTTTTTTGAAAATTCGGAGAGGGAGGGATTCGAACCCTCGGTACAGATTTTGTCCGTACAACTTCTTAGCAGGAAGCCGCTTTCGACCACTCAGCCACCTCTCCAGATGATTGCGATTAAAAGCGATTGATTTATCATAGCGCAGAATCTATCGCTTTTGCTTTCTTTTGCCTAATTATTTCGGCTCTTAACTAAAACTGGCCAAGCACCACCAGACAAACCCAGTAATAGGCAACAGCCGCACCGATTATCAAGCTGTCGCCCCGGTCTAGGAAACCACCATGGCCGGGTATGAAGTCACTTGAATCTTTGAGACCGGCGTCTCTTTTCAAGAGAGATTCGCAAAGGTCGCCCAGCTGAGCCGCCACCGAGACGACAATAGCCATAACCGGCGCCTGCCAGAGATTGAAACCAAAGGGATGACAAGAAAACAAATAGTGATCTGCCACATAAACCACCACTACACCCAAGGCAATCGCCGAAAGCAAGCCGCCGACAGCTCCTTCCACAGTCTTTTTGGGGCTTATCTGGGGATAGAGCAAATGCTTGCCAAATTTCTTGCCAAAGTAATAGGCAAAAACATCGGTGGCCCAAATGATGAAAAGAGTTGCCCAGACATAGGCCAAGCCCGGCTGTTCGAGGGGATTAGTGGATACAGGCATACCGGCGGGGCTGAGATTGCGCAATAGAACCAGGTGACTGGGCAGCCAGCCTACATATATAAATCCCAGAATGGTGGCGGCTATGTCGGCAATTGTGGCAGGCGGATCGACATTCCTAAAGAGCAGACGAAAAAAAGAAACATAGATGCCGATTGAAAGAAGCAAAGGAAAATGTCTGATCGAAAAATCAGTCCAATAGCTGGCATCAGCCCCGGCTGGCAATGGCATGCCGACACCATGATTAGGTATCAAGTCGGGTATGGCCGCCACCACAAAGAAAGCGACAATCATCGATAGAACAATGCGGCTGCTGGGATTGATGCCCTTGCGCCGAGCCATGCCGATAAACTCTTTACCACCCATAAAACAGGCAGCGCCTAAGACCAGAGCAAGAAACTTTCCCCCGGCCATAATGCTGGCCACAGAGATGCCAAATAACAACCAGCCATATATAAGTCTCATGGACTACCTGTTTTACCTGCCATCAAGCGAGAAGCAAAGAAAGCGGTGAGCGGAATGGTCAAGACCAGTCCTAGACTACCACTAATCGCCGAGGCCACTTCAGTTGCGACCAGATCAAGATTTACAAGTTTGCTTACTGGCATCTGGCTGATTAGAAGCAATAAAGGAAGAGCGCCGCCAGTATAGGCAAGGATTAGTGTATTGGTCATAGTGCCCATGATGTCTCTGCCGACATTCATGCCGGCTTGAAAGAGCTTTTCGGGCTTGCTGTCTTTACCGGCAGAGGCCACTTCGGTCACCGCCGATGCTATAGAAATAGCAACATCCATAATCACGCCGAGGGCGCCGATCAGCATGCCGGCAGCCAACAAACCTTGATAAAAGCTGGGTGTACGCACCAAGACCGAGCCCCGCAAAATCTGTGCTTCCTCTGAAGAAAGACCGGTGAGTGGGGCAAAGGTGATCACAAGATGCGCGGCCAAGCCGGCGACAGTGACACCACCGACAGTACCATATATAGCACAGAGAGATTTCTTACTCCAACCGGCGACAAAAAACATGGTAGCAAGGGTGGTGGCAACACAGATCAAAACAGAAACAAGCAAAGGGTCAAAGCCGGCCAAACTAGAAGGCAAAAGCACAAAGGCAATGAGCGAAACACTGATTGCCAAAGCCAGCAATGATTTCACTCCTTTTTTGCCGCCCAGTACTATGAAAGCCAAAAGAAAAACAATCAGGAGAGTGCCGATAGCCGGGGCCCGATGATAATCGGCGACATTGATTTCACGCTTTGAGCCTGTCGTATTGACTATCAAAAGTACTTCACGGCCGGGCAAAAGATCTATATTGAAGACTGGATTATCGGTGATCTCATTGAAGACATCCACCTTTTCACCCTGCATACTGCCGGCAAGAACCTCTAGCCGCGCCGGTTGACGCTTGGCCACGATGCCTGTGCGGCTGGCCAGTTCTTCATTGATTTGAGCCGGGCCAACCGATATCACTCTTGCTGGGACAAATTCTTCCGACTCTTTCATCTAGAAAACCATACTATTGAAACAGATCGAGTTGTTTGATCTCTCCGGCGGCAAGACGCCCTTGCAGCCCCTGCGGTAAGGGTCTAGAGAGATGTTGATAGGCAAGAGGAGTAGCCATACGCCCCCGCGGCGTGCGTTGAATGAAGCCGCTCTGAATCAAAAAAGGTTCCCAGACATCTTCCAAGGTATCGCTGTCTTCGCCGATGGTGGCAGCTAAAGTCTCAAGACCGACAGGTCCACCCTCATAATTATCGATAATGATAGAGAGCAATTTGCGGTCGGTGATATCCAAACCGAGGGCGTCGACTTGATAAGAATCAAGAGCGCGCGCCGCCATTTCGCCGTCTATCACCTCTGCCCCTTGATACTGCCCATAGTCGCGCACTAGGCGCACCAAGCGGTTGGCTATGCGAGGCGTGCCTCTAGCCCGCCTGGCAATAGCCTCCACACCTTCAGATTCCATCTTTACCGAAAGAATACCGGCGGTGCGAGCGACAATAGCTGAAAGTTCTTCTTGGGTGTAGAAGTCTAAACGGCAGACAAAACCAAAGCGATCTCTAAGAGCGTTAGAAAGCATGCCAGCCTTGGTGGTGGCACCAACCAAAGTAAACTTAGGCAAAGGCAAACGCATAGTTCTGGTGGCATGCCCCTTGCCGGTAGTTAAATCAATGACAAAATCTTCGATAGCCGGATAGAGCAATTCTTCTGCCACCCGCGAAAGTCTGTGGATTTCATCGATAAAAAGCACATCCCCTTCTTCAAGTTGATGCACCAGACCGATGATGTCGCGGGGTCTTTCCAGGCTGGGACCGGAAGTTAGATGAATACGGGCTTGCATCTCATTGGCTATTACCCGAGCCAAAGTGGTCTTACCCAAACCTGGTGGACCATAGAACAAAACATGGTCGAGAGCTTCACCCCGGCTGCGGGCGGCCGAAATAGACATAGAAAGCATTGTCTTTAGTCTTGATTGCCCGATATATTCTGAAAGCGTATCTGGTCTAACAGCCTGGTCTGATCGCAAATCAGAATTGCTTTCCTGACAGGAAAGTAAAGATGAGCGGCGATTGGCCTGTTCATTAACATCTTCTATAGAAGCCTCGGCAGAATGAGCGAGATCATTTTTTGCAATGTTCTTTGGCTTGTTTTTTGAAGTTTTGTTAGTGCCAGGCTGAGATTCCCCTGAGGGATCGCCCGATGTTTTGATGATGGTCATGGCGGAATTATCTCAAATTAGTCAGTTCATGAGAAGTAATCAAGGTGCTAAGGGGCTTTCCGTCATATGCTTAGAATAGATAGTGCTAAAGCTCAAGCAGCTGGAGAAATGGAGATATACAGAAGCTATGACTTCGCATACAGTCAATGTCACACCGCCTGTTGTTGAAACCGGCTTCAGCTCGATTTCAAACGATTCGCTAAAGTATAATCCTAAAGTGCAGCAAAAAACTAAAACTCGATTTCCGGAAATTTCAGTAGTCATCCCCGTATTCAACGAGGAAGACAATATCGGTTTGCTATACAACAAGCTCACCGATGCCTTGGACAGTCTGGGCAGATCGTGGGAAGCGATCTTGATCGATGATGGCAGCACCGACAACTCTTTCAACAAACTGGCTGAAATTGCCGGCAAAGACGAACGCATCAAGATAGTGCGCTTTGTCAAAAACTTTGGTCAAACCGCAGCTCTTGCAGCCGGCATAGACAATGCCCGCGGCGACGTAATTATCCCGATGGATGCCGACCTGCAAAATGATCCCGCCGACATTCAGCGTCTGCTCGATAAACTCGACGAAGGCTTTGACGTCGTCAGCGGCTGGCGCAAGGAAAGAAAAGATGAACTCTTTCTGCGTCTTATTCCATCTTGGACAGCCAATCGCATCATCTCTCTCATATCGGGCGTAAGATTGCATGACTACGGTTGTTCCTTGAAAGCCTATAGAAAAGAAGTGATCAAAGACGTGCGTCTATATGGCGAAATGCACCGTTTTGTGCCGATTTATGCCACCTGGCAGGGCGCCAAAGTTTCTGAGATTCCGGTCAATCACCAGGCTAGACAATTCGGACAAAGCAAGTACGGCATTTCTAGAACCTTCAAGGTGGTATTGGATTTGATGACAGTCAAATTCATGAGCACCTATTTCACCAAGCCAATTTATCTCTTCGGCACAGCCGGTCTGTGGTCGATGGTTCTTTCTTTTTCAGCCTTCGCCTGGATGGTGGTATTGAAGCTGTTCTATCACACAAGCTTTATTGAAACGCCACTACCGGTGCTGGTCGCCATGTTCTTTATGGTCGGCATGCAGCTTATCTTGATGGGCTTGCAATCTGAAATATTGATGCGCACCTACCACGAATCGCAAGGTAAGCGCATCTATATTGTCAAAACTTCGATCAATCTAGAAAACGAACTCGACTAAGAGCCTTTAGGTCGCAGACTAATAAAGGCGGTTTCGTTCCCAGTTAACTGCGGTTTCGACAGTGCGTCTCAGGTCGTACTTGGGAGTCCAACCTAGTACTTCTTTAGCTCTGCTATTGTCTGAAACCAAATAAGAAGGGTCACCCGGACGGCGCTCGACAAATTCATGGGGCACCTTTGCACCCGAGACTGACTCGACCATATTGATTATTTCCTTCACCGAAGCCCCTTTAGCAGTACCAAGATTGACCGCAAGCGAGACTTTTTCTTTATCTAGCAAGGAAAGGGCCAGCAAATGGGCAGAGGCGAGGTCGTTGACATGAATATAGTCTCTGACACAGGTACCATCGGGTGTATCGTAGTCGTTGCCAAAGACCTTCAACTGGGGAATTTTGCCTAAGGCAGCCTGGATAGCCAGGGGCAATAGGTGAGTTTCCGGGTCATGACTTTCGCCAATCTGACCTGAATCATCCGCACCGGCAGCATTAAAATAGCGCAGTACGACATAGCGCAAAGGCGTGCAAAGGGCAAGCGCGGCAAGCATCTGCTCTACCATTAACTTACTTGTGCCGTAGGTGTTGATAGGGTTCTGTGGATGCTTTTCGTCAATAGGTGAATAAACCGGATTACCATAAGACGAACAAGTGGAAGAAAAGACCAATTTCTCAACACCGGCTGCATGCATGGCAGCCAAAAGAGAGGTCGTACCTCCCACATTATTGTCTAAGTAAAAGAAGGGACGCTGCTGAGACTCGCCGACATAGGCCCGAGCCGCAAAGTGAACCACGGCAGAGACTTTGTGCTTGACCATTATTTCAGTCAGCGCTTCCCTGTCGGCTAATTCGGTTTGATAAAAAACAACCTTATCGTTTGAATTTAGGGCTTGTCTATGACCAAGTGAAAGATTATCGACGGCAACGACCGCTGCGCCTGCATTTTCAGCCAAATAATGCCTGACAAAATGACTGCCGATATAGCCGGCCGCCCCAGTGACTAGTAACATTAGGGTATCCTTTGCAAAGACAAGTGCAAAAACAGGGCAATTTTAGCAAAGAATAGGGTTAAGATCTCGAATGTAGCGTGGAGTGAAGGCTGTGGAAGCCCAAAGTAACCAAAGCAAGTTAAGTGAAGCAAAAACTATGATCGGCTGGATCGGCGCGGCTTTATCAGGCTTTGTTTGCCTCTTCCTCTCACTCTCTACTGTGCACATATTCAGCCCCGGACTGCAAGAAAATGATGTTTCAGACCGAGACCTGATTGCCCCGCAGGCAACTTCGGTTATAGATAGATCTGAAACCGAAAAGTCTATTGAGAAGGCCAGACAGAATGTCATACCGGTTTTTCAAATCGACCGCAGCCGCGACATAGAAACTTTAGCCAAGATAGAAGCAGCATTCGCCCGGGCCGAGAGCCTGCAGGCCCTCGGTCTTGTGCCTTTAGAGACAAAGATAAAGGTCGAGAATAAAGCCAAAGCAAGCACTCATAATAAGGTCAAGCACAGTCCAAAAGCAGTTGAGGCTGACGGGGCTGAGAAACAATTTGGCTACAGCGAACAGTTGAAATATCTGCAAAATCAAAAGCAACTGCCCGAAACAGACAAGACTGCCTTAAAAGATGAGTTGGAAAAACAAAAGCTCGCTTATGAACGAGCCCTCAAAGCCGGGCTAATTCAAGACGAAGAGTTGAATCTCGCTCTTTCGATCAAACCAGATGAAATGCCTTCTTTCAAAGCCGAGACGATGACTGCGGCCCGGCGGCTCTTGTCTATTTTTGACCGCTACCCGGTGACAGACAAATCGGTCTGGCAAGAAGTGGTGCAAGAATTTTTGCCCGATAAATGGCCGGTCGCCACAAGGGTGACTGCTTCGCGTGTGATCAACCGCTATTTAGAAGCCAATCTTGTCATCGACTCGGAAGGGACAAAAGTAAAGGCTCAAGAGGCGGTAAAAACAGTCGAACCGGTAATGCGACCGGTAAAAGAGGGCGAGGTGATTGTGCCGCAAGGGGCTCTTATCACCAAAGACAAACTATATATACTGCAAGAGCTGGGCATCACCCATGTTAACCGCTGGCCATTTATATTGAGTATGGCCATCTCACTTATCGCAGCTCTCACCCTGGTTGCTCTCTTTCTTTACACCTACGAACCAAAACACTTTTTTGCCCCCAGCTCAATTGGCCTGATGTTTACTGTGCAAGTGGTGGTGGCATCAGTGGCTTCGCTGGTGGGCAAGACCAATCCTCAATTTGTCCCTATACCGGCGGCGGCGCTTATCCTCACTATTTTCTTCGGCAGAAGAGTAGCCATAGCCCTTACCTTGCCAATGATTTTGCTTATCGCAGTTGATCGCCTCATGGACTTGCATTTTATTGCCGCCCATCTGCTTGCCACTATCCTCGCCGTTTTAAGCTATTCATCAGTGGGTCGCTCCGCTGTCTTCAAGACTGGAGTATTGGTCGCTTTTGGTCTAATCGCCGGCGATCTGGCCGCTTCTCTAGTCGACCATTCAATCAGTTTCGACCTGGCCACTTTCGGTAAGCGTTTGCCTCTAGATTTTGCCGGCGGCATAGTATCGTCAATAGTGGCAGTAGGCAGTCTGCCTTTCCTGGAAAATCTGTATGGACTGATCACGCCCTTCCGTCTAGCCGAGCTAACCGACGCCAATCAACCGCTCTTGCGCCGACTAGAAGAGAATGCCCCCGGCACCTATCAGCATAGCCTGGCCGTAGCCAACATGGCCGAAGCCGGTGCTAAAGCCATCTATGCCGATGCCAATATGGTGAGGGCCGGCGCTCTCTATCACGATATCGGCAAAATGGTGCGGCCCAAATATTTCATTGAAAATCAACTTGGCGCCACCAATCCCCACGATAATATGGCACCGGAAGACAGCCGAGCCAGAGTCTTGGCCCATGTCACCGACGGTATTGCTCTTGCTCAAAAATATTCGCTGCCGAAAGCCATTCAAGATTTCATCCCGATGCATCAGGGTACTACTTTGATGGCCTATTTCTATCACAAAGCCTGCACCAAATATGGTGCTGATAAGGTCGACCCCAATTTCTACCGCTATCCGGGACCAAAGCCAAACACCAAAGAGACAGCCATCGTTATGCTTGCCGATGTCTCCGAAGCGGTTACTCACTCAATGAGAGATCCAAGCCAAGAAGAAGTAGAGGCGGCTCTAGAGAAAGTCTTCCAGAACCGCTGGGACGACGGACAATTTAGTGATTCCGGACTAAGCTACGAAGAACTGCACAAAGTGAAAGCAGGTTTTGCCAGAGTGTGGAGAACCTTGCACCACGAAAGATTGAAGTATCCGTCCACAACCACGGGCAAGATGCCCATAGCTCCACCCGTGAATAAAGAAGAAAGCAAAGAAGAAATAAGAGAAGAGAAGCGCGAAGATACTGAAGAAATTGATCCCTGCCTGGCCGCCACTAGTTTTGAACCGACAGGGGCAAATTCCCTTCAACCCGAACAGAAACCAGAGCAAAAAATAGAATAGCTTGTCGAAAGCTTATTTGAGCCTGGTGCGATAAAGCACGTTCAATTGCACCAAGGCTTCATCAACAAAGATGTCTCGAGCCTGAGCCAGCTCTAGTGCGGCTACCGCCCGTTCATAAGGCACTGCCTTGATATGCAATAAATAGCTCAACCTCAAAGCTTTATAAGAAAGACGATGCGGTGCTAAATCATTGTCGTCGATTATCTTTGCCAGATAATAACCTTGATTGTAATTCACTTCCAGACGCTCAGAAATGTCGAGCAAGACCTGGGGATCAAGCCCTTCTGTACGAGACTGAGAGGGCGGCCAAAACCGATTGTCTTTCAGAAGCTGCACCATCATACGAGATGGATTACCCGACTGCATGGCACAGGATGACTGGGCAAGAGCTTTCTCAAAGCCTTCCTCGGCAATGAGGCCCAAGACCTCGCGAGCTTGATCGAGGCTGAGGGTTTCGTTATCGATCATCTCTTGTAAATCGACGGCACGGTCAATCAATTCTTCACTCACACCTGCTGTTTCACGTATGGCTACGCCGCAAGATACAGAACGGGTCAAGGCCATCTGTAAGGCGGCAATGAGCGACATATCGTCGAGCATGCCCACCGAAAAGAAAAGTTCACCCAAACGCGGTGTACCTCGACGCAAAACCGGTCGATAGTTAGAGTTGACTTCTTTCTTCAGATAAGCGATTTCTCTTTCTCTGGCGGCAGCCAAAGCAGAAATACATTGTTCTCTTGAGAGCGAGCCGCGTCGCACCAACTGTTGGCCGAGCAGGGCAGTGTCAAGCAATTCTTGCGAAAGCAAACTGCGATAGCAAAAGATATGACCGAGGGGTAGACCAGTTCGTTGGCTTACAGCAAGCGCTTCTTCCAGATCTTCAGGGTTGATGATGCGAGATTGAGTAAGTAACTGTCCCAATTTATTGGTCAGAACATCTTCTGGCTGAACTACAGAGGCCCGAGAAAAAGCTTCAGCTAATGGAATCTTGTCCTGGTAACTGAGATTCAAAACCCGCACACCGACATCAAAAGGAAGCTGCCGATTGTTGATCAGGGTTTGTATTTCAAGGGCTACCTGCAGTTCTGCTTCGCTTAGAAAACCCGACATGGTAAGCATCTTGCCCAAAGGCAGACCTTTCTCTTCGAAACTGGAAAGCGCCTCTTTCAAATATTCGTAGCTGACTATACCCGAAGCCTTAAGCAGATCGCCTAAACGGACATGCCCGATAGCCATGCTGAGCGCTTCATTGATACCACTGGCTGTGAACCGTCTCTCCACTCGCCCCTGGGCTTGAGCTGCCTCAATTTCCTTAAGCTTCTCGCCTTCACCGCTCAGTTCGGACACTGTCTACTCCTCAACTGTCAACGCGTTTGCAAAAATAGTGAGAGATGTACTGCCATAACGGCGCTGGTCTATCGGTACAAGCTTACTATCTTGGGGGTAAGACTCGACTTCTATCTTATCAAGTAGTTCGTTTGGCAGATGTTCCACAACAAGCAGACCTCTATTGCTCAAAAGCCTGCCAGTCTGGACAATTTGGACGATCTTGCCGCCTAGGTGCAGTTTGTAAGGGGGGTCGACGAAAATAATATCAAAGCTTGTCCCCTGGCGGGAAAAGAAGGACAGAGCTTTCTCGAAATCCGCACTTATTATTTCGTATGAATCTGCCTCCAGCTTGAACTGACGGGCTGATTGCTTGATTGCCGAAGCACAGGAACGGTCTTTATCGACAAAAGTAACGTGGCCCGCACCTCGACTTAAGGCCTCGAAACCCATGAGCCCGGACCCTGCGAAGAGATCGAGAAAGCGAGAATGTCTCAATCTATCACCTAAAATGTTAAAAAAAGCCTGCCTGACCTTTGCAGAGGTGGGTCGCACCTGTGGCCCGCTGGGGCAGGTTACTGACCGTCCTCTGAGCTCTCCGGCAGTGATGCGCAAAGACAAAACCTCAAAATGCTCATGATAACATGTTCTTCTGCAATCACCGTGAGGAGTTATAAATGAGCGCTCGCCGGATAGCCCGCGAACTGGCAGTAATTGTCATGCCCCAGTTGCCTAAAAATCAGGACAAGCTGGAAACGACTCAAATAATGGAACTCACCGATAAGGCAATACATATGCTGGTAGATTATGCCAGACAGAGCCTCACCGACGCCCAAGCCATGGTCATTGCCGCCCAAGATGAATTGAGCGCCATTGAAGTCGAGCATGAAAACAATCGCAACCGCGTAGATGAGCTGAAGCCAGTAAATCTCACCTCTAAGCAACTGAAAGAGAAGATGCAGACTTTAGAGACTGCCATTGCCCTCGTTTCTGAGGCTCTAGACATTCCTGAAATGGCTCTTGCCCTTGGCACACAGACTGTACGCAGCAACTGCAAGAAATGCGGTGCCATCGTCGATGCCACTATCGACAAGCCCCACAAAGACGAAGTGCGCGACTTTGTCATCAGACTGATCTCAGTTTATCTAGAAAACAAAGAGCTGGTCGACGAATTTATCAAAAGAGCGCGTACGAAATGGCGTGTAGATCGCATGGTGTCGATCGACCGCGACATACTGAGACTGGCTTGCTCAGAAGCTTTCTTCATGGACGACATTCCAATAAACGTAGCCATATCGGAAGCGGTGGAACTATCGCACCGCTTTGCCGACGCCAAAGCAGCTCGCTTTATCAACGGCATTCTCGGCGACCTATCGGAAGAAGCGGAAGCGGTAAGAAGAGCAAGAGCTCGCAAAAAAAGAGAGAGCATTACTCTTAACTGAGGACTAAAGACCATGGCAGAAGAGAATCAGAAGCAAGGATTCTGGGGCACAACCCTGACCAAACTGAAGTCGGTCTTGGTTAAGACAAAAGAACAGGTGGCTGACCCACCGGCGGTAGGCTCGGGCAGCAACGAAACTAATCTAAGTGCTTCAGGCAATACTGCAGCCAATGATTCAGGTAGTATTGCCCCGCAGGAAAAAGCGCATAAAGCAGAACAGGCAGATAAGCCTCATCACAGCGCCGTAGTCGACGAAGAGTATATTGAAAATCTGGAAGAACGCCTGATTAAGGCCGACCTGGGCATACCGGTGGTGGAACCAATCATTGCCGCCTTGCGGCAGGAAGCACGCGGCAAAAATTGGACACGTAAAGATGTAGACAAGTTTTTGAAAGAACAGTTTGATCTTTTGCTAAGCCAAACCAAAGGCAGCGAACTCACCTACGAAGAAGGCAAAGTAAATATCTATCTAGTGGTAGGTGTAAACGGAGTCGGCAAGACCACTTCAATAGGCAAACTGGCTGCACGCTTGAAAGAAAGCGGCAAGAAAGTCTTACTGGCTGCAGGCGATACCTTTAGAGCTGCGGCTGAATCACAGCTGGAAATCTGGAGCAAGCGGGCTGGTGTAGATATTGTGCGCTTACCTGATGGTTCAGATCCGGGCGCCGTTGTTTTTCAAGCGGTCAAGAAAGCCCGCGAAGAAAACTATGATGTGCTGCTCATTGATACAGCCGGACGACTGCACAATAAAGTCAACCTGATGGACGAGTTGAAGAAAATTCGTTCGGTAATCGAAAAGCACGCCGGTGATCTACCTTTGGAAAGCTTGCTTGTGTTGGACGCCTCCACCGGTCAAAACGGTCTGCAGCAAGCCAAAGTATTTCTCGATATAGCCGGACTGACCGGTGTTGTGCTGACCAAGCTGGACGGCACCGCCAAAGGTGGCGTGGTCTTTGCCATTGCCCGCGAACTCAAGATTCCTGTAAAACTGATAGGCATAGGCGAAAAGCTCGAAGATCTAAGAGTCTTCGAGCCTTCATTGTTTGTAGAAGCCCTCTTTTAGAGCTTAGCCCTTAACAGACTTGATTTGCTCAAGAGCATCCGGATTTTCCACAGAAGAAAGATCTCCGACCGGCTCACCAAGATATTTGCGCTTTATAGAGGCGCGCACAATCTTGCCCGACCTGGTCTTGGGCAAGGCCTGCACTGGAATGATGGTATCAGGTCTGAGAACTGGTCCCAGTCTGTGACCAACCATCTCGCGCAGTTCAGCCTGCATTTCGGCAGAATAAGTAGAACTGGGCATGAGCACCACAAAACAAACCAGGCATTCACCTTTAACTTCGTGGGGCACGCCTATGACGGCGGCTTCGGCAATTTCGGCATGTTCCACTAAAACCGACTCTACTTCACCAGGACCGACCCTTTTGCCGGCAACCTTGATGGTATCGTCGGAGCGGCCAAAGAGGAACCAAGAGCCGTCGCTGTCCTTACGAGCCCAGTCGCCGTGGTACCAGATACCCGGGTATTTAGAGAAGTAGGTGTCTTCATAACGGCCGGGATCTTTGAGAAAGCCACGAGTCATGGAAGGGGCCGGTTTGCGACAGACCAAATGGCCAATCTCTCCATCTAGGCTTTTGCCCGACTCGTCAAAAACATCAATAGCCATACCTAGACCTGGTCCACCCAGAGAGCAGGGCTTGAGGGGCATGACCGGCAAGGGTGAAAGCAAGCAGCCGACTATTTCAGTGCCGCCTGAAATATTGATGATCGGACACTTCTTCTTGCCGACCTTATCAAAAAACCACATATAGCTATCTTGGTCCCAAGGCTCGCCGGTGGAGCCGAGCAAGCGCAAAGTGGACATATCGCATTTTTCCACCCACTCATCGCCAAAGGCACGCATACCTCGAATCAGGGTGGGACTGATACCAAGAGTGGTGACGCGATTGCGCTCGACCATTTGCCAGACCGTATCAGGATTTGGATGCCCGGGATGGCCTTCGAAGACCACCATGGTGGCGCCCCAGAACATTGTACCGATCATTTCCCAGGGACCCATCATCCAACCGATATCGGTCACCCAGAAGAAGATATCGTCGTCGCGCAAATCGAAAGCAAACCCTAGTTCTTTTGCAATTTGGGCAAGGGCGCCGGCATGGGTGTGCACAGTGCCCTTGGGCTTGCCGGTGGTACCTGAGGTATAAAGATACATGCTGGGATGTTCAGCACTGAGGTTCTTTACTGTTGGTGCTTCTGCTGCAGACTCGATTAGATCATGCAACCAGAGATCGCGACCGTCTTTCATATTGACCATGGTGTCGCAGTGATTATAGACAATCACATGCTCGACGCAAGGAGCCGAAGCTACGGCTTCATCAGCTTCGGACTTGATTGCCACTAGTTTGCCGCGTCTTTTGCCGGCGTCGGCAGTGAACAAAATGCGAGCCTCGGCATCAACTAGTCGAGTCGCCAGTGAATGGGGACCAAAGCCGCTGAAAACCGGTACAGCCACCGCCCCGATCTTGAGACAGGCAAACAAAACAGCGACGACTTCGGGCACCATCGGCATATAAATGCCGATAGCATCGCCGGGCTTAACGTTTAGGTTGAGCATCGACTGGGCTATTTTGCCCGAGAGGGTACTGAGTTCTCCATAGGTGAGCTTACGCTTGCGCCCGTCCTCACCTTCCCAGATGATGGCTAAATGGTCTTTACCGACCGACTTGCGCACACCGGCTGTGCGTCCCTCTTCCAAATGAAAATCGAGGGTGTTGCTGAGGATATTCATCTCACCATCAACAAACCACTTGGTCCAAGCAAAGCCGCGGCTTTCGTCTTTCAGACTGGTATAGGGTTTATGCCATTGAAAGCCCATATATTTGAGCGCGTTTTCCCAAAACCATTCGGTATCTTCATTAGAACGAGCAATCAACTCTTTCCAATCGGCTATGCCGTGCTCATTCATAAAGTCGACCACTCGCGACTCCAGATACTTACCTGAGGGCTGCCAAATAACTTCCTGGGTCGCTTCGACTGTTTTGTTCATAATGCACTCGCTAAACAAGAAAACTATCAATATGCAATAGTTCGGACGGTGCTCATTAAACAGCTACTGCACAACAAAATTGTCAAACAGCCGTCTAAGCCCAAAGACCGAACGATTATTTCTTTGAAATATTACAGCCAGCCGGCTCTTTACAAGCCAAATCCAGAGCAGATTCCTTGATTAAGAATCTTTATAGGCTAGGCTGCCCGCCCCAATAGTCACGGATAGTCCTGACCAAGACTTCGACTGCCAAAAGAATACAGCCGAGCAAATTGGCAGTAAGGGCGCAGGCCCAGACCAGACGGGCATCCTTGCGCTCCATAAGCATAAGTACTGTACCTTCCACCATTACCGAATAAGTACCAAAAAGGGTCAGCCCCCAAGGTGTATTGCCGGTCAAATAAGGGCCAAGACCAAGCACCAGCCCCAAAAAGGAAGCAAAATTCATGAGCAGGCTGTCGTAGAGACAGCGAGGCAAACTAGCCCAGTGCATGCGCCAGAGCACAAATGCCTCGACCACCACTATCGGCAAAAACTGGAAGACGTAGAAGCCCAGCAATGTTTTGAAATCCTCCAGACTGTCCATATTAAACAATAACCGGTTCTGAGGACTAAAGCATGCCGCCCGATTTTCAAGGGGCTGGAAGAGAAGAACAGGAAAGGACCACCCGCGTCGACGGCATGGCTTCTTTTGAGCGCATAGTTGCCGACGGATACACCGGCATGACCGGCTATCAGAAAGGCCACATAGTGGGCGGCCACTATGAAATTGAAGATTTTATCGGTACAGGCGGCATGAGCCGCGTCTATAAAGTCAGACACCTCTTGGTCAACGAACCAAGGGCAATCAAGGTACTCTTGCCCCAAGATCGGTCTGAGCAAGCCAAAGCCTTGCTTCGCTTCCAGAAAGAAGCTCGAATGGCTATGCGGCTTGAGCATGCCAATATCGTTAGAACGATGGAATTCTGCTCGCCTGCCGATGGTCCACCCTTTCTGGTTATGGACTATGTTGAAGGACGATCTCTGGAACAAGAGCTTTCGGTTCTGCAAAGACTGACCCCTGAAAGAGCTGTTGAAATCATCTTGCAGGTGGCAAGCGCTGTTCAGCACTTGCTTGAAAAAGAAATTCTGCACCGAGACCTCAAGCCGGGCAATATTATTCTCAATCGTCTCAAGAACGGCGCCACCCAGGTCAAACTTATCGATTTCGGCATTGCCACGGCGCTCTACCAAGAAGACGAAGAAGATGAAGACTTTCCAGCTTCACAGGTTCTCACCCCAGCTGGAGAAGTAATTGGTTCGCCGCAGCATATGAGCCCTGAGGCCTGCGCCGGCGATAATGTAGACGAAAGATCAGAGATTTATTCACTGGGCTGCATACTTTATGAAATGCTGGTGGGCAAGCCGCCCATACTTGGAAAAAACGCCCTCGATACCCTGCGCATGCAGGCAAGCGTCGAGCCGCGAGCAATTAGCAAGGTCTTGCCGAAAGGCGAAGGCATCGAACAGCTTTCGCAAATAGTCTCAAAATGTCTTGAAAAAGAACCAGATCATCGCTTTCAAACCATTGATGAATTTAAGGAAGAGCTAGGCTCGGTCTTTGAAAAGACAAAGAAGAAAAAGCAGCAGGCCAGATTACAAAACGCAAGATCACAAAGCAAAGGCAGCCAACTGGCTAAATTAGCCTTTCTCGCAGCCGGCATCGCCCTTGGTGGCGCCACTGTATACGGCGGCACGCTCTTGTTCAATCAAAGCCGACAAGAAACTGCACCGCAATTTGGCACAGCCAACGAAATCAAAAATGGTCCAGGCTTGGTCTACGAATATGGCATACAATGGCGCCGCAATAGCCTTAAAGGTCAGACTATGCTTAATGACGCCAATCTTGAGGCTATGAAAGATCTAAAGGCAGCTTTGAAAGTTTTACCAAAGTCAAAGTCTCAAAAGGACAAAACTCTGGACTTCGACGATGATAGGTCGACAGAGTCAAGCTCAATTGAAAGCAAAGCAGAGCAAGAAATAAAGGACTTGAATATTCTTGCCAAACAAGACCTTTACTGCGCCCAACTTATCAATGACTTCAAATCTTCCAAGGTCAAAGAAGATTCTCTAGATTTGGACAAGATTGAGCTGACAGACAATGCTCGCTCAGATAAGTTATCGCATTCTTTACTAAAAAAAATCACTGAAGAAAAGAGCTTAGGAAATGAGACCTTTAGCCGCATAAAACTAATGCTTTTATGCGATGGTGACTACACAAACTTCAACCTGCAAAAGCAAATTGCTCGGTCAGCATTAGACAAGCCCAATTCAGATCTAAGCGAAAGCCAAAAGCTTCTATTGAAAAGCCTTTGGCTGCTGCGCTCCTCACAGTATGTAGAAAAAGTGCAAGGCAAGTCTGAAAGGCCTGGCGATTTTTTCTGGAATGAGTTTGGTGAGGGAGCCTCTGAGAAAGAAAGCACAAACTTCGACGAGAACACAGCTCTCGCCTACTTTCTTGCCGGAGAGTACTATTTTAATATCGGCGACAACTGGGATGCCAAATGCATATACAAGCTTAGCAAAGATGCCTTAACTAGACTCAATGGGGAAGATGCACTTATTACAGTAATGGCTCGCAGCCAGCTCTTTCTAGCAGTGTCTAAAGATGAAGAGCCAAATCAAAAAGAAGGCAACCGTTGCCTCAAGAAACTAAAGAAGTGGTTAGATCGAGAGCCGGACAATAGTCGCCTGCTCTATCTAGATGCCATGGTCAGGGCGACTTTAGCTCGCAAAGAGAAAGGAATTGAAAAAGAGATTGCCTTGAGCGAAATAGACTATGACTTAACAAAAATGCAGCTAACAGCGAGACGCTCGCCTTATCTTTTGGCCAGGCTTCTTCATGAAAGAGAAGCAGTACTGCGTCAAATTTATGGCGACAAGAAAAACAATCTAATTAACTTTAGAGCCGCAACGCTACAGCTAGTGCAGGGGAATCTACCCCAAGCAGCCGACCGCTTAGAAGATCTGGCCAAGTATTACAGCAGTCCGTCCACTGCAATAAGCCGCCACAAACTGCTGCAACTGGCGCTTTCAATAGAAGAGAGACTCAAGGCTCTCGGTCTAGAGAGAAATGAAAGGGCTTGCGAGACTCATACATATATGGCAGAAACTTTGCTCTTTCAAGAAGACAAGCAATTGGCTCAAAAGGCTCTGCAAGAACTGGACCTGGCAGAAAAAGAGGCTCAGATAATTGACAGCCGACCATGGGATAAGGGAGAAGAAAAAATCAGGACACAAGCACTGAATGGTTTTCGCAGGGCGCAAATTTGGCAAGGAAGAGCCAAGGCACAGAAGAATCTCTTGTTGCCCAGAGAGGCCCTGGCCAGCATCAAGTCTGGTCTAGCGGAACTGGACAAGAACATAAAGTATCTAGAGAAAACTGTCCCAAAGGAAAAGAAAACCTTAGCGATTTACATTTCAGACATGCAAGAGCGAAGCGACTTGTACGCCGAACTGAAACAGATTGAAACTGGAATCAAGAATCAAATTGATAATCTCAATCAGATCGACAAGAAATAAGAATGCACTCTTGTGTCGCTAACGAGTTCAGGGTGAAAAGCAGTGGCAAGCATATTCTTTTGCCTGGCCATGACCGCCAGCCCTGCTAATGCTCCAAAACTTTCGTCGGTGGGGAGCTTGGCTAAAACTTCCACCTCTTTACCGGTAGATAAAAAGAGCGGCGCTCTGATGAAAACCGATAGAAAAGGTTGATTTGATAGACATGGAATAGGAAGAGGCAATTCGAAGCTGAATTTTTGTGGACCAAAGGCATTGCGCCGCACTTCGATATCCATGAGGGAAAGCCGGCCTTGACTGCTGCCTTCTATGTTGCGGGCCAAAAATATCGACCCCATACAAGTGCCCCAAACCGGCATGCCGCCCTCAATGCGTTCTTTCATAAGAGAGAATATGCGGGTATCGACACCGCTGCCTGCGGCGGTGAGCTTGTCGATGCAAGTACTCTCGCCGCCGGGAATAACCAGCCTATCAATTTGGCTAAGCTGTTCACTGTAGCGAATCAGTATAGGCTCAGCCCCAAGCTCGGCAAACCTCTGGGCATGCTCGCTGAAATTGCCTTGCAGCGCCAATATTCCTATTTTCTGAGCTGAAACAGCTTGCATACCCGCATATCCTCTATCTCGAACTACCAGCCGCGTTTGGCCAGATTTTCATCACCAACCAGGGTCCGTGCCGAGCGCCCAACCATAGCTTCGCCGAGATTGCGGCTTATCTCAGCGAGCATCTCGGGGTCATTGCAATAAGTTGTAGCTTTGACAATAGCCTGGGCCCGCTTCATGGGGTCGCCCGACTTGAAGATGCCGGAGCCAACAAAGACTCCTTCCACGCCAATCTGCATCATCAAGGCAGCATCAGCCGGAGTGGCAATGCCACCGGCGGCAAAGTTAACCACCGGCAGTTTTCCTTCCTGAGCCACTTGCAAAACCAGTTCATAGGGGGCGCCTATTTCTTTGGCGTAGGTCATAAGTTCTTCTTTGGGCAAGACGGTCAATTTGCGAATCTCACCGAGTATGGTGCGGGCATGACGTACCGCTTCCACCACGTCGCCGGTACCGGCTTCGCCCTTGGTGCGAATCATGGCAGCACCTTCTCCGATGCGCCTCAAAGCTTCACCCAAATTGCGAGCACCGCATACAAAGGGTACGTCAAACTTGGTCTTTTCGATATGATACTGCTCATCGGCTGGGGTGAGCACTTCACTTTCGTCTATGCAATCAACGCCCAGAGCCTGCAAAATCTGTGCTTCTACAAAATGTCCGATGCGGGCTTTAGCCATAACCGGAATGGAAACAGCATTGATAATCGAACTAACCAATTCGGGGTCGCTCATTCTAGCAACGCCGCCGTCGGCTCTAATATCGGCAGGCACTCTCTCAAGAGCCATAACAGCCACGGCGCCTGATGCTTCGGCAATTTTAGCTTGTTCAGCATTGACTACGTCCATGATGACGCCGCCCTTGAGCATGGCGGGCAATGAACGTTTGACCAGTTCGGTTCCGGTTTTTACAGCACCAATGGCGCGTTCGCTTGTAACCATTTTATTCTCCTTTTAAATAAGCACAGTCTCTGGACTGTTCTCATAGCTTCCATTTCTGCTTCTGCCGCTCTCGCGGACTAAAACTCTTTCAAAATCTTGATAGGCAAGATTCAATCTAGCTACCCCCTCTTCAATACGCTCGGGGCTGTTCTGGATGAATGAAAGGCGCATGGTATTGAGCGCCGGCTCATTCACATAACAATGCTGCGAGGGGGCGAAGCTGACGCCACTAGGCAGGGCGAATTCATCTAGAAAGCGCTGGGCATCCATATGCTCGGGCAAGGTCAGATAGATAAAGAGTCCGCCTCTAGGACTTGTAAAAGTAACCTTAGTCTTGGCGAATGCACTGCTCAAAGCTTTGAGCATGGTGTCTCTGCGTTCTTTATATAAGGCCCGCACCCGCACAAGATGCTTCAAATAAGATCCACGACTGAGAAAACGCGCCAGAATCTCTTGATTGAGCGAGCTGGTGGAGAGATCGCTGCCACGCTTGGCGAAGTTAAGTCGCTCCGCCACCGCCTGCGGTGCAACCAACCAACCCAATCTAATACCAGGGGCAAGAGCCTTAGAGAAGGTTCCTTGATAGACCACCATTTGATTGAGCTTTTCCGAAGCTGAGGCAAGCGCCTTCAAGGAAGGCAAGCCGCCTTCGTAATCGAGGTCTCCGGCAAAATCATCCTCAAAAAGAGGAACTCCAAATCTAGAGCAAAGCTCGAGCACAGCCGCCCGGCGTTCTGCACTCATAGTTATGCCGGTGGGATTTTGACCGGTAGGCATCAAATAAATGAACTTCACTTTCTTTTGCGAAAGCACAGCCTCAAGAGCGTTGACATTGATGCCCTGATTATCAATTGGCACACCAAGCAGATTTGCCCCTCTGGCTCTAAAGTTTGAAATAGCCCAGAAATAGCTGGGTTCTTCCATAACCACAGTATCACCCGGGTCTATAAACATAGAACTCATCAGGTCGATACCCTGCTGTGACCCGCTCAAAATAATCAGCTCACTATCTTGCACGGGCATACCACGTTCAGCTAAATGCTTGATGACAAGCTCGCGCAGTAAAGGCTCACCACTGGCGGGAGAAAAATCAAAAAGAGGAGTGGCGCCACTTTCTGCCAGTTCAAAGAGTATCTCGCTGAACTCTTCTTGAGGGTAGGAATCTGCCACAGGCAGCCCACCGGCAAAGGAGATTAGATCGACCGACCTTGGACTGAGACTGACCGGCAGTTCAGACATAACCTGTGAAAGCTCTTGCCCATAAGCAGAATAGCGAGCCGACCAGCCGGGAGATTGCACTCTCTTTTTGGCCACGAAAGTACCTCGACCCACATGGCTGACAATCAAGCCTTCAGAGATAAGCTCTTCGTAGGCACGGGCAACGGTTGAACGATCGACCTTGAGAATAGCAGCCAATTCTCGACTGGGAGGCAGACGAGTGGCAAAAACCAAGCTGCCATATTCTATTTTCTGCCTGAGAATGGCTGCAATGGCTCTATATAGAGGTTCGCCCTCTGATAGAGCCATACCAGCAAACAAGGCTGCTATATCTACTGATAGGTCCATGGTCAGATAGTAGCAGAAATTCAGACAATCCAGACAATGCAGACAATTAATAGCAAAATAGCAACCATTCCAGCCAATTGCGCACCAACGGTCATAGGATGGCACTTACAACATCCAGGCAGTCCTTATATATAAATTTGAACTTTCTCTTAGAAAAACCCAGAATTTTCCATTTCATCGAGACTTTTATGAATGTCGTCGGCATCACGAGCCAAGGGCGACTTGAGGACGGCGTCGGTGGCCACCCCTGAAATTGCCGAAATAATTGAAATGCCTAGGTTAGCAATAAAAGATAGAACCACCGAGACAGGAAGATAGCCTAGAAAGGTGGTCACCGAACAGGCAATCATGAGCATCCACACAGGCAGATGGGCAAAAGCTAGACGGGTCTCCAGGATGCGCGTGCGGGTCAAGCATAGCGAGATGCACAGCCCGCCCATGCCGTACAAAAAGGAAGCAAGCATAAAGCTTTCAGTGATCGATTGATTGAGTATCGACCAGGCAAACTGCACTAAACTTTGGGGCACTGAAATAGCGTTTAAGGCGCCTTGTAGAGAAATATCGGCAAATAAAACCATCATGCGCGATATGCCGGATAGGTCTTGTCCGCAAGCGACCACGGCAAAAAGAACGGCCACGCCTACTAAGAAACGATACTTCTCTTCCAATACTTCACGCATGGCCAATATAAAGACCAGAGTGGAAATGGATGAGAGCATGACCAAAAGACAAGAACTGCGCCAGAGAAGCAAATGCTCAGGCACGAACTGCATAAGCTTTTGTGGCGAGAAATAGGCGAAGTTGCCTTCCCTGAATGTATAGACACAAATTAGAGTAGCGGCCACATGGCTTACCGCCGAAAACAAACAAGCCGCCTGCACAAAACGATGCCGCCGCATCGGCGAAGGCGCCGATGCCAGGGCACTGGTCTTGGGCGCCTCAGTCATTTAGACCGACACACGCGCTTGCTTTGCTTCTATAAGCTTGACACCCATATAAGGCACCAAAGCATCGGGCACAGTCACCGAACCATCTTCGTTTTGATAGTTCTCGAGAATGGCAGCTAAAGCCCGACCGATTGCCAAGCCGGAACCATTGATCGTATGGATATAGCGCGCTTTGCCGCCGTCTTTCGGTCTATATTTCAGACCGGCGCGGCGGGCCTGGAAATCACCAAAATTAGAGCAGGAGCTGATTTCTCTATATTTGCCCTGGGCTGGGAACCAAACTTCTAGGTCATAACATTTGCGAGCACAGAAACCAATGTCGCCCGAACACAAAAGCACTCGGCGATAGGGCAAGTTCAAGGCTTCTAGAATAGCTTCGGCATCTCTAGTAAGCTTCTCATGCTCCTCTTCCGAAGTCTCGGGGGCACAAAACTTGACCAACTCAACTTTATTGAACTGGTGTTGTCTGATATAGCCGCGTGTATCTTTACCGGCAGAACCGGCTTCCCTTCTAAAGTTGGGAGTATAAGCGCAGTGCAAGATCGGCAGCATTTCTTCATCGAGTGTTTCTTCGCGATAGAGATTGGTGACCGGTACTTCGGCAGTGGGTACTAGATAGAGTTCGTCGTCGGCTAGCTTGTAATAATCGCCTTCAAACTTAGGCAGTTGCCCGGTACCAACCAAACAATCGCGATTGACCAAGATAGGCGGAAAGACTTCGCTATAGCCTTTACGGGCATGGGTGTCGAGCATAAGGTTCATCAAGGCTCGCTCGAATTTGGCGCCCCAATTCATCAGCACAGTAAAGCGAGATTCGGCAACCTTGACGCCCCGCTCAAAATCGAAGATGCCGAGATCTGTGCCAATTTCATAGTGATGGCGAGGGTTCTTGATACTGTTAATGGTGCCCCAGGTGGAAACTTCTTTGTTGTCGTTTTCATCTTTACCATCGGGCACTTCGCTGGCAGGTAGGTTGGGAATACCAAGCAATAACTGCTCCAATTCCGCTTCCAGCTTGACACGCTCTTCATTGACCGCATCTTGCTTTTCTTTAGCCTGAGAAGCTTCTTTGCGTAAAGCTTCCATTTCTTCTTTTGCCAGCTTGCCGGTTTTGAAAGAAGTCGAAATCTCGTTGCGCCGGCGATTGAGATTTTCCCACTCAGCTTGAGCTTTGCGGTGCTTAGCGTCTATTTCAACTATCGGTCTAATTGAAAAATCACCATTTCGCCTAGCCAGTTGGCTTTCTACAAAATCTGCGTTGTCACGTATCAATTTTAAGTCGAGCATTTTGAACTCTTTCGCCTGAAATTACGTCTATCTATGTATCGAGGTATCGAGGAATCTAACAAGCCCCAAATTATAGCTAGGAAGAGGTAGATATTTATGAAAGAAACCGTGATTGCTAAGAAGCGTAGACTGAGCCCTGCGTCCACCGGAGAAGACTTAGCGGCGCTTTATCTGGAAGAGAAAGGCGCCTGCCTACTTGAAAGAAACTTTAGAGTAGGAAAACGCTGTGAAATAGACATAATCGCCGTTCTAGAAGACGCAGACGGCAAGCCCCATAGAGATGCGAAACGGACACGCTATCTCACCTTCATCGAGGTAAAGACCCGGCGTTATGAAACCGACCCGGGAGCCATAGAACATACAGGTTTACAGGCAATTAGCCGAGATAAGAGACAGAAAATCAGACTGGGCGCCCTATCGTATCTTGAGAAACTGAGAAAAGAGCCCTTGCCGGCCACTCTAGGCAAGAGCGAGAGCCTCTTTCTGCCCATTCGCTTCGACCTGGTCTTGGTTGACCTGCAGTTGAGCCGAGAGGCCATGCAGGAATTTCTCAAAGAGAACGACAGAGCCGCACTCAAGAAGGCTGCCCGGATAAAACATTTCGAGGCAATCTTCTGATGTAGTGAAAATATCTTAACCACCCTCTTTGCTTGCTCCCAGAACTCTATAGAATAAGGGAGCAAGTATGGGGGGAGTGGATATGTTTGTCTGGTCGGATCGCAAATCGCAGCTGGATGACAAGGAAAGACTGGAACAAATAATCGGCAGCTCCGACGGTCTCAACCAAAGGGCTATGGGTTTGTTTCCCCATCCCAAGGAAGAAGCCCCCCGAAGAGTGGATTTTGCCAGTCAAATCAAGTGTCGGCAGCTTTTGGTCAATATCGAAGGCAACGAAGAAACCTGCGTATTGAGACTTATTTCGCAGCGCAATAAATCTAGAGCTGCCGTTCTCATTCTTAGAGGACGGGTGCTGGGCTGCATCTATGGGCGCAAAGAACATGACGGCAACTTGATTCAATTGATGGGGCAGGAAGCCTTCCAGCGTGTGCGCCTAGAAATTCTCTCTTCCGACACAATCATCGACACCTACAAAGTAGACGACAAGACAGCGATTGCCGCTTCGGCAATTTTTCACGGCGAACTCTATCAGCCCCACAGTACCGAAACAGTAAAAGAAACCCTCGATTTTTCGCTCAACCACCTGCTCGAAAGCTCGATGCCTGGCACAATCGTCTTGAACGAAAACATAGATAATGCAGCCATCATCTATATTTTCAAAGGCAAGATACATGGAGTCTTTTCTTTTGAAGAAGGTTGGTTGGACAATAGCCGCGAAGCCATAGAAAAACTCTTTCTCAAGCTGGGACACCCGGAAGTGCAAGCTTCTAAACTGCTTGCCTGCAATATCTGGGAACTGAAACAATTTACTTTCTCGGTCACCGGTCTAGAAGAGACCCCTCTTTCAGCCAGTCACAGCCAGCTACCTGTATCTTCGGGCGTAGACTATAACGAATTGGAACATCTGAGAAACGACAAGCAAGAGCACGGTCTGTCGGCCACACTAAAAGATAGAGAGAGAGAAAGAGAGGAGCCGACCCGCTTTGTTCCAGGCAGCTCTAATAACCGCGTCAGTCAGAGCTACTGGAAAAACAAAAATGAGAATCTGTAATTGAAATTCAAAGAAGAAACCAGGCTGAAGAGCCCCAATCAAAATATAATGCCGCTCTCAGCCAGAGTCGGTGAAGATAATGTCCTCTATTTGGGAGGTATTGCCGCAACCGAGCTGGTCGAGAAATTTGGCAGTCCTCTTTGGGTGATGTGCCAGGAAACTATTGAACAATCACTAAAGGACATTCTTGCCGGTCTCTCACTCTACAAAGGTAAAGCCACTGCCTGCTATGCCGGTAAAGCTTTCCTTTGCACAGCCATTATTCGGTTGATAGACAAGTATAAATTCGGACTTGATGTGGTTTCACAGGGCGAAATGGAAACGGCAAGTCAAGCCAATTTTACTGGTGCAATTTTTTTGCACGGTAATAACAAATCTGATCTCGAACTGAGATCTGCCATCGAAAGGAAGCTCATTGTCGTAGCCGATAATCGCGAAGACATTGAAAAGCTGGCCCAATTCAGGAAGGAAGCGGCGCGTGGTCAAGACTCACCCACTGAGATATTGTTGCGCATAATTCCAGGCATCGACCTTGATACCCATGACCACATCAAGACCGGCCACGACACCAGTAAGTTCGGCATTCCACTAAGCAAGATCGATGAAATGATCTCTCTTGTAGAAAGCTACAGAGATGTCGGACTGAAATTGATTGGCTTGCATGCCCACATAGGCAGCCAGGCTATGGATATTGAACCATTTGGCGAAGTGATTGAAATATTTGCCGACCTCTATCAAAAAGTATTCGAAAAATTTGGCTATCACATGCCCCACCTTGATATTGGCGGAGGGCTGGGCATAGCCTATACCACAAGCGATAAACCAGCCGCCCTGAAAGATTGGACCGCCTATATAAGCCGCTCCATGCATGAAAGCTTCAGCGAAAAACGCAACCTACCTCTGCCCCATCTCTCAATAGAACCTGGGCGCTGCTTGGTAGGCACTGCCGGTGTCACACTCTATCGGGTGGGACGCACCAAAGACCTTGATAAAGTAAGCTATCTCAGTGTCGATGGCGGCATGGCCGATAATCCCCGCCCTATTACTTATCAAGCCAAGTACACCGCAGCGGTGGCAAACCGCATGGAACCTCGACCGGGACAGAGCAAAACCTGGTCGATAGTCGGTAGGTACTGCGAATCAGGCGATATAATCGTAGAGGAAGCCGAACTCGATGCTGAAATAGGAGATCTGTTGGCAATCTTT
Organism: Obscuribacter phosphatis (SeqCode); assembly: GCA_017303615.1. Classification (GTDB taxonomy): domain Bacteria; phylum Cyanobacteriota; class Vampirovibrionia; order Obscuribacterales; family Obscuribacteraceae; genus Obscuribacter; species Obscuribacter phosphatis_A. The sequence continues at coordinate 163,479 of JAFLCK010000003.1, forward strand.
GCCACCGGTGCATACAACTTTAGTATGGCTTCCAATTACAACCGTACACTCAGACCAACTTGCATAATGGTTAAAGATGGCAGAGCCGAGGCAATAGTGGAGGGCGAAACGTATCAAGATTTGCTAGCCCGAGACAAAATGCCCAGTTGGCTTTAGTCAAGGAACAGACACTACAAGACAAGACAGGACCAGACCATAATTAAATCTGCCTTTTAGAGAAGCAAACGATTTGAGACTCACCAATTGATGAGTACCGGTTACTTAGGGGCCTAATTGCTAAGAGTTAATTGCTAAGAGTTAATTGCTAAATGGATCTCTTCAATCAGATTGGCAATTTTTTTAGTCAGATCAACTGGGTGACAATCACCAAAGTATCTGTACAGATTTTTGTCATCTGTTATGGAGTACTTTGGCTCTGGCGACGCATTGCCGGCACCCACGCCGAAAGACTGGTCAAAGGCATGATGGTCTTGATCATCATTGCCGTAATTGCTTGGACCTTAGAGCTGACCATAATCGTTTCTATTTTGCAGCATATTATTCCAGTGGCGGCGATGGCCCTGGTTATCATTTTTCAACCTGAAATGCGCAGAGGACTGGGCTATCTAGGGCGCATGCAAGGCTTCAAAGTCGACCTTTCGCTCACCCATACCAACCAAGAAAAAAATGCCGCCATCATCAAAGAAATAATCAAAGCCTGCCGCGAACTGTCACGCACCAGAACCGGTGCCTTGATAGTAATCGAACCGCCAGAGGGAGAAAGAGACTATGTCAGCCCCGGCACAGCTGTTAATGCCGATATCTCATCGACAATGCTGCTTACTATTTTCTTTCCCAAGTCACCCCTGCATGACGGCGCCGTGGTCATCAGAAAAGACAAGATTGTGGCAGCCGGTGTGATCTTGCCCATGACCGACAACCAAAAACTCTCATATAAATACGGCACCAGGCACCGAGCCGCCATCGGTTTATCTGAAATATACGATGGGCTCTGTATAGTCGTGTCAGAAGAGACAGGCGCTATCTCGGCAGCCAGCAGAGGAATGCTCGCACGCTACAACAATGCCGAAGATCTAGCCGAACCCCTGACTTACTTATACAATACCGGCGGCTCTTCCGGTTCCGGTCCGCTTGCCTCCTTCTTATCGCTCTTTGGTAGAGGAAAAAATCAGAAACAAGAGCTATCATTAGGCAGTCAGTCAATTGAACCGCCGGAAAACACCAGAACAGATCGACTAGACAGGCAAGACCCTACAAGAAAAGAAACAGCCATCTGAATGTCCATGCCAGTCCTAGTTTTCGCCAGGCGGTCCGACCGCACAAGATTTCAAAGCTGTCTTAAGCAATTTAAGGTCGGTCTCGGCTGCATACTGTCTCTAATTATTCTTCAATTTGAATTAGTGCCTGCAGACGCCTTGCTTTTGCCGGCGGCAGCGGCTGGTTTCGAAGAACTGTCGCCCAGCGCCAAAGAAGTCGCCAGCGACCTGGGCATAGATGATGAACTGAAAGCGCTCTTTAGTCTTAGAGAAAAACGAGCAGCCGGGCGCGAGAACGCCGGGGACACAACCGAACTGAGTTCACTCAATGACAACGATCCAGACCTGATCAAAATCATTTTGCTGCGACAAGAAATAAACGAAACCATACTTTCGGCAGTGCTGGAATTGCGGGTCATCTTGGCCCGTATTGATGAAGAAATTACCAGCTACAATGCTGTCAGAGCCTATCTGGAAGACCGAAGAGATAAGGCGATTAGATTGAATAACATTACCAACTTCATCTCGGGTGGTGCACTGAATATGGTATCAAACGGCATGGAAGTGCCGTCCGGGGAAACCCCTGAGACAGTGGGAGCCATGGTCGGAGTCCTGGGAGGCGCGGTTTCTACCGGCATTTCATCTTGGGCTCTAAAGATCTCCGGCGGAGAAAGACGAACGGCCATAGTCAATCCCAATATGCTCGCCAAGGTTTTCGGCTTGCCGACCGGGCCGGACCACGATTATCCTCCCCGCATCTGGAACTTTCTTAACGATATACCGCCAGGGTCAAGCACGAGAGAAACAAGAAAAGAAAAACTAGTAAGGCGTTGGCTCGAACTGAGACGTATCGACGGTCTCAATACCAAAGAGCACAAAGAAAGACTGGCTCTTTTGTGCAGTACTATACCCATGAAAAAAGGCGTCGATATAGATCTACTGGAAGATAGAGCGGCCATGCTGCAAGACGTCAAAGCAGCACTGTCGCTTATGTTCAACGAGTTACTCGAGCTGATGAAATCGATTCATAAGCGCTAAGCAAATATACAGATATATTCATACATATCTAGCAGGCCAGTTCATCCACTACGCGCCTAGCGGCATCAACAGGGCTTTCAGCTCTCAAGATCGGGCGCCCGACCACGATGTAATCAGCGCCACGGGCAATGGCATCGCCGGGAGTTACTATGCGAGACTGATCGTCGCTCTTGGCAAAAGAAGGTCTAATACCGGGAGTGACAATCAAGAAATCGTCGCCCACGGCTTCTCTAATTAGTGAAGCTTCCTGGGCGGAAGCGACCACGCCGTCAAGACCAGCTCCGTGCGCCAAGCCGGCTAGATAAGGCACCATCTTTTTCAGTGGCTGACTAACCTTCAGATCTTCCGCCAACGTTTTTTCATCCATACTGGTCAAGATGGTGACGGCAATCAAAGCCGGACGCAGAGCCTGGTTATCGGGCATCTCCGCTTCTTTGACGGCCCGGGCAGCAGCCTGCATCATCTTGGCACCACCAAGAGCATGCAAGTTGAACATATCAATGCGATGCTTGACGGCACTGCGGCAAGCACCCGCCACCGTATTAGGAATGTCATGAAACTTGCCGTCAAAGAAGACTTTCACCCCGGCTCGGGCCGTCATCTCGAAGAGCGCCGGTCCGCAGGCGGTGAAGAGTTCCAGGCCGATCTTGAACATTCCCACTTCGTTTTTGAGCAGTTCAACTAGTCTCTCGGCTTCTTGGAAGTTATCAACATCGAGGGCTACTATCAGACGGTCTCGAGGAGAGAGGTCGACTGCTTTCAAATGGGATTTTGCTGAAATCAAAGCCAAGCACCTGATGTTGTTGCAAGAAACGGCCTGGCACAGGTGCCAAGCCGATCATAATTTATTGAATAAATTCTAATTGGAGCTAAGTCCGTACTATTTGACGGCTGCCTTGTCTTTGTCGAGCTTGTATCTCTTGACAAAGCGGTCTACCCTTCCTTCCGTGTCAACGATTTTTTGCTGACCGGTATAGAACGGATGGCAGGAACTGCAGATCTCAACACGAATTTGATTTTTGGTGGAACCCATCTGTACCGAAGCTCCGCAAACACAGGTCGCGACAACTTCAAAATACTTGGGGTGAATTCCTTCCTTCATAGCGGCACCCTGAATATCTATAGACAAATAACCCAAGAAAGATATCACAGAAAGAGCGATAGATTTGCATACAACAAGCTTTTCGTAAGGTCCCGTAACGTCAGCCAGATAAACACCAGCTAATTAAGCTCTCGGCCCTTAGTTTATCGGCTGCTTGATTTCCAACCCCTCGCCCACAGTGCGGTCTAGGCGTTCACCTTCGATATAGAGATAAACCTTGGCTTTACCGGCAACTGAGGCCACCGTGCGGCGCAATTGCTCCATCCTGGTGTCGAAAGAATCGATACCTCCACCCTGTACAAAGCTACGGGACAGGTTGACTATAAGCTCACCGCCATTTTTCTTGCGCACATCGATTAGGACCGTACCGCGCGGTAGTTCACTGGCCAAACCCTGCGCTGCTTCATCGCCATGGGGACCTTCGGCTAATTCGCGCACGGCAAAGTCGAGGCGGTCAATAGCTGTGGACGGTCCTTTGTAAGGTCTCAAGACTTTCTCAAAGACAAGAGAATCACCCTGGGGTCTAACAAACCAGAGAGGCAGTTCAGTGGCCGCGGCACTGCCCTCATTACGACTCTGTCTTTTCAATAGCTTGACCTTGAGGTCGCCTTCGCTGAGAGTCTCTCTGCCAGCGCAACCGCCCAATGCCAATCCCGCTCCTAGTCCCAATAAAAATACAGGTAGCAGCAAAAGACCGGCTGAACAAGAAAGAAAAAGGTGTTTCATTTATATTGCTCTTTTAGGATATTGCTCTTTTAGGGTTTGGGAGCCAAAAGCAGTTTACCGCTTCCGACCATTTCATCACCTTCAATTTTGAGAGTGTTCAGCCTAAAGGCATGGTCGCGGCGATCTAACTTTGAAAAATCAATGAGCGGATTGAGCAAGGTTTGGGCGAAAGCAGAAAACTTATCAGGCTCGACCAGACCATCGGCATCGACCTTGAGGTCATCGAGAAATATGCGCCGGTCTTCGACTAGGCGCGGTTTAGCCGATATCTTTACCGGCACACCGGTTTCAATCGGAGCCCCCTCAACCACGAGCACAGCATCAAGGGTGATACTATCGTCCTTAAGATCTACCTTGGGTTTTAGCACCTGCAGACTCTGCTCGCCAAGACCAGGAAGGTCAAGTTTGAGACCCTTAAGAGTGCGCGAGATCTCAGGAGTATTCAAGGCTTTCTCGATCTGAGCTTCAGACATCTCGGCTTTGACTGTCATCACCACCGGTGTCTGCATGCCAATTTTTCTATCTTTGCCTTTGCGATATTCATACCAAAAAGGACTATCTGAAGTAAGGCGAAGATCGCCTGCCTGAAGGGGGGAACCCTTAACTTTGGGATCGAGCAGCTGGACGTCGACAGACTTGACCTTGCCGGCAGCCAGATCTGTCAGGCTGAAGGTCTTTACTTTTACTTTGGCCTTGCCGCCCGTCTTCTTCTCGATTTGCGACTTAGCAACCTGCGAAGCCACTAACTCGGTAACAAAGTTGATGCCGGTAACTGTTTGCAATGTACGAGAAAATTTCGAGCCTATTTTAAATGGCACCGCCTGTGGTGCAGATGATGATGATGATGATGATGATGATGATTTTGATGATGCTTGCTGCTTGGTCTTGCCGCCCTTATTTTTGGCACTCTCCGGCAAGGAGCTATTGCCCAACTGAACCGGCTCAGTTTGTTGAGTTTGTTGAGTTTGACTAGCTTGTTCAGCACTTTTGCCAGGCAAATTTTCTCGGGCAAGATCGGCGGCAGCCGTTAATCGAGTCGAGCAAGAAAGGGCCAAAAGCAATGACAGCAAGTAAGGCTGGATAGACATAAGAGCACTATAGCAAAGAGCAAATTTCTTTGCTCAGGCAGGCACTAACCTAAGTATTGGTATTGGGATTAGGATTGGGATTGCGCATTTTGTCGTTGAGAGCGTCTTTCAAAAGTTCGTTCTGGCGCAATAAAGCCTTGAGATGTTCGTTGGCAATAGCAAGCTCGGCTTGCAATTCGGCAACAGTCTGTTCATGGCTGACGCCGGTGACTGGATCGCGACCGGGCATCTTCGGCAATAGTACATAGCCTAATTGCACGGCTTTTAGAGCCGCAGCAGTGCGGGTAGGCACCTTAAGCTTAGCCAATATACACTCAATATGCTTCTCGACCGTGCGCAGCTTCATATCAAGTTCTTCAGCGATTTCTTTGTTGCGAAGGTCAAGTCTAATCAATACTTCAATCTCTCTATCGGTGAGATTGCAGTTGGGCATATTGGTGGTCGGGGTCTGCTTGACGAGCTGCGTGATCTTTGGATCGCAATAGGGCAAGGCCCGCGTCACCTGTTCGATGGCTTCGAACAAAGTACGAGGACCGGAGCTCTTCAAGCAAAAACCACGCGCACCGGCTCTACTGAGCTGGTTATGGTACTTGGTGGCGTGATAAGAATCGGTGAGGATGAGGACATTGGCATTGGGCAATTCCTGCGAGACTCGGCGACAGACCTCGACACCGTTGAGATAATCAAGATCGACGTCCAATATGACGAAGTCAGGACGCAACCTTCTAATCATCTCGGTGGCGGCCATACCATCTGAGGCTTCGCCGACTATCTCGACCACTTCAGAAACTACTCGCTTCAAACCAAAGCGAATAAGCTCATGCCGCTCGCATAGAACCGTGCGTGGACGAAACACCGAATGCCTCTGGACCGATATAGCTGAATCCAAGAAAGTCTCCCATTTTTCCGTCACCTTTCCCCAGGTGACGTTTTTATTGTAACAAGGTCGGGAAAATGCGTAAGAGCGAAATTTATATTCCGCCATTCTACGAAATCTAATCGTTAATGACGAGAAGCGAGCTGCTGATAACTAAGTAAGTTTAGCAAAATCCTCACCAGTATTTGCTTTTGAACTTCTAATCAGAAAACGGTTTTCAAGCGCAGAAACCACAATACAGGCGCTTACTTCCGAAATTTTTGCCGAAAAGATGGCAAAACCATGAAAAGAGGTAAAAAACCTGATTCAATAAATAATTGTAAGCGAACGGCAAGAATTACCGCCCGGTGGGAATATTCCCATGGCAAGCGCTTTATTGAATCGCTAAATTAGTTTGGGCGGTAGCACTACGAATATATGTCCTCTATAGAGAAAGCAAGTCCACACAATAGTCAAGTGCGAAAGAAGGCGACCAAATTTATGGCCGCTAGCTTGCTTGGGCTGGCTTTTTCTCTGCCTTACGCAATTATTTTTAGCACTTTTACTGCTTTGCCGACTTTGGCTGCAAAGCTAAATGCCAAGCCCTTGCCCTCGCGTTTCGACCAAGCGCCAAATCCTGATCAGGAACCAATGCCTCCGAGCCTCTGGCACAACCGTCGAGCCGATTATCGTGATGTGCAAAAGAGCCAAAAGGAAGAAGAAGAGAAACGCCAAAAGGAAGAAAAAGAAAAGCAAGAAAAGGCAAAGCAAGCCCAAGTACAGGCTGTGAAAGATGTGCAACAGCAAGCAATCAATGCCAACAATCAAGCTGTAGCGCTGGGTAAAGCCGGGCGATTCGCCGATGCCATCGTGCAACATGAAAAGGCCTGCAAGATCGACCCAAGCAGCCAAGAATTCAAGATCAATCTCTCAGCCGCCTATTGCATGTACGGCGATCAAAGACTCAAGGCAGGTGACGCCAGCGGGGCCGCCCATCTTTATCGAAAGTCTTTAGTGGTTCTCTCTAACAATGCACTGGCAGGCAACAAGCTCAGCCAAGCTATAAAGAAACTGGGCATGGACCCGACCTTGGCTGACAACCGCATCGGTCTAGGCGATCAACTGGCTGCCGGCGGAGATTTAGCCGGTGCCACCTTGGAATATACACTAGCCATGCAACTGGAGCCCGGTGCCAAGACTTACACAAAAATGGGTGATATCTCGGTGCGCTATGGACAGGTACAGAATGCCCTTTCTTGGTACAGACAAGCGACAGTGAAAAACCCGAACTATGGTCCGGCTCATCGCGGTGCCGGCTTTGCCTATATGATGCTCAAGGACTACACCCAGGCGGCTTCTTCCTTACGCAAGGCAGTGATAGCCGACCCGGACGACCGCGCTTCTGGTCAAGCTCTTGTCGAAATCTGGCGAAAACAAGTGGCCTCACAGCCGACCTTGGCCGAGAATCATCTCGGTTTGGGTACAGCCTTGCAGCTATCGGGCGATCTAGACGGCGCCGAAGCTGAGTATATGAAAGTTGAACAACTGGATAGATCCAATCCACAGATTGGTCCGGCACGCAATAGCTTGGTCAAAGCCCGCAAACACAAAGAGGCCGACAAACATAGGGAAGCGGCTGAAACATTCTTTTCGCAGGGATTAAAACGAGAAGCCCTTTCGGAACTAGCCCAGGCTGCAATGATGGAACCCAATAATGCTCGCTATCAATTTCAATTGGGAGAATATCTGGAGGCGGCCGGAGATTATCAAAATGCCCTGGCAGCCTATCGTAAGTCGGTACTGATTGATCCCCGAAACGAAGAGGGTGCTCGTCGTATGAGGGAATTGGTCGGTCAGCTGAATAAAGATCAACAACATCAACAGCATCATCAAAATCACCAGCAGCAACAGCAAAACTCGCGCCCGCCAGAACAAGCTCCGCCGCAGCGCATTCAACTTGCCCGTCCGCAGGAAGAACAACCATCGCCGGTGGCAGTCAATACTAACTACAAAGGGGTAGAATCCTCTCCCTATGCTGGAAACTTCCGCACTCACGACGAGAGCCCAACCAGAGAAGTGGAAAAACGCGATATTATCGAAAAAACCACTGAAACAGCACCGACACAAGCAGCTTCTACTGCTAATAATTCTGCCGTTAGTGCCGGTATACATCCAGTCTTAAAACAAGCAGCCGAATTGGAGCAGAGAGGTGACTTCAATGGTGCGGTAGAAGCACTAAAGGCGGCGCTTCCAGACAATCTATCCAACCCGGAGTTTCATCATCGCATCGGCATGGATCTTGTCAATCTTGGTCAAACATCAGAAGCAATCTCGGAGCTGCGCATCGCCAGTGCGCTAGATCCGGCCAATCGTATCTTCGCCGATGATCTGGCCCGCGTTTTGAAAATCCATCAAAAATCTCTCAGTTCAAACGGTGCAGGAGAAGGCAGATGAGTTTTTATTTCCAAGCACCTGATCTGGCTGAATTTCCAAGGAGGTCCTACAGACGCTTCTTGGAAGAAACGATCGGCAATTTGTTTGCTGAAATTTCACCGGTGACAAGTGAATATGCCAATCGTTTTGAACTGACTTTTATCGGACCAGACGGCAAAGTGCATTGGAAATTCGAAGACTATGCCCATGATTCAGGTTATCCGACTTCGCCTGAAATGGCTCGCAAAACCAATATGACCCATGCCCGCCGCCTGCTCATGGATGTCTATCTGCGCGACAATCATACCGGCGAACTGCGCAAATCGACAGCTTATATGACCGATGTACCGGTTATTACCGACCGCGGCACCTTTGTTATCAACGGCTCTGAGCGCGTCGTTCTCGGCCAACTGGTCAGGGCTCCCGGCATCTATTTCAGCTCTACCGGCCCTACTTCTTATAAGGCGCTTATGCTGGCTGAAATGGGAGCACCAATTGCTTTCGAACTGGAACTGGACCCCAATATGGGCAAAACTTCTAGAGCCAAGTGTCGGATCAAATTGCCCAAGCGAAGCTGGGTGGCGGCGACAACTGTTCTTTTGGCTATGGGCGTCGATGCTCCAGACATACAAAAGCGCATAGGCTCTCTTTTGGAGCGCAATCGTATAGATTTCAAAAAGATCTCGCAGTCGGAAGCCCTGGCTGTAGTGGGTCGAGGCTGGAAGCCTGATGGCGGCGGCGGTGCCTCGAGCGGTACCACGGCTTTGAAAGAACTGACAGACAAGCGCCGATATTCGCTGGGCAAACTAGGACGGCGTCGCGTCAACAAAAAACTAGGGCTGGAGGGCGAATCGCACCAGCTCACCGCCACAGACTTACTGGCTGCCATTGAGTATTTGCTCGGTCTGCCTCTAGACATGGGCAAGATGGACAATATCGACAGCCTTGAGAACCGACACCTGCGCGGTGTCGGCGAAACCATGACCAGATCGGTCAGACCGGCTCTAGCCCAGATGACCAAATCTATCCGCACCAGACTAGAGTTGAATGAAGACGAAGAGATTGGTTCGCCAAACGACCTGCTCGATACTCGACCGTTCGCCAATGCCATCTCTAAATACTTTACCGGCAACCCATTGGTTCAATATCTCGACCAACAGAACCCTCTTTCCGAGCTATCCCACCGCCGCCGTATCACCTCTTTCGGACCGGGCGGCATAGACCCGGCTGCCGCGCCGGTTGAAATGCGCGACGTGCACCCGTCTCAAATTGGACGAGTCTGCTTGGTTGAATCGCCTGAAGGTAAGAACTGCGGCATGGTCTCCTACATGGCCACCTACTGTCGCATCGATGACGACGGCTTTATGACCGTGCCTTACCGCAAAGTAGAAAACGGCATCATCACAGACGAAGTAAAGTTTTTAGGACCCGGCGACGACCGCAATCACACCTTGGCTCCACCAGACACCAAAGTAGAAGGCAACCGCATCTTGGGACCGATGGTGGCGGCAAGACGCGGCGAGAACTTTATGGAAGTAGTGCCGGAAGACGTGGATATGATCGGTATTGCCCCCCAAGGCTTTATCTCGGTCGGTTCAGGTCTGATTCCTTTTTTGGAACACGATGACGCCAACCGTGCCCTCATGGGTGGTGGCATGATGCGCCAGACTCTGCCCTTAATTAGGCCCGAAAGGCCTAGAGTGGGCACCGGCATGGAGCGCATAGTGGCGCGTTCCTCTGGACATTCGGTCATTGCCAGAAGAGCCGGTGTGGTCACCCGTGTGTCAGGCGACGAAATTGTCATCACCCAAGCTTCCGGCGAATCGCGTACATACAATCTCATTCGTTATGACCGTACCAACCAAAACACTATTCTCGACCAGAGACCTTCAGTCAAAGAAGGACAGCAGGTAGAAGCCGGTCAAATCATTGCCGATGGTCCCGCCATAGACAACGGTGAACTTTCGCTGGGGCGCAATCTACTTATAGCCTTTCTTTCTTGGAACGGCTACAACTTTGAAGACGCCATAGTCGTTCGAGAAGGACTAATCAAAGAACATCGTCTCAGTCATATAGAGATAGAGAAACACTCGATCGGGGTGCACCAAACTCTCAGGGGTCCTGAAATTCTCACCCCCGAACTGCCCAATGTGGCTGGTAAAGACTTGGAACATCTGGACGATAGAGGCATCGCCAAGATAGGCAGCTATGTGCATCCTGGCGATATTTTGGTCTCTAAGCTTTCACCCAAAGAAGCAAAAGCTCTCTCAGCGGAAGAGGAGTTATTGCAAGCCATCTTTGGCAAAGTGGCTGAAGAGATGGGCGACACCAGCCTGAGAGTGCCACACGGCTCGGGCGGCAGGGTAATAGATGTGCGCATCTTTACGCCTGAAACCACCCCTGAACTAAAGGCCGGTATCATCTGCGAAATAGAAGTGCTCATTGCCCGACTCTGTCCTTTAGAAGTGGGTGACAAACTAGCTGGTCGCCACGGCAACAAAGGCATCGTCGCCACAGTGGTAAAAGACTGCGATATGCCCTACCTGCCTGACGGCACACCGGTCGACCTGGTGCTCAACCCACTGGGCGTACCAAGCCGTATGAATGTCGGGCAAGTCTTCGATACCCAGCTTGGTTTTTATGCCAGTGTTTTGAACCGCTATTATCGAATTCACCAGTTTGACGAATCAATTGCGCCGGACGCTAGTTTTAGATTGGTTACCGACGCCTTGAAAGAAGTAAGAAAACTGCCCAACTATCAATGGCTGGGCGAAGACGGCAAGGTCAAGCTCTATGACGGCCGAACCGGCGAACCCTTCGACAGACCGGTCCTGGTGGGCAGACAATATATGCTCAAGCTCAACCAGTTGGTTTTGCACAAAATCAATGCTCGCTCCGGCTTGGGCGGTCCTTACGCAGCTGTCACCCAGCAGCCTGTAGGCGGCAAAGCCAATCACGGCGGGCAGCGCATGGGTGAAATGGAAGTCTGGGCCATTCAGGCTTACGGAGCCGCCAATGTCTTGCACGAGATGATGACCATCAAGTCGGACGACATACAGGGGCGCCACCAAAGCTATGCCGAAATGGTGCAAGGGGTTGAAATCACTCCTGGCGGAAGAACGGCGGCCTTCGACGGTCTTTGCTGTGAGTTGCGCGGTCTTGGTATGGAAGTCACCCTTGGTAAAGTGGTGGATACATTCGAGCCGATACCACTTAAGGAAGAAGTGCGAAAACCAGTCACTGGTTTAGGAAAAGAGCGTCAAGAGGAGTCGGATGGGACTCCTACGAAAACACTGGAAGAGCAATATCAAGTCTCCATGGTGCACAAACTGGAAAAAGAGGATGGCACCAAAATCCTCGAAATCCCAGCGGGCGACTATGTTCCAGTCAATAAGCCACCGGCGCCGCCGGTGATCACATCGATTACAAGCGGTAAGCATGGTGGGAAACCACGTATTGAAATGTCGCAAGAACCGTTGTTTGATGACATTGTTGAAGAAGATGCCAAAGATCTTGGTCAACATACTGAGTCCCAATCAATAAAGGCGGATAAACCTGAGACTCCATCTTTTGTGGACGACTTTATCAATCAAGTCACAAACGAAGAAGATGAAGAGGAAGATCTACCCCCCGAGTTGCTCGAAGCTGAAGCGAAACTGATTCGAGATCAAGAACGGGAACGAGAACTAAAAGGGTCCCTTGCCGAGAAGGAGAAAAAGCAACAGTCCATCAGTGAAATAATCGCCCGCGAACTTGGGCAGGTAGCCATTGCAACAGGCAATCAAGCCGACAATACTGGACACACAGAAATAGGGATTGGCAGCGGAGTATCCGCCGGAATTCAGGGTTTCCCCTCCTTCCTCGAACTGAAAGTTCTAGCTCGGCAATTGGCTCCCCTCGCGCCCCGCAATCTCAGCGAAAATCAAGCCAATCAGATTGCAGACAATAGCATGGCCGGCTATTTCAAACGAACGGACCGTAATGCCGCTCCAGGACAAGATCCCTCAAATCTGTCGACGAACGATCTCACAATTGAGAAAGACGACGACCAAACCTAATTAATTGAGGACCGCCATGTTCTTTTCAAACCGAAGCCAAAAGCAAATCAAAAAACTAATCACAATTACATGGCTGTTTTCCGCTCTAATCTTTTCAGTAGTCGGACCAGTGGGCGGAGCCTTCGCTCAAATTGGCGCCCCTGAGCCGCCGCCTCCTGGTGACGGCAGTATCGCACCGCCGGTGAATCCGGGCGATCTGGGTGGTCCCCAGCCGGTACCCAGCGGCGCAGCCGACAATAGTGCCGGCACCAACTTCTCGGTTGGCGCCGGTTCAGACCGCTCGGTGGTGAGACTATTCAATAACGGCCCACGCGGTCAACGCATGGTCCAAACAATCAGACCTGATACTCTTACACCAGACCAGCTCAACCAGATTCAAGGCATTCTCGGAGTCAACTTGGGCTCGGGCGAGCAGTCGGTAGATGTCTTCGTCACCGATGGTCAGCTTGAACAATTGAACGAAGCCATGGCGGCATATCCTCAGACGACCAATAACGGCGGACGCAAACAAATCACAACCGACGCACCGGCGGCCAACCGCCCCCTACCAGGGCGAGAAGCCATTTATGCCTTTCCCGGTGTGGTGCCCACAGTGGCAACTTTCTCTCGCTATCTGGTGATTACAGGTGTGGTCATGGCCACAGTCTTTATGGCACTGGCCGCTTACTCTATGGTGAACGGCAGCCCTTATGGCGGTGCCAGAGTACTGGGTGCAGCCTCGGGTCTTTTCCTCTTGCTTGCCGCCTATACCATCTGGAAAATAGTGCAGATGAATACATTCAACGGCAATTCGGATAGAGCCGCCCAGATTCAGGCCAAAGCCGGTGGAGCGCTTGTCCAAGATGCTTTCCTGACTCGGCCTAATATGCCGGCCACGCCGGCGGTCGGCGCCACATCTATTGGGCGCAGCGGCGTACCGGTGCAACCTTTAGATCCGACCGGACAATAATCTTTAGAATAATTAGTTTAGGACTGCCTTTATGCCCAGCTCATCAAAAAGCCTGAATAAAACTAGAAAGGCATTGAGCGCCCTGCTGTTGCTTTCTTTAGCTTGGGCGGGCGAGGCCAGAGCAGACAACAAGCCTATAAATGAAATGTTCGGCGGTGGTTCAATGCCGTCTCGAAGCACCAGCATCATCAAACGCTCGCTGCCATCGAGCAGCATTGCGCCACCACCGGTGCAACCAGCCAACCCAGTGACCGCCCCCGGCGCTCTTTCCATGATGTCGGAAGACAAGCCGGAAACAAGATTCTTCGAGACTTTCGACTCTACTTGCTTTAACGGTTTTCCCCGCCCGGAAGAGCGTGTTATTTTGACCCGTCCCTTCAATAACGATTCGGACCGAGTCCAACAGTGGACCGAAACTGCTAGAAATGTTTCCTCTCGATATCGTAAAACTGCCATGGCTTTGCGTAATCTCCCGGTTCCCCAAGGCAGGGTAGATCTGGCAAACTATAAAGAGTTGAAGGCAGATTGGTTTGATAGTGCCGCCAACGTTTATGAGATGCTGATCAAACCGAAAGCACCAGCCCGCACAATTGAGGAATTACAAGAACAACTACAAAGAGTAGATAGAGAAGCAGACAGCGTTCAGCGTAACAAAGAATCACTTCTGGTTATGGAACGCTCCTTGAGAAAGCTCTACCGGGTGCACGAAAACAGATATACAGATGCCCTGCAGAACTTTGTCATGGGTGTACCTAAGCAAAAATAACCTTCCTAGTTTTCTTTTCAACAAAGCTTAGGCAGTCACCCCCCGAGAGGCACTAGCAAAAAAATGGCGATTCAACTAAACGAGCGGGATCAGTTGATCTTTAAACTGATTGATGAGCACGAAGTCTTGTTGGAAAAACATATATCTTGGTTCATAGCCCAAGACGACAAGCCGGTCTTGATTAGAGACCGTCTACGCAAACTCTTTTATCTCGACTATCTCATCTGTCACAGACATGGCAGTAAACTGCCTTGGTGGACTACACCGACCAAACCTTTGGTTTATATGCTTTCACCTATGGCCCGAAAGATGAGCGGCTTTGCTGAAAACAGTGAAGACATCCTCGACAATGATTTCCAGCGCTATCACCTGGAAGTGGCCAATTTGCGCATGCTCTTTTTGGTGGCACAAAAGAACGGCACCATAAGCGACTTTCAATGGAGTACATGCAAAGGCGAGAGAAAAAAGGAAACTGGTCTTTGCGCCAAGGTAACCTATAGCTGCGGCGGCAAAACCTTAACCCTAGGCATAGTCAATCATGCTCCCGGGGTTGTTCCCGATGCCGAACATCTCAATAAAGCTTTGGTGGCTGAAAAATTAGACTGGTTGCTCTTTATCAGTCAAGAAGAAAGAGCTTGTGATGCTGGTATTGAAAAGGCTCTCGTCGCCACCCACCAAGATTTATATAGAGAAGGAATTATTTCCAATGCCTGGAGAAAGGCAAACGGTGATTGTGTCGACCTGACCACAGGCGCCGTAGTGCCCACGCCGGCTTACATGTCCAACTATGTAAATGGGACCAATAATCTCAACATAGCAGTCTAAAAGGGTTTTCTCAGTGGGGCTTGAGAGCAGGGGCTTTGGTGAGCCTCTGCTTTCAACTATTGAAAAAATCTGCAAATTTAATTTTGCCTAGAAATGAAATTAAGAAGGATACAGGCGCTAGTTTAAGCGCAGCTCATGTTAGCGGGCGTTAATCTGTCTCGGGTGTTCGGAAGGGAGCTTATTGACAGTTTTTCACCCTAGGTACTAGGATGAATATTAGCTCCGTTTAAGAAATGCGGTTTTTCCACCGCGAATCATTGTATTGCCTGGCTACGCTCCCCCTCATTCCAAAACCGTTTAATAATTCAAATGAAACGGTATTAATAATTTAGCCAAACATATGGCTTCCCCCAAGAGGAAACAATATGAAGACACCTAAGAAGCGATCAAAACGAGGCAATATGCTAGTTTTCATCACAGCTTCCACTTTCATTCTGGTTGGCTGTCTTGCCTTTTTTGCTTTGGGCTATGTAAGACTGCTCGGCTCCAACAACGAACAAAAGACAGCAATAGAAGCAGCCGCTCTTTCCGCTGCTCGCGATGTCAGCCGAATCGTGATTCAAACACCAGAATACGGCTGGATTGGAGTATCTGACTCGGCGCCCAACGGTGCCGGCACGGTTGCTGACGACAACTATTATGTGCCTGTGAGGGGAATCAACACAATAATCGGCACCAACAGAGTTTGTCGCATTATTGCCGCTGAACTCAACGACGATACTCTTAAGACGATGGTCAATAAAGATCTGGAATGGGCTAAGAAAGCCCAAGCCAAGCTCAAGGCCGAGCTAGACAAAGCCATGGCCAAGGGCTATGTGGCTAAAGACAGCAAAGGACAAAACGTCGAAGTTTATAAGAATGCCGAAGATGCCTACAAAGCAAACGGTGTTCGCATGACCGGTGCTTCCGATTATGTAGATGGTTCACTCAAGTTGACTCTGGGCAGCCTATCTTCTGGTGCCCCCACCAATGTGCCCTTGCCTAGACCCTTGCTTAAGGCACAGGTGCCGGCAGCCGCTCAAACAAATAACTTCTATCTTTCTTACACCAATGTACCGGTGCAAGGTGTCGATTATGTCTTCGCCGGCATCGGTGATGCCATCAAGTTAGTCGACTCAAAGAAATGGGTGGCTTCAAATGGCAGCCTTCCCTATGAAATGCCGACCATAGTCAAAGCTGAAGCAGAACAGCAGTTGAAAGGCGATCAAGTAAATGGCTACAAAGTGCGAGCAGTAGCCTGCGCGCAACCAGCCAACGTGACCGATCCCAAGCCCTTCCCGGGCGCCTTTACTTTCAGCTTTCCCGATGGTCTCTGTCCTGAAATTCCCAACCCCGGTGCTCTGCTTACCTATGCCAATGCCCAAAAGCCAGGCATAACGGCATCATGGATGTATGCAAAGGATGGCGACTATCCAGTAGAACAACCGGTCGCTACTATGCAAAACTTGGGCTTCCCTTATGATGGTCTATTGCCAGTGAACACCGGCGTCGCCTTTAGAAGGGGGCTAATTGACTGGTGGAAGAGAGCAGGCACAAAGCTAAATATCAGCTCGGCTGTAGCCATGCTCAACGATGCCACTTATAAGTTCCAAGAACCTAACCCAAAAACGGTGCACTGGAAAACACCGGCTAAAGTAGGAGATTCATACAAATACGATCTTGGTCCAATACCGAACGGCAATATTCATATCTACCGAGTTGATCCCAACTCAGGCGGTATCACCTATCAAGCTAAGCAGCTTGACCCAATTGAAATTCCCATTGCCCCCGAGAACCAACTATATTCCGAAAGTCTAGATGTAGTCAAAAACAGCTCGGTGGGCAAGCAAACAGTTGGTCCCTTCATGTTCCCCAATACCGGCGACCTCTTCGACCAGGTCTATCTCTTGCCTAACTTCGATGTCTATGTGCGCGACATGGTTTATCAACCTGGCGGCACCTGGGGGGGCAAGCATGGCGGTGAGCCGATGAACCATCCCAAGACTGCCTTCCTCAAACCAACACCTGGTCTGATGGAGTTGGGATCGGGCGGACTGGGCGCCAAACCAAAACCATATGACGATGGCGGCGACGATAAGCCTTATACACCACCCAAACCGAAAGGCTCAGGGTTGCCACCGGCTATCACCAGTCAGTCCGACCTGGCTGAAACAGCTGGCTATCCAACCACCTTCTATCAGAAGTATCAAGTGGGCTCAGGTCTCAGACCGACTTACACTCAAAACGGCATGGCTGTAGACGTGCGCTTCCGCAGACAAGTCGATGCCGGTACATTCGAAGACGTACTTGGTTTCAAAATTGGATACGTAGGAGAGAAATATGGGGACGACGTGCCGGCTGTCACTATGCAGCCCTACGTGCCGCCTGTAGTTTCCGACCCGCCTGCTGACACAGGAACCGGCACCACAGGCACAGACACAGGCACGACAGGCACCGATACCGGCACCACAGGCACAGACCCTGGCACTGCAACCGGCCTCTAGTCAAAAGAGTAGATAAGCGCAGAGAAAAGAGACCCAAAAAGGTCTCTTTTCTGTTTCCTCTTTTCTGTTTTCTGATTGAGTATGCAGCTAAAGATTCTTAGACACTGCTAAAATATGCCTTCAAATTGGCTCTAACCGGAAGTTTCTAAGGGGTAAGTGATGAATCGAATCTGGAAATTAGCTATCGCTTCTTTGGCTTTCAGCTCTTTCTCGTTAAACGCAGCAATAGCAGTTCCATCTAGTCAAGATTTGGTTTCTGCAATTGAAAAGGCCAAAGTGCTCTCAGCCGGAACCAGAATATCAGCCGCGCTCAGTAACGGCGAAGCCTATATTTCAACCTTTAAGAATGCCAAAGCCACTGACGAAGATTGCAAAATCGAAGCAATTCTAGTGGCTAAAGCACTTATGGATCTGGCACCCTCTGATATCAACCGAGTCAATGTCTACTTCTACAATGCTATGAGACTGAACAAAAGAAAAGAAGTATCAGTTTCGGCAGGTGACGTAAAAGCTTTCGGCTCCGGTCAACTTTCGCAAGACCAGCTGCTCGGCTCTATCGCCATCAAAGAAAGTGAAGTCTCAGACCAAGCGTCCAAGGCTGCTGCCTATTTGCAACAAAGAGAGGCAGCTCGTTCCAGCAAAACTATCAATAGTTATGTCAACGGCGACACCTTAGAAATTGTCACCGAATTAGAGCCGGACATGAACGATCTGGATATAAAGCTAGAAGGCACCAGAGTCGCCCAGAAGATCGTTGAAAAGACGGGCACCTCAGCCAAGCGCATCAAAGTCAGTTTTGCCGACCCGGTAGCTAAAGGCTCGATAAAAGAGATGACTTTCGACCTGGCCCAATTAACTGCACTCGATAAAAGTCTGCAGTCAGCCCTCTACAGCTTGCAAGTGGCTGCAGTCACTACAAAGATCGATCTACAAACAGTAGAAGCAGTTGACGGCGCCGTCAAAGTTGAACGCGCCGATGTGCTGAAGCGTCTTAAAGAATTGGATAAGAAAGGAGTCGGCATCGAACCTTTCAAGAAGCAGTTTTTTGACATCGAAAAGATGGTATCGCAAGGCAATGACGAACAGGCAGCAGAAGCTATCAAGAAATTGGCCCAGAGTGTAGCTGATCAAGAAGCACGCACGAAAGACGCCAAAAATGCCAAACCAAGCGGCAAGGCTAGCGCCCCGGCGGGTACTATCTTGCCCATTCCCAAAATCTGGTTACCTTCATATCAAGACCGAAATCCTGATGGAATGGGCGGCGGCTGGAAAGTGGAAGATATAGTCAAAAGCCCCGACAAATATATCGCCGAAAAAGAATTACAGCTGAAAGGAGCAGCAGAAGCCGATAGAAACCCGAACTTCGCTAGAACATTGTCCTTTCTATACTGGCAGTTGACTAACAACAAAAAAATTAGTGAAGCTACCCCCTACGGACAAAGATTCTTAGAAATAGAAGCTCGCTATCATCATATGGAAACCTTGCGCAAGCAAGAAAAACTGAAACAAAACTAGCGGCTGCGCTCCAGTGACTTTTCGACAAGAGCTGGCACAGTCCAGCTCTTGTCCTTTTCATAGCGAAGACAATAGCGGTCATACCGATCCGAAGCTTCTTCGCATAGCCCGGTAACTCTAAGCCTAAAGCCTTCCGCCAGTTCGGCGGTAGCCTTATCGACAGCATCTTGCTCGGCTTTCTCCTTAGTTGCCGCCATACCATAAAAGGTCTTCCCCACCAGGGCTTGAGAAAGACTCTCCACCACAGCCGGTGCTTCCTGATAGACACGGCGACAAATGGCTACATGCCCGGCTTCGTGCTCTTTTGTTTGAGCCGGTGCCGCCTTAGAAATACATACCTGCACGGGACAACTGAGCTTGACCGTCACACCTTTAACCTTGATGGTGCATGTGGCAGCACCGGCGGTATCATCGTGACTGACCGTCTCGGTATCTAGTTTTACGGCACAGTGAAAAAACCATTCGGTGAAAGCCTCATAGTTCAAATCATTGCAGCGGGTGCGCAGTTCGGGGCGATCCTCCAAATAAACAGTCTTCTCTTCAAGGGGTTGTACCTCAATGACAAAGGGCTTGCTTGAGCAAGCAGACAGCAAAGAGAAAGCCGCAATTGCAATCAAACAACGCAGGACTGGCTTGGGCCATGCCCCTTTCATGAGCGCTTCAACTCCAGAGTAATCTTTTTAGCCACATCAGCCGAAATGGAAAGTTGTCTGATTGATTTGGGTTCGTAAGAGCCTGCCTGGGGCGGTACAAAGCGAAAACTGTAAACCCCGGCCGGCAAAGTGAGCTTGCAAGAGCCATCATCTTGGGTAAGGACGAAACCGTGCGGATAGTCAACGGCACCGCTTTTGCCGCCTGGTTTCTCTTGCCCAGATTCGACATAATCGTCGCCATAAGGAGCGTATAGGACTCGACAGCGAGGCACCGGATGCCCGTCTTCGCCCATGAGATGAAAGACGATTTGAGACCAACCATGCCAAACAATATTTATTTCGCAAGGCTCTGCTTCGATTTCAATCTCACGTGCTTGGCTGAAATCGCGGTGCACAACAAGATGGTATTTGCCCGGCGAAAGGAAAAGACCATAACGACCTTCACTATCGGTAGTGGCAAGTGCAATAGCCTCGCCCTGCATATCTTCGTATACCGCCACCTTCACCCCTGGTCGGGCCTGCCCAGCGTCGTCTGAAATCTTGCCGAAAACGGCAGTGCCGTCGGTAAGCTTACAATTAAGTTGATTCTCGCCGTCTATCTCGAAAATGCGCGTCCAGGGGGCCAAGCTGGCATACTCAATACCACCTACGCTCAAAGTCGGGCTGTCTTTTGGATGGGCTGAGATTGTCACTCTATAAGAACCAGGCGGCAAAGAAAGCATGAACTGTCCATCTTCATTAGTGCGGGTGAGATAATCACCACCGTCTTTTTTATCTAGAGAAAAGGCGCGCACTAGAGCCTGACTCAAAAGCCTGGTTTCATAACTAACCTGACCACGCAAAAGATTGCCCTTGCTTAAGCGATACTGCCGCAATGCAGTACCGCCTTCGCTCTCAACCACTTCAATATCGTGTTCTTTATAGCTAAAGCAGTTGGAAGTTTCAGGCGCTTCGATGAGCAAGTCGTAAAAGCCTGGTTCCACGGCAAATTGAAAGCGACCTTCCTCGGCTGTAACTGCTTGGGTCTTCAAATCAAGCTCACTGAGCAAGAGCCCCTCGGTGCAAGGAGTGGCGGTGCGCACCATCGAGGGAGTCAAGGTAACACGCGCCCCCACAATGGCTTCACCGGCGCCGTCACTGACAACTCCACCAAAGCCGGTCAAGCCTGGCAGGGTGATGGTGATGTCTTCGTCATCTTGCACCAGCAAAACATCAGAGCCGGTGGAAAGGAAGTTGAAGCGCGGATGACTATTATTAGAATTTGAATTAGCGCTGCCCGAAGCCTTAGCCGGCGACGAGCGGCCTTTCAAAGCAATATGATATTTGCCCTTAGGCACCACCAGGGCAAACTCGCCCTGAGGCGAGAGCGGCACATTTACCTTGTATGCACTTGGTTCTATGCCTAGAGCAACCAATTCCATGCCCGAAAAAAGAGCAGAACGCAAATCATCTTCACCTTCACTCTCTTGGGGCAGCTTCACCCGGCCTCTTATGACAAAGCCGGTACTGAGACTAATATTGACGCTGGAATTACCCAGAACTCTGATATCCGGCAGCACTTTCTCTAGGAATCTAGTTCCAGATTGAATATCAGGCAGCGCCTTGATCGAATAGAAGCCCGGTCTCAAACTAAAAGAAAACTCGCCGCGGGCACCGGTAAGGGTCTCGGCAAAAGGCTCTTCCTGACCACTTCCTAATATCTGATACTGATCAAAGATGACCACTCTCAGATTAGCCACAGGCAAACCCTGGTGCTTGACTTGACCAGCCAAATTATATGTAAAGCGATCAGGTTCCTGAAAATAAGACAATTTAGAGACTCAAAAAGGGCGACTCTATCTTATTTGACCCCCTCTGAAAATTCCAGTGCCTCTTTGATCAAACTGAAAGAGCCGGTGATTATAAGACGGTCGGCAAAACTATCGGAAAGGGAAAGACGTTTCTCTTGAGCGGACTTGAGTGCCTCAGCAAAGCCATTGCTAGTCTTTGCTCGAGCCCCCAAAGATGCAGCAAAGTCCACAAGTTCCTCTGCAGATCGCATAGAACGCGCATGACTTAGCACTGGACAATAAACAATATCGCCTGGGGCGATTAGTTCTCGCAGAATATTCTGATAGTCTTTGTTCTCAAAACAAGCAAAAACAAAGACGAAATTCTTGCCGGCATAGGCTTCTTCGAGAGAAGCACGCAAGGCTTTTGCGCCAAGGCGATTGTGGGCGCCATCTAAAATAGCTGAAAAACCACGGTCGAGAAGCTGGAAGCGACCGGGCCAGCGAGCCTCGCGCAGACCGCTGAGAGTGGACTGCCAAAGACTTTCAAAATCTAGTTGTTTGCCTGCAGGCAGGTTCTCGGGCGAAAGCATAAATAACCAAGAAGCGTAAACTGCACAAGCGGCATTGATGCGCTGGTATGACCCGGATAGACCTAAATCAGTCTGAGAGAGTTTTGCCAGCCGAGCAGCCAAAAACGTCAGTCCCTCTTGCTGCAAGCTAGTGAGCAGCTCGGTGCGAAACAATATAGGCACATGCAAGCTCTCCAGCCCGTGTACTTTATTTCGCTTCAGCCAGACCAAGGGACTGTTCAAACTTCCAGCTCGTCTTTCCAAAACAGGAAAAGCCTGATCTGAGCAAGCCGTTACTATGGGCAAGCCACTTTTGACAATTCCAGCTTTCTCAAAAGCAATCTTTTCGACCGTATCACCAAGAATATGAACATGGTCTAGATCAACATTACATATCACCGAAACCAGGACGCCGCTTAAGGCATTAGTGGCATCGAAACGACCGCCCAGTCCCACTTCAAAAACCTGTACCGTCGTATTCTCGGCAAAATAGAAGGCAGCCATGGCGGTCAAGACTTCAAACCAAGAAAGTCCCCCCAGCTGAGCTCCTTCCTCTCGGCTCTGAAACTCTTCGTTTCTTGCTTTCACCACAGCCAACGCCCGGGCAAAATCTTCGTCGGCAATAATTTCATCGTCTACGGCAAAACGCTCATTGAAGACCGACAAATGTGGTCCGGTAAACTTTCCCACCCGATAGCCAGCCCTATGCAATATTGCCGAACAAAAGGTGGAGACACTGCCCTTGCCATTGGTTCCACCCACGTGAATAAAGCGAAGCGCCTCTTTATACAGCGAAAAATAGGCTTGCATTCTCATCAGCCCGGGCTTTTCGATCGTCGGTCCCAAACCCTGCAAATAAGCGACGGCATCGCCATAGCCTAGACTTTCGGTTTTGGCTTTATCTGAACTGACCACTGGTGAAACCCATAAGACCGACCCAAAAAAGTCATAGGTTGCCATAAGAGTGTCACAACCTGCAAGTAATGTTTCTATATCTCCCATTTTCTTGAAGTAAATTTATGGCGAACCTTGCTAGAAATCCCGAACAACCCTCTTATCAGGCCCTCGAAGACCGAGAAGGGCGGAAAGGGGCAAACGAACAAAGCGAACCAGATTCGCTCTATATGAGACTGGTAGACGAAGTCGGCTGCAGAGATTTCAACAAGACAAATTTCAAAACTTGCGATGTAAGCAGTCTAGACCTGCCCATACCCGGTACTACTTCGCTTGAAAGAGTGAAGCTTTCCGACGGCTCAGAAGCCAGCTATAGAGTGCACATTCCTAAAGACTACGACGCCAATAAACCATTGCCTGTGGTGCTAATGTTTCACGGCTATGGTCGCACACCGTCACAGGGCGGTGCCGAAAGAGGCGCCGCCGGTATGGAAGAAGTAACTGGTCTGAGCCAACTGGCCGACAGCGAAGGCTTTATCGCCGTCTACCCGGAAGGCAACCCGGAGAGGTCCTACTCTTGGAACAACGGTCAGTGGTTCTTCTCAGGTCGCGACGATAAAGAGATGACCAATAAGATACTTGATACGGTACAAGAAAAACTGGCAGTTGATAAAGACCGAATCTATATTGTCGGTTATTCGCAAGGCGGCAGCTTTACCCACAATATAGCCAACAAACTATCTGAGCGAGTGGCTGCTGTAGTCGAGAACGCCGGCTGGATGACCGGAAAGGAAGATCTGCCCAAGAGACCTTTTCCCATTCTTTCAATTCAATCCCGCACCGATGATACAGTGCCCTATGACGGCAACCCTTGGTATAGCATTACCATGAAACCGGAAAGCTATACCCAAGACTTCTATCGCCGCGCCAACGGTATTGCGGGAGAGCCGGAGGTAGCCACCAGAGTAGGTTTGGACAATACAAAAATTGAAGAATATACCTGGAGAAACAGTCAAACTGGAAACCAGGTAAAGACAATGGTCCTTAACGGACAAGGTCATCTCTGGTATGGTGGAAAAGGAGCGGAAGGCACCGCCATTGATACCACTAGAGAAGCCTGGAATTTCTTGAAGCAGTTTCGCCGCGTCGAAAGATAGATCATCTAGGAAAAGTCGTATAGTATAGAATGGTCCTCATTTTAGAGAGAACCAACTTGACATTATTTACTCGCAGAAATCTAGTCGATAGCAGACGGGTGCACGAGGGCGGCATCATCTCGTTGCGGGTGGACAACCTCAAATCGGAGGAAGGACACGAAGCAATCAGGGAAGTGGTGGAACATAACGGCGGAGTGGTGATTGCCTGCCAACTAGAGCCCGACACCGTACTTTTGGTTAAACAGTACCGCTACTCAATAGACAGTGAATTACTCGAATTACCTGCCGGCCGAATCGAGAAAGGTGAAGATCCCTTTCCGGCGGCCCAAAGAGAACTGACAGAAGAAACCGGCTGGCAAGCTCAAAACTGGCAAGAAATAGGCAGAATTTATTCGGCACCGGGCTTTTGCGACGAGGTTCTTTACATGTACAGAGCCACCGACGCTGTTTTCAAGGGAAAAAATCTAGACTTTGATGAAGAAACCGAAGTCTTGGAGTTGACCTTGGATGCAGCCTGGCAAATGGTCATAGAAGGTCGCATCAAAGATGCCAAGACCATTGCCGGACTGGGAATCTTAAGCCGCCTAAAAGAAGTGAAAGGCTGAAGCTTAGCGAAGATTAAGAAGCAGCGCGTATAAAGTGCTAAAATTTGGTTTGGTTAGTCGTAATTTTTGAGGTTGAAAATGGCGAACAAAGGCGACAAGAGCGGCTCTTCACTGCCCTTCATGGCTATGATCTACATGGCGATTTTCTCGGCATTGATTGTCGGAGCCTCTTTTGAAGTAATCAAATACTGGCCTTTGCCTGTGAGCGTTGTTCCCTATATGGACTTCAAAGGTGGAGCCATTTGGGGTGCCGTTACTGGAGCTATCTTTGGTCTAATCATCGGCTTTGTCACCGATGACAGCCACTTCCAGGAAGAAGAAGCCCAAGGCTAAAACAAAAGGTCTGATAATTATGAAAACGAGGGGAGAGATCCTCTCGTTTCTTTTTCTCCATGTCTATTTCCGACACTACCTCCCTTCTGCACCGGCGTTCCTTTCTTTTCTCTTGCCGCAAACTGCATAGAGCCACGACTAAAGGGGTATAGGCTTAAACAGAGCGGAAGGTCGAAGGTAAATGCAGGGCGCAAACTTCAGGATGCCGTCGGTGGACGGTCCAAACAATTTGGAAAGAGGTAGAACTCTTTGCCAGCAAGGTCTCTTTCATGAGGCAGTGCCCTTTTTCGAGACGGCGTTGGCCATGGCCCAGCGCAATTTTGGGGAGAACGCACCCGAAATAGCAGAGTACCTGGAAGATCTCGGAGATGCTTATGCGGCCGTAGAGCGGGCCAGCGAATCGCTCATGGTTTTTGACCGACTTTACCGGCTGGCTGAGCGAATTTTAGGGCCGAATCATCCCCAGATAGTCTCAGTTCTCTGGAAGATGTCTATCTTGGCCGAAAGGTTGGGCAATGTCGGTGATTCTTATGAAATGTGCAATCAAGCTCTTGGTAGAGCCAGGCTATGTCTTAGACCGGATGATGAACTGGCCAAGGCGGTGGTGGAACGCTTTGCCTATCTAAACGAGATCTTGCAAAACTATAATGCTCAACCAAGTACCAGCCCATACGAACAGGCGCCTCAAGATACTTTAAGCCAGGTCAGTCAACCCCCTGCAAATTCAGGCAATCCGCTCGACCTCATGTCGAACGAAATAGTAAGCAATCCTTATTCGGTTTACGAAGATCCCCGCAAAAGCAATGTGGAAGCCGCCGAAAGCCAGGCGCCGAACCAAGAACAAGTTCATAGCCATGAGCAAGCTGAATATCTACAGACCGGCTATGAGCAAGCCGCTCAAGTTAATGCATATCAAGCCAGCATAAATCAAGCCAACAGCTATCAGGCAAATAACTATCAGGAAGCGCCTCAGCCTGCCGCCATGCCCGCCGGAGAGATAGGCAGTATTTTCTCCGGCAAGGGTGAAATCGCCCGCAGCCCCTTCAGTCAGTCTTTGAATCAGGCCCTTGGTAGTACGTCGGCTATAGACTATGACGCCTTACCAAACAGCGCCAGAGGTCTCGATGCCGAATATCTGGAAGCAAACAAAAGAGCCGCCCTGCCAGGTCATCTCACTGAATCTTCCGTCTTTGGCCAAAGGGATACCGGCTATCTGCCCGAAGAAGAAGACTACAACATAAGCGATATCGAAAATCTCACCGGCAGACGCACGCCCAAGGTAGAACACGGCGCCAAGAAAGCCCGCAAATTTGCCCAAGAAGCAGATAAGCGCATTGTGATCGGGCGAATGCTCAAAGAATATCTCATTCCCATTGCCGCCCTTGTGGTGCTGGGCGGAATAATAATTTATGGCACCCTGCCGCTTTTGCAGCCCCGGAAAGAGAAAGAGCCGGTCGGCAAAGGCAGTATAGTAGAAGCCAAGTATCTCACCGGCGACTTAGAAAAATCAATTGAACTATTGAGCGGCGACCGCGCCCGCATAGTCACCGCCGGCAGCGCCATGATTGTGCCCGCCAAAAAGCTTGAAAACAATCTCGGCAGCTACTTTGAACTAATCGCCAATTCACTTACAGAAAAACAGCTTCTGCTAAACAAAGTAGAAAATGGTTATGAAAGCGAAGAAGGAACTATCTATTACAATGCCGTTGAGCGCGAGATGCTGGTGGTAGAAAAAATGCGGCAGCTGGCTCGGTTTGCCCAAAGTATCTTCTGGCAGACAGGCAGTTATCCGGTGATAATCACACCTCAAATCAGCACCGAATTTTCATATATAAATCCTTTCGACAACAAAACTTGGAATATTCCAATCAAGCAGGTACCGGCTCGAACAGAGAGCTATGACAGCCTTGAGTTAACGCTCGAGACAGGTGCTACAGTCATGGATAGTGAAATTAACAAGCCGGGAAATATCGCAGCCTATGTCTCTATCTCAGGCGAGAAAAATAATGCCCAAAAAACAAATGCCTTTTATTTGCGAGGCGTCGGCAGAAACGGCGAACTAATCAGACAGTCCAAACCAGGCTTGTTTCTTGCCGTCAAGGCAGATAATGCAATCATGGGCGGGCTGCAGCAACAAACCGCCCCACCTGAAAAACCTAAAGCGAAAGAGACTAAACGAAGTTCTCGCAAAAGAGATAGCAAAAAATCACCGGTCAAAAAAGAAATAAGCAAAGACAATGCCGAAGCAGCTCCAGCTAAGCCGGTTCCGGTTCCCCAAATAGAAGAAATAACTCCATCCAAACCAACCCGGCTATGGATTATAAACGGGGCATCGGTTCCACTAGTCGTATTGCATTTCGGTTTGGCAATATCTTTAGCCGCTCTTACCCTAATCACTTTTGCCATTTCACGCATGGAAGGGGTGGATATCAAAGGAGAAAGAACAACCAATCAAAATCACATTGTCCTTGGCATATCACTCTTCTTTTTCTTGGCCACCTGTGCCGCCTTGGTAATTCAGATGACCGTATATTCTTAGCCTTTTACTGAAATTACAAACAAAGAAACTAACAAGCAAAAGCGACAAGCCTTAGTCAGGCAAAAAACTCAGAAATGAGATAAGAAGCAGCACCGAATGCTACCGAAACATTGAGCGACTCTTTGCGCCCGCGCATGGTCAAATGACAAATATGCTCGCAATAGGTCTGGGCCTCGTGCGAAACGCCGGTCACTTCGTTGCCCACCACCAAAGCCAGGGGGCGTCGCAAAGCGCCCGACTGCAGGGAAGAATAGAGCGAGGTGGAAAGAGCGTTCTTCTCTAAAGCAACGATCTGATAGCCGCGCTCGGCAAGATCGCTTAGACATTCAGTAATAAAGGGATAGAAATACCAGGGCACAAAGTCTTCAGCTCCCAGCGACACTTTGGCAATCTCTTTGCGCGGCGGCAAACCAGTAATACCGCAAAGGAACAAGCGCGAGAACCCCGCACCATCGGCGGTGCGGAAGATGGCACCGACATTATGCAAACTTCTTAAATCTTCAATCACTACTACCAGAGGGGAATTACCAGATTTATTTGCAGCAAGAAAAGCGCTGCGATCATTGACGCTCAGATGCTTTTGTAATTCCCTAAACAGCTCAACCTTATGGGTCATCTCTCTAAAATGTCTGCCGGTACGAGGGGTAAAAGGACGACCGCAAGTCGGGCAAAAACAAGCCGGCAAACCATCTGGCCCTACAGCGGCGCGGGCCAATTCGTTGCGAAAGCGCGTGGCAAAAGGGGCATTATCTCTGGGTCCCGCTTCTAGCTCTAAGAGCTGTAAATTAAAGCTGGAGCAGTCAGTATAGGGACAACGCCAGTTCCAGTCCTCAATTTCAGGGCTAGACATAAGATTGCCACTTGATCATTTCTTCAGCTTATTCTCGATGCCGGTGGCAAAGGTCTCCATCTGACCGGCGATACCATCTCGATTGGTCTTTCTGAGCAAATCGGCATAATTGCGCAACAGATTAATTAGTTCGGGGCTGGAATTGCCCAGAGTTTTGTTCTTGACGTCCAAGCTCTTGCGATAGTGGGCATCGGCTTGATCATATTTTTCTTGGGCATGCAGAGCAAGCGCCAATAAATAAGTGAGACGCCCTACTTCTATGTGGTCGGCCCCAAAAATAGCCTTTTTAATATTGAGGCTCTTTTCAAGATGGTTATGGGCTTCGGCGTACCGACCGGCACTAAAGAGCACTACACCTAAGTTACGTTCCAACACAGCCACATCTTTGCATTCCTTGCCCTGCTCATCTTTTCTGAGCACCAGGGCCCGTTTCAGCAAGAATTCAGCCTCATCGTACTCGCCGCGGTGAAAGCGAGTCATTGCCAAACCTTCTAAAGAGACTACTTGCCGGCCGTCCCCATCGGGAAAGCCTTCAGTTTCCTTCAAGGCGGCTTCCCAATCGGTAACGGCGGTCTGCCAATCACTGGACTGCATTGCCTTTTGCGCCGACTGCTTGAGATCCTCAAAAACTAATGACATTTTCGTCTCTCTTTCATGATGTACTGAAGATGCTGCTATGACTTACTAATACCCATTTTCGTTAGAAATTTCTAGCGTACCCCCTGTCTATCTATGTAGTTTTGTTTCTAAGCGCTAGACTATGCGTTCTATGGATTACTCAAGGGATTAATCAAAGAAACTCACGCTTCAAGCAGAGCCGGGAGGAAATTTATGAAGCTTGCTCAAGAAACACCGAGCAAAAACACCACCGAAGAAAAGACGCCTGAAAAGAAAAAAACTGGGCGAAAAGAACTGATTAAGAAGTTCCCGGTCAAATGCAATCTTGAAGAATACGCCACCACTTACGATACCTTTACCTGGGAAGATGCCCGCTCTGAAATCTCCTACTTCCAGGACGGCAAGGTCAACGCCGCCTACAATGCCGTAGACAGGCATCTCACCGACGGACGCAAAAACAAAGTGGCTCTATACAGCGTCGATGCCGCCGGCCAGGTGCAAAAATTCACCTTCCAAGAAATCCATGATGCCGCAAACAAAATGGGCAATGCCCTCAAAGCCCTCGGCATCAAAAAAGGCGACCGTGTCTTTGTCTTCCTTCCCCGCGTACCCGAGTTGTACATAGCCACTATCGCCATAGCCAAGATAGGCGCCATAGCTGGTCCGCTCTTCTCGGCCTTCGGACCAGACGCTCTCAAAGACCGTCTGCAAGATTCCGAAGCCAAGATAGTGATCACCAATCCGGCTTTGAAAGACAAACTGGATGCAATCAAGAAAGACCTGCCTGATCTTGAACACGTAGTCATAGTCGGCGCCGACAAGAAGAAGCTAGGCAAAGGTGAACTATCCTACGAAGACTTGGTCGCCGGTCAGTCGAGCGAATTAACCTGCGAAAAGACTGATCCGGAAGATCCGCTCTATTTGCTTTATACAAGCGGCACAACCGGCAAACCTAAAGGGGTAGTGCATGTGCATGCCGACATAATCGGGCATCATATGACCACCAAGTGGGTGCTCGACCTGCGCGACGACGACATTTATTGGTGCACAGCCGACCCAGGTTGGGTGACCGGCACAGTCTATGGAATTTTCGGACCTTGGTCTAATGGCGCTTCGGTGGTCAGCTATGAAGGCAGATTCGATGCCGCCAGCTGGTACAAAGTCATTGACGAACTGAAGGTAACAGTCTGGTATACAGCCCCCACAGCTTTGCGCATGCTGATGAAGGCAGGCGATGATGTGGTTTATGAACACAGTCTCGATAGCCTCAGACATATTCTTTCGGTGGGAGAACCGCTCAACCCTGAAGTAGTGAGATGGGGCATGAAAGTCTATGGACTGCCGATTCACGACAATTGGTGGCAAACTGAAACCGGCATGCAACTTATTGCCAACTTGCCCTGCAACCCAATCAGACCAGGCTCTATGGGCAAGCCACTGCCCGGCGTCTATGCTGCCGTAGTTAACGAAAACGGCGAAGAAGTAGCGGCTGGCGAACTGGGTAAGCTGGTGGTCAAGCCGGGCTGGCCGAGCATGCTCAGAACAATTTGGAGAAATGAAGCCAAGTATCAAGAGTACTTCAAGATTCCGGGCTGGTATTTCTCGGGAGACAACGCCTGGAAAGACGAAGATGGTTATTTCTGGTTTGTGGGCAGAGCCGACGATGTCATCAATACAAGCGGACATAGAGTCGGTCCCTTCGAAGTAGAATCGGCTCTGGTTGAGCATAAAGCAGTGGCTGAAGCCGGAGTAATCGGCAAACCGGACAAAGAAAGAGGCGAAATCATCAAAGCCTTTGTGGTTCTGGCTAACGGTTACACAGCTTCGGACGAATTACTTGACGACATCAAAGAATTCACAAAGAAGCAACTGGCAGCCCATGCCTACCCGCGCGAAATAGAAGTAAAAGCCAGCCTACCCAAAACTCGCTCGGGCAAGATCATGCGCCGACTGCTTAAAGCTTGGGAACTAGGCCTGCCCACAGGCGATACCTCGTCTCTAGAAGATGACTGATTAAAGCCTCAGCTTTAACTTTGGAAAAGAGAGATTGGCAAACAATCTCTCTTTTCTTATCTTTGTCTACAGTCGTTCGTCGCCTAAACAGTTAAACTAAACTTCCATGAGCGCAGAATTATCCACCCTTCATGACTCTACCCTAGAGAGATTGCCGCCGCAGTCTCTTGAAGCTGAACAAGCCGTTTTGGGCGCCTTGCTGGTTTCAGGCGACGGTGTCTCAAGGGTGGTAGACAGCCTAGAGCCTGAATATTTCTATCGCAAAGCGCACCAGGTTATTTATGCCTGTATGCTCGATCTCTACGATGCCAACGAGCCCATTGACATCGTCACTGTTTCGCAGTTTCTCAAAGACCAGGGAAAGCTTGATATGGTGGGCGGTCGGCAATATATCACCGACCTCTCTTTATCAGTAGCAACAACGGCCAACCTGGAATACTATGCCAAAACAGTGCAAGAAAAGGCTGTCTTGCGCAATCTTATTAAGGCCGGCTCTGAAATTGTCGCCAATTGCTATGAAGAGACCGATGCCGATGCCGCCCTCGACAAAGCCGAGCATCTTATCTTTAGTCTGGCGCAAAAACGTAACATGCAATCGATGGTGCATATCAAGCATATTGTCGAGACTTCCTTCCAGCGCATCGAAGAGCGCTACGAGAACCGAGAAGTGCTCTCCGGTGTACCTTCTGGTTTCTATGACTTAGACGCCATGACCTCAGGCTTCCAGCCTTCCGACCTGGTCATTCTAGCGGCACGCCCGTCTATGGGCAAAACAGCCTTCGTACTCAACCTAGCCATGAGCTGTGCTGTAGAAAACAATATTCCTTGCGCCATCTTCTCGCTTGAGATGTCCAAAGAATCACTGGTACAGAGGATGCTCTGTTCAGAAGCGAAAATTGACGCCAACCGTCTCAGAACCGGACACTTACACACCAACGACTGGACCCATTTGGCTGCCGCCATGGGCAAACTAGGAGAAGCGCCAATCTATATCGACGACTCCGCCATGGTCAATGTCCTCGACGTGCGCGCCAAGTGTCGCCGACTCAAGGCTGAAGCCAAAGGTCTGGGCATGGTGATCATCGACTATATTCAGCTCATGCAGGGCAGAAAAGCCACCGATAACCGTGTGCAGGAAGTTTCTGAAATCTCGCGCAGCTTGAAGACTCTGGCAAGAGAATTAAGCACACCGGTAATCGCCCTCTCTCAGCTCTCCCGAGCAGTCGAAGCCAGACAGAACAAGCGTCCGATGCTTTCAGACTTGAGAGAATCAGGCTCTATCGAGCAAGACGCCGACTTAGTTATGTTCATTTACCGCGACGAATATTACAATCCGGAAAGTGACAAACGTGGCGAAGCTGAAGTCATCATCGCCAAACAAAGGAATGGTCCGGTAGGAACGGTTGACCTGCTCTATCAGGGCAGTATCACTCGCTTCCTCAACAAAGTTCATAACCAGTACCCCGAGGGCGGGGGCGGCGGCGGTCCTTAAATCCAGCAATTCACGTAGATTTCATTTTGACCTCACCGATGGTTCACGCTGGCGCCCTATATTGAAAGTAGGGCGGGGGGCGTAAAATGCTGGAAACTTTAGCAGCTCAAGAAAGAAAGAATAAGAAAGGTCGTTTGGTTTTGACTTTGACCGGCGGCTCTCTACTTTTGTTAGTAGTTCTTTTGGCTCTAGACCTAACAATTATGATGCTGGGCTATCAGGTCAACGATCGCATATGCCTGGCGGCCTGCCGCGCCGCAGCCAAACAAACCTCGGCATCAAAGGCTCTGGCACAGGCCGGCGATGCAGCAAGAAACTTAAATCTAGGTCTTATGTCGCAATTTATCAGTACAGACATACTGACCGACTCGGCTAATTTCATCTACCAAGATAAAGAAGAAAAGGGTCAAATCAGAAGTGTGACAGTGACCACCGAAAGCAAGGTGAGACTGCCCCTACCAGTGATTTGCCTGGAAGGCGAAAAGAGCAGAGCGGAAAGCAAAAAAGATAGCGCGGTCATTCTCAGAAAGCGCTGCACAATGCCCCTGCAAAGCCAAGTGGAAGCGACCCCTAAAGCGGCACACCTGAGTGATACAACCACTTATCAGCCTTAAGGAAAAAGCGGCTGCGTTCCGAAAATCCGCATTCTTTACCGAGGGCATCTCTTAGGCAGGCCTTGAAAGCGACATAAGCTTCCTCCGGTCCGACCAGGCTCTCTTCCAAAATCTCTAGTCCATCAAAATAAACTGATGAGGCAAAGCTTTCAATAGAGTCTTTCCACTTGCCACGGTCGGCTTCATACTGGGGTCCGCTACTATCGGTAGTATCAATTATATAGTCGGCAAGATGCATGGCATAGGCAGCATAACGAGAGCGCATCAAGGTCAGAGCGCTAGGTGGCTTAGCCCCGCCGTGAAACATTCCGCAGCACTTTGCATAGAACTGACCACTATGGCAGGGGCAAGGTTCATAGCGCGAAACTTTTACTTTCTTTCTTGTCTTAATGGGCGCTGACATAAATAATATCGTTTGACTTACGGCCGATGCTTACCAGGCTGACTTTCTCACTCTCAAATTCGAGCACGCCAATGGTATCGGTGGCAGCACTAGTAATAATCAGCTTTTTGCCGCTCGGCTCCAAGGCGATTCCACCAGGAAAATCAACATCTAAAGGAAGCTTGAAATCTTTCACCTTATTGCGGCTGGTGGTGTCAAACTCTTCGATTGTATTGTCTTTGGCACAAGCAACGAAAAGGCGGCTGCCGTCATGATTGACAGCAAGACCGGTGGGACCGTTGCCACACTTGATTTGGCCGACTGGCAGGCGCTTGACCACATCTACTATGGTGACATGATTAGAACTCTTGCAAGAAATATAGGCTAGGCGGCTATCGGGACTAATCACCACAAACTGGGGTGCGGTGCCGACATTAAGAGAGCCAAGCAAGCGCTGATTCATCGTTGAGATAAAGCTCACCTGCCCTGTGGGAGCATTCAAAACCAAGAGATGATTGCCATTTGGCGTCATGGCTAAACGAGAAGGACCAGGCGGTACTTTTGTACGCACCAATACTTTACCGGTCTCAGTTTCAATACAATCAATCAAACCCTGGCCGCTTTCGCTGACATAAAGCAAGTGTCCGTTCGGCAAAGCCGCCACCGCTTTTGGTGCCGAACCAGGACCAAGATCTATCTGATGACTCATAAATTCTCTTGCAGCTGTATCTATAATCAATAGCCTAGACTTGCTCTGATCGGCAATATAGAGTTTCTCGCCCACCAAGGTCATGCCCAGCGGCGTGCCTTCGGTAGGAAACTCGATTGCCTTCTTTAGTGACTTGTTGTCGACTAAGATAATTGATCCAGATGCCGACGAAGTTATGTAGACGCCCCCGGTGCTCTTATGATGCACTCGTCCAGCAGAATTCTGCTCGCTATGGGCTTTCTCGGCTTCGACTGTGATTGCCTGGTCGGTTACCAATGGCTTGTACTGGCTGGCTAAAGAGAAATTTTCTGGAACAATCAGGTCGGGCGCAAATTTAAGGGTGAGAATGAGCTTCTTTAGTTTGTCGTCAAAACTGCTCAAAGGGACAAGGCCGCCATGGCCGGCTTTGCGAACCACCTTAATGAAGCAGAGTCCGCTTTCAAAAACGATAGCCTCGGGCTGAGCCTTACTGGGCGCCACCTGCAAAAGCTTGAGAGCGGCAGTCTTGGTATTGAAGCCGCCCGGAAAAACAGGCAAATAAAGATCACCGCTTTTTGTCTCGACCGAACCGTCCAAACGAATTTTCACCGTATCACCGAAAAGCAGTTTCAGTTCGCGGGTTATGGCAGGAGACAGCTTTGTGGCAGAAGCCGGAAGCCCTTGAGCGAAGAGCGCCAAGAGCGTGAGAAAAAGCAGAAAAGTTTTGGCGGCTAGATTAATCTGAGCCATGCTCACCCTTTGGTCGGAAAACATCCACTATCTTTTCGAAGATATTCTCGTCTTCTTTATTTTTGTGGTCCTTTTTCTCGCCTTTGCCGTTACTTTTGGCATCAGACTTGTCGTTCTTTTTAGCAGTAGCTTTGCCATCAGTTTTACTATCAGAATCTTTGGCTTTATTTTCAGAGTCTTTAGCTTCGACAGTCAGCTTCTCGCCCCGCAATTCAGCTAGTTTTTCAAAGAGCTTGCGTTCTTCGGCTGAAAGTTTAGAGGGCGTCTCTACAAAGATATGAACCACTTGGTCGCCGCGTCTGCCGCTATTGCTCAGATAAGGAACACCCAGGTCTTTCATGAGCAATTGACTGCCGTTCTGAATGCCGGCAGGCACCTTAAGCGGTTTATTTCCTTCCACAGTGGGCACCATCAGCTCGCATCCGAGGGCGGCTTGCGAAAAACTCAAGGGCTGCTTGAGGTGAATAGTTTGACCATCGCGTAAGAATTGTTTGTGTTCTTTGACATAAATGACCACGAAAAGATCGCCGTAGCCGCCGCCGTTAGCGCCCTTGTCGCCGGCTTGAGAAAGACGCAGCCTGGTACCGCTATCAATACCAGCCGGCACCTTCACTTCAAACTCTCTTGCTTTTCTGGTCTGACCAACGCCCTTGCAATCTTTACAGGGCTTTTCTATCTTTTTGCCGCTGCCGTGACAGTCTGGACAAGCAACAATCTGATAGCTCTGCATAAAGAGCATATTGACCATCTGTCTGACCTGCCCCTGACCATTACAAGTGGCACAAGTGACAGCCTTAGAGCCTGCAGCGGCCCCGGTCCCTTCACAGGTGGTGCAGTCTTCCAGGCGTTTGACCTGCACTTTCTTTTCAACACCAAAAACTGCATCTAAAAACTCAATCTCCAGATCATATTTTAGGTGCGCGCCCGGGCGAGGTCCGGTTCTAGAAGCAGAGCCGCCTCTGAATCCACCACCAAACTGCCCGCCGAAAAGAGCATCGATGATATCTTCGAAACCAAAGCCCTGAAAATTACTGAAATCGACATTGTCGAAATCTCTGGTGGACCCTTTGACACCCTCATGACCATAACGGTCATAAGCAGCCTTCTTCTGCTCGTCAGACAAAACTTCATAGGCTTCAGCCAACTCTTTGAAA
Organism: Obscuribacter phosphatis (SeqCode); assembly: GCA_017303615.1. Taxonomy (GTDB): domain Bacteria; phylum Cyanobacteriota; class Vampirovibrionia; order Obscuribacterales; family Obscuribacteraceae; genus Obscuribacter; species Obscuribacter phosphatis_A. The sequence goes on from JAFLCK010000003.1 coordinate 199,657, forward strand.
GCAGCCTCATCGCCGCTTTCTTTGTTATCGGGGTGAAGCTGTCTGGCCCGGTTGCGGAAAGATTTCTTGATTTCATCCGCAGAGGCCGACTTACTGACCCCAAGAACTTCATAATAATCGCGTTTCGTCATAGTATCCAAGAGACCTTGCTCCTTTTGTGCATTCCGGTTTGGTGAGTGAAGCACTGTTTGCGTCTCTTATTTTATTAAAAGTCAAGAGCCAGAAACAGCCTCTGAACTTTTTATTGCCTTAATAAAGTTCAATCGTTCTCTACATCCAGCTCAAACCGAGACAGATCCTCATCCGACACAGATGCCGGTTCGGTATCTTTTGTTCCATTGTTATCGATCTTTACGGCTTTCTCAACTTTTCTATTGCCGCTGTGTATGGCCCTGCCAAGATCCATCAGCGAAACATCAAGCCCGGCGATAAGCGGCTTGAGTTCAATGCGATTCTCTTTCGGAATATTCTCAAAGTCGACAACATTTTCAGGCATGCGCGCCAGAGCTTCCTTAACTGCCTCGACCGCCCGCAAGACTTTATCTACATAAGACTTCTCGACCCGGTCGCCATAGGTGGTAACCGTGCGCTCGGCCTCAGCACAAAGTGACTGCGCCTGCACTCGTCCGGCAATGCGCTCTTTGGCTTTTCTGTCCTGCTCTGCAAATTCTTCGGCTTCGCGCTTGTAAGATTCCACTTCCTCGGGGCTAAGCCCAGTGGTGCGCTGAATAGTGACCGAATGCTTGATTCCCGAACCATAATCGCGTGCGGAACAATGCACTATGCCGTCGGCATCAATATCAAAGGTGACTTCAATTTTGGGTATGCCGCGTGGCGCCGGAGGAATGCCTGTTAGGTGGAACTTGGCTAGACTTTTGTTGGCGGCGGCGATATCGCGTTCACCCTGCAGAGCATGCACTTCCACCGAGGTCTGACCATCTTCGGTGGTGGTGAAAGTCATGGTGCCGCTTGTTGGTATGGTGGTGTTGCGCTCGATGATGCGGGTAAAAAGTCCGCCGGCTGTCTCAATTCCCAAAGACAGCGGAATGACGTCGAGCAGTAGAATTTCTTGCAAGTCGCCAGAAAGAATAGAAGCTTGTATTGCCGCCCCAAGAGCCACAGCTTCATCGGGGTTGACCGACTTGGATGGTTCTTTCTGAAAGAACCGACGAATCATGTCTTGCACAGCCGGAATGCGGGTGGAGCCGCCGACAAGAATAATCTGTTCTATTTGATCAGGCTTGAGTTGGGCATCATCAAGCGCCTGGTTGAGCGGTCCTATAGTAGACTCCACTAGATGGGCGGTCAGCTCATTAAACTGAGCCCTGGTGATAGTCGTCTCAAGATGCTTAGGTCCGCTGGCATCGGCCGTCAAAAAGGGCAAATGCACTTCAGAGGTGAGGGCGCTGGAAAGCTCTATCTTGGTCTTCTCGGCGGTTTCTTTCAGGCGCTGCACGGCCATCAAATCAGAGGAAATATCGATGCCGGTATCTTTCTTGAATAGATCGATGAGATAGTTGATCAGAGCTTCATCAAAGTCATCGCCGCCCAAGCGATTATTACCGCTGGTAGACTTTACTTCGAAAACACCGTCGGTTATTTCAAGAATACTGACGTCGAAAGTACCACCGCCCAAATCAAAGACCAAGACAGTGGAGGTGCCATCTGCCTTGTTCATACCATAGGCAAGGGCGCTAGCCGTGGGCTCGTTGATGATGCGCATCACTTCTAAGCCCGCTATTTGTCCAGCGTCTCTGGTCGCCTGTCTTTGGGCATCATTGAAATAAGCCGGCACAGTGATGACGGCGCGACTAATCTTCTCACCTAGATAAGCCTCGGCATCGTTCTTTAGTTTCTGCAAAATCATTGCCGAAATCTGCTCTGGGCTGTGAGAACTGCTATCTATGCCGATACGATAATTGGTGCCCATTTCGCGCTTAATTGACTGCACAGTGCGGGCGGGGTTGGTCACAGCTTGACGCTTGGCCAATTGCCCTACCAAGCGCTCACCATTGCGGGTAAATGCCACTACAGAGGGTGTGGTCCGACCGCCCTCGGCATTCTCAATAATAATCGGTTTGCCGCCTTCCATGATGGCGACACAAGAAAATGTGGTACCAAGGTCGATACCAATTATCTTATCTTCATTCATTTGAGTTCAGCCTGCCTAAACGTCGGCATCTGAAAGATCATAAACTTTTCCAGTCTCTTCTTTAGCAGTATTAGGCTTGCCAGATTCGGGGCTCTCTTCCTCACTCTCTGCAGACTCGGCCTTTTCTCTCTCTTCAGCTTCGGCAATAGCTGCCTTAATTTCTTCGATTGGCAGGTCTTGAGTACTGCGCATTGTGCCAGGACTATCCAAAGCATCCAGGGTATCGCAGGTCTCGACTCCGGCACCATTTGAAACCACTTCTTGGGCAGTGGGGCGAGCCTTGTCGAAATCAGGTACCGTAGTTTCTGCAGATACTGTAGAAACAGCTTCGGCAGTGTTTTCTTGCCCAGGGGTTTCGCTGCTTGCTTCTGACGCAGGAGCGGCTGCTTCATCTTCACTAGGGGCAGTGGCAACGTTGACCAGAGCCGGTCGCAAAGTCTTTTCTTTAAAATTCCAGCCGGCTCTCAGTTCATGCACAACGGCGCCAGGCTCAACTTCTCGAGTAGCGATCTCTTGTACAGGCTCGTGCACACGCGGGTCAAAGGGTTGACCCACTACAACCATCTTTTTAATGCCAATCTGTTCGAGGCAACGGCTAAGCCTTGTAAAAACCATTTTCATGCTGTCGAACATGACCTTAGAGTCAGTGTTCTCATTAAGTCTGGAAGAAGCCATGTCAAGGTCGTCCAAAGCAGGGAGAATCGCTTCGAAAGCTTTCTGCATGCCGATAGATTGGAATTCTTCCCGCTCTCTTTCCATACGCTTACGGAAATTGTCAAAGTCGGCAGCCATCCTCTTGTAAAGACTCTCGGCGTCGGTGGCTCTTTGCTCAGCTTCCTTCAGCTGCCCCTCTAGGTGAGCAATGGCAGCCTGAGAGACTGAATCAGATTGCGCCTGCTTCTGACCTACATCTATTCCGAATTGATCCGGATCTGGCTCGCCTCCGGCATACATAGCCCGGAAGAAAGCCTTGGCTCGGTCGTTGCGATCGACCGGTTGTTCGTCCTGATTGTTTTGATTGTCTTCCATGACTGTTAGAGCGGTCTCCCAAGAAAAGAGAACTGGGGCATATGGAGCCGAAGCTCGTCTATATATTCTAAATTAGATTGGACAATTACAGTAGGGCGAAAAGTGCCGTAGAGATTAGAACCTGCCGCAATATGGCGTTTTCAAAGCCCCAAGAAAACTTAATTTGCTGTTAGTATTTCCTTTCATATCTTGAATACAAAGAGTCGAGTAGGGTTTCCATGTATTTAGAAGCGAATATTAAACTTGCCGTTTATGCCCCCAACGAATTCGGCAAAACCCAAGCCAAAACGGCAGAAGGGGTAATGCGCTACGGCGTCAATCCGATCGCCTGCGTTATCGATGCAGCTTGCGCCGGGAGTTCGGTGAAAGCCCTCACCGGTATAGAATCAGATGCCCCCATAGTGAGCACGATTGCCGAAGCCAAAGCCCTCGGCGCCGGGGCTCTGCTCTTGGGAACAGCCTGGAGCGGCGGCGCTATGCCCAGCGAGTGGAAGAAAGATATCGAGCAAGCCATCCTCGCCGATATGGATATAGTCAACGGTCTGCATGACTTCCTCTGCGATGATGCCAAGATCAGCCAGTTGGCCAAAGAGAGAGGCAAAAGACTTTTCGATGTGCGCCGTTCGCCCGAGAAACTCCCTGTGGCCTGCGGCAGAGTTATGAAAGAAAATGCCTTTGTCGTCTTGACAGTGGGCACAGATTGCTCTGTGGGCAAGATGACCGCTTCTCTTGAAATAAGGAAATCAGCACGGGAAGCCGGACTTGATTGCCAGTTCATTGCCACGGGTCAGACCGGCATGATGATCGAAGGCGGTGAAGGTATAGCCATCGACAGAGTGATAGGCGATTTCATGGCCGGAGCCACCGAGATGATGATTGTTGAAAAAGCAAAAAAACACCCTGGCTCTCTCATCTTGGTGGAAGGACAGGGTTCGCTCTCCCATCCTGGCTTTTCAGGAGTGACTATGGCTTTGGTGCATGGCAGTTGCCCTCAAGCCATGATTCTCTGCCACCGCCCATCGAGGGGCATAATCAAAGGCTCAGACAAAGCGGAAGCCGGTGTAAGCGGTGCCGGCATGCCCATCAGCTCTTACACTCGATTGATTGAAACTTATGAGAGTATGGCAGCCTATATGCGCCCGGCTAAAGTTGTCGGAATCGCTCTCAATACGCACGACCTAAGCGAGACTGAGAGAGCCGAGGCACTGCGACAGGCCGAAGAAGAGACCGGCTTGCCGGCCTGCGACCCGGTTAGAGATAGCGGCAAGAAATTGCTCACGGCTATTGAAAGTTTTAGAAATTCAAAGCTTTAGAAATTCACAGAGGTAGCAAAAATGACAGCCACAACTACAAAGTCTATTAGCATGAGTTTCGAGCCACTGACCATGCATACTCGACATCCATTCGGCATTTCTTACGGTACATCGCAAGAGACCAAGAATGTCTTGGTTAAATTGCAATACGATGATCATATTGGTTATGGCGAGGCGGCACCTGCTTCTTACCACGGTGAATCGAGAGAAACTGTAATGACAGTCTTGGCCAAGTTTCAAGAATGTCAAAACGAACTATTCGGCGACCCCTTTGCTATCGCAGCCACCACTGCCAGAATGGACAAAATCATAGCGGGACACGCCGCTGCCAAATCAGCCATTGAAATGGCTATGCACGATTTAGCAGGGAAAATTGCCGGACTATCGACCAGGCGCATGCTCGGTCTCTATGATGCACCACAGGCGATGCCAATGACCGATTTTACTATAGGCATAGATAGCCTTGACATGATCGAAAGGAAGACCGAAGAGGCTCTAGCTGCCGGTCACAAGCTACTCAAAGTAAAGCTCGGCACCAGCTATGATCGTGAAATCATCGAAAAGGTGCGCAAAGTAGCCCCCCATATCCCCCTGCGCGTTGATGCAAACGGCGGCTGGAGCCCAAAAGAAGCAGTGGAGAAAGCAAAGTTCTTGGCTGAACACAATATAGAATTTATTGAACAACCCTTGCCTAAGTTTGCTCACAAAGAAGACTTTGCTTTTGTTAAAGAAAGAAGCCCGGTGATGATTTTTGCCGACGAAAGTATTTGCAAAGCCAGCGACGTGGCTCGCCTTGCTGGAGCAATCGACGGTGTCGTGGTCAAACTAGCTAAAAGCGGCGGTCTCTTGGAAGCAATTCGCATTATTTCAACAGCACGGGCCCATAGCCTTAAGGTTATGTTCGGCATGATGATTGAATCGTCTATCGGTGTAACGGCTGCGGCCCAGTTGTCTTCTCTCTGCGACTATCTAGACCTCGACGGCGCTCTGCTCCTGCGCGACGACCCATTTGTTGGAGCGGTCTGGCAGGATGGCTATATGATGCCCAACGATAAGCCCGGTCTGGGAGTTAGTCCTAGAAATACAGATGATTGACTAAATTAGCGCCAGCTTCACCACAAAGGGTAAGTGATCGGAGCCCACCGGCTCCAATACTCTTCTCTCAATAGTCTTGATATTGCGGCTGACCAAACAGTGATCGATAGGCAAAACTGCACCGCTAAACTTCTTAGGCTTTAATAAACCCCGGCTCAAAGCCGAGACGGCAGGCCAAGTCGGTTGTAAACCACAGCCGGCAGCACTATCTGAAAATCCACCGTCTTGCAAAAGCTTGCGAAAGTAAGGAGACCAAGGAGTGCAATTGAGATCGCCGACTAATATATAACGGTCGCTGGCAGCCGGTAGTTCGCTGCTAAAAATCTCAAATTCTTCATTGCGAGCTTTGAGCCGGGTTTCAGGCCCAATCGGTGTGGGCGGATGAACTAGATCTAGGGCAACAAGTTTGCCGCTTTTAGACTTAACAAGCGAACAAATACGAGGTCGATGTCCGATTTTAGAGAGACAGACTTCGCTTTTTTCGAGAGGCAACTTAGAGAAAAGCGCCACACCACCTACATGGGGATAACAGATACTATAAGGATAGTTCTTCGTTAACTCCGCACTAAGAGCCTTAGCCCAGCTTCGCTCCACTTCACTAACTGCCACCACATCCGGTTCTTCCTTAGCCACCAAAGCCAAGAATTTTTCCTTCTGCTGATTGCGTCCGCCCCAGAGATTGCAATGCAAAATTTTGATCTGATCATCGGGCGTACCAACACTCGCTTTTGAAAAATCACCGCAAAGCTGTTCCGACATGCGCAAGGCAGATATAGACAAAGTTAAAACCGGCATCGCCGATAAGAGAAAGAGACGGCTAAGTTTGCTTTTGGCAGAGAAGAGAACAAAGAGCAAGGACAAAAGAAGAAGCAAAAATGCAAAGCAAAAGTAAAAAGGTTGAAAATGAGATGTTAATTCAAAGAATTGCCCACGCTCGGCAAAACCTGAGCAGAGAGCCAAAAATAGCCATAGCGCCTCGCACAAGAGCATGCCCAAGATAAACGAAAAGGCGAAAGCATCTCCAATAAGCTTCATAGCAAAGATCCTATTAGCACTACTAATTGCAATTTCTATGCTAACAAGGCTCGGAAATACTCGCTCAAAATGGCGAATTTAAACCAAATCAGCCCCACTTAGCCAGACGATCTTTAATTAGTTGAATAGTACCTTGCGAATAGAGATTGAAAATATGCAACTTGGAAGCTGGCACATACTTACTGACCACTTCTTTGCTGGCGCTGTCGCAGAGGAACATATCAGCATGTTTGACCAAATATTTGATCTCGGTTTCGTCATCACGCAAAACCGCACGAACCGCCACTTCTTCTCCGCGCATGGCAGCCACCAACTTGCCGGCCATCTGCATCAAATGCGGAGAAACCGAGACCAAGGCTAACAAAGAAAGCTTAGGCAGATGATTGACTGCTTCCAATTCATTTCTGGCAGGCTCGATATTGCAGGCAACTAAACGAGTCAGATCTTTGATGTGCTTTTGAAAGGTAAAGAGGTGATAAAGACTGGATACCACAAGAGCGTCTTCCACCTGTTTGATGTCGCTCAGTAATTCTTGCGGCAAAAGACAGTGCACCGGAATCTCGAAATGAGGTGAAAGTTCCGACTCAATAAGCGGATGAAAGTCTTTATTGCCATCCACGACTATTACCTTAGACACAGGGGCGCGCTTGGCTAGAGAGGCAAAACAATGCTGCACATCTTTATATGAATAGCCTTTTTCTGAGGCTCGCGCTAAAAAGTCGAAGAACATTTCGTCCATCGACAGTTCGGTATTTTCAGACTCAACCCGCCGACCACTGGCGGCAACCCTAACGCCGCTGCCCTGCCTTATCTCTAAAAGACCAACATCGGCCAGATGATTGTAAGCAGCAGTTATTGTGCTGTAATGAACCCCAAGCCTGTCAGCCAAAGCCCTTATGCTGGGCAGTTTTTCATGGGGACGCAAAGAACCTGAAGCGATAGACAGACCAAGCTGCTCAATGAGCTGATCGCGAATTGGAATAGAACTTTCTTTGTTGATGCTTATCTTCACGGCACAAACTTAGCAAGTTATTTCACTCCGGGTCAAGTTGAAAAGATATCGAGCCGAAGAATTATCTTGTATGTAAGTTAAGAAAAGAGCCCTACTTTCCTCGGGCTCTGCATCTATGTAAGTTAAGAAAAGAGCCCAACTTTCGTCGGGCTCTTTTCTAGTCTAAATAACTTACTGATTGGATAGGTGAGAAATCTGTCCCTATTTCTCATTTGACCAATCTACAGACGCTTGCTGAAATCGTCGCAGGAAGTTTGCTGATGGTTGCGAGGCGTTCTCATTAGCGATAGAGACAATTTAGCAGAAAAGAACAGGCAAGTCAAGGCTGTTATTTTTGACAAACCCCCGAGTTTTGGCACCCTCGCCTTACTGACATGTTGAATAGACCAAAAAGTTGTGCAATTATTCTCAATAACCTAGCATAATGATTGAGAAAAGGTGTTCAATTGCACTTGCGGCGTAAAACGACAGGTATATAACGATGGGACAGAAGCCCTCGAGTCAAAATGACAATGTGACAAGTTCCAACATGGACGCTATTGCCGACATCATCAAATCTATTCCAAAGGGCGACCATCTGACGGCACCCGAAGTATACGAACTTGCCAAGCAGAGAGGACTCAAGTTGAGTCTTTCGACTGTCTATCGCACCCTCAACAAATTGAAAGAAGTAGGCAATGTGATTACAGTCTCGGGCGACCGCGGACTGCGCTATGAATCGGTAGACGACCAAGCCCACGATCATCTTATCTGCCTAGGTTGCGGTCTAACCATCGAATTTTACGATGAGCTCATCAGAGGTTTTGGTCACAATGTAGCCCTGCGTAAGGGCTTTGAGCACACCACCAGCCGCTTTGACATTCTTGGCTATTGCGAAAAGTGCCGAGTCAACAACGAAAGCCATAAGTTAGAGCAGCTGGCAGACAGCCTTTTCAATGCTATAGAAAAATGCGAAACAGCCCTCGAAGATCTACGACTAGCAGCCGAACAACTAAAAGCCCGCAAACAAGCGCGCATGACCCAACCACTTAGATTAGCCCAGGGCAAACTGGATGAAACCCTGCGCGAAATCGACTATATCATCGGCAACACCATAGACCCGGGCAAAGCCGCAGAAGGCAATTAACTAACTATTTTGAGCCTGACTGAGCTTACTCTGGTATAGGCGCTTGCGTGCCTCTTCCAGATCGCGCTCCGATTCGACAATAATCTGTTCCATATAGCTATGCGGCACCCGCCTTTTAGCATTGATCGCCGCTCTTTTCTCAAGCATCTTAGGCAATAGCTTGATGGCGCCCAGCGCCCCTTCCAACCAGGGCACCACTTGTCCGCCTCTGACGATGACGACGGCAAAGTAATAAGCCTGCCAAAAGATAATATGAGGCAAAAACTTGATCAAAAGGGCGTTTGGAATATTTTTGATGATTGTATTGAAATTATTTTGCGAAGAAAGACGGACCACTAAAGGACTATAACCACTACCGGTAGTACCACAACCCAAGTGGTAAATAATTGCCTCCGGTATGTAATAGCACTTATAACCAGCGCTCTGAGCCCTCAAGCCGATATCGACATCTTCTAGGTAGGCAAAATAGTCTTCGTCAAAGAGTCCTATGTCGAGCAACAGACTGCGCCGATAAAGCGCCGCCCCACCGCAAGCACCCAATATATAGCGACCCTTGTCGAAGAGTCCGGTATCTTTCTCTCTATGACCAATTCTTCCGGGCAACCCGCCGCGGCGATAGCCGTCGCCGACTCCGTCCAGAAGGCTGTGATCGTCATAGGCCAACATTTTGCATCCAAGCGAACCGCATTCTGGATGCTCGGCCATACCCTTAACCAAAGCCGAGACCCAATTGGCATCGACCACGGTGTCATTATTGATCAAAGCGATAAATTCACCGCGAGACTCTTTGATGCCTCGGTTCACTGCCACTGAAAAACCAGTATTAACGGCAAAACACGGCACCTTCACGGTGGGATAATTCTCTTTGAGAAATTCTACCGATCCGTCTTTAGAGCCATTATCTACAACAATTATTTCAACCTTCTCATATGTCTGCTTGAGAAGTGAGTCAAGACAACCGCTCAAAAAGTGCTTTCCATTCCAATTGGGAATCACTATTGAAACCAGCCCGGGCTCAAATTCTTTCGAGAGCGGCTCTTTGTCGTCCATAAATAAATTCTTTCACGCCTGCAAACTGGCTCAGTTTAGCAGATGCCAAAGCTATAACCAAAGCGAAAAGCAAAGCTATAATGAGTGACCCTGTCAAAGAACAGGTTGGAGACTATGTGAACAAGAAGAGCAAAATTCTAATCATCACCCTGGAGCCGATTGGCAAAAAAATGGCCGGTCCGGCTATTCGTGCTCTCGAAATAGGCAAGAGATTATGCCGAGATTTCGAAGTCACAGTGGCTTCCACAGTTAAAGTCGAAGACGGTATTGACAAGTCAAGTCTGCCGCCCAATTTAAAACTAGTGGAAGGCGCCGGTAAAAAGATGATTGCCCGGCTGGCGCTCATTCATTCGGCAATATTTATCCAAGCCAATGTTCTCAAGCCCTTTCCCTTTCTGGGCAATATGGATAAACATCTCATAGTCGACCTCTATGATCCCTATCTGTTCTCTGTCTTAGTGCAATACAAAGACGATCCGGTGCAGGCTGAAAGCAGCTATAGATTGATGCATCAAGTCTTGGAAAAGCACATGATCAAAGCCGACTTCACAGTTTGCGCTTCCGAGAGACAAAGAGATTATTGGCTAGGACGCTTCTGCGCCCTCGGTCGACTAAACCCAGAAATTTATGCAGTGGACCGCAGTCTGCGCAAACTCATCGACGTTGTGCCCTATGGCGTGCCGGAAGAAATTCCCACAAAACTGCCAGGCAAAGGTCTGAGAGAAAGACTGCCGCAACTGGGCGATGCACCGGTCTTGCTTTGGGGCGGCGGCATCTGGGACTGGTTCGACCCTCTCACTGTCATTAACGCTGTTCATCAGGCGCTCCAAGAAAGACCAGACCTAAAGCTGGTATTCATGGGCACCAAAAGTCCCAATCCCAAAGTGCCGGTTATGGATATGACCGAAAAGGCACGTAGGCTTTGTGACGAGCTAGACATGACCGGTAAAAGCGCCTTCTTTCTAGACGGCTGGGTGCCTTACCAAGAAAGAGCCTCTTGCCTGCTTGATGCCACAGTGGCTGTGAGCGCTCATTTTGACTTACCCGAAACCCGTTTTTCTTTCAGAACCAGAGTGCTCGACTATTTCTGGTGCGGTATGCCCATCTTGACCACCGAAGGCGACCGACTGGCCGATCTAATTGCTGCCAAAGGAGCAGGCTTTGCTCTGCCATATCAAGACGTAGCCGCCTGGAAAGCAGCCATTCTTGAAATGACCGGCAAAAATAGCCAAGAATTGCAGAAAGTGAAAGAGGCATCCAGAGCCTTAGGACAAGAGTTTCTTTGGGACAAAAATGTCGAGCCTTTGCGGAAATTTCTGGAAAACCCGCATCATCTGCCCGACTATAAAAAGGTAACCATGCCAAACTTGCTTGAGCGAGCCCATGCAGTCTATCGCCGCGGCGGCAAAGAACTGATACTTAAACGCTCAGCCGAGCTATTTGGTGACATACTAAAGTAATGAATACTCAAGTAAAGGCCGCACCGGAACACTTACTGATGCTCAACTGGTTTGAGCTGGAAGAAACTAGGGCCTTGAGCGTCTTGGAAGAAATGCAGGCGGCTCTCAAGTTGATAGACGAAAAGCTCAGCCCCCGCCGAGTTCACGAAGTAAGGGTGGTAATCAGACGCTGGTATTCAGTTTGGGATATTTTGAAAGTAGATAACTGGCGCGATCACCGTTATGACAAAAAGGTCGGCAAACCGCTAGCCAAGCTGAACAAGGCCCTGGGTCGACTAAGAGACCTGGACGTAAATATTGAGCTTGCTACTGCCTTTCATGCCCCCACAGTCTTGCTAACGCACTGGCGGCGCCTGCGAAATAAGCGCCGGCGCAAGGTCGCTGAAAAACTAGCCAGCCTGAAGGCGAAGCGCATCGGCAAAGAATTAGCCGAGCATCTCTCTCGCCGAGCCTATGAGATAGAAAGACTGCTGATCCCCCTATCGGAAGACGAAGAAAGGTCAGCCACTGCCAATCATACACTCAGCCCCCTGGCCAAAAGCAGCTATCACCATCTTGCGGCATACTTAGAGAGATGTGAAGAAGAAGCGCGGGTGATGGCCTCTCAACATCTTAGTTATGAAGAACTGCACGAGCTAAGATTGATAATCAAGCGTTGGCGCTATCTGCTTGCTGAGTTTTTCGGTCTGACCAATCTCGAACTGGTCAAGGTGCAACAGTTATTGGGCAAGCACCATGACCTAGTCAGACTAAGAGAAGAGATTGAAAATTTTGAGAAAAAACAAAATTCTCATCTATCAGGCGATGAGAAGAAGAAACTAAAGCAAACCACCAGCCGCATTACTTTGGAACTAGCCCGATTAGATGATGTCATTGAGAAACTGAAGCCCGAATTGCCTTACGGCCTCAGACCCTATCGCCTTAGCCAGTTGATAGGCTGATTGGCAAGTAAATTTCAGTCCAAGATGCCAAGCATACAGCTTATTTAACTTAAATTGAATCTGATGGCCATGTGCTGTCTGGGAGCCTACAATTATGGAGAGGGGAAGTATGCCGATTTATATAAATCGGGCGGACGGAGCGTCAGGGTCAAATGATAATAAATAAGAAACTAACTATTCTAGGATCGGGCTCGGCTGGACTAACTGCAGCAATTTATGCCGCCAGAGCCAACCTTGAGCCCTTGGTCATTCAGGGTCTCCAAGCGGGCGGACAACTCACCATCACCTCCGACGTAGAAAACTTTCCCGGCTTCCCCAATGGCATCCTCGGTCCAGAGCTGATGGAAGAAATGCATAAGCAAGCTGAGCGTTTCGGCACCCAGTTCATTTATGACAATGCCGAGTCAGTGGACCTCAGTCAGAGACCATTCAAAATCAAAACCTCCTCAGATGAAATTTATACCGACACTCTCATCATCGGCACTGGTGCCTCAGCAAAATTGCTGGGCTTGCCCTCCGAAAGCAAACTCATGGGTCACGGTGTATCAGCCTGTGCCACTTGTGACGGTTTCTTCTTCAGAGACAAAGAAGTCTTCGTTGTAGGCGGCGGCGACACAGCCCTCGAAGAAGCCACCTTCCTCACCCGCTTTGCCTCCAAAGTGACAGTCATACACAGAAGAGACAGCTTCCGAGCCTCGGCAATCATGGCCAAGAGAGCCCAGAGCAATCCCAAAGTACACTTCATTTTAGACAGCGTCGTTGAAGACATTCTCGATGTCGAACAAGGACAAGTAACGGCCGTCCGCATACGCAATATCAAAACCAACGAAGTAAGCGAGCATCCTGCCGACGGCATCTTTATCGCCATCGGTCACAAACCCAATACCGAGCTATTTGCCGGACAACTGGAGCTTACCGAAAACGGCTATATCAAGACCCACGGAGTCAAGACTTCGGTGAAAGGCGTCTTCGCAGCCGGAGATGTGCAGGACGAACTTTACAGACAGGCAATCACCGCCGCCGGTACCGGCTGCATGGCCGCCTTGGAAGCACAATGGCTCATCGAAAACGAGTCGGAGGAAGGCGGCAAGAGTGAGGGAAAGTCTGAAGCAACGCATGCCTGTACGCATTAGACCTATTCAGTACACCGGCATCGCACCATGACCAGCCTCGCCTTGGAAGATTCGATATCTTCCCAAGAAATCAGGAAGAAACTGCACTGGCTCTTAGAGATAATCGAGAGTCACCCTTGTTCGGAGCATCCTCTCTTTGCCAAGCTGGAGAAGGCAGACATAAGAGCTGCTGAAAAGGCAGCATTGCTGCTAAAAAACTATGACGCCCATGCTTCCCACCTGCGTCGCCTGCTGCTCAAAGCAGCGACCATAATGCCGGAAGAGGCGGTGGGCTATATTCTAGAAAATGTGCGCAATGAATATGGCAATGGCCGGCCGGAAGGGCGCCATCAATTGCAGTTGCAAGATGTGGCTTGGGGTCTGGGCATTGACCGCACTTTTTACGAAAAAGCGCCGGTGCAAGCCGGAATCAAGAAATTTATCAAAGCAGTAACCCCCTTCTATTTTCCCATCAAAGAGAAGAAGGAAAGACTAAAGGGTCTGAAAAGACCTGCCATCGCTGCTGGTGCCATAACCGCCACCGAGGTGATGGCTATGAAAGAGTTCAAATATTTGCAAATAGCCTTTCGCCCTTTCGGCTTGGCAGATCATATTTGGTTCGATCATGTCACTGTTGAACAAGAACACTTCGACGAATCAATCACTCTCGCCGCTTATTTTGTCGACACTGAAAGAGAGGCGGTCAAATTTGGCTTATTGGGAGTTCTTGATGCCAATCTGCATTTATACGACGGACTGCTTGCCACACTTACTTGAGGCTGCCATCAAAAAGTGAAAAAGATAGCCCTTGTAGTAAGAGTCTTTGACAGGCACGGCGGTCTGGAACTTTACACACACAAGGTCCTGGAAGGTATCTTAGACGCCGGTCTAGAAGTGACTGTCTTTTGTGCCGAAAAAAAGAGCAACTTTAGCCATGCCAATCTAGAGATCGTCACATTGGCTGAACCGCAGCAAAAGCTAGATAAAGCCAAACGTCAAAAATACAACGAAGCTGGATTGAATGAACTGCTCAAAGCTAGACGCAGAGAGTTCGACCTGGTGCACAGCCAAAACTGTCCCATTGAGGCCCCTGATCTAGTCACTTTCCACCAGCACACGGCCATGCGTTTTTCGGAAAGCGGCAGAGGACTGGAAGCTTTAATCAATAAGATAAAGTGTCGTCTGCACCCAGCTTACCTAATACGCATTGAGCAAGACCGCAAGCTCTGCCAAAGCGCAATCATGCGCAGTTTTGTCTCTGAAATCTGTCGCCAAGATTATTACAAACACTATATGCCCGATGCTCTTGCCGCTAGACCCTACCTGATTTTGCCACCCGGTACCGAAGTAGATCTGGAGGCGGCTGAGGCGGCACCACCGGCCAAGCTGAAGCCATTTACCTTTATTTTTGTCGGCAAAGGCTTCAGCAAAAAAGGTCTAGACACTCTCTTTCAAGCTTGCCGTATCTTGAAGCAAGAAAGACGCGACTTCAAACTTCTAGTAGTCGGTTTGAAAAATAGCCTCTATAACCGTTTTCTGGCTAGTAAAGCAGGCATAGCCGATCGAGTGCAATTAATGGGCTTCCGAAAAGATCTAGCCACCCTCCTGCCTCAAGCTTCAGCCATTGTAGTTCCGTCAAAGTGCGAAGCCTACGGCATGTCTCCGGTAGAGGCCATGGCTGTCGGCACACCGGCAATTGTCAGCACCATGGCCGGTGTAACAGAAGAACTTTTGGACGGCAAAGAAGCCCTGCATTTGAAAGACCATCTTGATGCCGCCGAATTGGCAGGGCTTATGGCCCAACTGATGGACGACCAAACTCTCTATCAAACCCTGCAGATAAAGGGCAAAGAAAAGGCGGCAGAGATTACCTGGCGCAGAACAATCAAACTGACTTTAGAAGCCTACGAAAAAACATTGCAACTCAAAGGGAGCGGATTAGCTAATGGAAAAGCTTGAGAGCCAGGCCAAAAAGGCCAAGAAGCCAAACAGACTCGCCGGCGAAGCCAGCACCTATCTCAAACAGCATGCCTTGAACCCGGTCGACTGGTTTCCTTGGGGAGAAGAAGCCCTGCAAAAGGCTAAGTCGGAAGAAAAACCAATCTTGCTTTCGGTCGGCTATGCCGCCTGCCATTGGTGCCATGTCATGGAACATGAGAGCTTCGAAGACGACGAGACGGCAGAGATTATGAATCAAGGTTTCGTCAACATCAAAGTTGACAGAGAAGAACGCACCGACATAGACGAAATTTATATGAAAGCAGTGCAAGTCATGACCGGCCATGGCGGCTGGCCCATGACCGTCTTTCTCACACCCGAACTGAAACCCTTCTTTGGCGGCACTTATTTCCCCCCGGTGGAAAGACACGGCATGCCCTCTTTCAAACGAGTCTTGAAACAGGTCTTAGCAGCCTGGCAAAATAATCGTGAAGATCTTGCCGCTTCCGCCGAAGAGCTGACCGAACATCTACGCCTTATGGACCGGGTAAAGAGTGCAGAAAACAGCCTCTCAGACCACCTCAAAGTCGGCGACGACTACTTAAACTATGGCACTATATCTAGTGCCTTAGAAAAATTTCTGCGCAATTTCGATGCTACCTATGGAGGCTTCGGCGGGGCACCGAAATTCCCCCACAGTTTTGCCATAGAGCTTTGTATGCGAGCTCAAGACAGAGTTTCGCAAGTGCAAGATTCGCGCAAAAAAGATTGCCTGACCCTGGTGGAAAAGACACTGGACGGTATGGCCATAGGCGGCATTCATGATCAGATAGGCGGTGGTTTTGCCCGCTATTCGGTAGACCGAAAGTGGTTGATACCCCACTTTGAAAAGATGCTTTATGACAATGCTCTCTTGGCTCGTACCTATCTTGACGGCTATCAACTAAAGGGCAATCGCTTTTGGCTCCATACAGCCGAAAGAATTCTCTCTTTCGTTGACAGAGAATTGGGCACCGAAATCGGTGGCTTCTATTCCAGCTTAGATGCTGATTCGGAAGGGGAAGAAGGAAAGTTCTATGTCTTCACCCGAGAAGAGCTCAAGCAGATCTTGGGAGAAAGAGACGGACTTTGGTTCGCCGACCTTATGGGGGTGAGCGAAAGCGGCAACTTTGAGCACGGCCAGTCGGTCTTGCACTTCCAAAAGCCGCCCCAAACCCTGGCTAAAGAAAGAGACCTGAACTATGAAGACTTCATGCAAAGGGTGACTGAACTAGGCGACAAGCTTTTGATAGAGCGCGAAAAGCGGGTGAGACCAGGACGAGACGAGAAGATTCTCACCTCGTGGAACGCCCTAATGTTCTCGGCCTTCATTCAGGCTTATCAGGTTACCGGCAAAGACGAATACCGACTGCGTGCTGAAAAGGGTCTGCGCTTCCTGCTTGAGCATCTGCTTGTACAAGATAAGACGGGCAAAAGACTTTTGCGTGTCTACGGCAGCAAACTGCCAGGTTACTTGGACGACTATGGCGCAGCCATTCTAGCCCTTCTCGATATGGCTTCAATTGATACCGATGGGGTGTGGCTCAAAACAGCAGTAGAACTAGCCGACAGCGTTCTAGCCTTGTTCGCCGATAGCGAAGAAGGCGGCTTTTTCTACACCGCAAAAGACCACGAAACCCTTATTGTGAGACCGAGAAGTCACTTCGACGGCTCGGTCCCATCCGGAACATCTTCCACCTGTATGGCCTTTCTTAGATTGGCTAGACTGACCAATTTAGTCCGCTTTGAACAAGCAGCCGACGACATCTTGAAACTCTATGGACCAAATCTGACCAGGCTATCAGATCAGTTTGCCAATTTGATCTGCTGCCTCGATTTCAAACTCTCGCAGCCTAAAGAAATAGCAGTAGTATTGCCGGCAAAAGAAGAAAAGGGTGAAACAGAGCTGCTGCTTGCTCTCTATAAAAACTACAGCCCGTCCAAAGTGGTGGCAGTAAAAAGAGAGGGGACAGAGTCTGACTTAGAGCTATTCAAGGGAAGGGAGAGCAAAGGTGGAACTACTATCTATGTTTGCCAGAACTTCACCTGTCAGGCACCCATAGCCGACGCCAAAGCTCTGTCTGAAGAGATGAAAAACTGGTAGATGGCTACATAATGGCTTTGATGAAATGCTTGAGCAATTCATCAAAGGGATAAACCGTGAGCAGGAGCGGTGTAAATGGCAAGAGCACCGCAATCAAAAGGGCTATGACATTATCTTTCGAGATAAGACAGACACTCATGTCTTTGACCACGTCATAGCTGCCATTCATGTCGGCCAAAGAAGACACGTCGGCAGCCCCCAGTAAACTGTCTTTATTTTGATCAAAATTATCTATCCACTTTTCTTTGAAAAGAGCAGCATGTTTATTGGCTAAGATCCCATAGTCAAAGAGTCCATGCCTTTTGGCATCCATCAGTTTGGACGTGAAGGCGACAAGAGGAGAAAGAATAATTATCGCCATGATGAAGGTGATGCCCATAATCACGTAGCGAAAGGAATAGAGAGTCTTGCCCTCGAAGATTATCTGTTCAGCCAAGATACCAGCGGCTTGAATGGCGAAGGCAAAAGCCAAGACAGCAAATTTCGTATGCCCGGTAGAGACGAAGAGCAGCCCTCCATGCCGGTCAGGATGGGTGGGCAAAAGTTTGAGCGGTAGTTTCTGCAAGCGAATCAAAAAAAGACTCCAGACCAGATAGCGCAAAAGCCAGCGCAGCCAGATAAAGCGCACTAGAGGCTTGGCCAAGTAAATATAGTAATTGAAGGCATAACTGGGCTCATTGCCACCCGGCAATAGATGCCAGGTTGAAACGACTGGAGCATGGGTGCTGACATCGACCCACTGCCAAAAGAAGACAAGAATGAGCAAAGAAAACTCTAAGAAGTCTGAATTGCGTAAGCGCAGGTGATGTTGCACAATGGCACTAAAGCGTTCTTGATCTTGAGCATCGACCAAGTGTTCGCGCAGATACTGCACAACTTTTTTGAGCCAGGGGTCGATAAAGGTCTCGCAAGAAATAAGTAAGGGCACCACAAAGAGATAGCGCACTAATTCCGAAATATCGAACAAAAAAGGCACATGCACCGAGCGTCCCACCGCCAATCCTTGCATGGCGCTCAAGACAAGCAGAGGCACGAAAGTAAGCAGAAAAGTGATAATTATTCGCAGTCGAATTCCTTCTTTATCACTGTGGGCAATGCCTACTCGACTAAGCAAAGAATGAAGAAAAGCACCGCTGCCGATGGTGAACTCTTCTGCAATTGGTTCTTTTGATTGGGCGGGCTCGGTCATATATACCTATTAGATTATTTAAGCTTTTTTTTGACAACAAGCTCGTTTGGACCTTCGTTATCTAGGTCTTTAGACGGCTTGGGCGGCACCACCAAAAATAGCTTAAACTTGCGCTCAATATCTGCATCTCGCTCTAGGGCAAGTTTTCGATACCCTTCGGAAGCCTGCGGGCGACCATTTTGTTTCTCTAGAGCACTCAAGATAAGCAAGGCCTCAGCGGAGGGACTTTCGACATTATCCCAATACATAGACATAATCTCAAAGCCCTTATTGATGCGACCAGACTCTAAGGCGGCTCGGGCAAAGAGCAATCTTGTCGCTTCGGTGTTGTGCAGCCTATAGGCTAACTTAGCAGCACCATAAGCCTGTTCCATGCGTTCTTTATAGCCGGTGGAAAGTGCCGCAAGGGCCACCGGAAAAGCAAATTCGGGATCGTTGAGGTCGAAGCGCCGACCATAGTCGAACTGTTTACAAGCCAGTTCGGGCGATTCAGGCTTGCCTTCAGCAAAAATGGCACTGCCATAAGCCAGATAATTGCGGGCGGTGGTGGGCTCCCATTTGATGCCATCGAGAGCGCATTCTTTTACTTTGGCTATGTCTTCTTTTGTCTTCAACTTATCGAGCATAGTCATGGAACGAGCAATACCACCCCGGGCAAAGCCCTTGATTCGAGCTGAAAGTTTGAATTTTTCGGCTAGTTCAAGCGTTTTTTCATAGTCAAACAAGGCAGCTTGAAAATCGCGGGCAGACTGTTGAAAATTACCCATCGCCAGATAAGCAAGAGGCAATTCTTGCGATTTCGATAGAGCCAGCTGAGCCTCATCTCGCCCCAGAGGAAGCTTGACGCCGCCATCAAGTGTATGGTGAAAAGCTAAAAGTGCAGTTGTATAGGGATCTTGCTCTTTCTTTATCGGTGACAAAAGGGTCTCATTATTGGCATAAGCGCGGTCTCGCCAGATGGAAAAGCCACTGAGAAGCAAGATCGGCAAACTAGCCAGAGCCAGGTATTTTTTACTGTAACCAGTGGCCGCCACTTCTATATCATCCATCTTGATGTGCCCAAGCCGGCTGAGAACAGTATCGCTAAGCAATAGACTCAAGCCGAAAAGCGAAAAGAAGAAACGAGTTCCTTCACCGCAGGTGGTGGCGGGTAAGAGCAGTTGCGGCAAAAGTCCAATTAAGAATAAATAGCTGCCCAGGAAGGAAAAGGGCTTGTTGCGCAGAAAATAAAGCGAGAAAAGAGCCAGGGCAATGATGGCAACACCGGCGGATGCAGCCAAGTCGAAACCGGATGAAGAAAATAGCTGAGCTGGATAAACAGTTAAGCCAAAGGGCAAAATGAAAGACTTGACCAAGTAAGCCAGTACTTTTAGTTCGGTGGTGAAGTAGCCAAGCCAATCGAGATTGGGCAGACCTAAAGTAAAAACATCGGGCAGTCGATGGTCCAGCTTCAATATAAAGGGAAGAGCTAGAGCCACCAAAAGAAGCGAGCCAAGCTCATAGCTTCTCTCGTAAAAGAACGTCTTCCAGTTGGTCTGCCGGGGCTTGCCCATGAGAGTCATAACCAGCATGGTCAAAGGCAGGCTGAGAGCCGTAGCCGACGAGAACAAAGAAACCACGATGAGCAGATAAGCCGCTAAACTGTAGCCCACCGAAGCAGAAACAGTCTTGGCGTGGAAGCCCTTTAGATAAGCCAGACAAGCCGACATATAGAGGAAAAAACAAAGCACGGGGGCGCGCCCCGAAATATAACAAACCGCCTCGCTGCTCAAGGGATGGGCGGCGAAAAGAGCACAGGCAAAGAGGGGGACAAAATTGAGAAAGCCCCTATAGGCGACAAAGCCGCTCTCAGCCAAGACCAAGGCAAAATTATGCAAAAGGAAGAAAGCTACGATTATGCCAAGTGCGGTGAAGAGCAAATTAGTGGCATGGTAGACCCCGGGCGCTTCCATATGTCCGCTTTGATAATCGATAGCCATGGTCAGACGCGTGAGGGGCTCGCTCAGAGGCTTCATGAAAGCGTCGGTGTAAAGCTCGTACCAGATAGGCTCCCACTTCTCACGCTTAACCGAGACGGCACCGAAGGGTCTGACATTGAAACGATCATCTAAGACAAAATCGTTCCAAATAGCCGTGCAATGCGAAATAGAAACAGAAAGCAAGAGCAAAGAGGCAAAAAGAGCCGGGCGAATACGGACCTTCCAGCCTGGTTGCGGCTTGGCAGTAGTAGTATTGGTCTGTTTCTTTGCCTTCTTAAAGACCAAGTGCTCAGAACTCCTTCATTCCGCCATCAAGCCATTCTTCATAAGTAGGCGGTTCGGCGGTATTTTCGCTGCCTCGTTTGAAATAAGCGGAGAGGAGTTCGTTATAGCGAGCGATCTTGCTAAGGCGGCTGGCAGCCTTACTAGTCTCTAACGCGGTCTCGCCACCGGTCTCTACAGTATTCTCAGGAGAAGACAATGACTTCGCCGGCGGTGTCAGCACCTTAAGCGGAGGGGTAAGTGAATGGTTCAAAGCAGACTTATCAGGCGACTTAGCCTCGTGAGAATTCTTTTGAGGCAAGACAGTATTGACTGCTTTATCAAGCTTAGAGAAGCCTCCATGCTCTTGGATTAACTCGCTGGGAGCCAATCCGGGCGGCAAACTAGAATCAACGTCAACAGTCTGCATAATCACTTGTGAAAACTCACGAGGCAAGGCTTTATTTGAATTGTCAGTTATCAGCCGCTTCACTTCATCATAATGAGCAAAGCCCGGTGAGATACGACTAAAGGCTGTGACCGCATCGCGAAAATGTCCGCTTTGCACAAGCTTGAGACCATGGCTGTAAAGACACTGATCAAGCAGGGCTTTGATTTCCTCTCGGCCTTTTAAATTGCGACTGTGATTTTCTTCCAGGGTGCGACTGAGAAGATTGACGGCGCTCTCATCTTCACCGCGATTGGCATAGCCTCTAGCTTTCTCTAATACGACCCGACTATCTGTCGTGTTTAGTCCACTCACTGTCTCATAAGCAGTGAAAGCAAAAACAGCACCCAAAACCAGCAAAGAAACCAAAAGACCAGATTTGAAACAATCACTGGCTGAAAAACGGGTGCGTCTATAGGCAGCACGGCGTTGGCTTTGCGACTGAAGATCACTAGAATCAGCAAAATCAGTAAAGAATGCATCAAAGTCTTGGCTGCAGACTCGGCGAGAGTTATCCCGCGAGTTATCTCGCGACTTATATAGAGACTTCTCTAAGAGCACGGGTGTCACATAATCACTGCAATCAAGGCAAAAGTTCTGCCTATTGCGGATGGGCTTTTGACAGCTGGGGCATCCCAAAACTTTTGAACTTCTAGTTTGAAATTTCTGGTTTGACATCGATTTCAGTTTAGCACTCATCTTAAATAAGTCCGAGGATTGACTGCACTTTTTGCGCTAAAATTGCGACTGTAGCCCTATTTGATATAAAAAAATGACTGAAGTAGACAGCAAGCTCAGCAAAGAAGAGCGCCGCAAAGCTATGGAAGAAGCCGAGAAGGCTGAATTTTGGCAATCGGTAAAAGCTTTGTATATACCTTTCTCGCTCTTTATTGCCTGCTGTATATTTGCCGCCGGAGTTTTCTTGGTCTATTACAACGAACCGGCCGGCTGGGGATTTATCGGAACCACAGTAGTGATTGCCATCTCAGCTTTTATTGCCCTATTTCGCTTCCAAAACAAATTCAGAGCCAAGGGCATTATTCCTAACCGTGAAGACGAGAAAATAGGCACAAGCACAAAAGGAAAAGCTGCCGATAAAGTCGGCGGCGGCGCCGGCGTCGCAGAAGAGCAGGCGCAGTAGTCGTATTTTTTTGAACTTAGACTTGAATTGGGCGCTGCTCATATCTAGGCTCGGCCTTGGGCGGCTCGGGCTTAGGCGGCCCGAGCCTTAACTTACTCGAGCTTGCTCTTTTAAGATGCCAAAAGAGTCGCCAACTTTTTAGTGGCGACTCTCTCAAAAATATTGCCGATAGCAATCGAGCGATTAACGCTTGGAGAACTGGAAGCGTTTACGGGCTCTCTTGCGACCATACTTCTTACGCTCTTTGACGCGGGGGTCGCGGGTGAGCAGACCTTCGCCTCTCAAAACCGAGCGGTTCTGCGGAGCGGCTTCTGAAAGAGCTCTAGCAATGCCATGACGAATGGCGCCGATTTGACCGGCGATACCACCGCCGCGTACCAGCACATGAACGTCGAAGCGTCCCATGGCATCGGCAGCGTGGAAAGAGGTGAAAATCTCTTTACGCAGAGCATCTCTGCCGCCGACATAGTCGTCCATGGTGCGGCTATTAATGGTCACCTGTCCGGTGCCGGGCACCAGACGCACTCTGGCGGTGGCTGATTTTCTTCTGCCGGTGCCGATGTACTGAATTACGCTAGACATTTGCCTCTTCTTCCTGATTTACCTTAGAAATTCTAATTCCAATTAAGCGGTCACATGTTTGGGCAGCTCATGCTGCGCCGGTTTTTGGGCGGCGTGCGGATGAGTTGCACCGGCATAGACTTTCAGTTTGGTGAACTGCTGATCGCCAAGACGTGTGTGGGGCAGCATGCCGCGCACAGCGCGCTCGATTATGGCAATCGGACGTCTTTGTCTTAGATGAGCCAAGCTCTCTTCTTTGAAACCACCCGGGAAGCCGGAATGTCTTCTGTAGAACTTGTCGGTCTCTTTCTTGCCGGAGACCTGGATTTTCTCAGCGTTAACTACTACGACGAAATCACCACAATCAACGTGAGGTGTGAATTCGGGCTTGTGCTTGCCTCTCAAAAGATTGGCCACTTCAGCAGCAAGACGACCGAGGGTTTTACCTTCGGCATCAACAACGAGCCACTCTCTTGTGACTTCATCTGATTTAGGGCAATAGGTTTTCACTCTCTTAACTCCTCGATGGTCAGCCCTGTGTCATTTTGAAAGAGCTGAAAATGATCAGGGTACCTGACCGCATTTAGCGTCAACCCCCAGGGGGGAGCAGTGGGGCCGGTGAGCAATCTGTCGTGGCTGGCCAGGGCCTGCTCGACAGCTTCAACACCCCTCTTGCCGAGACCTATATCGATAAGAGTCCCGACAATAATGCGGACCATATTGTACACGAAGTGATCGGCTGCAATCCAGAATTCAAGCTCGCCTTCACGTAAATTCAATAATTCAGCCCGCCTGACTGTGCATATTGTAGAGCTATTATCTGAATTGGAAGACTTAAAAGAAGCGAAGTCATGACGGCCCAAAAGGCTGGAAGCCGCACTGCGCATGGCTTTCAGGTCGAGAGGCTGGCGCACGAAATAGTGAGTATCTTTTAAGAGCGCAGATCTTTGAGATCGGTTCAAAATCCGATACACATATTCTCTTTCAGAGGCACTAAAGCGTGCATGAAAGTCGGAAGGCGCATTATCTAGAGCAGTTACGCTCATTTCTTTGATGACAATTCCATTCAAACGCCAGGTCAGATCAAATATTTCAGACTGACTCAGCGCTTGCCGCCCCTCGGGCAAAACCACATGCACGACTTGCCCTCTGGCGCTGACACCGCTATCGGTGCGGCCGGAAAAAATGGCGCGCAGCGGCTGACCAAACAAGATAGCAAGAGCCCTCTCAAGCTCTTGCTGAACAGTCAAAACGCCCTCTTGATACTGAGAACCGTGAAATTTCTTTCCGGTGTACTCGATCAAAAGGGCGATTTTGTTAGCTTCGACAGTCAACTATCTTGTCTTATTAGACCAGTTGAATGATGGCCATTTCGGTGCAGTCACCGCGACGGGGACCAGCTTTGATGATGCGGGTGTAGCCGCCGTTGCGATCTTTGTAGCGGGGAGCGAGTTCGTCAAATACTCTGGTGACGACTTCTTTGTCGTAAACAAAGGCGCCGACTTGACGACGCAAATGCACAACCCGAGCCACTTTCTTGGCAGCTTCAGCATCACCTTTTTTGGCTTTTTCGTGCAAATCTTTGTAGTCGCCGAACTGACCTTTCTTACCTTTGGTGATCAGACGCTCGGCGCAAGAGCGCACTGCTTTAGCCTTGGCGAGAGTGGTGACAATCTCGTCGCGACGCAGAAGCTCGGTGGCCAGTGCTCTCAAGACTGCTTTCCGCTGGTCGGCGGGGCGTCCCAATTGATTGCCGGGTACTCTATGACGCATGACTCTATCCTTCTAAGATCCTTTTAGATTTGACTTTGATTTGACTTGATTGGCTTATTTATCTTTGGGTGTATCAGCCAAAGTAAGACCGAACTGCCTGAGGCGCTCGATTACTTCATCGGCAGACTTCTTGCCAAAGTTTTTGATATTCATCAGATCATCGTAGGTGAGCTTGAGCAGTTCACCGAGCGAGTTGATGTTGGCTCTCTTCAAGCAGTTGTAGGCTCTCACTGATAGCTCGAGTTCCTCGATGGAAATAGAGCTATGCTTGCCGTCTTGTTGCTGAGGCTGGGTTGCAGCCGGCACCATGGGCTTGCCGGAGAGTTCGGCTATCGGGAGCAGATGCTCGACGATTTGACGAGCAGCTTGCGAAATGGCTTCTGTAGCATCGATAGAACCATTGGACCAAAGCTCGATGGTGAGCTTGTCGAAGTCGGTTGATTCACCAACACGGGTCGGTTCTACGTTGTATGCCACTTTGCGGATAGGCATGAAGACGGCGTCGATAGGGAGCACGTCGATAGCCTGTTTGAAATGGCTGTGTGAGTCGGCGGGAACATAACCACGACCACGCTCGACTGTGATCTCAGCTCTCAAACGGCCGCCTTCGGCGAGTGTGCAGAGCTGCCAGTCGGGGTTGATGATGGTGGCATCGGCGGGACACATGATGTCGCGGCCGGTGACAGGTCCCTGACGATCTATATCTAGATGAAGATACTGAGGGTCGTTGCTGAAGGTCTTGACGACCAGCCCCTTCAGGTTGAGCATGACGTCGATGACGTCTTCCAGTACGCCGGGCACTGTGGTGAACTCATGAGTTACACCTTCAATGCGCACTGCACTGACTGCAGAACCATCGAGAGAGGAAAGAAGAACACGTCTGAGGGCGTTGCCCAGGGTTGTTCCATATCCCTTTTCTAGTGGCTCGATTACGAACTTACCGTAGATTGAGCCGTCTGTTCCGGTTTTATTCTCTAGGCACTTGATTCTTAGAGGTTCCATATTCTCTCCGTGAATGAATGTGTTTGACGAAGCACTATGACCATGACCTCACGGTCAGTCAGATTAACGTGAGTAGTACTCAACGATGAGCGCTTCTTTGATGCTTTGATCCAGATCTTCGCGGGACGGCGGATTGATCATGGAGGCGGTCAGATTTTCGATGCTGACTTCCATCCAGTTAGGATGGGCAGCGGCAGGAGAGGTCTCAAGGATGTCCTTGATTACTTTCTTAGCCTTATCGGAAACCGAAATTACCTCGCCGGGGCGAACCTGGTAGGAGGGAATAGATACGACCTTACCGTTGACGGTGAAATGACCGTGGCGGATAAGTTGTCTGGCCTGGGCGCGCGACGGCACGATGCCGGAGCGGTGCACCAGATTGTCGAGACGAGCTTCAAGCAATTGCAAAAGCTTGAGGCCGGTGGGAACTTTCTTTTGTCTTGTCGCTTGCTCGAAATAAGCAGAGAACTGAGACTCAAGAACGCCGTAAGTTTGACGAACTTTCTGCTTCTCTCTCAATTGCAGAGCGTATTCCGACTGCTTCTTGCGGTCCTGACCATGCTGTCCTGGACCATAACGACGTCTTTCAATAGCGCACTTGGTTGTGTAGCAGCGTGTGCCCTTGAGGAAGAGCTTGACTCCCTCATTGCGGCAAAGCTTGCAAACTGAATCCGTATACCTGGCCAACTTCTTAACTCCTCGACTTCTCTATCTCTGCAAATTACACGCGACGGCGCTTGGGTGGACGGCAACCATTGTGGGGAATGGGAGTCACATCTTTGATAAGAGTGATTTCCAAACCGGAAGCCTGCAAAGCTCTGATGGCGGTCTCGCGGCCGGCGCCGGGACCTTTAACCAACACTTCCACTTGTCTCATGCCTTGGTCCATAGAACGCTTGGCCACAGATTCGGCAGCCTGCTGAGCGGCGAATGGTGTGCCCTTTTTGGCGCCTTTGAACCCGACAGTACCAGCCGAAGCCCAGGCAATGACCTGACCTTGCGGGTCGGTGGAAGAGACAATTGTGTTATTGAAAGTGCTAGCGATGTGGACGACGCCCTGCAATACATTGCGGCGTTCTTTCTTTTTCGTCCTTGCCTTCGGAGACTTAGCCATAGCGTTCCTGTTTCTATCCTTTTAATTTCAAGTTGTAGTGATTACTGATTACGCCTTTACGACTTATTTACCAGCTTGCTTCTTACCGGCGACGGTGACGCGCTTGCGACCACGACGAGTACGAGCATTGGTTTTGGTGCGCTGACCGCGGGTCGGTAGACCGCGGCGATGTCTCTGACCGCGATAGCAGTTGATTTCAATCAGGCGCTTGACGTTCAGACCTTCTACCCTGCGCAGGTCGCCTTCGACCTGGTAGTTGCCGCTCTTCTCTACTTCTTCACGAATTTTGTTGAGTTCTTCTTCGCTCAGATCTTGAATGCGACGATGGTCGGCGATACCGACCTTCTTGCAAACGTTCTTTGCAGAAGTTCTACCAATACCGTGAATGTAGGTAAGGGCGATTAAGGTTCTTTTGTTTCTCGGCAGGTCAACACCGGCAATACGGGCCATTTATCCTCCAACTGACGCTTTTTTTGCGCTCTATTCTCTTGATTGCGCTGAATCTTTATAGATAGACAATAAGTTAACCCGGATATCTCTTGAATATCCTAATTGAAGTTAACTTCTTAGTTCTTAACCTTGGCGCTGTTTATGCTTGGGATTTTCACAAATGATCGCAACGCGACCTTTGCGTCTTATCACTTTGCACTTATCGCAAATCTTTTTGACTGAAGCTCTTACTTTCATTTTCGGCTCTCTGTGCGGCTTTTGCCGCTTTTACTGTAGGTGAAACGATGCTAACAATTCTAACGAGGAAGCCAAGCCCTGCCCGCATTTGCATGCAAAACAAGGGGCAACCAGACAAACGTCTAATTGTACATCAATCTTTGATTCTGTATGTAATTCTTCCGCGCGTAAGGTCGTACGGGGTGAGCTCTACACGCACTCGATCGCCTGGAAGTATCTTAATAAAGTTTTTGCGAATCTTGCCCGAAATGTGGGCCAAGACCTTGTGACCGTTATCGAGCTCTACCCGAAACATGGCATTGGGCAAGGATTCGCGGATTGTTCCTTCAAATTCGATGACGCCCTGTTTAGTCACTCAATTACCTCGGATGGACGCTTAGTAAGTACTTCTGGATAGCCTTCAGTGATTAACAAAGAATGTTCAAAATGTGCTGAAGGTCTGTAATCTTGCGTTACAACAGTCCAGCGATCAGACTTTAGTCTGGTCTTATCGCTGCCCAAATTGAACATAGGCTCGATCGCTATAACCATACCAGGTTTCAACTTGGTCTTGCTACCGGTACGATAGTTGAAGATGAATGGATCTTCATGATAGTCAGGCCCTATGCCATGTCCACCATAATCTCTCACTATGCCGTAATTGCCGGCGACTCCCACATCCTCTACGGCACCGCCGATTTCGTCGAGGGTGGCACCACCCCTGGCGGCTTTAATGGCAGCGTAAAGTGAAATCTGCGTATCTTTCAACAAACGGGCGACCACATCGGAAACTTTGCCCACAGCCACTGTCACTGCGGTGTCGCCGATATAATCGAACTTTTTGCCGTCTTTTTGTTTACGTACCGATACACCAAGATCAAGACTGATGATGTCCCCGTCCTTGAGTACCTTACGTTTATTGGGAATTCCGTGAACTATTTCTTCGTTTACTGAAGCGCAGACAGTGGCTGGAAAGCCTTTATAGCCTTTGAAAGTGGGAATGTGTCCGGCCCCGCGAATATTCTTCTCGGCTAATTCGTCCAATTCCCAGGTGCTAATTCCCGGCTCCACCGCCTTGCTGCACAATTCAAGAGTTTCACCGGCCAGCTTGCCGGCCTCCCGGATGAGCTTCAAGTCTTCTTCAACAGTGAGTATCATGGCCATCTTTACTTGTGACTTCCCTGATTGAGGGTTTCCAATATATCGGCGAAGATTTTTTCTTGCTCGCCTTCGCCATTAACCGATACGAGAATTTGTTTGGCTTTATAAAAATCAATGAGGGGGCTGGTCAGCTCGTGATAGACAGCCAATCTTTGTTTGACTAGTTCCGGCTTGTCGTCGGAACGGTGGCTCAGTTCGGTACCGCAAAGATCACAGATGCCGTCTTTTTTCGGTTTAGAAAACTTGATGTGGAAAACGGCATTACAGGCTTTGTTTGGACAAACTCTTCGTCCGGTAATGCGGTCTTCTAATAGGTCATCTGATGTCTTGAGATCGATGACACGATCTAAATTGGCTTTCAACTCACCAAGCAAGAGATCTAGACTCTCAGCCTGAGCGCGGTTGCGAGGGAAGCCATCCAGAATAAAACCGTTCTTGCAGGATGCATCATTGAGCTTCTCGCGAAATAAATCGATGAGGACATTGTCTGGAACAAGCTTGCCCTGGTCCATAAACTCTTTGGCAGCCAGTCCGGCTTGGGTGCCATTCTTGACGGCATCACGCAAAATATCGCCGGAAGAAAGATGGGCAAGACTTAGCTTGGCGGAGAGCTTCTTGCACTGAGTGCCTTTGCCGGCGCCCGGTGCGCCCAGAAAAAGAATACGCATTAGAGTTCCTTCTTGTCGTAGGTCTTGAACAGCCCTCTGGCCTGATAACGAGCCGAAAGAGCATGGGTGAGAATCTGTCTTTGTGTGTCGATGGCCACACCTACGAGAATGATGAGCGAAGTAGAGCCCAAACCCTGCAAGGTTGTGACCATGGTCGCTTGCTCCACGTGAATGGGAGCGATGGCGATGAAAGCTACCGAAGTAGCTCCTATAAAGGTAAGGCGATTGAGTGTCTTCTCTAGAAACTCTGTCGTCGGACGACCTGGTCTGACGTGTTGAATGGCTCTGCCGCTGCGGCGCAGATTGTCCGACATGTCTCGCACAGGCAAAACGATGGAAGAGTAGAAGAAGGCAAAGAAAAGAATGAGTGAGAAATAGAGAACTGAATGCTCCCAAGCGTAATAAGAGAGGCAGTTATTGAACTCTTGCGCGATAAAGGCCCAGCTGTCTTTCACCCAGGTAATCTTGGCAAACTCTACAAAAGCCGGTCCGATGGAAGGCAGGTTTTTGATGGCATCATAGACAACCATGCCGGGATCACCCTGATTTTGCTTTTGCAAAAACTGCATGATAGTGCTTGGAAACATAAGCAGGGACGAAGCAAAGATGATGGCCATAACGCCGGAAGGATTAACCGGCAGATACATATAATCATCTGGAGCAGCAAAAATCTGACGCCCGACATTACGTCTTGAACCAAGCACCATGACTTTGCGAACGCCCTGCTGCAAGCGCACAATGAATGCCACCACCAGGAGGAAGAAAGCGGTCAGGGCCAAAACGCCGAAAAGCTGGGTCTGTCCGGTCTGCACTGTTTCATAAGTGTTCTTGACCATGACCGGCAGGCGGGCGGCGATACCCAAGAAAATGAGCAGTGAGGCACCGTTGCCGACACCACGTTCAGTGATTAGCTCGCCCATCCACATAATGAACATGGCGCAGGCAGAGAGAATCAGGGTGGTAGTGCAAAGAAAGAGAGGACCAGGAGTGATCACCACACCAGGAATGCGGGAAAGCAGCTGAGCCAACATAAAGCTCTGGAAGACAGCCAGACCGACTGTAACCAGACGCGTCACTTGGGCAAGCTGTCTTCTGCCTTGCTCGCCTTGCTCTTTCTGCATATTTTCAAGTTTGGGTATGACAACCGTCATCAGCTGCATAACAATTGAAGCAGTGATATAGGGTCCGATACCCATTGAAAAAACTGAGAGCTTGTTGAGGGCACCGCCGGTGAAGAGGTCGATCATGCCAAGCAAGTTTTGAGCCAGTTCAGGGTGCTCGGTGAAAGCACCCGGATTGACGCCCGGAATGGGAATATGAACACCCACTCTATAAAGAACGATCATGGCCACTGTGAATAGAATTCGTTCTTTCAAGCCGGCGGCACCAAGAAGACCTAACCAGTCTTCAGGACCACCTATTTTGGAACCACGCTTGGCAACACTCTCAGACATCTGGTTATTTGTACCTGTTTTTACTTACATACAATATTTTAGACCCGTCTCCGTCATTTCATTTCCCCCTAATTCAGAGGTGAAACTACTTAAACGGAAACGGGTCATGCTTGACTACCCGGCAAATTGATTTTGCGCACTAGTCTCTGTTTTTAGGATTACGGGTCGGAGCTGCAGGCTGCAATACTTCGTAGCTGCCGCCGGCGGCTTGAATCTTGTCGATAGCGCCCTGAGAGAAGTGATGAGCTTTGATATTGAGCGCCACTTTCAGTTCGCCATTACCGAGAATACGCAGAGAATCGGTGGGCTTACGCAACACTTTATGCAACAAGAGCGATTCGGCTGTAACTTCAGAACCGGCAGGCAAGTTGTTCAAACTGCCGACATTGACCACGACCCAATCACGGCCGGGCACTTGATCAAAGTTATGAATCTTGGGCAGTCTGCGGAAGAGGGGGGTTTGACCACCTTCAAAACCGAAGCGCTTCGATTCACCGGAACGCTGACCTTGTCCATTGTGACCACGAGTAGAGGTTTTACCGTGGCCGGAGGCGCGTCCTCTGCCGACTCTCTTTTTGTTACGGCGTGAGCCTTCTTGAGGTCTCAGTTCGTCTAATTGCATTGTCTTCTCCTTTACCTTACGCCCCGGCAAAATCTAAGATTTGCACTGGAACTCGGTAGTTTTTGTTCTTACTTATTTTTTGGTCTCGGCGGGAACAACAGAGATCAGGTGACTGACTTTGTTGACCATACCGCGGATGGTGGGGCTGTCTTGATGAACGACTTCAGAGCCGAACTTACGAAGACCGAGAGCGCGAACCACTTTTACTTGGTCCTCACGCTTGCCGACCAGACCGCTTGTTAGTTTGATGCGTATAGCTGACATGACTAATTCCCTTATTAGGTTGACTTAGCTTGCTTGATTAAGCGAAGAGCTGGCGGATGCTGATGCCTCTCAGGCGAGCAGCTTCTTCAAAGGTACGAAGACCTTTGAGACCGTCAATGGTGGCACGAGCCACGTTGAGCGGAGAGCGCGAACCGAGTGACTTGGAGAGCACGTCGCCGACACCGGCCAATTCCAGAATGGCGCGGGCAGCACCACCGGCGATGACACCAGTACCTTTGGCGGCGGGCTTGAGCAAGATGCGGGATGAACCACGCTTGCCCACAATCTGGTGAGGAATTGTGCTGCCGACGAGCGGCACATTCACCAGAGATTTCTTAGCGTCTACGACGCCTTTTTGAATGGCGGAAATAACTTCAGCGGCTTTACCGACGCCGATACCAACCTGACCCTTGCCATTGCCTACAGCGACAACTGCACGGAAGGAAAGTTTCTTACCGCCCTTGACCACTTTGGTGACGCGGCGAACTTGAATGATTTTTTCTTCCCATTCAGATTCAACACGCTCGCGCTTGGTCTCATCGGACGAACGGCGATTGGACTCGCGGCTGGAGGTGCGACGACCACGACGTACGCCATCGCCAGCTGCACTGGGAGCTTCCTCGAATCCGCCCACCTTATCTTCTTTATCCATCTAGGAGTAACCTCTTCCTCTTTTATCGAATACTAGAAATCGAGACCGGCTTCACGGGCAGCCTCAGCCACAGCGGCAACACGACCATGATAGATATAACCACCGCGGTCAAATACCACTTGTTCAATACCTTTTTCTTTAGCGCGCTTAGCGATAAGCTCACCGACGGCACGAGCAGACTCAACATTCCAGCTCTTAGGAGCATCTTTTTTGAGATCTACGTCGAGGGTGCTGGCCGATACCAAGGTGGCGGCAGCACTGTCGTCGATGATCTGAGCATAAATGTGCTTGTTGGAGCGATAGACGCAAAGTCTCGGACGCTCGCTGCAACCTTCAACACGGCGACGAATACGTCTATGACGTGTGATTCTGCTGGCTTTTCTGTCTTGTTTATTGATCATTTCTTCTGGGTCCTTTGCCCTTTTGTTTCTCCCAACGCTGGCCCTCTTTCAGTGCTACGCAGGGATACT
This sequence comes from Obscuribacter phosphatis (SeqCode), assembly GCA_017303615.1. Taxonomy (GTDB): domain Bacteria; phylum Cyanobacteriota; class Vampirovibrionia; order Obscuribacterales; family Obscuribacteraceae; genus Obscuribacter; species Obscuribacter phosphatis_A. Next base: position 232,488 of record JAFLCK010000003.1, read on the forward strand.
TGAACTTGCCATTATCGGGGGCTTACTTCTTCTTACCAGCGGCTTTACCAGCTTTTCTGCGAATATATTCGCCTTGGTACTTGACGCCTTTGCCTTTGTAGACTTCGGGCGGTCTCTTACCACGGATGAAGGAAGACATGTCGCCGACAGCTTGTTTGTCGGCACCGCTGACGGTGATGACGTTGCCCTTACCGACGGCAATGGTTATGCCTTCGGGAGCATCGATTTCCACCGAGTGCGAGTAACCGAGCTGCATGACGAGCTTCTTGCCGTCCATGGAGGCACGATAACCAACGCCGACGATCTCTAGGGTCTTATCAAAACCAGTCGAGACACCTTTGACCATATTGGCCAAAAGAGTGCGGCTCAGTCCGTGCAGGCTTCTGACCGAACGGTCTTCAGACTTGCGCAAGACGGTGATGGTGTCGCCTTCTTGCTTGAAGGCAATCTCCGGACGAAACTCTTTGGTGAGCTGACCTTTGGGTCCCTTGACCGAGACCTTGTTGTCGGCAAACTGCACGGTTACGCCGGCGGGCACTGTGATTGGTGCTTTACCTATACGAGACATTGCTTAACTCCTTACCACACTTCGGCGACAACTTCGCCGCCGAGGTTGCTCTTGCGAGCCTGACGGTCGGTCATCAGCCCCTGGCTGGTGCTGACGATGGCGATTCCGAGACCGCCGTATACTCTGGGCATTTTGTTGGCTTGTCTATAAACTCTTAGACCCGGTTTGCTTACGCGTTTGAGTCCTTGAATTACGACTTCGCCTTTGCCGCCGTACTTAAGAACAATGCGCATGCGCTGCTCGGGCGAACCCAGAGCTCTTGTCTCATACGACGAAATGAAGCCTTCTCTGCGGAGAAGCTCGGCGATCGCCACTTTTTGTTTCGATGCGGGCATCTCCACTGCCGAAGCTTGAACGCGGATTGCGTTTCTGATGCGTGTGAACATGTCCGAAATTGGATCTGTGACCGGCATTTGCTATCTCCTACCAGCTAGATTTGGTGAGTCCAGGGATTAAACCATCATGTGCCATCTTTCTCAGGCATAGACGGCAGAGTCCGAAATCGCGGTAATAACCGCGCGGACGACCGCAAATGCGACAGCGGTTGTGCAAGCGCACTTTAGGGTATTTGCCTTTGGCGGCTTCTACCTGGCGCTTGTGCTCCTTGTCAATCATGGATGTTTTAGCCACGTTGTGCTTTCCTCTCCTTGGACCTTTTTCCTAGTTTGTTTGTTGCTTACGACGAATTACTTTTTGAACGGCATACCCATTGCAGCCAGAAGCGCATGTGCTTCCTGGTCTGTGGGGGCGGTGGTGACTATGGAGATGTCCATACCGCGCACCGCATCGATCTGCTCGTAGTTGATTTCCGGGAAGATGAGCTGTTCTTTGATACCCACCGAGAAATTGCCGCGACCGTCGAAAGACTTGGAAGAAAGTCCACGGAAGTCACGAATACGGGGCAGAGCCACGTGTATAAGTTTGGCCAGGAAGTCATACATGCGCTTGCCGCGCAGTGTGACCGAAGCGCCAACCGGCTGACCTTTTCTCAGTTTGAAGGTAGCGATTGATTTGCGGGCGCGATTGACTACGGGTTTCTGACCGGCAATGGTAGCCAGTTCTTTCACGCCGCTGTCGATTGCCTTGGCATTGTTGGCCGCTTCACCAAGACCCATGTTGATCACGACTTTGACCACACGCGGCACTTGCATTTCGTTTTGGTATCCGAACTGCTTGGTCAGGTGTGCCCTGACTTGCTTTTCGTATTGTTCTTTGATGTCCAGCATTTCTCTTTTCCTGTTTTCTATGAAGACGGTCTTTGTCGTCTTCAAATCTATAGATTATTCAAGACCCAGGGTCTTGCGGGCTTCGGCTCTAACGGGCTTTTTCTTCTCGTTGGAGTAGAGCATCACTTTAGAGGCGAAGATTGGAGCTTCTTCTTTAATGATGCCGCCCTGTTGACCGCCATAGGCAGCCTTAGATTTCTGGTGGCGGGTCTGAATGTTTACACCCTCGACGACGATTTTGCCGGTTTTGGGGAATACTTTCAGAACTTTGCCGATTTTGCCTCTGTCACCTTCAAGCTTGGTGCCGTCTTTCTTGGTGCGGGTGCGAGCACCCGAGATCACCATGACCAGGTCGCCGCGCTTGACGTGAATATGAGGAACGAGGTTTGTGGCGGCAGGCTTGACGAGAGCGCGCGAGACAACCACTTTGTTGCCCATCTTTACTTTGGTTTTGATGGCTGAATTGGTGAATCTTTTCGATCTACCTTCAGTCGAATTGGCTGTCATAGTTAGAGCACCTCCGGAGCCAATGAAATTATCTTGGTGAAGTTCTTGTCGCGAAGTTCGCGAGCAATCGGTCCGAAAACGCGTGTACCTTTGGGGTTGCCGTCTTTCTGAACGATGACGGCGGCGTTGTCGTCAAATCTGATGGTGGAACCGTCAGGACGTTTGACATGATTGGTCACACGCACTACGACGCAACGAACCACATCTGATTTCTTGACCGGCATGTTGGGCAGAGCATCTTTCACGACACCGACTATGACATCGCCAACCGAGGCATATCTCTTGTTGGAGCCACCAAGAACGCGAATACACATAAGTTCGCGGGCGCCGGTGTTGTCTGCGCAGGTAAGTCTTGTCTGTGCTTGAATCATTGGCTGGACACCTCACTTGCAGCGTTGGAAATGGAGTGACCGGTGATTTCGATTACTTGCCACTTCTTGTCTTTTGAGACAGGAGGACATTCTTCGATACGCACCACATCGCCCATTTGACATTTGTTCTCGGGGTCGTGGGCTTTGAATTTGCGTGTCTCTACCATTTGCTTTTCATACTTACGGTGCGGAAAACGGTTTTCTACCGCTACCACAACGGTCTTATCCATTTTGTTGGATACAACCTTTCCGACTAATACCTTCCTTGGCATTTCTTCGACCCCTTAGCCTTTAACTCTTTACTGTCTATCTAAACTTGCTCTGGAAATTAGCCTTTGACGGCTTCTTTCTCGGTCATTATGGTGAGCATCTGCGCCAGCTCTCTCTTAGTTGTACGGATTCTGGCGGGATTCTCCAGCTTTCTCATCGCCAGCTGGAATCTCAGTTCCACCAGGCTCTTTCTAGCTTCGTCAATGCGACCGGTGAGCTCTTCTTTGGAAAGCTCTCTCAATTCCTTGACTTTCATTACTTGGCACCTCCGGCGTGTCTTTCGACAACACGACACTTGACCGGCAATTTTTGTGCGGCCAGCTCGAGAGCGTGATGAGCATCTTTTTGAGCTACACCAGACATTTCGAACATGACACGACCGGTCTTGACCACGGCTACCCAAAACTCGGGGTTACCTTTTCCGGAACCCATACGGGTCTCAGCCGGCTTTTTAGAAACCGACTTGTCCGGGAATACGCGGATCCACATTTTGCCGCCGCGTCTTACACTTCTCACCATGGCTTTACGAGCGGCTTCAATCTGACGGGAAGTGATCCAGGCGGGCTCGAGAACTTGTAGTCCGTAGTCGCCGAATTGCACCTCGACGCCTCTGGATTCAGCGCCACACATTCTGCCACGCTGATGCTTGCGATATTTGGTTCGCTTGGGCATTAGCATTGTTCTTAACCTGCCTTCCTGGATCTACGACCAGACTTGACGGGACCTCTCGCTTCGCGAGAGCCCTCTTGGGAACGCTCAGACTGAGACTTGATATTGGGCGGAGACCATTGACCGGGCTCGAGTTCACCTCTGAATACCCAAACTTTGACTCCGATGATGCCCATGAGAGTAGTGGCTTCAGCGGTGGCATAGTCGATGTCGGCGCGCAGAGTCTGCAGCGGAATACGACCTTCTTTAGCCCACTCGGTTCTGGCGATTTCAGCACCGCCGAGACGGCCGGCCACCATGATCTTGACGCCGACAGCTCCGGCGCGCATGCAACGTTGCATAGCTTGCTTCATGGCGCGACGGAAAGCCACACGCTTCTCCAGCTGCTGAGCGATGGATTCAGCCACCAGCTTAGCTTCGAGATCGACGCGATTGACTTCAAGAATGCTTATTTTCACATCCAGACCAGGGCGGTTAATCATGCCGCGAATCTTGGCGCTCAAGGTTTCGATACCAGCGCCGCCCTTGCCTACTACTACACCGGGACGAGCAGTGAAGATTTCAATTTGAATCTGATCCGCTTTTCTAGAAATGTCTACTTTCGAGACACCGGCTCCGGTGAGTTCCTTCTTGAGGAAGGTTCTGATTCTGTGGTCTTCCTCGATAAGCGGTGCGACGTCTTTCTTATTGACAAACCAATTAGAAGACCAGCCCCGGTGTATACCGACGCGGAAACCAACAGGATTTACTTTCTGACCCAACTTACTAGCTCCTCTAAATAAGATGCTTACCGGTTACTGACTAAATATCGGACAATTTGAGTGTGATGTGGCTGGAACGCTTGAGGATGGGATAAGCCCGTCCTCTGGCGCGAGGCTGGAAGCGTTCCATGGTCGGACCCTGGTCGCAGAAAGCCTCTACCACTTTGAATTTGTCCGCTTCCCCTTCGGAAACCGGATTCTGCTCGGAGTGTACGAGATTGGATACGGCCGAATGCAGAAGCTTTTCGACCACGCGGGCGGCTGCGTACGGCATAAATCTCAGCATGACGCGAGCTTTAGCCACTTCCTTACCGCGAATCTCATTGACTACACGGCGCACCTTACGCGGTGACATGCGTACCCATTTTGCGCAAACTTTGCTTTCCATGAGACTTAACCCCTTTTGGCAGCTTTATCACCGCCGGCGTGACCTTTGAAATGTCTGGTGAGCGCAAACTCTCCGAGACGATGACCGATCATCTGTTCTGTGACATAGACAGGAACATGTTTGCGGCCGTTGTATACAGCGATGGTGTGACCAATCATTTCGGGCACAATCATCGAAGCGCGCGACCAAGATTTGATGACGCGTTTGTCGCCCTTTTTGTTCATATCCTCAACTTTTTTGATGAGTGAGGGATGAACGAACGGTCCCTTTTTAAGCGATCGAGACACAGTATCCTCCTACTTGGTTCTGCGCTTGACGATGAAACGACTTGAAGTCTTATGCTTGCCGCGACGGGTTTTGTAACCCATTGCCGGTTTGCCCCACGGAGTCTGAGGCTTGCCGCCGATAGGAGACTTGCCTTCGCCACCACCGTGCGGGTGGTCGACAGCGTTCATAACAACGCCGCGGTTGGTCGGTTTGATACCCATCCAGCGCTTGCGACCGGCTTTGCCGAGACGCACGTTTTTAGCATCAGGGTTGCTGAGCTGACCGATGGTGGCCATACATTCCATGTGCACCATGCGCATCTCACCAGAGGGCAGACGCAGGGTGGCATACTTGCCTTCTTTAGCGAGAAGCTGAATCTGAGCGCCGGCAGAGCGACCAAGCTGACCACCTTTACCGAGGGTCAGTTCAACGTTGTGAACCATGGTACCCAAGGGGATGGCGCGCAGAGGAAGAGCATTACCGTTCTTGATTTCAGCAGCCGGTCCGGACATAACTTTGTCGCCGACCTTAACGCCGAGAGGGGCAAGAATATAACGTTTTTCACCGTCTACATACTGCACCAAAGCGATGCGGCAGTTACGGTTGGGATCGTACTCAACGGTTTTGATTTCGCCGGGTACATCGTGCTTATCGCGTTTGAAATCGATTACACGGTAGGCTTTTTTGTGACCGCCGCCTTTATGTCTGACGGTCAGGCGCCCCTGGTTATTGCGACCACCGGTCGACTTGAGGGGGCGAAGCAGGCTTCTTTCGGGCTTGTCTGTCGTGATCTCCGAAAAATCGGCGAGCGACATATTGCGTCGTCCTGCTGAGGTTGGGTTCACTTTGCGGGTAGGCATTTTCTTTTCCTATGAGTTCTTTTGAAGAGCCTTCAATTTCCCTTAACTGTGGGAGCTCTCTCCTAGGCGGAGAACAACTCCAGCGGTTCACCAGATATGGTGACTATCGCTTTCTTGCTATCTTTCGGGGCACGTCCATGACGCTTGCTTCTTCTGAAGCGGCCGCGAATAGCAGATGTATTTACCGAGACAATCTCGCTCTTGGACTTGGGATAAAGTTCTTTGAGGATTTGCTCGAGCGCCTGGGCGATTTCCACCTTGTTGGCGTTTTTGGCGACTTCGAAGGTGTACTGCCCTTTTTCCATCTGAGCAGCAGATTTCTCTGTGATCAGCGGACGAATGATGATTTCAGAATGTCTTTTATTCATCTCTTAAGCGTCCTTCTTAGTCTGGGCTGATTTTTTAGCAGGAGCTGCACCATCGGCCTTGGTTGCTTTCTTGGCCGGCTTTTCTTCGCCAGACTTAGCGGCTTTCTTGGGCGCTTCAGCTTTCTCCTTAGCCGGGGCTTTCTCAGCTTTCGCCTTCACAGCTTTCTCGGCAGGAGCTTTTTCCTTCACCGCATTAGCGCCTTCGCTCTTGCAAGACTTGAAGCGTGTATTGATCACTTCAAGAGTGCGAACGTCGGTAAGCAATACTTCGTGGTGAAGCAAATCTTTTACGTTGAGGTTGGAAGCACGAATGACTTTCACACCCTCGATATTGCGAGCAGCCAACTCAACTTTGGCGCAGGTCTCACAAGCATAGTCGAGCACTACCAGTACTTTCTTTTCGCAAAGACCGAGGTCTTTGAGAATCTGACAGAACTGCTTGGTTTTGGCTTCTTTGAGACCATCGAAATTCTCGACGATGACGAGATTCTCGGCGCGAGCGGCAAGAGCTGATTTGAGTGCCAACACTCTCATCTTCTTGGGCATCGAAATGGAATAATCACGGGGTTTGGGACCGAAGGTCACACCACCGCCGGCCCAGAGAGGCGAACGGATAGAACCGGCGCGGGCGCGACCGGTGCCTTTTTGACGCCAGGGCTTGCGTCCACCACCGGAAACTTCGGAACGAGTTTTGGTGGAGGCATTGCCTCTTCTGGCATTGGCGAGCTGTCTGACCAGAGCACTGTGCATAACGCCCTGGTTAGGCTCGATGGCGAAGACTTCATCAGCGAGATTTACTTCGCTGAGCTTCTTACCTTTGAGATCTACTACTTGCGCGGATGTCATTTTTCTTCTCTCTTACTGATTTAGTTCCACTTGGTTTTGGAAGGAGTGACAACAACAAGACCCCCATCACAGCCAGGGATAGAACCCTTGACCAAAAGGAGGCCCTTTTCGGTGTCTACTTTTACAACTTTGATGCGGCGAGCACAGGTATTGTCGTCGCCCATATGACCCGGCATGTGCAATCCACGGAAAACACGACCGGGAGTGGTGCCGGCGCCGATAGAACCCATAGAGCGGTGGAATTTAGAACCATGGCTCATCGGTCCGCGGCCGGCGTTATAACGTTTGATAGTGCCCTGGAAGCCTTTACCGATGGAACGTCCACGGACATCCACACGCATTCCAGCCGAGAGAATCTCTTCTACTTTAAGAGCTTCGCCGACATTGTAAGCACAAGCATCGTTGCACTTCAGTCTGAACTCTTTGAGAGGCTGCATGGGAGCCAATTCTTTCTTTTTGAAGCCGCCCAGCTCAGGTTTATTGAGCTTCTTCTCGGCGACTTTGAAGCCGCCCACTTGGACAGCCTGATAGCCATGCTTATCTTTAGTCTTCACTTCGGTGACGATATTGTCGCCCAGTTTGACCACGGTGACGGGAACAGCCAGGCCGTTCTCATCGAACACCTGAGTCATTCCAACTTTTTTGCCCATTACGCCTAATGTCATCGTCTGTTCCTTTTAAATCTCTATGCTTTGCGCTTTTCGTGCTCTCTTTTGGAGCTATTCAAAAAGCATTACTGCCTAAGAGTTTTACTTCTTTAGAGTTTTACTTCTATATCCACACCAGCCGGGAGATCGAGACGCATAAGGGCGTCGGCGGTGGTGGGAGTGGGATCGTTTATGTCGATCAATCTCTTGTGCACTCTGATTTCGAAGTGCTCACGAGACTTTTTGTCTACGTGGGGTGAACGCAATACGCAATAGACGCGCTTCTTGGTCGGCAATGGCACGGGTCCGCTGACGGTAGCCCCGGTGCGCTTGGCTGTATCGACAATCTGATCAGAAGACTTATCGAGCAGCCTGTGGTCGTAAGACTTCAAACGGATTCTGATACGCTGCACTTTTGCTGTACCTTGTGCACCTTCGGTCTTTTGGTTTTTGGCACGTGCCATTTCGTCTGTCACTCCCTGGTTCTTACTAGAACTTCCTAGAACATATCTTTTGCTTGTCTTTCGAATATCGCGAGACAGGGCGCAAGATTCCGCACGACTGAAACTCATCCAGAACCTCTCGCTTCAAGCTCGAACATTAAGCTCGTCTTATAATCGAGGGCGGCACGGGATGACCGTTCCAGCGAACGAACCACACATTGTACATATAAGACATAGTCGCTCAGAGTAAATTTATCTCACCTTTTGATGTCAAGCGACGACTACTTGGCACTAGGCTTGGCGGGCACAGTCAAAAGCCTTACCAGCAGGGGCTTCCGGCGCTCGAAAAAGATCCCCAAGATTGCAATGAGAATAAAACGTCAACTTTAACAACTGCAACACAAGAGCCAGCTTGAGTTTCAGCCAAGTGGTCAAATACAGCGAACTCAACAAAGCCTTAATAATTGCCGTTTTTCAACTTTATATATGTACACAGCGGAAGTGCACCAGAATTACAACTAAAATAGAGACTGCTCTTACTAAGTAAATTAAGCAGTGACCGTGAATAAGCCGATTCTCATTACAATCATAACCATGTCCTTGATAGTCACCCTCGCTCTCTTGGCTTCGGTGGTCTATTTATCGAGCGAAACGCAGAGGCAAGGCGGCACACAGGGCTCCATCAGCCACAAGTTAGAGAGCCGCAGCAAGCCCGCCCAAGTCTATGAATTTATGGAAGAGTCGGCTCTAGATGCCGTCGAAGACAAAGAATACGAGGCAGCAGTGGGTATCTTTTCAGCAATGAGGCCCTTGGCCAGAGGCTTTACCGATAAGAAAAGGTATTTGGATTGCACCGAAAAACTAGCCGATCTCAATCTTGATAAAACCGAGAACTACGCAAAGGCTAGTGAACTATTCAAAGAACTCTTGCAGGAAAAGAAAGAGAGCTGCTCCCCTAAAGAACTGGCTTCACTAAAGCTTCGCCACGGCAAAGCAGAATTGGGATACGGTTCTTACGAGGGAGCAATAAAGATATTGCAAGAGGCCCTTGGCAAAATCACCGCCACTGGTGACAAGAAACTAGAAGCCGATTGCAACTACAGCATCGCCGACGCCAAAATGTATCTGCACGAATGGCAAGCAGCCGTGCCTTATGCCGAAAAAGCTCTGGACCTTCTTTTGAAGAACCCGCAGCTTGGCGATAAGTTGGAGCTGGCCAAATACTATCAAGAGTTAGGTATTTGCAAGTTTCAAATTGGCAGACTGGTTGAAGCTGCCGACCTAATAGAAAAGTCTATAGCCCTTTCAAAAGAGGCAGGAAAGACAGAAGCAGAATTGGTCGCCGATCTGCGCGACCTTGCTTGGCTTTATCTCAGTATGGGCGATAAAGAAAAATCTAAGAGCTATCTAGAAAAAGTAGCTGAGCTAGATAGTTCAGATAGTTCAGAAAGTTCCGAAAGTACGGCGGAAGCTTATATATTGCGAAGATTCTAAGCTGAAATTGAAAAAGAAAAGAGAGGTCGGATTACTCCGACCTCTCTTTTTTATTGCTTTGTTCGCTATCAGGCGATGATGCTGGCTACAACACCGGCGCCTACGGTACGTCCGCCTTCGCGGATGGCGAATCTCATACCTTCTTCAACGGCTACGGGCTGAATCAGTTCAACGTCCATTGCAACGTTGTCACCAGGCATAACCATCTCAACGCCGGCAGGCAGAGTAATGGAACCGGTCACGTCGGTTGTACGGATGTAGAACTGCGGTCTGTAACCAGGGAAGAACGGGGTGTGACGTCCGCCTTCTTCTTTAGATAGAACGTAGACTTCAGCCTTGAATTTGGTGTGGGGCTTGATGGAACCAGGCTTGGCGAGCACTTGACCGCGCTCGATCATGGTTTTGTCTACGCCGCGCAGAAGGATACCGACGTTGTCACCGGCGATACCGGAGTCGAGGGTCTTCTGATACATTTCAACACCGGTAACGGTGGTTTTGCGGGTCTCTTGCAGACCAACGATTTCAACTTCGTCGCCCACTTTGACTTGTCCGCGCTCGATACGACCGGTGGCAACGGTACCACGGCCGGTGATGGAGAACACGTCTTCAACAGCGAGCAAGAACGGTTTGTCGATTTCGCGCTCGGGGGTGGGGATGTAAGCGTCGATAGCTTTCATCAGTTCGAGAACGGCTTCTTCAGCTTTAGCATCACCTTCCAAGCACTTCAAAGCAGAGCCACGGATGAAGGGAATCTTGTCGCCGGGGAAGTTGTACTTATCGAGCAATTCGCGGGCTTCCATTTCGACGAGGTCGAGAAGCTCGGGATCGTCAACCATGTCGCACTTGTTGAGGAATACGACGATGTGGGGTACGCCTACCTGACGGGCGAGCAGGATGTGCTCACGGGTCTGGGGCATGGGACCGTCGGAGGCGGAGATAACCAAAATGGCTCCGTCCATCTGAGCGGCACCGGTGATCATGTTTTTGATGTAGTCAGCGTGACCAGGGCAGTCTACGTGGCTATAGTGACGATTGTCGGTTTCGTATTCAACGTGAGAAGTGTTGATCGTGATACCACGTGCTTTCTCTTCGGGAGCAGCGTCGATCTCATCGTACTTTTTGGCTTTCGCTTGACCTTTCTTAGCGAGGGTCATTGTGATAGCGGCTGTGAGCGATGTTTTGCCATGATCAACGTGGCCGATCGTTCCAACGTTCACGTTTGGCTTGTTGCGTTCAAACTTTTGACGGGCCATCCTCTTCTACTCTCCTTAATTAACGCGGTAATGGCATTTCTTGAATTTAGATCAAGACCCTAAAAAAAATGGAGCCCATGACGAGATTTGAACTCGTGACCTCCCCCTTACCAAGGGGGTGCACTACCACTGTGCTACATGGGCGCGCATCTAATTATGTATGGACTCACCCGGAGTCCTTAGATTCTCCAGTTTTTCTTATGGATCTAGTTTTGGTCTGCTTGCATCCGGCTAAGATGCAAAATTTGCTCTTTCAAGCAAAAAGTTTGGGCGGAGCTGGATTCGAACCAGCGTAGGCTTGCGCCAACGAGTTTACAGCCCGTCTCCTTTAGCCACTCGGACATCCGCCCATAAGCCGGTGATGGGATTCGAACCCGCAACCTACGGTTTACAAAACCGTTGCTCTACCGTTGAGCTACACCGGCAAGCGCGCAAGGTCACCCATGCACGAGACAAGAATCAGATTCTACATAACTGAATTTCATCGTGTCAAACAAAAGCCCGTGAACGCGGCTATCTCGCTACAGGAACTTAATATAATTTTTGTAACGAAGATTGCTTTACAACCAAGCTTGCAAACAAGTGGCTCAGGAATTTTGCCGGACGATCTCATAGAAAACGACACCAGCAGCCACTGAAGCATTCAATGATTGAACACTGCCCTGCATAGGGATTTTCAAGAGCATATCGCAGTGCTCTGCCACCAACCGACTGATGCCATCAGACTCTGAACCAATAACTAGAGCCAGAGGTCGCTTGAGATCACTCTTGTAAAGCGACTCGCCCTCAAGACTGGTACCGGCTACCCAGAAGCCCCTGTCTTTGAGCTTTTCAAGCGTAGAGACAATATTGGTCACGCGCACCACGGTCATGCTAGCCAGCGCACCGGCACTTACTTTGGCAACGGTGGCGGTCAAACCGGCAGATCTTCTCTGTGGCAAAAGAATCGCTTTCACGCCGGCAGCATCAGCGCTGCGAATGATGGCTCCGATATTGTGCGGATCCTCTATCCCATCAAGAATTGCGATGACATAGCCGTCCATCGAACGACCGGCTTCTTCGCTTTCTTTCTTTGCAGCGTCAAGTCTGTCCAAGAAATCGGGCAGCTCTACAAATTCGCTTGCCGCCAACTGAGCGACCACACCTTGATGGCGGTCACGATCGCCAATCAGAGTCGACAACTTGAGTTTATCGCAAACCACAGTGGGAATGCCATTCTCTTTAGCCAAAGCATTGATTTTGTCGATTCTCTTGTCGGCATCTATATCTTTAGCGATAAAGATCTTATTGACCGGAGCCTCACCTCGCTCAAGAAAAGCGACTACAGAGTTTCTGCCATAGATGAACTCGGCATCAACCTGAGCCTGGGTCTCAGCATCGAAAGAAGGTAACTCGGTAACTGAATGACTGCCGTATCTACCGACCCTTGTTCTTTCAGGCGGAGCTTCTTCATCAAGGTTAGCCAGATCGGCGGCTGCACTTCCTGGACCGTCAAAGCGCCGCGGTCTGCGATCGTCAAAATCTCTCGGTCTTCTATCTCTGGGGCTATCCGAATCTTCAAAACGTTTCCGCGGTCTGTCTCCCGCTTCTCCATATGTTCTCCGCGGTCTGTCGCCCGAATCTTCAGAAGGTCTCCGCGGTCTGTCGCCCGCTTCGCCATAAGTCCGACGCGGCTTGTCTCCGGAGTCTTCAAAACGTTTACGCGGTCTGTCGCCCGCTTCTCCATATGTTCTCCGCGGCCTGTCGCCCGAATCTTCATAAGGTCTCCGCGGTCTGTCGCCCGCTTCGCCATAAGCCCGACGCGGCTTGTCTCCAGAGTCTTCAAAACGTTTACGCGGCTTATCCCCAGACTCTTCAAAGCGCTTACGCGGCTTATCCCCAGAGTCTTCAAAACGCTTACGAGGCTTTCTGTCATCAGCCCCTGCTTTCTTTCCGCCGAAAGAACGTCCTTTTCCTTGGCCCGGCCTTGATTTGGAGCTTCCTCCACCCTGGGGGCGTTTTTTGCCGCTATTCATCGAAATCCTTTTATATGCGGGTTACACCATAGACGACTGCATCAGAATTGATTACTTTTGCCACTAGAGGACAAATCATGCTATTCGACGTACTCTTCTTCGGCTTTCCCCTGGTTCTGTGCATCTGCATGGGCGCACACGCTATACGTGAGGCAGATAGACGCTTCTGGATGCCGGCCTTCTCGTTCTTTTCCTACTGCCTCTTCTACCTGGCCGGGGGCAGAGACGTAATACTATATCTCACTTGCTGCCTCTGCATGATGGGAGGATGGGCAAGCTTCGGCTTTGGCCTTTAATATTCGTAATCACTGTTTCTTGCGAGTGGCCGGAGTGGCAACGGTGGAATGCCGATTCTGTTGGGCTTCTGCCAAAGAACGCATGGCTATATTATGCTTTTTGAGCCACCGAGAAATAGTATTTGGATCGCACCATTTATTCTCAGTCTCTCGGTAAATTTTGGCAATCTCCACCGTGCTGAGCTTCTCCTTGACGTATTTCTGCACAAGCCAGTCTTTATCTTGATATAAGGTCTTGGTTCTTAATGTCTTGCCCACAAGCGTCGCCCCTCAGCTCATCGAAATAATAGAAACGGCAAATCTATTACTAAATCCAGTAATAAAACCCGGTCGAATCATTTACTACATACTCTAATTGTGGTTCTTTCAAACGCTTCTGACAAGGGGCGGAGTATTATTTAAGGAGAAAAGCCACTTTAATTATTCGGTGCAAAGTGTCCAAACCAGAAAGCCAAGCCAATAAGCTCTCTCAAGAGAAAACATTCAGACCCCCGCAGATAGATCTTATTTTGAGACAAAAAGCCCTGGCCGAGCCTCTGCAAAGCTTTAGACGCTCTGTCGTGAAAGAACTGGTTAAGGAGTCAATCAAGGCGCTAGCACAAAGCCACTCAGGGGCTCTAGCTGAACTCAGCCAAGAAGAATTAGCCATTAAGTTGGCCGAAGACAGCGCTGAAAAGTTGAAGGAAACTATGGACTCGCTGGGCATTAGAGAGGTGATCAATGCCACCGGCGTGCTTTTGAGCACCAATCTGGGACGAGCACCGTTGCCCGAATTTGCCGCTCACAATCTTTATAGAGCCGTTAGAAGATACTCCAACCTAGAATTCGACCTAGAAGAAGGTGAAAGAGGAGAGCGGACCAAGGGCATAACGCGACTGATAAAACTAATCACCGGTGCCGAAGCCGCTATTGTAGTGAACAACAATGCTTCTGCCGTCATGCTTGCCGTAAGAGCGCTGGCCCTCGATAAAGAAGTCTTGGTCTCGCGGGGTGAACTAATTGAAATTGGCGGCAGTTTCAGACTGCCCGATGTCATCGAAGCCTCAGGCGGACAGCTGAAAGAAGTCGGTGCCACCAACAAGACCCGCATTCAAGATTTCGAAAGAGTTTTGCAAAAAGACAATAATGTTGGCATGCTTTTGAAATGTCATCAATCTAATTTCCAGATCATTGGATTCACTGAAGAAGCCAGTCTTACCGAAATGATAAGCCTGGGCAAAAAGCACGACAAACCGGTTGTTTATGACTTGGGCGGCGGCTCTTTCGTTGATCTGTCAACCTTTGGCCTGAAGAAAGAACCAACAGTAGAAGAGACATTAGAGGCGGGAGTCGACTTGGTGCTCTTCTCAGGCGACAAACTCTTGGGTGGACCGCAAGCTGGAATAATTGCCGGCAAGGCCAGGCTGGTGGAAAAGCTGAGAAAGTGTCCTATTTACAGAGCCTTGAGAGCCGACAAAGTAGTCATCTCTCTGGTGGAAGCCGCTCTCAGTCAATACCTGCTAAACAAGGGCTTTGAGAACTTGCCGGTCTTCCAGATGGCTGGTCAAACTGTAGAGGAGTTGCGCAAGAGAGCGGCAAATATATTGGCAGAACTGGCAAGCGTAGATAATCTGCAATACCAAATAGAAGTGGGAGACAGCCTTAGCACCATGGGAGGAGGCAGCCTGCCTGGAGAGAATTTAGCGAGCGCCGGATTGAAACTGAAGTCAAAGCGCAAAGACCTGCCGGCAAAAGAGATGGCCACTATATTGAGAAAGCAGTCGCCAGCTGTGATTGGCACAGTTTCAAAAGAAGCAGTCAATATAGATTTGCGTACCGTTTTTGCCGACCAAGACAAAGCGGTAATAGAGGCGCTGAAGGCACTAAACCTGAATATGTGCTATTTTGTTTAGCCCGGAATGAACCAAAGAACTCAATTCTCAAAAGCGGGCGCGAAGCTTTAAATGGAAGAAAACAAAGAAATCAAAAAACTGGAAGCCAAGCTGGATGTCTTGAGCAAAAAGCTGGATGAGCAAATGCGCATCAGCCGCAATCTCACGGCACTCTGCACGACAGTGATCATTGGTGTCATGTTCTTTATTTTCACCCAGACGATTCAGCATCTGCCTTCCATAATAGTTTTTCACTATATGAGCAACTTAGACGCCATAGTAAAAGAGTGGAAGCAGACCGAAAAGGCCATGGACGCTGCCAAATCAAAATAACTCTTTGCCTGCTTAATCGGAAGCTTACTTCTTAAGCAGGGCTTGCCGTCTCTTTACTTCAGATTCAACTTCGTCGGGTGATATACCGTTCACCTGCATTGGTCCGGCACAAATCTCACGCCAAGGCGCCCCAGCCAGAGCCTGCCTGACAATCACCTCAAAGACCTGGGCTCTCACACCACTACCATGCCTGCCGGAGGCATTTGGGAGAGGGGTGGTAGGTGCAGCCACCTGAGGACGTGGGATAGCCTGAGATGACACACCAGGGGTAGTACTAGGCACAACGGGGTCTGGTGTAGGAGCCAAAGTTTGCGCAACCGAGCCCAAACCGGAAGATGCCACAGCATTGGCACCGACGGCTAGAGAATTAGGAGCGCTAACCGCCCCCATGCCAGCACCAGGCTGCGGCACAGAATTTGGCACTGAGTTTGGCATCGGATTTGGTACCGGGTTCGAGAGAGAATTAGGTGCGACTATGGCTGCCGGATTTGGTTGACTGATATTTTGGGCCGGTATCGGATTTGGTGCCGGCATATTGACATTTGTCGAGTTTTCAGCCGGCGTAAATAGCTGTTCCCGGCTGGGTTCGGCACTGAATAAATTATTGGCAGGCTGAGCCGGCGCATCAAAGAAGCTGGTCTGCGGTTTAGGAGCTGCCAATCTTGCTGCTTCCTCCATAGCCTGCTTAGTGCTTGTCAGCTGTCTTTGCAGGTCCGCCACCATGTCTTTTGTCTGATCGCGCATCTCTTCTAATTGCGATTTTAGCTGTGTAATCTCAGAATCTTTGATTGCTATTTCAGACTGCACCTTAGCCATCTCAAGGTCTTTTTCAGCCTGAATCTTCGCCAATTCAGACTCTTTCTTTATGAGTTCTTCATTGCGATCGCGCATCATCTCAGAAAGCTGTTCATAGCGATTGCTAAAGTCTTCCCACCGAGAATTGAGCATCTCCTGGGTTTCGACAACTTCTTGCTCTTTAGACTGCAAAAGCTCCGAGAACTCAAGCTCTCTTTGGTCCATCCGAGCCTTGAGTTCATCATTAGCCCTGCGCAAATCATCCAGCTGCGCAATCACCGTCTCATCTGGAACATACTGAATTTCAGTCACCACATTTGGTGAAGGACCGGAGGCAGAACCGACAGAAGAAGAAGCAGAAAAAGGCGGTGCCTCAGCCGATTGCACTGCATCATAAGCAGCACGGAATAATTCACCGGTCAACTTCTGCGTACCCAACAAATCAACCAATTTGCGCAACAAGTCGGCGGCTTGCTCTGAAGGGAAAACAGCCATGTATGCGCATTTGAATGTCCAGGGATCAATTAGATTTTTACTAAGCTGATCAGCCAACGAGGTGACCAGTTGCTCCGGTGTAAGAGCCGGTTCTTCTTTCTTGCCTTCATCTTTGCTGGCGATTGTAGAAACCAATGTATCGATGGAAGGTACTAACTCGCCCACTGCCTTCATAGGTTCAAGGGCTGCCGACATCGACTCGCTCAAACTATTCAAACTCAGTCCGATTTCACCAAAAGCCTGATGCTGCACGGTCTCTGACAGATTACGCACCAACTCAAGTTGTTCATTGGCGGCCTTAGCAATCTGAGAAAGATTGACCGAGCAAATTCCTATCTGCTGGTCCAAACTGTTCAAAAGTTCCAAGACCTGGCTGTTATCAACCTGCACAGTGACAGGAGCTGCTGCTGCCTCTTCGCTGTCTTTCTTCTCTTTCTTGCCACTCTTGTCCGACTTGTCCTTCTTATTGTCGGGCTTTGGTTCTGGTTCTGAAAACATATCGGCAGAAAGAGCAGAAGAGGAAGAAAATGCCATGGGTGAAACTTCGTCATTAACAAGATCAACTGCATCTTCAGCCGGCTCGTTAATAGATTCAGAAACAGACTCAGTTACGGATTCGGATAAAGATTGATGTGGAGCTTCGGGCACTGGAAAGTTATCAGTCAAAGGCAGATCAATTGCGGCTCCGGCATTCTCCAAAGGGAGTGTATCTTCTAGACCGTCAACAGCGTCTCTGGCGCCAATGTCGCCGACACTGGCTTCTCTAATGTTTTCCGGGCTGTTCTCGGAGCTGTTTTCAGAGCTTTTATGATCGGCAGCGGATTCAGTCTTGCTACTTTCGAAAGGACTTGGAACATAGGGATCGGGCGGGGCTATCTGTTTGGACAATGAACCACGCAGGCGTGCGCGCCTAGCAGCCAGAGAGCCGGCGTCCTGTTCTCCCGACTTGCCAGAAGCGATGTCTTGATTAGATCCGGCAGCGCTCCCCTTGTCCTCGCGAGCCATCTAGTAACCCTTCCAAGTTTCCAATGCTTACTTCATCTTATGAATATGTACCCAAGGGGCCAAAGACTTCAAACCCCCGCCCCCTGCAATTCCTAGTATATACCCGTGAGGGTCGGGCAAGGGAAGATCGCTGCCATGCTTGACAACGAGATGAGATATCTGTAACATTCGCCGTGTAGACAAGAAATTACTAGTCAGACATTGAGTTCAGGCTCAACAAAGAACACACTAAACGGTGTCCCTGGCATGGCAAGACCAGCAGGGGACTGTCTGATATATCAAGATAATAATTAGACAGGGCGAGGTACTAATTAAGGTAGGTCCTGTTTCGGAGCTTCAAAGTGGACATCAACATCTGCCCGGCCTGCGGTGCAGTCTACAAACCGAAAAGTACAGACTGCTCCAACTGCGGAGCGGTCCAAGCGAGAGCGGCTTCCACTCTCATTTCTACGATGGCTGGGGCGGTTGCTCCCATGGTGGTGTCTGTAGCGCCTGACCGCTTGATACTGGAAAGAATTGTCACCGGACGACAATTGAACGCTCTGGCACCCAGTAATTACTTCGGCGACTCCGATTCTTACGGTACAGATGATTTTGCCGCTGAGTTTCTTGAAACCTTTGGCGGTACTTCCAGCGGCTCAGATGATGAAATGATTGCAGCCCAGCGCTCCAATCAAAGACAAGAAGAAGGACAGGCTCAAGACTTTTTCGGGTCCGAGACCAAAGTCGGCGGCGCTGCGCTGTTGGGGACTCTGGGCGGTGTAGCTGCGGCGGCAGCAAGCGGTGATTTCTTTGCCGGAGCAGCCGCAACCAATCAAGAACTGGCGGGAGTGGCCCCGGCCCGTTCGGAGAACCCGGTGGAAGTCTTTGTTCCCGAGCCAGAAGAAAGAGAAGAAGACGCTTTCGATACTCAGAATCTAAAAGCCTTAAAAATGGACCCCGAGGAAGAGCAGTCATCGGCACCGCCTGATTTCGCCAACTTCTCACCGGCTAAAGCCGAGAATATTACCGAGAGTCCCTTTGTGGCAGAGCTCAAAGAAAAAACCAGGATAGAACAACCAGAAGCCAGCAAAATCAAAGAGCATATTGCAGAACCGGCTCCGGCTCCAGTTGCAGTACCGGCACAGAATGCTCGCCCGCAGGTGGCTGGTCCTGCAGAAAACAGACCCAGGGTCGAGAAAGCAGAAAATAGCACCTATAAAGTACCGACTCCAGCCACAGCCGAAGCCTTTGACTTTTTCCAAGCCGGCAGTGCCAACCAAGTCCGCACCAGTAGCAAGCCTCTACGTGAGTCAGCGGAAAAGGCAAGCAGCGACGATCCACATTCAAGCTTTGAAAGTCTTCTATCAAAGAGTTCCAAATCGGGAAACTACAAGACCAGCTCGCATGATCTGAGAGAGCAGGAAGACAGCGATGACACCCACGAGAGAGAAGCTTTGAAAACTGCCAATAAGAAAGTTAAAGCGGTGGAAGCAAGCGACAGCTACTCAGATGATTCTGATGATTCCGAAGATGAAGACGATAGAGATGATGATGAGAGAAGAAGACCGACAAAGAGCAGTTCAGCCAAGTCAAAAAAGGCTCAGCCCAAGTCGGTAATCAAAAAAAATCGCCGCTCAGAATCAGATGATGACGATGACGATGACGACGATGATGAAACAGCAGAAGAAAAGGCGATTCCAGCTCGTCGTTCCTTCAGCGGTGACCCATCTTCGCTAAAGCCCACTCAAAGACCAGCCGCCAAAAAAGCAAGCCGTCCTGCCGCAGCCAGAAAGAGCCGCGGCAATGAAGACGATGACGATGATGATGACGAAAAATCGAATCTGAGAGAGAAATTTCAAGGTGGCTCATTTAGTATCGGCGGCTTCCCAGTCGACATCAAAGTGATTGCAGTAAGCCTCGGAGTGCTTGGTCTCTTTGCCTTTGCCATCTTTCACATTGTCGGCAACTTCTCTACATTGCTAAAGGCACCGCAGACTGCAGGGACAGGGCAACCAGGCTTGGGCAACCCACTTGGCGGTTTGGTGGCGGAAGCGCCAAAAGTCTCAGGGCGCTGGGTTCTGAACGCCTTTCAGAATGGCAATAGCTATCCAAACATTATCGAGATCAGGCAAAAGGGTGCCGAGCTAGATGGCATCGGTGTCGACCAAAAGGTCGGTCGTTTTTCGCTGAAGGGCAACCTGACCATGGAAAACGGTCAGCCGGTAATGCAGTTCAAGAAACAATTCTTAGATGCAAACAAAAGACCGCTTGGACCACCTATATTTTTTAGAGGGCAGCTCTTTCTAGAGCGCATCCCTTTGACTGCCGCCGGTCAGTGGCAATTCAAAAAGGTATCGCCAAGAGGACGTTTCGGTCTTAATCGCCAAGAACCACAAATGGTGAACGGTGAATGGCAAGCGATGCTGCAGAAGCCAATCGAGCCTGAACAAGGCGGTACGATATCGCAACTGCCTTCAATGGGAATTGGCGGAAGCGGTAGTGGTGCAGCCCCTGAGGACGGCGGCAAATTCAACATCATCACCTTTATGATGAAGAACGGCTTGATTGTAGCGATAGGCGCTGGGATAGCCTTCATCACTGGCACCTTCACTCTATTTGGACCCAACGGTCTGATCAATATTTGGAACAAGCAACAATACATTCCCAGTCAGGTCAAGGCTCAGCACAATAAAATAAAAGCTCAGCTTGCCAAACCAGTCAAAAAGGGCAGTCTCCCCTTGGGACAGAGAGTGGAGTGGAAGTGGTGGTTCCCCATGCCATGGGTGGTGAAAGATTTAGCCATTCCGCCGGATTTGCGCAAGGTCAACCCGCACGTATTGATCTTGGGTCAAGGCGGCAAAGGCAAATCGAGACTGGTGGCAAAAATGCTCGCCACCGACATAGAAGCAGAAGATCGCGCTGTGGTAGTGGTCGACTCAGATGGTTCGCTGGTCGATTTGATGATAGCCTGGATTTCGGCTCATCCAAGAGGACGAGAGATGGCTAAGCGGGTCATTCTAATTGACCCCACCTACAAGAAAGGCGGCTTTGCCTACAACCCACTCAATCTGCCTGACATGGGCGATTTGCAGACAGCGGCAGCTTCAATAGTCGACGGCTTCAAAGCCATCTATACAGAGCCGCCTGGTTCTCAAAGCCAATGGAACGCACAGACCGCCGACATTCTCAGAAACGCCATTCTCTTACTTATAGGCAACAATAAGACACTAATCGACCTGCCTACTTTGTTGAACGAAAACGACTTCCGCGATGTACTGTTGGAAAATATCGAGAAGAAGAAAAATCAGCGCGTCGAATTCTCTACACTGCTCGACCAGTGGGGCAGATATAAGAAACTAGCTAGAACAGACCAGTGGATCACCTGGGTAGAGCCTATCCTCAACCGGGTCAACCCAATGCTTTCCAATCCCAGAATCAGAGCGATTCTGACCAAGCCGCAAGGCGACTTAGACATCATGGATGTAGTCACCAAGAAGAAAATTCTCTTTGTCCGCATTCCTCAAGGTGATTTCGGACAAGACGCCAATCTCTTGGGCTCGCTCATTGTCTCAGGGGTGAAGCAAGCCTGCTTGACCCTCTCCACCACAGGCAATAAACAGGCTCACAATCCTGTGTCTCTTTATCTCGATAACTTTGATAACTTCATCGAGAAAAATACAATCGAGGCAATCACATCAGAAACCAAGAAATTCAAAATCGGTCTCATCGCCGTCACTAAGAGTTTGCAACATCTGCCTGAAGACTTCCGCAACCAGCTGATTATCAATATCGGCACACTGTGTACCTTTGCTCTTTCCAAAAAAGACGGCGACTTGCTTGGTCCGCAGATGTTCCCTATTGATGGACGAAAAGTCAAACACCAAACCATGTCGAACATCTTCAACCCAGTCAACACCGCGCCTCAGTTCGAACTTGTCTCTGACGAAGAAAAACTGAACATAGACAAAATCGTCAGACAAGAAGAGAGGACATTCTTTTGCTATCGCATGGGCGCCGAAGCTGGTCTATTCAACTTGAAGTCGCATACCTTTGACGACATACCCGAATCGAAGATCAAGAAGAAACTAATTGACAAGATGCACGCCGGAGCAAGCAAAAGATCTGAAAGTTCGGATAACGGAGACGACTGACAGTTGGCTTTGCTGTTGCTAAACTTAAGTTACTTAAGGAACCCCCACAGTCAAAGAGACTAAGATGACTCAAGATGGACATAGTCGCAGTATTTGGGAAGAGAGAATAGCGGATCTCAGACGCTATGACCTTGACAATCTAGAGTCTGAACCGGTCGATCCGGCTTCTCTGACAAGTTGGCCTATACCAGGCTTAACTTTCGTGCGCGTCGACGGAATTCTGCGTTCATGGGATATCGAGAGAGAGAAACAGCAGCAGGGTCAGAACGTCCAGCAAGATCCTGACCCGACCAAGCCGCCCAAGCGCATGTACCTTATGGAAGATGCTCTCACCGGCTTGCACAGCCAGAAAGCGAACTTAGCCTTTTTGGTACTCGGCGACAAAAGCGGTGTGCACTACTATATGGGTATATCGCTGCCCAGCGCAGTCGAAACAACTGAACCTGGCACAGATCCATCCAGTATTTGCTATAACAGCCTCAAATCAATTTTGCATAGCGTTTATGGCGGCGTCGATGTATTTAAAAAGCCATTTTCGGCTGAAGAAATGCATACTATGATCAAGCCGATGACGAAGTATACCGGTGTTGTCACAGGCATACCAGCCTTAAAATCAACTGCCGGTGATACCACTGACTCGGAACAAATAGAGAGACTGGCAGCCGGTTTGCAAGGCAATGAATTTGGCATGCTTATCTTGGCCGTGCCGATACCAAGTAAAAATGTCACTCGGGAAGAAACAGCGGTAGTAGATCAGATTCAACGAGCGCAAGAAAACGAAGACCCAGAGAAAAAGCGAAAAATCAAGTATTATCTCGAACTGCAAGACTCTTACCTAAAGCACATTCAGCTCGGCACAGCTTTAGGCATGTGGCTGACCGTGCCTTATTTCTTCGCCCCCAAACGAGATGTATTCGTCAGACTACAATCGCTGCTGCGTGCCACATATGTTGATGAAACAAGTCGGCCTACCCCTTTGCGCACTCACGAAGTGGAGGGCTTGTCTGATCATATCCAAAAATTCGGACTGCTGCGCACAAAAAGAGAAGGCGAATACTTCCAAGAATTGCTGGAATATCGTTTTCTCTCACCACTTAACTCGCGCATGTTATCAGCGTTTGTGCATCTGCCCAAACGCGAAATGCCGGGCTTTAGGATCAGGCGTTCAGCTGAATTTTCCTTAGCCGAAATTCCGCCCAAAGACCCCAACAGGGTGATAGCCATCGGCAACATTCTCGACCGTGGTGAAGACACAGGTAACCTCTATTACATCGATGTAGACGCGCTGCAAAAGCACACCATCGTCTGCGGGGTAACCGGCGGCGGTAAGACAAACACTTGCTTCTATCTAGTGGGTCAGCTATGGCGATACGGCATTCCCTTTATGGTCTGCGAGCCAGCAAAATCAGAATATCGACATATGATGCTCATGTCCGAGACTTTCAAAGGCGTCGGACAAGCATTTTCTCTTGGTGACGAAACAGTCTCGCCCTTCCGTCTCAATCCCTTCGAGATTATGAAAGGCGTCAAAGTACAAACCCACTTAGACGCGCTCAAGTCAGTCTTTAACGCCAGTTTTGAAATGTATTCTCCGATGCCCCAGGTGCTTGAAAAAGCCCTCAACTCAATCTATTCGGTACGAGGCTGGGACTTGATCAATAACGTCAACAGACGCCTGCCTCCAGGCATGAACCCGGGCGACCCCGATTGCCCACCCGAGATTTATCCCACCATGAAAGATCTCTACGAGATCATCGATCCAATCGTAGAGGGCTTCGGCTATTCAGACAGAATCGGACCCGACGTACAAGCAGCGCTAAAAGCCAGAATCGGCTCGCTGCTCATCGGTGGTAAAGGGCAAATGCTCAACACCCGCCGCTCCATTCCAATGAAAGATCTTTTTGGAAAACCCACTGTAGTCGAACTGAAGATGGTTTCAGAAGACAGTGAAAAGTCCTTCCTGATTGGCATGCTTTTGGTCTTCCTTTATGAGTACAGAGAAGCGCTGGGACCGCACGATCACTTGCAGCACGTCATGCTGGTAGAAGAGGCTCACCGTCTCTTAAAGAACGTGCCCACCGGTCAGAGTGGCGAATCAGCCAACCCAGCCGGTAAAGCCGTAGAATTTTTCACCAACATGCTTGCAGAAATTCGTTCATATGGACAAGGCTTCATCATCGCCGACCAAATTCCAAACAAGTTGGCACCAGAAGCCCTGAAAAATACCAACCTAAAGATTATGCACCGTATCGTCGCCGTAGACGACCGCGACTCTATGGGCGGTGCCATGAACCTCGACGATGTGCAAAAGAGACACGTAACAGCTCTTGGACAAGGTCGCGCCATAGTTTATGCCGAAAAAATGGAGCAGCCTTATCACTTGCAAATCATGTTCGACAAGACCAAAGAGGTGCCACCACCAGAGACACCAGAAGAATCTGATGAAGTAGTAAGACAGGCGATGAGAGGTCTGAACATCATCGGCACCTACGACCGTCACCTGGGCTGTAAATTCTGCTTGCACAGATGCGACTCACAGATTTTGGACACAGCCATTCCTGTAGCCGACGACCCTATATTTAGACAAGTCTATAACCGCTATGTTTTGTCCACTCTGAAAGATCTGACCCAGTTGGTTCATTTCCGAGCCCAGATCATTCACGAAATTCAAAGGGTTATAGGCGGTAGAGCCCGCACAGGCAACATCACCGGTATCACATGGTGTGCGCTCACACAAGCAACCGAGCGTTATTTCGAAAGAAAGGGTGAGAACAATTATTGGTTCTACGACCAAGTGCAAGAACAGCATTTGCGTTGGCTCAATCTGCTAAGACCTGCTTTTCAGCCGACCGAGGTCAATCGCCGTCTCGATATCGCCATTCTCAGACAATGGCGCGACGACTTCCTCGAGCTACACAAGCTAGATCAGGGTCCGCTTCCCACTTGTGCCCCGTGCACGTCAAAATGTCTTTATCGCTTCGAAGTATCCGAAGTAGTGAGAGATCCAAAGATCAAATTTGACTTCAACAGCTCCATCAACCGTAAAGACACGCCGGCTTCCGACTCAGCTGCCTGGTTCTGCCGTTTGCTCACAGAAAGACTGATAGGCATGCCCGACGTCGACCTAGCTTACTGCCTAGCCGCTCACCTAATCAAAGATCAACAACTTTCAACCGATGCTCAGTTGGTTCTGCTGCATAAAGTCAGAACTGCTCTGGAAAACTTCCAAAACGAAGCCGAGGCAGGAGAGCAAGGTGGAGGAGAATAGTCCCACTGCAAACCCTGACGCTTCAGGCGAAGACCAAACTTCGCCGCAACAAGCTGCACCAAATGTCGCGGCCGAAAATACAGCAAGCCAACCCACTGAGCTTTCCATAGAAGAGCAAGAAAAACTAGATCAAGAAACAGACGAAGAATACAACCGTCTTTTTAAGAGGGCAGAGCACAAACCTCCCAAAGATTTCTTCGAAGGTGCTCCCTCTAGATTTGGAGACAAGAAGCCATTAGCAGAAGAACTCGGCATAGAGGATATCTATAATCCGCTGGTAGGGGCACATGGGCGTGTCTTTTGCGCAGCCGGTCCCGATACACCACTGGTGGTGATCGACGAAGAAGCTCTAGTCATACATCCGCCTCAATTGCCACTAATGCAAGACGGGCAAGCAGAAACTTATGGAGTCCAAGTGAGTCCAAGGGGCATTTTGCTGGACTTCAACGGTACAGAAAAGAAAATTCCCATGGCCAAATATAGAGGTCGGCCGATTTACTACTTTGGCGAATGCGTGCCCGGCAGCTACAGACATTATGCCGTGGTCGAAGATGCCAAAGGCGATATTCACTACATCTATGACAGAGAAAGCAGAGAAAAACTATCGGTTGATGAAGTCTTTAGACTGAGAAATCGCACACATGACAGCGAGATAGGCAAATATCCCCATCTAATTTCAAGCATTGACGAATTCACAAGTGAGCCGGAAAGAGTAAATCCTGAAGGAATTACAGACGTCTCTCTAGACTGAAAGTTCATATCTAGAGATTTCTGTACTGATAGATTTCTATATTGAGAGCTTTCTGCCGGACAAGAATCTTTCGCAATACTTTTCCCAGTTCTGACTCAACTCGTTCTGCACCATTTGCCCAACAGCAACAGAGGGCAAATCAATCGATATCGACTTACGGCGTCCATCTCTAGAATACTCATGGCGAGTGGAAGAATCATCACCCACCTCATAAGCAAGCACTGGTATCCAGTTCTCACCATTCAAGACCTCAAGCTGTTGTTTCTTCAGCCTGCGACCGGACACTTCAATTTCTACCTTGACCAATCGGCAAGTCTGAGAAAATGCTTCGATAGTGCGAGTGCCTTCGACTTCCAACAAATGACTGTCTCCCGCTCTAGAAATAACCGGCGCCGGCACCGAAGGTGGATTAGAAGGCGAGACACCGGCCTCAGGCAGACTTAGCGTTGTCTTGTCATTGTCTATATGGGTAGTCTCAAGATTGGGTGATGTAATCACCGTATGGTCATCGTCTAGAGGTGAAGTGGGAATGCCTTGGGGTAAAGCAAAAGTGGTTGCTTGGTCTTCAGGCGCAGACGATACCGGCACGCTCTCGAAGACATAGCCGCAAGCAGGACAGAGCGATGCCGACTGACTAAGCAAGCGGTCACAACCACCGCAAGGCTTGGTGGCAAATTCGAGTATGGCTCGTGAAGACATATTTTGAGGCTCGAAGACAACCGGCTTGGCAGGCGAAGACTCAGAACGATACGCCGATATCTCTTCAGCCGAAGGAATGGTCAACTGCGCACCACGAATCAATACCGCCAGCGGTGCGCCTTTGGAATCAGTATCTGTAGACAAGCCATTCTTGACGGCAAGCAGCTTCCAGAGTGTCACATCACGAAGGTCGGGATGCTTCATAGCAATAGAGCGTAAAGTGTCTCCTAATCTAACTGAATAGACAGAGCCTTCCAAACCATCATTAGACTCTCTAATCTTACCGATAATCTTCTCAATATTAGCTCGACGCTCATCTTGACCAGCATTACCAGGAACCGCAGCCATACCTCGCCCTGTCGCTTCTTGGCTGGACTTGGGACCAGAGCCCACGCGAGCCAGCCATTCTCTCACCTGTCTCGGGCTAGGCAAGATCAAAACCGTGCCGGGTTTGGCGTAATAGCTACGCTTACCACCAGTCCAACGCACTTCAACCGATTTCTTGTTCAGTTCAAATATAAGGTCTGCGACGCGAGGGTCCTTAAACTTGCGAACAGCAATCATGGTCAGGTCTTCATTCTCCCGCACCACATATTTCTCTTGCAGGTTGTCCTTACGGATCATTTCCTGCAACACTTCTCTTTCTTGCCTGATGCGCAATTCACGAGCGCGGGCTTCTGCTTCAGACTGTTGTCTTATGGCCAGCATAATTGCCATTTCTTCAGCCAGGCGACGTTCTTTTTCGTGATCGCGATCTTTGCGATCTTTATCGTCATCCAGTCGTTTCTTAGCTTCAGAAACTAGACGCTCTTTCTCTTTATGCTCAAAATCGAGTCGTCTCTCTTTCTCAAGTTCTCGAGCGTGAGCCTCTTCAAGCTCTTTGATATACCGGGCCTGACTATCGAGTTCAGCAATCAAACCGCCGGAACCATGCATGACATTATCAAGCATTTCAGAGGCGCGAGTGGTCAGCTCTTCAGCTTGTTGCCTCGTGTTTTCGGTCAACGCGCCCAAGGCTTCAGCAAAGCTACGCTGAGCATCCATCAAATCTTGCCATTTCGCTCCATTCTCATCAGGAAGATGCTCATCGATTTGATACTGCATGGCAGCTTGGTCAATTCTGTCGCCAGGTTGAATAAACGGCTCACTCTTATCAGGTACGGCTTCAAAACCGATGCCTTCTTTTGCAGAAGGATCGCTCGGTCTAACTGCATCGTTATGGCGAACCTCGCTCTCGGAATCAGGCTTACCTTTGGTGTAGAAGGAAACCAAATCATCAACTGATTGCGAAGCAATGAGAGCATCATCGGCATTGAGAATGTTTGCAGGAGTGACAGGAAGATTCTGGAAGGCTGTCTGATCATCTGCATCGCTGTGGATAGCGAGCATCGGATCGCTATAAGGCACACCGAAACTACCGCCGTAGATAGGATCGGCTGGGGACTGCGGCACGAAGTTGGTCGTTGAATCGGAGTATGGGCTGCCGAAACCTGCGTAGGCAGCACCATCAGTGGGTGAACCTTCAGGAATCGGTGAACCAAACGAGCTACCTTCAATGGCACTATTACCTGTCTGATTCATCCAGCCAGGATAATTACTAGCAATGTAGTCATCAATTGGACCGTAATAAGTAGCCGAATCGATGGTGGGCTGTCCCCAACTGTTGGCTTGATTTGCTTGTGTAGAATCGACAGAAATACCCGGCACTTGAACAGCATTCAATTGTTGAAGCAAAGCTAATTCTTCAAGTCTGGCTATCTCAGCCTGTCGGAGGCTCTCTATATCAGCTTGGCGCTGAGCTTCTTGCTGGCGTATGGACTCTTGTTGCCTTAAAGACTCCTGCTGAATAATCAGGTCTTGTTGCCTTTGCGCTTCCTGCAATTGAGCGAGCTCTTGGGCCCGCGCCTGGGCGTCGAATATCTGAGTATTATCAACAGCAGGGGTATTCGACGAGTTCGAACTACTGAATGCAGAAGAGCTAGTCTGTCCGAAACTATCTGACAGAACTGAATTCAGAATTGTATCGAATACTTTCTCAACAATCTGAGCATCAGTAGGAGCGGCGATGGGCGATACGTTGATTGAATTGGGCAGATTTAGTGGCTCAATCACCCTGCTAGTATCTGGTTGAGTTGTTGATACCGGCTGAACTGGAACCGATTCTGAAGTTGGAGTTGGAGCGGGAGCTGGAGCTGGCGCGGAGACAGAATCGGAGCCGGCGCTAAGTTGAGATGCCACATAGATAATGTTGGCAATTATGGTTTCAGATGCCGAGACCGTTCCATCGCCATTAAAATCAGGATTGATGACTAAATTGGTCGGCGAAGGGCTATTGCCACTCTGGGTCTGATTGACAAGATTGAGATAAACCTGCAGCAGCTGATCTTGACTGAGTTGCTCGAGTGGAACACCATTGGTCTGGGGCAGAATGACATTGTAGACAGGCTGCGAAATCTGCGAAGATTGAATATTCTGCACAGGATTGGTATTGTCTGACTGAGCTTGAGTTTGCTGAGCCGTCTGTTTAGTCTGACCATTTGGATCTTGCTGGGTAGCTTGCGCTGGCTGACCATTTGGATCTTGCTGGGTAGCTTGCGCCGGCTGACCATTTGGATCTTGCTGGGTAGCTTGCGCCGGCTGACCATTTGGATCTTGCTGGGTAGCTTGACTAGATATATTGGAGGGATCGTTAGAATTAGCGGGACCATTAAAGCTGGGGGTAGCGCTTTGATCGTTTGACTTAGCACCACCAGCCGATGTAGCAGCATTAGATGCAGTGGAGGTTCCACCGCTGCCGGGGTCACTAGCAGAACCTGTCGGCATATTGGGCGCGGAAGTAGAATTTGGTGAAGGTTGAGCACCAGAAGCAGTGCCAGATGATTGGTTGCCAGCAGTGCCACCGGAAGCGATACCAGTTCCACCCGCAGAGGAACCAGTACTAGTCATCGACCCAGTACCAGTGCCGCCTACGGAGGAGGGAGAAGATGTTGGTACCCCCGTTGAGGCTATGCCGGTAGTAGTATTACCGGCAGCAGAAGTAGTAGAACTAGTCGAAGTAGCAATATTTCCAGGCGTAGAACTTGCAGAATCTTTGGCAGAAGTCGCTACAGTGACTCCGCCAATGGTGACAGAGCCTCCGACTGAAACTCCAGAAGGTCCAGCCTGAATATTGATGGAAGCACCATCTTTAGGATTACCTACAGAAGCTGTAACAGAAACCACTTTACCAGCTGCATCTACAGTAACTCCTGTCGACTGGCCGGAACTGGAGCCGCCTGCAGAACTTGATGTTGAGGTGGGCTCTTTGGTAGTAGAACTAGCGCCATTAGAGATTGAACCGATGTTGCTGGCTTGCTGATTGCCCGCAGCGGTTGCAGCAGCCTGACCCCCTTGAACATTAGCTGCAGACCCCTGGGCTGAAACTTGAGAGACGTTTCCACCTGCCGGAGTTTGAGCCGCGCCAGTTGGATTAACGGCAGATGTGGCTCCTGTAGCCGTAGAATTTGTGCCAGCCGGAGCGTTTCCAGTAGCAGCTGAAGTCGCACCACTAGGACTTGTCCCTGCTCCAGCCTGTGACAAGATTCCACCAGACTGAGCGGCAGTGCCTGAGGTCTGGGTGTTGGAGATAGAACCAGCGTTTGCATTCCCAGCCCCGGTGGTTATGTTTCCGTTAGCAGAATTAACCGAATTCGAATGTCCCCCGCTAGGATCATTCTGCTGAGAAGTAGTTTGAGCCGCACTTCCAGCCGAATTACCGGTTGCAGTGCCGACGGGCGAAGTACTCTGGCTAGATGAAGCGTTGCCAGTCGTAGCAGCTGGCGAAGCCGTTGTGCCGGTCTGAGTACTTGCCTGGGCACCGGACTGGGTTGCATTTCCGATGCTCTGAGAATTGCCGCCAGTTTGCCCCGCTATGCCACCGGTCTGCAGAGCTGAACCAGAGCCAGCTTGCGAGATGCTGCCACCTGCCTGGGGTGTGGCAGCACCTGCTTGGGTGACAGCTCCGGACTGTGATGCACCTCCAGTAGGGCCGCCCGCCTGGTTTCCGGAAGCAGCCTGAGATAGACCACCTCCAGCCTGGGTTGCCGAGCCAGCTTGTGCAGTTGTAGCGCCGGTTTGAGTCACATTCCCAGTCTGTGCGGCGGTTCCACCAGCTGTACTATTCGCCTGGGAGCCTGATGCAGCCTGAGATAAGTTGCTTCCGGTTTGTGCAGTCGCGCCTGTTTGAGA
The DNA here is from genome assembly GCA_017303615.1 of Obscuribacter phosphatis (SeqCode). Lineage (GTDB taxonomy): Bacteria > Cyanobacteriota > Vampirovibrionia > Obscuribacterales > Obscuribacteraceae > Obscuribacter > Obscuribacter phosphatis_A. Next base: position 263,314 of record JAFLCK010000003.1, read on the forward strand.
AGCACCACCAGTTCCGGTCGTCGCGCCTGTTTGAGAAGCACCTCCAGTTCCGGTCGTCGCGCCTGTTTGAGAAGCACCACCAGTTCCGGTCGTCGCTCCTGTTTGAGCAGCACCACCAGTAGCACTATTTGACTGAGAGCCTGATGCGGACTGAGACAGGTTGCCACCAGCTTGGGTTGTCGCTCCTGCCTGCGAAGCTGCACCACCAGCTTGGGTTGTCGCGCCTGTTTGAGCAGCAGTTCCACCTGCTTGAGTTGTCCCTGTCTGGGTAGCAGCACCGCCACCAGTAGCACCATTTCCTTGAGAGCCTGATGCCGCCTGAGATAAGTTTCCGCCTGCTTGAGTTGTACCTGTTTGAGAGGCAGCTCCACCAGCCTGAGTTGTCCCAGTCTGAGCAGCAGTTCCACCTGCTTGCGTCGAACCTGTTTGAGCGGCAGTTCCTCCTGCTTGCGTCGAACCTGTTTGAGCAGCAGTTCCACCTGCTTGCGTCGAACCTGTT
>JAFLCK010000030.1:0-55695 GCA_017303615.1 Obscuribacter phosphatis (SeqCode)
GGCTATGTGCAACCAATGTTTAGCTCGCATCGGTGAAGCAAAACTGCATTATCAAAAGGTGATAGATGTAGGTCCAGCTTCACTCAAGGCGAATGCGCAAGCAGGGCTGAGTCAACTAGACAAAGTTACTGTGCGCTACGGCGGCGGATCATCTGCAAGCGCCGGCTCTGGTGCAGCTTCTGCGCCTTTGGTAGTGGCATCTGCTGCCGGCGCTAAAGATAGCAAAGACGGCAAAGCCGATGCCAAAACCGAAGCTAAGCCGGAAGGAAAGAAACCAAACGTCAAGCGCATAATTATGTTCTATTCCGACTCGAGCCCCGGCTCAATGTCTATGGAATCTACCTGGGATGATGCCAAGCAAAAATACAAAGACATTGAATTTACCCGCCTCAATGTTGCTGATCCTTCCAATGCCGAGATGTTAAGCCAGTATGGCGTTAGCTCTTATCCCACCACCGTGGTCATCGACCAAGGCGGCAAGGTTTTGCATAACCAAGCCGGTGCCATATTGGGCGATGCCTTTTCATCGATGGTGGACGGCTACCTCAAGAAGAAGTAAAGCTGTTTTCTAGACCCTCACTCGGTTAGATCCTCTGTTTCATACTGGCTAGAGTTTTCTGTGCTTGGCTGGAGACATAGATGTTTTCGTCTTCACAGAGTAATTCTAGAAGTTTGGCCGGCAGTTTGTGATTGGATGCCAGTCCCAGTCTGACATCTTCACTGTTGTCCCGAGCCAGATTTTCCAGTACTTCCTCCGGGGTATTGATGTTTTCGGAGACGCCCAGTCTTACTTCCTGGCTGGGATCTTCTGCCAGCTTAATAAGCACACCTGAGGGGGTGCGAGGGTTTTCAGCCACGCGCGAGCGCACTCTTTCGCTGGGATCTTCTGATAGTCTGGTCAGGGCAATCGGGGCGGTGTGCTCGTTGCCGGCCAGTACCAGTCTGATTCTTTGTTCTTCTAGATTTTGTGAATTGTCACTGCAGGTTTCGGAATGCAATTGATGAATCGCTTTCAGCAATGCGGCGAGCTTGCTTGCTGAAACCGGCTTGGCTACATAGTAGTTCATCTTGAGGCGCAAGGCTTCCATTACATCATCGTCGTTTTCAGAGACAGTGAGAAGCACTACTGGAATCGCTCTGAACACCGGATCATTCTTGATCTCTGCCAAGACTTCATGCCCGTTTTTGCGCGGCATGTTCAGGTCGAGCAAAATAACGTCGGGCATGTTTTGATGGGTTTCCTTGAGCTTGTTCAGATACTCCATGGCCTCGACACCGTCGTTCAATACATTCATGTTGTATTTAAGATCTGAGCGCTTGAGCGCTTCTTGAGTCAATCTGACATCGGAAGGGGTGTCTTCCACCAGAAGGATTTCGATTTCGTGTTTCATTGACTTTCTCCTTGTCTTTTCCACCGCCGGCAGTGTGAAGAAAAATATGGCACCGTCGCCCGGTGTGGACTCTACCCAGATATTGCCTCCATGTGATGTGACAATGCGCTTGCATATAGCAAGACCCATGCCGGTTCCTTGATACTTCGCCTTGCCGTGCAGGCGGGCGAACATGTCGAAAATCTTGTTGGCATATTTTGGATCTATGCCGATGCCATTGTCTCTGACCGAAAACAGCCACTGAGTGGCGTTTTCTTCGGCAGTGATAGCTATTTGAGGGGTACGATCGCCTCTATATTTGATGGCATTGCTGATCAGGTTTTGAAAGAGCTGAATAAGATGCAGTCTCTGCACCGCTACTTTTGGTAAGCGGTCTATCTCAAAAGAAGTATCGCTTTCTTTTATGGAAGTGCTCAGATTACTCAAGACTTCGCTCAGAACCGAATTGCAGTCGGTTGCGTGTTTCCCTTCTTCGACAATGCCTGATTCTGAATGAACTAGAATGGCTCTAATGAGATTTTGCATGCGATTGGTGCCATCAAGAATATAGCCCATAAACTCTTCTTGGTCTTTGTCGAGCTTGCCCTCAAGGCTGTCGGCGAGGAGTTTGACAAAGCCTTGCACCGCCCGCAGTGGCTCTTGCAAATCGTGTGAGGCGATTTTGGCGAATTGTTTGAGCAGTTCGTTCTTTCGCGTTAGGTTCTCGGTGCGCTCTTGCACCTGTCTTTCCAATTCCTCGTTAAATCGCTGTCTTTCGGTAATGTCTTTTAGAAAGGCGCAGAAAGTATAGTCCGAGTCTTCCCTTACTCTAAAAAAGCCTATCTCCACTGGGAATTCACGGCCGTCTTTGTGAGCGGCGGTGATTTCGGTGCTCATCTTGACGATAGTGGCATCGCTTTGACTAAAGGCTTTTTCGGTTTCTTTGAGATATTGGCGGCGTAGATGATGCGGAATGATTATTGCCAGGCTGCGACCCAGTACTTCCGCCTTAGTTCTACCAAAAGTAGCCTCAGCCTGAAGATTCCAGTCGGTGATGCGCAATTTGGAGTCGAGCGAAATGAAGGCATCGAATGAATTGTCGAGAATGATTTGTAGGCGCTCTTCTTCACGGTGCAATGCTGCTTCTACTTTGTTCCGCTCTACGGCATAGCGCAGACAGCGTACCACCGAAGACTCCGGTACCACTCCTTTGACCAGATAGTCTTGTGCACCCTGTTTGATTACTCTCAGGGCGCGGTGAGGCTCTGGCAGCTGTGTATAGACCACTATAGGAATGCCGCGGGCCGATTCTCTCATCTCGATGAGGGTACTCATGCCATTACTGTCCGGCAACTCTAGATCTAAAAGAATCCCGTCATACTCATGCTCTTGTACCTTTTGTCTCGCCTGCGCCAGAGACGTTGCCGTCTCTACTCTTAAACCCATTCGAGCCAGTGTCTCGATTCTTTTGTTATGGTCTAGAGAGCAGACACGCGCCGAATCTTCCACAAGCAAAATGTTCAAGATATTCATACAACTGGCGCTCCCTGAATGTGACCGATAGCCAATTTGAGTCGCTGTTTCCATTATGCCACTGCAGAAATATGCCCTCGGTTTTCGGGGTTAGTATCATGTTCCGCTTTTGTAAACTTGCTTAAAACCTGGGTTAAGAGTGGCTTGCCAGGCTGAATATAATCGTGTTGAGTGATTTCGAAGGTGTGAAGAGACTTGTACGAATCTTTCTTTCTGTATAGAAGTGCTTAGATTTGTTGCGCTGTAATCGCAGTAAATTAGGCGTTTTTTGCAGAGTTCAGCCAGATCTATTAAGTGCATTTATCTTTCTCTTCTTAAGGCACTTTCTGGCAAGTCTCGCTCAGTAACCTACAGAAATTTTGTTTGAAGATAGACCTTTTCTTTGGTTTAGACTGAGTTGTATTTCAAATATCTACAACCAGAGGCATTGTTAGAGAAACCATCAGCTTGATAGACCAGCCTGTAAATTGCAGTTGTTGAGACAGGTTTGTTCTGTTTTGCTGAAGGTCATTCTCTCTTGCTTCGGTCGGTCGGCAGTGTAAGCCGGCTGCGAAATCGGCTCGGTTTGGTTTTCGCGGCATGAGGTTGCTCTGCTGCTTCAAAGCTCAATTTGAAACTAGTCAATCGGGAGTATTCCTTGGCATTTTTCATCGCCTTCATCCTCAGCATCGTTCTCATGTTCGGCGGGCTCATCGCCCTCATCTTCACGACCTTTCTGCGCAGCAACAAGCTCGGTCTGGTCGGCTCCTTCCTTTTGGGGGCGGTCTGCCTCTGCGCCGTCTTTGCTCTCTTTCTCGGTCTTGCCGGTGCTATCGGTTCGCTCTGCGGCAGCGTCGCCTTCCTGGTTCTGCTCTTCTTGAAAGAGCGCTTCAAGCTCTGAAACTGTCGCTACTAGAGTCTAGTTAGAGATCCCTCAAGACTCTGCTTTAGAAAGATCTGACCTAACTTGAAAGAGCTAGTGTCAGGTCTTTCTTCAATTCTTTTGATTTCTTCTTTTTTCTGTCTTAGATATTATAGAGAATAGTAGAAAATGAGAAAAAGACAATGACGGAGAGCTGCAACTTGCTGCTCCCCGTCATTTTTAGTGTCTTTGCTGAGCTGTTTGTCCGTTCAGAACAAGCTCAGTACGGGCCGTGGCTCACTTCACTGTCGACGTTGACACGATCGGCTTCCACAGCCGGCCGCGCTTCGACCTTGTACCAGTCGCTCTTGATGGCGAATTGCACGGTCTCTTCAGGCTTCTCGACGGTGCGCACCACCCGGTTCTCGCTGTTGAATTCGGTGCGCTTCACCAGCACGCCGTTCTCGAAGCGATAGTCGGTGCGGGTCTTGCGGCTCGCCGACTTGTGCAGTTCGACATCGACGAGCTGCCCTTTGTCGTTGAATTCGTACCGGCTGACCTTGACGCCCTCCTGGTTGTATTCTTCGACGAAGCGAATGACGAAACGCTCGCTCTCTTTGCCGTCGGCGGTCTTGGTCACGACGCGGGCGAAATAGCGCTTGAAGGCCACCTTGCCCTTGTCGGAGTAGTCGGTCCAGCCGTAGCCGAGAGTCTTGTATTCGTCGAAGACGCGGGCCTGCGTGCCGTCGGCTCGGAAGAGCTGAAGGGTGCGATTGCCCGGTGTCACCGCCGAAACTTCCTTCTTCACGTCGGTTCCCGGCCAGAAGCGGGTGACCGAGTAGCTGCCGAAGCTGCGGTCTTCCTGGTAGTCGACCGTCTTGCCGTCGGCAAGGAAGTAGCGGGTCTGCCAGTAGGATTCGTTGTTCGGCGCCATGAAGCGCTTGGACGATTCCATCGTGCCATCGGGGCGCATGCGATCCTGCTGGACGACGAAGCCGTCGGTGTGATGCATCTGGTTTTCCACCAGAACACCATTCTGGAAAAGCTTGACGGCGAAGTACCAGCGATTGCTGTTGCCGGTCGGCTTGACCAGTTCACCGGAGCGGATGAGATTGCCGTTCTCGTCCCAGACCTGCAGCGAGCTGGTGCCAACACCGGCGGCGGCAAAGTAGCGCACCGACTGTTTGGCACCCTGGCTTTCACCGGGCTTGGCCGGAAACCAGGTGGTTTCCTTGAGGCGGCGGTTGTCGGAGAAGCTGTCGTAGACCACTTCTTGCGTGAAGCCGTCCTTGCGCAGCACCTGGTCGGTGCCGCCGCCCTTGCCGTCGAAGGTGCGCAGACGACGCACTTCTCCCTTGCTCTCGTCGGGCAAGATGAGCTGGGCGCCGGCCGGTCTCGTTTCGGCGGTGAAGGGAATTTCGACAGAGTTGAAGAATCCTGCCGCGGCGACGCAGATGCCGACGGTCAGGACTGCCGCCGAAGCAGCGATGATCATGTGCAGTTTGCGCATGGTCTGTCCTTTTCTCAAATTGTTGACATAAGGGGTTTATTGTCACCATTTGCGCCTACGCCAAGTTCAAGCTCTTTCAAGGCCGGTTTCCGCATCATTCACCCGTGTGGGTGATAGTTGGGGATAACGGTCTAGCGGCTTACTTGGTTTCTTTAGTTACTCGGGCGTTTTTGACAAAAGGTGCATATTAAAACAGTTATCAAGAGCGCTTTCTAGATGACAACAAAAGTATTGTTAAGCAGCCACTTTACAATCGGTTACACATTTCTCGTCATTGCTTTCTCAGCTCCGCTACCAAATCGTCCATAGAACCATAGCGGTCTTCCGGGGCTTTCTGCAGGCAGCGGAAGAGTACCCCTTCGATGGTCTCTGGTCTCTCTAGGTCGGGCTTGATCTTGAGTGGGCGCTGAGGCATTTCGTTGAGATGTTTGAAGATTACTTGCACCGAGTTTTCAGCCTTAAATGGAGCTTGTCCACACAAAGCTTCGTACATGACGCAACCTAGCGAATATATATCGGAGCGGGCATCGAGATCTTTGCCGAGGCACTGTTCAGGGCTCATATAGAGTGGGCTGCCCACCACATCGCCGGTGGCGGTTAAGCGCATTTCTTCGGTGTCCTCGCCGACAATTTTGGCGATGCCGAAGTCCACTAATTTAGCTTGCTCTTGCCCTTTGTCGTCGCGGCTGACGATTATATTGCTTGGCTTGATGTCGCGGTGCACAATGCCCTTGCGGTGGGCATGAGAGAGCGCGTCGGCCACCTGGGCGAAGATATTCTTCACCCTTTCGGTTCCTAGGGTCTTTTCGTTCTTCAGTATTTTCTCCAAGCCTGGACCTTCCAGCCATTCCATAACCAAGTAAGCCACTTTGCGCTCGGTCATGCCAAAGTCATAGACCGTCACGATGCTTGGGTGCTTGAGGGTGCTGGCCGCTCTAGCTTCTTGTTCGAAGCGCTGCATATAACTCTTGTTCTTCGCCAGGTGGGGATGCAGCACTTTGATGGCTAGCGGGGCTCCCGTGAGCTTATGGCGAGCCTTGAAGATAATGCCCATGCCGCCTTCGCCCACTTGCTCGAGTATTTCATAACGTTCGGGTAAATCGATGAGGTCTTTTAAGGGTCGGCTATCAAAAGGCGAAATTCCTTCAATCTGACCGAGTCCTGCGCCGACGCTATTGGCGGTCAATTGCCCCAATTTGTCCGGCGAAACAATAATCGACTTTTCCAGGTCGGGCATGGTGATGCGCACCCCGGCCTTGTCGATGCTGCCAGAAACTGTGATGTTGACTGGTTCTACAGCTAAGTAGCGGTTCACCAGTCTCTTGGCCAGAATAGCCACAGTCAAGGCCAGACTCGGCGGTGCCGCGCCTCTTTCATACTGGTCATAGCGAAAAAAGGCGAAGGCTAGTCTGCGCAAATCTAGTAAAGAGTCCCAGAAACCAGCTAGAGTCTCTTTTCTGTCCTTTCTGTTTCTTAAGTTGATCTTGAACTCTCTGGCATCAGGCAGGCTCTTGAACATAACAAAGAGGTCTGAGATCAGAGTGGCGGTAAGCACTAAGGCAAAGAGCACGAAAGTGGGATAGCCGCTGGCCGCTAAGGTTTCAACTAGTGATTTGCCAAAAAAGATAGTGTTTTGCAGGGGGCCCCAGTTGAGGGCTAGATGGTCGATGGCGGCAGTAGATAGACCAAGCAAGGCAATTAGCCAGGCGAAACGGAAACGGTCTTTCCAAAGCCAGGCGAGACCAAGGCTGCCGGCCGAAAGGCTCGACCAGATTGCATGCCCGGCGATCAGTCGGCCGCCTACCATTTCGGCTGTGGGCAAAAGAACGGTCAAGTTGTTCATGCTTTTGGAAAGACTATGACTGAAGGCGTCTTCCACTATGGCGAAACCGGCGGCGCTGGCGGCACCCATCAAGAGTATGTCGGTGGCGCTGAGAGTATGGCTGGAAAAGCGACGACCTAAGTAAAGCAAAATAGCCAGAGGCAGAAGTTTGGCGATTTCCTCCATCGGTACAGTGAGGAAGAGGCGCAAGGGCGAGTCGGGCAAGGCTTTAACCAGGGGAGCGGCCAGGGCGAGATTGAGACCCATGAACAGCCCGCCCGCAAAAAAGCAAATGGATAGCTTATGCAAAGAAACTGTTCTCACGGGCAAGGTCAACAAAAGCAAAATAGCCAAGAAGGCTAGGTTGAAAGAGAGCCAGACGATTGAATGCACACCGGTCATAAAAAATACCGGCAAGAGCCAGAGCGCTAAGCCCAAGACCATCACCAGATGGCGCACAGCTATGCGACTGGTGCCCAAAGGCAAGCTGCCCCAACTGGCTACCTGCTCTACCGGCTGAAAGTCTTTTACTTCAGGCAAGGTTAATCACCCGGCTTTTGGTTGGGAGGGGCAATCTTGGGCAATTTTTTCAAGGCTGCCGGACCCTTGCCGTCATTTTTCATGACCTGAGTTTTGTCGCTGCCGGGATTGCTTGTATGGTTCTCTTCTTCGGTTGATTTGGCTATAGCCGCCTTGCCTTCCTCTGAGTCGAGAAATTCTTGAAAGGCGCTCAGCCCAAGGCGAGCGGCCGGTTGTCCCCGCAAACCTTCCAGCAAAGTCTTGATGCCATTCGGGCTATCTTTGCGTGCTTCCAGCAGTTGGTTATAGGCAAGTGTATATTTGCTTTTGCGGGCTTCGGCATCGGCCGGAAAACCGCTCTGCTTGGTCTTTAGACGGCTGCAGCCGGCCATGAGGGCGAAGGCGGAAAGCCCCGCCGCTAGAGCGCTGACAATGCAAATAGCTGTGGAATTGGCAAGATTTACGGCTACTTCAAACAAGTGTGGAGTAAAAGGCACGCTTATTTACCTAAAGTGAGCTCCAGTATTCTTTCATAGATACGGCTGAGTTTCTCTAGATCTTCCACGCTGACGCATTCATCAATCTTGTGAATGGTGGCATTGATTGGTCCAAGTTCAATCACTTCGCAGCCCATTTTTGCTACAAAGCGACCATCCGAGGTACCGCCGGTGGTACTAAGCTCGGCCTTGATATCACAAACTTCGCTGATTGCTTTCTGGGCTGAATCGACCAAGGTGCCTGGTCTAGTCAGAAAAGGTTCGCCTGAAAGTCTAAAGGTTAAGCCATACTGCAGTTTGTGTTTGTCCAGCAGAGCCCTCACCTTTTCTTCCAATATGTGTGCGGTTACTTCTGGTGAATAGCGAAAATTGAAGAGAATCTCGATATCGCCCGGGATGACGTTGTCGGCGCCGGTGCCGGCATTGATGTTGGAAATCTGGAAAGAAGTGGGTTGGAAAAATTCATTGCCCGAGTCAAAGGTCATATTGACCAGATCGGCAAGAGCCGGTGCAAAAAGATGAATGGGATTCTTGGCTAAATGCGGGTAAGCAATATGACCTTGCACCCCTTTGACGATCAAGTGACCGGTGAGCGAGCCCCTTCTGCCGTTTTTGATTGTGTCGCCCAATCGATTGGCCGAACTTGGTTCGCCCACTAGGCAAAAGTCGGGAATCTCGCCCCGCTCTTGCAATACCTTCACTACTTTGACCGTGCCGTTGGCGGCCGAACCTTCTTCGTCGCTGGTGAGAAGCAGGGCTAGCGAGCCCTTATGATTGGGGAAACTTTTCACAAAGGCATAAATTGCTACCAGCATTGAAGCAATACTGCCTTTCATATCGGCTGCCCCCCGGCCATAGAGCATGCCGTCTTTGACTGTGGGCTCAAAAGGTGGACTCTGCCATTTATCGAGAGGACCGGTGGGCACCACATCGGTATGACCGACAAAGACAAAAAGCGGCGCCGTATCTCCCTTTCTAATCCAAAGATTGCTTGTATCTTCAAAGGGCATATGCTCGGCTTTGAAGCCCAAGGGGGTAAGAAAGTTTTCAATTAGTTCAAGGCAGCCTTCGTCGTGGGGCGTAATGCTCTTGCGCTTGATCAAGGCCTTTGCCATGGCCAGTACGCTCATCGCATCGTTGTCTTCAAAGTCGGGCTGGCCCATGCTTAGATCTCTCGTAATAGCTCGTTGATGCCTACTTTTGAGCGTGTCTTTTCGTCTACTTGTTTGACGATGACTGCGCAATACAGGCTGTGACTACCGTCTTTGCCTGGTAAGTTGCCTGCTACAACCACTGAACCTTTCGGAACCCTGCCATAGGTGATTTCGCCGGTGGCGCGGTTGAATATCTTAGTACTCATGCCCAGATAGACACCCATCGATATCACCGAACCTTCCTCGACAATGACGCCTTCGGCGACTTCAGAGCGGGCGCCGATAAAGCAGTTGTCTTCGATTATGGTGGGGCGGGCTTGCATCGGTTCGAGCACGCCGCCGATACCCACACCCCCTGAAAGATGCACATTCTTGCCGATCTGGGCGCAGGAACCGACTGTGGCCCAGGTATCTACCATGGTGCCACTGTCTACATAAGCACCGATATTGACGAAAGAAGGCATCAAAACCACGCCCGGTGCCACATAGGCTCCATGTCTCACTGCCGCCGGCGGCACCACTCTGTAACCACCTTCTTTGAAGCTTTCGGCATCAAAGCCGGCAAATTTGGAAGGAACTTTGTCGAAATAGGTGTTTTCGCCGCCGCCCATGACATAGTTGTCTTGTATGCGAAAAGAGAGCAAAACCGCTTTCTTTAGCCATTCATTCACCACCCAGTCAGTGCCTTGCTTTTCGGCGACGCGCATGGCGCCGGTATCAAGCAGAGCCAAGGCATCTTTGATGGCTTCTTTCAGGTCTTCCGAAACATTGCCGGGATTGATTTCGGCGCGCGCTTCAAAAGCTTCTTCAATGGTTTTCCGCAGGTCTTCCAAGTTTCCCCCTATTTCTCTTAGTAAAAATCGACGATTCTTTTCATAGCTTCAGCGCATTCATCAGGTTTCGCCACCAGGGCGATACGCACATAATTGGCTCCAGGATTGCTTTCTACTTTTGGTGCTTGCTTGCTCTCCATAGCTTGCTTGCTCTCTAAGGCTTGTTTGCGCCCTAAATAACTGCCAGGTAAAACTGTGATATTTTTTTCTCTAAATAGCTCTCTGGCGAAGACTTCGTCGTTCTCAGCCTTGCTTGCCGATGTGGCCAGCCAAAGATAGAAAGCGCCATCGGGAATGGTGGCATCAATTTTCTTGTTCTGCTTTAGAATGGCTGTGCATTGCTCAAACTTCAGTCTATATAGGTCGCGGTTTTCTTTTACATGCACTTCGTCGCGCCAAGCTGCTGCACTGGCAGCTTGTATCGGCGGCGGCATCGCACCGCCTTGATAGGTGCGATAAAGTCTGAAAGTTTCAATGAGTGCGCTGTCTCCAGCCACAAAACCAGAGCGCATACCAGGCAGTGATGAGCGTTTAGAGAGGCTGTGGAAGGCCAGGCAGTTCTTGAAAGCGTCGTTGCCCATTGCCTTGGCTGCCTGCAAGATGCCGCAGGGCGGGTTGTTTTCATCAAAATACAATTCGGAATAGCATTCGTCTGAAGCAAGGACAAAGTTGTACTTGAGCGCCTTTTCAATCAAGGCGACCAGCATCTCTTCTCTCATCACTGCCCCGGTCGGGTTGCCTGGTGTGCAGATATACATGAATGAAGCTGCTTTCCAGGTGGCTTCCTCAACTTGATCGAAGTCGGGGAGCATTGTTTCTTTTTTGACTGGAATATAGTGCGGACGGCTTCCCGCCAAGATTGCCGCCCCTTCGTAAATTTGATAAAAGGGGTTGGGCATGAGTACGAGCGATTCATTGCCTGGTTGAACAAAACACTGAGCTGCAGCAAAGAGAGCTTCTCTTGTACCGTTCACCGGCAGTATATGTTTTGCCGGGCTGATGCTCTCGCCAAGCTTGAAGCGCATGGAAAGCCAGGCGGCGATGCTTTCTCTTAGGTCGTCACTGCCGGCGGTAAGGGGATAGATAGAGAGACCGCCCAAGCTGGCGCTCAGTTTTTCCAGCACAAATGCCGGTGCTTCGTGTTTGGGTTCGCCGATGGAAATATTGATAGGACTGTCTTTGTAGGCGGCATTCGGTTCAACCCCAGCTTTCAACAAAGCCAGCTTCTCGAAGGGATACTTTTGTAGATCTTTTAAACCAGGGTTCATGCTTTGTTTTTGAAATGGGTCATGAGGCGACGGGCGGTTTCAGCTAGTATGGCCGAGCCCATATAAAGTCCGCTTTCGTTGAGATCGAATTGTGGACTGTGGTGACTTCTCGTATCGCCTTCGATTTCTGCTCCCAAGAACATAAAGGCTCCGGGCACTTTCTCGGCGAACATTGAGAAGTCTTCAGACCATGTCTTGGGTTGCACGGCTATGACGTTTTCGGCGCCGATGAGATCTATGGCGGCTTGCCTCATCACTTCTGTGATTTCGGGATTATTGACTGTACATGGGTAGCCGAGCTCGTATTCGATCTTGTAATCACCGCCCATTATGCGCGCAATTGAGCAAGCTCGGTCGATTTCTTCTATTATGTGCTCGCGCACTTTCTGGCTGAAACTGCGGAAGCTGCCTTCTAGGATGACATAATCGGAGATGATATTACCCCTGGTGCTGGACGACTGAAACGAGCCGATAGTAATAATAGCCGGCTCAAGCGCCGAGATGCGGCGCGAGATGATCTGCTGGATTGCCTGCACCACTTGGGCGCCGACCACCACCGGGTCGACCGTTGTCTCGGGATAGGCGCCGTGTCCGCCCTTGCCTTGTATGGTCACTTTGAAGCCGTCGCAGGCAGCCATGGCTGGTCCGGGAATAATGCCCACTTGTCCGGCTTTCAGGCTGGCATCGGCATGCAAGCCGATTATGGCGGATACCCCATCTAAAGCGTCGTCCTCAAGCATGCGCCAGGCTCCCGATTTGCCATCACTATCGGTGGCTTCTTCGGCCGGTTGCATGACCATGCGCACTGTACCGGCTAATTCGGCTTCTGAAAGCATTCTAGCCGTGGTCAGCCCGCATGCCATATGCCCGTCGTGTCCGCAGGCATGCATGACGCCCTGATTTTTCGAAATGTACTTGTTGGGATTGTCTTCGTCTATAGGCAGACCGTCCATATCGGCACGAATGGCAATAATAGGACCGTCCACGCCTTTGCGCTTCAGTTCACCCAGCACGCCGGTCTTGCCCACTTGCGCCTTGGTTTCATAGCCGTAAGCTTCCAGCTTTTCCTTCATCAGGCTGGCGGTTTTGAATTCATGAAAGCTTAGTTCCGGATTTTCATGCAAATGACGGCGCATTTCGATGAGTTCGGGTTCTAGAGCTTTGGCTCTTGTTAGAAAATTATCGGTGGGCATTTTGACATCCAGAAAGTTGATTCGAAGAAACTGCTTGCACTTTTGCGCTTAGACTAAGATATGGCAAAGAGCCAAATTAGGCGAAGAACTGAGGTCTGCCGCCGCCCGAACTGGGTCTCCACTGGGCAAAGGCTTCTTCCACCACAGTGCCGGCAATCTTCAAGCAAATCTGGCTCAGGGCTTGGATTTGCTCTTCAGTAAACTTGGCATCGGTTTCTTCCAGAGCTTTTCTAACAACTCTTTCGGCTTCGGATTTGAGCATGGCGATTCTCCCGGCACTAAAACAAAAGTTTGTACAGGACTAGAGTTTAGCGCGAATGACTCGCTTTTTGCTCACTTTGGAAGCTCTGTGAATAACTTAGGAAAGTGCCAATTTATCGAGCATTCGGCTAGCCTGGCGCTTAACTTTCTTGATTAATTGCGCAAAGACTCTCTTGAGAACGCTTGGATTTTGCAGGGCTTGCAGGTCGAAACTGGTCTTCTTGCAAAGGCTTTCAGCTGGTCTGCCTGTGCTTGTCTGAATGCGCTTTTCAAGTTCCTTCTGTTTGCGTTCATGCGTCTCTTCGATGATCTCTAAGAGGGCTTTGGCATCACTAAACCCTAGAATGCGAGTGCGGGGCGGCGCCAATAAAGACCGGCGCTTGGGGGCTTCCTCCGTCTCGCCTTTGCCAGCCGTCAGGCGCAGTGGCGCCGTGATTAAGGGTAGGCGGTCGGATGTGACGTGGTTGCCTTCTTCGTCTTCGCCCGGGATGTTGCTTTGCAGTGCTAAAGCGCGAGCTGTTTTCTTGAGTTCTTCAATCGTCTCTTCTTTGTATAGGTCGAATGAGCTGGAGGTGCCCTGTCTAGAAGGATGCAGTTCGACGTGGAAGCCTCTGCCTTGGGTGCTCTTTTGGAAATCGACCTTAATAAGGTTGTCGGAGTTTTTTCTTGTTTTGAAATAGCCAATTGGCGGGCGGCCAGTCTGTTCGGCTTCGGAAACGGCGGCAAAAATCGGCAGTGAGCTCATCGAACTAACCTCAAACAGTTTTCTATAGACGGGATGCCCTGGTGATATTTATTTGCCATCTTGGCAATGGTGCTTAAAACATGTCAGTAGCGCTTGGGAACAAAGTTTTTTTGGTCTGTTGGCGTGGTGATTTTCGGTTTAATGAGAATAAGTTGCACCAAACGTACCGATATCGGTTTGTTTTTCTACCGGAAAATCAAATTTTATGAGGTTTCAATAAACCCGGTCTTGCTTCCCTTATTTTAATATAGTAGTCTTTTGACATAAATGACAATTATTCTCAATAAAAGCGCTTGCTCAGGAAGGCGGAATCTCTGTTTTTTTTCTTGCTTTGCTCGTAAAGACTAGCTGTGGCCATGTTTGTTTACACTATCGGTTTATCTCTGAGGAGAGACTATCTTGGGAACTAATATTAATAACCAATTCAGTCGAAATTCTCTCAACGCCTATCTGAAGAGCGAAAAGTCTTTGTACGCTTGGATGTCCGGCTTTTCAAGCGAGACTCTGGAGCGACTGAGGCGAATAAATCAGGCTTCGAGTACTTCGCGTCACATAGTCGCTGCTATTTCTTATGGCTTTGTTGATCGAGACCTATACAGGGTCAATCGTTTGATTATCGGCTTAATGCTGCGTCGGCATAAAGCTGAAAGGCAGGGCGACGTAGTCACTATCGAAAAGATAGAGCTGAGACTCAAAGAATTGCATAGGGTAATTAACACCTTGGTTGGTCCGCCGCCTCACGGGGTGGACGATGTGGCATGTCGCTCGGTCAAGAGGTAGCCAGCTATGGTTTGGTCGCGGGGCTTGGTTTGCTTTTGAGCGTGTTGTTGTATTGAATACTAGGCGATATAATAAAACCGGCGAAAAGAAAACGGAAAGAGGACCTTCCGTTTTCTTGTTGGAGCGACCATCGGCTAGACCCCGCGCTTGAGCAGGGTGCAAGCCAGGCGGGCGATGTTGAGCGAGTCGTCTGAGGCTCGATGCGGCGTTCCTTCGAATTCGAGACCGAAGCGCCGCAGCTTGTCTTCGAGCTTGCGGTTGCGGAAGTCTTGTGCCTGAATCGAGTAGAGCACCGAGACATTCAGCTCGGAGTCGCCGAACGGGCTTGCCATGCCGAACATCGAGCATTGCCAGTCGACGAACTTGCGGTCGCCGGCTGAGTCTGTGATGAGCAGGCGGTTCTGGCTGCCGTAGCGCTCGGTGAGGCGCCGAATTGCTTCTTCGAAGGGCATGCCCTGACGCTTCAGCGCTGCTTCGGTCCAGCCGGTCAGCTCCGTGCAGAACGGGCTGATGCTCGACATCGTTGGAATGACCGGCAGAGAGTGGGTTTTGAGCACCTTCATGCTGGTCAGGTCGATGACGCTGAGACCGATTTCAATGATTTCCTGGCGCTCGTCAGGCGGGAAGATGCCGCCCGGGTAACAGCTGAGCTCCAGGTCGATTGCGTTTGCTATATGTGTTTTCATAGTGTTTTTCTTTCTATAGACGGCAACCGGTAAGGGCGCACCGGCCGAATGGCTGAGGTGGCGCGCCCTTTCCTGGTGCTACCGGTTTGTTTTACCGGTTTGTATTGCCGGTGGGAGTGGTGTTACTGCACCGAGAACCGCTGCACGACTGTGCCGACGGGAACGCGGAAGTCGATGCGGACGGTTCTGTCCTTGGTGTCGTTGAAGATGCTCCAGTTGTTGAGAAAGGAGTCGCGATCCCATTCAATGCGGGTTACGGTGACGGTGCCGCTGTTTTTCAAGCTGCCGTCTTCGGTGATGTGCACAAGCTGATTGGCCGGCACAGAGTGGGGCACCACGCTGCCGTTCGCAGACAGCAGCATGTAATGCAAGGTGCGTCCACTTTTAATACTGCCGGAACCCATAATGAAGGTGCCCGTGCTTCCGTCTGCGCTTTTCATCGAAACGATGGTTTGCGGACCGGTGACCACTTCCTTTTCGGGCAGGGCGAGAGAGAGGAGCATGGCGATCGCGAGGCCGACCTCGAAGCAAAGCAGCCCGATTAGGCTGATTGCTAACCCTGGTTCGAGTCTGGCTGCCGAGAGCTTTCCCTTGCGCCAGAGGGTTACTGCCAGGGTGAGTCCGAGGATGGTGCAGGTGATAATGGTGTACATCGAAATTACTTTCTGAAATAACCAGTATCGGTATGACTACACTCACTTAGGCGAATGAGGTCATAGCGATATTGGCGGGTTGAGTTTTGCAATGGTTGAGAGAAAAAACAGGGGAGAGGTCTTGCGACCTCCCCCCTGTCGGAGGACAGGAGTTGCCCCCTGTCGTTTCAGTTTAGGACGGCAGGCGTCTTGTGCGGCTTAGGCCGTCTTGACCGCCTGCTTGCTGAGCTTCTCCAGCATGGCGAGCGCGTTCTTGCTCACCATGAGGGCCGCGTCCGCCGGCTCCATCTTCATCTCGCGAACGAGCTTCAGATAGGCCAGAGTGGCGGCGGCACCGATGTAGGGCGCGTGGATGTCGCCCTTGTCGGTGGGCAGCTCGGAGCTGTCCTTGACCAGGATTTCGGTGAGCGCTTCCACCTTGTCCTGGCGCTTCTTGGTCCACATGACCAGGTCGCCGCAGCTCTTGCCGCCGTGCGCCTTGAGCGGCGTGCGGATGATGGCCTTCGCCACCACCGGCGCCACCGCGATCACGTCGTCGACCGGCAGCTCGATGACCATGCCGGCTCCCGGCTTGGCACCCATCTGGCGGAAGGTGATCTTGGTGGGCAGCTCGTCACCGACGGCGAAGTCGGCGAGTTCACGCAGCTTGCGGGCCGAGTCGGGGAAGCCGATCTCGTCGAGGGCGGCCGCCACGATGTGCACGCGCACGTAGTCGACCGGGTGCTCTTCGAAGACCAGCGCCACCGAGCCGTTGCGGAGCTTCTTCAGCTCGTAGCCGGAACCGGTGCGCAGCAGGTTGACCTTCTCGGAGACGCGGCCGTCGCGGATCATCATGGCCGGGAAGCTCATCACCATGTTCTCGCCGAAGGCCGGTCCGTCGAACAGAACGCCGCCCACCAGGTCGGCGTCGATCTCCGAGAGCCAGTCGGTGTAGAGCTTGGCCATCAGCTGTTCGGTGGGCACCTCCTGCTTGCCCAGCTTGATGGTGTCGGTGTTGAACTTGAGCGTGCCGGCCTTGTGGGCAGCCAGCACGGCCTTGCCGACGGCGGCGGTCAGCTCCTGCTCCAGCCCGACCACGTCATGGAAGACGTTGTGACGCGCTTCGTGACCGAAGAGCGGCAGGTTGATCGGGATGAAGTCGAGCATCTCGTACGGAATCTGCACGGCGTGGGCGCCGACAGGTCCGCGCGAGCCCGGGATGGTGGCCAGACCCATCTCGGTGACACGGCCGAGGAAGACGTCGCCGATGCGCTCGGTGCCGGCGTCCACCGGAGAGGTGCCGCCGTCGACGTGCAGGTCGCCGCCCCAGTAGAGCTTGTGGCTCTGCTCGAAGAAGAAGGTGACCGCGTTGAGCAAGCTGGTGTGCTTGCCGTCGCGCAGCTGCTGGAAGCAGTCGGTGTACACCTTGAGGATGTAGATGATCTGCGACAGCTCTTCGTCGAGCACCTCGATGGCCTTCTGGACCACCGCGTTGATGGGGGCGCCGGGGTTCTGCTTCTTCAGCTCGTCGATGACCTGGGGCAGCGCCTGGCGGTAGCTGTCCTCGAGCTTGGTCAGCTGCTTGTCGAGGCTGTCGATGGCCTTCTGGTACTTGTCCGCCATGTTGGCGCGAGCCCAGTTGACCGCCGCGTGCATCTCGCCGAAGCGGGCTTCGTAGAGAGCGTCGAACTGACGCTTGATCATCAGTTCCTGCAGCCCGTCGGCGCCCTTGAGCATGACCTGGCCGTCGGTATAGGTCTCGCGGGTCTGGCCGGTGGGCACGACCTGGTTGACCTTGAGGCTGGACAGATCGGGCAGGAGCGAGCTCACGCCTTCGGGCTTGCCGCTCTTGTCCGCGCCGGTGGTTTCGACCTTCTTCTGGCGGGGCTTGCGGGTCTTGGCCTTCTTGGCGGCGCGCTTCACCGACTTCTCGACCAGCACATCGATGGACGGGAAGGGGAAGTCTTCCTTGCCCTCACCGCGAACGGTGGAGGTGGTGTGGCCGCTGTTGCCGGTGGCGGTGGCGATCTTGGTCTTGCCGATCTTGAGGGAGAGATTGAGCTTGGACATAGTTAGTTCCTTTCGAAAGTTGTGGAAGCGAGTGCGAAGCCCCTCGCGTTCCGGTGGTTAAACAAACGCATGCTGCGCTTCCCCAAGGCGGAGCTCTTGCGAGTTCCGTTCTTGGGCCGATGGCAAACCTCTCGGATTCGAGTGCTCATCAACAGGCGTGAGAACGCAGCCAAAGCCCTCATCGCTTCATCCAAACTTGGCTTCTAATCACTGACTTGTTCAGTCAGTGAAGGAAGCTGCGGAGATGGTGCGATTGGGTCTTAGGCTTTAGTTCTTGCTGTAAATGAGGAAACGAATGTATTTAGAACCTAAGTGAAATCAAGGCGGGGTAGTCAAGCGGTGCTTGCTGTGCTTATAACTTGGGTAAAGGCTCTAAATCATCACTTGATGCTGGTTTCAAGACTCAAGTCATTTATGAGTCTCTAGCAGAGGCTATCGGAGGTTCTGTTTTAGGATTAAATTTCTTAGATTGCGTTAAGCACCGCTAGCGCAACCAGCCAAAAGTCTTCATTCGATATTTTGGTGTCAGGAAGTTTGGGAGCCTAATCGCTACTTGGCCTAGCGCCGCGAAGGCTTGGGCTGTTAAGCCCATCACACCTTAGCCTTATCCAATTTTCGCGGCTGTATGGCGGCACCTGCCAGGCAAGGGTTTCGGGCTTATTCCGGCAGATTTGAAGATATATCAAGGTCAAGCTAAGCCAGGGTTTACCTGCATTGCGTGCCAGTCTTTGCTAGGTAGTAGTTCTTATCGTTTTCTGCGCACGCAAAAGATCCCATCAAGAACAAATAGACCTCACCAGCTCCAATCGGGTGCCCTTAAAGCTCATTGCTCAATGAGTGAACGATATGCGCAGCAAACCCGTTTGCCTTCATCCGAAGTTACTCAAAATTGGCGAGGAAAATTATGCCAGCACCAAAGACAACCGGCGGCAAGCCCTATGACCGCTGGTTCGAGAACTCCATAATGACAGGCTTTGTCCTGTCTCTAGCGACCATCTTCGCCACCGCTCTTTGGTGGCAACCCGGTCAAGTCAACGCTTTCTGGTCGGCGGCGGCTATTGCACTTGGTCTTTCCGCCCTCATTCCGGTCTTCTCCAACTTGTTCGGCAAGAGAGGCCTGCCCAGGCTCTTCAAGTGCCTGGCCGCATCGCTCACCTTCTCGTCAATGGTGGTCGGCATGTTCGGCTTCATTTTCGGCATCGCCGTCTTGGAAAAGTTCCAGTCGGTGGAAGATGTGCGCACCTTTGCCGATCGCGAGTATTTCCTGCTCGATCCCACCGCATTCGGCTTTGTATCCAGTAAACAAATCGACCTGATCGTCAAGCGGCAAGCCGAGGTTCGCCGCGGTCTGGATGCGGTCAAGCGCATTGAGAAGGACATCGAAGCGCTGCCGGTCTCTGCCATTGCCAGAGATTTGAGCAAAGCCGGACTGGCGGCGCCTCGCGCCCAGCTGGAAGTGGAAAAGCTTTCGGAAGACAGTGTGCGCCGTTTGCAAGCTGCCTACCGGGCCAGCTTTGAGGTGGGTAAGCCTGCTTCTGGCTCTCTCACCTCCGGTAGTGTCAGGGGCGAGTATATGACCTCCCGTTCGGAATTTAAGCAGTTGCGCAGTGTTCTGGAAGAGCGTTACCCGCTCTGGACCCGACTGCTAAAGGCGCTCGGACAGATCTGAGCGCGCTGCTATCTTGGAGTTCGGGAATTTGATGGGTCGCACCTAGCTAAGGCGCTATCTCTGTGCCTGTGTCTGTGACGGCTTAAGCGCCTACTATTGAAGAGGCAAGTTGGCGGCATCGCTTTAGTTGCAGCCAATTTGGGGTGGAAGAGTGTCTTTTAGGCAACTCTTCCACCCTTGGATTTTTTAGCGCTGTAATACTAAAAGTTATAGTGATAAGCTCCCAAAAAAATAAACCGATATCGGTTTGTTGAATTATTCGTCAAATCGAAAAAAATGGGGAGGGAGAAAATTACTTCCCCCTCCCCCAAAATCAGTCGATCTCGTTGGTCACTTTGGCGCCGGGCTGGGCTTCTATCGTGGCGCCGGGGGCGGCCACAACTTCAGACCCAGCTTCGGCGACAACGTGCGAGCCTTCGTAGGCGTCAATCCGTGAACCGGATAGCGCCCGAACTTTTGCGCCGCTCTGGGCTTCGACGTAGGCACCTTCTTCGGCGACTACGTAAGAGCCTTGATCGGCTATTACTCGAGAACCTTTGCGCGCCAGCACGTACTGGTTGGCGGCCGCCGTGACGTTGTCGCCCGGCTGAGCGACAACGTCGGGAGTTTGTTTCTGGGTGACGCTCGCCGCCGGAGGTTGCTCCGCGTCGGTCTGCGGTCCCAGAACAATGAGTGCTGCAGCAGCGAGGGCGGCAAGCAGCACTACGATGACGGTGGCAGTGGTTTTCATGTTTTTTCATTTCTGGCTTACTGACAGTCAGGCATAGCCTGTCCTGGTTTCAGCCTCTATTGCCCAGCTTGCGCACCGTGCGCAAGCTGTTAACCAGAGGTGATTGCCGAATCTACGCCAATGGCGAAATTTCAGAACCACCTCTGTGAAGAGTCAGCGGACGTCATCCTTGGGCAGGCTCGTGGTAGCACAAGCCTGATTGACGATGGCCATTCGCACATCTTCTGTGACTTTATCAGCGGTCATGGGCACGATCTCGTTGATGTAGACCGGCTTGCCGACTGTGATGGTCACACCTCCACGCCACTTGAAGCCCATGGCGCCGTAAGGGCCGCCAGCGCTTTCTTCGTGACGCTTGCCGTAGCAAATGTGAATTGGGACGATGCCGACCTTGTCTTTGCCGTTCAGTCGCTCGTGAGCGCCGATGGCAATATAGGCCGAGCCCTTCTTGAAGGGCAGGTAGGTGCCGGAATTGGAGATCTTCCCTTCCGGGAAGATGACGAGGGCTTCGCCCTGCTCCAGAACCTTGATGGCAGGTTCGATGACGGTCTTGCCCTGGCTGCGGTCGACTGCGAAGCAGCCGAAGGCACCCATGAAGATGGCTTTGAGACCCCACAGACCGCGCATTTCTTCATAGGCGGTCATGTAGCGGGGCATGCGCTTCATGATGGCAAAGATGACCGGGGCGTCGAACATCGAAGAGTGGTTCGGGCAGAAGATAATCCGGCCGGGGGCGACCAGATTTTCCTTGCCTTCGATCTTGATGCGACCCACCTGTACAAAGACCCAAATGTTGGCGAGGAATTTGCCAACCAGCTGAAGTGGACGAACAGACTTCGGAATGAAGCCCGAAGTAAGGCACAGGTCCACATACTCGCGGAATCTCTGACGGAAACGTTTGATGGATCCGATCAGTCCCTGCGCGAGCTGTGAACCCTTGAAGAATCGGTGTTTCACAGTAGTCTCCTGACCTCGATTGGCGAGGGAGCTTGTTTCAGATGAAAGGGAGGGCAGTCTGGACGTGCATTTGCCTGTGCGCTGAATGGACGTGCTGCTACCGGCTTCGGTGAAGCGAAGCTGGATATCAGTTCAGAGTGTTGCCCTGGTGGATTAGAGGGTTTGGATTTCTTTTGAAAGAAAATGACAAGGAGGCCTGAACCCTAGCAGTTGCCTATTGACTGCTTCAATCTCTGAAACAAAAGCGAGAAGACGGTATCTGGCTATTTCTCATGATTTCTTTCAAGAAAGAGTGAGAGTAATCATCTCTTGATATCTCTTTGATTAATAGCTTAGCTTCGCTAGCCTTTTGAGACTTCGCTTAACCGGTGCGGCTGCAGATACCCAGTAAGCGCCAGCCAGCTGCTTGCGTAAGGTCAGCGGATTGTTAACCGGCAGATTATGGGTCTTAATAATTTATTTGGTTTTCAAGAGGCTCGTAGCCTATGGTGAGGTTATCGTTTATGCCTCTTATCAACCAGAGAACTCCAACCACCCAGCTTAGACCCCAATATGCTGTAATTCACATCTCTCTTGTTCGACTTGTCGAGCTTAAAAGGAGACCGTGGTAATCTCAGCTAAGACAAAGGTCTGATTTGAAGTGCACTTGGTTTTTCGGTGTGGTTCGGGTATGACGTATCACCGGTCAGCTATGAGAGGGCTCGCAACAAGCGCCTTCGCACTGCTGGCTTCCCGCCTTAACATCTAACAGAAAGGAGGTCCGCATGAGCATTGTCTGGCAAGCTCTAGTACGCATGCTTACAGAACAGCGGCCTTCACGGTCGCAACCTGTTGTGAGCAATCACGGCAAGGATTCGACCGTCTTCGAGGTGGAACGCAAGTTTCGTCTCAAGGATGGAGAGGCTCCGCTAGTAGCCACCAGGCTCAAAGCAATGGGCTTTGCACCTGTCGAAGCTATCGAAATGACCGACGTTTTCCTGCCCACCAAGGTGCCGGGTGAAATGTTGCGTGTTCGTTCGGAGAAATCCGAGCTGCGCAACTGCACCGTGGTCACCATCAAGGAGTGGGTGCAACTTGGTCAAGGTCGAGAGCGACAGGAAACGGAAGAGGCGATAAGCGCAATCTCGAAGTGGTTCCTGCTCAAGTTCGGGCAGTTCATTTCGGGACGACCGCTTCTCTCTTTCAGCAAGACGCGCCTAATGCACGAGACTGATGGCAAGGGGGTCGTAATTGCCGTCGACAACGTACAAGGCCTACTGGAAAACTCCGGTTACTACGTTGAAATCGAGGTGCTCGTGCCTCGTGGCGGTGATGTTGAAGGCGCTCGCGCGAAAATTAGCGCGCTCGCCTCTGAGCTATTTGGCGACGAGAGGGAGTTTGTGCAGGCGTCCTACCAGGACATGCTCAAGCTCGCACAATCGAGGTCAAACAGCTGACGGTTTCCGCCGTCGTCACCGTTTCAAGCTGAAGGGTCAGGCTTGTAGCCTGGCCCCGGTAATCATCATCAATCGTGAATGGTCAGCCCCACCATAGTGGAGGCAGTTGAGGTCTTTGACTCGACTGTTTCCGCTGTGGACCTGGGAGCTCACCGAGTGTAAACCCGCGTCCGTCTCCAATTCAGGAGCCGGCGCCATCATCATTTGGAGAACTACTATGTCTACAACGCAAACAGTCAAGACGGGTCGCCGCATCGACATCAAGGCGCCCACCCAGAACGAAGAACACATGTTCGACTTCCTCAACAGCCGCGTCATCGGTCAGACCGAAGCCTGCCGGGCGGCGGTGCGCATCAAGACGCGCGCCCTCAGCCCGCTCAAGCGCAGCGGCTGCGCCGGCTTCTACGCCTTCCAGGGCGAGCCCGGCGTCGGCAAGACCGAGCTGGTCAAGACCATCTGCCAGTACCTGCACGGAGACCCCAACGCCTTCGTTCTCATCGACGGCGGCCTCTTGCAGGACGACGCTCAGGTCTCGAGCCTGACCGGCGCGCCTCCGATGTACGTCGGCTACGAAGACCCGGACAAGGCCAAGAAGCGCCGGGACGAAGAAGCGAAGGCTCTGGAAAAGCTGCGCGCCGAACATCCGGAGCTGGCGGCCAAGTACAAGACCTTCAACCCGCGCAAGTTGCTCACCCGTGAGAACCTCGTCAAGTCGCGCGGCAACTCCAAGGTGCCGCTCAGCATCGTCTTCATCGACGAGGCCGACAAGATGAACCCCCGTGTCGACGACATCTTCCTCAACGGTGTGGTCAACGGCTTCCTCATGATGAGCGACAACGAAATCGTGGAAGTGGGCGATGTGGTCTTCATCATCGCCGGCAACCACGGTTCCACTCGCGTGGTCAGCCGCAAGCAGCCCATCGGCTTCCGTCAGGAATCGGTGGCTGAAGAGCATGCTGAAGCCCGGGACCTCATCCTGAACGCCATGAAGGAGCGTCATCGTCCGGAGTTCCTGGACCGCATCGACGAGATCATCTTCTTCAACAAGCTGCAGCCGGAAGACCTGAAGCGCATCACGTCGCTGCGTATCGAGGAGGTGGTCAACGCCTACTACGAGCGCATGCCGCGTGGCACCGCTTTCACGGTGCGGGTGGAGAACTCTGCTCGCGACTTCATCTACAACGAGGCCATGAAGGCGAACGGCAACGCTCGTCGCATCGGTCGCGCGGTCAAGCAGCACTTCGAAGACGATCTGGCTCGGCTCATCTCCAAGCTGGTCGACAACGCCGAGAACATCACCATCGAAGACCTCTTGGTCGTCTCGCATCGCGAAGGCGCGCCTGAGCTCGATTGGGACGTGTTCGAAGACGAGGGTGTGCCCGCCGATGGCGACAAGCTCATCCAGGTTCGTCCCGACACCCCGGTCAGCCAGATCTTCCTCGGCCGCGAACGGGTTCGCAAGACCCTGAAGCTCAAGGCCAAGGGCAGCACCAAGCAGGTCTACAAGGTGGTGATTCCCTGCCAGTCCAATGACGAAATGACCGAGAACTTCCGCATGTTCGGTCAGGAGCTGCGTGAAATCCTGGAGCTGCCGCTCGTTTCCTTCGAGATGGCGTTCAAGGCTCCCTGGGTTCTCACGCTCTTCGTCGAGTGCACCGTCGACCAGTCCAAGCTTCTCGAAGAGCACTTCGATGGCGACGGCGTGGTGACGGTCACCGACCGCAAGCCTTCCGAAGACGCTGCCGCTTGAGCCCTAGAGGCACAGCAGTAACCTGAAAGAAGGCGCCACTCAGACTGCAAAGTCTGGGCTGGCGCCTTCTTCTTTTCTTCTGTTATACTGTAATAAATAGTAAAACGTGTTGATTCGGATTTTTTTTTGCTGGTTTGCATTGGTGAAATGGCAAGTTTTATTACTCGCTATGCCTAGCGTCAAGTTCATTAGCAGTCTCTACCATGATGGGCACGGCAAACTGCACTAGATCTTTGGCCTCGAGCACATATGTGCTCGCCCCTCCCAAAAGACCAGCCTTGAGATTTCTAGACTGAATATACTGCTCTACTATGAAGGCAAAGAAGCGGTCAGGCCAGTCTCTAATGCCTGTGGCGCTATCGTATTCCTCCATGTCGATCCATATTGTTTGGCCGCTCTTTTCGATAGGCACCTTGAGATTGAACAACCGCTTGTCTTTGATTGGTGCTATTGCTTCTGCGTAGTGAAGTATAGTGACAGCGTCTGTATCCGAGCCGATTAGTATGACTTTGCCTCCTATTTCGTAAAACCTTTCCAGTGGAGAATCCTTGCCCAGCCCGTAATTGACCGGGTGATTGGCTGTGAGAAATTCAGCTTTCGCTCCATAGGCAGCCATTCTAGAACCGGCATTGCTGCTGCATATCACTCCCGGTGTTGTGCGGAAGAGCTCGGCAAAGGCTCCAAAATCGCGGCTTGCTCTGCTGCGATCTGGTTGGAAAGGCGGGCAGTGCTCCAGAATAAATGCTTCGTCGGCCTCGCTGTAAATGTCTCGACCAACATCGTCATAGGGCGTCTGGCAGCCTACATAAACCATAAGGGTGCCATCGCTGCCAATCGTTTCAAGAAGTGCGGAAATAAGAACATCCGGCCCGCCGAGAATCTCGCCCACTGAACGCAGTCCGGCGTGCACCATAATCGAATCGCCGGCGCTTATGCCGATTTCATGGCATTGTCTCAGCAGCATTTCTTTGGTGATGCGAGGGCATATCTCGGTCATTGCCAATTTCTCTCCTATCGAGCATTACCAGCGTTTATAAATACTAAAGCCAAATAGGCAAAAAAAATGATTCTCTTTTCTCTTTTTCTTTGCTACGAACTTGACTAGTAAATGTGCGATGAGAAGCACTCACTCATGAGCGAAACGACACAGTGAAGCTGATTGTAGGCGATTGAGTCGCAAAGTTTATACCTCGCCAGGCATGATTGTGCAGATCAAATGTTTCAAACTTATTGCAATTTCTAGTTGTTTTGAACCCTTAGAAACA
The DNA here is from genome assembly GCA_017303615.1 of Obscuribacter phosphatis (SeqCode). GTDB lineage: Bacteria > Cyanobacteriota > Vampirovibrionia > Obscuribacterales > Obscuribacteraceae > Obscuribacter > Obscuribacter phosphatis_A. Next base: position 25,522 of record JAFLCK010000030.1, read on the forward strand.
TCCTATTTAAGCCATTCCTAGCCATATGTAGCTAGTGCGAGCGGTGCGCAGATAAAAAGCCGCAGATTCAATTTAGCAAGAGCAATTGAGAAGCAGATATGGCTTGCCACGCCAGTATTGATCAATCTATGTTCAAAGTGAATTAAAACAAAAACTCTTTTTCAAGGAGAAACCCAAGAAAGGCGACCAGCTTCTCCAGTCAAGTCAAATTAGATACAACCCTTCGCTGGGCTGTATCTAGACCGCAGTATCTATGTGTGTTTCAGGATGTGTTTCAGGAAGTGACAGTCAACTTTAACAATCAAGAGAGCTATTTATGACTTACCGAAACGAAGAGAACGATCTGCAGCAACGCTACGAACTGAACAGGCTGGCTAATGCCGGTCTGCACTTCATCATTTTCCTGGGCGCCGCCTTGGCGAGCGCCAGCCTCATGAGCTATATGAAACAAACACAGGCGCCGTCCTCTTGGTGTCTAGTGGCGCTGTCTGCAGTCAGCTGCATTTTCAGCGCCGCCGCCTCTGCTTTTCTCTACCTCCAATGCCGAGGCAGTGAAGACGAGGAGTTCAACGAGCCGCGGCGGCAGTGCTTGCTTTTCGCTCTGAACGGAGCACTGGGTGCGGCTCTTGGTCTAGGGCTCGTCCTGGTTTGTCTCTAGCTTTTAGACAAGTTCCCAGGGCGAGCTATTTCCCATTTCACTCCTTTTCAGCAAGGAAAAAATACAATGAGAGGTCGTAAGACCCTGCTTTTGGCGGCACTGGTTTCAATTTTACCGGCCGCCCTCTCTGGATGTTCCAAGAAGAGCAGCCCCACGCCCTTCATCAAAGAGGACCGGGGCGCCGCGCAAGAAAACTCACCGGCGCCACCCTTGGTGGTGCAGCTGAAAGATGCGAAGTTCAACGAGACCCTACGCCTCATCGAGCGCGATGAGCACACCGGTCTCAATCGTCGCATGCGCATTGAGTGGCGTGGTGGTCTGACCTGTTTGGTCGACTGCGATGACCTGGGACGCCCCAGGCGCGCCACAATTTACTACCCGAAGGCTGAAGCAGCTAAGGGTGGTTCCAAGAGTGACGTGGAAGACTTGGGCTCCCAGCCCTTCCTCGTCACCGATAGAGCTGTCTACCGAAAGATACTCTTTCAGGCGGACGGCTCAACCTTGGCTGAAGATACTTTGTACTTCAAAGACCAGACCATCAAAGAAATCATGGTGAGAAGCGGTGCCGACATGGTTGTCACCTGCTATGCTCGGGAAAGCCGGGTGGAAGCGGTGCGCACCTACGACGGCAAAACCGGGCGCCTCATCGGAGAGATGGTCTTTTCTAAAGCCAATCGGCGGGACTCTTTGCTCGTCAAGGAAGGTGCAGCGAGAGCACGGCGCGATATCTTCAACGAGGATGGTTCTCGCAAGCTTTCCTTTGTCTATGATGAAGAGAAAGTGGTCGAGGTGCTGCTCTGGCATGATGATGGAGTAACTCTGCTGGAGAAGCTGACGCGAGGCTATTCCAGCACCACAAGCACCGTCTATGAAAACGGCAAAGCAATCTGCAGACGCTCTAAACAGTCGGACGGCTCCATGCAAGTGGTGCATTTCGATGCGAGCGGCAAAGAGAGCTTCAAGCAGACTTGGAAAGTGCTGCCTGATTCGCTGCCTGCAGACAAACAGGGAGTGGTGAGCGATGGCTACTACCTGGCTGCGGTAGAGGATTTGCTTGCCTCAGCCGACGGTAAGAAGCGAGATGTCGAGTTTTATCCAGGCGGCAAATCCGTGCGGAAGGTTCGCATCTTCATGACCTCAAATTGGTCGCCCTACGAGGACAAAACCTTCGATGAAGATGGCACCCTGACCGCCTATACAAGCTATGGCGAGCCGCAGTACACAACGGTCGATTTGCTGCCCTCTCTGACTGAGGAAGCCAGGAAGGTGCAAGCAAAAGATGACGGCGATGCCCTTGTCGCTGCGGAGAAGCTGGTGCCCGCCGGGCTTTCACCCATCGCCACCATTGAGTCTTTCAATCCACCACCTAGGGGTAAAGAACGCAGCCCTGCTTTCAAGCTGGACTGATCAATCACCTCTTGCCACCTAAATCTAAGGAGACCTCATAGATGACTAACGCTGATATCGCCTTGCAGGCAAGTGCCCAGACCGCTCTGCAAGATTCAGGCTGTTTCACCCACTGGCGAGGACCGTACGGCGCCGTGCCCGTGCAGTTTCTTGGCGAACTGAAGACCGGTGAGTTCGTCTATTTCAGGGCTCGGGGCAGGAAGCTCTCGATGCAGATTGCCGCCGCGCAGAGTGATTGGGAAGAGAGTCGCTACCTGGCGAACTTTGAGGAACCCTACGAGGCGCCCGATATGGACGCCGAGGACCCATTCGGAGCCGGTCTCTGCCCCGCTGACCGCTGTGTCGCGCAGATTCTCACCTGGTTGAAGCTTTACCAGAGCGTGACCAAAACGGCCTGAGCGGCTGCCGCGGCTTGCTGCGAGAGTCGATGAGACAGACTTTGGCGCATTCGAGGAGAACCTCCCCGCAAGGGAGGTTCTCCTTTTTTTGACTTGCCGTTGGGTGTTTCTTCGGTCGGTTACTGTCTGCTTTCCTTTTGATTTGAGTCTATGAATGTATATAGTGGAAATGGATGATTTCTGTTGAAATGCAGTCGGCTTAAAGGTTTTGATTGAATGAAGACGATTGCTCGACTCTAGGAAATAGCTTAGGAAGAATGGTAAACGCCCTTCTAACTCTCAGTTAGTCAGGCAGAAAAGCTATCGAACACTTGTTTTCTTTTGTTTTCGACTTCATCGTATCGCCAGACTGGCGGGTCATCTCCTCCAGCAGTGTCGAAATACAGAATAATGTCATTGTCCCAAACGAATACAAAATTATTCGTCGGCAAATCAAACTTTCCTGCCAAATCTGCAAGGTGAGGCTCTATGAATTGCGTAAGATCAAAGTACTGATACAGGCAGAAGTTGGGCAGGCCGCCGGCATCTTTACCACAAACGCGAAGGAAGTCTTTTTAGGTTTTGGGAAGGACAACTGTGAAATGCTTTTCTAGAGCATCTATTTCAGTTTCCGAGCAGCCCTTAAAGCCACCTGATGGAGTGGTGAATCCGGCAGTTATTAACTTTTTCAATTGGCTGCTAGGTGTTTCAAACTCCATTTGATTGTATTCCTGGCTGCGTTTTCAGCAGCAAAATTCTCTGATTCTTCCGATTCTATCTACTAATCTAACTCCAGTGATGAGAGATAACACTATCAAGAGCGACTTTAGATGCTGCATTTCGACCATCCCTCTATACTACTATTCAATGTTTCAAGTTACTTTGGGAAACCTAAATAGGCCTTTGAGCGACAATAAAGATTGTCATCGAAGAGTATTCTCTAAACTCGTCTGTTGCCTTAATTCGCTGCTCTAATGCTTATCTTCATAGGTAATGTACTATAAAGAAGCCGCCATCAAAAGATTGTGAATCAGAAAAATGACAAACATCAACAGCCAAGATGCTGAATTGTCCATCGAAGAGCTTAGAAGACGTGCCACTATTTTGAACAACCTTCCGGTTGGGATTTTAGGAGCCGATGAAAGAGGAGAGATTTTATCGATCTCTCCTCAAGCAAACACGCTATTGGGTACTACCGGCCCAGAGCTTAAGGGAAAGAGCATCTTTGATATCGTAGCCTTAGATGACCGAAGTTCGTTTGAATGTTTTTTCAGTGAATCAATTACAAGAGATTCTCAAAACATTTCAGGTTGTTCGGCGCGACTGTGTGTAAATGCAGAATTGGTTGAGTTTGCAATTAGCTTCCAAGCTGCCCTTACTTTATCGGGAACGACTACATTAATCATTTGCCTTATGCCGCTTTGCAGAAGAATAGAAGGAGCCGTTGCCAGTCCTTCTGTCTAATGCCTTACACCGCAAAATCCTCAATACTTTTCAGCAGACTAATCCAGATCTTTACGATAAGAGCTGTCTTCTTGCTTGTTGGACTGTCTAGCGCTATTTTAACCAGCGTTTTTGCGACGTAGGGTTCAACATCTAAATGTAGTCTATAAACCCCTCTATAATCAGGGGTCCAGCCCCCTTTCACTTATGCTTGCGCTTAAGCAGTGTTTTGATACCAAGGGCGATGAGAAAAATCCCAAAGACTTTCTCCAGCGTTTTTGCCGACAGAGCCAGGGCTTCGGTGGCGCCTAAGTAACTGCCTATGACAAAGCTGAAAAACAACCATGGCAATAGATAGAGCTTGACCTTGCCTTCTTTGAAATAAGCATAGGCGGCTGCCGCAGCCACCGGCAAGCTCAACAAGGCTAGTGAAGTGCCTTGGGCTGTCGGTTGGGCAAGCCCGCTCAAATTAAGGAGCGGTACCAGAAAGACTCCGCCTCCCAGACCGAGAATGCCGCTCATGGTGCCGGCGAAAAGACCAATGGCTATGAGACTCAAAATTGACATGGTCTCTCCGCTGTTATGTGAAAAGCATCTTGATGCCGAAAACAATCAAGGCAATGGCGAAGATGCGGCTCAACGTAGCAGCCGGTAGTTTTACCGCCAGTTTGCCGCCCATGAAGCCGCCTAACAGGAAGCCGACAGCCATGGCGGGTAAAGCAAAGAGGTCGACATGACCGTGATGCCAATATGTGTAGGCACCTAGGGCTGCCACAGGCAGCGTGAAAAGTGCCAGCGATGTGCCTTGGGCTTCGGCTTGGCTGACACCCAAAAGGGCTAGTAGTGCCGGAACCAGTATGACGCCGCCGCCTATACCCAAAAGCCCGCTCAAGAGCCCGGCTGTCAGTCCTATTGCTATTGCCTTTGATATCGTTGCTGGGTTTGGCTTGTGCATGGCTTGCAGAGGAATTGCTTTTAGAAGGGGTTCAAGTTGGTTTTCTCAATCTGACCTCGGTTATTTTAAGACTAAAAGGGTTTTTCTTTTGGAAATTCAAAGACCAAAAGGGTTTTCCTTTCGGAAAACCCTTTGTAGCCATTTTCAGTTCAGTTTCGGAGCAAGGCTTAGCCTTCGCAGCAACTGGTGCATTCTTCGCAAGATTTGATGCAATCTGCAAGCTTAGGATCATTCATCTCTTTGCACATTTTGGCGCAATCGAGACAGACGGCATGGCAGACCTTAAGCAAGGCTGCGGCGTGGGCTGAGCCACGTTTTTGTAGCTCGCTTGAAGCTTTGCAGAGAGTTATGCAGTCTTGCAAGGTCTTGAGATTTGCTTCTTCTGTATATTTGCCTCCTTGCTTCTTGAAATACTTGAGAGTTTTTTCGCAAGTTTGAGCGCATTCGGCGCAAGATATTCCTGCTCCGGTTTTAGCCTCGGCTTTGTTCTGGCCGGCTGCTCCTCCTGCCTTCTTGCAACAGTCGGCTTCTTTAGCCAATACGGCGTTGAGGGGCAGAAATGCCACAGCCAGTAAAAATGCGCAAAGCAATATTAGTTTCTTCATGATGAAGCTCCTTCTAAAATAGTGATTTAAAGACAATGCGGCCAAGACCGGCTTTAAATCAGAAGTTGGCGCACCTGAAGATAGATTGGCAGTTTGGGTGAACGTGGGGAAAAGCTGTTATCGTCTGCCGACATAAGAATGTGCAGCGCAGCTGTATTTATTGCATTCAGCTCGACAATGCCATTGAGACCGGAGCGAATCGCCACAAACTTAGGAGTATGAACCGTCTGCGCGCTGTTATCGCTTGCTAGATCGCCTGGTTCAGATTTTTCTTCTTCGCAGCAGCAACAACTGTGTTGTGCTGTTGCTTGGGCTGATGGCTTTTGGTTTTGTAATTTATCGGTCGCACAGCAAGCCATACCCTCAGAGGGCATGCCGCATAAAGCCATAGCCTCTGCTGCGGCCATCTTGATTGGTGTAAACAAGAGAGCCAGTAAGCAGACCATCAAAAAGACCAGTCGCTTTATCGGTTGCAGTTTTTGAATTGCCTGGTTCATATAATTTCAGACCACTTTTACTGCGTTTTCATAGCCTCATCAGTATTGTAGTACAGAGACCATTGCCGTGCTTCTCAAATATACCCGATCAGCAAAACTTTACTTTCACTTTACTCTTTGAAATGAGCGATAAGAGCTTCTCTGGCTCGGCAGGCGGCTCCCGGCTCAAGTAACATTTCCTTGGTGAGAATGTCTTCCAATCTCATTAGTCTTGCCACAAGCCCGGTCCAGCCGGTTTGGTGGCTGGCTCCCAGTCCGGCTCCGTTTTCAGCGTGAAAATACTCGTAAAAGAGTAAGTTATCACGCCAATGAGGATCGTTCTGGAATTTTTCGGTGCCTCCAAAGACTGGGCGCTTGCCTGTTTTTTCATCTGGAAGAAATATCGAGCAAAGTCTGTCGGACAAGAATTTTGCCACTTCCAATAAGGTCATCATATTGCCTGAACCTGTCGGGCACTCAACTTTGAAATCCTCACCGAAATAACAGTAATAAATATAGAGTGCTTTGATGAGCAAGAAATTGACCGGCATCCAAATCGGTCCGCGCCAATTGCTGTTGCCGCCGAACATACCGTTGTCTGATTCGCCCGGCAAATAGTCAACTCTAAATTCGTGTCCCTCGTGTCTAAAAATAAAGGGATGATCTTTGTGATAGGCAGATAGAGAACGGATGCCGTAAGGGCTGAGGAACTCTTTCTCGTCGAGCATACGGTGCAAGATGCGGCGCAGTTTCTTTTCGTTTACTACTGCCAGCATGCGACGATTTGCTACACCCGGTTTGTTCGGTAAATGTATATTGGCACACAGTTCGGGATGTCGTTCGACAAAGGCTTTGCACATTTTGGTGAAATGCGGCAGTTTGTGTAGGGTGGAATCTTCCAGTACTGCCACCGCAGAAAGTGGCAGTAGCCCGACCATGGATCTGACTTTGAGGCGGGTGGATTTGCCGTTAGGTAAGCTGAGTACATCATAAAAGAAACCATCTTCTTCATCCCAGAGTTCATCGCGGTGTTCGCCTATGCGATCCATGGCGCCGGCAATGCGCATCGTGTGCTGGAAAAAGCGCACTGCTAAGTCTTCGTAGAGTGGATCGTGATAGGCTACTTCGATGGCGATGCGCAGCATTTGCTGGCTGAAGAAAGCCATCCAGGCAGTTCCGTCCGCCTGTTCCAATGAACCACCGGTGGGCAAGGGGGCTGAACGGTCGAAAACTCCTATATTATCCAAGCCTAGAAAGCCGCCTTCAAAAATGTTTTTGCCGCTGGGGTCTTTGCGATTGATCCACCAAGCATAATTGACCATCAGTTTTGTAAAAGCATACTTGAGGAAATCGATATCGCCCTTGCCATCGTTGCGCACTTTGTCGTGCAGATAGATTTCCATGGTGGCGAAAGCGTGCACAGGCGGATTAACGTCTCCGAAATTCCACTCATAAGCTGGAATCTGACCATTGGGATGTTGATAGTCGTTGCGCAGCATCAAATCTAATTGCTGTTTGGCAAAGTCGAGGTCGACCGTACCCAGGGGTACAGTGTGAAAAGCGAGATCCCAGGCGGCGTACCAGGGGTATTCCCATTTGTCCGGCATCGATATGATGTCGTCGTTGAACATGTGATACCAGTCGGCATTGCGGATTGGCTGCTTCTTGGTCTGAATATCAAGAAAGTCTGCGCCGTGCTCTTTTAGCCAGAGATCTACGTCGTAATAGAAATATTGCTTAGACCATAGCATGCCGGCCATCGCTTGGCGAAATACCCGCATTTGCTCTGGGTTTTTCTTCATTTCTTCGGTATAGATCGCATCATAAAAGAGGTCTGCTTCAAGCTTGCGCTCGGCAAAGACGGCGTCGAAGTTTTCTTTTGAAAACGGGTCTTTGAGAGCCTGCAAGTCAAAGGCGCTGAGGCGCAAGCAAATTGTCTTGCTGCCTAAGGCAGGTACTTCAAATTGATAATGCGGTGCGACCTTGGTGCCTAGTTGAGCTTTGTTGACTGCCTCTTGGTCGCCGCCGATAAGATAACTATGGAAAGAGTCTTTCGGATAACGCCGCCCTTCCAAGCTATTCAGTGACGGATCTTGGGGGAAGCGATCTAAGTTTGTTTCGTTGTCGCAGAACAAAACATTGCTTGCTTGGTCCAACTCGCTGCAATAGAGATAAAAGTCTGGCAGTGATTCTTGAAAGAGCGGGTCTTTGTGTTTGGCTGAGATGATTTGCAGACCTTTTTTATTAGATGCTTCCAGTCTGATCTCTGGTCTTACTGCATTAGCTGAAAACGACCAGGTGTTGCGAAAGAGTAAGGTCGGCAAAATGTGGAAGGGCGCCGCTTTGTCGCCGCGGTTTTCGACTTGGATTTTGATGAGAATATCATTGGCAGAGGCTTTGGCGTATTCGACAAAAACGTCGAAATAACGGTCCTGGTCAAAGACGCCGGTATCGATTAATTCGTATTCTAGTTCGGTGCGAGAGCGACTGCGATTGGTTTCAACCAGCTTTGAATAAGGAAAGGCTTGCTGCGGGTACTTATACAAGTACTTCATGTAAGAATGGGTAGGGGTGCTATCTAGATAAAAGTAATACTCTTTGACGTCTTCGCCGTGGTTGCCTTCGCTGTTGGTCAGTCCAAAGAGGCGTTCTTTCAAGATGGGGTCTTGCCCGTTCCAGAGTGCCAGTGAAAAGCAGAGCACTTGGTGTTTGTCTGAAATACCACCCAGACCGTCTTCGCCCCAGCGGTAGGCTCTTGAGCGGGCATGGTCATGGGTGAAATAGTTCCAGGCGTCGCCGTTATCGCTATAGTCTTCTCTGACTGTGCCCCATTGTCTTTCGCTTAAATAGGGTCCCCACATCTTCCAGTCTTGCTCGCCCCTTTTGGCTTCATCAAGTCTTTCCACTTCTGCGCGAGACGAGTTTTCCGCCATTATTCCTCCGGCAAGTCAAGGGTTGGTTCGGTCGGCATTGGCTTTGCGACCAACAATTAGTTTACCCGGGAACGGGCAGCGTAGACGGCGAAAATATGACACTGAAAAGGGCTCATATCAAGATAAAGTCCCTCTTGCGACATGGTGTCGCCCTTTCGCTCATATACTGTATTCGACAGCTTGTCTTCCAGAATTAAATTACATCCGGCAATGTTCATGGGCAGATAGCACTGACTTTGATGGTCTGAGAGGTTGACCACGGCAAGCAGGCAGTCGCCACGGGCCGGGGCTTTTTCAGGTTCCGGCTTGGCCTGCTTGCCGTTGCTTTCAAGAGCCTTTTTTTTCTTTCCCCTATCTTCTTGGTCGGGTGTGATTTTTTGCCAGAGGTAACCAAGAATTGATGAGTAGGTCCAGTTGTCTTGCCAGGCAGGCTTGGTGCCCAAAAGGGTGAAGGTGCCTGTGCGGGTTGGCTCAATAAGGGCAGCTAAAAGGTTGTTGTAGAACTCCTTGAGATTGATGTTCTCGTTTTCTTCTGGGCCACGCACCAGGTGCGGCGAAATTGGCTTGCAAAAGCCTTCGAATTGACCTTGATGAAAGAATCTCAGTCCCGGTGTGAGAAAAGTGGTTACCGCCGCTGCTTTCTCCATCTCTTCACTAAAGACGGCTGCTGCTCGCGGTTCGTCGTGATTTTCTAAAAATCGCGCCATTTTGCTTTGATAGCTCAGGTCGGCGGTGAGATGGGCTCTTACCCCTGCTGTGTCGCCGTTGCGCAGCCTGTCATAAAGCCTTTTGTCATAGGTATAGTCAAAACCGGCCTGTTGCAATTGCCATTCCATGTCCCAATAGACTTCCGCCATAAAGCAAAAGTCGGGATACTCAGCCTTTACTCTGCTAATCGCTTCGCTCCAGAAGGGCTTGTAGACTCCCTTGAGCTGTCTTCTCGATTCACCGCGATTTTTCCAAGTGCGCTCGAAGATTTCTGGTTCCACCAGCATGGCCATGTCGCAGCGCACGCCGTCGCATTGCCCGGCAATATCGAGCAAAATCTTGATCATCTCTTCTTGCAGAGCGGGGTTGCTGTAGTCTAGCTGAATAGTGTCCGGCCAGCCCTCAAAATAGGGGTCTCTGCCATGGGCGACATATAACTCTTTGCCGCCCGGCTGGTCTACCTTGAAGTAATTGTGCGGCTCCTGTTCTGCATCTCGAGCATCTGCCATTATGAAGTAAGCAGGATTTTCCTGCAGCCAGCGGTGCCCTAAACCCATATGATTAGGCACAAAATCGAGCATGAGCTTTTGACCGCGTTGCTTCAGCTTTTGCCGCAGTTTTGCCAGAGCTTGCCCCCCGCCCAGGTCTTCGCTTACCTTATAGTCGGCTATGGCAAAGCCGGAACCGCCGATGTCTTCGGTCTTTAAGTCGGGCAGGGTGTCTTGAAATTCGTGCAGCCAGCCGCTTCTTTTTCTTGATACTTCTCGGGCGGCGGTGCTGGTCTGCCAAACGCTCAAAAGCCATATCCAGTCAAACCCGGCTAGTTTGCCGCCGGCGTCTAGGTCGGCTAAGGTGGCTTGAGCATTACTTTGCCGCAGCCGATTCAACATTACTCTGCTATTTATTTGATAGAGGCTCGGGTTCATCGGCTCAGGGCTTCACCTCAAATAGGGTCCATTTGCGAGTTTTGTTCACCACGGTAATTTTTTCTGGTGTACCAAACCAAGAAATATTTTGCAGCACTTCTTTGGGCGCCATCACGAAAATCGGCGACTGAGCCTTTGCTAAGTGGGCTTTGGCTTCGTTTTCATCTCTAATGAGCGGTACATTTTTTTTGAGGAAGTAAGGAAAGCTAGGCTCGGTGCGAATTATGGTGCAAAGACTGCCCTGTCGCTCGAGAACTGTGCGGGTAAGATTATCCACCGGCTTTTGTCTATCTTCAAAGAAGGCAATATGAGCCAGGGGCATAGAAACCGCCACCCCGGCTACCGCTGCCGCAGTCAAGACAGTCAGAGCCTGCTTGAGTTTGCCCTTGAAGATAAGCAGGGCATTGACCAAGCTGACCAGCAAAAGAAAGATAAAAAGATAACGGGTCTGGCTGAGGAATAGTTGCACCCAACCGTCTGATTTATAGCTGACCACCAGGGCGGCAATTAATACCGGCGGCGGTATCAAAGCCAAGGGGTAGAATTTTTCTTTGCCTTTCAGCCTCAGGGCAAGCGCCGCTGCCCTGGCTGCCAGTACCGCCAGGGGTGCCATGGCCGGCAAAATATAAGTGGGCAATTTGGTTTTGATTATTGAAAACAAGATCAATACAAACAGGGCCCAGATAGTTTGAAAGACGATGAATGCCTTGCTTTTGCTTAACTTGGTGCGGGCGGCAAGGTCTTGTTTGCGCAGGCGCAATGACGGGGCGCAAAAATAGAGCAGGTTGAAGGGAAAGAGCCCGCCGGCGAGAACTGGTAGATAGAACCAGAAGGGCTGCTGGTGGTTGACTGTACCAACCATACGACCAAAGTTTTGGGTAATGAAAAAATCGCGAAAGAAGGCGCCGTTTGTGCCGATTGTGGCGGCGGCATACCAGGGCAAATTGATGACCGTGATTAAGGCTAATCCTAGAAATGGTCTGAGCTTCAAAATTGAGACAAAGACAGACTTGATATTACCGGCAGTGGCAAGAAAATAGAGAGTGAGAATGGCGCCGACAACTATCAAGGCGATTGGACCTTTGCAAAGAAAGGCCAGAGCTAGACTGAAATAGCCCAACCAGAACGCCTTCATCTTGCCTTGCTGAAAGAAATGAAAAAGCCCATAGAGACCGGCGCTCATAAAAAGAGTGAGGGGCATATCGGTAAGTGAAATATGACCAAGCTCGGCGCTGAGGGGGAAAGTCATGGCAATGAGAGCAGCAAAGAAAGCTTGTTTTTTGCCGATGAAACTGCGGCTGCCATAGTAGACGCAGAACGAAAAGGCAAGGGCGGTCAAGGCGGTGAAGATGCGTCCGGAGAAGCCGATAGCTGCCTCTGATGCGCCGAATAAAATAATCGATGCCGAAACCGCCCAAAAATAGAGAATCGGCTTGTCTAGCCAGGGCTGATAGTTGTTCATCGGTACAAGATACTGCCCGGTTTCCACTGCTTCTCGACCGGCTTCGATAAAGAAGCTGTCGGTGGGGTCGAGGGGTCCATAGCTGCCAAGCCCCGGCAGATACAAGAGGCAGCCGGCGGCAAAGAGCAGAACCAGCCGGCGGCGCTCGCTTGAATCGCCGCCTCTCTTTAGATGCTCTGCACTTGACGAGATAGTGCTTTCCGGCACCGACACTCTAGAACCCTCTATTTAATCTCAGCATAACAGTTTAGAATAGTTCGAGCCTCTGGGCTTGGATTTTGCCCAATTTTTACGCCCTTCGTCGCTTTCAAACAATGCGTCTTTCTCAGAAAATTCTCTTTATTGCGGCGATACCAGTGGTTTTTGAACTGACCATTTTCGGCGTGCTCTGGTCTATGGTTGAAAAGCTGGACCAGGCTAGGCGTTCAGAAGCGCATGGTCGTGATATGGCCACAGCTGTCAATAAACTAGGCATTTTGCATATGGAGCGGGCGACCGTCTTGATTATGCGGGCTTGGAACAAAGATTCTTACGACATGCTCAATGCTCGCGCCGAAAGTCTGGTGGACGAAATCAACGGGGCTGTGCGGGATATCGAAAGGCTTTCTGCCGGATATCCCGGTGAATACGCTCTTTGCCAAGATTTGAAGAAGTCTTTTCAGCATATCGGTCAGATTTTCAATTCCACCACCAGACCTGGTACTTCCGGCACCGAGATGAGTCGGCGCCTTTCGCTTTTGGGTTTGCAGAGCGATATGCAGAAAATCAACCAGACAATTATGCAGCTTTCGGTGGTCGGTGTGGGTGACATGCAAAGAAAGCAAGATTTGCTTTTGCGCTATGACAGCGAATTGCGCTCGGCTATTGCTCTTTCGGCTGGTCTCAGTGTCTTTATGGCTTTGGGGTTGGCTATATTTCTTTATCGCAGCACCAGCAGTCGCTTTGATAGATTGACTGTCAATACCGCCCGTTTAGCCGCCAATCAGCCGCCGCTTGCACCAGTGGCAGGTGCCGATGAGATTGCCGCCATCGATAAACTCTGCCAGGAACTTTATTTGTCTCTGACTCAGCTGCGTGCCCGTGAAAGAGCTGTGCTTGATAACGCCATGGATGTTGTTTGCTCGATTAGCGAAGATTTGCGCTTTGAAGAAGTAAACGAGGCTGCTTGTCGCCTGTGGGGCTATGAGAAAGATGAACTAATCGGCATGCGAGCGGTGGAAGTCTTGCAAGAAGGCGATAGTGCCAAGCTTACCGCGGCTCTCAAGCAAGCCAAAGCCAAGCAAGAGAAGACTCAGCAAGATAAAACTAGGCAAGATAAAGTCGAATCTCGGTCTGATTCGGGCGCTTCTATGGTAGAGCTTGCGGTGAGAACTTTTGCCGGACAAATAGTAGAGACCGAATGGTGCATTACCAGAAGCGAGACAGACTCAGGCTATTATCTGGTCATTCACGATATCTCGCAGCGCAAGCAGATTGAGCGCATGAAGCAAGAATTTGCCTCTATGGTTTCGCACGATTTGCGCACACCTTTAAACTCGGTCTTACTTAGTCTGGAACTTGTTTTGGCTGAAGCCGGCAGCGGCAGACCGCTTAGTGCCGATGCCGTGAAAGACCTGCAGGCTTGTCTAGGCAATATCAGTCGTTTGCTATCTCTGGTCAATAACTTGCTTGATATCGAAAGCATCAGTCAAGGGCAGATGCAGCTGTTCAAAGAGCCGGCAAAGCTGGCTGATATTTTTGAGGCGGCACTAGCTTCGGTGCAGCCACTGGCTCTTAAAAAGAACATCTTGATTGATAGCAGGTTGGAGGGCAGCTACGAATTGGAATGCGACCAGGAGAGAATTGTGCAGGTCTTGGTCAATTTGCTCGGCAATGCTGTCAAATTTTCGCCGGAAGGGGCTCGGGTGCTTGTCAAAGGGCGCAAACAGGGCAACCACTTGCGAGTGGAAGTGCGCGACCGGGGGCGCGGTATACCAGAAGATAAGATAGGGCAGGTTTTTGACCGGTTTTATCAGGTGCAAGCCAAGGAAGACCGCGGTCTGAAAAGCAAGAAAGAAGGCGGCGAGAGCAGCGAAACCGGCGAGTTTGGCAAGTCAGGCCAGACAAAGATTAGTACTCAAGGCACAGGGTTGGGACTGTCAATATGTAAGAATATTGTCGAGTTGCATGGGGGTAAAATAGGAGTCTTTGCCGGTGAAGAAGGTGGCTGTGTATTCTGGTTCACCATTCCTTGCGAGAGCTGAGCTGATTAACTTGACTAGTGCCGAATTTTTAAGCGGGTATTGAAATAGATGGCCAAGATCTTAGTGGTGGAAGATGATGCCGACCTTGCCAGGGTTGTCAGCCGTTGGCTTGCGGTAGAAGGTCATACTGTTGATATCGCTAAAGATCTCACTGAGGCTCGGCATTTTATCGAGACTTCCGAGTACGAGTTGATTATTTTAGACCGAGCTTTACCCGATGGTGAAGGCGCAGACTTGGTCAAGCGTTTTCGCGCTGAAGGCAATCCGACGCCGGTTCTTTTTCTCACCGGCAAACGTTCTATTGAAGAGCGGGTGGAAGGGTTGGAAAGCGGCGGCGATGATTATTTGACCAAGCCTTTCCATGGTAAAGAGCTGATGGCCAGGGTGCAAGCTCTCTTGCGGCGCCCGGTGAAAATTGCCAGTCCTTCGGTCAAGATTGGCAGGTTGGAGCTTGTGCCCGAGCGCCGTTCCATCAAAGTAGACGGTAACGAAGTGGCGCTCGTCAGTCGCGAATATGCTCTTTTAGAATTCCTGCTCAAGCATCCCCGCGAACTGTTTCCTGCCGACCGCCTGCTCAATCAAGTTTGGTCGGATGATTCCAGTGTAGGCGTGGAAGCGCTTTCCAGCTGCATCAAGAGACTGCGCAAAAAAATAGATGTTGATGGCTCTGAGTCGTTTATCAAAAACGTCTACGGCGTAGGCTACGGCATTTTCCCGCAGGGTGAAGTTTAACGCCTGCAGCTGGTCGATCGGTCTCATAAAGTTTGCAATAGACACTTGCCAGTATCTGGCTGGTGCTAGAATGCCTCGTCAATGTCACTAGTGTGGAGCTTGAAAAATGGAATACCAACTCTTGCACGAAGGCTCTAACGCAGTCTTGAAAGTTTGTTTGCAGCCTGGCGAACATATCAAGGCCGAGTCGGGCGCCATGGTTGCAAAAACAGGACACCTAGTTATCGAAGGCAAGATGTGGGGCGGTGCTATGAACGCCCTCAAGCGCAGCGTCTTGGGTGGGGAAACTTTTTTCTTCCAAGAAGTATCAGCCACCGAAGGGGCTGGGGAAGTGCTTCTTGCCCCATCGCCTCCCGGCGATGTGAAAGTCATTCACATTAGTGGCGGGCAGGATTATTTCGTCAAGAGTGGCTGCATGCTTGCTGCCATGGATCAAATTGAGATGGATACAAAGGCTCAGAAGCTGACATCGGGTTTGTTTTCGGGTGCCGGTCTCTTTGTTTTGCACCTCAAGGGCAACGGTGGTTTTGCTGTGAGCGCCTTTGGAGCCATTATGGAAATCGATATTCCGCCAGGTGAAAAGTATATGGTGGACAATGGGCATTTAGTTGCCTGGAGCGGCGATACCAGCTATGAAATCGTCAAAGCCGGAAAAAACTGGGTAAGCAGCTTTACAAGCGGAGAAGGTCTTGGCTGTATGTTTACCGGACCGGGCCGAGTCTACATTCAAACTAGAAATCCCGAAGCTTTCGGGGCCTGGGTACGTCGCTTCGTGCCTACGACCAGCGGCTAAGATAGACGCCGGTCATGCTAGTGAGCGAAGGCTTCAGCGCCAGATACTATGAAAAGGGACAACCCCAGAGTCGCGATGTGGAAGTGCAGTTTGCTTCTTCTAAGGTGGTTGTTTGCCATGCCGGCGAATGCTTGCAAGAGCTCGACTATAGTCGGGCTCTAATTTCTCTCACCGGCCAAGACGGTCTGCGGGTCAAAATAGAGCCGCCGGGATCGGCTTGGGCAGTAATCTTCAATGATGAGACCATTTTGCCGAAGCTATTGGCTTTTACGCGCTCATCGGCTTTAGGCAAGCAAATCGAAGAGTTGATCGCCAGAGCTGAAAAGCGAAAAGGGCATGACCGGCGCTATTGGACCACCGTTATAGGCACCATATCTGTTTTCTGTTTAGTCTTCTATTTTTCCTTCGCGTTAATGGTTGATATGGCGGTGAGCCGCGTCGACCCCGAATTCGAAAGCAAGATAGGTGATTTTCTCGCCAAGCTTCATGAAGCTGAAAACAAGGAAGTGCCGCAAAAAGAGCGGGTAGAGCGCATTGGCAAAAGACTTCTCGCTGCCTTAGGCAAGACGCCCTATCGATTCAGATTTTTCTATGATCATTCGGAAGAAATCAATGCTTTCGCCTATCCAGGTGGTGTGGTGGTAGTGAACGAAGGGCTGCTCAAAACGGCTGAGAGCGATGATGAAGTGGCTGGTGTAGTGGGTCATGAAATTGGTCATGTCATTCATCGAGATACTCTCAAAGCGGCGGTGCGCAACATGGGCGTCGGGGCAATCTTTATGATTTTATTTGGCGGCGCCGGAGACGACAAAAGAGTCTTGGCTCTGCTCAATATGGCAAAATTGGGCGAGAGCCTAGAGGGGCTGCGTTTTGGTCGCGATCAAGAAGCTAAGGCCGATACTTTCGGTGTAGACCTGACCATTAAAGCCGGTTACGATCCACATGGTCTGGTGAAGTTCTTTCAGAAGTTAGACTCTAAAACTGAAAAAGAACACACTAAAATTCCTGATGCTTTGTCTATTCTTTCCACCCATCCCATGACCAAAGACCGCATTGCCGCCATCAATGCCGAGATTGAACGAGTGCAAAAGAAGTGAGTTCCTTGCTTGAATTTTTGGCTATAGTGGGAGGCACAACAGCTCTCTCGATACTCGGTTTGGTTTTGGTGCGCTCGCGGGTTAAGCGCGAAAAGCTTGAACCGGGGCATGAGGTCGGCGGTATTCTCATTGCTATTGTCGGCACACTCTATGCCATTCTTGTTGGTCTAGTGGTTGTATCGGCCCAGAGCAAAGTTGATGAAGCCAGCAGCGAAGCCGCTGCCGAAGCCAATAAGCTCAGTAATATCTATCATTTGTCTGGCCCTTTCGAGCCTGCGGCGCGACACAAAATTAGAGGCGAATTGCATAGCTATGCCGAGGCAGTGGTGCAGCAAGACTGGTCTAAAGTCGAGCAGGGTCTTGAGAAAGAAGCAACAGTAGCGCCTTACCGCCGTCTCTGGAGTGCAGTGGTCGAGTATCATCCTCGCAATGATCACGAGCAAGTCTTTTATGAATCAATGGTTGATGAAGTGAAAGATCTTGCCGAATCAAGAAAACATCGCATGGTGGCTGCACGCAATCAGCTTTCACCCGTGCTTTGGGGTGTGCTTATCACAGGCGGTGTCTTGATTATCATCTTCACCTATTTCTTCTTTGTGGAAAGTTTGCTTTCGCAAGTGATAATGACTGCTTTTGTGGCCATATTTTTGTCGATGAATATCTATTTGATTTTTGTTTGTCAGAACCCTTATCGACCCGAACTCGGTGCCAAGAGTGCTGGTTTTGGCGCTAGTTTCAGCCCTGCTTGGTTTGAAGACAAATCTACAGAAGAACAGAAACAAGAACTAAAAGAGCAACCCAAAGAGGAAAAAACTAAATGAGACCTTCAACTACAAAGCGGGCGTTCTCTTTTTCTTTGCTTTCGTTGGCTCTGCTTGCCTCGGGGATGAGCTGGTTTAGCGGCTTTGCATCGCATAAAGCCCATGCTCAAAATGTCGCCGCCGCTCAGCGTCCGGAGCCCTCTGCCGCCGAAATGGCCAGTCGTCTTGCCGCCATCGACGCTATGGTGATTAGGCGAATGCAAATGTTCAATGTGCCTGCTTATGTTTTAGCCATCGTCAAAGATGGCCGGACAGTTTTTCAGAAAGCCTATGGTTATGCCGATCTTGAAAAGAACATACCGGCAACTACAGATACGGTTTTTGGTCTGGCTTCGGTGACCAAGTCTTTCACCGGTGTGACCTTGCTCTCTCTGGTCGACAAAGGGCTGGTCAATCTCGATGATCCCCTCGATAAATATGTCGATGGTCTGGAAGGACCTTATCGCAAATTGCCGGTGCGCTGGGTGGCATCTATGGCTGCCGGTGTGCCTTCGCAACTGTCTCGCGAAGTACCTTGGGACAAAGAGCTCGAAATATTGAACAGTACTCCTCTGGCTTCCGAGCCTGGTTCGCAATATCTCTATTCTAATTTCTCTTATCGCTTGGTTGGTTCTGTGATTGCAAAAGCCTACGGCAAGCACTATCTAGAGGCAGTTAGAGAGACAATCTTGCAGCCTCTTGGTATGAGCAGCACGGCTACGACCGTGATCATGGAGCCGACCGGGCGAGTCGCTCAGGCTTATGGAGACGGGCAAGGACAGGGGCAACTGCATCCTGTCTCTTATAAAAATCCAGCAGTCACTACCGCTGCCGGTATGCTTGCTTCCACTTCCAACGACATGATCAAATACGCTAATGGTCTGCTTTCTAGACAAATTCTCTCGCCCCGTGCTTATCAGTTATTGTGGTATGAAAGACCGCCTTTAACAACGGGCGAGCCAAACAAGTGGGCTTTCGGTTTTGCCGCTGCAACCAATCAAGCCATCGGCGGGTTCCATCAAGTCAGTTGGAATGGCGGCACTCCTGGTGTCGCTTCGCTTCTCATCTTGGTTCCTGAAAAGAACTATGGTTTGGTTGCTCTGAGCAATCTGCGCAAACATGATGTCTATGAAATTGGCAAAACCGCCCATCGCCTATTCTTTACTGGTGCCGAAGGTCAGCCCGAGCCCCCGGCTCAGCCCCAAGTGATTGTACCGGGTGAAGATTAGCCGGGTGTAGATTAGCCTGGCAAAATTGGTAGAGAGAAAATTAGTCGGCTTTTGTTAACGCCTTTAGTTCTAGTTTGAGATTCTCTCCTTCTTGAAAGACTCTCAGCCAGGTAAGGTCTTGCACCACATAGCGAGCATGCGAGATGTCGTGCTCACCAGAGTGGGCGGCAATGCCGATAGTAATCATGCCGGCGCTGTTCCCAGCCTTGATGCCTGCCGGTGAATCTTCCAGAACCACACACTGACTGGGTTCTACTCCAAGTTCGCGCGCCGCTTTAAGATAACCTTCTGGATGAGGCTTGCCGTTTATGACATCATCGGCGGTGACAAAGACGCGCGGCGGAGTGAAGCCGGTATGAGTGAGGCGATGGCTGGCCAGGCGGTGTGAGCCCGATGTGATCACGGCAAATTGATGAGGGGCGAGCGCCGCCACAAGTTTATGGGCGCCGAGCACCGGTACCAAGCCTTTGGTGCAGGTGGCTTCCAGTTCTTCCAAGAAAGCCACTTCGGTCTGGGCATCAAGATGCGGTGTTATGTCTTTGACCGTCTCGATTGTGCGTCGCCCGTGGCAGACCCTCATTACTTCCGCCAAATCTAGACCGCGGTCTTCGGCCCAGACTTGCCAGGAATAATCGACACAAAACTGCGAATCGACCAAGGTGCCGTCCAGGTCGCTCAATATAGCGCGACAATTAACTATGACGCCTTGTTCGGTTACTTTAGAGATACCTTGTTTCATAAGCTCACTTTTCCAAGTATTGACGAGAATATTAGCACAGGCGCAAGCTCTCGCAAGTTTTCCACAACTAGAGTTTGTGATGCTGAGACTTAGTCGGCTAGTTCGGGTGCATCTGGAAAGAGTTGGACTGCTACAGCCAGCCCGCCTGAATAATGTGTCGAACGTGGCTGATCTATGGCAGCCCTAGATTTGTTTAGAAAAGTCGCCGTTTGGCAGGATATGCCGCCATCGGCCAAAAGACTTTCTTTGCCCTCCACCAAGAGCCCCAGCTCTTTGCCTCGACCAGCAATAGGTGCAGCAAAACCCGACTCACTGTAGCGTGCTAGATCTGTCCAGTTGATCGTCTCTGGGGCGATAGGTTGCCCGCCATGCCTGCCGCCGTTTAGGCGTCCAAGTTTATTGACTTGATCGGTTAAGCTGATTGAACAAAGCCCCCCGGCACTCTTAAGTGATGCAGAGGCGAAGCAGTAAAGCTGATTTTCGTGCACGCGGGTGGAATTGAAAGGGCAGGTTGCCGTTCTGTTCACCCTAACGGTACCCTGGTTGTCTAGGTCGAATCTGACAAATCTTGCAGAATCGGGGCTTGAGAGGGCAAAAAGAGAAGGTTGAAATTCTTGGCACCGCACCGCCTGCAGTACTGAGTCGATATCCAGGTTGTCAGCGCCGGTACGCAGCCAATCATGAAAAGCTGTTGCTATAAGCTCGCTCAGCGGAGCAGACAAAGTTTCAGTCTGGGAATTCTGAGAGGGGAGTGACTCTGCAGAGTCGCTTATTCGACTCTTGGCACCGTTAGAGGGAAAGTCTCCGTTTCGTGGAATCATAAATGGAACTTCTCTGGATGTGGCTACTTGGCTATGGAGTAGTGCTGCCAGGGTGTTGATACCATTGATTTTGCCTTGCGGTAAGTCGAGCAAGAAGCTTCCTGGGATGGTCTTTTGGCCAAGGGCTTGGGGCTGGGCGCAAGCGCTGAGCTTTACTTGTCCGGACAACTCTTCTCTGGCAATTAGGCCGATGCGAGCCTTGCTGGTTACTCTCACGATACTGGCGATATGATTGCCGTCTATTCTTCTGAAGTTTTGGCTTGGCACAAGCGCACATTGCCGACCGACTGCGGCGAAGTAGATGTTCTCATTGAGATAAGCATAGTTTTTGTCAGGTCTATAAATTCCCTTGTCTAGCTCGTTTGGGTTGATTTTGGCTAGGGCGAAGTTCTTCGGTGCTTGCGATACTGTGCTGCCGGAACCTTCCAAATAACCCAGTTCCAGAGTGAATGAGTTTTGTACTTCCTGGCTCAATACTTTGGCGGCGGCACCGTAAACATCTATCGATTCTCCGTTACGATCTTTCAACTTGCCTTTCTGACTTGGCTTGAGCGCCTCAGTTAGAGCTGTTTCCAAATCGCGAGCGGCGCGCTTTGCTTGTTTGAGATCTTGCAGTGAAAGTTTTACCAGGGTTGGATTATCTAACTCGGAGGCAATCACCAGACGGTTTCTTGCTGCCGACATAAGAGTATTGATGCTGCTGACAGGCAGGGGCTCACCGTCTTGAGCTGCGAGGCTGCCTGTCGGCGCTAAGTCGCCTAGCCCAATATAACCAAAATAGGGATCTTCAATCACGAGACGCGATAGTTCTTGAGCGGCAGCCAGGGCGGCTGCTTCCACTTCATAGTGCTTGCGATTTGCCTTTGTCAGTCCGACAGAGAGGTCAATCACCCCTAAGAAAAAGATAGCAACACCAATCAAGGTGAGCATGATCACTACCAGCAGACTACCTCGTCTGTTTCTTCCGGTGGCTCTTTTCCTACTTATTTTGGTTGGCGCGAAACTCTTCATCTTGAGCACCTTTGCTGGTTTGTTGAATTGCAATAAAGCTTAGTGATGAGAGAAAGAGGAACAGATCAGCATTGCTTGCATTAACTGAAATCTGTTCCTCTTACTCTCGGCGAACGACTCTAGAAGGGGCGTACCAAAACTTGGTCTACCGAGGTGACAACAGCGCCTGTGCCGGCAGCAGGAGAACCAGATTTTAGTTTGAAGGAGCTGTTGCGCAGCTTGGCGAAGGAAACATCAGCAGTGTAGGTGCCTACGGGGCTGACAAATTGCGGATCGACCATAGACGCACTCAATGCAGTGGTATTGCCCAAGGTGCCGAATTGCGTGTTGGCAGGTCCGTAAGAGATGCCGAGCGGTGATTTAACCACGCCTTGATAGACGATGGTGTTCTTGATGGTGTTTTTGCCGCTGCGAATATTTAGGGTGTTGTGAGTCTGCGCCAAGATATTCTTGGGCGTGACGAACAGAGTGCATCTATCTACTGTGGTGTCATTATCCAACTGCAGGCAAGAATCAATAGGATTGAGGAAGAGTGAGCCCCTGACTTGGAAGCCCGCAACGCTGTTTTGCACGCCCCTATAGACATTAGGTCCGATCACGCTGTCTGTTACCCAGGCATTGCCCAAAGCATTGCTTGGTCCCCCAATGGAGGCATTGCCGCTTACTACTACTCCGGCGGAGAAGGGAGCGTTTGTGGGAATGTTTGTTTTGTTATAGACCCAGCAACTTGAAAGACCGCTTGGTGACTGTGTGCCGGTTGAGGCGTAGGCATTGACTATCTCCACGTTTCTATCGTTATCGTGAATATCGGAAGCATTTAGCGTTACGCTGTCTCCCTCCAGGTGGGCGCCGACTTTGCAATTGGCGATATCGAGACCTTGAAAATAGTTCTGATAACTGCCTCTGGTGTAAAGTCCATTAGAGCAGTTCCTGATCTTCAGCCATCCTCTTCTGCTTTGGCTTTGAAAAACCAGGTTTTTTGAATTTTGGACAACTACGCCAAAAGAATTGGCTTTATTTTGACCATTGATGATGACATCGCCCGAGCGGTCAGGCTCATTGCTGGCTGAGACTATTACAAATTGCAGACCGCTGCCGGTTGCTTGTATGTTCATTGGTGATGTATAAATCATCGATCCACCAAAGGCCCCACCGTCTAATACAACGCGGTCGCCAGGCAATAACTGATTCCACTTGATTTGATTCATTTCGTTCCAAGCCGATTGCCAAGTCAGTCCATCGGCATTTGTGCCCTTCTTAGAGACGAAATAGTCTCTAGCGAGGGCAGCATTTCCGGCTGAGGCAGCCATAACAATCGCGAAAGCTAGGGCGGTTAGATTGACCTTCATTTTTCTATCCTTTGATAATCGTTGAGGTGTTAGTTGAGGTGGGGGCAAGCAAAAGCAAGCCTTATCTGGTGACGAGGCCGACTCTGCTTTCTGTTTGTTGTGTTGTTTTTGAATAACCAGTGGTGGTGTCCACCGGCATTAAGCTTCCCGAGTATAGGCAGGAAGAATGAAGATTTCATCTACCGGAGGGCGTTAACGAAATGGCCCATAAGTTGGCCGCTGTGGCGAAGCATTTTTGACGGTTGCCTTGTTTTCAGCAAAACCGGGGGATATTTCGTGGGTTTTAACAAATTAATTACAGTTGATCTATTAGTCTGGTTTCCTACCGAACCTCCCCTATCCCCATAATTTTTCGCCCCGCCTACGGGACGGCATTTTCTTACCAATACAATGGCTACCAAAGAAGTCGATAGATCTAGCGCCAAAGAAGCGCCTTCGCAGTCCGACCAAGCAGATAAGTCGGATAATCTCGCCAAGGACGCAGTCCGTTCCGACCTGATTGATGGTTTCAAGACGGCGCCGACGGCTCTCTTTCGCCCAGACGGCGCCAGCAGTGAGGCTGCCTCTAAAGAATTCGGGAACTTGCAACTCGTCTCTGAAGGGCAAGCCGGATCTGTGGATGCTTCTTCTGTGCAAAATTCCTCCTCTTCTTCAGTCTCTGAAGTGCGTGATGGCAGGCCGATGCAAAGCTCGTCGGCTTTTGATATAAACAGCTCTTCGCAGCGTTCGTCTGATGTGCGAGATGGACGTCCAGTCGCTAGTTCTGAAATACAAGGCTTTTCTCGTGAAGAGGCAGGGACTCCTCTTGAGTCTGCTCGCGCTCGCTTGCTTGAAGCCAGTGAGGCCGGTCAGCCTGGGTCTTCACGCGACTTGCGAGAGCGCATGGCGGCCTTCGAGGCTTCCGCTCAGGGGCGTGGCCTGAGCCAAGAAGAAATAATCAAGACCTATCGCGAAGTTGGTAAGTTGCTAGAGGCTAAAGATAATCCCGAGGTGCCTATAACCGCCGAGCAAAGGCGTGCATTAGCAAGGCAGGTTTTGCAGCACGCTGCCGATCCGACCAGCATAGACCAAGGGCAGCATAACACTTGCAACGTAGCCACCCTCGAGATGCGCAATTACTGGCGCAATCCTTCTGAGGCTGCCCGCATCGTCGCCGATGTCGCCACCACCGGTCGCTATGTCTCGCGCAACGGTACCACGGTGGTAGTCGATGACCAATCGCTGGTGCCTCGCAATGGCGCCGAGTCGCTCAGAAAGACCGATGGCGTGAGAGATTTTGCCGGTCAGATCTTTCAGGTGGCTGCCGTCAATCTTTACTATCAGAAAGAAAATCCCAATGTTCGCTATGAGCAAAGGGCGCCACAACCTGGTCGCACCCCTCCAGATAGTGGAGAGCGACTGATGGATTATTCGACTAATCCACCGACCGAGGTTGGCCGTCCTAATTTGCTCTTTCGTACTTTGGGTGCCGAAGACGCCGGCACTCGCCAACCCGATTTGACCACCGATAGACTGCGTCTCATCGGCAATGAAATATCGGGTGAGAAAAGCGGAGACTGGCTTTTAGACTATGGAAATGTGCGTTCTCCGAGAGAGTTGCAAGAGCGATTGGAAGCGGCCAAAAGAGACGGAAATATGCCTTTGGTGGTGATGGTACACACCGGCAATCAACCTTTCTTTGCCGATAGCGGCAATGGTGCGGCCGGCGGCAGTGGTGGCTGGCATGTTGTGAATATCACCGATTACACCCCGGGTAATCCGCCAAAAGTGGCTATCGATAATCAATGGGGCAGCGATCGTGATCGCTTGTCTGCCGCTAAGCAAATTTCTAGCGATATGCTTTATTTTTCTATGAGCGATCCACGCAACAGTACTCGGGCTAGAGAGATGATGCTGCGTGCGGGTGAGATGCAGAAAGAGGGTGTGATGGATGAGCGCTTCCACTTAGAAGCCCTGAGACGCATGCATCTGAGCGGCAACTATACCGATAACATCTATCACCATCTCTTTAGGGCGAGCATCAGAAACTTTGATTCGGCATACTATAGAGGAAATCCACCTCTGCCGTTCTCGAACGATACCTGGAGTTTGCGCATGCAAGCTGTGGCGGCTATGCCTTTGCAAAGCCAAATTGAGATGTTCAACCAGATGAGAAGTTCTGGTTCGATCAGCAAAGAAACTTTCAGCTCGGTGGTAGTCGATATCTACGGTAGATCGCAGAATCAAAGCAATTCAGAGCGAAATAATCGTTTTCATATTGCTGCCCAGATGCGTGAAATAATTCAGTCTTTGCCCCCAGGTGAGCAAATGGCTTTCAGGCAGGAAATGCTCAGGGCTGTTGGCCAGCACAGGAGATCATAATGGAAGACTTCCTTCAGCCGATTGAGAATGTCTCAAATAAAAATGCCGGCAAGGCATCTGATGCTGCTGAGCAGATGAAGCCTGAAGAGCTTCTTCTGGCGACTTTCCTCGATGGTGCGCCTGAGCAGAGAGGGCGGTCGTTTTCTATAGGGCAGATAGACTCAGCTAAGATTCCTGCTGGTTGGTCGAAGCTCGGCGAAAACTCTGATAACGCCGTGGGTTCGTTTACTGCCTTCAAGAGTGCGGCAACCGGCGATGAGACTAATAACGCTATCTTGGCTTTCCATTCTCGTGGTCTTGTTGATGCCGAAACCGCTGATGCATTTAAGCGAGTTTTGCAGGGAGAGGAGCGTGATCTAAAAGAGAGCGAGCTTTCGCAGCTTGGCCTTTTGCTGGGCGAGCGCAATATCGATTCGTTTGCTGTGAGCAAGGCCAGCACTGTTGCCGTCGATGGTCGCAACGCTCTTCTTTTAGAGGGGCGCCATAAGTCGATAGATTTAAAGGTCAAGGCTTTGTATATTGATGCCGGCGGTGACGGCAGGTCGGTGCAAGAAGTCTATTTACAGGCTCCTGCTGCCTCTTTCGACCGTGCCGCCGCGCAGACTGCTCAGACTTTTCAGTCACTGAAGCTCAAGCCTCTGCTGAAAGTTGCGCCTGCCTTTGGCGGCGAAGATATTGATAGCAGGCTGAAAGCACCGCGTTGGTAAACAGCAGTTTGATTTGATGCAGATTTTAGGCAGTCGGGTTTACCGTTTATTTATCCCCGAAACGGCGAACGCTGCTTAAACCCTGAGGTACTCCCCACTATGCCTGATTTTGATTTTTCAACTGTCTATGGACATCAGCTGACAAAGGAAGAGGCTGAAGCCGCTGAAAAGCGCAATGCTAAATTTGAGATTAGGGCGGCATTAGCCGATAAAATCGAGCATGGTGATTTCAGACAAGTTGCCGCTAAACTCCAGGAACTAGGTCCGTGTCTGTGGGAAGATGTTTTCCCCAAGTCTGACCAGTTCGTTCCCTCATATACCTATGAGAATGGCAAGACTTCTCTGACCATTAATCAACGCATTCGTGCCGGTGGTGGCGGATTCTTTAATGATAGCGTAGTGCAGTATGTACCTCGCTTGACGATAACAAGTGACTCTTGTGCTAAATAGCCGTTGCCTTCAAAATGCCGGGCTATTCTTGCTAAATCAGAGGAGCGCGATGAACCGGCCGGAGGGTTCTGTTTGAATCTTAGCGGCAAGTATCTGTAGTGGGCACCAGGAGCGAGAAGGTTGATTCGATATTGCGGCAAGCAGAAAACTTCTTTTTGAACACAGAATCTATTGATTGTAAAACTTAGTTGCGGTGCGGCTTATAGGGGTTGTATGTTTCGCGTTCGCAACAACATTGCAATGTCGAAACATTGTAAGATTAGTCCCGGCCTATGTTTGTGACATTAGCGATAGCCGTGTGCATCACCCATTTGGGGGATAAGGCGCATGGAGAGCCGTGGTGAGTGCAGTATCATCTTTGGTGGCAAATCTAAAGGCAATGTTAATGCGGGTTTCGGGGTATTCAAGATGGCCCGGGTTTGCTAGCGAGCGTAGTGGATTTTGAGAGCGGTTAAAGGTGACTACAAAAACAGGTATCGGTGCGATGTCAGGTGGGTGTATGTACTTTGCTGGGTTGAATTTCCTGGGTTTGCGGCCATGCTGATATCTTTCTATTAATAAGAAGCGTTTCACCCGGAAAGGTTTGAACTGGGCTGCTTGGCGGGGTTATTTTGGGCGTATCCCTTTTAATCCGATATTTCCGAGGCACTCCTGAAAAACCCCCGCCAATTCTGCGTTAAAACCCCATAGCCCTTATCAGTGCCTGCGCTGGAGCCTTTCACAACCCTGATTTGGATGTCTGTCATTAGAAGCGCGAATACATTGACATGTCGCGATTTTCTGGCAGAGAAGGCAGACATCTTTGGAAGCGGCCTATCCCAATGGTGAATTTGTCATCGGTCAAATAGAGCGCCGTGACAGATGCAGAATATTGGAATATTACGCACGGTTAAGGCGTTTGACGGGGTCTTTTCAATGATGTTTCGGACAAATTAGGTAGACCTAAAGAAAGTAGGTCCCTGTAAAAAGGAGTCAAAATGGCTGACTCAGAAGACAATTCACCTTTGCCCAAGCGAAGGTGGGGTTTGCGCTTTGCTGCGCAAGAACCGCCGCCTGGCAGCAAAGACACTGATTCTTACTTCGAGAAGTTGATTCGTTATAGTGTGCCATGAACCTGGGGGGTGACGTCTAATCAAAACTGAATAGGCATCACCTTTTCGGGATGCTGCATGAGAGATGGAGGTAGGCCCTCCGAAGCCGCCCATCAGGGGGAGGCTTCAAACCACCGTAGGGTGCTCTGGTAAAGAGCCAGGGTGCTGAGCGCTACGGCTAAAAGGCGTGCTAGACACGTCAGGTGAGGTTCAAGAAGACGAACGCAAGTGAACCACTGAAGACGCATCGTGAAGAATATGAATGACATCAAAACCAGGGGGGTGTATCGCTTCTGGGATAAATCTAGTGGAGGCCTGAATTGCCGACTAGGTGGTGTCCGGTGTAAAGGTGGCGTGAGCTTGAACCAGGCTCTTATGCGGAACATGGGAACCTGTCGTTCCGATGCTGAAGCCAAAGCAAGCGCGGAAGTACGCAAGCAGCTGGTGGATACGGGAGAAACTCAAGCAGCGGAAACTGTAAGAGTGAGAGTACCGAAGCGGAGCACAGGGACGGAGCGGCCCGTAGTAGCGATGAAGTCTGTTAACGCAGATGGAGCAAAGGGGCCGCGTTACCGAGTTTTATTTACAGGACAACTCTACTAAAAAGAGGAAGAACCAAATGAGTAAAACAAAACAGTTTGAGATTTCTCAAACTATCGTTGAAGAGGCTTTCAGACGAGTGAAAGCAAACAAAGGCGCGGCCGGAGTGGATGAGCAATCCATTGCGGATTTTGAAGAATCTCTAGAAGAGAATCTGTACAAGATTTGGAATCGTATGTCCTCAGGGGCGTATTTTCCACCGCCGGTTAAAAGGGTGCAGATACCGAAAACAGGAGGCGTCAGGTACCTGGGTGTGCCAACAGTGGTAGACCGGGTAGCGCAGATGGTGGCAAAGATATACCTTGAACCTGAGCTGGAACCAATGTTCCACGAAGATTCATATGGCTATCGGCCGCAGAAATCGGCACTTGATGCGGTGGCAAAGGCAAGAGAAAGATGTTTTAGAGCGTTCTGGGTCCTAGATCTAGACATTAAGGCATTTTTCGATAATCTTGACCACAAGTACTTGTTAGAAATGGTAAGACGGCATGCAAAACAGCCGTGGATAGTCCTTTATGTAGAACGATGGCTGAAAGCCCCAGTTCAACTGGAGGATGGCACCCTTGAATCGCGAGACCGCGGAAGCCCGCAGGGCTCAGTGATCTCGCCCTTACTCAGCAATTTATATCTGCACTATGCATTTGACAAATGGTTTGCGGAGAACTCTCCAAAAGCCAAATTCGAACGCTTTGCCGATGATATTGTTGTGCATTGCTACTCAGAGAAACAGGCTCAATACTTGATACGAATGATGGAGCAGCGGCTTGCCGTGATGAAGCTTGAGCTGAACGAAGAGAAAACGAAAATTGTATTTTGCAAAAGTCAGAATCGGAAAGGTTCATATGAACACGAAAAATTCGACTTCCTCGGATACACTTTTCGCCCGCGTCCGGCCTTCAATGAGGAAACGGAGCAGGAATTCTTGACGTTCAGTCCAGGCATAAGCGACAAAGCAGCTAAATCAATTCGGAAGAGAATTAGGGGCTGGAAAATCAATGAAAGTAGTCCTAAGAGTATTGAAGAACTAGCAGCCTTGTTTAATCCAGTGCTGCAAGGATGGATTAACTACTATGGGCGGTTCAATCCGACCGAGATGTTTCCAATCTTTCGATGCTTCAACGGGCACCTGAAACGATGGGCAATGAAGAAATACAAATCGCTACGGAGAGCCCCTAAGCGGGCAAGAGAGTGGCTATGGGCAATTTCTCGAAGAGAGCCGAGCCTGTTCGCCCACTGGAAAATCTCCGGAGCAAATACTGTTCGGTAATGGGAGCTGGATGAGTCGAGAGGCTCACGTCCAGTTCTGTGAGAGGCTGAGGGGGTAGTTCCCTCGGCCTACTTACCTTCCCGCCGACATCGTGGCAGGCTATGTGGCCCTCGACGGCATCTTGAAAGAAGGAGGCAATAGCCCGCTCTGGTTGACCTGGGCGGTCTTCGTCGCTCTTCTTTCGCTCACACCTTTGTATGTCTGTTATGTCAAAACAGAGCCGCCCGGCATCGTGTCGAGCAAGACCTTTTATTGGTTGGCTTCGACTCTGGCATTTGCGGTTTGGGTGTTCGCCTTGGGCGGACCGTTTGCAGCAACCTTCGCCTGGTACAAGCCTGTATATGGGTCGGTTCTGCTTATTCTGACGACTTTGACGTTGCCGGTGTTCGAAAGCATCTTTTATAAAGGAACGCCGCCCTCACCGCCGGTGGTGCCACCTGCGAGTTCTGCGAGTTTGTCGCAAGTACCTGCGCAGGCACCGATGCAAGCACCAAGCCAGGCGCCTGTGGCTGTTGTTCCTCCGGTTGCACAGACAAAAGGACAGTCCTCGGGACCGCAGCCCGGGGCTCCCTCAGAACCTTCTATAGAACCTTCTATAGATCCTTCTGTAGACCCATCTGCCGGACAAAATTCGCCTGCCGAGCCCGGCAAACCGAAATAGATAAATAAGGAAAAATGATGAAGTATAGATCTCTAGCAGCTGTTGCTGCTATCACTATTGCCGCGCTCTCGCTTGGCGGCTGCGCAGTTTCGCCTGCTGTCGGCGTGCATACACTCGAGCCGAGCAAGCCGACAATCACCACCACCGACGCCTCGGCGCGCGGCATCATTGTGCTGCCCAAGCCGGGCGGCGGCAGTTATGTCTGCGCCGAGCCGTCGCCCGATGTGGCCATGGCTGCTGTGGCAAAGATGATCGCCGAGGTGAAAAGCCAGA
>JAFLCK010000031.1:0-55371 GCA_017303615.1 Obscuribacter phosphatis (SeqCode)
CCTGAAGAGCTCGTGAATATTGAATTCGGTTGGCGCTGTTTTCGTACCTTGAACCATAAAGGTAATAGTCGAGACCGTCGTGCGACAGACCCATGGTGGCGTCTGAAACCCCGGAAAGCATCCGTTGGAAAGGTGCCTTGGTGGTTAGATCGCCCATATTAGCGCGGGTTGCGTCGACAAGCGCTTTTACCGCCGGTTTTGTCAAAGCCTCCTCAGAGAATCTAGTATTGGCAAAGGTTACTCTAGCATTGGAGATTTCTCGGCGCATCTCGAAGATGAGCTTTTGATTCTGAGCGTAATCGTTGTTAGGAAATTCAGCTCCTCTTTTGAGAATCCATTTGTGTAGTTCGGAAGCTTCCGGCACCGGTGGCAATTTCCCGTCTCTGGAGTTTTGCGCCAGATAGTCTTTAAGTTGAGTGCGAGCAAAATTGATGTCTTCCTTGGTGAAGCCATGCTGAGAGGCGACCTTACGCTCGAAGCTTCCTTCGCCGAAGACTTCGGTTTCCAGCCTCGCTCTACCTTTGCTGAAGGAGCCGGAAACACAGTCATTGACAAGAGTCTCGATGAACAGTTTAGGGTTGGCATCATAGAGTGCCTGATAACGCGCGGCGTCAGCCAGGTGAGCGAATTCATGGAGATTTGTCTGACCTGGTCTGGAGTTATTCATGAGTTGGCTGCCGACATAGAGGTTGACATTGCCTTCCTGAGGGGAGAAAAAGCCGGCTATTTCACTACCCTGATGATCGTGCAGTTCAAGCAATTTGGCTGCTATTTCAGAGGCTTTCTCTTGCGGAATACCGAGGGTGGTGGCGAGCATGTCTGCGGCATCATTGACAAGGTTTGATTTGAGTTGCTCTCTGGTGGTCCGGATTTCCTGTTCACGGACGACAAGGTCGTCTGGAGCGAGACTGGCTCTTTGTTTCGCCAAGTTGTCCTCGAGTTCGGCAAGGCGCGAGGCTATATGATCCGCCTCCAGTTTGTGCAGGACGGTGTGACCGGTAGACCTCTGGTTTGCCGGGACCTCGCTTTCGGAATGCAGCGCGGCGCGCAGCGATGGATGAGTCGTTTGTGAATGTGATTCGACCCTGGCACGCAGATGTTGAAAGAGCGGAGCCCAGGCTGCGTTGATCACCTGGTGATTGAGACCTTCTCCGCTGTAGCCTTCCTGTCGCATTGCTGCAACCAGATTTTCAGCTGTAAAATTAGCTCCGGTCATTCCTAATATAAGAGATGTCGGCGCGGCAACGGCATCGAATGATTTCCCGACAAAACTTGGTTCCTTTGCAAGTTTGCTTGAAAAACTGCCTGCCGACATACCGGCAAGGTGACCGCCGAAGGCACCGAGTGAACCTCTCAGGATTGAATCTCGCAGGTCTTCATAGCTCATATCCTTTCCGGCGATACCCATCTGGGTGGCGGTGCCCAGCACTGCTCCGGAAACTCCGCTTGTCTGACTGAGCGCCAGAGACTTTGTGACGAGCATCGCTCTTCCTTCTGCGGCAATCGATTTGGCAACTGACTCTTTGAGAATCTCTGAGGCAATTAGACTTTGCTCGGTATTAAGCAGCCCTCGCTCCGCCGTCTTGGCAATGGCTCCTTTGATAAGTTCCGCCTCGCTCTTTGAGATACCGCTGACAATTTGTTGCTGGAGGCTCTGAGCTAAATTCTTGGCGAGCGTGTCTTGCAATTCCTTTCTGGCTGCCGCCGAAAGCCCGGCAAATGCCTCATGACTGAGTACTTCGCCGGTGGCTCTAGTGGCAGCTCCGGTACCGAGTTTCAAGCAAGCGGCAATTTCGGCCGGACCAAACACGCCGGTAAAGCCGTTCACCGCTCCCGATGCCAGTTTAGCCATAACATTGCCTGTGCGCATGTCCATTTTGCCGTCGGTCAGATAAGCGGCAGTGCCGAACTTAAATCCGGCAGAGCCCGCTGTAAAGGCGGCGATGAGCAGGGGCGACGCCGCACCACCAGTCATAACGGTGGCTGCTGCAGCCGAAGCCAGGATTACAGTGTCGGCAATGGCATCGGCTCTTGCTTCCTGTGATCCTATATGAGCTCCGGCGTCAGTGAAAACACGCCTTTGATGCTCGGCAATTTCAGTTTCGCTCAGCTTCTGGTGGTCTTTATCTGCTTCGCGTTTAGCCTGACTGAAGCGGTTCAGGCTCTCTTCCATCTGCAGACGTGTTGAGTCCCAGCCCCAGTCTTTGGCGTAATCGTCCACTTTTGAGATGAACTGCTTGGCATGGTCCAGGCTGTGTGCTAAAGTCCAGGTGTCTGAATGCAGAGCTGCTTCTATGCGAGCTCTGTCCTTGTAAGCAACTTTTGAAGTCAGATCGGTTACCAGATCGTTGTCGAATTTTCTGCTGTAGTCCTGCGATAGTTTTTGACGTGTAAACTGGTCTGTAAGATTTAGGCTGCCGAGTTGGTTCCAGAGAGCGTCCTCGTTGCTGGGATTTAATACGAAATTTCGCAGTTTGTCTTCGGGTCTTGCATAACCTTGCTCGACTATTTTTGTCACCAGCTTGTTCTGGTCATTAGAAAGACTGTTTTCGAGATCGGATAGAAGATCTTTCTTTTGCCTTTCAGTTAAATTAGCTAGGGCGCCTTTCTCGTCCGAGATATTGGCGAAGCTTTCGACTATTGATCTGGCTCCCATGTAATGTAACATCTGTTTGACCGGTACGATACCGTTGGCGATTGTCGGCTCTGTGATGCTTTTATCGAGGTCCAGAAGTACCTGTGTTTCATTGGTCTCAGGATCTATAGTTTGAAACACAGCCTGCATAGCCCGGTCGAAATTCGCTCTTAGAGCGGGATCGAAATTGGGGCTTTCTTTGTTTAGTTGGGCTCTCAGCTTCGCTCCTTCCTCGGTGCTGAGCGTGGAGTTGAGGATTTTGAATCCTTCGGCTATGGATGGACCCTGAGCGGCCCTCTCGAAGAGGCTTACAATTGCATTCTTATGTGGACGATCGCCATTTGCTTCAACTTGCCTGAGCAGGGCTTTCACGGCATCCCGTCCATAGGGAGATGCAAGACTTGTGTTCAGTTCATCTTCGACCTGTTTTCTGTAAGAGGGATCGTTCTCATACTTTTGTCTTTGGGCATCGGACATTTTTATGGTGGCATCTATAATTGTGGACACCTTCTCTTTGCCGCTACCTCTGTTGTCTTTGATTACATCAAGGATATCTCTTCTTACTTGAGAAGAGGCCAGTTCATAAGCCTGACTGTAAAAGTAGTCCATTGATTTTAGAATGGCTTTTCCTTCGGATGTCTCTGCTAGTTGGCTCAGGCGCTTTTCTCTTTCTGCTGGTGTTTTTGCCGCCAGAGCCGCGGCTTCGTTTCTGCCGGCTTGGAATGTCTGGAATAACTCCGGCTTTTCCTTCCATATGGTCTTGTAGGCAATCAGCTCTGTGTCAGTCGGACCGCCCTTGGGCGCAAGGAGGCGGTCGCCAAAGGCAAGTTTGTCTTTGAGCAGTTGTTCTGCTCTTCTCGCGTTTTTGTCAGTCCCGAAGCGATCTTCAATTTGTTTGTAGAGCATATTCCTGAGGTTGGGGCTGCCGAGCAGATTTCTATATGAACTGCTATCCATATCCTCAACGCTCTTCATGAATTTTTGAGCACCGGCATTGAGGAAAAAGCCGGAGTGCTTGTCGAGCTCGCTGCCGAGACCAGCACCGTAGGCAGCTTGCATATAGCGAGACTCTTTGATGCTTTTGTTGAACCAGTGCAGATCATGACACTTCTCTGAAAGAGCGTCGTAGTAACCTAACGCTTCTCTGGCTCTCTCTCCTTCCGAGGTCTGGGCGTTCAACAATGACTTTGTTCTCTCGACAAGCTCAGGCTTTCTGAGATCCGCAGTCAGTTCGAAGCCGAGCCTGAATTTTGCCCTCTCATCTCTGTCCATTGCTTCGAAAATCTGGTTCATCCTATCTTGTGAAGGACCGGAGCCCCAGTTCTCTTCTTCTATCTTTGTGGCGACCGATGTCTTACCGTCGCGGGCATAGTCTCTGCCAATGGTCATTATTCGTCCGGCATCACCAAGGTTGGCAACGATACTATTTTCGAATTTGTATTTACTGTCCGCTTCTCTGGACTCTTCGGGAACCAGTCCCGCTTCCAGTTTTCTGTCGCCGTCGTCTTTGAGAAATAAGGATCTTGCATCCTTACTTGCTCTGCCCGAAAATTCCTTGAAGAGTTCTAGTTTGGTTTTGGAAATTTCGCGGTTGTGTTGACGTGCAGCTTCGCCACCGTCTTCATCGCCGTGCCTGACTGTGGCGAATTGTCCGCATGCCTTCAAACTGGTCTCCATAAGGTGTTTCTCTTGCTCTGCTGTCCTCTTGTCCGTACCTGTGGTCAGGTAAAGCTGCATCGCTTCTTTGTGAACCTCTTCGCTTCGCTGATGCTCGGGTCTGGTTTCGACATCATCAAGGGCGCTCTTAAAGTATCTGGAACTATAGAGGCGGTTCATTTCGTTCAGTTCTTTCTGGCTCATGTCCGCCACGCATCTGCGCATTTCAGCGCTTATTTGAGCTTCGCTGCGTTTGAACCAACCCGATTCCCCGAGCTCGTTTAATTTGCCCCGCAGGTTAATCGCTGATCTTTCTGCGTCCAGCTCTGTATAAGTGCGAGCTCTTGGATTGATCATGTCGGAAAGTGTCTGACCCTCTGCAGATTCGCCGAACTTCCAGCCAAGATAATGTCCGAAGCTTGGAAAGTCATCCCGGTATTTTTCGGCGAAGTCCCGTCTGAACTTATATATCTGGTCTGGAGTCATGCCTTCCAGGTGATTCTTCAACGCTTCCGCTCGACGGTGACTAGTTAGATAGTAGTCTTCGTAGGCGGAAAAGAGACCTTTCACTTTTGCCCGAGCATTGGCACCGTCGTCGGTGAGATCCCATTTGTCGGCGCCGGCAGTCTTGCGGTAAGAATGTCCCGCATCAAATACAAAGAACTGTTCGCCGGTATTCTTGCTGATACGCCAGCCTCCCATCTGGCTTTCGTCGGCGGAAGAACGCCAAGTGGTTGACATGTTGGCACCGGTTGCCTGCCAGACTTTTATCTGACCGTTCTTGTTTTCTGTGATTTTCATCGGCCAGCCGGCCTCATTGTATTCAAAGTCAGTCGTCTGACCTGTGGCGCTCACTGTGCGGCTAACCAGTCCATTATCACCACGGATGAGGTTGCCAGTCTCTAGTGTGCCGAGAGTGACTCCATCCATGCCGATTTCTACTTTTATTCTCTGGT
The DNA here is from genome assembly GCA_017303615.1 of Obscuribacter phosphatis (SeqCode). Classification (GTDB taxonomy): domain Bacteria; phylum Cyanobacteriota; class Vampirovibrionia; order Obscuribacterales; family Obscuribacteraceae; genus Obscuribacter; species Obscuribacter phosphatis_A. The sequence continues at coordinate 5,248 of JAFLCK010000031.1, forward strand.
CCTCGTTACCCAGTCCAATTACATCGGACTGCACCATAGCCAGTTTTTCCATGCGTCCGTCCTGACCCATAAAAACTTTCTCGGCTCTGGCTTCTCCTCTGGCTTCGTTGGCAAAATATTCAGCGCTGCCGTCGGCGTTACCTTTTAGCTGCCATTTGCCACTCTTGTCGGTATAGCTTGAGACGAAAGGCAAACCGTCCGGTTTGTCGCTGAGAGCATATGTTAGAGTCAGCTCGCTGGAGCCGTTTTCCCTGGACGTACGTCTTTTTACAAGCATGGTCATGCCGTCCAGATTGGCATTGTCGCTTAAAAGATGTTGCCAGATTCGCATCGAGCCGTCCTGGCGCTCTTCTGTTGTGGCAGTGCGCTTACCATTCGTGAAATCGGTACTGACTGTTGTTCCATCCTGGCGTCTTTCCACAATACTTGTGGGCGTGCCGTCTGACTCGTTTTTGTATTCTTTTTCACTGCCGTCAAAGGATTTATTGAGAGCACCGCTCCCGTCAAGCTTTATAAAGGAGAGTGTGCCTTTATTCACATCCAGTACGACTCGTTCGTTCCTATCCTGCCCATCAATTAGTTTGCCGTCTTTATCATAGGTGCGCCAGAGCTTACCGTCTTCGCTGGCAGCGTAGGTGCCGTCGTTCTTATCAGAGTAGATCTTGTTGGGGTTACCGCTTGCGTCCAAGCCGCCCACTCTAATTGCTTTGCCGTTGGCTTGAGTGATTGTCATTTCCTGACCATTTGCCGAAATAGCTATGCGGCTGTCAGTGCGAAATATTTCTGTGCGTCCTTGTTCGATTGATACCAGTTGCGGCTTGTCGCCGTTCATCGACCAGACTGCGCTGAAGGATCTCAGCTCTTCCTGTTTGCCTGATGGACCGGGCTTTAGCTCTCTGAATTTGCCATTCCCGAGCGCTTCTATTCTTGTTCCGTCGGGGTAGTTTATGGCAGTCGGCTCTTTGAGATCTCGTGTGCCTTCAATTTGAACACCGCTCTCGAGCTTGAGCTTAAGTTTCTCACCGTCTGCGCTTTCTTGAGCGGCACCGCCGGTATAGACTAGTTTTTCTCCGGACTTCTCTCTTGTGACTTTTCCACTCTTCTCATCGAGTGTTATTGTTTGTCTCAGTATTTCTCCGGTTTTATGTCCGGGTGCTTGCACCACCAACCAGTTGTCGTTTACTCCAATTGCTCCCTGAGGTTTTCTCAGCAGAGTGGCAAATTCTATTGCCGAGCCAGTCGGAAGTGGTTTACCGCCTTCCTTTATTACCAGTAGTTGATTGCCCTTGAAATGATATTGGCTTATCTCACCATTGCGGTCAGTTACTTGGACAGCTCTATCGGCGCCAGGTTCGCGACTTTGAATTTTCTCAACTTTTGCACCATTGTCTAAGCCTGCCCCATTGAACAAAACTGACATAATGTCTTGTGTTTCCGCCTTGTCGGCAGGGGAGTCTTTACTCAATCTATCTTGAATAAGAGCTTGGAGCTTACTATTGAGAGTCTCTATCTGCTGATTATTCAGTTTTGCGGAGGCTTCTATTGCCTGACTGAGTCCGTCTATTTTTTGTCTGCCTGCCCCGGGGATGAAGGATGCTTCCAGCGGTTTGGCTTCGGCATTCTTGAGGATTGCGTCCTCTAGTTTTGCGGCAGTTTTTGGGTCTGTGGCGCGGCTAAAGTTATTGGCGAGGGCTGTGGTTTCAGCGGCGCTGCCCGGCCCGTTAAGACCGGCTGCCGCAATGAGAAATTCGCGCGCAAATCTCTCTATATTGCCCTGCTCTTTTGGCGTTAAATTTTGCCAGAGATTCACATCCGGCAGTTTAACGCCCCATTGTTTTTCATGAGCTTCTCGTAGTTCTTTTATTGCTTTAGGATTATCCGGGTCAGTGTTGCCCAGTGAGAGAATGGCTAACTGTGCTCTGGCGTGTGGGTTTCCGTGGACGGCTTCGTCCATGATTTGATTGAGTTTGGGGGGATTGCCGAGTGTCTGGCTGAAACGATTGAAAAAGAGCATATTTTCCAATTGCAGACGAGAGTCGCAAGAGAGATTCTTGCCTTTTAGTTCATTGTTTAAAAGCTCATTCATCGGCCCTCGTTCATCTTGTTTGAGCTCGCCGACTCTTTTAAACAAATGAGAGTTTCTTGCTTCTTGGACCTTATCGGCCAGAAGATTCTCCTCTAGAAAATTAGGGCCCGTTTTGAAAGCCGTGAGCATGTCTCTCACCGCCTGGATCTGGGTTACTGAATCCGAGGCGGCAAGCTTTCGACAAACTTCTTCAACCTGTTTTTGACCCCCCAAGGTCTCAACCAATTGTCTTGCCGTCTCGCCAGGCGGCTCTACCTGGGCCAGTCGGTTCAACTCCTTGAGCCTTTTGATAAGTTCCTGATTGTCTTTTTCAGTTGTGTCTTGGGTGCCAAATTTACTCAGACACTCTCTTAGTCCATCCGCCGCGTTTATCGAAAGTAGCTCCCTTCCCTGCTTGATAATCGGTGCTGCCTCAGTCTTTGGCAATAAGGAAGCAATGCGATCATAGGAGTCACGCACCGCGATCAGTCTTTCGGTTTCGTTTTTGGAGCGGTCGAAGAATATCTTTGCGCCTTCGGTCAGAGTGTGGCGATAGTTGGCTCCTTCGTTTGAATTAATCTCTCTAATGCCGTCTCTGTTCTTATTTGTCTCGTTTTTGCCTGCGTCCCCGTTGCTTTCAAGTGCCAGCGGCGGAACACTGGTAGTCTCCCTTACTTGGTTTTCTTTGCGCTTTACGCCATCGAGAACTTGCATGTCTATGTCCTGACCTGCTGCCCCGCCCGCTCTCGGTTTATCTGATAAGGCGGCGGAGTCTATCTGGGCGGCTTTTGTTTGAGGCGGATTGCTCTCGACTTGTTTTTCTTTTTCTTCCTTTGTGTCAGCCATATAATTCCGCCTTCGGTTTATGCTTAGAAAGCCTTCTTCCTTGTAAAATTCCACTCTGGAGTTCTGCTAAAACATATCTTGGCGACCAGATCTTCAAGGAGATTTCATGCCCCGGGACATTGTCACTGAGCTTAGCGATAATCTGACGGTCAATTGCTACCCGAAAGGTGCTATTGGCGGTTTCGTCCTGCCTTGCGTGCATATTTGTCTTGATACCAAGGTAGAAGAGGGTGGGGAACTGCGGGGTGGTGGATCGACTTATGTAGTGACGGCTGCAAAGCTGGTCGATTGTTTTAAGTTTCTATCTCTGCTTGGTTATAGCGCTGATTGCAGACCTGCATCCTTGCTAATTTCCTTAACTGAGCAAAAGTGTCTGGTGCTTGAATTGGATGCGTTGCACTACCTCTACAGCCAGGGGGTGGAGATAATAGGTGTGTCCGGTGAGTTCCGTCCAGATGCCTATGCGCTTGAGCTTATGCAGAATCTTGCTCTGAGGGTGTTGGACAATCTTGTATTTTCCAACCTGAAGAGTTTCTCTTACGGCATATTTTCCGGCAACGCCCAGGGCTCTTCGGAGCCGCTGAGCCATCCTATCAAGCCGGTCTTTTTGCAGACTGTCGACAATTCGCTTCCCTCAGCATTAGAGAACAGCGAAGACGATCTCGTTTGAACTCTGCATGCCCAGATCGATGCCAAATCCAGAGAGCATCTGATTAATAGTGCTATTAATCGATGAGTTCTTTGATGAGTCAAGGGCATTTGCGCTCCTGCCGCAGTATGCCGCGTTCATCAGCTTTTGCAGAGCATTTTTGTCTCTATCTTCGTATGCGGCAGCTTCAGTGCCGGTAATTTGGCAGGAATTCATTTGTCAAACCTCTAAAAGAAAAGGCGCTTTATGCGGGGTGTGCGCACTTTTAAATTAGAAGAGCAATGTTTCAATACTGTTGCAGTTGCAGTAGTGAGGATTAAATCGCACAGCTAAGTCGCCTAATTTAACCCTAGACTATTCATTTCCCAGTCCCGAAAGCATTTCTCTCTTGTGTTTCTTTTCGATTGCATAATTTCGGCAGATTAAGCCGTTTATATCCTCTGTCCTGTTTATGCCTTCTGTTAATGATTGCTGGTCATCTGAGGTGTTGGTGAAAATTTGCTATTGTGCTTTGCCAGACGGTTTTATACGGATTGAATGCGAATACCTGCTACTTTGGTCCCTGTGCACGCAGAAACGGTGGCTGACGATTATTCGAGCTGTGCTTCGCTCGATTAGTAGTACTACTAATAGTTGCAAATTGCCCACAAAAGCTGCGGTTACCCAGCTTATATTGAAGTACCCAGGTCAAGTACCCGGCTCAAAGCCAAATTCGGAATAGAGCCAAGCATCAAGCTTTGTTTTCTCTTCGTTGATGCTGTCAAAATCGATCAAGCCTCTTCTAATTGCTTCAAATACAAGTCTAGTGCGAGGGTTGAAGATCTCGATGCCAGCGGTTTCTCTGACAAAACTATCTTCGCCCTTAAGCAACTTGTTTAAGAGATTTGAGAGTCTGTTCTGTGCCCCTCTGTATGAAATATGTTCTTTCTTGGCTATGGCCTTATCTGTCAATCCAGAAAAAATATCCATCAAAGTTTCATACTCGGCATCGGTTATGGCAGTGTCCTTAAGCCTTGTATGTACGGCTTGAATTTGGGCGCCGATATAAGGAAGCTCGTTGAAATAGATACTTTCTATTGCTTCTTTGAGCTTTTCATCATCTTCACTCTTCAGCAGATAACCATGAATCGCTTCATCGGGTACTATTTTGCCGAGCTCGCGAATATAGGCTTCGTGTTTGTATTGCGACCAAAACAAGATCTTCAGGGTGGGCTTGTCCTTCCAGATGGCGCGAGCAGCCTTGATGCCATTGGTGCCTGGCATAGAAATATCCATCAAAATAAGGCTTGGATTGAAGGATCTACTTTTAGCAATAGCTTGCTCGCCGTCTACCGCCTCATCGAAAAGTGCCTCAAGCTTCTGTTCAAGAAAAATCGACTGACTGACTTTGCGGGCATGTTCGCGGAGCGAGGGAAGGTCTTCGCAAATGAGAACTTTATGCTGCATACCGAAAACTGCCTCAAGACGACTTCACTAAAACGCGCAATTCAAATTTCACACCTTTATCTTTCCCAGCAGAATCGATCTTTATTCTTCCGTCAATTAGCGCTGCTCTCTGCTCGATGTAGCGAAAACCTCTTGATTGGTTGCCCTCAATCTCTTCAAAGCCGCAGCCATCATCTTGCAAAAGAAAAACTATCTCGTCGCCTTCCCTGCTAACCGTCAACTGCACTTGTTTAGCCTTGGCATGTTTGACCACATTGTTTAAACCCTCTTGAATGATGCGATAAATCAAGAGCTTCTCTATGTTGTCAAATTGAAGCTGTTCATCCTCGAAACTTGTATTGAGACGCACCATATGACCGGCCTTTGCTGCCGAGCTCTGCAAGAGATCTTTCAAGGCAGCGATTAGTCCTAATTCTTCTAGAACCGAGGGAAATAGGCTATCCATGACCTGTCTGATCTGACTTGAGGCGCCCTCTATCTGCTTGTTAAGAGCATCGATCTCCGCTTGATCCAGCTTAGTGTTCTCAAGCTTCTTGATTGAGATCTTCAAAATCTTTAGGTCGTTCAAGACCTGATCGTGCAGGTCACTTGCCATGAGCCTTCTATCTCTTTCGTCTTGTTTGACCAGCTCTAATTTGGCGGCATTGAGGTCTAGGGCTTGTAATTGCAGCTTGAGGTCGTTGGTCCGCATTTGCTCATGGTCTTGCTCGTATTTGTGCAAGTAGAGACCTAGTAAAAAAGCAAACAAGATAGTGGACGAGAGTGAGAGTGGAAAAATCGGCAAGTTGATTTCTGTTAACAAGTAGCAGGCTAAGGCAAAAATGGCAGTCACTTGCAGCAGTGCCGGAAAACGAAATCGGGCTGATACCGACTTGATTGTAAAGGTTGTAGCTGCTCCAGCGATTGATACTAATAGTAGTGCCGGCAGTCTATGTAGTTCAATTTGACTGGTGAATAGTTCGTCAAGGCTTCTAAGACCCAAGACAAGAACGAGCGCAATGAAAAACATACCAAAGAAGAGGGCAGATTGACTTGATTTGAAATTTGCCTTCATCTATTTGTTCGCTATTTCTTAGTCTTTATTTTCTGTATAAAGCCCTTTGCCAACCAATATTCAACCGAATTTACCGTGCCATGCTTCTGCACGAATTCCATGCGCCTCAGGCAATCATCTTTGTCGCCGCCGTAAAAACTAGCCAGACCTAAAAAACACTGCGCTTGGGTGAGATTGTAAGTACTATCTTGCGCTTCTTCCAAGACATCCTCTTCAGTGGCTTTTCCTTGCCAGTGTTTGATCAATGAATAAGGCCACTTCAGTCTATCTAGTTTGCTTCTCGATTCTTGCAATAGCTTGGACTGCGCGACCTTGTCTTTGGCGGACATCTCTGCCAAGAGAGAAAGCACCGCCGCGTGACCGGCAAAGTCTGAACGCCAGCCGCCCTTGCTCAGCCATTCAATAGTGGCTTGGGCACCAGCTTTGGGCGTATTGGTGAGCAGATATGCGCCAGCCCGATTTACTGCAGCATACTTGTTGCCGGGATTGAGAATCAAGGCTTGATTAAAGTCCTTAATGGCTTCCAGAGGTCTGAGAGTGCGTAGATAAACAGCACCGCGATTATTGAAAGAGAGGTCGTTTTTGGCATCTAGAGCAATTGCCTTATCGAGATCTTTGAGAGCCAAGTCATATTGCTTCAGGTCACTATAGGCGGTGCCTCTTCCCCTGTAGGCTTTGGCACATTCTTTGCTGCGACCGCCGTCAATTTTAATCGCTTCGTCAAATTCAGTTATAGCTTGCTTGAAGTCTTCTCTTTGCAAATAGTCTTCGCCGATTTCATAGTGCCTCTTAAATTGAGGGTCTAAGGCCAGAGCCTGATTCTCTGGGCTGGCGGAAAACAGACCAGCCAGGCAAAGAAGAAGGCTAAGGTTCATGGCCGTAAAATAGCGAGGGCGTGCAAAAATCATAATTTTCTCCTGCCAGATATTCTAGCTTCGTTGGCTAAAATATGGCTGACATGACCTTAAGGTTCGCCATTGCAAATAGTTTGTAAACAGACTCTTTACATCTGTGATCTATAGTGATCAAGAAGGTTCAACTGCGCCGATTTGGGTATGTCTAGAAAAGGTTGTGAGGTTTTGTAAGTGTCAAATAACTGGGGGTCGCAAGAATCCGACTGGCAGCTTAAGAAGTTGCAGCAGGATTGTTTGCGCACCAGCGATCGCATTCTTGGCGTTTGCTTTGACTCTTTGCAGAGAGAAGTAAAACAGGTTCACCAAGAGTACGAAAAAAGATTTGGCCCTCAATCAGCTCAGTTTACCGAATATATCACCATGCTTATGCAGAAAATGCAGGCAAGCGGCTTGACCACGCTCACCTGCATGGAATGGTTAAGCCAGGCTTCTAGTGGCTACCTGCCTCAGGCTAGCGCTCCTGCCGATTTCGATACCCAATCGCAGACCCTCAAGCATATTCCCGAGGAGTATAGACAGGGCTTTCTTCATGAGATTCCACCCAGCGAACCTCCTGGTTTTCAGTCCAGCTATCCGAATGACGATGAATTTGGCAGCAGCGAAGTGGATGCCCTTAATGCCCACCAGAATAATGCTTTGCAGAATAACGCTTTGCAGAATAATCCGGTGCAGAATCAGCCGGTCGTACAACCTAATTTGCAACCTTTAGCCGAGCCCGCCGCGCAGTCTCCAATTCAGAACAGTTCGCAGTCTTTGCCTGATAATAATTCGGTTTGGGGTGGTGCCCCTGAGTCGAACGAACTGCCCTTTAATCCTTGGGGCGAGCCTCAAGAAGTGACGCCTATTCCGGCCTCTCGACCAGCCCTCAATTCCCTGATGCCGACCACTTGGGAAAACGGAGTACAGGTTAACCCTTCTTTCAAAATAGCACCACCTGCTGTGCCGGTTATTGCCGCCGAAGCTGTTTCGAACCAGGCTATTTCGCAGAATAACCAGCTAGCCAAGTTTGAAAGCGCAGAGTCAGGATTTGATCCCGGTACCACCTTGCAGTTTCAACGCAGTCCTATCAGCGAGCAAGGTTTGCTTAATAGCTGGGGGCAAGATTCATCCGGCGGCTGGTCTACCAATCAAGCAACGCCCAGCGCAGCCGAACTGCCTCAACCCGCACCGGCTCCTGCTCTTACTCAGGCTCCAAATCAGGTTCCAAATCAGGCTCCAAATCAGGTTCCCGCTCCTAATTTTCCAGTTGAACCGGCTTACTCTCAACCACAACCGCCCTATCCTCAATCACAGTATGGTTGGGGTCAACCTCAGCCCCACGAGAGTCCTTCAGCTGAGCCGCAATTTAGAGTAAGCAATTCAAGTACGAGTGAATGGGCGAAACAGCAGCAGATTTCGCAGCAGTTTCAGATTCCGCCTTCGGCACCCTTTGGTGGTCCAGACCTGCCTCCCCAGCCTCAGATAAGCCAGAATTGGTCGCCTCAAGGCAATTCAACCTCGGCTCCAGCTTGGGGGCAACCGCACCAAATGCAAAATCAGCAAAGTAATATGCAGAACCAGCAAAACAATATGCAGAATTTGCAAACTCAGCCAAATGGGCATAGTCAAGTTAATGCTCAAATGCAGCAACAGTTTAGCGAACAGACTGATCGACGCGAAAATCAGCAAGAACAAGACTATGAGTACAATCCTGCCACCGCATGGGATTAGGCTGAGCTATAAGTAGTTCAGAATTTCCACCAGAAAGCGTTCGGGTGGAAGGTATTTTTCAAGGCGCCAACGCTGCACATAAGTTCCTTTTGTACTTACTTCCAGCACTGCCACTGTGGGCATAGAGCCATTTGTATTTTTCTTGGCAAAATTGATCTCTTCTTGGCTGCGCTCGGCATTTACCTTGACAAAGATGGCTCGATTTTTGAGCTGTCTACCTATAGTGGGATGCTCGAAAACATCATGGTCTAGTTTGCGGCACCAGCGACAATTATCTATGTAGAAATCGACTATGAGCGGTTTTCCGCTTTTGGCAGCTAGTTTGAGGGCAGAGGGTAGGTCCTTTTGCCAAGTGATTAAGCCAGGCTTGGCTGGTTCAGCGGCTTCAGCGGCGCAGAAAAAGGAAGCCTGTGCCAAAATGACGAAAAGAATCGGCAAGAGCGCTACACCGGCTAACTTTGCAAGATACTTGCTCATTCTTCTTCTTCTTTGTGTTCTGTCTTGTGATCAGATTTGTGGTCAGATCTGTGCTCTGGTTTATGCTCAAGATGATGATCGCTATCGCAGCCAGCATCTTCGGTCCAGTGCTTGAGATTAGCAAGACGTCGCCTGACATCTTTCAAGGCCGAGTTGCCAGCTATCTCTCTGGCAAAGGGCACGTTTAGCTTTGCTTCGGTGTAACTGCTCAGCTTTACAAGAGTCTTCTGTCCACCGTCTAGAGGCGAGAGGTCCCAAACACCTTCGAAAAACCGCAGTTTATCGGAAGACATGAGGCTGTATTCCACCTTCTTTCCAGGGGTCTCGACTTCTCTATAAGTGCAGTGCGCCTTGCCGATTATCGGCAGATCGTCAAACTGCTCTTCGATTACAGCGACTCCATTAACATGCGACACAACTTTACGGCGTCCTGGTTCTTGACAGCGGGACAGCTTGATATGTTCGAATACCTCTTCAGGAGGTGCTTTAATAACTACTGAGGCTTCAACCGGCTTGTGATCTTTCGCCAAAGCAGGAGCCGGTTGCGCCAGCCAATAGTTCATGCCGGTGCTCACTAATAGAGCAGTAAGAATATGCCTCTGATTCATAAGTTATGATTCTAACCTAACAATAAGGGCGAGGAAAAGCTCCCCCACCCTTGATATTTTTCCCAAGTGTAGGATGATCGATAGTGTTTTCTAGAATCAGCCTTGAATCTTGAACCTCTAGATAATATATTTTGCTAGTTCCCCGGGTGGTTTTGGAGAAGAGCTTGAAGATTAGTCGAAAGTATATCGGTTTGAGTAAGCCTGACCTCTATAAACTTGTCGTCTCCAAACTAGTATTGGCTTGGTTTGTGGGCTTGCCGGCGCTGGCAGATCCCGGCATGATCAAGCGCATCGTTCCAGCCAAAGTAAATCCGCCGGATCCCTTTTGGGTCGGGTTTTTCAATATTCTCAACTATGCTTCTGGCATAGCGGTTGTTACTTTCATAGTGCTCGGAATCATTTGGTTCATCAAAAACAGGAACATTCTTGACGATGCCGATGAAGAAATAGAAGGCGAAAGCGCAACATCCTCTGAGCCGGAAGTGCGGGCAGATTCGAGCGGTTCTGAGAAAAGTGAGCCGGCCGCAAACTAATTGAGCCTGGGGTAGATCAGATTTCGTATCTAACCGAAATAGCGATCATTTCTCCGAAGTCACTGGGCATGGTTGTGACTCTAATTTCAACATCTTGTCCAGCAAGATTGATCGGCATCTTTTTGTCTTGTGGTTTATTTGTCTCAGTTGGATCCAGTCCGACTATTTTCTTATAAGAACTGGCTAGCGGCTGATTGATCTGCAGTGGCAATTTGCAATCGGCCTGCACTTGTCCAGATTTGATATAGCGCAAATTCATCGAGACTTTGTCAGGTTCTAGATGAATATCCGTCCATCTCTGTTGAATCGCCTTTGTCACTATCTCTTTGGCTAAGGATAACAGCTGTTCGCCTGGCTTGAGAGGCGGCGCTTTACTCTCTGTCTTGGCAGTAGCTACAGCCGGCTGCGGTTCACTAACAGTTTGCTGTGCATCTGATTTTGGGCTTGCAGACTCTCTGCCGCTCGCGTCTGCCACAGCACTTTTGATGGGCTCGGGTGATGACTGGTCGGCAATAGCCGCTTCCGGAGGAGCAACTTCAGGTTCTGATATAGATACTGGCTCGGTTTCTGATTGCGACTCTGGTTCTGATATAGATATTGGCTCTGGTTCTGGTTCTGGTTCCAAAAGGTCGTTGTCTTCGCTTGCGAGAGGTGTCACCTCTGGTAGTGGCGCTACCAGTTCTTCCATAAAAGTGGTGTCTTCATTGAGGTCTGCAAATTCAGATTCAACCACTTCTTCCAGCAAAATTCTCTGCGGGTCTATCGCCAGAGCAGGAGCCACTTCTGATAGCTCATTAGCAACATTCTCAAGCATCGAATCTATAACGACTTGCTGTTCAAGGCGACTTTCGATATCGCCGGCAGTGATGAGAAATTCTAAGTTTTGCGGGGGCGTTTCTTGGGGCTCTTTGTGTCCATTACCATTGCTCGGTTCACTTGCCTCTTTAATTTCAGAACTTGCATTCTGGTCAAGGCTCTCTGTCTCAATAACCTTTGCATTGAGAGTATTCTCGTCTTGTTCTTTTAGTTCCGGCTCTTTTAGTTCCGGCTCTTTCGGCTCCGGGTCTGCAGCAATCCGGCTTTGGTCCGCTCGCTGCTCGCCTTCGCTTTTGCTCGGCTCCTTCGGAACATTCACCTTACTGAGACTATCTAGATCATCTAATTCGTCGTCATCTTGAAAGAGCGCCGACAACTGTTTACGAGCCGGCATCTTGCTAGTCTTTGTCGCAGGCTTTTTGACCGGTTCACTAACTGGGCTTGGCGCCGGGGTTTCAGATGTTTTAGCTTCAGAGAGCTTGGCTTTCAGTGAATTGCAGAAAAATTCAAAATCATCGGCTGTGCAGACAAGCTTTTTCAGCTGTCCACTTTTGAGCTGAATTTTCAGTGTGTCTATGGCGATCAGATCATCTGGATCGACCATGGCAATGGTATATTGCGTGCCGTTTTGAGCTATCGGTAGAACCTTGTGCTTCAGTCTTATTTCTTCCGGCAGCAATTCGACTATTTCGGGTGACGGCGGCTGTTTGGAAAGATTGATATAGTTGACGCCGAACTGCAGTTCCAGAGCGTCTTTGAGCTGGTTGTTCGAAATCAGGGAGAGCTTCTCTAGAACGACTGTAAGCCTTTCTCCTGAACGTTTTTGTTCGGCATGGGCCGCCTGAAGTTCTTCAGGTGAAATGAGACCTATTTCTAATAACAAATCTCCAATTTCGTTGCCGCTAACCAAGCTGCTAACTCCCAATCAGGCCTTATCTCTTCTCTATCTTCGCCCATAAATTTTGTGCCACTGGGCTACTCACCCTAAACAGGTTAACTAGTTCGCTCTAGTTCACCACTAATCTTCGCCTTTACCAGGCAGGAACTTGAGAACAGGCGCCTTGCTTAATTGGTCGATGACAATTTCTTCTACAGTGTAATGACAAGTGCTGCCGGCATTGTCGACAAGTACCCTGGTAATGCCCTCTGCGCTGGAAAGAGCCTGCAAAGCCTGGCTCTTGTTTGTGCTTGAGGCGTCAAGTCGATTCTTGAGCAAAATTGAGTAGACCTTGCCGGCTGGACTGCCGTTCTGGCTGATCCAATTTAGGGCATCCAAAGTTTCTGCCGCTTCTTTCGGCTCTTTTGCCGAGCCTTTCTTTAGTATTTCTCGAATTGCCATAGCAAGCTCACCTTTGGAGCCGCGGCGATACTCTTGCAATTTAGTGGTTTTGGCAATAACCGTCAAATATGGAGGCAATTCCATTGCTGGTTCTTGGGAACCTGACTGGCTTACTGGCTGCTTTGCTTCAGGCACACTCGGCTCACCCAAAACTTGAGCCCAAGCCTGGCAAGAGACTGATAAAGAAAAGAAAGCAGCCGCGGTAAGCCAAGTTTTTAAGTCGATTAAGGCGAACTTAGCGGCTGCTTCTTTCATAGTCTTACTTCAAGGCAATCAGGTCTACTTCGAAGACCAAGGTGGCGTTGGGGGGAATGACGCCGCCGGCGCCGCGAGCACCATAGCCAAGTTCGGCAGGTATGATGAGCTTGCGCTTGCCGCCGACCTTCATGGTCATAACGCCTTCGTCCCAGCCTCTGATTACCGAGCCGGTACCAATCAAGAACTCGAAGGGATCGGCGCGATCGACTGAGCTATCGAACTTCTGACCATTGGTGAGCCAGCCGGTATAGTGGACAACAACGGTTTGACCTTGTTTGGGGCTTTCACCTGTGCCAACTTTAAGGTCTACATATTTGAGCCCGCTCGGGGTTGTGACTTCGGCTGCTTGTGTCGGTTGTTGCATTGAATTATCGCCTGTTTGTGATGGATTTACAGTTTGAATTTTGGGATATGGATCAGCACCGCCGCCAGTGGCGTCACCTTGTTTGTCGCCGTCCGACTTTGCCTGGGTTGAGCAGGCGCTCAAGCTAGTTACAGTCAGTGCTAGAACCAGTAACTTTTGCCAAAGGGCAATTGATTTCATCGCTTTATTTCCTTGTGACGATAACGATCCAAGTGGCATTTATAGCAGAGATAGGAAAACAAGTTATTAATCGGGTCGTAGTTTCACCATTTACCAGCATCTGGGCTTCTGGCAAACTAGCTCTTGAATATTCAAAAGGCAGTTGGTATTTGCTTTGAGCGACAAATTGGCACTGATTGACGAGTCTAAGCCGGCTTTACAGCAAGCCGGCAGTCTGGCGCTTTTTGAGGCTAGTGCCAAAAATGACAGAGATTACTTTGTTCCTAAAGTCGATACTGATGCAGAAAGAAACAAGCTGAGCGGCACCGATAAGCTCAAACTATTGGTTGAAGGCACGGCTCAGGGCATTTTCACCCACGGTGCCAGTGAAGTAACCGAGCACCCATTAAGGCTTTCTGCTGAATTAGCTGGAGGCTATGCCCTGGGTTTGGCAATGAAAGGACCGGCCTGGGTCAGGTTACCGGCTCTGACAATTGCCACGGCAGGAGGCGCAGTTTTTGCCCATCAGGCAGTAGGGACTATCTCTGAGACCAATAAGATACTCAACCGAGCCGATTCTAGTAATCTTGAGCAGTCGCAGCAGGAAATAGCAAAGACCATGGGACCGCTTGCCTTTAACGCAGCCCTCATGGGGCTTACCGCTAAGATGGGCAGCAGGACCGAATTACCGAAAGAACCGCCCAAACTGCCGATATTTAACGGCGAACTAGCCTTGCCTTCTACATCTTTTGGCTCGTCTCTGAGACCAGCCTATGCAGGAGTCGGCGAGATGGTCAAACCGCCAGGAAACTTATTGCCCGGTAAGAATGCAGAAAGTGAAGGGCTGCTCTCTAACATCATGAAAATGGTTGGAGGCAATAGAGGCGAAAGAATCACCAGCGGGCGAGGCATTTACGGCGAGATAACCCACCGGTTAGATAATATGCAGCCTGGTGAGAGGGTTCCAATAGTGCATGCCGATGGCACCACCACCACTTTCGACCAGTCAGGCAAGATTCTAGTCGGTTTCGGCAGTGGCGAAGCCAGACTGCTAGACCTGGGCAAGCCCATTCAACAGGTGCATGCCTCAGACTATTCTGAAGGGATAAGACATTTCAGAATCAATGGCGCCCAGACCCCCAACCTTGAAGTCAACCCCCTGGCCCATACTGTTAGGGCTGAGCTAGCCGGTGGTCATCACCTGCATATGGTGGACAATACGGTCAACGGTTACACCTTTTTCCCTCACCGAGACGGCACCAAAACCTGGATTGAGTATGGCGGCAGGGTAGTGATGGAACTGCCAGGGGGAGTGGCCGAACATAACTTTGTCAAAGAACTTGCCCATGTCAGGCTTGTTGAAAGAGCCGACGGCAGCAAACAGTTCCGTTTCTTGTCTAAAGATGGAGACCTTCTCCCTCATGTTATCGAGCTTGCCTCTAAGTCGGAACTTGATGCCAAAGAGACCGCCAAGTATCTGCGCAGCTTGGCCAGGCAAGCCCAGCAACAGGAAAGGCAGCAACCTACATTGTCGCTTGAGAGAATGCAGCCGGGAGGCATACCACAGGCATCCACCGGTGCAGTGAGCGACCCAGTTAAGCGTATGTTGCCGCGTTATCCAGGCTCTTTCGACCGTGTTTTCGATAGACATATCGCCGGCGTAGATACCAGGGTGATGCGCAGCGACAGTCTAGATAGTCCCGCCCAGATGGGTCTTGCCCAGCAGGGTCATAGCTGGCTGGTGACCAATTATCTCAATCACTTAGGTGGCAAACGCTAAGGCTGAAAACTCAGCCAACTGCATCTTTAAGAGCACTTCTTGCCGCCAAAAACTTGGTTGTCACCGAAAGAACTTTGGCTTCATGCTTCAATCGGTTGTAGGTATCTTGCAATTCAAGCAGAGCTTGCTGGTCTTCCGGCACGCTATACATGGTACCTGCCACCCAGAATGATAAGCGCATGGGGTCTGTGGGCAAGTCTTCAGGCAATTCGACGATGCGATTGTTGATCTTGCTTGAAAGTCGCAAAATGTCCTTGATATAGGTCATAATCTCGGCTTGCACTTCCTGGCAGTCTGTATGACTGGGTTCATCTTCCAGCCACTCAACTTCGCCTTGCAGATAAGGCAGGTCTTCGATAGTACGAGTCACTCTAAAGCGACGGTCGCCTTCAGTCAGTATGTTCAGACGTCCATCGGGCAGCTTTTCTACATCGATGAGTTTTGCTGTGCATCCGATAGCACGAGCATGCGAAGAGACTGGCTCATACAAAAGTACTCCAAATATTCTGTCCCCTTCCAAGATGGTGTTGACCATCTGTCTGTAACGGGGTTCGAAAATATGCAAGGGCAAAGGGCTGCCTGGAAAGAGCACCACATCAGGTAAAGGAAACAATGGAATGATAGTTCTCTTTTCGCTCAAACCCTTCACCTGTCAAACTGGACGCACCGGCGTGTAATTACAGCAATCGGCAGGACATTTATAGACCAACGCGGGGTCTTTATCAACCAATTCTATCTGGTCTATGACAAGTTTACCCATCAGCCTTTTGAAAAGCTCGCTATTGCCGCTCGATAGACTGCGAACGAAGTTCATGCCTAGTTCTTTGGCTTTGGCACTGGCTTCGGTGTCCAAATCATAGATAATTTCCATATGGTCGCTGACGAAACCAATCGGATGCACCAAGACCGATTGGCAGCCATTTTCAGCCAGGCTGCTCAAATGGTCGCAAATATCTGGCTCCAGCCAGGGCTGGCTGGGCGGTCCGCTGCGACTTTGAAAAACGAGCGACCAGCCGGCGGGCTTCAAGCCTTTCTTCTCCAAACCGGCTATGGTCATTTTGCAAGTCGCTTCAAGTTGTTCTTTATATGCACAACCGCTCGACATAGACATCGGAATGCTATGAGCTGTGAAAGCAATCTGAACAGTTTCGGGATTATCGGGCTGTGACTCAAGAGCCCTCTCAATGCAGTCTACATTTGCTTCAACAAAGAGGGGATGGTTGAAGAACACCGGCAACTTGTCTATCTCGATATTGGTCTGGCTATCTTTGGATGCCTTTTCTATATCTTCCAGATATTGCCTGCAGCCTGAATAAGAAGCATAGGCCGACGTAACAAAGCAAAGAGCCTTCTTGACGCCGGCCTGTGCCATCTCTTTAAGGGTATCGGCAAGCATCGGATGCCAATTGCGATTGCCGAAGTAGACGGGCAAATCGATGCCATGCTCTTTCAGTTCAGTTTCGAGGGCGGCAATTAGTCGCCGGTTCTGCGCATTGATAGGCGAGACACCTCCGAAGAGTTCGTAATGGTGAGCTACCTCTTTCATTCGCGCTTCAGGGACATTCTTGCCTCTCAAAACATTGGCAAGAAAAGGCATGACGTCATCCATGCCTTCGGGTCCGCCAAAGGAGAGAAATAGCAAAGCATCATATTTTCCGGTCACTTCTACCTCAGCTGTTTTTCTTTCAATAACTCAAGCACTTCCGATTGATTGGGAAATCTGCCTGACTTTGACTTCGAGAAAATCAGATCACCGCCGACTTCGACTTCAAACACACCGCCGTATGATTGATGAAGAGTGGCTTCCAGACCTAATTCTTTCTTGAGTTCAGCCGCCAAACTGACGGCTCGCGATTTGTAGCCTCAGGAACCGCAATAGGTGATGTTTACTGTTTTCATCTCCAATGAATACCTCATGTGAAATTTGCTATGAATTTTGCTCTGTGGGCATGCCCACCCTTTTACTTTATAGCTGTCTTGTGAACGGCAGACCCTTAATTTTATTAGATATTCAGGACTGCTTGCACGTTCATTACTATTGCTTGATAATTCGACAGACTCTAATGGCTGGCTTAAATAAATGAAATTATGTCAAGTGGCGCTCTTTCAAGCTCGTGATCTTTTCTTCCATCTCACTTTGCCAATGGCAAGAGCAAACACTAGGGCTGCTTTTGGTTTTGCCTCTTTTTCTCTGTTCTTGACCGGCAGTTTTAACTGTGTTGCCGCTTATGCCGAGCAAGCGCCACAGAGCGTTAATACGGCAAAACCGGCAGAGCAAGCCATCTCTTTTGATATCAGATCTCTCAATGGCAAACTTGATTGTCAGCCTCTCTTTAACAGCAATATGCCCGAGGTGGTGCCCGGGCAAGATGGCTCTCCGAAGGTACTTCTCTCTACTTTGGAAGCCGGTGCGGCCGAATTTCCTGATGCCCATCTCTCTTATCGGTTTAGGGGCAAATTCGGTGTCTTCATACACCATATAAACAAGCAAGACCAGTCGCCGCCCAAACTGCTGCGATTGTCACTCTATGCCCAAAACGAGAGTGCCAAACAGGCTCACATCAAGTCGCTCAAGCGCAGTACTTATCTGAGTCAACCTGATGCACCATTTGTCAAAGACATCCCCGATCTTGAGAGGCTCGGTGAAAGCGGGGACTGTCAGATTAAGGCTCTTTATGCCGGTCCTGGCGATCGCTTAAGTTATGACTTTGCCACCGGTATTGCCCAGACAGGTATCGCCAAAAAGAATTATCCCAAAGAAGATACTAAAGTTGTAGAATGCAAGCCCCTAGGCTGTACTCTGCTTGAAAATCTCGATGTGCCGACCCGAGCACTTACCCCCGCTCTAAACGGCAGGTCTTACATCGGTTGGTTTGAAACTGATAGACCTCTGCGCCTCTTTTTAATCAGCAGTTTTGTCGACAATGCCGAGACATTGGGGCATGATCAGCCTCTCAAGCTGGCTCTAAGTAGCGACCGTCCCCTGCCCCGTGAAAGCGCCAAGCATTTTCCCAGTAATCCTGATGCTAAAGGCGGAATAATTTACGGACGAGTGGCGGGCATTTCAAAAGGTTTGACTTTCAATAGTCACAATCATATCGATATCAAAAACAAAGCTCTCAGTCTCGCCTTTCCAGTCTCCACTCTCAAGGGTGGCACCTTTGGTCTTGGGAATGGAAGCATCCAAGCCGCGCCAATGTATCGCCGCTATTTTGATACCGCCTATAGGGCGCAAGGTAATTATGCCGTTTATCACAAACTAAGTTTCAGAATTGAAAATAAGACCGACTGCCCACGCCTGGTGAAGCTTTCTTTTGCCTGTCCGCTCAAAAAAGACGGTAAGAAAGTGACTAATCTTCAATTCCTAGAAGGTGATTTGAAAACAGCACCGGTCTTTTACAGAGGCACCATTAAGCTAACCGAAGATAAGAAAGACACCTATTTTCATATCGTTTTGCATCGTGGACAGAAAGCCGAATCTCTCAAAGAACTGCAGATAGAGCCTTATGACTACAAAGATCTCAGCCTCGAGTTTCTCTATCCTCCCGATGCTACGCCACCTCAAGCAATCTTGTTTGAGAGTGCGCTTTAAGAGTTTATTCTCCCTTTTCTTGATCTTCAAGATCTTGGCGCATAACAGCCAGAGCCGACTCCGCACGCTTCTTTTCGATACCGGCGAGGTTGAAAACTTCGGCAACATAGTTATAGGCAAAATTGTGACGGAGAGAGAGCGGAGATGTCTTTAGCTGCTCTTTTGAGTAGAAGTCTTCGACGAAAAATTGCTCTTTGGATATGGCAGCGACCTTGGCTGCGCCTTCATTAACTAGTTTGTTTTTAGAGAAGATTCGAACCCAAAGGAAGTATTTCGGCCAGCCCACCCCCACTTGTGATGGGACAATATTGAGCTGCTCATACTCGACCCTCACAGACTGAACTTTGCTCGAAAAGTGAAGCTCAAGATCGCGTTTAAGGAAGAAGTGAAACTTGTCTGGTGGCGGTAAGTGGAAAAAAGTCTGATCGACTCTTAGCCACAGGAACATTAAACCTATGGGACCTGAATTGATGCAGAACCAGACAATTGGCAAAGTGAGAAAGAGCACCGTTTTGATAAAGCGCACAAGATTTTCCTCCTGCGCTTAGAATACGCATGCAATTTTTGAGCGCTGTAAAGTGACAGTAAATACTGTGTGTTGAGAATTCAAAATCTAGTAAAAGAGCTTCGAGCTGGCTTATGTCACTGACCAAGCACTAAGGCTAAGCACTATGAATTAATATCGAACTGCCGATGACTCTACTTATCGCTAGGTTTTTCAGGCTTCTGCTCTGGCTCACCCTTAACCGTTTCGTCTTTGGTGGCTTCTTTAGTACTGTCTGGTTCCTTCGCGGCTGTTGGCGCTAGTTTTTCACTCAAGGCGCTCAACTCAGCTGTTTTGCCCTTCTTATTGAGATATCCACCATAGTTTTCGAGAATTTGTTTAGCCAGCGAACCGTCAGCCTTGCCGGGATCGGTTTCAGGCAGGGCCGCAAAGGTTTTGAGGCACTTCTCAAAAAGCTGCTCGGTATCTTCTTTGTCCAGCAACGAAGATACTCTTGCTAGATCCAATCTGGCTCTCAAGGCTTTATTACTGTTCTCGCCGTCTTGCCGTTCGGTAAGTTGCGCAACCTGATTGAAGTTGTCCGCCGCTTCCTTAAGCTTGCCCTGCTTTTCGTATAGTCGACCGAGGTTCTGCAAGCTCGGTACCCTTTCATAACTATTGCCGTTTTTCTTGGCTTGATAGACCAAGGCGTTTCGATAGCAAGCTTCGGCGCTGGCAGTCTGACCCTGCTTTTCATAAACTGAGCCCAGTTGATTGAGCAAGATGGGCATGGAGGGGTCGCTATAGCCCCAAACCGAATTACGCAGAGTGATTGTCTCGCGCAGGGCGGTTTCAGCCTCTTTTAAATCTTTAGCGCTGGGCTTGCTGATTTTTAGTTTGCTTAGAGCCGTTTGATAAGACTTTTCAGCCTTGAGAGAGATTTCTTTCACTTTCTTAGGGTCGATGGTTATCGAGCCGTCCGGACCAATGCTTTGCACTGCCGACATGACGCTTCCGGCAGCGCCAGAGCCACCTGACCCACCTCCGGGTAGAGACAACTTGCTGTAGGGGCTAGTCATGGCGTTGATGGTTCCTGCCGAGGGCAGATTCTTCGGCATGGCCATCAGCCCGCCGTATTCCATTAGCCCCTGCGCCCCTCCAGACCTCACGCTACAGGCTGAAACCACTAAAAATGAAAGAGCATAAGTGATCGCTGTGCTTTTTCGGGCAAGAGGCAAAATACGGAACATAGTCCCTCCGGGTGCGAGCTAGAATTTGTTCATCTACGCCCATGTTATGCCCGCTGCGGGGCAAGGTCTCTCTTTTTTATATCTGTGGGGACGGTTTTGCCTGTAAAATAGTGGACATAACATATATTTGGGCTTGCGGGGCGACCGCAGGTCTGTGGCGTTTCCAAGCAGGGTAGACCAGTGACATCTTTAGAAGCCAGTAAGACCAGTGAGATGGAAGACAGCAGAAATTCGGTTAAAGCAGTTAAGGTAGGTGAACTTCTAGTTGGGGCTTCTATAGTTAGTTCGGCAGAAATGACCGAAGCCATTCAAGTATCGAAGAGACTGGCCGTGCCCATTGGTCGGGTTTTGACCATGAGCGGCTGTGTCAGAGAAGACGTATTGGAAGGCGCTCTGCAACTGCAAAGACTAATAAAAGAGGGGTCTCTTTCTGTCGAAGGCGGCATCGAGACGCTTAAGCGAGTGCATGAAGACCGCGTCGAGCTGGCTGAAGCCTTAACCACTGAAAGTCAAAGAATGGCTTTGCTCGATACTGCCGAGAGTTTAGGCGAGCTTTTGCTTGATTCGAACATCATCTCTGAAGATGATTTGGTCAAAGCCATGCAGACAAGCTTTGACAATGGGGTGCCCCTTGGCACTACTCTTGTTCTTCAAGGTTTACTTTCACCCAGTCTCTTCCCCTCAATCTTGAGTGTACACAAAAACATTGTCAGAGGCGTGACCGGCAGAGACGAGGGCGTGAAAGAAATTCAGGAGATTTTCTTGCACTGGCTGAAAGCAGAAGAATCTTTGCGGGCTCATTCGACTTACAAAGAAAGTGAGCGCAAGAACGACCAGATAGAAGCCACAGCCGTAACCACTGTCACAATCGCACCGGCGATAGACAAAAAAGCAGAAGATAAGCAGGCAGCTGAAAAAGCAGTCAAGGCTAGTGAAGCTAGAGCCAGCGAGTCTAAAGAACCCAAAGAGTCTAAAGAAGCTAAGAAAGAAGCCAAGCCAGTTGCCGATAGTGAACTTAGATTGGTCGACTTGCTCAAGCAGTCTGGTTTATTTAGTCAGGGCGATGTGCAAAAGCGATACGAAGCTATGCTGCGTGATCCAGAGCGGTCAGCTCGTTTCTTTATCGAACTTGGCTTGATTGGTGTCGATGATGCTAAAGTCGCGCTGAGAGCCCACGGACTTCTGTCTAAGGGCAATCTAAGCAAAGAAGAAGCGATTTATGCGGTACGCAACGACCGTGTCAGCGATTATGAAAAATCGATTGTTGAAGTTAAGGAAGAGAAGGTAAAGCGCTATATGGACCAGCAGTGGCGGGGTCGAATGTCCACCGTCATCGGTGGCGCCTTAGTGGGAGCCGTGGTGGCAGGCTTTTCTATCTCACGCAACAAAAAAGGCAAATAGCCAAAGTCTAAGCTAGCGGCTATTTGTTGCTATCTTTAGGTGTTTTTGTAGCTTGGCTCTCGCTTGTAGCTGAGCTCTCGCTGCTTTCGCTCGGCTTTGTCTGAGGGCTATTTGCCTCGCTTTGGCTTTCAATTTTTTCTGGATCAGCAGGGATCAATTCCAGTCCCTCTAACCTTTTGATCGCTTCTTCTTTGTCGCTCGGTAGATCCTTCTCCATAGAAACAGCCAGCTCGCGCGCTGTCTCGGCATCTTGCCCGATACCTTTGCTGGCTTCTAAGAGTAATTTGTAGGCTTGCAGACGGATCTTTGTCGCATCAGGATCATCTTTAGGTTTGCCCTTGGTCTTTTGCCAGTTAAGCACACCGAGGCAAAGCTCAGCCCGCTTATTGCCAGCCAAGGCAGCTTTAGTTAGATAGTTATTGGCTAAAGTAGGGTCGGCGGTGCCGCCATAACCAAGCAAGCTATAGACACCCAGTTTAGAGACTGCTTCGATATTGCCGCTCTCAGCTTCTTGTTCAAGGCTTCGTTTGGTCTCACCTGCATACATTTGCACGCCCTCTTGCCTGGTCAGGTAAGAGTTGAGATCGAAAGTTTCGACACTCACTGCACGGCTGCAGCCGCCCAAAAACATAGCCAATATGGGCAGACTGAAAGCAGTCAATAGAGCTTGACTGAGCTTGGTTTTGCTTCGCTTTCGTGTTCTCAAAGCTTTCAACCGTTTTTCTCCAGGCTGTCGCAAAAGACCTGCGGACAGAGCGATCACTTAAGCTAACGACTTAGGCAGTATAAGACCATTTGCAAATGAGTAAAAGAAACCAAGTGATAACTGTTTCTTATCTTTAGCAGCAGAGTGTTCTAGTTTTGCTTGTATTCAGAAGAAAGATAGCCACCTATCATTGTTTCGACTGTCTGCAGTTGATCATCCAAGAAAGCAATATCGGCATGAAAACCTGGTGACAGTGTGCCTATCAGCCCTGAGAGCGAAATAGCTCTGGCAGCATTGGTCGAAGCCATCATAGCGGCCTCGCCGAGATTACAAATTCCCCAATCAATCATATTGCGCAGGGCATCATCAAGTGAAATCGATGAACCGACCAATTCGCCCTGTGAGGTGCCGATGGCGGCTCGGTCAGAGACAAGAATCAAGCGGTCGGAGCCTTTCAGTTCAAAGATGAGCTGGCAGATTGGGGGCAGAACGTGCAAGCCGTCCGCAATCAAACAGGTACTTACTCTTTTGTCTAAGAGGGCGGCACCGATAGCGCCGGGTTTTCGGTGCAACAAAGGCGCCATGGCATTGAAGGCATGGGTAAGCAAGCGAGCGCCGCGGTCAAAACAGCGATTTGCCTCTGCAAAAGTGGCATTAGTATGTCCAAGCGACACGGCTACGCCTCTAGCCTGCAGAAAGCTTTGGAAACTGCCATCCGGGTCGCCCTCTAGAGCGGCAGTGACTATCTTGATCGAGTCGTCAATGAGGGTAGCAAGACCGCCTTCTTGCAGGGCTGTTTCAATTGGGAGCACCCATTCGGGCGGGTGTACACCCGGCTTGAACGGCGACAGATAAGGACCTTCAAGATGAATGCCCGGCATGCGAGCTAGACCACGCTCAGCTTGGTCTATTTTGGCATTGTCGATAGGTTTGCCGGCACCCTGCTTTTTAAGAAAGTCTCGGTGCTTGATTAGCGAAGGCAGCGAATCGGTAATGAGTGTGGGAAGGAAACTAGTTACACCCTTTTGCGCTTGCTCCAGCCTTAGCTTCTTTACATCGTCCGGGCTGAGGTCTTGCCAAAAATCGCAAAAGGGGGCGCCGTTCATCTGTAGGTCAATCATGCCCGGTATGGCAAGCAGTTGGCGCAGGTCTAGGATTTGAGCTTGCTTCTCCAAGGCGGCGGGGACTTCGTCCTCTTTATAGAGGGCTTTGATTAGCCCGCCTTCTAATAGAAAGACTGTTTCTTCGGCGACCTCGGGCTTGAAAATGCGTTTTGTGTAGACCAATTTTGCAACCATAGAGACCTCAGGGCTTTCCAAGAGTAAACGGGGCGTATAAAATCAAGAAACGTACAGCTCATTTTTGCACTTATTCGATTTTAAGCATCTAATTTGGAATAAGCCTTAAGCCTGTACAATTGCAGCCGAACTGATAAGCATTTTGTAGAAGCATTAGTGTGCCCTGAACGAGCCAGTAAATGACCGAAAGCCAGAACAGTCCAAATAGTTCTTCGACCACTCTGCAGTCGGTGCAGAATTTGGATTCGGCCGGTCTGGCTGCCAAGATAATGGAATTACAAGAAGCCTTGGTGCAGAGTCAAGAAAAGAATCTGATGCTTTCAGCGCAACTGCGTGAACTGGAGCGTCAAGCCCGCGACGGCGAAGATCTCAAGTCTGAATTAGCCAACCAGGGTCTGCTTTTGAGCGACAAGAGTCGAGAAAACAAACAGTTACACCAGGAACTTGGTCGCCTCGCTACCTTGCTTGAACAAAAACTGCAGGAAGTTGAAGAGCTAAGAGCATCCACCACCGAATTGCAGCATCAACTCAAGACCCGCGAGTCTGAGCGTGATCTGCTTGCCGTCATGTTGAATGAGGCTGAAAACGCCCAGCGCCGTCAGCATACCGACGATCAGGTGCAGCAGGCCAATAGAGAAACACCAGGCTGGCTCAAGGCCTTCAAGGGCAAAAGCCCCTAAATTAGTAGCAAGTAAATTTTGGACAGTACAGTGGAAGCAATATCAAAAGAAGTTCTCTCGGGTAATAGAAGAGCGCTGGCTCGCGCCATCTCTGTGGTGGAAAATGGTGGCGAAGAAGCATCACAGCTGGTGCGCAGTCTTTTTGAATATACCGGTCGGGCTCATATTATTGGTGTGACCGGCTCGCCAGGTGTCGGTAAATCGACCTTGGTAGATGCGCTAATCACCGAGTGTCGCAAAGAAGATTTGAAAGTGGCAGTTTTGGCTGTTGATCCTTCCAGTCCTTTCACCGGTGGTGCCATACTTGGTGACCGCATACGCATGCAAGGTCATACACTCGATAAAAGTGTCTTTATTCGTTCAATGGCTAACCGAGGGCATCAAGGCGGTGTCGCTCTGGCAACCTATGATGCCATTCGCATGCTGGAAGCCTCTGGTTTTGAGGTAATTATTATAGAGACCGTGGGTGTCGGACAGTCTGAACTGGCAATCGCCCAAACCGCCGATACAACCGTTCTAGTTTTGATGCCCGGATCAGGCGATGACATTCAAGCGATCAAATCAGGCATTATGGAAATAGGCGATATATTCGTTGTGAATAAAGGTGACCTACCTGGTGCCAACAAGTCTGCCAGTGAGATCACTGCATCTCTAGAATTGGCTTCTACTAAAGCTGAAAAACACTGGCATCCGCCAGTTATCGTTTCGATAGCCGAGACCGGTCAAGGCATAAATGAACTTTGGCAATCAATTAAGAAACACAAGCAGCATCTCACTGAAGCCGGCTTGCTATCAAAAAGACGCATGGAGCGCATACAAGCTGAACTTTCTGAGATAGTTGCCGATATAGCAAGACGCAATTTGAAGAAGTCTTTGAGTTCAAATAATGAAGTCAAGGAAGTTCTAGACGATATAGCCACCCGCAAGGTCGATCCTCATACCGCTGCCAGACAGCTGATCGGCAATATGTTTCAAACCATCCAATACTGATAAAGATATCTTGGATAAATTTCAATAACTTTGTATCGCTCTAGATAAGCCACATAGCAAAGATAGTCAGGTTTTCTTATTGGATTCACATAAAATTCTATGGCGGTTGCATATATGGTGCGTATGTAAGCCGGCTTGACGTGCGGATTGCCAGACAATACGATATTTGCCAAGGAACTTTACATTAGTTCTGATTGCATAAATTCTTCGGGCGGGACTTTTCGCATGTCTAAAATTGCCATTATCAGTCAACCCGACCAGGGCGTCTTTATAGACCTCGGCGGCTGCTCAAACTTGCAAGAGGCTCTAGAGCACCTCAGCTCTACTTTGCAGTCGTCCAACAAGTTCTGGAAGGGCTCTAAAGTCATTCTCGGCATGGGTTCTCTCAAGCTCTCCAATGACAAAGCGGCGCAGGTTTTAGCCATCGCCAAAGGCGTCGGTGTTTTTCCCGAAGAAATCTATGCTAAAGAAGAGAAGACCAGAGCTGCTTTCACCGACTGCGGTGTCAAAGTTTCTGAAGTCAAACCGATGAATCTGCCCAAGGTCAATCTGGAAATACCTAAAGACCAGATTCCTGAAGCTGAAGCCGAAGCTGAAAATGCAGGCGGCAAGTCAGTAGTTAACTCGGTCAGTGTAGTCGAACTCGAACATGACTCTCTCGAACATGACTCTATGGAAGAGAGCGATATAGAACTGCAAGAGAAATTGCCTGAAAGTAAAGACGGCACCGCCGAAGATACCGCCAGTCAGATTCAAAAGCTGCCCCAGGTGCTCTATATCAAGCAGACTCTTCGGTCAGGGCAGACAGTCAGTCACAAAGGCGATTTAGTCATCGTCGGTGATGTCAACCCAGGCGCCGAGATCATGGCCGAGGGCGATATTACAGTTTGGGGTTCACTGAGAGGCATAGCCCATGCTGGAATCGGCGGCAATATTGAAGCCGAGATCAGAGCTCTCAATTTGCAACCCATTCAAATTAGAATCGCCCATGCAATCGCCCGGGCTCCTGATCGCAAAAGAGTCACATACGCCAATGGCAGCGGCCCTGAAACTGCCCGCATTTTCGAAGGCAAAATTCGAATCACCAAAAACAAGTTTGACTAAATGTCGAAGCAATTGAGCACCACACTCAATTGGTCAGTAAGTAAGCAAAGAGAACCCAAAGTAACAGCCACACGAGGAAATTAAATGAGCGGTCGAGTAATCGTAGTCACCTCAGGCAAGGGAGGAGTCGGAAAAACTACGGCTTCAGCCAATATCGGTGTCGCCCTTGCCACAAGCGGCGCATCGGTAGCCCTTGTCGATATGGATATCGGACTGAGAAACCTGGATATCTTGATGGGTCTGGAAAACAGAGTCGTCTATAACCTGGTCGATGTGGTTGAAGAGCGCTGCAAACTCAGGCAAGCCCTTGTCAAAGACAAAAAGCTTCCCAACTTGAGTCTGTTGCCGGCGGCTCAGACCAGGGACAAGTCGGCTGTTGATGCCGACCAAATGAAGAAGCTCTGCGAAGAACTCAAGAGTATGTATGACTTCGTTCTGGTGGACAGTCCTGCCGGTATCGAGCAAGGCTTCCAAAACGCCGTAGCCGGCGCCGAAGAAGCAATTGTGATTACAACTCCTGAAATGTCTGCTGTTAGAGATGCAGATCGCATCATCGGTCTTTTAGAAGCTCGCAAAGATGAGATCAAAGAGTATCGTCTGGTCTTGAACCGCTATCGTCCAAACATGGTTCAGAACAATGACATGATGAGCATCGACGATGTACTCGAGATCCTCTCAGTCAAACTTCTGGGCGTTGTTCCTGAAGATGAGGAAATCATCATCTCGACCAACAAAGGTGAGCCTGTTTCAGGCACCGACAATGTTCGCTCCGGTCTTGCCTATCGCAATATCGCCAGAAGAATTCGTGGTGAAGAGGTTCCGATCATGGACCTCGAAGTCAAGAATCCTACCTGGATGAGCAGGATTGTCAGTTTCTTCAACCCTACAGTCAGGGTTTAAGGAGGTCAATCATGCAACGAATATTTGAATGGTTCATGCAACCGAAAGCAGACGGAGCCCGCACCACAGCCAAAGATCGCATGCGTAATATGCTCACGCATGACCGTCTAGAGCTGCCGGCTGGGCGTCTGGAAAGTCTGGAAGAAGAACTGGTGGCAGTTGTATCCCGCTATTTCGAGCTGGATAAAGACACAACCCAGTTTGATCTGCAACAATATGAGCGGAGGGCATCTCTGATCGCCAATTTCCGCCTGCTCAGATCAAAATGCTGAGCATTGAGTTGCTGCAGGGCTAAATAGCCTATTTGGCTTTAGTGCCTCATTCATAGACCCTTCTTTGAGAGAGCCTAAACCTAAACAAGGACCACTTTGACAACCCAGACCCTAGACAATCTCAACTTCGTTCCTGGTGCTCTGAGGAGCTTGATTCGTGCCGTCCAAGGCATCGATTTCTGGCTTCTCGGAGCAACTGCCTTTTTGATCATGGTGGGTTTGAATGTGCTGCATTTTTCGCAGCACACCCAGGGTTATTTTGAAAAGCAGCTGCAGTATATGTGGGCCGGGCTTTTCCTTATGGTTGTCATCTCTCGCATTCCATACAAGCTCTGGACCAATAAATACATGGTCTCTTTCCTGTATCTGCTCAACCTGGCCTTGCTGGTGGCAGTAATGGTCAAGGGACATTCTGCTCAGGGGGCTCAGCGCTGGCTGGCTCTCGGCCCGATCACCCTTCAGCCCTCAGAAGTAGCCAAACCGATAGTAATTTTTTCATTGGCTGCCTGGCTCAGGCGCTTCCCGATCAATGGCTTCTTTGATATTTTCAAGATCTTGCTTATCTTGGGACCCCCTGCCGTTTTGGTGTTCAAGCAGCCCGACTTGGGCACCTCACTGACATTCGGCGCCGTCTTTTTGGGTCTTTCATACTGGGCCGGCGCCACAGTCACCGACATCTTGGTTTTGGTAAGTCCCCTAATCAGTCTCATTCTCAATGCCGTGAACATTGAGTGGTGGCATTACTTCTTAGTGGCTCTAGGTCTTGTGCTTTTGCTTTTCTGGCGCCGCTTCGACTTCAAAATCTGGTTGAGACTTTTATTGATTGTTGCCATAGTGGCGACCAACTACGGCTTTGGTCATGCCCGTCCGCATTTGTGGGGGGTCCTGAAAGAATATCAGCAGAAACGTCTGACTAGTTTCGTCAATCCATATGACGACCCGCGCGGCTCCGGCTATCACATTCTGCAGAGTCTCATTGCCATCGGTTCGGGTGGTTTTGCCGGGGCTGGGCTAGGACATGGCAATCAAGCCCAGGGTGCTTTCATTCCAGAGCGGCATACAGACTTTATCTTTGCCGTAATTGGCGAAGAACTCGGCTTTAAAATCTGCGGACTGGTAGTTTTAGCCTACTTTGTCATTTGCCTGAGAGCCCTCTTCATCGCCCATCAGTCGCGCGGAGACCCCGCCGGGGCGGCCATAGCCATTGGTCTAATGTGCATGTTCTTATTCCACTCTTTCATCAATATCGGTATGACCATAGGCATTATGCCGGTGGCCGGCGTTCCGCTACCTTTCCTCAGTTATGGCGGTACTGCCTTAATTGTCGATCTGGTCTCCATTGGTCTATTGCAGTCAATCTACTACTACAATCCACGCGAAAAGAAAGACGATCTCTGGGGCTAGTAGTGTCCGGAAACCTTGCCTGAACGGGTATATAGAACCTGTTGCCGGTAGGTTGGTATGGTCGACAAGCTTAAAGAGTCGGAAAGACCCCAAATAGAAGAAGGAAAGCCCGCTGAACCCGGCGGTTTGGATGCTGAGCGGGCTAGTGTCTTTGGTCCTGGGTCCGCTGCCAGCTCAGTAAAGTCCGAAAAGAGTGACAATCAGCATCTGCCTACATTCGTATTAGCCGAACTGCCAAAGCTTGAATTTATCAAGCCCGGTATTGATTCATCACAGGCAGCTGGTGCGGTATCTTCAGAAGGGCGCAAACTTCTCGAACTGGCTGAAAAGACAATCAGCAACCCAGGCTATCCAAACTCAAAGCGAGAACTGGAACAATTTGTCAGCGATGTTGAGACTTTTGAGCGAAACGCCCGAGTCAATGGACTATCTGCCGAGGAAGTACAGAAAGTCTACAAAGATATCGGTCGCCTTTTAGAGAGTACGCAGCCCGGACAAAGTGCTGCAATCGGTAAGAGTGGTGAAGGTATAGCCTCGGATCGCCAGCGAATAAGAGTGGCTGAACAACTTATGAATATGGTCGCCAGACCTGAGGATCGCAGCCAGGGCAGTTTTGATACTTGTGCCATGGCTACTGTTGAGGGTCTGCTGCTATCAGGTAAGACAGCCGAGCCCTCAAGGGTTACATCAATGGTTGCAGATGTAGCTTTGACCGGTAAGACCAATGTCAGAGGTTTGGAGGTCAAGCTAGACCGTCAAAGTATGCAATCATTCGGAGAGCATGCAGATAATCGTGCTTACGGACAAGACAAACAGCGTCTGGCCGAGAATATTTTTCGCTTGACCGCAGCCAATACTTACTATGCTCTTATGAGACAAGAAGGCAAGGCTGAAGGTCAGTTGCAGTATGTCAGTCGCAGCGACGGCAATCGCCTGGTTTATAAGAGGGACGCCTCTTTGCCTGAGAAAGCCGAACTGGCAAATCTCAATAAACCAGAAGGACGTGATACCAGTCCTGGTGCGGCTTCCACTATGGTCGGTGAATCACGAATTCTCAATCAGATAACCGGAAAAGATTATAAAGACAGGATCTTGGTCAATACCAATACAGAACCTGAAGATAAGAAATGGGTGACCGGCTATGCTAGCCAGAAGGAACTTGATGAAATCGTCAAGCAAGCCAAGGAAGCCGGTAAGCTGCCCTTAGCAGTGGGTGTCTATACCGGCAATGCCATTTTTCAAAGCGGCAATACCTTTGACGTCTTAGACGGCAAGTCAGACAAACAGACAATCAGCGAACTCTTTTCTAGAATGTTCATGGATACTCACTCATTGCTCATTCAAGATAGAAGAAACGACTTTGGTTTTCCCCAATATCAAATAAAAAACACTTGGGGTTTGGAAAACAATATAAGCCCTGCGGCGAAAGATTTCTTCTCTGCCACCGAACCTGTCAAATCAAGTGAAATGGCACAGCGTCTAGTCGATTGGAGCGCCTATCAAGTCAAACAAGATAAGACCTATTATGAGCGTCTCACCGGCGCTATCGTCGCCGTTGGACTTTATGGCGAGAGACAGTTCGACCATGCCCAAGATGATGATCGCAAGGCTGCTGCGCTTACCGATGCCGCACAAGCAGATAAAAGCCTGGCGCTTCTATACAGAACTGTTCCTAAGGAAACACGAGACTCGATAAAGAAGCTTCTGTCTAGCCCTAGTAAAGATAGCGAAGAGCAAGCTGTAAAAGACAAAATCTCAGGCCTTCTCTTAAGGCTAGGTTACTAGCTGGTCGGTTCTTGAATGCATTAGATGACAAGTCGATGGCTCGCGATGAGAAGAATTTTGGCATTGAAAGGGTATGCAGATTATGTAGTTTTGAATTGAGTCATTGTCTATGTCCGATAACCAACAAGACAATCTAAGCAACGACGAACGTAAGTTGCGTATTGACGAACACAAACTTGAGATCGAGCGAGAAAAACTAAAGCTCGATAATCATAAGTTCGCCCATGACCGTTCATTCAAAAAGACCTGGCTGCCGATAATTTTGCCAGTCTGTACTACAGTTGTTATTGCCATAGTCTCATCAACAATAACTCTAATCGATAAAAAGGCACAAGAAGAAACTACTCGAAGAGCCGGCATACAGGCTGAGATAAAAGACCGACATGACTGGTCGGTCAAAGTTGTTGAGCTATATTTGAAAAATCCTGCCTCATTTGACCTTTCAAACGATCGCGAAAAAGCTGGTCGCAACTTGCAGTTACTGGCCTCTGTGGCACCGTCAGAAGTGCAGTCATTGTTAGAAATAGAAGTAGCCAGGTTGACGCCGACCAGCAATAGTGACGGCACAGCCTCTTCTGACTGGCTTTCAACTCTGGGGGCAATTTCTAGAGTGCAAAAGGCCATTGGCAAGTCAAACCAGATAAAGAAAGCTGCCTATGGTCATGAAAATAGTGCCAATGAAAGCACAAACCAGCAGACTGAAGCAAAGCCTTTGCAAAGCAATCGATTTGATGAAATGACTATCTATATTCAGTACCCTGAAGATAGTAGCGAATTAGAACATGAAGCAAAAGAGTTCATTGCTTCAAAAGGTGCAACTGTTCATTGTCGAGCCGCTAAAGAGACGGGCAAAACCCTTTTGGTAAAGTACTATCTGCGCCGAGAAAAGGAGTTTGCCGAAGAACTTTTGCTTAGTCTGAAAGAGAAGCTAAAATTGAGCGATGGCGAGGTGCGTCTGATAAGAAGCCAGGGGCATACCATGCCCGAAGGCTTTATTGAGGTCTGGCTGCCCAGTTCGAGTCAGAAAGACAGCTCATCCTAAATGGTTTTTATGGTTTGAAACTGCCAAGTGCTTGGCATAGATGCTTAAGAGAACGGATAATTTACTCCGGATACTGGCGATGCAAAGATGGATACTAGCAAGTCCATCAGGAAAGTAATTGGATAGTTTTGGGTCAAAAGAGGTAATAATGACCAGCACCCGCAAGATTATCATAGAACTCGCCGCAATCAGCTTCTTTTCTCTCTTCCTTGAGCTCATGATCATTCGATGGCTGTCATCAGAGATTAGAACTTTTGCTTATTTCAAGAATGTCCCGCTCATGGCCTGTCTATTTGGCCTAGGCGTGGGTCTCGCCCTCAGCAAATCATCTAGAGACTGGAAGAAATGGGTCCCTTTTGCTTTGCTCGGCATTGTTTCTTTAATTTGTTTTGCCGATCCGCTAAAGCTGGTTCATATCACCATTGTCGACCCTACTGAATATTACATAGTCGGTCCGATTGCCTGGAAAGCTATGGACGTAAGCCGCCCGGTCGATTATGTCCTGCAGACCTTCAAAGGCTATGCCGTCTTGATGGGTGTCTATTATCTGCTTGTTTTGACCTTTATTGGGGTTGGCCAAAAGATAGGCTCTCTCTTTGATCAGCTCAAGCCTCTGCAAGCCTACACTGTTGATATTGCCGCCAGTTTGCTTGGCGTCTTTTGTTTCTCTCTGATGTCCTTTTTCTCTTTGCCGCCCGGTTGGTGGATGCTTCTGATCTTTGTGTTGGGCAGTTATTTCTTTCGCAAGCCTTTGCAAATTTCGGCCTTGCTTGTTGCCACCATTTTGGGCTTTGCCACCGCCGATCCGGGTGTAATCTGGTCACCGTATTATCGCATCAGTGTGAGAGACGGCATCATACCTGCCGACGGCAATAGCCCTGAACTATTTTATGGTTACAACATCGACGTCAATCATGATGGCATCATGGGTGCTTACGATAACCGACCTGAAACAGTCGGGCGCCTTACCGAAAAGCAAAAGGAAAAGGTGCTGCGCTACTATGACATGCTCTACGACTTAATCGGCAGTAAGCCTAGAACCGCAATGATCATAGCCGCCGGTGCAGGCAATGACTTAGCTTGCGGTCTTAGACACGGGCTAACCTCTATAGATGCTGTTGAACTAGACAAGACATTCATTGAGAAAGGCAAAAAACTTCATCCGGAAAAGCCCTACGACAATCCTGCGGTCACGGTTCATATTGACGATGCCAGGGCCTATATGCAGCGCTGTCAGAAAAAATATGACTTGGTAGATTTTGCTTACCTAGATGCTCACGCAGCCTTTTCATCTATGTCTTCGATTCGGCTGGATAACTATATCTACACTGAAGAAAGCTTCAAAAATGCGAAAAGGCTCCTGAACGATAAGGGTATACTGGCAGTCACCTTCTATGCCATGACCTGGTGGCAAGAAATTAGGGTCTTTAAGACCATAGAAAAGGTTTTCGGCGAAGAACCTCTTGCTTTCTGGTCTCCAAATGGACAGGCTGTCACTATTCTCATTGGTCCTGGTTTAGATAAGCAAGCTGCCCTGGCTGCAGGCTATAAACAGTTCAATCGCAAATATGTTGAAGACAATCATGTTCCTAAGCTGATAGCAGACTGGGATCGTGTGGAAACAACCACTGATGACTGGCCGTTTCTATTTTTGCGCGGCAGAGAGATGAGTCTTACCTATTGCGCGGGTCTGCTCTTTACACTGCTCATTGGTTGGGGCTTTGTGCGCCGCTCTTTTGGTGCTACAACCAAAGAAAATCTCAGCCGGGCAATGTTTTGCCTAGGCGCTGGCTTTATGCTGCTTGAAGTGAAAAGCGTCTCGCAGATGGGCTTGGTGCTTGGCGCCACATGGTTGACAAATGCCTTTGTGATCAGTGCAGTTCTCTTTATGATCTTGATTGCTAACTTGATTCAACTCAAGTGCAAATCGAAAAACCTCAAGCTTCCCTATATCTGCATTTTTGTCAGTTTGGTACTCTCTTATTTCATACCTATTTCGGTCTTTGCCGGGCTAGATATCGTGCCTAGGACAATAATCTCAAGTTTATTTCTGGCTTTGCCCATACCATTTGCTGCCTGGATTTTTGCAATTACTTTCAGTAATTGCAAAGACCAGTCGCGTTTACTTGGTATGAACCTACTGGGTACCTTGGTTGGTGGGGCGATGGAATATGTCTCCATGATTACAGGTATTGCCGCTATGAATTTGCTTGCCCTGGTTTTGTATGCTTTGGCTTTTCATTTCACCAGTAAAGCTGAGAGCGAAGATGGCTATGGAAAAGCTGAGCTAGAACTTGAACCTGAAACCAAAATGATAGATCAGTCTTAGAACTCGTTCTGACTCAATTCGCGTTCAATAGAATCGATCAATAAGGTGGCTTCATCATCGGTCATCTCATCGCTGTAGAGCACTGCCGCCACCAGTGATCCACAAAATTCATCGAGCCAGTCATCTTGGTCTGGATGATTGAGCAAGGAAGCTCTAAGATTTTCTGAAAAGCCGATATCTAGCAATTCGTAAAGCCCATCGGTCAGGCAGAGAACGGCATAAACACCTCTTTTCTCAGCTATATCCCAGGGTCTATCAAAGGGACCTTCAAATTCCAAGCAACCAATCAAAATAGTCGGCTTCTGAGCGGTAGTGCAGGCACCAGCCGAGTAATCATAAACTCCACAGGTCATAAAACTTACCTTCCTAGTGGTGACGGACAGAGCATAGGGCTTGATCGGTTAACAAGGTGTAGAGGGCAGATTACTTTGCGTTTAGAGAGATGAGCACTGGGCAAAATAATAAGGTCGCGGCTATGGAAGTTCTTCCTTCTAAATCTTGGAAATCAGAGCTTCCGCTCTCCGCGACACCCTTACTAAGTGCGGACGGTAATGCCAACTATCTCAGTCAATGGCGAACTCAATGAAGTCTTCTTGCGCAGAGCCCGCCGTCTTTTTTTTCCACCAAGAGAAAATGCACAGAATTGTCCAGCCAATTTGCATGCTTCACTAATTGCCAATCTTGAATATTTTGGCTATCTACTTTCAGAAGACCTATTCAAGCAGATAAGACAACTTTCGAAAGAAGACCTAAACGAGTTGAATGCGGTCTGTTGCACCGCCCTGCGTACGCGAGAGAACTGGGCTGCAGTGGTTTTACCTATGTATCCTGATTTTCCTGAGCAAGTTATGTCAATGTCAGACGCCCTGCTATATATAAACGCGCTCAGTCACTACTTTACCGACGGCAAATTTATTCCACCATCAATTAAAAAACCGCGCCCAGCTCTGGCTGAGTACAGCAGCTATCAAAAGATTGAACTCGGAAGCCTGGACCAATTTGAAGAACTCTTCAGACCGCTGATTGATTCATCTGTATCTCTCGACTTGCAGGCACAAAGCGATCTAACCTGGTTTTTGCGTGTCTATTTGCCTGAAAACGGTCGCAATCCAATTGATTTTATCAAGACCGCTCCTGCAAACCGCGAGATCAAAGCCGTTGTTCTAAAAGCTCTTTATTTGTATGGCAGAGACAAGCCCGAGCATTGGGCTCTAGTCAGTGACTATATAGTCGGACATCTGGAAACCGGCATAGATGTTCTGCGCTTTGCCGCGGCTTTGAGTGATGGCGATATATCGCTAGGTGAGCGCACAAAATATAAGAGTTTTGATAGAAAGACAAGACATTTACTTTTAAGAGCGCTTGAACAGACACCGCATTTGGTGGGAGACCTCTCACGCTATCCGCAGCGCTTTGTTAGGCTGGCAGAGAGACTTCACCCCGGTGAATTCAAAGATAGATATCCACACTTTTTTGATGCAATTACAAAGCTCAGAAATAAGAAAGCACTAAATAGCTTCAATAGCCTTGTAGAAAGATATCTGGTTCAAGACCTGAAGCAAGCTTTGAATCTGCTAAAGACCCGACCAGGGGAGCTTTCAAGACGCATAGATCTGCTTTTGAGAAGAGCAGTTGGTGGCTCTGAGAAAGACAATGCTGAATGGCACAAGCAAGTGCTCAGTGTTTACGGTACCGTAATTGGTGAGGTGCCGACGCCGAGTCTGTTGCAGCTGGCTGAACATTTCAAGCACCGCAGCCAGAAGCGGTCTTGTCGTGTCTTTATGCCTAAAGGACCAACTGCTAAAGCCTTTTGTGTTGAAGATAAACTTCCTCTATTGCCAGAGAGTCTTTGTTTAGAGTTGGTGCAGATTATTGAGGTTGAGCTGAGGCAGCGTTTTGCCAAGCTACCGCCTTTGGGCAGATGTTATGTATCGCCTGATCTAAAGAGACTTAATCAGCCCTTTGCTCTTAGATCTGCATCTAAGGCTCTCTATACAGCCGCACGCGGCAGTCGCTTCGAGCTTAGCGCAAAAGACACCTTGCGTCTTTTTGTCTTCTGGCGCAACGGCACTTATCGTACCGATCTTGATCTCGCCGCTATCTTTTTTCAAGACGATCTCTCGCACTATGCCACAATTGCCTATTACGATCTAAAGCACGAATTTGGCTGCCATAGCGGTGATATTGTCGATGCGCCCAATGGCGCTTCCGAGTATGTTGATTTCTCTATAGAGAAATGTCTGGCTAAGCAGATTCGTTATGTGGTTATGTCTGTGTGCAGTTACACCAGGCAATCTTACTGTGAATTGCCTGAGTGCTTTGCCGGTTGGATGGCGAGAGAGAAACCAAATTCGGGGGAGATTTTTGAGCCGAGAACCATAGAAAACAAGCTTGATCTCTCAGCCGACTCAAAAATAGCTGTGCCGGTAATTTTTGATCTAGTGGAAAGACAAGCAATTTGGTGCGATCTTTCTCTAAAGGCTATGCGTCTAGATAGATTGCAGTCTGTTGGTGAAGCGCCTCTGCCAGCTCCATTTCAACGCATTAGGGAGGCTCTCATTGGTCTAGGTGGTATCAATCCGGTTAACAACCAGGTTGGCTTTAGTATGATGCTTAAGGCTATGGTAAATCTAAAGAAAGCAAATTTATATGACTTGTTTCGACTGCACGCTCAGGCAAGAGGTGTATTGGTAGATGAAAGAGCACTTGCTGAGAAAGTCTTTGACTATGACGCCGATCCCAAGTTTATTCTCAATCTTGCCGGAATAGCGGCTGAGTTTATGTGATTGTTTCGTTTGCGCAGATAGCTCCTGATCATTTCCAAAGACAGAAGCGATTATCTTATCAGCCTCTAAATCTCACTTCTGCAAACTCGCTTTAAAGTCGGAGGTGAGCAATACTTGTCCGTTCGACTTATAACCTTTCTCTTTGATCAGAGCCTGCACTTCTGCCTTTCTTTTGGCAGTATCGGGGTGGCTGCTAAGAAACTCCAGACCTCTAGAGCCTTTCGAAAGAGTGAGAAGCTTGTCTTTGACTTGCACCATCCCCTCTGGATCATAGCCGGCATCAACCATAAACTTTAAGCCGGCTTCGTCGGCTTGATATTCGGCATCGCGACTAAACTTCTGAAACATTACATATTTAAGGGCATTGGTTACTCTCGATTGCTCAATATTTTTGTCGGTAAGTTTTTGCATTAGCCTTACTGCAAGGGCGGCAGTAGTTTGATCACTGACCCTTTGTGATACGTGGCGAAGAGTAACATGGGCCAACTCATGCCCAAGAACCCCTGCCAACTGGGCATCATTATCGACAAGGTTGAGCATGCCACGGGTCACATAAATACGCCCGCCGGGTATGGCAAAGGCGTTTACTGTCTTGGCGTCTTCTAGAACCGTTATGCTAATAGGAAAAGGACTTTTGGCGTTGGCAGAAAGCTTATCCATCATTGTCTTAACAAAGGCTGTTGCCCGTGAGTCGTTTGAGACAGGGAACTGCTTGCGCACACTTTTGTCCATTTCGGTACTGAGAGCTTCTTCTTGGGCGGTAGATATTTGGAAAGAGCGCCGAAAAACGCCAAGCAACTTGTCTTTCAGTGAGACTTTATCGCTTGCATAACTGGGAGCACCAGTCAGCAGGCAGAAAGATAAACTTAGAATGGTTAACTGTATTCTTCTCATGGTGCTCTAATCCGTTTTTAATCCTATTTTTTCGGTTTCTTCTTGAGGAAGGGGCTCGATATGTTTTCCTTCACAACATCGGTTGTATTCTTCAGTGCTCTGGTGAGACTGCGCTCTGCATCAAGAATAGGAACTGCTGGACATTCATAACTCAAAATCAGCTTCAGTAGGGCAGCCATTTCCTTGACGTCGGCTTTGCGGTCTAGTTCCATATTGCGCAGAGCTGTTTTAATCACATCAACTTGCCTTTCATCTTTCAGGCAGTTCTCTACAAGTTCCGGCAAATTAGGGTTGATATAAAGTCTCTTGAGCATATAGAAAATCAGCCAGCTGGAAAAGTTATCTAGATAAGCACCAAAATGCTTGAGTGAGCGGCGTGGGTGCTGAAAAGCCGGGTCGCCCGTCTCAATGGCTGTTTTGCTCATTAAGGCGGGGACATACATACTGTCGTAATCGACAATTTTTAGATCGTTATTACAAACCAAGATATTATCAAAATTCAGGTCACCATGGGCAATGCCCTGCCGTCGCAGGCACAAAATCATCTCCACAAAACGGTCGGCGAGATAACTGGCTGTGGCTTCGTTGACTGGAGCCTTGCGCAGCTGATTTAGAGTTTGACCCTTGATCCAATCCATCTTTAATGCGGGTCGCCATTCGCCGTTGACCTTTATGCCGCGCGGCAAATAATAGACCTGGGCGACATAATCTTTGATGCCGCCCTTCAGAGCAAGCTTTATCGCCTCATAGTGTTCCTGGCGATCCGGCACGTGCGACATAAAGCATTTGAGGGCAATCTCTCTGTCTTCACCAAGAAAGTGATAGATGCGCGAATTCTTGCCTATTTGAGTATCTTCCAGGCAGCAAATTGAGTTTCTCAGCTCAATATCTTCAAAATTGTCATTTGACTTGACTGCTTCATTGAAGTCTTTGAAGGTACCATATGTGATGCCTTCATTGGTCTTGCGTTCAATGCTTACGCTACTGGCAGATTTGCTCAGCTTAGCTTCTCTGGCTTTGATCCAGGCCGGAACCGTACTAATCGGCGGCAAAGGCGTCAGATCGATTTTACAAGTGAGGGCTTCGTTGACTGAGGGAATCGCCGCTAGGCTGGTTTCGCAAAAGGATCTGATCAGTTTGGCTGTGTTGCGAATTTCTGGATGATTATGACTTTCCAGCAGGGCAAAAGCGTAAGACTTAAATGGGTCGCCAAAATCTTCTTGCCTAAACAAAAGACATTCATCGCCGCCGGCTAATTTGTGCCAGAGGCTGGTATCGAGGGTGATGCAGTGCAGTGATGAAAAAATAATCCAGGCGGAAAAATTATCAAGACTGAGATTGAAATGTTGCTTGTCACGGTGCGGATGCTGATAATTATAATGACCTAGTTCTAGGCTGTCGTGTCCATCTAGTTCGGCCACATAAAAGGTGTCATAGTCAATTAGCTTGATACGGTCCATATTCACAAGCAAGTTGCCGTGCTGTAAATCAAGATGGGCAAGTCCGGCCCGACTAAGAGTTTGCAGCAGTTCTTGAAAGTCTCTTTTGACATTCAAAAGTCTGTCTGGAAACTGAATGTTGGAGAGAATATAGGAATCGAGGCTCTCTCCTTCGATCCATTCCATCTTGACAATCGGATACCAGGCGCCTGCTGCTTTTACCCCTTGTTTGATATATTCAAATTTGATCAGATACCGGCTGTCGACTGCCCTCAGAGCCTTCTCGATGGCGCGGTAACGTCTTTCATGACTTTCATCGTGCCAGTGGAAGCATTTGACCGCCCAGGCTTTGTCATTCTTCACCACGCGGAAAACAGAAGAGGAATTGCCCACCAGAGCAAGTGGCAGACCCTCATGGTTAATGTCTACCGCTGCGTCAATAAGGTCATCGTCGGCAAAGCAAAGCCCTGAATCTCTCAGGGCTTCAACATAATCACGAGAGTTTGGCCAGGACATGACCTAATTATAATTGCTTAGAGCAATTTCTCGATATCTTTGGAAATGTCTTCCGGCTTGGTGTTCGGCGGATAACGCTTGACCACGTTACCTTTGCGGTCCACCAGGAACTTTGTGAAATTCCATTTGATGGCCTCGCTACCGAGTACTCCGGGTGCCTCACCAGTCAGATACTTGTAAAGGGGGTGAGCATCCTTGCCGTTCACGTCGATTTTCTCGAACATCTGAAAATCTACACCGTAATTCTTTTTGCAAAAGGCGCCAATCTCACTACTGTTGCCCGGCTCTTGTGCTCCGAACTGATTGCATGGAAATCCCATCACAGCTAGACCGCGCTCGGCGAATTTTTTGTGCAATTCTTCCAAACCGGTATACTGCGGAGTAAATCCGCACTGTGAGGCGGTGTTGACTATCAGCATCACTTTGTCTTTGTAATTATCGAAAGACAGGTCTTTCCCATCTAGAGTCTTGGCTTTGAAACTATATATTTTTGACTCGCTCACAGTTTTCTTTTCTCCCTGGGACTTATCTTTGCCTGTGCTTGCCTGTTGAAAGATTCCACAAACGGAAATCGCCAAAAGGGGCGCAAGGCAGAAGCTCAACGCTTGCAGTCTGTTTTTGGATTTATTCACAGTAAAGCCTCCGCTTTCTATGTCGCCATCTTAGACTTACTGTTATGAATGGCATGTGAACACTTTCAAAGGGAGTATGATAGCCGAGATCTTGGATATCGTGTCAGTAAAGGGTGAATCGATGAGTCTCAAGGAAAAAATTTCAGAAGACCTAAAGGTGGCTATGAAAGCCCGCGAGCAAGTGAAAGTCGACACATTGCGGTCGGTTCTTTCGGCATTTACCTATAAGAAAACCGAGCTTAAGCGCGATATCAATGACCAGGAAGAAATTGACGTGCTGGTCAAGCTAGTCAAGCAGCGTAATGATTCGATCGACCAGTTTAGTAAGGCTGGTCGCACCGAACTGGCAGAGAAAGAAACTCTCGAAAAAGAAATAATCAGTGCCTATTTGCCTGCCCAAAAGTCTGAAGATGAAATCAAGCAGATTGTCAAAGACATAATCGCCGGGCTTGGCGAAGGTGAGCGCAATCAGGGCATGGTCATGAAAGCGGCCATGCCGAAACTCAAGGGTCTAGCTGACGGCAACCTGGTCAAGAAAATTGTCTCAGAACTCTTGTCGGGCTAGCTTAAGCTGTCCATCGCCTGCTAGTTAAATAGGTTTTTCGGCAGAATTGCCTGACCGATTGTGTTGCCGAAGGCTAAAATCCCTAAAGGAATTGCCGCCTCTGGTCCTGAGGCGGCCGATACGCCAGTGGTAATGACGCCAACCAACATGGCTTCGGGCATTTTATTTATTACCCTTTGGGCTGTATTGGTCACAGCCTGGCAGCCTTTATTCACGTCCATAGGCAGTCTGAGGGGCCTTTGATATCTCTCAGTCATCATATTCTCCGGCAAGAAAATTGGTAAGTGCATTAAAGCTAAAGCCAGAGGTGTGAAAAACGCGTGAGTCGATAGGAAACTAGATTTGGAAAGCAATCCAGGGCTAGAGGCTTGTTAGAGTCAGTGCTTTATCCATAAGCTCGTCTGCCAGAGGCGCCAAGATCTGCTGTTTAGCCAGAGCCCCAAGGTCGTCCCTGAGAATGAAAACTCTAGAAGGTCTGAATTCTTCTATCTCTTCTCTAAGAGGTCGCAAGCATGCTTCTAGTTGGTCCAGCTTATTTGCCGAAGGTTCAAGTTCAATAACGACTTCTTGCGCTGAGGGCACTATTTCTTTTGCCGGCAGCGCGGCAAGCTTGTAGGCTTGCCTCAATTTTTCTCTCTTTGTAGGTAACTCGACTAGGCAATCTGCCGGCATTGGTTGGTCGAAACGGTCGGGCAGCGGCAATGTGCTATTGACGAAAAATATTAGGAGGTCTCTATTATCTATAGTCTTGTTCATGGCGGAAACCTCAGTAGCTAGGGCGCGAGCTTTCTTTTGCATCGCTGGGGAAGGGCTTGCCGAAGCGGTTTATTGAAGGCTTCAGCTCGACTTTCTCTTTAATTGTCTGATGTAATTGGGGAATGGTTACCCAACCATCCATTCTCTCGCCGTGCTGGTTGTCGAGCAG
The DNA here is from genome assembly GCA_017303615.1 of Obscuribacter phosphatis (SeqCode). Classification (GTDB taxonomy): domain Bacteria; phylum Cyanobacteriota; class Vampirovibrionia; order Obscuribacterales; family Obscuribacteraceae; genus Obscuribacter; species Obscuribacter phosphatis_A. The sequence continues at coordinate 47,260 of JAFLCK010000031.1, forward strand.
CACTATTGTTTCACCGGCAGAGTTCTTGGCTATATCATGTATGGTCTGAACATGGGCACCGCCGATGGTTGGCACTCCCATGGGCAGCATGCCATCTTGTTTGGCTTTACTGAGGCGATTGGCATCGGGCAAGTCGAATACCCATGGGTCATTACCAACTTTGTAGGGGCCTGCTATGTAGGGCATAGGATTCTTCAAGAGCATCTCAGAGGCTTTGATATTGTCGTCGACCGTTAAGTTCGGTCCACTATCTTCTTTTCCGACAAATTCACCTCTGCCGTTGCGCAGTCGGTCCTCGCCAATAGTGCGAGTCACCTGCACCATCTGCCCGTTGTAATACTCCTGGCTTGAGACTTTCTGCGACGGCACCATTATATAGTTCCAGTCTCGTCTAGATTCTACTTGCTTGGCGCCGTTCACCACTTTCTCCACATCCATACGACCTGTCGCATACATGGCATTGATGAGGCTCATCTGCACCAGCTGGCTTGAGATATTGCGCAGCTTATCGCTTGGTTTATCAATGTTATAGGCTTTCTCGTCGTCTCCTGGTCTAAGTGCCTCTTTCGGAGGTTTGCATACTTCCCCTGCTGCGGTCGTCCAACTGCCTTTCGTAGCCACATCTTTCACTAATTGGGTGTAGGCATCGGGGTGCTTGGTGGCGGTATAAATCTCAACTGTAGTTATATTGCAGGTCGGATGTGCGCCCTGATCTATTTGCATAGGGTTGCCGATATTGTGCAAAGCGGTTTCGGCCAGTTGGTTCAATTCTTTTCTTGAATATAGAGGACTTTCCACATTTTCATCTAGAAGAGCGCGAATATTGTCGAGGGACTTGACCAGAGTTTCTTCCTTTACCCCCCATTTGGCTGCATTTTTCTCTAGATCGCCGACAAAGCGATCTAATCTTTCTGTGTTCATGTTCTGAGCCTTTGCTGCAGTCAAAAGATCTTCTTTTGCTTCTTGCAAACTATCTGAACTGAGTGATAATTCGCCCCTGGCGATTCTCTCTAGATCGCCGCTTCGAGAGGTCCTACTGACCTGGTCTTCGGCTTTATTCTTATACTGATAGTCGCCTTCGGCGTCCGGCAATCCTTCAATGATCCTTTCTTTGTTGTTTTCGCCAATAATAAAGACATCACTGTCGCCTTTTCTCGTCAAGGTTCTCTGCTTCTCAGCACCTTCTCCGGCGGTGAAAGTGTCCTTAATAGACTGTAGTCTCTCTCCATCATAGGTGAATTCGCGCTTGGCGCCACTTTCAAATTTTAGCTGAAGAGGGCGACCAAGTTGATCATACTCGGTGACTTTTCTAAAGTCGTCTCTGACCAGATTGCCGTTCTCTCTTTGGTATTCCAGTGCTCCATCGGTCGTAACTTTCAGGTCGACTTTGTCTTTATCTCCATCCTTAATCTCTAACTTATCAGTCTTGCTGCCGCCTTTATTATCTTTTCTTTCCGTCGTCACCGAGGCAATTCTGCCGTTCTCCCAAGCTATCTGGCGCTTGTCTCCATGCTCATTGGTCAACTCGATAAGGTTGCCCTGAGCATCAGAACGTCTGCTTATGCCGTTTTCGGTTACAGCGCTCGAGCCGTCTTTGTATTTTGTTTGCAGTTTGCCTTCTTGGTCTGTATAGCTCAGGGTGCCGTCTTCTTTCAACACCATGTTCTTGCGCACTTCTCCAGGATAGGCTGGATTGGTGTAAGAATCACCTTCCTTCTTCCATGTACTTATCTCAAAAGTATCTTCGTCTAATTTCCTAGACTCTTCTAGTTCGTCTAGAGTGCTGCCTTTATAGTGAGCGGTGAGAAGACTGCCATCGTTCAAGCTTGCTGTCAGTTTACTTGGCCATATACCAGCTTCTTCTCGTTTCAGTCGCTCTTCTTCAGTAAGGGCTCGGCTGCCGGCATCAAGATGCTCAAGCGGCTTACTGCCATCACCAGTGGTGAGAACGCCATTCTTGCTCATCGAGAGAGCGCCGCTCCAGTTGCCTGTCAGCTTACCTTTTTCATATATGGCATAGGACGACATTTCATGTCCGTCCTTCTTCACTACTGAACCATCTGAGTATTTATTGTTGCCGACAAAACGAAACTCGCGTTCGCCATTGATAGTCAGAGAAGTTATTCTATCGGGGTTCTGCTTATCTTCGTATTTTAGCTCTCTGACTGTTTTACCGTCATTAGAGGTAGTCTTGATTATCTGACCGCTCTCATTGCGTTCATAGATACCCTCGTCAAGCTTTACGGTCTTGCCGAACTGCTGTTCGGCGGTCGCCGAAGCTTCTTCTGATTTGCTTCTGGTTACTGGTTTCTCAATTCCGGCATTATTGCGAGCCATCTCTTTTTTCATTTGCTCGCAGTCTGTAAGGAGACTATTGAACCAGGCTTGACTCTCACTTGGGTTAAGAGGAAAGCCGGAAAGATCTTTGCCCTCACCGGCAGGTTTACCATCTTTATTTAGAGGCATAAGTTTCAGATAAGGCACACCTTGAATCTCTTCAGGGTTGATGCCTAGTTCCTTCAATATCTGCTTCTGCTCTTTGATTTGGGCTTGTTCGGCAGCGGGGAGCTTGGCCGGATCGCTGAGAAGTTTATCTATGTCGAGTTTGACAACTTTTGCTTTGCCGTTCAGTTCGGCTTCTTTTGTACTCATGGTGCGATCGAGGGCACGACAGGGTCCGCACCAGGTGGCACCGATATCAATTAATATCGGCACTCCGTCTTTGAGGGCTTGCTCTCTGGCTTGTTTCAGCTCGCCGTTCTTGAAGAGCGACTTATTCTCGCTCTCTGCCTTTTGGGCTGGGAAAGTGACAGTTCTTTCCGAAACAAGATCGAGGCCGGGTACAAAGGGCTGAGAAGTTTCTTTGGCTTTATCTGCGCCAGACTTTAAAACACTTAGCTGCAAAAGGCGCTCATCTTTTGATGGGCTGAAGTCTAGTGGTTGCAGATTCTCTTTATCGACATCTTGCTTAGACGCTATATCTGGTTTTGCGGCTAATTCTTGCTGTTTACTTGCGGCTGGTTCTTGGGCTTTAGTAAGATTTTGGTTCTCCGGCTCTTGCTCTTTCGCCGGTTCATTCTCTTTCTCTTTTTTATCAATGCGCTCAAAATTCGACATCGCTAGCCTCAATGTAAATGATTCAGACCTGGGACCAGCCTAGGTTAGAAATGTTTCAAAGTGGTTGCAGGATATCTTGTCCTACGAATGAACTAGTGCGGTCCTCCTAAAGTGAAAGCACTGAGCCAGTGCTAAACCGTTCGATTAATGGCTTGGTTAGTATCCAGTCAAAAACACTGCCGACCGATCTTTCAGCACAAAGTTCCCGAGACAACACAGTTCAAAAACTGTCGCTGCCGGTCTTTTTTCGCCCCTCAAGACTTGTAGCATGCTCTTGATGGCATGTTAGTGAGGCACCACAGATTTAGACTTATGAATACGCTCAATTGCAAGCAGCCTTTTAGTTTACGCTTCTCTAAATATCTGAAAGAACGCTTTGCCCCTATGGAATATGGCTTCCTTTCCCTCGTCTTCAGTCTAGCTGGGCTTTGTCTTTCGTCCAGTCTGCGCTTGGGCACGGTCAGCTTACCCTTACAGAGCACGCTCTCGGCTATGGCGGTGACTCTGTTTATGTTCTTTCAGCTGCGAGTTATTGATGAACATAAAGACCATGAGAACGACTGCCTCTATCTGCCTGAGCGTCCTGTGCCCAGGGGCCTTGTTTCTCTCAGTGAATTGAAAGTGGTCGGACTTTCTCTTTTGGGCGTGCAGCTGGTTCTTTGTCTTACCAATAAGATTACCTTTTTGTTGCTTTTGCTTTCCTTCTGTTATATGGGTTTGATGGCTCGCGAGTTCTTTGCCGGCAACTATCTTGCTCGCCGCCCCATGCTCTATATGCTGGTTCATATGCCGGTCATGCTCTTTATCGATTTGGTCATAACCAGTTTCGACTTTGCACTCAGTGGCTTCGATGCAAGGCTACTTTACTTTTTTGCTGCCAGCTTTCTAAGCGGCATTATTGTTGAGGTTGGCAGAAAAGTCTTACCTGCGCCGCAACCCGGAATCACAAGCTATAACCATATTCTAGGGCTCAAGTCCGCAACAGTATTGCTTCAGCTTTGCATAGTCTTAGCGCAAGTTTGTCTCTGTCTGGTGCTGTCGCCGCTTTCCCACAGCTGGCTGGCGCCGCTTGCCTTTCTGGTCTTCGATTTTCTTGTTTTGCCCGGCTATGGCAAGGCAAAAGATCAAACACTTGCCAAAGTGTTTGCCAAACTCTCTAATCTCTCGGTTCTCTTTGGTTATCTCACTGTTCTCATGGTTACTCTCATACATTCATTTTTTCACTAGGGTAAGGGCAAATGAAAGGACAAATGAAAGCACGAAAAGACAAATTCAGAAGTGGCGAAAATGCTCTGGGCAGCAAGGGCAAAAGTCTATCTATGCTTGCAGCGCTGGCTGCCGGTGCCAAAGAATTACATCCTCTTAGAATGGCGCCTTACTCGGTACCGCCCTTTGTTGTGGTCACTGCCGACTACAAAGAGCTTGAAGAGTTTCTTTCGAATTACTCAAATGAAAAGTTTGCAGTGCGTTCCAGTGCCATAGATGAAGACCGGGCTGATGCCTCATTTGCCGGGCAATATGATAGTTTTCTTGCCGTCAAGAAAGAAGATGTCGTCGATCATATAGCCAAAGTTCGCTTGTCATACAAGTCTTCGCGCAGTGCAGCCTACAAAAAATATATAAATGAGGAAGAAAATGAGTCTTGCAAGACCACTGCCGAAGTTTTAGAGGCACCGGTGATAGTGCAAGTTATGGTCGAGGCAAGCTATGCCGGTGTTGCATTTTCCAGCCATCCTCTCTATCAGGGGCAGCCGGTTTTATCTATGACGCCGGGTCTTGCCGATAGGCTAGTCTCGGGCGCCATAGATGGACAGACAGTAATCTCAGCCCGGGATCTGCCTCTTGGCTTTAAAAGTGCCTGGTATCGCAAGATATTGCATGCTCTCAAGCTAATTGAGAGTAAGACCGGCGCAGTAGACATAGAGTGGTGTCTCGACAAAAGCGGACGTCTCTTTATCGTGCAAGCTCGCCCAATAACAGTCAAACCACTCTCTATAACAGTCTTTGATGCCAGCAATATTCAAGAGTCTTATCCGGGCAAGACCAGTCCGCTCACCTTCTCATTTGCCCAAGAGGCCTACCGCGAAGTCTACAAGAGTTTTGCTCTGTTTATGGGTGTTCCAGCCAAGAAAGTAGAAGCAAGCAAGATCTTCGACACTATGATCGGCTACCACCAAGGCAAAATTTATTACAACCTCGCCAGCTGGTATGAACTGGTTTCTATGCTGCCATTCTATCGCACCAACAAAGACTTTATGGAAGCTATGATGGGCCTAAAGGCACAGCTTAGGAAAGAGCTCGAGCGTGAGCTTGCTGCAAAGCCTCAGCCTTCGCTGAGCGAAAAGTTCAATAGCATCTTTAGCTTTGGCAAGATGATACTGGCTTATCTGACGCTCGATCAGGCAGTCGGCAAATTTGAAAAAAGACTAGAGTCTGCACTAACTATTGACCGAGAAAAGATCAAACGAATGGATCTTATCGAGCTTAAGAATGTCTATACAACACTTGAGGAAAACTTGCTTAAACACTGGCAGACTCCAGTGGTAAATGACTTTTATACGATGATTTTCTCAGGCGTCTGCACTAGGCTTTTTGAGCGTCATAGTTTATTAGACTCAATGCCTGCCTATCTGAAGGCGGATATTGCCGTGGTATCGGCCGAACCGCCGCGCCGGCTCAATAATTTAGCTCTGGCAATCAAAAACAAAGATGAATTTTGCCGCTTGGTCAAACTAGAGCATTTTAGCAAAGCCCTTTCTCTTTTGAAAGCTGAGCCTCTAGCCTGGCGACAATACCAAAACTATTTGCGAAGATTCGGCGATCGTAATCTCTCTGAGCTGAAACTAGAAACACCCAATCAGGAAGATTGCCCGGCTGTGCTTTTAGGAACAGTGGCGGCACTTTGCCGCAAGCCTATGGCTGAGCTTGGCGAAAAACGCGATTCAGAACAAGCGCCTTTAGGAAAAGAAGCGCCCCATTTACTTAGAATCTTGGCTCATCGCACTGCTGTGCTAATTGCCAGGCGCGAGAATCTTCGCTTTGCCAGAACCAGGGTCTTTGGTTTGGTTAGGCTGATCTTCAAATGTGCCGGTGAGAGACTCTATCAAGCTAAATTGATCGATTCTGCCGAAGATGTTTTCTACCTCAGACACGATGAAATTTTTGCTGCGGCAGGCGGAACCAATCTTTCATCTTTGCGCGCTCTAGTACAAGTAAGGAAGCAAGAGTGGCTGACCTATCCGGAACAATCGCCGCTCAGAGTAAGCTTTGTTGGACTTGTGCAAGCGAACCAGACAATAAAAGAGGACCTCTGCCAAGCCAAGACCGAAGAGAGTGACTGTTATAGAGGGAAAGCCGCCTCTTCCGGCATCTATAGAGGGCGGGTGCGGGTTATTAAAGATCCCCACCAAGAAAAACTTGAAGCCGGTGATGTCTTGGTGGCAGAAAGGACAGATCCCGGTTGGATTATGCACTTTAGCCTGGCCGGAGCGCTGGTGGTCAGCCACGGCAGCATACTCTCACATACAGCCATAGTGGCGCGCGAAATGAAGATTCCATGCGTGGTGGCATTGGTGGGCGCGGAGAACCTGCTTAAGAATGGCGACTTGGTTGAAGTGAACGGCTTTGCAGGCACAGTAAAAATATTAGAAAGCAATGACGAGGTCGGTCATGAAAAATCAAAAATGTCGGTCTAAACTTAGATACTCGCAGTGCTGGGAAGATGTCGCCCCGCTTTTGCAAGAGCTGTCTGGACTTAGTGGAGCCCGGGTATTATCGGTTGCTGCAGCCGGTGACAATACTTTATCGATTGCCAGTCTGCCCCAAGTAAAAGAAGTTTTGGCCTTCGATTTTTCGAGAGCTCAGCTGGCACTTCTTGAGCTTAAGATGGCGGCCTTCGACTCTCTCAGTCACCTAGAAGTCTTGTATTTCCTTGGCGCCAGAGGCGACAAATCTTATGCTGATTATCGACTGGCTCTCTATGAAAAATTGAGAATGCAGCTCAGTCCGGCTTCAAGAGAATTTTTTGATGGGCATAGAGCCAAAATAAAGTTAGGCGTCATTCATTCAGGCAAATTGGATAGTTACTTTAGACTGTTCTCTCAGTTTGTTCTGCCTCTCTTGCACGACAGTCAGACAGTAAGCGACCTGCTGCAAAGAAAATCGAAGCAAGAGCAAGCACAGTTTTATGATGAGCGTTGGCATACGGGGGCGTACAAAATTGCCTGCCGAATCTTCATTTCCCGCTTCTTTATCAGTGTATTGGGGCGGGATCCTGACTGCTTCGATCAGGCTAGTGATTCATTCGGCAATTTTATAGAACGGGCTGTCGAAAAGCACCTCAAGTTCGGTCATCTAGCAGACAATCACTATTTGCATTACATACTGAGAGGCGGTTACGGAGAGCAGCTGCCTCATTATCTAGAGGCTCGCAACTATGAGGCGGTTAAAGAATCGCTTTCTAAAATTAAGCTGGTGGAAGCCGATCTGCAAAGCCTAGCTGCTGGTTTGGCAGCCGAGAGTATCGATGCCTTCAACCTATCAGATGTCTTTGAGTATATGAGTGAGGAAGAGGCTTTTGCCCTGGCACATTCATTGCAGAGAGCCGCTAGAGCTGGGTCTCGTTTGGTTTATTGGAATATGCTTGTTAAGCGAGATCTCGGCTGTTATCTGAGGGGCCAGGTACAAGACCTTACCAAATATGATGCCGACCTGCCTATATATTGCCGGACCTCTTTCTATAAATGATTTGTTGGACAGGAGCTGCACCGTGATCAGTTGGTTTGACTATAGCGCTGCTTTGCCGGCCTTGCTTGCTGTACCGTCTATTTTGGCGATACTTTTGTTAGCCCTTAGATATGGACAACACTTCGGACTTAGCCTCTCTGGTGAAAGCAGTCGCAAAGTTTGGTGGGTAAGACAACGAGTAGACAGGTCCTTCCTTTGCATTGGCCTCAGATCTTGTCTTGACAAAGTTTCCAAACTCGTAAGTGAAGT
>JAFLCK010000032.1:0-54035 GCA_017303615.1 Obscuribacter phosphatis (SeqCode)
GTACCCTTTTCCACGGGCTGACTGTGCGAGGAGGGCTGATGGAGGCAAGTATGAGTCTCAAGGCAAGACGAGAGTTGTTGAACAGCATCAGGGAAAGGTATCGACAAGCAGAGAAGTCAACGAAAACCAAGATTCTTGACGAATTCATGGAATCGACCGGCTACGGTCGTAAACACGCAGTGGTTCTTTTAAACCAAGACAGAGATCAGACCCCGCGCCCTCGGGGAATAGGCCGGAAGCGAGAGTACGATGAGGAAGTAAAAAGAATACTTGTTCAGTTGTGGCGCATCGCCAATGAGATCTGTTCAAAGCGTTTAATTCCATTTCTGCCGGATTTAATTGAAGCATTGGAGCGCTCGGGCAGGCTCCATCTAACGGACGAAGTGAGAGCAAAACTGCTGAAGGTTTGTCCGGCGACAGCCGACAAATTGCTGGCGTCTGAGCGAAAGTCCCGCGGAAGGGGACTCACAACAACGCGTTCTGGAAAACTCTTAAAACGGCAGATACCAGTGAGAACATTCGCCGACTGGAACGATGTTGAACCTGGTTTTTTTGAAGCTGATCTTGTCGCACACTGCGGTGATACCATTACCGCTTCCTACCTGAGCAGCCTTGTGCTCACTGACATTGCAACCACGTGGACTGAATGCTTTGCGCTGCTGAATAAATGCGAACTTGAAGTACTGGCTGCATTGAAGCAAGCGCAGAAAATATTGCCAATTCCATTGCTTGGATTCGATTCCGATAACGGAAGCGAGTTCATCAATTACGGACTGCAAGAGTTTTGAGAGGCGGAGCGAATAACTTTCACACGCTCACGCCCTTACAAGAAAAATGATCAGTGTCATGTTGAACAGAAGAATGGATCAGTCGTTCGCCGAATTGTCGGATACGATCGCTACGAAGGTCAGCAGGCGAAAGATTGCTGTCACTTTGCACGATAAACGCTACAGTTTTTTGCAACATAAATGTGACATTGCACGATATTTGCACAGCGTCTGTATGTATGGTATCAGCAGGGCTAAATTGCCTTGATTTCGGCTATTTTTTTGATCGTGCCGGCGGCTCAATCAGTAAGCTTGTGGTGGCAGCCTGAACAAGGGCTGGAGAGATGATTGATATGGAGCTTATGCCGCGAACGCGCTCTATCTCTGTTTGAATGTTCAGAGCTTTCTGAATGTTGGAACTAGTGATTTCCTCGATGACAGTGATTGCGGCGTCTTCAACGGTCAGTCCGTCTAGTTTCCATCGCAGCTCCAGAATTTGCTTCAGTTCCTCAGGACGAGGAGCTGAATATTGGTGATAGAGGGAAACGTCGACACCGACAGGGTCATAGAACTTTATTCGTCGATCGAAGCCTGGGATACCGAGGAGCAAAAAGCCGATGTTGTTGTTCTTGCGATAGTCGTTAATGGCTTCCAGACAGAGAAATGAAAGTCTATGTGCGTGATTGACAATAATCAATTCGAGGAAGTCAGTACGTGGAAGCTGTTGCTGTCTCAATCTTTCAGGCTCATGCCAGTTAAGCGAGTCCTGAATGAGAGAATCGAACTTGTTGCGCAGCACGTTCAAAGTAGAGTGCAGCTTCTTGATGGTGCAGTTAATCTCAGCATCCCAGTAGACCGTATGGCAATTGTCCAGCTTTGGAGGAGCAGTCTGGGGCCGGCGGGGTGTGTCGAGAATGCTCTTGATGTACGGCCACTGACAATAGAATTGAGCCGAGGCCTCTTTGCCGACACCAGGTTTGCCGGTGCCAACATACAAAGAACGACTGGAGCGACAGGCATTTGCGGCTTCGACAAACCTAAGATGCTGCCTCGTTTGAATGAACTTGCCGGTTTGGTCCTTATTCGTCAACGGAGTATCTCCTTATGGGCGGGTGAGTTTTCAGAGGCTCCGTTTTGGAGGCGACAGGGACTTGAGCCTCTGCGTCCGGCGGTGGTGGCACGGCTCTAGCGGAGTCCTTGGAATGCTGTTTAACCAGTGCTTGAGCCAAGGAGATTTTGGAGCGCAGCTCCTTTTTTCGGTCACGCTTTGCTTTTTGGACGTCCTGTAAGGAAGGCTTGATGCCAGATAGCTCAGAGCAAGTGGCAACACAGACGAACTTATTGTCGAGGAACACATAAATCTGAGAAACATCAGAAGGGTCGTACCGGACCCCAACCCATTCGCGCATGTAGCCATGCTGCAGTTCCGTGTTGGTGTAACGGAGGCTGTTTGTGTGAATCCCGTCCTTGCGAACTAAGCGGCTCTCTGAAATAGTCATGAGAAGCATGTGCAGACTGTTTATTGACTCCGGCATGCGCGGCACTTGAGGTTGCCGACTCCAGCGAAGGAAGGGTGTCTCGCCGGTCTCCTCGTTTACACGCTGCATATAGTCATTAATCAGCCAATCATGGAAGACTCTGCGGAACTCATCCAAGGTCAGTCCTGGCTGTTGAGGTGGCTTGTCTTCTGGCGTGTATCCAGGCAGGTCGCAGAGCAAGAGTAGGTTCATCGTCTCAAAGAAACGCTCTATTTTTCCCTTCCCTTGTGGGTAATAAGGTCGTCCCTTGATCAGCTCAAATTCAAGTTCTAAGGCTATCTTTTGAAGCCGCAGAGAAGTGAAATCAGCTCCTCTGTCGGTGTATAACTTCTCTGGAATTCCACAGGCAAGCCAATTTGTCTCATTCTTGTGCCAAATCGCTTTTCTCAATGCGAGTGCGGTGCGCTGGGCCGATGGTGGAACAAAGTCCAGATAGTAGCCGGTAACTGCCCTGCTGTAGTCGTCGAGAATGACCGTCAGAACCGGCTTAAGAGCCTGTCCGAGATCGTCCCAAACAAAAATATCCATGAAGTTGTGATCTGCTTGCCAAATTTCATTTGGGCAGCTGGCCTCGAAACGATGGACCATATCGTAAAGCCGCCTGTACTCAGCACTGTCCTTCGATAGAGTTAGAAGGTCAGCGGGCAGACTTTTCTGAATTCGGTAGATATTCCAGTAACTTGGTTTTGTCCAGGACTTCTTGTCGCAAATCCGGGCGATCATCCGATGAACAGCTGCGCAACTTAAGTGCGGCAAAGCAACCAGGTGAGCCTTGATCACTTCGGCTACTTCATCTTGCACTTCGAAGCTTCCAGAATCGCAGCGCTTTTGGCGCTCAAAGGAAGTGCTTCCATTTGCTCGAAAACGGGACAGAATGCGAGAGAGTGTAGTCCTGTGAACGCCCGTCTCGCGAGCGCGACGGGAAAGGCTAACGCCCTGCTGTAGACATGGTGCAATCAGATGGAATCTGTCATCAGAAGAAAGCTCTTCGCTGGCGTTGTCGCTGGTGGGATGTTTGTCCAGGATGGTAGATCCATAGTAAAGTGTATTAGCGAAAATCCTAAGATTCGCTAAGAGCCCGTATATCCATGAAAAGCGCATGCAAAGACTAGCAAAAGATTCTAGTGAAAGCGCGCATCAAAGCTATAACATTTGCTAATAAAAAGGAAAAGAAAAAGCAGTGAAGATTGGCTATGCGAGGGTATCTACAAAAGAGCAAAGCCTGGATATGCAAGTGAAAGCACTTGAGCGTGCTGGTTGTGAGCTTATATATCAAGAAAAGGTTTCTGGTGCTGGCCGCAGCCGGCCAGAGTTTGAGCGTATGATGCAGCAAATCAGAAAGGATGATGTTTTGATCATCTGCCGTTTGGACAGACTTGCTCGCTCTACAAAAGTATTGCTGGAGACCATAGAGAAGCTGAAGGAGATGGGCGCTGGGTTTAAGTCCCTAGACGAAGATTGGGCTGATACCACATCTGCTACCGGCAAGCTTGTGATGACGTTTTTCGCCGGACTGTCAGAGTTTGAGCGAGACCTGATTAGAGACAGGACAGAAGCCGGTCGGAGAGACGCTTTACGTCGAGGGGTAAGGTTTGGAAGACCTATAAAATTGGATGACGATCAGCTAAAATTAGCAAAGAAGCTTTTGAAACAAGGCAAATCGGTTCAATATGTAGCGGATATTTTTGGGGTCCATTTTACGACCCTCTATCGATATCTGCGCGACTGAATTTTTTTGGATTTCGAACTAATAGACCGGTCGACCGTCACAGCTATCGTGCAAAAAACTGTAGCGTTTATCGTGCAAAGTGACACACGCTGTTGTGTAATTTCACGAGAAGCAAATGACGCCGTCACCTATAAGAACACCACATAACCCATTGAGCAAAGAAGCGCCAAACCAAACATTGCACTCTGGTAGTCTTTGCACTTCTGCTCTATCTCGACTGAGTTAGCTTTATAGACAATCTTGACCGTCTGAGCATCTTGTTTCAGGTCCGGGTTAAATAAGTAGCCCGCACTGGTGCTATCCGAAGTTAGCACGCGTTTCCATCCATTAGCCTGCTCTTTGAGAGACTCACGATCGCCGCCGATTATCTTTATATTAACCACATTGTCCGGCTTAATGCGAACAACCGTGCCAAGCAAACGCCGATCCAACCTAAATCCATCCTCTTCACCGCGAGTTCGTCTTCCCTGTATGTACTCTCTAGACGTATAATCAAATGGCATAGTACTTTTTCGCATTTTTCTGACAGCCCAAGATTCGCACACAGCCTCCAGGTCTTTGATGTCAAACACATTGTTTGCAAATGCCTGTTCCGTCGGCACCCCCTTGAGACGCTCCAGCATTTCGAGCATGTAGGCTTTGTCGTTTGCCTGTACAATCACACCGTCCATAGGCGCAAAAACATACTTACTTCCTCCCTGCTCAAATCTGCCGCCTGCGGACTGAAAAATCAGGGTCTCAATGCCCCCTATACTAGTGCACAGATTCGCTCTTGCTTTGAGCGCGGACATGATAGGTTGCGTCTGCGCAAAATCTTGACGCGACAGCACCAATATCGTAGCACCGCTACTAGTGCCACATCCCAAACCGTTGGGAAGCTTAAAATTACGACCGGCCATTATTCCTGCTGAATATTCCAAATTATCGGGAGGAATTCTCTGCCCATGGTCGCTTTCTATATATTCTCGGTTGGAGCCCTCTGCAATCGGTCCGCAGCAAAAACGACGCAGGGTTTCTGCCAGGGTAACTTCGGGAGGCTTCAATGGATTGAGCGGCGTTTCTTTCGGATTCTGATATGGTCCACGATTTGCTACTAGACTCTCTGTATCGACCGGCAGCCAGCGCAGTAGAATAGACAAATCGTTCTTGCTACCTCTGGGAGTCATCTGAGGATCCGCCTTGATTGATGGCATGAGATAGGTTTGGTCTTTCCCTGTATTGAATCTCTCCAGTAAAGCAGTTGCTTCCTTCGATTGCTTAGCCTGAGCTTTCAGATATTGCTCCCTTGCAGCACTCCAGTTGTCACTCAATGCTGCCGCGGTGCCAAGCATGAGCGGATCAGCCTTCGAATAACCTAATATCTGCAATGCAATGCTATCAGCCCATGCCCTGCTAAGCTCCAAACCATACAATCTATTGTGACTCAGCATGTATGCTTGAGAAAACGCTCCGATGGCTGCGTTTACGCTCTGCTTGTCGTCCTTGTCAGGATTACGCTCGATTGTAATACTTATACCAGCGGCTCTGGCCAGTCCCAACCAGTCGGCAACATTCTTACTATCCAGTCCGATTTGCTCCATAGCCCTAGCGAGACGTTCCTGTAATTCCGGCAGGTCCGGGTCTAAAGCTGCAATCCGGCAAAGCTCGATCAGATTACTGATCATCCAGGCCCGAATGATTTTGTCATTGAGCGGTTTCTTGTTTGAGCATCTGACCGCCTTCAAGGCTTCTGCCGGCGATAGGCTCCTAGACTGTGCTGTGGGTTCTTGCAGTTTGAACGCCTTCACATCAATACAAGGCGATTTACTGCTGCCGGTGAAAGTACAAATGATTGTTGCTTGTTCGGCGACGCTCGGGCCCTTCGGGGATTGATAGGGCGCCGCCAAAACAATTGCATCGATGCTACTCAGAATAGCGGCGTAGTCGACCATGCCCTGTGTGATTTGCAAATCATAGGGGAATCCCTTTGCGGTCAACTTAAAAGCAAATTGCTCTTTCAGAGCAGAAATCTCCTCCTGACACTGCCAATGTTCCCTAATGCTATTTGCTATCTTTGCTTCGTATCCATTTAGAGAAACTGGGGCACCCCTCAATTCCACTGTCATTGTCGGCTCACTATTCGCCAGTCTAACATCACTATCCGCTTTGGTCTTGCCGGCCAATGCCAGCTTCTCAGACAAGATACTCACTCGTGCCAGCCCGCCACAGAACTTCTCGGCTCTTGCAAATTGTGCCGCTATTACCTGACGACCACTAGTATCTATGTAGCCCCAGTTTTCTCCATCCTCCGAAACAGCCGCCCTTCCTTCACTGAACGGACCAGCATCCATAAATCTTGGAGGAATTGCAAACTTGCCGGTTTTGTCTATGTAACCTTTCTTGCCGTCCACGATTACTTTTGCCAGTCCATCACTAAACGCTTCCGCCTTATCGAATTGCGGTTCTATAATGACTCTCCCCGTAGTATCAATGTAACCATCCTTTTGCCCTAACTTCAAAGGAAGTAAGCCCTGAGCGAAGTCCTGAACCAGTTCGGTCTTGCCGCCAAAATTCATGCCGGCAAAAAAATTCATGTAACCGAAATCTCCTGAGGAAATTTGACCATCCGAATCAGCGTGTCCAAAGTGACTAAATCTTGAATGCGGTGACGGATGCGAGCCATACATCTTCTCGAGTAAACTCAAATTTATACAGGGCTTACCAGACTTATCGATGTAGCCACCGCCATCTAGTCCCTCTATCTCCAGAGACCTCACTCGCGCCACACCGCAATTGAAACTGCGAGCCTCGGCAAAGATTGCCGGTATTGTCAGTATACCGTCTGTGTCTATATAACCAATTCTATCGCCCAGCTTAACGGCTGCCAATCCCTCGCTAAACGGCAAGCAACTTGAGTACATAGGCTCCGCAACCAAAGCACCAGAACTATTGATAAAGCCCCAGCCATTAGAGTTACGAACTGCTGCAAGGCCTTGCCTGAATGACTTTACTTCCAGGTATTTGCAATCAATTACTACTTTGCCCTTAAGATCGGCAAAGCCCCATTTCCTGCCTTGCCTTATAGCGCAAAGCCCTTCGGAGAAACTTTTTCCGTCACTGAAAGTGCCTGCAAAAGCCGGCTCGCCTCTGGTATTCCAATATTGAGTCCTGTCGTTGCCACAGTTTATTCCACGTTCCTCCGCGGTATTGACCACCAGCATACCGTCCTGATAGCTGTTACCAAGAACAACATTCGGTCCGGGATCGAAGGCTACAACTCCACGCCTGTCAATGAAAGCCATTGTGGGTTTGACTCTCGCAAGAGACTTATTCTGCTGTTCTAGAATGCTCTTCCGAACTGTTTCCGGCACAGGTACCTTTCCAGAATTACCTTGTGCATCTTTACTTATTGATGGCAGGGAAGAGCCGGTCTTGCGGCCGATACCAGTTGGCAGCGAACTACCCAAGAAGGGCTGTAGTTTTATCCTCGGTTTTTCGAACGGAGACCTGGCTGCGCCCTCATCTTCGTGGGCGGTTTTCTGCCGGTTGGTCAATTGCCATTGCTCATAGGCACTATCTATAGTACCTAGCGCAAAGGTTTTAAAATAGGGATTAAGTTTCCTTAGTCGCAGATAGAGCTCTCTGCACTGTTCCACCTCATAGTCTTCATAAGCCTCAGCACAAAGGGCCGCCAACATAAGGGCATTATTCGGATTGAGACTCTGAACTTGCCTATAGATGCTGTTGTCAGCCTTTCTACTCGGCACAAAAGGATTGTCATTGATTCCCAGCAGGTATCCATACTCAAATTTCGGATACTTTCTAATCAATGCCTCCGTCAAGTTCTGTTTCTCAAGCTGATTATCCTTGGCAGCGACTGCCTTTTCATACAATTCAAGACAGTGACGATCAACTGGATGCTTCGGGACCAATGTCTCTTGCACTGCCGTAAGATAACCTTGCGCTTCGTCCTTGGGCGTATACTGCTGCAGAAGCTGGTGGCATTCTAAGACAGTGCGTAGATCACAATTTCTCGCAGCTACTTCGGCTAGGAAGTAGTATTGAACTGCCTTTAAGCCTCTTCTGACCTTGCCGGTTTTTGGCCAAGCGCTCTGCTCAGCAGTTTCTAGCGAATAACTCTTGGCGAGGTCTTCTTGACCTAGAGCGCAGGCAGGGGTGACAAGTAGAGTCGCTGATGTTAAGGCAGAGGTAAAGACCCACCGACGTTGGAAGCCCTTCTTCGCCATGCTCGTTTACTCCGCTCAATTAACTTATTGTTCAATGATATTAGATTTCGGCGCAACTACGGAAGCGGCAGCAACAGTTGATAAATCGTTGGTTCTATACAATCCATGCTTGTAAGTTTCAGAATTAAATGGCACGGATTTTGCAGAATTATTTGTCGCGCTTTTTATAGAATTATTTGTCACGATGCCAGCCTGTCTGCCTTTTAGGCACTGGTCCGATAGCCAAGTGTGACAAATAATTCTGGTAATTATGCGACAAATAATTCTGAAACTTACATCCTGATATTATTGCTGATGGTGAGTTGCTGGCAACAGCAACTCACCGATTCATTCACTAATACCAGGTTTGAGGATTTTTGGCTTGTGAGTTACACGGTGCAAATTTATTTGGAGCGAGAAGTCGATCAGAATGCTCTTGTTGACTGCTTGACCGATTTAGGTTTAAGCCTTCATTCCGAAAGTTTGATGGGGTGTTCAGAAGAGCTTGTTTTCTTTGATCAGGATGAAAATCCTATTGTGATACTCGGACCGGTCAGATTGTCGCAACCCGAAGTGCATAGTAACGGCAATATAGCTACTTCTTGGCTAGTTACCGTTGATGTTCCAGGGGACGTGTTTACAATTCCCCCTTTGATAAGTGCTTTTGCATCTAAATTGAATACAGTATACGGTGGCTTTTTTGTTGACCCGCAGATTTCCGATTCTCCAAGTAGTTCTGGCCCAATTCAGCAGGCCTCTCAGACCTTCTCTTTTCTCTGGTGTACTGACTATGAAAATCTTGAAGCCACCAGCATACCTGAGTTTTTGGAATTGGTACATCGGCACTTCTCAGGCCTGTTTCCAAGCTTATGTGGTTTTTCTGAGCCACTGCAATTTTCATATTCAGGGAAGCCGCTTGAGCAGAAACAGCTTCTTAAAATACTCGAGGAGTCAGACGTCTTTTATGTTCGTTCTTTAGATTCGAGTATATTTTTGACTTTCTATCTCGACTCTGAGTCGCTTGATGATTCCTGCGCGATGGTCGAGATGACCCTTTTGGATTGGACAACAAATACAAGTGACAAATCTATACAGGATTGCTTTCAGCTTGTATGCAAGCAATTCAACTGTTTCTATGGTGGAGTTATTGTGGGAGCTTCAGGCTCGAGATCACTGTCTTCTCCATCATGGCTGATTGATAGACATGGTTTTTGGAACGGAATTCCCACCAATTACACATGGCTGGCTTGGTTTGACGAGCCACTCTTGAGTAAGGTAAGTTCATACTTTCCCGTCGAATTTTGGGGTCCAGGGTCTCGTTTAGTTAGAATGTCCGAGAGTCCCGCAACTGAGGAGAAACTGAGCTCCATTTTTCCTAGATTGCCCGACTCATTGCTAGATTTAGATGGCGAACTAAGTTCTCGTCCTTTAGGTCAGTAGTTCTCCTCCTGAGTTTCAAACTGAATTGGAGAGGGACTTTGTGTTTGAATGCCCTCTTCTTTGCGAATTAGACGACTGAAAATTATCTTGGAGATGGTATTTAGTCCCTCTTTGTCAATGATAGTTGAGACAGGAGAGTTCCAAACAAAGGGAAAATGGGACCGCCCAGAATGCAGTGCCGCACTTCCTTCAATTTTTGTGTCTTTCTTGTCATTAAGCGGAGGTACAGACAGGCTATGAAAACGATTGTCCGCCCGATCTATTGAAAAATCGCACCTGGTTCAATCGCTGGGTTACGTTTGAAGGTTGACAAAGGCGAAGAAGTTTAATGCCACTGCTTGTGCCGACAGAATTGCTTGCCATTTGCTGATAGTCGGGTGTCACTTTGCACGAAAAACGCTACAGATTTTTGCAAGATAAATGTGACAGTGCACGATATTTGCACAGCATCCGCATGTATGGCACTATTGCATAGACGCAGTAACAGTGGGACTTCTTCTTAGAAGGCCGCTAGAGGTGATTCACCTTTCAGGGTTATCCGACCAGTCAAGTGATGCAAATATCGTGCAAAAAACTGTAGCAAATAGCGTGCAAAGTGACACATTCAATAAACCTACACAGTTGGTAGATTTATCAGGTCTAAGACCGGTTACCTTTCAAGATGTAGCAAGGGCATTTGATGTTGATACCAACTTTCCTGG
The DNA here is from genome assembly GCA_017303615.1 of Obscuribacter phosphatis (SeqCode). Lineage (GTDB taxonomy): Bacteria > Cyanobacteriota > Vampirovibrionia > Obscuribacterales > Obscuribacteraceae > Obscuribacter > Obscuribacter phosphatis_A. The sequence continues at coordinate 10,381 of JAFLCK010000032.1, forward strand.
AGGATGTTTCGACGTAGTCAATGCAGCTTCCAAGAATACTCTTGGTATTAGACCTGATTACAATAAGTCCACTAAATGTTGGTATGGTCCAGATGCGCAGACGGCTGCAAGCGAATATGCAAAGAGATGTTGCAAAAACGGAATCGTTTTCTCCAAGATTGGTGCGTGGTCGCAAGGTGAGCAACCTCCAACTATTCCATGGCATTTCCCTTGGCAATCAAATGCAGTTAGAGTAGACCCGTTAACAGTTGTGAGTTCGAATGGAGTTGTTGACTACGTCACCTTTAATCCACGGAACAATAAGTACTATGACTTGAATGGACATCAAGAAAGATTCGGCGCGAACGAGTATGATAGCCCACCGCACGGGACGAGCGGGGGGGCTCAAATTTGGTGCGGAATCTGCCAAGGGAAATGAGGACGAACGATATGTCTCGGATGAATAAAGTGCTGCTAGGGCTTTTAGCAAATGTGTTACTTCCCAGCATTGGTACTGGAGTGATAGTGTCTATTTGGTACGCGATTCATCCGGTTCAGAAAATTGTCATTTTGATCCCTGATGGCTTGGTGAGCGTAATACGCTGTAAGCGATACATCCCAGCAGGCACTTTGATTTCTTATGATGACCTAGAGGAAATTCGTTTGCGCCCTGATGAATTACCGCAAGGCGCAATTGACCTTCCTGCCATTGCAGCCGCACGGCGGCTTACTACTGATTTACCAAAAGGGCATTGTCTGACCCTTAATGACCTAGCTCTGCTCGATAAATGAAATGCTAGAAATCCTATGTATTTATCCAGCCTGGTTCTTTCGCTTGTAGGTATGATTAATGTTCGATGAGCAGTTGGAAATGAATTCAAACACCCTTTGTGTTGCTTTTACAGTTTTGTGCACAGCCCTAATCGTCTCTCATCTATTTTCTCTAAATCCTGTCGAAAATAGGTTTAACTTATTATCGAGAGAATCACCAGACCAATCAATTGCTGTTCTATACTGCGCAAGAGATATTCCTGCCCATAAGGTTATTACCTCGGATGACTTACTATTGAAGATGATTCCGCAATCGAGAGCTATCTCAAATGCATGTAGCAGCAAGTGGATAGCTATAGGTCGCGAAGTGGCAATCCCTCTTCGCAAAGGCGAGTGCATATCTCTAGCCGAGTTTGGACTGGTGAAATCGCCTAACACCAAGGGGAGTGTGTTGTCAGAATTCTCCCCTGCAAATCACTTTAGAGTCATCCATGGTTCTGTTGATTTTGAGAAGTAGCTGAACGGAATATGTGCGTCCGTTCGGACATTGCGACATGAAGGGGGTCAAATGAATGGAAGACATCTTCCCCGGGACATACCACTCTCTGTCCTCGCCTAAGAGAAGTCATTGACTTCACCCGCGGTGGCATTAAGTGATGACCCCTCCGTAAGCAGGGTACGAAAGGCTTGACGCACACAGCCTCAACTGGGACTACTTCTTCAAGAGACTGAACAAAGCGACCAAAAATGACTGGGGTAGCTACAACTATAGCTACAACAACTATGTGACAAGCTCGGGAGCCACGCCGATAACAGGGGGCGGGCGGCTGCAGCAGGTCACTAACGACGTTATTGCAAATTCTGCCATAACCTACCAGTATGCTGCCTTGGGGCGCACAACAAACCGGTCGATAAACGGAGCAGCTAATTCTGTAACTTGGTCGTATGATGCGATAAGCAGGGTGACTTCCGAGGTCAACGCTCTGGGTACTTTCAACTATGCCTATGAAAACGATACTCCGGGGTCTTCCAAAGGCTCGGATAGACTGGCATCGGTTAGCTACCCTAATGGACAGACCACAAGGTTTTCTTGGTACCCCAATCTGCAAGACCAGCGCTTGCAGCAGATTGCCAATCTCGGACCATCCGGAAACACAATTTCACAGTTTAGTTACCGGTATGACCCAGCCGGGCAAATTAAGCAATGGCAGCAGCTGCAGGGCAATACAAGCTTGAACTACGCCCTAGACTATGACCAGGCCGGTCAGCTTATTTCTGCAGCCGCCAGCGGAGGACCATTGAGCCCGAACTATCTGAAGCAATATTATTACGGCTACGATAGCGCCTCAAACAGAACCGGCGTGCAGACAAGCACGGTGACCAGAGGTAGGGTTACTGGAACTGTCACTGCCGGTAATGTTTTAACGGTCACTGTCACCGATCAGGCGCTTGCCTCTGGCTCTAAGGCGATAAATTACACCGTAGTGGGCGGCGACACGCTTTCGACTATCGCCACCAAGATGGCTGCCGCTATTGCTTCAGATGCCGACATGATAAGTATTGGCGTGACCGCATCGGCAAATGCCTCTATCTTGAGCATCAAGTCGGCTTCGCCAAATGTGACTTCATATGCGGCATCTACCAGTGGTGGTGCTACAGCAAGCATCACTTTGAATGTCACCGATAATTTTGTTGAAAACGCAGTTATCGGAGCCACCAAGAAGACTGGAGACATTCTGACGATAACTTTTAAGGACCCAGCGCTATCTGGCGGCACTAAAAATGTCAATTACACAGTACTGGTTGCCGATACCCTAACGACGATAGCCACGGCATTGAGGAACGCAGTAAACGCCGACACAGCCTTGCAGGCAATCGGAGTGACAGCGACATCAACAGGCACGACCATCACAATCAGGTCTACTTCGCAGAATGCTACAACCTACGGGCAGTCTGTGAGCACTGGATCAACTGAGACCATTAGCCTATCTGTAAATCAGAATGGACCGGTCAGAATAGGCATTGGCGGCAGCAAGACAACCGGTGATACGGTTTCTCTTGTTACCTATGATGCAGCGCTTAGTGGCGGCACCAGGACGACTACATATACGGTGCTTGCCGGCGACACTCTTGCAACGATAGCCAGTGGTTTGGCATCGGCAATCAATGCCGATACCAACTTGCAAGGCATTGGACTATCAGCAGCTGCCAGCGGAACCGTAGTGACTGTGCAGTCAAACTCGACAAACCCGACAACATATAGAGGCACAACCAGCACGACAGCCACCGAGACAATCTTGATTGGCTTGCCGACCAACGGTGCCCAGGTTCTTGTTATCGGAGGCACCAAGACAACCGGCGATACACTCACAGTCACAGTCATCGACCCGCAACTAAGTGGCGGCTCTAAGGCGGTTAACTATATTGTGCAAGCCGGCGATAACCTGGCAAGCATCGCAACAAACTTGGCGTCAGCAATCACTGCAGACACAGACTTGCAAGCTATATCTGTGTCTGCCACAGCAAGTGGCACGGTTGTTTTCATAAACTCAGGCTCGAAGCTGCTCACGACTTATGCTTCTTCCACCAGTGGTGGTGCGACCGAGACTTTGAGTCTGGCTCCTTCAACCAGTGCTAATCAGTATGGTTATAACAACCTCAATGAACTGACCAGCATAGCAGCGGGAGGCGCATCAAGATTTGAAGGAGCCGCAAACAAGGCTCTGAAGTCAGCCACGGTGAACAGTAATGCTGCGACATTACAGGACTCCCAGAAGTTCGCAGGCAATGCGACACTAGGCAGCGGAGTCAACACCATTCCTGCTAGTGTCACAGATGGTACCAACACGACCAAGACCAGTTCTTATAGAGTAAGCGCGAAGGGCTCTGCGTCCAGCAGTCTGACATTTGATGCCAACGGCAACATGACCAGTGATGGGAATAACACTTATGAGTGGGATGCTGAAGATAGGCTGGTTAAGTTAAACTACCCAGGAGTACAAAACTTTAGCCGCTTCACGTTTGATGCTATGAGCAGAAACGCAGGGATAGTAGAGGTTTCGGGGGGCTTGACGACCAGTGCAAAACAATTCGTTTGGTGCGCGAGTGAGAAATGCGAAGAACGCGACGCCAGTGGCTTGCCCAATAAGCAGTTCTACAGACGAGGACAGCGGACTTCGGCAGCAAACTATTTTTACACTAAGGAGTTTCCAGGCTCAGTTCGTGAGATGACCGATTCGGCTTGTATTATCCAAGCTCAATATAACTTTGCTCCTTTCGGTAGCACTGAAAAGCTTCAAGGCGCACAAAATAGTGATTTCCAATTTGCGGGATATTATTTTCACCAGGCTAGCGGACTTTGTCTAACCGTAAACAGAGCATATAATGGCAATCTCGGCAGATGGCTCAGTCGAGATCCAATAGAAGATGAAAAACAAAATCGCTGGTACCAGTATGTTTCAAATAATCCTGTCAGTTTCTTAGACCCGCTCGGACTAACCGAGCATTATCTCGACTATATAAACTGCGCGGGATACGGCTGCCGAGTAGGTCATTACATTGAGCCATCGCCAGGACAGACCTTCAAAGGGATGTTCAAAGAGCAAGGATGGAAATGTAAGCCAAAGAAATCTGGAAAATGCTGTTGCGGCAATGGAAACTACACTCTTGTTGTTTACATGTATTATAAGACTGGGAGTGGAAACCCCTGGACAACTCCGTTCAATCGTGGAGCAAGTGGACCAAATCTCGACCCCCACGTGATCAGAATGGAGGACGATGGAACTTGGACCTATCAACCACATCAGGAGCCGCAACCGGGGACCCAGTATCCTCTTCCAGGACAGCCGCCGTTAACAGATCCTGACGACTATTGGAAAAGAAGTAACCATACGGTGCCTAAAGATGCTTATTGCTGCTGTAAGAAAAATTAATTCAACAAGCCAGGGGTGGAGTCTAAAAGCTCGGGGCTTTCTGTTCGCAATACTTCTTTCATTGTGTTGTTCTGCAGCAATCAAAGCGAATTCACTGAGCAAGGGAGTAGAGTTAACGGTTTCCGTACCGTTTGCTAGCGCGTCGAGCAAAAGTCCTAATGCAATAGAGATATCATTCACAAATCACTCGGGAAAGACAATTATCATTCCCTTGTGCTCAAGATTTGGGAAAGGAACAAAATATACTCATGAGACCACCAACAGTAGCGTTGTTGCAGTTTTTGCACAAGTTCGTTATCGATGGCTGGACGCTCGAAACCAGGAGCTTGCCCGCGGCATTTATGAAACAAGCGGTTCCGCTGTTAGGCTGGCACCAAACCAGAGTCAGATCCTATTGGTGCCAATTGGGGAATATTCCAAGAAAGGGGCGCGTCAGCTGGAAGTTCAATTCGACAATCGCTCGGTTGAGGAAGCTGTCAAATCCTTCAATCTTTTCCAGTTTCTTCCACCTGGCGCTGATCAATATTTCGTAAAAAAAATAACAATAGAGTGGACTGAGCCAGAAGACTGGAACGCCAGCCTAAAGAGCCGTTGATAAGTTCCGGAGCGGCAAAACGATTGACTTCTATCTGTCCCACACAAGGAGCATGGAACAAGCACGGCGATTCCTTGGCAAAGCCATGAAAAAACAAAAGTCCTGGGATCTTCCAAACACAATAAACACTGACAAGAATGCAGTCTATGGTGCCGCTCTTGAGTCAATGAGAAAATCCGGCAAATGCGAAGCAGATATAGACGTCAATAATGTGCCAATCAGCGCCAGTGATCCGAGCGGACTTCAGAATGTCGTCGATTACCATGGGCATCAAACCCTTATGGGAACCGAGCTGTTTGAGAATGTGACTGGTGCTCCTCATATAAAGAATGTCTTCGGAGCGGGCTGCGTGGCAGTTGCTGGCTTCTATCTTGGCATCAACCCTGGAAGTTTGCCAGAATCTCCCCATTCTGGATTGCCTTCTGGCAGTACCCATTGTTGGTGGGGCTGATCGCCAGGAAACCTCTCAGATGTTGGACCAGCGAAGAAGAAGGCATGTGCCTACAAATGTCCATCCGGAACCAAGAAAGTTATCTGGTGTAAGCAAGGCTATGTGGATCAAGGCTCGCGCGGGCCATCAGGAAGTCCCGTTTCTGATCCAGCGGGGCCTTGGGATAATAGTGGCGGACTCTTCAACTACAGTGTCTACTTCCCTGAGACAAACACGTTCATTGGAATGAACACGTCCGGAGGATGCGGCTATTCAACTCCGAACATACCTGGCGCCGCTACATCTCCCTCGATGAATGGTACGATGTGCTGCGCAACATGCCTGAAAAAGAAGGGCAAGTAACCGCGCAGTTGCTAAATATAGAACCAACGACTGTTTGGAGATGAAGTGAATGCGTACAAGCCTGTTTCTTCTAGCAATAGCCCTGACTTTCCTACTGAGTCCGATTTCACTCGCACATGAAACCGATGTTGAGGTCAACGTCGACGACACAACGCAATTCCAGAAGCAGGTTGGCCGGCAAGTAACTGTAAACGGGTGGATTGCTCGTGGCAAGCCAGGTCTGATGATTTGGCTAGAAGATCGCCGAACTGGAATCGTCATAGCGAGCCAGAAGGGTCGCACTTGGAGGTCTTTACCTCCAGAAGACTCGCAAAAGCTAGCGACCCAGGTAAGGGCGCTTGAAGCGAAGTACGATCACTGTTTTGTGACCGCGACCGGCACGCTGTGCCGCAAGGTTCCTTCCCACACCACGAGAGATATCAGTTTCTTCTATTTTCCCGTGGACGGAATCAAGATATCTACCATCAAGACTGCGGTGTACGTAATTAAGAGAATTCCAAAGGGCCAAATCATTACGAAGGATTCTATAGAAGAACGCAACTTCGAACCGAAAAACTTCGGCTTCGCTCTCGTGACTCAGAAGAACGCTGTCGGGAGCAAAGCCAAGTATGATTTAGAAGCAGGGCAAATCCTCATGGAATCGGACATCCAACAGAATAAGTAACCATCATTAGTTATGGACCACTGTTTAGTAAATGCCCATCCCGTTGGCATTTACTAAACAGTGGAACACTGGCGGCGAGTGTTTTGGTAAGGTCAATAGAGGCGGCAATTTTTAAAATTCAATTTGGTTCCATGAGAAGATTTCGCACACTGTTTTTCGCATTCTATGCTGTGATATTAATTGCAGTGCCAGTCGTTGCGGCTCGCGAAGCCTTAGACGGTCTTGCGCAGGCAGTCCAGTTTCAGGAAATTGTTGAAAGGTCCGACTTGGCTATAAAAGCCAATCCAAGCGATGCTTATGCTTACTGCATGCGAGGCTGGGCTAAGAGCCACTTACCCCAGTATCAGCGTGGGCTTGAAGATTTGGATGAGGCTTTGCGATTGCGACCAACCTACACAAGAGCTTACAAATACCGAGCTTTGCAATATTATCATTTTGGACAATTTCAAAGGTCCCTAGATGATTTGAATACTGCGATCAGGCTAGAGCCTAGCTCCGACCCGGAACTGTATTTTCTGCGCTCTTGGTTAAAGTGCAACTGTCTCCATGACTACGACGGTGCATTGAATGATCTGAACGGCGTCATTCAGCTTAATCGAAAAGACGCCTATGCCTATGTCGAGCGAGCCGGGCTGTGCGAAAAACGTTGTGACTATCAGAACGAGATTACTGACTTAAACACCGCCTTGTGTCTAAATCCCAAGGACGCCTATGTTTACCTCGATCGGGCGCAGGTATATGTCAACCTGAAAGAGTATCAAAAGGCTATGGCAGATATCGATAATGCTGCAAAACTTATTCCGAAAGAAAGATCAGTTTTTATCAATCGAGCTTGGTTACTTTGGTGTATGGGTAATCCGCAGCAGGGAATCGAAGATATGCTCAATGCAGAATTGATTAAACCTACCGAGTCAATTCTCTATTTCGACTTTACTTCAATGCACCAACAGTTAGCCTATTGGAGGCAATCAGCCAATGATTTGGAGAAAGAGATTGCTGTGCTCCCGCAAAATTGGGCTAGTCGATTCAATAGGGCTCTTACTCATGAAAGACAGGGCGATTACCAGCGTGCCATCGATGACCTCAGCGCTGTAATCAGCATTAATGGTGAGATTAGGGAGGCATACCTGCACCGTGCATTGATCAATGTGAAGTGCAAGACGTATGCTAACGCAGCCTGTGATTACTTTTGGGCAACCGTTTTGTTTATCAAGTCGAATCCTCTTTGGCTAAGTCTTTTATTCATTAAAGTTAGGCAAGTAGTTCGGTGAGTCGCAGTATCATTTAATTATTTAGGTGAAGCTTGCAACCTCAAAAAACAATTCTAAATCTTTTACCAACTGTCGCCGCCACCGCTTGAGCCGCTGTCTGAGCTGGAAGAATCGGAAGAGCTGGACGAATCTGAACTTGACCAGCCTGATGAGCCTGACGAACTAGACCAATCTGACGAGTCATAGTCTGAATAAGAATTGTAGTTTGAGTATGAGTTGTAGTTTGAATATGAATTGTAGTTTGAATATGAATTGTTATTGCTATAGCCGCCGCCGTAGGTTCTGGGGCGAGTCATGTTTCTCAGCGCTGCGCACAAGAAAAGTGTGACAATCAAAATGAAAACTACGCCCCAGATAGTGTCGCTGCTGCTGCTAGTGACAGTCGGCGATTTTTTGTAGCCGTCCTTAAGCGGAATGCCAGTGAGGCTCAGTCGCAGGGCTTGCCCCGGCTCAAGGCGTCCGGTTTCAAAAGTGACACTGCCCTTTTGCTTTTGCGATGCTGTCTTAGGCTGCCAATTGTTGCTAGACAGCGAAGCGACAGTAGGTAATGAGTTTCCTTCACTTTTGATTTTGACGCTCATATGATCAATTGGCATTAGCCAATTCTTGCCGTTGGGCGACCAATTGGTCTTGCCTGATTTGTCGAAAATATTAGACAGGGTGTACTTGATAAAATAAACTTTGTTGCCGCTGACTTTTTTGTATTTATTGCCTATTTTGATTTGGTATGACTTATTCAGCTCGCTTTTTTGAAACTCAGTGTCTACGCCAGGTGGGCATTGCACAGCGTGAATGCTTAAGTCGGCAGCGTTAGATGCAAAATCTAATGGAATCTTTCTTAGTAGTCCGTGTTTGTCCGGCTCGTTGAAATAGACTCTGATCGTCTCTTCCACTGCCAGTTTTCCCTCTTTGTCGAGAGTGGCGATGACGTTGAAATCTCTTACTTCATCTGCTGCTGCACTCTCAGCCATGGTGCAGAAACAAACCAATAGCCCCAAAAGATAAACCGGTGCAATAAAGGCTAAGCAGAAAGTCTTGAGCCTGGATTGATTTATTTGCATTGTTTATTACCGCTTTTGCATTTAAGAAAACGACGCTTGACAACACTTTGATTCTGCCTTTGTGTGGGTTAAGGCTGGTTAAAGGATCACTTGAAAAGACCGCGATTTAAGAGTTATGTAAGATTTCGAGCCGGTGCTCCAGCAACCCTGGCACCGCTTTCTATATCCTTGATAACCACTGATCCAGCGCCTATAGTTACATTCTTTCCCACTTTGACGCCTGGCAAGAGCACAGCCCCTAAGCCAAGCAGGCTGCCTTCGCCCAGGCTGCTGCCCCCGCCCATCACTGCCCCGGGTGCCACATGGCAATGGTCTTCGACTCGGCAGTCATGTTCCACAATGGCGCCGCTGTTGATGATGCAATTGTGCCCGATGCGAGCATCTTGATTCAAAATGGCTCCGGCAATTATTTGGCTGCCTGCCTCGCATTCGGCGCCGTCGATAATGGCTCGACCATGGTTTATGAGAATAGGCTTTAGCCCTCGTTCTATCAGCCTGACAAAGCATGCTTTTCGCACCTGGTTGTTGCCTATGGCGACAACAAAGGGAAGCTCCTGGTTTAAGTCTGCTTCTTCCTTTATTACCGGGCGGCCCATCAGGGTTGTTCCGGCTTTGGCATCGTCTAGATAGGCTTCTATTTCTAGACCCTGGCTGTGGGCGGCGGCTGTTACTACTTTTGCATGACCACCGGCACCGGCAATGTATATCTTCATTGAACCACTCTCTAAATCGTCACTAGATTTTACCCTGAGCTTCAGTTCCTGTTGGTTCTCTTGTATGATCTGCATGCTTGCTAAGGAGACAGAGGATGTCAAAGAAAGTCCTTGTTACCGGGGCGGCCGGCTTTATCGGCTCGCATCTGGCGGAGAGGCTAGTTCGCGACGGTCATTCGGTCAAGGCTCTGGTGCGCTATAACAGTGCCGGACGCCGGGGATGGCTCGATACGGTGCCGCAAGAGATTGCCTCTGAGATTGAGTTTTTCGACGGCGATATCAGAGATTCGTTTTATGTCAAAGAGAGCATGAAAGACGTCGCGGTTGTCTATAACCTGGCTGCTTTGATTGCTATTCCTTATTCTTACCATGCGCCTAATTCATACGTAGAGACCAATATCAGTGGTGCACTAAATGTGGTGCATGCTGCTAGAGAAAACGGCAATGTGCGCGTGATTCAAATGTCTACCAGTGAAGTGTATGGTACGGCGCAATATGTGCCTATCGATGAGAAGCATCCTTTGAAAGGACAGTCTCCCTATTCGGCTTCTAAAATCGGCGCTGATCAGATCGCGCTCTCTTTCTATTATGCTTTCCATACACCGGTGACTGTGGCTAGACCGTTCAATACCTTTGGCCCGAGACAATCGCTGCGTGCTGTTATTCCCTCTATTATTGTGCAATTGCTCAAAGGAGACGGCAATCTCGATTTAGGTAATATCAAGGCCACTCGCGATTTTAACTATGTTGGCTATACCACCAAAATGCTCACTAAAATTGCCGACTGCGATACCACTATCGGTGAAACCGTAAATATCGGCACTGGTTTAGAGATATCTATAGAAGACACAGCTAAACTAGCCGGTGAAATTCTAGGCAAGCCGGTAAAGCTCAAAATCGACCCCGAGCGCCTGCGCCCCGAAGACAGCGAAGTTTATCGTTTGTGCGGCGATAGTTCCAAGTTGTTCAGCTTGATTGGCGGCAAAATGCCTGCCGATCCGGTCGCCGATTTTAAGCGAGAACTGAAGACTACCATCGAATGGTTTTCGCGCCCCGAGAACTTGTCACACTATGATGGCGCCGGTTATAGACTTTAGCGCGGCAGTCGCGAAATAGGAAAAGAGCATGTCCGAATTAAAGGTTAATATAGGTAATAGCAAGGGTCATCTCATGACTGAGTCTAAAGATAGTAAGATTGCCGATTGCATAGTCGAGCGTTTGGAGAACTTCTTTAAAGATCATCCCCGCCCGGTCGAATTGCACGGTCCGGTTTTTGACGGCAACGAAGAAAAGTATGTGCGCGAATGTGTGGTGACCCGCTGGGTGTCTTCTGCCGGTGCCTTTGTCGGTAAGTTTGAACAGATGCTTGCCGAGTATACCGGCAGCCCTTATGCAGTCGCTGTGACAAATGGCACAGTGGCACTGCATATGGCGCTGTTGCTTGCCGGTGTGGAAAGGGGCGAGGAGGTCTTGATTCCTTCTCTGACTTTCGTCGCCACTGCTAATGCCGTCAGCCATGCCGGCGCCATACCGCATCTTTGCGATGTCAGCGAGACCACCCTCGGTCTTGACCCGGTCAAGCTTGCCGATTGGCTTGATGAGATAGGTGAGAAGCGCGACGGCAAGGTTTTCAACCGGCTTAGTGGTCGGGCTATCGGTGCCATTATGCCGATGCATGCCTTCGGTCATCCGGTGCAGCTAGATGAGCTTTTGGCGATAGCCGAAAAATGGGGACTACCCCTTGTGGAAGACGCCGCCGAGTCACTAGGGTCTTTTTACAAAGGTCGTCATACCGGCACTATCAGTGGTATCGCAGCCTTGAGCTTTAACGGCAATAAGACCGTTACTACCGGCGGCGGTGGGGCGCTTTTGATTAGAGACCCTGAGCTGGCTAAGAAAGCAAAGCATCTCACCACCACAGCAAAGAAGCCTCATGCTTATCGCTTTATACATGATGATGTCGGTTATAACTACCGTATGCCCAATATCAACGCAGCCTTAGGTGTGGCACAGATGGAAAGTCTCGAGCGCTTTTTAGAGCGTAAGCGACAGCTCGTGGCTGAGTACCAAAGGCTCTTTGCCGATCTTGCCGATTGTAAGCTCTTTGTCGAACCCTCATACGCTAAAAGCAACTACTGGCTGAATTGTCTAATCTTAAAGGGCGAGCAAGCAATATTCGACCAAACCTGTCTTGAGTCAATCTTTGAGAGATTGGCTGAGAAAGACATTCAAACCCGTCCATTCTGGGAGCCCATGCATAAATTACCTATGTATGAAAGCTGCCCAAGTATGCCTCTCAGCGTCAGCGAGAGTCTCAACAGTCGTACAGTCTGCATTCCAAGCGGCCCCGGGCTCTAACTATGAAAAAGTTGAAAGTGGCGGTTCTCACCACTAACCGTGCCGACTATGGCTTGCTCTATTATCCAATGAAAGCGATTGAAGCCCACCCCGCTCTTGAACTTAGAGTTATAGCGGCTGGGGCGCATCTTTCCAAGCAACACGGCTATTCTTTAGACAAGATAGAGGCGGACGGTTTTGCAGTTGCCCACAAGGTGGAGGCTCTGCAACCTGAAGGTGACGATAGTGCGCATGCCGCCGCCCAAGCCGCTGCCCGCGCTTCTCTTGGTTATGCCGACGCTTATCGCGCTCTCAAGCCCGATCTTTTGATGGTTTTGGGTGATCGATTTGAGGTGCTTGCAGCCTGCCAAACTGCTTTGATTATGTCTTTGCCTATAGCCCACATTGCCGGCGGCGACCTCACGCTCGGTGCTTTTGATGATTCTTTTCGTCATGCTATTACCAAACTCTCACATCTTCATTTTCCCACCAATGAACGCGCTGCCAAATTGCTTGTACAGATGGGGGAAGAGCCTGATAGAGTGCATCTAGTCGGTAGTCCCGGCATCGATTATATAAAGTCGATGCGTTATCTGAGCCGCGCACAGCTGGAAGAGTCTTTATCTATCACATTCAGAAAGAAGATACTGCTTACCACTTTCCATCCTGAGACCCTGTCCGGTGAATGGCTTACCTCTCTAGGCAATTTGCTCCAGGTCTTTTCGGAGTTGGACGACGAACATTCCATTATCTTTACCGCTCCCAACAACGATCCCGGTGGTGCCGAGGCCCGCAAACTGATGGAGGCTTTTGTCTCGAGCCATAGCAATGCGCATCTCTTTGAGAACCTTGGGTCAACCAGATATCTCAGCTTGATGAGTCATTCAAACTGTGTGGTTGGCAACTCTTCCTCTGGACTTTATGAAGCGCCGGCTTTAAAGGTCGCTACTCTCAATATAGGCGACAGGCAAGCAGACAGACTCTCCGCTTCATCTGTGGTCAATACCGCCGGTGATATCGATGCAATCAGGCAGGGGCTGGCGAGGGCTCTGTCTTTAGATTGTTCGGAAACAGTCAGCCCCTATGGAGACGGCAACGCATCGCAAAGAATTATTGATGTATTGGCAAACATAGCCGAAGAATACGATGTCGGCAAGCTCTTGAGGAAAAGGTTTCATCATGTCTGAGTGCTTTATCATTGCTGAGATAGGGGTCAACCATAACGGTTCAATGGATTTGGCTAAAGAGCTGGTTCTGCATTCGAAGGAGGCGGGCGCCGACGCCGTTAAGTTTCAAACCTTTAGTGCTGATCGTCTGGTGACAAAGGCGGCATCCCGGGCCGAATATCAAAAACAAAATACCGGCTCCGACGCTTCGCAGCATGCTCTGCTCAAGGGCTTGGAACTGAGCGAAGAGGCTCATTTGCAATTGGCTGAATTTTGCCGCCTCAATGAGATTGAGTTTCTTTCCACCCCTTTTGACGTAGAGGCTGTTGGGCTTTTAGAAAAGTGCGGTGTGCGGCGCTATAAGATCGCTTCGGGGGAAATTACCAATACGCCCTTGCTTGCTGCCATCGCGCGCACCGGCAAGCCCTGCATTCTTTCTACCGGTATGTCGACATTAGAAGATGTCGAGTCGGCATTACTTGACCTTTATGCGTCTTACCATGATATCACCGGTAGTGGTGACTTGGTCTATAACGACTTGGTGCGAAAAGATTTGCACAGCCGTGTTTCGGTCTTGCATTGTACAAGCATTTATCCTTGCCCTCTTGAGTTTATCAATTTGCGTTGCATCTCAACCTTGATCGAGCGTTTTGGTCTTGTCACTGGATTGTCTGATCATTCAGCTGGTCTGGAAGTGGCTCTTGCCGCCGTGGCGATGGGGGCGAGGCTGATCGAAAAACATGTCACCACATCTAGAGACCTGCCGGGGCCGGACCATATGGCTTCGATGGAGCCTGCTGATTTTGCCCGTCTGGTGCAGATGATTCGCAATGTGGAAGTGGCGCTTGGCTCGCCTAACAAAGAGCCGGTGGCTAGCGAGCCGGAAACTGCCAAGTTGGTGCGTAAAGGAGTCTTTGCTAGAAAGCCGATAAAGAAAGGCGATATTTTCAGTGTGGAAAATATTGTGGTGAAACGCCCTCTCGGCAAGATGTCACCTCGGCAATTTGGTGGCTTGCTTGGCAGAGCCGCACTGGCGGACTATGAGCTGGAAGCGCCTATAGACGAGCCTTTGACTTAGTCCTTCCAGTAAGCAGCTGATGCTTTCTTTGAAATTGGAGGCGGTATCGCCGCCGGTATGCTTTCTCAAGCAAGCTCGATAGTTAATAACGATAAAGGTATAGTTAGACTCTGCATGTTAGCCTTGACTTCCTCGGAGGTTCAGGTGTTAGCGGCGCAAGGTGACAGACAAACTCTCATGGCAGATGAAGCTGCTTCTGGACCTGCTTCTGGAGCTGCTTCTCGTGCTTCTGCGTCTGCGCTGTTAGATAAGCCGATCGACTCAAGGGTAAGTTTGAACTCCGGTACAAAGGAATCCGAGAAGAAGATTCTTTTTCTGGATGGTCTTCGGGCTTTGGCGATTTTGCCCGTGCTTGGTTTTCATCAAGTAAGCAATTGTCTCCACTCCTTCTTTGGTTCGAGCGGTTGGGTAGGCGTCGAAACATTTTTTGTCATCAGCGGATTTCTCATTACCAAACTCTGTCTGTCTGAGCTTGGTAAAACCGGTACCCTCAACCTCAAATATTTCTGGGCTCGTCGCATTCTGCGAATCGCCCCAGCTTTGCTTGTTTTTCTTGTCGTCGCCTGTGCCTTCGGGGCAGGGCTTCCTTACGCTTTAGTGGCGGCTTTTTCTTGCTTCGATATCTTGCTTGTTACTCATTTTATTCCTGTCAATCTTGATGCTATGCCCTTGGTTCATACTTGGACACTGGGTATAGAAGAGAAATTCTATTTGATACTGCCATTGGTGCTTTTAGCTTGGCGTTCTCGGCTAACCGGGCTAGACCAGAACCGTGAGGCCAGAAATCTCTTTATCTTATTTGTTGCTGCCTTTTTGACCATGGTTGCTTACCGGTCTATACATTATCTTTGCTACGCTACTTCGGTGCGTCTCTTTGCCGGATTCGACACCCATCTTGATGGGCTTTTGCTTGGTGCCGCCAGTGCCGTCTTGCTGCACTACAAAGAGGCCTTCCCCCGCTTTACCAAGCTGAGCGTACATTGGTTGGTGGTTGTGCTTTTGTTTGCCGGCTTTGTTTATTCCACTTTGAAGATTGGGCATCCAGAGCGCATCTTTAGTCGCAATCCCAATGGCATTTTGAATTGGTGGATGTTGAAGTTGCCTTTGCATTCGCTTGTGACCACGGCGCTTTTGCTCTCACTGTTTAAATGCGCCAATCAAAACTCACCGGTGCATTGGCTGCTCTCGAATAGCCTGGTGGCTTTTCTAGGAAGGCTTTCTTATAGTCTTTATTTGTGGCATTGCCTTGCCACCGATCAAATTTATGAGGTCTTGATCAAGTGCCAGCCGCATTTAACCGACCATGTCGATTTGGTGAAATACTCACTATGTCTGGGGCTGGCGAGCTTCTCTTATTTCTTGATTGAAAAGCCTTTTCTCAAGCTCAAAGATAGATTCAAAGCTTGATACAGAGGCGTCCTTTGCTATAGCAGCTGCTCTAGGTAAGCTAGACTGGTAGTCTTTTCCTTTTCCTTTTCTTTTGGCATTGAGCTCAGAACGATTGATTTGCTAGCATAGATGTTAGTAGTA
Organism: Obscuribacter phosphatis (SeqCode); assembly: GCA_017303615.1. Classification (GTDB taxonomy): domain Bacteria; phylum Cyanobacteriota; class Vampirovibrionia; order Obscuribacterales; family Obscuribacteraceae; genus Obscuribacter; species Obscuribacter phosphatis_A. Next base: position 26,271 of record JAFLCK010000032.1, read on the forward strand.
CCTTTGAGATTTCATATATTGGTAGCCTTCACTTGTCTCGTAAATTTGACTCTGGCTTTCGCTGATGCCGTCTGACGCCCTAGCCGCGGCAGATTATGGCTATGACACGGTCCGGGATATTTGTAGGATCGGTACAGCACTTTGGACTCTCTGGTCTCTCATCTTGCCTTTCTGCTTTTTTTGGCATGCTAGAAGGCGTAAAGATAAGTCTTTACCGGGGTTTCTTAAAGAACTGCAGGGGCAAAGCTGGCGCACTGCAATAATGCTCTTTAGGCGTCGCTGGTGGCATATCCCCTTCTTTGCTGCTGCTTTTTGGGCTATTAGTTATTTGCCCTATTTCTTTCCAGAGGCAGCGGAATCAGAAGTAATCACTGAAGTTTCAGAGTATGGCTTTCGGCTTTTGTATCCGCTTCTCTCCTTTTCCTATCTCTGGTGTCTGCCTGAGCAGTTACGTTCTGATCAAAAATCTCAGCTTGTGGTTTCGACCCCTTCCGTGTTTTTCACTTTCCTATGGACCCTTGCTGTATTGACCTTTTCAAAGGGCTCGGCTGAGTTCTTTGGCTTGCTTGCGATGTTCTATGTCTTGCTTGCAGTTCGTGCAGATTTGACTCTAGCGCTTGTTTTTACTCGCTCTATGAATCCAGTTAGCGCCATGTGGAAGAGCTTCCAATATTCCAGGGAGCGAGCCTTGCAGTTCGCCTGGACCTTTAGTCTGCTCTCCGGTTTGGCATATTTTCTGATTTTTGCATTTGGTATTGCTGTTGTTACTGCCGAACTTTTTGCCGATTATCTGAAATTCGAATTCAATACAAATTGGCAACTCGGCATGTCCAGTCTTTATTATGCTCTCTTGGCGAGCGTCCTCTCTTTTATCGATTGCCTCTTTCTTGCGCGCGGTATTCTCTTTCTGCAACATATAGAGGGTGAATCTAAAGCCGAAGGTGGAGCGGCTGCTAGTGGCAGTCCTGTCGCACCTTCGGCTTAGTCGGTCGTTGGTTTTTCGTCTTGCTTATCGGCGCGACTTGGCCAAGAGTTCATCTACACGTCTTTGATCGAGAGGCACGGCATAGCTGTCTCGGGTGTAACCGTCTGGTCCCGATTGATTCAAGCCTGCCAGGCGACCCTCGGAGGTAACAACCGGACCGCCCGATTGACCGCCTTTGATATGGTTTTTTACCTTAAGCTGACTGGCGTCCGGCTCCAGTCCCAGTTCTCTAATATTGCGAGGGCTCATATCTTCGCGCATTGGTCTGATGCCGTCTGATTTGCCTGGGGAGGCATAAAGGGCGCGAGAGCCCTGTGGAAAGCCCAGCGCTACCACGTTTTTGCCTTTGCCGGCTTCATCGTTGACGTCTTGAACAGCGGTGAATGGTTTGCAAACTTTTTCAGTGTCTGCGCCGGTCTTCATGGCAATTACTGCAGTATCTTTCTTGGGTTCGGTATAGCGTACTTCGGTGTCATATTTCTTGCCGTCGGCACTGACTGCCTTGATGTTTGAGATGTTTACTTCTTTACCGCCATTGACTACATGATTAGCTGTGGCGACAAGACATTCACCCTTTTCAACATCTTTGCCTATAATGGCGCCGGTTCCGGCTGGACCCTCTTGTTTGTAGCGTCCTTTCTTGTCGTGAGGGTCGGTCATGGTCGAGTCTATGCGCACAGTGCTCTCGGCGGCTTTGTTATAGATATCTGGAAAGTCTAGATGTTTGAGATCTTTGGGTAGGTCTTTCATGCCTTTGAAATCGCAGCCGTTGCTGTTTTTACCAGGCATCAGGGTGGGCACCGTGCCTTCTTCCGGATTGGTTTTGCAGGCTTTGGCGTCGGCATGGGTGAATCTACCGATCGTCTTGCCGCTATCTATGTCGTCAAAAAGAATTCGCGAAGTGCTTTCTTTTTGCGAATCGGCAGCTTGGGCGGGCTTTTCTGCAATGTTTTGCTTTTCAGTCATGGCGATAACCTGGTAACTGCTCAGCCTGAGAAGACCCCTCTTAAGGGTCTGTTCGTGCCTGGAGCTTTAGGGGGTTAGAAAAGTGAGGTGGTATAGACGCTAGAATAATGAGATTTTGTAATCGAGTCGTTAATCTCGAATCTCGTTGGTATTTAATATAGATTAGCGAGAGGGAGCCGCCGAGCCATGGAAGCGTATTTGATTGAGTCGCAGTTTTATTCGGCAGACCCTCATTTGGCTGACCGAGAATTTGATATGGCTGCACTCTCAGCTCAGGTTTTCAATCTGGTTTGTCGTACTGACCACAGTTCTTGCGGCTTCGCCCTTATAAAGCTTCCAGCCGATTTCGGTTCTCAAAAGCAGCGGCGCATGATGGTTGCTCTTAAGGAGGGTCTTTCCGCCCTACACTCTGCCGCCCGTGGCCTGCCTCTGGAATGGTTCAATATGATTCGCTTCGACCAGAAGAATACAACCAAGCCCCATCGCGATGCGGCTCCTGCCGAGTCTTTGTTGATACTCGGGTATGAGCCTAGCGAGGTGAAGAGTCGCCTTTCTATGTATGATTATTCGGCACGTTCCGTCGCCCGCGGCATCACGCCCGAGCAGTTTCTGGAGGATTTCAATCCTATGTATACACAGGCGTATGAGCGGGGGCTAGCTGAACTGGCGGACTTTGCCTGGGACATTGACTGCTTTGATGCTGGAACCTATCAGATTTTGGTGGTCAACAATAGCTGCACTGCTTACTCGAAAGATACGCCTAAGTGGCAGGGAGTTTTGCATAGCGCAGTTGTCGAAAATTCTCCGGGTTCAAGGGTGATTAATTCGACTTGTGTAGCGCCGCAAGCAGACTTTGCCGTAGTGGAAGAAGAGATTATTGCCAAGTTTTTGAGTGATGATAGCCTGGCCGGAAGTAATTATTGATATTCTAGGGGCACTGTCCTTTTCTATGGTTTAGCTTTCTTGTCTGGAGAAGCAGTTTGCGCGATTTTACTCAAGTTGACTTTGCCGTGCTTAAAGCCCGAGCTTTGCCGCGGGAGTATTTGTTGACTCTGGCTCTAACACCTGAGCAGATTGCGCAGCGGTATAAGATTGAGTTTGCTCAGATTGTCGACGAACCTTTGGTTGATAAATTTGCCGCAGTTAGCTTTGCCGGCAGCAATCTCTATTTTGAGCTTTATACAGGCTGTTCGGTAGGCAAGGGCACGACTTGTGTTTGTGTCAGAGGCGGCGAAGATGACGGTATTGATGCCAGAAGTGCCTATCAGCTCTTTATGTCCGAGTTTAAGCCGGTGATGCGGGAAGTTCTCTGGATTTCAGATGACCTTTAGAATATCCAAGTCTGGTTTTTCTAAGATTCAAAAACCGTTCTTGAGAAACTCGCTCAGACCTTTCAGTGTTTCATCTTTGTACTCATAAAAGAGGTCATTATGACCGCCACCTTCTATCAGTAAAAGTTTTTTGGGTTCTGCAGCTTTTTCATAGATAAGCTTGCTTTCTTTGCATGGAATGATGCCATCGCCTGTACCGTGAATGATGAGGAGCGGTGGATGCGCTCCAGCGAGAATCTTTGCTGAGTCCATTTTGTTTTTGGGAAAGAGAAAGTTTGGATAGGCTCGCATAAGAAGCATCTTGGAGCGCGCCACATGGGGCAAGGAAGAGAATGTAGACTGTAGAACTATGGCTGCCGCTTCTCTGTTGCCGGCGATATGAGCGCTGACGCCTCCGCCCAGTGATTCACCGAAAAGTACGATTTTTTCTGGGGGGATTTTTCTTTCTTTGCTAAGGTAATCATAGGCGGCTAGTCCGTCTTGGCATATTTTGTCGATGCCCGGCTCACCTGTGCTCAAGCCATAACCTTGATAGTCGTACGCCAGCACAGAAAAATTTTGAGAGAGAAAGTATTCGATTATCGGTATGCGATGTGAGATATTGCCGGCATTGCCGTGGCTTATCAATACCGTACCCTTAGCCCCGGTTTTGTCAAATAACCAGGCGTTTAGTTTCTCGCCCCCTGACGCTATAAAGATGTTTTCTTTGGCGATGCCGGCCAGACTTTCTACCGCAAATGCGTGTTCTTTGCTTGGATAGAAGAGAATTTTGTTGTAGAGCGGGCTAGCCACAGCCGGTGAAAGTAGAGCATAGAAAACTGCTATTTGCGGAATTATTGCAACTAGATTTGAAAAAAGCACTCTTCTGTTTACCTTGGACAGCTTTTGCAGGCAATTTCTCCACTGGTTCAGTGAGAACGCGCATGTTAGATCATTCCAGAACATGGCGGCAAATTCTTGCATTGGCGGCGCAGCTTTCATTTTGTCACCATCAGATTGGTTGTTTTGTTAGTATAGGCAGTACCTGACAATCGCAGGTAGGAGCTAAACAGTTAATCAACTGTTGATTAACTGTTTAGGCTTCTTTGGTGGTTAAGTCGCCGGAGCCTCTGATGCCTTTGGATGATGTCATAGCACTGACTGTAGTATCATTGTGAAGATTGTGGGTCGTTTTTTAGATAAGCGATAGAAAAAGGAAGGCAAGCAATTGAAGCCGGATAAAGAAGAGAAGAAAAAAGAAGCGAAAGCTCATCTCAAGGAAGAACTGCGTGAGTTTTCAATCATTGCCTCCTATCTGGGTATTTGTTTTGCCTTTCTAGCTACCGTTAAGTCGCTAATTTTGATTCAGCTGGGTATTCACGACTTTGTGCACGGTTACACGGTGGCTGCGGTAGAGGCTTTAGGTTTGGGAAAAATTGTTCTTCTTTGCCATAACCTACCTTTTATGAAGAATACTCTGGACAAGCGTCCAATAGTCATATCTGCCTTAGTGAAGGCATTGAGTCTGGCTGTTATCGTCTTTATCGGCGGCCAAATAGAAGAGAAGATTTTCGCTCGGCATGCGGCTGAAGTGGCGATGCAGCAGAGATTAATCATGGATTGCACGAGATTGTTTTGTCTTGTTTTTGTGTTCTATTTGATGTTCATTTGGCGCGAACTGAATGCTGTACTTGGTCCGGGTAAGCTCAAATCACTTCTTCTTGGCGCTAGAAGTTAAGACTTTTCGATAAAATTTCGAACTGGTTTCGGAGGGGGCTGTAGCCAAGCGTTTACAAGGTATAGTTAATAGAGCACTCAAGTAGCCCTAATTTAGCGCTGCTTGCAGCTTTCGCACTCGATCGCTGACGTCGCGAAACTTGAAAGGTTGACCATAGGTGGCATAAATTTGCCTGTCGGCAAGCGCCGGCAGATCGGCACCAAAGAGTTCGGAGAGAATTACCCTGAAAGAGTTGACGGGTGTAATGCCGCGATAGATTTTTTCTTTCATATCAGAGGGCACCAAATAGGCATTGAGAATACCGTAGCGCTCTTGGTAAAGTTCTTCTTTGGGAAAGTCTTTAGCCATTTCGTCTTCAGCATATGTGCCATGGTCGCCTTGTAAAACAATTATCGGTTGGCTTTTGCTCTTCTCTATAATGTTGTCTATGGCGGTAAGTATTCTCTTCTCGATAAATTTTACCTGACCTAGATAGGCGCTTCTCGCTTCTTCGTCCCAGGCGCTCTCTACTCGATTGGGCATGATCTCTTGGCGGGGGCTGCCGTCGGCATTTATATCAAAGGGTTCATGGGGGCAGAGAATATGGCATAGCACAAACTTGGGTCTCTTGCCGGCATCGGCCATCTCTAGATATTTTATGGCGTCCAGTCTAGATTTCCTGCGCAGATGCGCGAGAAAATTACTGAAACCCGGTGTCTGACCAAGTGTGGTCGATTGCCAGAAGCGCAGAGAAAACTCATCTATGAGCGGATATCTATTCTGATTAGCCATGACAGTGCTGTCTGTGGGCGGCATCTCTGAGCCGATATGTATATAGTCATAGCCTTGCTGTTGCAGAAATTTAGCAAGGTTGCTTCTTTGTAGAAGGCGCGTTGTGGGTGCATAGTCTTTTTGATTTTGTTTGGTTTGGGTGTCGCCAAGAAAGTCTAGATAACTCATATTCAAGATAGAGGCAAGCGAGAGCCTGGTGAGCGGGTAGTTGCTGAGGCTTGCCTCCTCTACGAGAAAACCGCGCTGGCGCAGTTGACTGACAAAGTCTGAATTATCATAGGCAAAGACACGCGAGAGTACCTCAGGGCTAGCCATCTCATCAAGCACAATCATATAGATGTCGCGCCTGCTAGTTGTCTTGCTGGTTTTTATTTTAGGCATCATTTCTGCCTGAGCTATAGCCACTTGCGGCTCAATAGCAAAGAAGTAATTGAACTCGTGCTGGAACAGCACCATTAGCTGCAAAATCAATAGAAAACCGGTGGCTCGGCAGACTAAGCTATCGATTTTTTTTAGCCAGGTTTTTTGAGTAATGAGGGCGAAGATAATTGCCAGAGTAAGTGCCACAGCTAGAGAAATGAAGATTTGTCCGGCTATTATGGCAAACCCTGCATCTTTGATTGATAAGGTCATCAAACAGAAGTCGAAGCCGATCACAACATAGGTAAAGGCAAAAAGCGTGGTCAGAGCAAGCCAGGCGCAGATGGCGGCATTGTCTATTCGTTTGGTCCAAAGTTGCCGGAAGAAGGCATAAACAATTACGCTTAGTAAGGCTGAAACAATTAGGGGCGGCAATAAATTTTGCAAAGCCACATGATTGGCGCCTCTTATGTTGTACGTGACCAGCACCGGCAATATACCGGCTGCCACCGGATAAAGCGGAATCTCGTTAAGCTTTGCCACCTATCTGTCTCCGCTCAGTCGCACAAAGTGATAAATCATCCGCTTCGAGTCTGCTATAACTTGTTTGTCAATTAGCACAAAGTGACTGCAGAATGCCTCTTCAAAGGCGGTCTGATTATAGGTCTGGCAAACTCCTGCTTTCTGTTTTCGTAGCAGTTCAACCTGACTATCGTCTTCTGGCACAAACTCTATGATTAGTTCTTGCCCTAGCTTCGCCATATAGGCCGCAACTTCTTCCAGGTTGATGCTTCTGCCAATCACCAAGTGATGAATTAGAGCCAAGGCCATCAGCAGGTCGCAGGGACCGCGTTCGGGCAAACTCAACCTTTCCAGCAGCGCCCAGCCGAGAGCCGGAGAAGGCGCCGTGCAGTCCATCAGAAGGGGCAGAATATTGCTTTTACCTTGCTTCTTCAAAGCAAGATAGTTGTTTTCTACACACAGGGCATCGTAATCCATGGCTAGAACCATGTCTGCATGCGGAGAAGCCAGTCGGCTGTAGTGCCCGGTGTTGGCGCCGAGATCCCATATTTTCTTGCGCTTTGATTGAACCAGAATTCTCTGTACTATTTCTTCCTTAGCGGCAAAAGCTTTGGGGCTATAGGCATTATCTTTATAGTAAGCGCTCCAAACTGAGTCTTCTTGTTTGAGTCTGAGATTTGAGATAGTGTCTTCAAGGTCATTGAGCACATTGAGCAACTGTTGCAGTTTCACCCTTTGCTTACTGTCGCTTCCATGCCCCTCACTTTTTCTGTAGTGAGCATTCATAAAGGCTGTGACAGCGAGATGCCCGATAAGACTGGGGTTTAACCAGGTGCTCAGTGGTAATAATTTTATGCCTATATCTAATGGTATGCCGTCTGGATAGGCGAGCAGTAGCGAGTTGAGTCGAGGTTCGCATTTAGACATAAGCACCAAGGGCAATAGAAAGAAGCGACAGAACTGCCCATAAGCCGACCAAGGTGAGCCTTCTTCGTGAATTTCGAAACTAGATGTGTCGATGAAGACCGGCTTGCCGCCGTGAAACTGAACGTTCCAGGCATTGGCATCTTTCAAAGTCATGCCATAGGCTAAGGCAAGTTTTTGAATGCGCAAGGTCAAAAGTGCAGCGTCTTTGAGCTGTGAAAAGCACCATTCATAGGGATAAGAAATGAAAGGTATTTTGCAGGGCTTGATCACAGTTTGAAAGTCATCTTGTCTCTCGCCCAAGCTACCCGGCGCTTCCACTTCTTCATGGCAGACTAGCAGTCCTTCTTCTGTTAGGTGCTTGTAGAGCCCGCTCTTCATGAGCTTGCGATAGGCTGGTTCATATTGGCTTGAGATAAAGCGAAATACCAGCGAGTTCTTTCGATATACAGTGGCGCATTTATCCCGGTACGAGAGTTTCTTGAATGTTGTCTGCATGGCTTATTTGCCTGTTTTTCTATTGAAGAAGTTACGCACTGCTCTTTGCAATGGCAAAAGAAAAGTAAGCACTGTGCCGAAGAAGAATTGCACAGCATAGCTGCCGGTGCAGGCGTCTATATATGCATGAGCGGGAGGAGCAAAACTGATGGTAAGTGCGCACAAAGCCAGAAGGTAAAACATGAGTTTCTCCAGTATTTCGGGTTCGAAATTGTAGTAAGTTCGCGGCTGCCTGTTTTGATGTTAGGCAAAGCTTGCGGTGGCGTATATTATCGAGTCCGTTTGGACGAAAACGTGTATAAGCTTTGAAAGGTTGGTGAATACTCGTTTTCTAGACTTTGCCGCGAAAGTATCGATGTCCCACTGTAAAGACATTGTTATAACCAGCAAGCGCAGTTGCTTGAATTGAGGAATTAATTAACCTGTATAGTGTGCGCCTGAACTAATTGACGGGCTTTTGCAATTTGTGCAACGAAGACTCTCAGTGCGCGCGTGCTAGTATGACTATAGAAAGTTTGTGAAGTTGTGCCATTCCTGAGAATTGTCTCGGTTGAAACGCCTCTATTTGCACTCGGACTGGAACCGTGCTAATGGAGGTTATTGCAATGTTCATTTCATTTTGTTTTTATCGCGAAAAATCAGACTCTCCTGGAGGGTTTGTTGAGGGCTCTTTTGGCTCGTCTTTGCACTCTAGAGACGTTTGTGTTGAGGTTGTCGCTCAGAGCCTAGGGGAGGTCTTCCAATGATGGGTACCAGTTTTCTGATATGTTTCGGACTCGTGGTAGTCCCGGTTGTCTTTTTTGCGATTTGTTTTCTGCTCCTGCTTTCTACCTTCTTTGGTATCGCAGAAAGTCGCTAGATATTATTTCCAAGATTTTTTATAAGGAGAATTCTATGCAGAATTCCATTCAACCACACAAACATGATGCAGAGGAGTTGACTTTCTTGTATGACTTTGTCAGTGAGTGTCCTAACCCGCAGATTTCCGCCTCTTTGAGGAAAGTCGTGGCAAAGTGGCTCAATCAGCCATCTAAGGCACCGCAGCTGAGCATGGCTATTCGCAATAAGTTGGGACTTACCGATGCCCAGCTTGTAGAGGTCGCCTGGCTTCTTGCTATTAACCCACATACGCCGCCTTCGGTTTTGCAAGATCTTTGCACCGAAGGATCACCAGAGCTATTGGAGCGAATTGCCGAAAATAGACACAGTTGGCCGAGCACTCTGGCTTGTTTGTCTTATCAAGCCCTGGCCGAAATTCGCATTGCCGCCGCTGGTAATCCGAACACACCTTTGGCGTCAATAATGATCATGGTCAAAGATGAGAATCCGGATGTTCGCTTCAGTATGGCAGAAGATGCGAATCTGCCTGAAGATGCACTCAACATTTTGGCTGCCGATGATAATCCCTTTGTCAAACTTCGCGCCGAAAACACCCTGCAAAGAATCGATATAGAGAAAAAATTGAAGCTGGTAGAGTCTGAGAATACTCTGCAGTAGAACTAAGGCGCCGATCAGCTGCCGACTCGCCCTTGCACCTTCATGAGACCCTTTAGCATGTCTTTGGCATCTTTGATTTGGCTGTCCGGTTCGCTTGGGGTCGGCAGACGTTTGGGCAGTGGAATATCGGCCGAGAAGCCTGCGCGCTTATTGTGCCCGTCGCCGGCATTGAGACCGTTCGGTGCAAAGAATTTGATATTGGTGACATTGACGCCGTTGCCGCCGGTCATTTTTTCGCTGACTGTTTGTCCTACACCTTTGCCATAGGTCTTTTCTCCGGCGATTAGAATATTTGGTCTGTTCATGAGGGCGCCGGTCAAAAGTTCTGATGCCGAAGCACTATTGCCGTTGACTAGAACAATGAGCGGCCGACCATTGAGAAGATAAGGAAATTTGCGAGGGGTTACTTCTTTAGTATCGCCTTCGATTATTTGTGAGTCTTTATTGACGCTGAACTGCCTAGTGGTAAAGAGAGGAGAGGATAGGCTCGATGGCAATCTTTCTTCGGCTACTGCAAGCTTGCCGTGTTCCACAAGCATCGAGGCAATGTTGAGCGAATCCACTACTCTGCCGCCTGGATTGTTGCGAAGGTCTAGAACAAAGGCTTTGGCTCCTTTATTGCGACGAAATGCCTGCTCGACGGCTTTGTCTGTGTCTTGGGCAATGAAGTCTCTGATGCGAATATAGGCGACACCATCGCCAAGATCTCTATCGAGCACCTTAGGTGTTTGCAGTTCAGCCTGTTTGATTTCAGCAGAGATAGACTTGCCTTCTCTTGAGGCATCGACTCTGAATCTTTCGCTGGCTACAAGGGCGGTGATTTCATTGACCGTGAAATCTGAGACTGGTCTGCCATTCAGTTTTTCAATTTTGTCGCCTGGTTTCAGCCCCGCCAGTGCTGCCGGTGAACCCGGCAGCACATCTCGCACCGCCAAATCTATATGTGAATTGGTTTTCTTGCCATCGGCAGATGGATTGAGAAAAAGGTCGAGGTCTAGCCCATTGCCCTTTTCCTTCCCATTCATACGGTCATCTAGGTCGGCTTTTTGCTTGGCGTCAAGCACTTTTGTAAAAGGGTCGTCGAGCACCAGGGTGGCTTGCTGGGCTTGCTTTACGGCGTCTTCGCCGTCCTTGCTGCATTGCAGCTTGTCGGCTTTGTCCATTACCTGGCGCGCGCCTGAAACGTCATACAGTTGTGTTACCACTCTAGAGACAAGTGATAGGAAGACCTGGTTTTCTTTGCAGCTTACTGTATTTGTGTTGTCCATAAGAAAAATGCGTGGGTGGGGAACACACTTTTGCGTATGGTCAGTTTAGGATGGTTTTGTGACAGTTCCGGGGCATCGGCGGTCCGAACTGCTAAGATAATTGCTTGGTGTTTAGGTGGATTGGATAGCCATGAAAATTTGGATTGATGCCGACGCCTGCCCCTCGGCTGTGCGCGATATAGTCACAAAGGCTGCCTTGAGGTTGTCTTTGCCGGTAGCCTTTGTTGCCAATAAACAGCTCAATATACCTGCCAATTCGCTCTATAGTTTTCATCTTGTGCCGGCTGGACCAGATCTTGCCGATGCGTATATCGTTGAACACGCCCAGCCCGGAGATCTGGTAGTCTCGCAAGACATACCGCTTGCTGCCGCTCTCGTTCCAAAGGGAGTGGTGGTCATCGAACCACGCGGGACCGTCTTCACTCCAGACAATATTGGAGAGCGTCTTGGGGTGCGCGATTTGCTGACAGAACTGCGTGACAGCGGCATGATAGGCGGCGGTCCCGCTCCTTTTGGCGATAAAGAAAAGCGACAGTTTGCCTCTGCTTTTGATCGTGAGTTGACAAAACTAATGCGTTCTAAAGCTTTGTAAGTGACTTGCCCGTGCCTGTAGCTGGACAGGTTGCCCAGGAGAGTTGAATTCCATGCCCAATATTCTTGTGTATGCATATGCGGCGAACATTTTGATTTTGCTGCCGGTGCTTTTTTCAATGTTCACCGATAGCGGTGGCAAGTCTATAAGAGCCTTTCAAGGGCGTGTGGAGAATTCAGAAGGGCTCCGCCTTTTGGTTGCTTGTCTCTGGTCTTCAATTTTATTGCTTTCTTGTTTGGGCCTAATCTATCCCGAGAGATTTGTCGCTGTCTTGATGCTTCAAGTTGTATACAAGTCTCTTTATTTGTTGCTCTATATCTTGCCGAAGTTCAGGCGTGAAGGCGCTGGATCTATTCCAGGCGGGCTTACTGCCAGCTTTGTTTTGATTGTAATTGTCTATCCTGTTTTGATTTGTTTCTCTATGACATAGCTTGAGGCTAGATATTAATTTCTGGAAAAGTCTGCTTGGCAAATAAAAGTTCTTGTGCGAGAATCGAAAAATCGACATAAACAACCGTGATTTATTCTTTGCGGCAGAGCCGCTTAAATCATAGATGAAGTCACGGGTAGAGGTCACCGGAGGAGTTCTAATGGTAGACAAGAAATTAAATAGCCTCCGCTTTCTAGCAGCCAAAGCCGCCTCAACTGGACGCTTTAGCTCAGACTCGCCGCCTCTGCTGTGTGTTGTTAAGTCAATCGATCGTCATTGATTTTCACAATTAATTTGCTGCAAACGCGGTCTGTCGGCGGATAAACCGACCAGCCATATTGATTGCTTGCTTGATTGCAAGGTCGATCTGAAGCTGGTTAAGCTCTTCCCGGCATCGTTTTTGCTTGTGCTTTCGCATCTGCGCATGTCGTGGAGAGGGCCGCGAGCACCGCCGGAAGTGGCGTGTGCCTTTTCCCTTTGCGAGATCAAATATTTTATGAATTTACGAAATAACGCCTTCGCTTTGTTGTTTTCTAGGGGCTGGCATTACGCCGGTTCTCATAGAAAGCTCTTTGTAATCTATATGCTTATGTTTGTAGGCGCTCAGGCTTTTGAGCTGATAGAGCCTTTCGTGATTGGGCGCATGCTCAATGATGTGCAGATTGATTTGGCTGCCGGGCTCAAGCTTGGCGACAAACTTTTGCTTGATGTCGGCAAGTATCTGCTTATGCTTCTTGGAGTATCGGTGGGCTTCTGGGCTTTCCACGGTCCGGCTCGGGTTATAGAGCGCTATGTCGCTTTTCAAATCAGGTCGAGCTTCAAAGCTGAACTATTCAGAAAGGTTACCGCCCTGCCTGTGCAATGGCATTCAGGTCACCATTCAGGACAAACCATAGACAAGATCAATCGCGCCACCACAGCCATGTCTAACTTCTTTCAAGACACTTTTGAAATTGTCTATATGGTCTTGCGCCTTTTGGGCACCCTGGTGATTCTCTTCTACTTTATGCCGATTGCCGCGGCTGCCGCCCTCGGTGCTACGCTCTTGTCGCTTTTGATTATTGCTTTATTCGATCGCATTCTAGACAAGCAGTATGACGAGCTCAATATCATGGATAACCATGTGGCATCGGCCATTCACGACTATGTAAGCAATATTGTTTCAGTGATTACATTGAGGCTCGAGAATCGCACTCTTGCAGAGGTCTTGAGGCGCATTTATCGCTCGCAATCACTTTTCACGGTTAACGCCAAGGTGAACGAGATTAAGTGGGCTCTAACTTCCTTTATTGTGATGGGAATGACGGTTATGGTCATGTTCTGGTATGTGCAGAGCAATTTGTTGGCCAAGCAGGTAATTCTTGCCGGTACATTCTTTACTCTCTTTGAGTATTTGCGACGTATCGGCGAGTCGTTTTATACTTTTGCCGGTTATTATGGCGTGGTTGTTAGGCAAGCCGCCGACCTGCGTGGTGTCGATACCATTAGTGATGCATATGATGAGCTGGATCATTCCGCCGACCAGGCAGAGCCTCTATCTTCTGATTGGCGGAAAATCCGGGTGCAGAACCTCAATTTCACATATGAGGACGACAAACATCGTTTGCATCATTTGAACGACGTGGCAATTGAGCTGGTGAGAGGTAAATCAATTGCTCTTGTCGGTGAAAGCGGCAGCGGCAAAAGTACATTACTTAATTTGCTTAGGGGTTTGCAGAAGCCGCAGGCTGTCTCGGTTGTGGTTGATGGTACACAGATGCCCCATGGTTTAAGGCATCTCGCTGCTGTTACGACACTCATGCCTCAAGACCCAGAAATCTTTGCTGATACCATTGCCTTCAATATTGCTTTTGGTATGGATGCAGATCGAGCCGATATGATTGATGCAGTTGAGGCAGCTCGTTTTGCCTCAGTGCTTGGTCGTCTGCCTGACGGGCTCGAGACAAATATAGCCGAGAAAGGGGTCAATTTGAGCGGCGGCGAAAAGCAGCGGCTGGCTTTGGCGCGCGGTATTTTCTTTGCCAGAGAAAGCAGCATTATTTTGATGGATGAGCCTACAAGCAGTGTCGATACTGCCAATGAAAGGCTGATATATTCTGCCGTGCTGAGAAAATTCGCCGATAGATGTTTGGTTTCATCTATACACAAGTTGCATCTTTTAGAGCTCTTTGATTGTATCTATGTTCTAGATAACGGCAGAGTTGTAGAATCCGGCACTTTCAGCGAACTTTTGGCTAAGAATGGACAGCTGGCAGCGATGTGGAGGAACTATCAGGTGGTAAGTGCTGGTGATGGGCTTGGTTTGAGTAATGTCGCAGTATTGTAGATAGAGGCGGGAGCTTACGTATTGACTGAGTAAACTAGAGGGACCGATACTGGCTTTTGAGTTCAATCTTGAGAGAGCTTGTTTAGACTATGTGGCGAAATTGTTCGAGTAGCGTTGCGGCAAGAGTTGTTGTCGGTTTGGTAGTTCTTGCCGTAGTCTTGCCGTATTCGCTGCCTCGCGTTTCTCTAGAATCTTACAAGGCTATTCTCGACTTTTGCCAGTTCGATGCCAAATTTACTTTGGGTTCTCAGAACTGCGATGCTCGCCGAATCAATGTTGTCCGTGCCAGGCGAGACTTAGAACCCGGAACTGAGATCTGCATTGACGATGTCGAGGACTTTTATTTGCCGTCTGATGTTGGGGCGAGTACGCTAGCCGACTGTCTTGTTTGGAGCGGTGGTGCCTGCTACCGCACGGTTAAGCGAAGGATTCATAAAGGCGAATTGGTGAAGTTTCAGTGCGTAGGCGTAAGAACGGCACCGTTCTGGTTTACTGATGTCTCGAATGCATTTTATTGAAGTCTGCCCAGGCTTCTCAGGCTGGCAAAGCGGTAAAATAGCAAAGGAGTCCTTTTCCCAAGCCGTGCGGTGGCTCCATTGTCTAGTCTATTGCGCAGTAAACATGTTCAGATTCTAATTGCTGTGGCAATCGGAGTTTACGCTCTGTTTGTCGGCTTACCTCTCTTTGTCCTCCATGCCAGACCAATTGGCCTTTATCCTGCCTTGGAGTTCAGCCCAGAGGCATGGCGCAAGGCACGTCTATCTAAAGATGAGCTTTCTCTGCAGAGATTATCCCAAGCTTTGATCAAGAAACATGTTTTGAACGGGCTAACTCACTCACAGGTGATTGCACGGCTTGGCATGCCTGACGCAAGCGACCTCGGCGCTTCCAGCGCGGATCTGCAGATTTCGCCTCCCGCCGGCGGCAGCAGCAATCAGGACCAGCCCATTGAAATCTGTGGGCAGTTTGAGTATTTTCTGGTTGGTGATAACCTGATTATGCGTGTCAAGTTTGTTTCAGGACGAGTCGACTCGGTAGATGAGGCTCTCAAGTTTATGTGACTGCTACCAGGCGGCTCTTTGCCTGTTTGGCTGCACGCGGCTGAGCATGCCGTCAATGCGAGCGCGGTCTATAGGTGTAGCCCAAGTTCTTTCGATATGGGCACGACCGCTCGGTGGTCCACCATAGACCAGTCCTTGCACTTCACCCCTTTCGTTGAAGACTGGACCGCCGGAATTGCCCGGCCTGGTGTGCATGCTCATGTCTAGAAGGGGACGGTTGGCTCTTTCGCCGGGTAAGCTGTCTATTGGCGCCCTCAGGTTTGTTCCTGCTGTTGTTCTTTCAATCACGCCGGGTGATGCTTGCAAGGTGCGGCTGCGTTCAGGGAAGCCTAGAGCAGTGGCTTGCCCTGGCACATCGGCTCTTTCGGCAATGGTGGCAGGCTGGCAAACTCTCTCGGTATCTCTGCCGGTATGAGCGGCTACTATTGCCAGGTCTCGGCTTCTGTCTCTCGCTTCTATTGTGACCGGATACCGCTCGCCATTGGCGAATGTAGCTGCTCTTGAGGCTATTTGCTCGCCTTGTATTGAGCTGACGCTATGATTAGCCGTGGCAATCAGGCAACGGTCGCCGTCTCTTGCGACAATTACGCCGCTGCTGGGTTCGGTCCTTAATCTACCGTCGCCTCTTTGTGATGGGACGCCCACATCTAATCTGACACTCTGCTCACGGCTTCTGTTATAGAGTTCACCGGTATTGAGCGGCGGCAGTTGTGCCCCTGTGTCTCTTGTTTGAAAACCGCTAAAGCTGCAGCCGTCAGAACGGCGTCCGGCTTCTAGGGTTGGTATTTGACCTGGGCTTGGCTGGTTGGCACAGGGCTTGCCGTCAAAGTCGGTGGCCGCCGCTCTTTCGCTTGTTCTTGTCTGGGGCATAGACTGTGCGCGATAGTCTGAAACTTCAGTTTGCATAGCAGTTGTAGCTTGCCTCTCGGCCTGCTGCATGGTTTCACCGGCGCGCTCTTGTACGCGCCCGGTTGTGTCACCGGCGGGTTCTCTGTTCATAGTAAACTCCAGGTCAAAGAAAATGGGGTGTAACTGCTGCCTGTTTAAAAGACAATAGTTTGCCTAGTTGACATGAAGATGACATGGACCGCCTTCGCCGCCCTAGATTAACTTCGGCCCGCTCCCACCGGTTGGCGCTTAATCTCTGCTTCCAGTTTCTTGATTACGGCTGGTTTGTCCTTTAGCTTGAGCGCGCCGGCAAGTTTGTCGGCAGCATTGACGAGCACAGTGGCAGAGAACAACTTGGGTCGGTCTTTGCACATATGGAACCAATAGCTTAGTCTGAAAGTCAGAGACCGCTTATAAAGGAAGGCGTAGACCATCTCGTCGAACTTAGCCATGAGGTGCTGGGAGCTTTGCAAAATAGAGTCTTTGTCTGTGCGAACCAAGGCTTTCAGCTTGTTTCTCTGGAAGTCGACAATAGCCTGCTCATAAAGTTTCAAGCTGGCACGCGCTGTTATTTTGCGGTCGTATAGTTCCAGCGCACTTTTCCTCGCCTCGCGACCAAAAGATTCTCTTTTCGCCTTGTCGGAAAGTAGCTCTAAAAGGGCATCTGACAGCGCTTGCACATCGCTTGGTGGTATGATGATGCCGCTCTTGCCATTTTGAACATATTCCTTCATGCCACCGGCACTGGTGCCGATTATGGCGGTGCCGCTCGATAGTGCTTCTAAGCAAGTGAGTGGGGCATTGTCATACAGGCTTGGCAAAACAAAGATATCAGCCGAACGGAAATACTCTGGCATGGAAGCATGCGGTACCGGCCCGGTAAAGACCACATGCTGACCGCATCCCGATTTCTTCAGTTCGGCTTCGAGTTCGGCTTGCACTGACTTACCGCCATGGGCCGTATTGGTGTCTTTGCCAATCAAGAAGAATTTGACTTTAGGGAATTTTTTAACCACTTGCGGAATGGCGCGGATAAGCTGGTAGACGCCTTTTCTTTCTTCCAAGCGTCCTACCAAGATCACTTTCAGAACGTCTTCGTCAATTTTGAGTGCTTGCGCACCTTCAGGGGTAAAGCGATTGGTATCGACCAAACCTTTCATTATGTGCATTTCTTCAGAGCTAAAGCCTATGGCATTGGCGACATAGTCGCCCAGATCTTGGCTGGGGCTCACCACTGCATCGGCATTAAGCAATGTCAGTTTTTCGATGATGCTCAATAACTGATGGTCAAAGCCTTCATCAATAAGATGCAGTTTTTCGTCGATAAACTTGAAATGCGGTGTGTAGAGCCTGATCACCAAGGGGCAAAGCTTGGTGAGGGCAAGAAAGACCCCTTCGCCGAACATTTCAGGCACTTCCACGATATCGAAAGGCTTTGCTGAATGCAGTTCTACAAATTTGAGATGCAAGGCCACAAGCGATTTCAATAAGCTGTGGCTGTAAGGCATCAATGAAAGCAGCATCTGATACTTGTCCAGGTCGGCCACTGGAGCCACCCGGTGCAGTTTGATGCCCTTATAGTCGACAGTTGAGTTCTTCCCATCTGCAGACAGAGCAATGACTTCTACTTCGGCGCCAATCTCGGCAAGACCCAAGGCCAGGTCGTGAACGAAGGTGGCTATGCCGCCCCAACCGGTATCAGGGGGGAATTCTCTTGAAATTAGACAAATGCGCAATTTCTTTGCTCCAGGACTTAGGGACTGATCTTTACTCGTTTAGTTTATTTATCTATCTATAGGTTTATCAAAAGGTTTGTTTGGTGCGGTTCTATTGAAGGTTTCAAGGCGCTGCCGTCGCGGTTCATAACCTTGACGCTCAAATATTTGGCTTCTTTATAAGAGTTTGAGCAATTTGGCATTTTGAAATCGAAGCGGCTGTCTTTGGCGGCAAATTGCGGACGGGTAGTCAGCGCTGTCTGCAAGAAATAGATTGTCTCACCTTTGGCATTAAGCAGCCTTGTTTCGACTGCCTGAAAGAGCAGCAGCGGCTTTTCTGCCTTGAAGCGCAAAATTATATCTTTGTCGCTCAGGCAGGCTGTTTCAAGGGCGATGCCTTCATCAAAGAGACAAGCAGGGCTGGCTATTTTTATGCCTCGTGACAGTTCTTTTGGGTAGAGATTTGTGCCCGGTGTGAGGGCATAAATCAAAGCTGGTACTAACGCTAGGCCAATTAACTCAGAACGGTTCAAGATACTTTTCTTGGCTTTGAACAAAGAGCGAGTGGGCTTTTCTATGTAGGTGAAGGTGAAATAGCTTGCCAAAACAAGTATGGCTGAAAATCTCAAGAAGCCTGCTTGGTTGTAGATTAGTGGAACGGTCTCGAATTTATAGCAAAGCAAAATATAGTGCAGCATATACATGGCAAAGCTGATTTCGCCAAGCAAGACCAAGGGCTTGAAGCGTAGTGCTTTAGAGAGAAGCCCTCTTTCTTGGCTGAAAACAATAATGACCAAGGCAGCAGACAGGGCTGAAAAACCTGCGTGGCTAGCCCAAAGAGAAAAGTATGGCCAACTGGAAAAGTTCTCTACCTTGGTGGAAAGATGACAGGTGAAAAGAAAGCCGGATAAGCTCAAAAACTCTAGTAGAGTAGGCCAGGGTAAGGGCTTGATGCGAGTGTAAATGAGCCCGAGCGTTATACCCAGCGCAAATTCAATCGAGCGAGCCAGTGGATTGATATACAATAGACCATGGGCGCTTACCGCACTGCCTGTGGTGCTACTGATCGGCAAGTGCCGCCAATCTGCCAGCCAGAATGCAAACGCAAATGCAATGGCTGTAACAGTCAACGGTGCCAGCAGTTTCTTGCGGCCTAAGGTGAGCAGAAGAGGTAGTGAAAGATAGAAGAACCACTCGGTGGAAATACTCCAAGAAGGAGAGTTCCAGGCAAAGTAATAGTCTTGAATAGGAACCCAGGCATGGGTCATTGTCAAATAAGCAAGGCTGGCTTTCCAGTTATTGAGATGCTTTAGATTTTGGGGCAATAAGATAAGAAGAGTGGCCAGCGCCGCCAAGTGAACCGGGTAAATGCGCATAAAGCGCGAAACGATATAGCTTTTACAGTTCTTTAAGCCCAAGTTGCCGTGGGCATAGGTAAGAATAAAGCCCGATAAAACAAAGAAAAAAGAAACTGCCTGCTCTAAGGCGAAACTACCGGCTATGCCCGAAAGAAAGGGAAATTGGTCTTTTGCATGGTAAACCACTATCGAGAAAGCGGCAAAGAAGCGAAGGGCCGTCAGACTATCTAGACTCTTGCGATTGGTCTGAGCGCCTGGCTGCGCCAAAGGCGCGGTTAACTCCGCGCTCTTCTGGGTGGTCTCGATTGGGGCTGATATGCTCAATTGCACTTCTTTTGACCTATAGACCTAGAAGTTTAACCAATTGTGCTTTCTCTTGAAAGCCTCTAGTCTGTTGAATTTTTAAGCAAAACTTTCCTGGCTGGTGCTTGTGGCGCTCAAGGCTTGCTGGGCTTGGCTCTTGAAGCCTCTCTCGATGGTCGTGAGGAAGGTTATTTGCGCTAAATATATTTCGGCTGAAGCTCGCTTAATGTTCTTTAGAGGCTTAAGCAGTGTCAATTTGGTTGCCAGTCAGTGCCAAAGATGATACTCGGTTACCGGCTTCAAGTCGGTGTTTATGCCAAAAGAGGCTGAGTTTTCCTTGATGTGGTTTTCGTCGCCGAGCAACTCTTCCTCTGCACCTATCTTTTTCACTTCTTCTTGGCTGAAGTTATTTAGCAGTTCAGCGTGTCGCTGGTCATGTAGGCTTTTGGGGCAGAACGCATCGGGCGAAGCCAGGCAGAAACTCTTGTATAGCTTCACATGATTGAACTGCGAGGCAATTGTTTTGGGTATGACTGTCATATTATCCAGCCAAACCATGAGAATTCCTTGCTTATTGAGATGGTCTGCCACAAGTTTGAAAAATTCGGCTGAATAGATATTGTTGCTGTAGGCGGTGCTCGACCTTAGTGGGTCCATAAGAACCACGTCGAATTTTTCTTTGCTGCGGTAGAGATAACGCCTGCCGTCGTCTATGACTAGCTCGATTCTTTTGTCTTGCAAAAGCTTCTTGAATTGATCCATTTTTTTTAGGTTGGTCATAACCTCTTGGTTTAGTTCGACCACAGTTACTTTCTCAACCTTGGGACTGCGCAAAACTGCTTCTACAATCGAGCCTGTGCCATAGCCAATTACCAAAATATTGCTCTCTTTTCCGGCAAAGCTGAGGGCTTCAAGGGCGCGGTTGTAATAACCGAACATATGGGGGAGTCTGCCACCATGGGCGAGACCATTGATCCAATGCCATACCGAGTCGTCTCTTTCGTATGCCATAGATACGCAACTACTGCCTTCCTGCAAATAGGTGGTGCATTCGCCGTCAGGCTTATAGTGCATTTGATTCATCAACTTCTCATTGCTGGGGTAGCGCAAAAGCAGCAAAAGAGGCAGAAACAAGAGCAAATGTTTGGCGGTAAGGCGCAGCTTGAAGTCGACATGCTTGAGATAGGCAAAACCAAACACTGCGACGAGAATGCAGCAAAGAGCCAAGACCGAAGAGGCTGTACCAAGAATGTTGAAGAACAAAAAGCCGGTGCATAGTCCACCTAGAACATTGCCCATGACATTAACGAAGTAAGCTCGCGAGACTGTTTTGCCATCGCTCTTGTCGATACCGGCAGTGATACTGCTCAAAAGCGGAAAGCTGGCTCCCATAGCGAAAGTGGGCAAAAGCATGAAGTAAGATGGCCAAATGGCTATGTCGAACCAGGCAAACCAACCTTCTGAAAAACTCTTGAGATTTTGAAAGATTTCCAGGCTGAAGGAAGGATGAAGTTCTTGCATGTCTGAAAGGCGCATTAGAGCGTGCAATTGATGGGTGTTGAGCAAACTATATGAAACCAGCACATAGAGAGCTATGCCTAATTGCAGCAAGAGATAGAGTTTGGTTTGACCTATTTTTTTTGCTTTCTCTATATGCTTGCCAATAAAGCCGCCACCGGCTGCCAGCCCGAATAAGTAGACCCCTAGCACACTGGCAAAGGCATAAGGCGATGACTTGACCAATATTTCGATTGTGCGAAACCAACAAAGTTCTAAACCGATTGCCACAAAGCCCGATACAAAAGCAAGCAAATAGATTGCCGAGGCTTTGTGTGAGTCGGCTGAAGCGGCTTTGGTTGCTCTTAAATCGTCTTTTGAACCGTCTTTTGCGTTGTCTTTTGCATTGCCATTGGCATTCACCTCTGTGGCCAGCTTTAGCCGGGCTTCTTGTCTTTTCAGGAAGGGATAGAAAATGGCCGAGAGAATAAAGTTAGTAGCACTGGCACAATAGATGGCAGTATCTAGACCCCAAATTGATATAAGAAAATAGGCCGAAACGAGCGAGCCGGCGCAGGCTCCCAGGGTATTGGTGCAGTACAGTTCACCGACTGTCTCGCCGATCTCTCTTCCCTCGCGGCTTTCACTTTCTACCAAGAGCGGCAGCGTGGCACCCATCAATATGGTCGGGATAGCTAGGAAGAGTGAAATTAGCAGACCGTAAAGATGTATCGGTGCGCCGCTCGTGGTTTGCCCGAGGAACTGCAATATAGGTAGGCTGAGCAAACCGTAAAGACCAAGAATTAGTTCGAAGCAGAAATAAAGACGTCCTGATTTTGCCGAGTAGCGACTCGCTAGTTCACCGCCAAGCAAGGCTCCTAGCCCCAAGCCCAGCATGAAAATGGTGACAATTAGAGTTATTGAAACACTGCCGACACCGTAAGCAATCGTGAGAATGCGCTGCCAACTCACTTGATACAAGAGAGAAGACATGCCTGATAGAAAGAAAACGAGAGCTAGTCTTTTATACTGCTTGTGATTATTGCTTTCTTTATTGTTTTCTGACAAGTATGGTGAACTCGTATGCGCCGTAGTCATGCAGTAAAGCTACATTCCTCGAGAAGTTTCTTTTGCAGAAGTCAAAATAGAATGCCGGATCAGGATAGTAGAGATGATCCAGCATTTTGTCTTCATCAGAGTATGAGGTTAGCAAATTAAAGGCGAAACCTCTTGTGGAAAAGCGGTCAATATTCACTAATGTGTCTAAAACGTAGTCTTGCCACTGTGAAAAAGGAGTCATACCCTTATAGTTGAAAGTGCCGCTCACGACCGTAAAGTCTGTCTGGCTGCTCAAAGAGGTAGCTTCCTCGAAACGACAATTGGCTTTGTCTGTATTAATCTTTCGGGCGGTCTCGATCATTAATCTTGTGCAATCGATACCCAAATAGCTGAAATTGAATTTTTCTTTGACGAGAAAATCGATGAAAGCGCCCGTCCCGCAACCGAAATCGGTGACGCTAAAGTGCTCTTGCCTTGATTTGCTTAGAATTCGTGACAGTTCAACAAAGCGAAGTTGTTGAGCATGATCGTCCTTCCAATCTGCCCCTTTGGCGGTTGCACCATGTTTGGTGAGTGTTTCAGAAAAGTAGTTTTGAATGATTTGGTACATATTTTCGCTGAAAGGCTGGCGGCCTGCTAATTCAGGCAATTTTTCCCCTTTGGGATATAAGCGAAAACCACTATAATACAGGCCGGAAACTCTCTCATTGGCAAGGTTTTATCCGGGAATGAATCCCGCGATTTCAATAGTGGTCCCTTGTTATAAGTCTGGAGCGCAGCTGCCCAGGCTGGTCACCACAATATTGGAAGCTGCGGCGAGTTTGCCCGGCGGCATTGAGATTATTCTTGTTAATGACGGTAGTCCCGATGCTCACGCAACCTGGAAGGCTATCTGTGCAGAACAGTTGAAAGACACAAGAGTTGTTGGCATAGATTTGTGGCGCAACTTTGGGCAACATAGCGCTACTTTGGCCGGCATCAGCCAAAGCCGTGGGCGCACTGTAATCACAATTGACGATGACTTGCAGTATAACCCTTACGATATTCCGCGTCTTCTGGAGGCTTGCGAAGCCGGTTGCGACTTGGCTTACGGCATTTATCGCGATACCAACCACGGCATTTTACGCGGCTTGGTTGCTTATCTAATTAGACTATTTATCGGCTGGGCTGGTATATCAGACTATGCTAAGGCGACTTCTTTTCGCTGTTTTAGGGGGGAGCTTAGACCCTACCTCGGTAAGTTATTTGGACGCTCAGTCTGTCTCGATTCTCAACTTTTTGTCTTGACTCGTTCGGTGCAATATGTGCAAGTACAGCGTTCAGCCCGTTCTGAAGGCGAGTCTACCTATACTCTCAAAGCACTCTTTTCTGTTGCCTGTGACTTTGTTCTGGCAATAGATAATGTTATGGTGAAAGGTCTTTTCCTTGCCGCCTTTGCCTTTGTCAATATTGGTTTGGCTCTTTTGCTGGCCCGGCTTATGAACTGGTTGAGCAGCGATCTGGTCGGTATAACAGGCATAGTCATGATTTTCTCGGCTGTGCAGTTATGCTTTATGGCCGGTGTACTTGAATACAATACGAGGCTTTTGTATTCAGCAGCCAGGCGACCACTCTTTGCCATTAAAGAAGTTAAGTCAGCAGATGATTTGGAATGCCAGCCGGAGTCTTTTTGCGACCAAAGAATTTTATAGTTTGTCCTAAATTTGCTAGACTCTCGCCATGAAGCAGAGGCATGGGTTCGGCATAAATGCTTTTCACTTGGCGGTGGCGGTAGCCCTTCTGCCTCTGTTTTTTCAAGCTTATCTAATTTCGACTAGTTCGGCCAATGTTCCAACAAATGACTTTGTGGAGCTGGTCGAGCGAATGATGCGCATACTTTCACCCGGCTATGACTTTAGAAATCTTGTGTTTGACTGCAGCATGAGCAGTCATTGTCTCTTGTTGCCGCTTTCTGTTCATCTGCTCAATGCCAGTTTCTGTCAATGGAACGTGCCCTTAGAGTTATATTTCGGCTTAGCGATGGCCGCTTTGCGAGTTGTTCTTTTATTTCTTTTGCTTACTGAAAGAAATTATCGGCAAGAGCTTTCTTCCTCTACTTTATTGTGGCAGATTGCATATTGTTCTTTGGGGGCCGGAGCCGTCACAGTTCTTTTATACAATGAGACTAGCATAGCTTTCGGCACAATCTTATTGGCTTATTTTCTTGGTCTTTTTGCTTTGCGATACAGGCAAGAGAGCAAACTTGGGCTTGTTTTGGTTTTGTTTTGCGGCTTTCTGTCAGCCATGACCAATGCTTGTGACGCCTTAGCTACCTGGCTTACTTATTTAATTGCCGCCCTTTCGCTGCAGTCGAAGCATAGACTGCGCACCGTCGGCACCATAGGATTCGGCGCCGCCTTGTCTCTTCTATTTGTTTTTTATTTGCTCTCCTCTCCCTTTCTCAGTAAGGAAGGAATGAGTCCGCACCAGCCTAATCTTGTTTTGTTTTTGGAGAGCATTTCGCTCATTTACAAGCGCGATTTGCTTAGCCCGGCTCTCTTTCCAGCGGGCGAAAGCATCTATGGCATTGTACTGGCAGCTGGCGGTTTAGCGCTTTATGCTTTATTACTTTATAAGTACATTGCCGCAAAGCGATTTTCAACTGTGCCGGCTTTCAGCTTGGCTCTGGCCGTTTATGGTCTGGCCCATCTGGCTGCTGTTTCATTATTTCGCACAAGCCTTGCACCCTGGTATGGCACTTACAGTGCATTGTTTTGGTTTGCCTTATATGCACTAATGGTTCATGCCTTCAGCTCCTCAGATACGCCTTTCCAGCAGAGGGGGCGGTTTTGTTTGCGCTTGCTTTCTATGGCGGCACTCTTGCCGCTCATACTTGCCAATTTGTCTTACAAAGATAAGGATGCCTTTCGTCTTTCGCATTCACCAGCTTCTGAGGCGGCTTTGCGTCGGTACTATCAATGCCCGACTTATGCCGAGCAAAATTTGTTTAGTTACAGCGTAGGCGAGTTTGATCGTGTTTCGACCCTGGCTAGACCGCTGGCTGCTAAAGGTCTAGCAGCCTTTTCAAACAAGCAAGAAGTTTCTTTGCAGTCTGAATTTCTGTTCGCTAATGTGCAGTTCGAGCCGGCTACCAGCAAGGGGCAGTGTGCTTTTGTAGATGGACGGCGTCAGTGCAAGTGGAATGTTCCGGAGAAGCTTAATTTGGCTATTAAGGGCAAAAGTGCAGTCTTCTGGACTATTGATCTGGCTTCTGATATTAGCTCGGCCCGGTTTGTCAGTGATTTAGACTTTGTCTTCACCGGCCATTCGTGCACATATGCCGATGGACCTACAGCTAAGCTGGTTGTTTATGAAGCTGGTGATAAGAGCGCGCCGCTTTTGGAGAAGGTTTGGTACTCTGCTCTCTATTCGCAACCTATTTCAATAGACCTGCATGATTTTCTTGGTAAGTCTATCGTCATAGAGCTGAGTGCCGAAGCCGATTCCTGTTCTACCG
The DNA here is from genome assembly GCA_017303615.1 of Obscuribacter phosphatis (SeqCode). Lineage (GTDB taxonomy): Bacteria > Cyanobacteriota > Vampirovibrionia > Obscuribacterales > Obscuribacteraceae > Obscuribacter > Obscuribacter phosphatis_A. The sequence goes on from JAFLCK010000032.1 coordinate 51,835, forward strand.
CCGTATTTTCTTATCCAAGACTTGAGCTTGAGAAGAGCATCGCGGCACTGGCTTCTAAACCAAGCAAGCCTGAAAATACCGACCTGAGTGATTCTTTTCGGCGCCCTGAAAAATCAGATCTTTGCTGGTCTCTGAGATATGAGCCTGAATTGCCTGCTATTTTCAGTATCGAGGGGCTCAAACCGCTGGGGCGCTCGCTTTATTTGCTAGAGAGGCAGTTTGGCTGTTTAACATATAAGCCTAATTTGCTCGTTGATCCGGCTCAGTTTGATCGGTTTTATATAGAAATAGGCGCCGACAAGTCGATAAAACCGCGGGCGGTCTGCTGCCAGTTGTTGGTAAGCGGCAATAGGCTAGAGTCTCTTCTAGTGCCTCTTTTAGCCGACGAGGCTGTGCATGGTTATACATTTGAACTGAAATTGCTGGGTTTGAAAGTCGGTGATAAGATAATCGGCTTCAAAATTTTGCCCGCATATTTGTTTGCACCCAATGGCGACAATAATGTTTTGCAAATTGAAAGAGTCGGGTTCTTGAGGCGCAAGGCCGATTAGCCTAGTTGATTTCAATTGTGCCGGTGCATATAGCTGCGAGCATTTTTGCCTGTATTGAAAAGTAAGTCTAGAATGCTGACGGCGTGTTCAAATGGCGGATGAAGTTGACTGTATTCCGGGTATTGGCCATAGCTGTACCATTCAACCTTTATGTTCTGCCTGGCGAAAAGGTCCTCGTCTAGGTAAGACTTGGCGGCTGGCCCGGAGACATAAACATCGGCATGCAAGTCTTTGCAGATGCCGAGCAAACGTTCTGATTTACCCGTTTGCAGGGTGAATTGGCAAGATTGTCTTATTCTCGTTTCTATTTCTAATTTGCTGCAAATTCTTTCGATAAACAAAGCATTGATCTGGCTGAGAAAGTCTAGCCCGGCTGCTTCTGTGTAGAGTCGCTCGACAAAGGCGGCGTATTCATCAAAACAGGTTGCTTTGGCATATTCATGTCTAATCGTCTTGAAGTGTTCTTGACTCCAATTTGGTTCTGCAACCTTCATTTCGCTGATCTTTTCGCTAAATAGACCTTTCGATTGCACTGGAACGGTCAGCCACTTGGTGCCATTTTTGGTCTTGATTTTATTGCGGTTGCGCCAGTCTCTGCGTGTGTACTGCACTTCGTCATATATGACAAAGTCATCGACGTCGGCAATTAGATCGAAGTACCCCTTCCAGGGGATGTAATTAGATTGCAGAATGGCAACTTTTTTCACTAAACTTTTGCTTGATAAAATCTTTCAATCGATGCAACTATGCGCTTTTGCAAAGGCTCACTTAGATCGGCCCAGAGCGGCAGGCGCAATAGTCTTTCGCTGGCACTGTCGGTGGTGCTAAGGTCACCTTGGCATTTGCCGTATTTCAATCCGGCTGGCGAGCTATGCAGGGGTATATAGTGAAAAACACTCTCAATCTTGTCTTCTTTGAGATGCTTGATGAGCGCTTCTCTAACTTCTTTCGATTGAGTAAGGAAGTAAAAAATATGTCCGTTTTGCACACAATGGTTGGGCACATGAGGCAGCGATATCGCGCCGGTTTTAGCTAGTGGTACCAGCAGCTCATAGTATCTTTGCCAGGCGGCTTTACGCATCTCGACTATTTCGGCTGCCTTTTCCACTTGAGCCCAGACTACCGAGGCTGTAATCTCGCTGGCGGCAAAGGCCGAACCGAGTTCGGTCCAGGTGTATTTGCCTACGAGCCCAAGTTCCATATCGTGCTTATTGGTGCCTTTGTGCCAAAGTTGTCTTGCTTTGGTCAGATATTTTTCATTGTTAATCAGCAAGGCTCCGGCTTCACCGCCCACTACGTTCTTGGTTTCGTGAAAGCTCAAGACTCCGATATCGCCGATGGTGCCAAGATAGCGATCTTTGTAGGTGGCTAAGATACCATGGGCGGCGTCTTCAACTATGGCAAGAGAATGTTTTTTCGCTAGCTTCTGCAATTCATCCATGTCGCAACCGACCCCAGCATAGTGCACAGGCACGATTACTTTTGTTTTATTTGAAATCGCTTTCTCTACCTGGGCGACATCAATATTCATAGTGTCAGCTTTGATATCGACAAAAACCGGTGTCGCCCCTGCTCTGACAAAGGCTGAGGCGGTGGTGACGAAGGTAAAGGACGGCATAATTACTTCATCGCCCGGTTCGAGGTCGAGCA
>JAFLCK010000033.1:0-51964 GCA_017303615.1 Obscuribacter phosphatis (SeqCode)
CGTGCGCACCGGCAAGCGTACCAAACCCGATGGCATCAATGCTCTTTCAAAGTACGCCAGACAGAAACAACGCTGACAGTTTTTTCTGACCTTTTGGTTCGTTCTCAACCTGAGAGTAGTCTTTGATCATACCTGTGTACATGACACAGGAAAATTTGAAAAGATGGACAGGTTCGGTTATTTATCGTTTTCGCTGGGCATACTATATTGTAGAGTGTACTCCCCCAAAAATGGAGGGAATTATGTTTCTACTAGATACGAGTTTGAGCGAATACATGAGAGTGTACGGAGAGGAAGAAAGGTGTCTGGAAGAGATTTACCATTGCAAGTGGCCTCATGGATTTATCTGTCCGTATTGCTCGCACAATGATGGATATCGGCTATCCAGGCTGAGAATGATGGAGTGTTCTTCTTGTGGTAGGCAGAGTTCGATTACAGCCAACACCATATTTCAGGACAGCAAGATACCGCTAACAAAGTGGTTTTTAGCTATTTATCTTGTGGCGCACGACAAAGGAGGAGTGAGTGCGATGAGGCTTGAACAAGAGCTAGGGGTGCAGAGGAAGAGTGCTGCAAAGCTTTTGAGGAAGCTAAGAATAGCGATGGGGGACAGGGATGAGAATCTAACGCTGGCGGGCTATATCGAGTTGGACGAGGCGTTTCTAGGAGGGCGGAGAAAGACGAGAAGTGCAGGAAAATCGCCATTTGAAGGTAAAATCTGCGTGCTGGTGATGGTTGAATCAGAAAACATGCAAGCAGGAAACCTGGTATTGAAGGCGATTCCGGATACAAAAATCGGCACATTGAGAGAGGTTGTAGAGCAGAGAATAGAGTCAGACCCGGGAGGTCAGGTAATTAGGACAGACGCACTAGGGCGCCATCACGTATTTGCTGCTTTGGGCCACACCGTCAACATGAGTAAGATGAGCAAGAAGCAACTGAACACTACAATGGCCTGCATGAGCCTGGCGATTTCGCATCTGAAGAGGTTTTTGAAAGGAACCTACCATCATTTTTGCAGAACATACATTCAGCACTATTTAAACGAATTCTGCTATCGCTGGAACAGGAGGCACTTGTCGAAGCAAATAGCCAGGCACTTGCTAACGGCGTGTGTGCTACACGCACCGGCTCCCGTATCGAAGAGAATTCCTGAAATGCCAAAAAAACAAGCAGCTTGAGGTATTCGAACGAATTGGACTCAACAATCAGAGTGACGAGAAGGCGCTCCGGCACTGCCAGGGGTGCATTTCTGCTTTCTGAATTCCTTTTCTTCGCTCCGGCAAACTCACTACCCCGCCTGCGTCATGTACCCAGGTAGGTTTTTTTTTGTAATACTAAAAACAATAGTATAACAGACAGAATTGATAAACTAGATTGAAAGAGCCATGCCAATTGTCTGAGCGTGCAGCCTAGCGGTCAAGCTTTTGTCTTTGTTGTAGCCGCCGCCAAGCACTATTGCAAAGGGTAAGCCCCGCCCTTTGGCAGTCTCCAGAACAAGCTTGTCTCTTACCAGCATTTCTTCGGTGCTCAAATTCATCTGGCCAAAACGATCATCTTTGTGCACATCAGCTCCGGCAAGATAAACAAGCAGGTCAGGCTCGAAGCTCCTCAAGCTTTTCTCTAAGCCATCTTTCAGCTTGGCCAAATAGTCTTGTCCTGAACAATTGCGCTCTAGAGCAATATCGAGACTGGAAGGAAACTTGTCTCGGGGATAGTTGCTGCCCACATGCATAGACAACGTGTAAACCCGTTCATCGCTTGCAAAAATGGCACTGGTACCGTTTCCCTGATGGGCATCTAGATCGACTATTTGCACTTTCAGTTGCCGATTACTTCTATGCAGGCATCTTATGGCTATTGCCACATCGTTGAAGAGGCAATAACCCGAGCCATGATCGGCAAAAGCGTGATGGGTGCCACCGGCTAAATTTGCGGCGCCACCAGTTTTGAGTGCGGCTTTCGCTGCTTCAATCGAGCCGGCGGCGGCAGCCAGACTTCTTTCCACTAGCTTCTCAGACCAGGGAAAACCAATTTTGCGTATTTCGCCTGCGCTGAGACTGCCGGTCATGATTTTTTCGACATAGCCCGCACTGTGTACCAAGAGTAAGTCTTCCAAGCTGGCAAGACCCGGGTCTAAGAGCTGCTCTTTGCCGAGTAGTCCTTGCTGTACCAAATAGTCGGCACATTGTTGATACTTATAAATTGGAAAGGGATGGTCGGCCGGTAGCTCGAAAGTGTATCTGCTACTGAAGAAGACTTGCATCACTGTTTTCTTTAGGCTTGATTTACTCAGATCTGAATTACTTAGGTTGACTGAGCGGAGCCAGGTTGACTGGGCGCAGTCTTGTCTTGAAGCCTGCTTCTTGGGCATAACCTAAGATTCGGTCTACGTCCTTTTCGATAACTGCGCCGGCAAGCTGGGTCACTTCGTCTTCCCAGGGGATGTCGAAGTCGTTGGCGCCATAGTTTAGACCTTCTAGTGCAGCCTGGTTTTGGGTGAGCACAGAGGTGCGCAAAAACTTGATGTTGTCTAGATAAATGCGGCTCAGAGCCAGGTGTCTGAGATATTCCTGTGAGCTTATTTCCTGGCCTCCCAACTCGTTGTTGTAAGGCTTGTAAGTCCAGCAAAGAAAGCTAAACAGCCCCTCTTTGCCCGCTTGCAATCTAGCATCTTGAAAGTTGCGCACAGTTTCGAGGTGATCCAGTCTTTCTTGAAGCGTTTCGTCAAAGCCGATAACCATTGTGCCGGTTGTCTTTAGCCCGGCGTCAAGAATATCGGCTTGCGTGTCCATGTATTCTTTCACTGTATATTTGAGTGGGCTGTGTCTCAGCCTAAAGCTGTCTGCCAGTATCTCGGCGCCGCCGCCGGTTATCCAGTTCACTCCGGCTTCTTTGAACATTGCTAGAGCTTCTTGATTGCTCAATTTGCAGAGTCTAGCTATATAAAGAAATTCCACTACGGTGAGGGCATAAAATTCAATCTTATCGCCATAACGTTTTCTAATTGAAGAAAACAAATCGAGATAGTAATCGATGCGCAGTTTTGGATTGAAGCCGCCGTTGAAGCCGAAAAAATTGCCGCCTACGTTGACTAGCTCATCGATTTTGCTGAAAACATACTCTTTGTCTCTGACATAACCGTCTTTGTCGCCCGGCAGTCTATAGAAAGAGCAGTAATCGCATTTTGCTACGCATACATTGGTATAGTTGATGATACGCATCAATAAATAAGTGGCTTCGTCTGCTTTGTGAAAGCGTGCTCTCACTATCTTTGAGAGGCTGGAAAGGTCTTGGTCTGAAGCATTGTTCCACAGCCACTCGGCTTGCTGCCTATCAATTCTTTCGCCCTTTTCAAGCTGCTCTCTGATTTCTTCTATCTTCATCCTAATTGTTCCTAAGTGAGCCTGGTGTTAGCCTGGCGACTTTCCAAAGCTCCAAGTTCACTTCCAACCTTTCAAATTGTCGCAGATTGCACGATATTTAATCACATATGTGGGAGAACCACGTAGTGAGAAGCGTTCCCTCGATCGAAATTTTCACATATGATGTCTTCTACCCCCCAAAGTACAATTTCTTCTCCACAGGAGCCTTGTCCCCATGGCAAAAGGCGATCTTAGCGGTGCAGCTGTGAATGCCGGCGATACAGCCGTCAGTCAATCTTCCCACGAAGGCAGCGCCCTGGCGCATCAAGGCGGAGCCCTTCTGGCAGACAGTTCAGTCGGGCAATTTCGCTCGATGGCAGTGGCTGACTCATTGCCTGCTGTACGCTTTAGCGATGCCGTGGTGGCTAGTGGACCTGCGATTGTCAGCGGTGGTAATGAAGTGACCCTCGACCGCAACAAAAAGGTTTCTGAATTGATTCAGACCGGTGTTATGCGTCGAATTGAGTCTCAGGCTGGCGCCAATTCTAGTGAAATCATCAAGCCGGGTGAAAAGCCCGAAGTACTGATCACATACAGTGATACTGCCGACCGATCTAAAACCCCAGACTTTATTGTACGCAAAGATGGTCGTATCGAAGCGCAAGGCGATCTTGATGCTGCCGCCCGCAAGCAAATTGTTATTCAAGTTGAGCGTGAGCCTGGGCAGATGAGTGATCCTGCTCAAGCGCAACAAAAAAGCATCGATGAACTGGTGCAATATGTGAATGCGCGGGTGGGGCAAAATCCCCAGATGGCTGGACGTGGTTTAGAAATTAACGACGAATATGGTCTGATGTCGCAAGAGCTCACCCGCAAAATTGCCGGTGGTGGTCTAGAGCAGAGTGATGCTGCGGCGGCTAACTCGGCTAGATCGGGCTATAGTGCTGAGTCGCAGCGCATGATGTCGGGCATGAACCGCTTCAGCCCCGGCTCAAGCGGCTCAATGACTGCGCGTGAGATGGGAGACTACTTCCCCCGTCGCGATGTCGGCCAGCAGAAAGATGAGACCAATCCGGTTGTTCATGCTAAGAACGCCATAGCCGGTATGTTCAATCCCGACCGCGCCAACCCCTACGAGACCGTGCGTAAGACCCAAAGCGAAGGTCTGGCAGTCGGTCGTTACGGCCTTACCTATCGCAACTTCATGAGCTGGTTCTCTTTTGAAGGTGAAGACGAGTTTTCGGTTGATAACATCGCCGGAATTATGTCTAAGCTAGCTAAGAAAGGCAAAGTCTCTAAAGAGTTTGCCGCTAAGTTTCAGGACAAAGCTTTTGCCGCCAAGTTTGTCGGCGCTATGAAGCGTATGCAGGAAGGCAAGCAGCTTTCAGGCGAAGAGATGCGCACTCTCTTCCCCAAAGAATTGCAAGAGCGCGTAGCCACCGATGTTGTCGACAAAACTTTGAAAGATGCCGGCGGTGACGTTGGTAAAGCCGCTCTCGCTCTGCACTTGGGCAAAGAACCAGCCCAGCTCACCGGCGAAGATCTGAACAACAAAGCCAATAAAGACTATATGCAAGGTGCAGTGAAGCTGGCTCAGTTGTCTGAGTTGAGACGCGATCTTGGCCAGGGCGACAAAATTGACTGGCAGGTGAGCCCGGAAGGCAATCTCATGAAGGCTCAGATTGTCAAAGCCGGTTTGGCTGTGGCACGCAATATGAATACCGAAGGTCGCTGCGCCGAGGGTGTGCAGGTGGCTCTTTCCAAGGTCGGCATGGGCGAGTTTCTCGGTTCAGGCGATGGTTGGGCCATGCGTCATGCCTTCCTTAAGTCTGATGAATGGCGGGTTACGAACGATCCCACCAAAGCCACTGCTTTCGTGCGTTCTTGGAGCCAAGGTGTAATCGCTGAAAATGGCGGCAAGAACTATGGTCACGTTGGTCTTCTCCATGTCGAAAACGGCAGACTAGTTGAGACTTCAGATCACAAAACCGAGCACCAGATAAACAATCCGCGCTATGGCAAGACAATCTATTTTGAATATGTAGGCAAGCAGCCGAAAACCCTGCAGGCTTAGGGCAAATGCTCTAACCTGTCTTAAACTCTAAATTGTCTTGATCTCTAGATTATTTAGGTCGCCCTTAAATAGACAAAGCTTGCTGACAGCCTGCGCAGGCAGCTGGTCAATCTGCTTTTTCATGTCTTTCTTTTTGCCTTGCACAAGCACGTTATAGCCCTGGCTGCGCAGATTGGCTGCGGCTTTCATCACATCGGCCAGCTTGTCGCGATTTTCATCAAAAATCAAGGCTAGTTTTTCTCTGCTGCCCTGAGGCTCAAAGTTTTCATCCATCAAGATGCCGATGATGCGCTCAAAGCCGATAGAAAAACCACATGCCGGTACATCTCTGCCCGACATTTTGCCGACCATGCGGTCATAGCGTCCGCCTCCGGCAATTGAATAGTTATAGCCTGGATACTTGATTTCAAATATGGGGCCTGTGTAATAGCCCATGCCTCGTACCAAAGAAGGCTCGAACTGAACATTGAACTTACCGCCCGAGGCTTCTTTGACTATGCTTATTACTCGCATCAGGGCTTGTACTGTCTCCGTGTCAGCCGCTGTTTTTCCTGCCAGTACTTCCAGTTGTTTTTCGCTTGGTCCAGTCACTTCCGCAAGCTCGACCAACAACTTCTTCAAGTTTTCGATGGAAGCTTCGCTGTGGCCCTGTCCGGCTAATTCGCGGCTCACCCCATCGAGACCGATTTTGTCCAGCTTGTCTAGTGCGATGAAAACGCTCTCGAAGCGGTCTTCGGCAAAGCCGCAATAGCCTGCCAGACTTGAAAGCAGCCTTCTATCGTTGATGCAGATAGTGAAATTTTCAAAGCCTAGTTTAAGCAAAGCCTCTGAAGTGGCTTGCAATAGTTCGACTTCTGCAAGCTCGCTCTTTACCCCGAAAATATCGATGTCGCATTGGGTGAACTGGCGATATCTGCCTTGCTGTGCGCTCTCTGCCCGCCAGACCGAACCAATTTGAATCGACTTAAAGGGGTTGGGTAAATTTTGCTGGTTGTGGCTATAAAAGCGCACCAAGGGCACAGTCAAGTCAAAACGCAAGCCCATGTCGGCTAGTTCGCCCTTGAGTTTCTTGCTGGCTTCTTCGCTGCTCTCATTGCCACTGCTTTTCAGCACCCGTTCCAGTTTGTCGCCACGCTTCAATACTTCAAAAATTAGCTGTAGGTTTTCGCCGCCGTCGCCGCGCTTCAAGAGGGCGATATTCTCAAGACAGGGGGTTTCAATCTTGGTGAAGCCGAATTGTTCATAGACGCTGGTAATAACTTGGGCTGCCCAGTCTCTCAGTCTGACTTCCCGGGGAAGGAAATCGCGCATGCCGCTTTGAGGGGCTGAGCTAATTTGAGTATCTATAGACATGGTGACCTTCCCTGCGCTGTATAGGCAAATAGAATAAAGCATTTTCTGCCGTCTCTGCCTTTCTTGGCAGCATTAGTTTGGCGTCTTTTACAAAAGCGGCGGTGGTCTTGGCTGGAATTTTCCTTTCAAATACTAAAAGATATAGCAGGAAAAGCGAGAAAAATTAGGGCGATAAAAGAGGAAAATGCGTGGTTTCGTCCTTTCTGTCGATTGGAAGCGAAACCACGCAGGATATCCGTCTTGTTTTTCTTAGTGTCGACCTACCGGTTCAGTGGTCAATCATTCCCAGGTGTGCGGACGGATGCACATGCAGTCCCAAAGGAGCCGCTGGCAGCCTCCGCAACGGGAGTTGAACTGGGGTTGGCAGGTGGTGCAGATGTTCTCGTACTTCAGTCCGCTTTTCAGGGCGGAGCCGCAGTCGGAACAATTGCAGCTCTTGGTGGATGCAGCCGGCGCTGCCTTTGTTGCTTGATTGGGGGTGGACATGATGTCTATACCTCTTTCCAAAGTTTTTTTTGCTTTTACAAGCAGCCGGAATGAAATTGCTACCGCTACCGCTCGGCGAATTGGTGCCGCCGGCGGTGCAGCGTGCTGCGGCGGGTCGAGACAAGTCCGTGTCCCGCCGCAGCTTTAGAGGCTGTCCTTACTTCTTCTTGGCCGGCTGAGCCTCGGGCTTGTCGGCGCCGCCGTTACCGGTCGGCTTCTCCTGCCCCTTCTTCTTCATGGCTTCGATCGCTTCCTGATCGCGCTTGCGAGCCCAGGCATCTTCCTGAGCCTTGCCGCGGTCGCCGAGGGGGTTCTGGTTGGACATGTTCTGTTCCTCTTCTCTTGCTGTTGTTCAGTAAAGCTGGCAGCTGCCGCCGTCTTCGGAGTGGCAGAGACGCGCCCGGGTTTCGCCCAGTTCACGTTCCGCTTCTGCGATGGCTGCGTCGGCGAGCTTGAGCAGCTCTTGCACTGAGTCGTTGCGGTTGTTGAAGTCGATGTTGAGCACGACGGTGACGCTGGGCAGTGCGCAGTCGGAGCTGCAGTCGGCGGCTCCCTGCTTGCTGTCCTTGCGAAACCAGGATTCCGGATCCGGAGCGATACATCCGAAGCGTTCCTTGCCGCCGAGGATGACCTCGGTCTCGCGTGGAGCTTCGGCATTGCTCTTGATGCGATTTTGCAGCGAGGCGAGGGCGCGAACGTCCTGGAAGGACGCTTTCACGATCTCGATTTCCACGCTGTTGCCACCAAGCAAAAGGTCAACTGCCCGGCGGTTCAAGAGCGAATCGGCGGCTTCGGTCAGTCCTTTGGCGGTGAGCCAATTGGAGTAGGCCAGGTCAGCCACCTCTCGCGCAGCCTGATCCTCGCACTTGCTCATGGTGGGGGTCAGTCTGTGGAGCTGCTTGCCGATGCTCTCGACGCGCTTCTTCAAGCGGGTCACATGAGCATGCGGATTGGCCGGATCGGCAAAAGACGGCGCAAGTTTTGCGTCGAGTGGGATCATTTTGCTTACCTTTAAATCAGGCGTTTCAACCAGGCGTGCCTATCTGAAGAACCAGAATTGGTCGACTGATTGCTCGTTGATAGTGATTTGGGTTGACTTAGGTGGGTTGGGTGAAAGAAAGGTATTTGCAAGAAAGACAGTAGAACTCTATTGTTTGCAGTCGGGCCAAGCAAATTTTGTAAGGCAAAATGAAGCTTAGTGGTGGCTATGCAACGCATGTATCTTTGGCCCCGCAGGCTTTTGGTTTAGCCGCATTGACTTTGCCATAGATTGGAAGTCTGCGCTGGAGAGTCTTGATGGGTAATGCTTCGCAGTCTTGGTCGCTCTCTTTACAATTCCCATGTTTTTACTTTGGGCAAAATAAAGCCCTGTTGCCCTTAGAGAGGCTTAAGGCGGCTGACCGGCCTGGTGGCATGGCGCAGCTTGCGCGAAAGATCTGTTTTTGATGGCGATGTCAAGTGATTAATTGTGTTCTCCGTCTTCCTGTTTTGCCGGTTTCGGGTTTTTTGCCTCGCCCATTTTTGGTCTGAATTTTAGAGCTGGGGGTATATATCTATTTGTGCTTGTGCGATTTCTGATTGAGGTGCTAGCTTGGCTGGTCCTGAACCATTACAAACCAATCGCTCTCAAACAGATAGGGTGACGCCTCAACCCGCGGGTTCTGATGCCAACGCACAGGGGCGGCAAGACTTGGCTCGTGAAGCCTTTAGGGCTGACGACAGACAGAAAGAGACGAATACAGTACCGATAAGTGAAGTCTCGGCTGAGAAGCTCAAGCTACTTAATGCCTGGCAGGGCATTTCAGAGCAGATTGTTTCTTACAACGCGCGACAGGGCGGTGGTCGCTTGCAAAATGGTGTCTTTGAGCTCACCCGCCAGACAGTTAATAACCTTGGGCTAGAGCGGGCTGGTTGGCAAGTTTTGCCGGTTCAGACCGGCAGCGCTTTAGATATGATCGGCGGCGATATTCTTTTGGTAAACAGACGCACCGGTCGCTTCGAATTGCTCGATGCCAGCAGTCGCAGGCTTGATCCATCAACCGGTGAATTCTTATCAAGCGCAGAGAGCCAAAAAACAAATGTACCGGCAATTCGAGAAAAGGGTGTGATCGATGCTCTACCTCGCTGGTTTGATGTGGGCGGTCGCTTAGAGATCGATCAAGCAACACCTGAGCATTCTCAGAGAGTGAAAGAGTTTGCCCAAGACTTTAGGCTGCGTATCCAAGAATTAACTGCACCAAACGCCGACTCGCCCTTTAATCTCAAAGATTTTCCCCTGCCCTCTCCTACAGTCACAAAAGACGCTGAAGCTCGTTCGCGTGAATTACAAGCCGTGGTCGAGTGGTCTAAGAAAAACGCCGATGAGAGCTTTCGCAGTGGTGACAGGCGCATGGCATCAGACTATAAAGAGTTTGGGCGTTCAATTGAAAGCGGGGCTTTAGCCTTTAGCGTTAGGGTAAATAGCAGCGGCCTCAACGATGCCGTCAATAAAATGGTTGAGAGAATCATCTTGGAGGATGCCGCCAAGGCGCTCTATCCGCAACCAAAAGGGGCGGCAGGCGGTCAAGGCTCTCAGTCGGTAGACAATATTTCTCACCGCCAAACAGGCAAGAATGGCACGGCCGTGCAAGTAAAGCCCGACGGAGCCCTGGTGGTTTCCTTCGCGCGCCTTGCCGGGCAAGGCGGCAATGGCAGCAGTCCTGAAATTTACAGCGTGCCCAATGTATTGGGACATTTCGAGAGAGCCTCGCAAAAGCTCGCCCTGGCTTTGAACAAGCCTGAGACCCATGCTGAATTAGCCCATGAGTTGCCTGGTCATTACCGCAAAATGTACGAGCAGGGTCAGCTCGATATGGGTAAAGTGCTTACCATTGTTTCGCGTTTTCGCAATCAGTTTGCCGCCGCCGGCGTTGGCACCGAAAGAGCTTTGCTTGGTCACCTGGTGCATCGACTGGCCGATAGAGACCCAGAGCAGATAAGAAAACTGGCGAATCCAGATGCAGCTGCTGCTCCTAAAGAGGGCGGTGAAAAAGCCCCGCGCCTGGCAGATTTTGGTAGAGAGCAAGGGGGCGAGCAAGGGCGATATACCGATAGGCTAAGCCCGCAAGAATTACAGCGACTGGCACAGTTAACCACCCAGCTTGAGGGTAAAGGCAATTTGTCGCCACAAGAAAGAATGACTCTTGAATCGCTCAAACGAGCTTCAGAAGAACTTGCCAAACCAGGCGGCGGTGGTGCGCAAAGTACTCGTTTAGTGGCGGTGCGTCGAGTTTTATCGGGTGAGGCACTCAACAAAGCTGCCGGTCCGGCCATGATCGCAGCCGTGGTTTTAAACCTATACCGATATAACAGTCCAGGCTTTGAAGACGAAGTACAGCCATCTTTTGGCAGAGGCTGGTGAGGTCTTCGCCATGGCTGAAGAAAAAGAGAAAAGAGTGGAGGCGGCGAGCGAATCACAGCAAGAAGTGATCGTTCCAGATTTGACTCACCTCTTTGAAGAGGTTTACGCCACGGGCAAAGGCGCTGAGCGCGAACCGGCAAAACTAAACAAGGCTGATTTGAACTATTTGCAGGAAAGTCTGGTCAATCTTTTGCCGGCAATGCAGAAAGACGGAAGCACTGCGGCTCTTGAAAAACAGCATGGAGGGCTGGATCTCTCAGCCATGCTGCAGTCGGAGCGAGAATCTGGGGCAATGGGACCTATTACTAAAGGGCTCTATCACAGCTATGTCGATTGGCTTGAAAAGAAAGCATTGCCGCAAGAATTGGAAAGACGTCGCGCTTATGGTCTTGAACTCTACGAGTCGCCTGCATTTGAAAGCAGCGGCGGCAAAGTTGGCTTGAAAGTAGAACATGGAGATGCGCCAAGCAGTGGCGATATCTCTCAATTGAAAGTGGCTGCACGCTGGCTTTCTGCATCTATCGAAGACACTGATGTGAAAGAAAGGGTCTTGATTGACCATACCGTCAAAGAGTTGGGTAGTTCCATCAAAGATTTAGGACTGCCCAAAGGATGGCTACAGGGCGCTGACCAGCTTGCCGATCAAGACAAGATGGAGTGGTTGAAGAACACCATGGGCTTGATGCAATTAGCCACCGACTCGCGCCGCTATATTACGCTTATGGACGATCTCAGTAAGGCATCAAAAGGCTTACTGCCTTTTGCTTTGCCTCCTGGTGCCACTGTAGATCGAGACGGCGGTGGTCGTATTACGGCTTTGAACCTTAATCTGCCGCAGTCTTGGCGTCTTGATAGCCCTCAAGATAAAGAAAGACTGCTTGAGCTTGAGAAATGGTTAGTTGATAAGAAACAAGAATTGGACCCGGTCAGATCGCAGTTGGAAGTCTTGAAAAAGACACCAGAGTTGATGCCGGCAAATTCTGACTTAGAGCTTAAGGACAAGTCGGTGCTGTTGTCGGCAGATGGGCAGGTGCAGCAATTGCTAAATCGTCAAGCCTCTGACGGCAAAGGCAAAGATGTAAATTTGTTGGAGAGTCGCTTGCAGGTCGAGAACAAAGACGGCAAGGTGATTTTGCACCAGTCTCTACAGTTTAAACATGTGCCGGTCTGGGGTTACCTCAATCTCGTCGGGGTGGAAGATGTCGGCAAGCCGATTGAATTGACACGTACTTACAATGCAGATGACTTGGTGGTTTTGAGACATGGTCACGAATACTCTGTTGTGAAGGCCTCACAGTTGCGTAGTGATGGTGTTGTCGATGGTGTCAAGCGCTTGGGCGAGAAAGCTTTACCTGCAGCTATGGATGCCGGTTTGGTCTTGATGGGTGCGGCCGAGACTGCTGCCGCGTTGCGCCGCCCGGGCAGTGGCACAATTGGCCTGGCGAATGGCTGGCAGTTGGCTCGGGGCTTGACTCACACCACTGTCGGCGCCACCGGTGTATTCAATAGTGCCGGAGCGAGAGAGACCGCTTGGGGTGAGAACTTAGGTACGGCAAGATCGGCATATTTTCTGGCGATGGCAGGCTATATGACGACCAGCGGCCTGGCGCGGAGCTTTGTGCCACTTGTGCCTCGGCTTAAGTCTCTATTGGCCAAGCCTCTAGCCGGTGGTGTTGCAGAGGGATCAGAAGCAGTGGCTGCCACCAGGCTCAAGTCCTTTCATGGACCAGAAGGAAAGTTATTGCGCCCACTTTATCAAGGTGGCGCCCTCACTACTTATGCTTCCGGCCTGATGTTCAGTCCCTATATAGCCGGTGATTTGCTCCTACAGGCTTCTCGTCTCAAGCTGGAAAATGATCCAACCCGCTTGATAGAAAGGCAAGCGCGGCATGAATAACCGCCAAGAAGCAAGCCGCGGACAAAAGCAAAATAGGCTATTGCTTTCTTTCATCACTTTAGCTTTATTGGCGGCTATCAGCGCCTGCAAATCGGATCAAAAGCAGGACTTGCGCCAAATGAACCAAGTCTCTGAGCAAGAGACTGAGAGCCTTGAGAAGGTTGAGCAAAACAACGAACCCTTTGCTGAATGGCAGTATCAGCTCAAAGACCAGCGACAAGCTCTAAATGCCGGCGCCTATTTCAAGAGCGTCAAGTATGGCTCGGCTATTTACTTTAGACAGGGTGAAAAGGACATCTACAAGCTGCCATTGTCAGAGTCTGCAAGACCAGAGCTTTCTTTTGAAGCGGCTGAGCTGGGTGGTTTTCAGTCAATTGTCATTGATTCATGCCTTGGTGCGCTGCACACTGCAAAGGTCATGGCTGTTTCTATAGATGAGAAAGGTAATGCTTCTCTTTTTCACTGCGGCGAACTTTCGGAAGGAGTCAGCAAGCCTCGTTTGGGCTCACTCGAGGGGCAGAATGTTTTGATTTTTGAGCAGGCTGTGGGTGGACTATCAGGGGCGCAGAATGCCACCGTACCTTTACCTTGCACTTTACGCCGTTCTTTGCATGGCAATGGCAAGCATCAACCTGCTTTATACTTGCAAATGTCTTCCCAGGACACCGAGCCGCCTCACCTCGATTGGGCTAGCCTGCCGGTCTCATCTGAAGGAAATTTGGATTCAACTGCCATTTCTTCTGATGGGGAGGCGGAGCCGCCCGGAAAAGATTCGGGGCGGCTTTCGGAGGGTTTTGCCGAGTCTGAAGAAGCTAAAGAGTCTACAGAATCTAGAGAATCTATAGGTTCTTTAGGCTTGCAGGCGGCGCCGGTTGAGTTGACCGAGTATTTGGCCAGGCTAGTTTTCAATGGTCAAGGCAAGAAAGTACCTGAACGTTTGAGAAAGCTTTGGCCTAGGTCAAGGCCTGGTCTTTTGGGCTATGAAGAGGCTCTGTATGAGGCTTTGACCAAAATGAGCTTTTTTGAACAAGTTAAGCCTTCGCTTGGGGGTTGGCGACCAAATTGAATCGGTACTTGACTAAAGTCAGACGACCGGTCTAGTCTAGGTATGTCGACAGTTTATTGCCTTCTAGTGCTACGATTGCATTGCCATTTTTTATAAATGCAATCATTCGCTAAAAACCACCGGATCACTTATCTAGCAACTTCAAAGATTGAAAAGGTATGTCAAGTATGCCAAAGACAGTGTCTTCAAAAGCGGCGCCAAAGCAAGATACCAAGTTGGTTCTTATCGAAGCCGGCATCAATATCATGATGGAAAAGGGCTACAGCAATACAGGAATACAAGAAGTTCTCTCTTCGGTGGGTGTGCCAAAAGGCAGCTTTTATCACTATTTTGATAGCAAAGAAGATTTTGCTTGCAAGATCATCGAGCATTTTGACCAAAGCTATAGCAGTCGCATTCTCGCTAGCTTGAGAGATAGCAGTCTTACACCGCTAGACCGGTTGAAAAATTATTGCCGCACCAGCAAAGAACATTTGCTGGCGCAGGAATGTCGCAAAGGCTGTTTGATTGGCAATTTGAGCCAAGAGATGGCTGATCAGAGCGAAACGCTCAGGCTCTGTCTCTCGCAAGTGATGGGCAAATGGCGGGATATCTTTGCAGGGTGCATAGAAGAAGCGCAAAAGACGGGACAGATAAGCAAGACTCATGCGCCCAGCGCTATGGCTGAACTCTTCCTTTCGGGATGGGAAGGTGCTGTCATGCGAGCAAAAACTACAAAGAGTGTTGAGCCGCTTGATGTATTCTCAGAAGTGTTCTTTGCCCAAATATTGAAGTAGCGTTGTTTCGATTCGCTCTTGTAACCGATGTGCATATTTGCAATGAAGAAGCGCCTTATGAGGGCGTGGTGCGTAAGCTTTGCCATCAAGCGCTTCCTCTGCTTGGTGATTTCGTAGAATTTTGCAATCAGCAAGATCTGACTTTTGCTGCACAGCTTGGCGACTTTATCGAAGACATTCCTGGCTCGGTTGAAAGTGACAGAACCCATTTTCAGAGCGGCATGATGGTCTTGAGCGGCTTGCGAGCACCGCTTCTTTCGGTGATTGGTAATCACGAGCAAGTCAATCTTTCGGTCGATGAGATTTGCTCTCTAGCTGGCTTAGAAACGCCATATTACCGCCAGACTTTTAGGGGTGTTAGAGGTGTTGGAAGTCTTAGAGATGACGTTTCTCTCGATGTTTTGGTGTTATTTAGTAGTTCAATTGAACATACCGACATTCATATATCTGCCCAGCAGATACATTGGCTAGAGGCTGAGTTGCGCGACTGCAGCGACTCTACGATTGTTTTGGTGCATCATCCGCTCGATGAACAAAGTCTTTTAGGCAATGTCTGGTTTGAAAAGTATCCACACTATTGCTTTGTGGAAGAGCGAGTTGCTCTGCGCAAGATACTAAAAGAAAGCGGCAAGGTGAAGGCTGTCTTTGGTGGGCATGTACACCAGACAAGTGTTTCTCGCATTGATGAAATTTACTATGTCACCATTCAGAGTTTGGTGGAGCGCACCGAGAGTGGTGCGGCATCTTCGACTTGGGCTATGGTTGAGCTAGATAAAGACCGGCTTTTGATGCGTCTTTACGGGGCTGAGTCGAGGGAGTTTGAACTTTGCCTTTAGCTGTGTTTTATGTGATGCCGAAAGCTGATTTACTGCTTCCTGATTGTTTGTTCGGTTGATTATTTGTTTGATTGTTTCTGCTGGTGCAGCTCTTTCCGTCAGTTAGAGCTGATTTGCTTCTGTTTATCTGATGGGGTATCTTTGTCGTCGATTAAATACTAAAAGATATAAGAGAAGTTTGAAAAAAGAGAAAGAGGCTCTACGCCTCTTTCTCAGGGGGTGGTGGGGAACCATCAGGAGCGACGAGCGATGAGAATATAGGCTTGCTTGACTGCCTCCACTCTCGTCTTGGTTTCCTCGATGTGCTGCTGTGGTTCGCCGCTTTCAATCTTGCTGTGCAAAGACCTGAGGCGCTTCTGCAAGACCTTTTCGCCTTGCGCACCGCGGTAGAAGGCAAAGAGCGAATCACCGTCTCGCCACTCTTGCTTGAATGGTCCTTCCAGGTCAAGGCTGGCTGCGGTCCAGTAGGTCTTATCGACCTTGCGACTGGCCTTCACGGCAAAGCCCTTCTCGCTCAAGATCTGCTTCAGTTTGCTCAGTGGCAGAAACTTGCGCATTAGGGCTTTGGCTGCGTCTTGGAAGTAGCGGTAGTACCAGAGCGAACCACGTCGGGGATGCAACTGCTCCTTGGACGTGGAAATGATCACGATGTGACCGCCCGGCTTTAACACCCTTCCGGCTTCGGCAATGAGCCCCGCCGTTGCCTCGACCAGTTCGCTTTCGCTTTGGTGAGGCAGGTGGTGAATCATGAAGCTGAACAAGACTACGTCGACCGAAGCATCTTCGAGCGGCATCTTGCGACAGTCGCCGACCATGAGCTTGACGCTCCGGGGCAGTTTCTGTGCCGCTTTCTCGATGCCCAAAGATGATGCATCCAGACCGGTGAGCCGGCAGTTGGGTGCTTGCCTGTGGAAAAATTCCAAATGCATGCCTGTACCGCAGCCGGCATCAAGTAGCTGAAACGGGGAGTTTCCGTAGCCAAGTTCGGCGAGCATCGCCAAAACTTGTTCTGCACCAACCGGGAGCCTTGTCAGATCGTAGTTCTCGTGACTCTTGTTGTAGTTCTCGTAGGCGCTGCCGCCTTTGTTTGCTGGTTCGGTCATAAAGGCTCCCTTTTGATTGAGCTGGGGTTAGCAGGCTAATTCCGGCAAAAGCGGTACAGGTAAGACTGCAAAGAACTTCCTGTACCGCTTCGCCGCAGCCTTTTAGACTTCGGAATACTGACGCAGCATCTCGCCGAGTGTCCGCACCGCCACGCCGGTCGCACCGTGCGAGTTGATGCCCTCGCCGTAGCGGTGGAAGCTTGTGCCGGCGATGTCCATGTGCACCCAGGTATTGCCTTCTTCCACGAACTCGCGCAGGAACCAGGCCGCCACGATGGAGCCCGGACCGCTGCCGTCGTTGGTCAGGTCGGCCATTTCGCTGTCGTTGCCTTGGCGATAGCCTTCGTACATGGGCAGCTCGTGCATCGGTTCACCGACAGAGTCGGCGCAGTTGAGCACTTCGCGAGTGAAGCGTGAGTTGTTGCCGAAGATGCCGGTGATCTTGTCACCGAGGGCTTCTTCCACCGAGCCGGTGAGAGTGGCCACATCGATGAGCTGGTTGGCGCCCAGCTTCTTCTGCACATAAGTGAGGGCATCGGCCAGGGTGAGCCGTCCTTCCGCGTCGGTGTGTCCCACCTCGACGGTCAGTCCGCTCATGGTCTTGATCACCATGCCCTGCCGCATCGAGCGGGCATCGGTCAGGTTCTCGCAGGCGGCGACCACTGCTCGCACCGAGATCTGGGGCTTGAGAGCGCCGACAAGCGACATGGCCTGCAGCACTGCCGCCGCACCTCCCATGTCGTTCTTCATGTCGCGCATGCCGTCGTCGTCTTTGAGGTTGAGACCGCCGGAGTCGAAGGTGATGCCCTTGCCGACGAGACCGAGCACTTCCTCGGTGCCGCCGCCCGGCGGGTCGTAGCGCATCTCGATGAAAGCCGGGGGATTCTGGCAGCCGCTGCTGACCGCCAGTACACCGCCCATTTTCATGGCCTTGATTTCGGACTGTCCGAAGACGCGCACCTTGACCAGTCCACCAGAGTCTTTGCCGATCTTGCGGGCGATGGCGGCGATGCGGGCCGGGGTCATGGTGTCGCTGGGCTCGTTCACCATATCGCGGGCGCGGTTGGTGGCTTCGCCAAGCAACTTGCCCACCTTCAGCCCGCGATTGACCGAGCTGAGGTGCTCATCGCTGGTGAGCAGAGTGAGAGTCTCGAAGTGCGTGCGGCCTTGGTCGCGGGTCTTCTTGTGGTTGGGTTCGTAGTCGACCAGGGTGGCAAATTCGGCCACGGTCTGGGCGAGCTGCTCGACCGTGAAGCCGGGCAGTTCGACATCGACGAGAGGCATGATCAGGTGCTCACCGCCGGCGGTGTCGCGGGCAGCCAGGAAGGCTTCGGTCAAAGCCTCGCGCAGCTTGTTGAGAGTCAGCTTGGAGCGGGCGCCCAGACCGACCAGAATGATGCGGTCAAGCCCGACCGTTTCGAGATTGGTGTCCAGCACCGAGACCTGCTTGTGCTGAGGTTCGAAGCCGTCGGACTTGACGCGACGAGCGATCAGTCCGCCGGTGATTTCATTCACCTCGTGCGCGAAGCCCTTTAGCTTGCGCTCGCCGGAGAACCTGAGCAAAATGACGTTGGCGCGGGAGCTCTTGCCCACGCGCTGGAGAGCGGACGTCAGACCAGCCGACGTCGCCTTGAAAGAGATTGAGGTAGCCATAGTTTCCTCCACGGCTCTGTGAGCCGCTTCGACAGATTTTGGTTTGATAAAAGACTGCCTGGAGACGGTTATTGCCTGGGGTCAGATGACGCCGGCAGTCTGAGACTGCTGGGTCAGGCTGTCATAACCGCTTTCGGAGTCGCCTGTGTAACTCGGGTTGGTGGAGCCGTCCAGCGCCGTGGACTGAAGCAGCGCTTCGACCTTGCCGTAAGAGGCGATCTCGCCCTCGAGGAAGGTCTGGATTTGCGCAGTCAGTCCGACGGCCTGAGAAAGCGGCGCCGAAATTGAAAGTGAGAGCGGGGTGCCGACCAGAAGGTCGAAGTCGTTGGTGTGAGCCCAGACGTGTTCGCTGTCGCCGCTGGTATCACCGGCGGGGCTTGGAATGCGACTGATGATCAACCAGACGAACTTACCGGCGTTCTGCTCAGAGGTCAGGCGCAGCCGCACCTCCTTGCTGGTGGCAGAGATAGCGCTGAGCATATCGGCCAGCGCGCGGGATGCGAAGGACTTCGCGTTGTCGTACTTGCTGTTAGCCATGGTGTGTCCTAGTTCAGTTCAGCTGAGCCGTATTACTTTCTTCTCGCATCCAAAAGTTTTCTTGACCGTCCCTCGCTGCTCATTCCGTGCGGAATGACTGTGTCGGCGCTAAGGGTCGTGGGGTGTGTCTTAGACTCGAGTGATTGTGCTTTTGTGTTGAGGAAGAAAATAAAACGCGAACTAAACCTACGAAGTCATCTAGGCTATTATCAAGAGATCTTAGATTTAAATATAGAGTAATAACTGTACCAGCTAACGCAGGACGACTTAGCCGCAGGCTTTCTGGCTTTTTTGTTGGGCGGGTTGATGTCAAGAAGGTTGGGGTTTTCTGCGGGTGCGGCTTGAGCCTCGTTGTCAAGGGTGGTGTCGTATTTGGTAGCGCGAGCCGCGCCAATTCTTGGCTAGGGCGAGCCGGTCAGCTTTCTAGTTTCTAACTTTATCTTTCGTCCGAAATCTTGATTAGAGCTTAGTTTCAGCCTTAGGTTCAGGTTTCTTTTCGCCTTCACAAATTCTAGAGAGACTTACTACAAGCCCTTCAATAAACAGACCCGCATTACTGCTTTCTGGCTCAGGTTGAGCCCTGAAGGGGCCTGCTCAATTTATGTGGGTGAAAAGTGTGGTCCGGTGGTCGGCTTTTTCTCGGCGAGGTGCTGGGTCAGCCAACCATCCGGTTTTGAAACAATTTAGGAGCACTATATGAAACAAAGTATTTGGGGCGAGATGTTTCGTCGCAAGTCGGTTGAAATCATCAAGGCTCAAAGCGAAGAGGAGAAGGGACCTCGCCTCAAGCGAGTGCTGACGGCGCGCGATGTCTTCAATCACGGTGTTGCAGCAATCATCGGTACCGGCATTTTTGTCCTTACCGGAGTCGCTGCAGCAAACACAGCCGGTCCAGGAATCTTGCTCTCTTTCGTTCTCGCCGGTCTGGCTTGCGCGTTCGTCAGCTTTGCATATGCAGAGCAGGCATCTATGATTCCGGTTTCTGGCAGTGCATACACCTATGCTTATGCAACGATGGGCGAGTTTTTGGCTTGGCTTATCGGTTGGGATTTGCTTTTGGAGTATGCCGTAGGCGCCAGTGCAGTTGCATCAGGATGGAGCGCATATCTGCAGAACATTTTGCAGAGTTTGGGCTACCACCTGCCTGCTTATCTCTCTGTGGCGCCTCCCACTCTACCTCTTGGTCATGTCGGTATTACCTTGGCTTTTCTTTTGGGCGGCATCTTTGTAACTGCGCGCAGTTTCGGCAAAGTTGCTGAAGCCAAGGACAAAGCTGAGGCCAAGGCTAAGTCTTCTTCAAATAAGGCAAACTGGCTGAGCCGCTTGCTTGGTTTCGGTCTTATCGGTGTCGCTGTCGCTTTCGGACTCGACACCTATAGGCACCTGACCAGTGTGGACCTGCCGGCTGTCCTCATTGTCGCCTTCATCAACTTTTGGTTGATAAAAGGGGTTTCTCATACCGCCAAAATGACATCTATCTTTGTGGTTGTGAAGCTGGCTGTGGTAATTTTCTTTATCGCTGTCGGCGCCTTCCATATTGATACCGCCAACTATAGCCCTTTCCTGCCCTTCGGTTGGTCTGGTGTGCTGGCTGGGGCTGGTGTGGTCTTCTTTGCTTTTATCGGCTTTGATGCCGTTACCACTCTTTCGGAAGAATGCAAAGACCCACAGAAAGACGTGCCCAAAGGTGTGATCGGGTCTTTGGTGGTATGCACCTTGTTGTATGTTTTGGTAGCGGCAATCATGACCGGTGCGGTTTCTTACGCCCTGCTTGGCGGGGCCGGTGAGGGTGCGCCAATGGCGAAAGTCTTGGACCACATCGGACTCAATTGGGCTTCGCCCTTGGTTTCGGTTGGTGCTATCGCTGGTATCACTTCGGTTTTGATCGTCCTCCTTTTTGGGCAGTCTCGCATCATGATGCGCATGGCTAAAGACGGCTTGGTTTCGCCGGTCTTTGGTAGGGTGTCACCCCGTTTTCACACTCCGGTCTGGTCGATTGCCATCTGGGGCGTCATTGTTGCACTCTCTGCCGGGTTGGTTCCTATCGGCGAATTGGCGGAGTTGACCAGCATCGGTACTCTCTTCGCCTTTGTCATAGTCTCTTTGGGGGTGATCGTTTTGCGACGTACCGAACCTGATCGTCATCGCGGCTTCAAGTGTCCAGGTTATCCATATGTGCCAATTCTCGGCGCCCTGCTTAGCTTCATTTTGATGCTCAGCTTGCCGGGTATCACTTGGTTGCGATTCGTTGGTTGGATGGCTATCGGCATAGTCGTCTATTTCACCTATTCGCGCAGTCATAGCCGTTTGACGAGCTAGTACGCCAAGAGTGGAGCGGCTTTCTGTACTTGTTACAGGAGGCCGCTCTGCTCGCTTTTCTTTTCCTTTTTATTACTAATGCCGGTAGTATAATCACCATCTCGGCATATTTTGTCTCGGGGCGGCGGTTGGGCATGGTTTGACATAAGGCTCCACCGCGTTCCAAAGACTGGCACCGGCGCAGCCGACTGTGGCTAAAACTCCCAGTCCGAGTAATTCCGGTGCGGCCCCCACCGCCAGTCCAGTGCCTACTGCAAAGCCGACTGCTCCTGCGCCGAAGCCGACTGTTTTGCAGGACTGTTCGGGGAATTGCTTGGTGTGCTTGTTTATTGCATCGACTGTTTGGCTCAAACCCTTTGATTCTCTTTCCAGCTCTTTGCCTGCTTGATCAAGAAAGCTCGTGTATTGACGCTTTAATTCCCTTTGCTTTTCTTCTTTAGGTAAGAGCTGTTGTCGGGGCAAGTTTTTGCTCAGGTGTTCCAACTCTTGCAGGGCCTTTTGAATGTCTTTCTGCAGAAAGTCAGGCAAAGGGTTGGTGGTTTTTTCGCACTCTTGCTGCTTCGATGAAGCTGTGTTCTCGGCTGGTTTCATGTCATTTCCTCCGGGGTGGTAGTTTCCTCAGATTACTGACAAGTCTGGTTGCTTTCACTGTGCAATTGAACAGTGGTTGCGCGAGTTGAGCGAGTGCGAACTTAGTGGAGGTTCATTTTGAGGGAGTGAGAGAAATTTTGCTGTTTTTCTCTCAAGCCCAACCAGGATTTATTTGCGCGTTTTTCTTCGGCTATGAGTTTTACGAGCGGCAACTAGCTTAGGGCTCTATCTTCTTCAAATGAAGACTGAGATTGGGTTAGGTTTGGTCATATCTTTCTTTTCCGACTCTAAACCTAGTTCTTCGACATCAGACATTTAGTTTTCAGACCATCAGCGAGACCTAGCTGTCTTGCTTAGAGGCTCTGGCTGAAAGCTACCAAAATTTACCGAAAGGTGAGCTATGCAACACGCTTATCAGTATTGTCCCAAGTGCAGCTCGGGGCTGGTTCTCAAGAGTTTTGAAGGCAAGCAGAAATCAGCTTGTTCCAAGTGTGACTATGTCCATTGGGACAATCCTCTTCCTGTCGTAGCCGTCGTTGTGCCTCACGTCAGTGGCGGTCTGGTTTTGATCAAGCGGGGCATGCCCCCTCGAGTTGGTTATTGGGCGCTGCCTGCCGGCTTCATCGACCATGGCGAGCATCCTGAGTTTGCCGCTGTTCGAGAGTGCAAGGAAGAGAGCGGCTTGGACATCAAACTGGCGCGCTTGCTGTCAATTCATGCACCGGAGGGGCGGAATCAGATTCTCATGATTTATCTGGCTGAGCCTGTTTCTGCCTTGCCCAGCCCCGGCAGTGATGCCTTGGAGGCACAAGTGTTTGCTTTCGACCAACTGCCTGCCGAGATTGCCTTCCCCTTGCACAAGACTGCTATCGAGAACTACATCAAGCGAGAGAAGCGCAATCGTCGCCGTCGCAAACAGCCTCAAGGCTGAGTGTTTCGGCGGTGAGCGTTCTAGGGTTGCGAGAATTTCTCGCAACCCTTGGCTCTTCTAGGTTGAGAGAAAAACAGCAGAATTTCTCTCAACCCTTGGCTCGGTTAGGTTGAGAGAAAAACTGCAAAATTTCTCTCAACCCCAACTCCCTTTAATCACTTTACTACTGTGCCAAAAGTCCGACTTGTCTGTCTCAAGCTCTTCTTTCTGACCCGTTCTATACTATGTCATATAAGACATAAAAATCCCTTACTGCCGCACCTTTGCCCAATTATTTATGTCAAGAGAGTTTCAAGCGAGTCGCAGCCGTGTAAGTTGTAGGGGAGTAATATTTATCGACAGATTAAAAACTGAGCCTCGGTCCAGAGAATTCAAATGAGCTACGACTTCAATATCTATCTTCTGAACGAACCCAAGCTTAATGAAATCATTTCAACTCTAGCCCAGCTGAAGATGGCGGTAGAGCACAGCCCCACCGCTCTGCCCTGGGAATTCAAATGCTTTATGGGACAAGACGGCGCCGAGCTCTCAGAGCGCGAGAGTTTCAAGGTCATTGGTCCGGTAAGTATCTTTCCTGATGATCTGCCTTCTTTTTCTTCCAGCAATGATCTAGACCGAGCCAAGTGGCTCATAACAGTTTCTTGCCAAGTTGACTCAGAAGTGGCCGAGCAGGCCGTTAAGTTTGGTTCTGCCTTGGTCAAGAACCACAAGGGAGCAATTTACGACCCCCAAGAAGACCAGTTGGTTTATCCCAAGAAAGTTGCCAGAAAGGCTGAGTCAAGAGAGATAAAGCTTCTCTCTATGCAGTTTTCCACCACCGAAGACGAATTTTTGCCGGCAAAGGCAAAGGTCTTGTTGGATATTTTGGAAGAGTATTGCCCGGAAGCTTTGCCAATGAGGTTTGGCAGAGGGCTGCCCTTAAGTGATCGTTATCTCAATCAAGGGTCCTCGGGTTTTCTCAATGCGTGCAAAAGAGAAGGCACCCTCTTCTTTCGCGGGCGCTATCCCTTTCTGGGCGGCGGTGTCTGGCGTCCGTCCGAGTTTACCCGTCTCAAAGCTACTGAGGCTCCCTGTGTCACCATAAGTCTTGATTTCGACTGCTCTTGGGCTTTAGGTTCTTCTGAAAATTCCGAGCATTTGGTGGCGCTGTTTTGTGCCTTGGCAGAAGGTATTGGTTGTTTCTACGCCGGAGCCGCCGTGCGCCGTCGGGTCAACATGGTTGACGGCGAGATTCTTCATGGTCCCGAAGCCGAGAACTGGTCCTTTGGCAGGGCTGCTTGTTGGGATGGTATTCCGATGGTCAAGACTTGGCTGACTTGGTTTGGCGAAGATTTGAAAGTAGAGGTTGCGCCTTGTCTCGACCAGCGCTATGTCACCATGGAAGGCAGCTTTATGAGGCTCACCGAGAAACCTGCCGACGCCGATGAGCTGACCTATCTCTTTCCGAAGTTTCCTGACAAGGTTCTCAACGTAGAAACAGCTTCAGGTCATTTCAAAACAAGCAGCTAAGTGACACTACTTTTAGTGGCACTGTTTGCCTCTCTTGCCTCTTTGGATTTCTGGCAAATTTGCCACAGGGCATAGCTGAATGTAAACTTAGGTGGGGGTGAACCTTGCCAAGTAAGTCTTCGCACAAATCGCATCCTGAAATCATCGTCTTGATTGTCTCAATGGCGGCTTTTGCAGCCTTTGTATTTTGCGGCGAATTTGCTGTGCGACAGCAAAAGGCACCCCCCAAGTCGATTGCAGACGATGCTGCCAATGCTCCTACTTCGACTCTATCGTCTTCTTCGCCGGCTTCTCCTGCGTCTCTCTCTAATAGCCCAGCGCAGCAATATTATCAAGACGATCAGTCGGGCGCCGATAAAGATTCCAGCTTGCTTGGGCATGTCACTAAATCTCATTCCTTAAAATCGGAACATGCTGAAAGTCAGAGCAAGACTAAAGCAAGTTCAAATTTGGCTTCTTTATCTATTCCACCATCGACATTACCGCCCAGTTCACTGCCCAGTTCATCGCAAAATACTGTGCCTGAAGCTCTAAACCAAAAAGACGAAGCAGAAGCCGAAACAGCAATGTTGAACTCGCTTCCCTCAGCTGTTCCTGGTAGCCCTGAAAGTGCCGAGGGTCCCGGTCCGGGTATGCTTGAGTCGAGTGAAAATCAATCATTCGTTCAGCCCAAGTTGATTGCAGTTGTGGCTAAGTCTCGCTTTGCTCAGAAAGCGCAGCAGAATCATGCTGTTCTGCCCGCCGGTGAAGATGCCGCCCATGCCACGGTAATGCGTCTTTATGGTGCTACTTTCATTGCCAAGCCAGGTTTGAAGCTGCCTCCCTATGCTGTTTTTGAAGCCCCTGCCCAGGTAAGAAGCTATCAAAAAACCTTGCCCCTCAAGCGCCTGAAAGTCGGCCGCTATAACGTTGTTCTGCAGACCGAAGCCCTCAATGCCTTCAGCGAAGCCGAAAAAGAGGCTGCTCAATACAAGCTGAGAATATCGCCGGTGGGTGATATTGCTAGCTTGAGGAGTTATGAGGACACTGCTTACATTTGGCACAAGTATCTAGAAAA
Organism: Obscuribacter phosphatis (SeqCode); assembly: GCA_017303615.1. Taxonomy (GTDB): domain Bacteria; phylum Cyanobacteriota; class Vampirovibrionia; order Obscuribacterales; family Obscuribacteraceae; genus Obscuribacter; species Obscuribacter phosphatis_A. Next base: position 24,954 of record JAFLCK010000033.1, read on the forward strand.
AGGGCTCAATTATTGGGTGGCCAATCACAAGGTAAAGCCACAGGAAGCTCGTCGCATACTGGCTTTGCCTCCTAGAGCTCAGCTCAACGCTGTACTTGCGCTAGAAGAAAAAGGTCTTTATTTGCATGCCAACCATATTCATTCCATTATGAATCTCGCCGCACCGCCCGGGGGCTCGCAGCATATTTCAGGCTTGGCCATGGATATAGAGGAACATCAAAATCCTAAAGTGCGCGAGATACTCAATCGCCACGGCTTCTTTCAGACAGTCTTGCATGATAGTCCGCACTTTATTTTTCTTGGGCGCAAGACCGAAGAGCTAGCCGATCTTGGTCTTGTATCGGTGCTCAGTAACGGCAGGCAGTATTGGATTCCCGACATTCCCCCCGTTGTTGTCGCAGCTGCGCCGGTGCAATTGCCTCTCAAGCCTCGCTCTGCAAAGTCGAGATTGGCTTCTCTAGCTGCTCGCAAGAAATCAAGCAAGGCTGTGGCGCCGGCCAAGCCTGTGGCTGCGAGTAAAGAATCAGAGCCACCCCAGTCATTTTGACAATAATCATCTTTTCTTAAGACCGGTTTAACCTTGCCTTTAACTGTCAAGGGGTAAGTTGATATTGAGAAAACAAGAAAGAGAAAAAATGAGAGAAAAGAAAAATGACATTGAATCCATTCGAATTGCAAGGCCCAGCTTATCTGGGATTTTATCTGATAGCTTGCACCCTGACGGGAATAGTCGGATATTTTTTGAGACTGCACATCTTAGGAAAGCATTACGCTAGCATTTATCAGACCACAAATGAGTCTGAGTCTATTGCTAGAGAACTGGACCCCTATGAGGCAGCCTATCTGCAAGGTGGGGCTGACCGAGTGCTTCTAACTGCCTGTGCTAATTTGGCGAGACACGGCATAGTGCAAATAGATACCGGCTCGAGCAAACTTTATGACACTCTAGGAAGTTCGCCGGCAGCCGATAAGATTAAGGCCTCGCTGCATAAGGTTGAGGAAGAGATCTTTAGTCTATGCCGGGTGAAAGGCTTGGCTGTTGAGCAAGCCAAGTCGGCGCTGAGACCCTATATAACAAACATCGAATCATCGCTTCGAGAGAAAGGTCTTTTAGCCACCGAAGATGAGCTATTGCGAGCCCGTATAGTGCCCTTCCTGCTTATGTTCTCGGTGGCGGCTCTGCTTGCCCTGCCCAAGTTTATGGTGGGCATGGAATTGCATAAGCCTATCCTCCTGCTCCTCGCGCTTTCCGCAGGCATGTGTTTTGCTTCCACCTTGTTCCTAAAGATGAACCGGGTGACCAACGGCAAAGGCGAGTTGGTGGCTGCAACAATGAAAGAGACTGGTTGTGCTTTGAAGCTCACCTTCACCAGCAGACCATCCAGCTTATCGATTACCGATACTGCTTTTGCCTATGCCTTGTTTGGTACGGTGCTTATGGCAAGCGACCCCTATTCCCTAGCTAGTAAGCTCTTTGTCAAACCCGCAAATGGCTGCGGAAGCGGTTGTGGCAGTGGTGGCAGCGGTTGCGGCAGTGGTTGCGGCGGCGGTGGCTGCGGCGGAGGCTGTGGTGGTTGCGGTGGCTAGTTTTGAAACGAAGTTGGGGCTGGGCTACAGAAGCGAACTGGCTCTATTTGTTGAACGTCGCCAAGATTTGGGTTTTGTAGAGATACTTGCTGAAGATTTCCCCAAGCCATCTCATATACCCGCAGCACTGAAGCGTCTGTGTCGACAGGGTTTGACGGTGATTCCGCACAGTACCACCCTGTCACTCGGTTCGGTGCAGCCGCCGACAGCGGCACTGCTAAAACATCTAGACGCCCTAGCGCGATATTTTGATGCCCCCTTTGTCAGTGACCACATTGCCTTTGTGCGCGGTGGCGGGCTAGAGACCGGTCATTTGCTGCCTGTTCAGCGTAACCATAAAATGCTAACCTTGCTAAAGAGAAATATTGAACATGCTAGAAACGGGCTTTCGGTGCCCCTTGTGCTCGAGAATATTGCCACGACTTTTGATTGGTCTGAGAGGCAGAATACAATGACCGAGCCTGAATTTTTGAGGCAGGTACTTGAATCTACTGATAGCGGTCTGCTTTTGGATGTTAGCAATCTGTTCGCTAATTCTTTCAATCATCATTTTTCAGAAGATGACTATCTGCGGGCTTTGCCGCTAGATAGGCTGCGTTATGTGCATGTGGCCGGCGGTACTTTCAAGCAAGGCCTCTATCACGATACTCACTGTCATCCGCTCAAGGAAGAGTCTTTGCGGGTGCTAAAGAAGCTGGCGGCGCTAGTCCCCATACCTATGGTAATGCTCGAACGTGATGATAATTTTGCCTCAGATATAGAGTTGTCCCTCGAACTCGACCAATTGCGCCAGTCTTGTAAAGTTCCCGCTAGCTTTGCTGCAGCAGATGCCAGGCAGATAGAAGTTGATCTTGAACCGATAGCAAGTGCTAAGCCAGATCTTTCTACCCTTGCCCAAGAGCAAGATGCTCTTGTACGAGCGCTGCTTGCCGATTGCAGCCACTTGCCCAGCGCACTTGCCGGTCTTGATCAAGAAAGAGTCGGCCAGACGTTTAAGGCTTTGCGCCGCAAACGTATTCGTACAATCAAGAGAGCCTATCCTGATATTCTTACTATTTTTCCAGACGAAGAGAAGCTTAATCAACTGCTGGATCGTTATTTTGATAATTGTCCTTCAGTATCAGAGCTTGGTCCCTATGACGATGCTATGAAGTTCATGAAGTATCTCAAAAAATCGGGCGAATTGCCCTCGCCGAAGCTGGCCGGTGCTCTCTCTCAGGCATTGAAGTCTTTCTTGTCGAAGTGAGCTCGGGGCAATCTGCGCTAGAATAGCGTCACCCTTAAGATTTCAATATTGGTTAAGTAGTATCAGTGGTGACCCAGACTCGGCAGAACTTGCATACGCCCCACCTAGCGGTTAAAGCGGCCGTTTACTTGTTTATGGTTCCCTTTCTTGCCGGTGCTTTATTTCTTGACGATGTCTGCCCGCCGGCTCAGGCGAGAAAGATTAGAGAGCGTGGCAAAAAGCGCAGAAAAGCAGAAAAGAACAAAGAAGAAGCAAAAGTAGTCTTGAGAACGATTCAGTTTCCCGACAAATATTCGGTGGGTAAGCTTTTCAAGATTGAAACTTCGGCGCTGGGTATTTATAGTCGTGGCGCTGCCTTGGGCGAGGCTAAAGGCAAAGTAAGCGTGCCGGCTGAAGATAAAGTTTTGCTGGATGTCGAGTACGAAGGCTTCAAGAATCTCAAGTTTTTGCAAGGTCTTAAGGCTGACGACCTCTATGGTCTTTCTCTGGCTAACGATGGCCGTGGTTTTCCGGTAGACGACGGAGAGCTCGTTCTCATCAAGCATTTGTCTGGATTGCGTGTGCTTGAGTTGGAGGACAATGATATCACCGATGATGGCGTCAATAACTTGTCCTCTTTCGGTAATCTAGAAGTTCTCAATCTCGGTCACACTATGATCAGCTCAGCCAGTCTGCTGGTGATTGCGCGTTTAACCAAACTGACCCAGCTGGAATTAGATGGCATTTCACTTGGTGAGAATGCCATTAAAGATTTGAGTAAGCTCACCGGTCTGAAAGCGCTCTATATGAGAAGTTGCAATTTGAAGTCGACCTCAACTAAACATCTAGCGGCTATGAAAAGCTTGGCTGTTTTGCGTCTGGCCGGTAATAAAATTGGTGATGAAGGCGTCAAGAATATGCCGGTTTTGGCCGAGCTGAAAGAACTCAATCTCAATGAAACCGGCGTAAGCGACCAGTCTCTTGAAAAAATTGCTTCCTATCAGTCTTTGGCTATTCTCACTTTGCGCGGCAATTCATTTTCGTTTTCGTCTGCTTCTAGCTTAAAGAGTCTGAGCCGTCTCAAGAAGCTCTTTTATCTAGATATTAGTGGTCCTAAATTGACTGACGACAAAATAGCTTTTGGCAAAGAGATGCCGGCTCTCAAGACTCTTCGCCTATCTGCCGAACCGGCTAACCGGACGGCAATCAGTCGCGCATTGCCCGGCGTCAAGCTGGTTTTTGATGAGCCAAAATTGCCGCTGGAGCTTTTTGACCCCTTGAAAGGTCGCTAGTTGAGAGACAGTCAATTATGGAAGGTCCAAATAGCGTGAAGAGTTGCCACAGTCATAGTTTTGATAGCGGTAATGAAAGCGGTGAAAAGGCTACCGGTCTTGCTGTTCTCATTACTGCCGCCATGATGGTGGTTGAAATTGTCTGTGGCTGGCTCTTCAATTCGATGGCTCTTTTGGCCGACGGTTGGCATATGAGTTCTCATGCCTTGGCTCTCGGGCTGTCGCTTTTAGCTTACCAGGCTGCAAGAAAGCTCTCTCGCGATGAGCGGTTTACCTTTGGAACTTGGAAGATTGAAGTTTTGGGCGGCTATTCCAGCGCTCTAATGCTAGTTGGCGTCGCTTTGCTGATGCTTTACCAATCGGTGGAGCATTTATTTAGACCCAGTCCGATTCAGTTTGACCAAGCGATTATAGTGGCTGCAATCGGACTGGCAGTTAATCTGGTTTGCGCCTTTCTTTTGCAGGGTGCGCATTCTCATGAGAGCCATTCACACTCTCATGAGAGCCACTCGCATTCTCATGAGAGCCACTCGCATTCTCATGAAACTCATTCGCACTCCCATGGTCACGACCATAATCGCGATATCAATCTGCATTCAGCTTATTTGCATGTTTTAGCCGATGCTGCTACTTCTTTGTTGGCGATAGTGGCGCTTTTGGGTGGTAAGTTTTTTGCCCTCAACTGCTTAGACCCGATCATGGGTATAGTGGGCGCCTTTCTTGTGCTTGGCTGGGCCAGGGGACTTATCAAAGAAAGCGCACTGGTGCTGCTTGATGCGCAAATGAATGCACCGGTGGTCAGTGAAGTGCGGGAAGTTATTGCCTGCTTGCCCAGTGCCGCTGAGCTAACCGATCTGCATGTTTGGCGGGTCGGTCGCGGTAAGTTTGCTTGTATTGTTTCGATTTCGGTGCAAGAAGATTTGAGTCCTGAACTGGTCAAAGAAAAGCTGGCAATTCATGAAGAGCTTGTGCACATAACTGTGGAAGTGAACCGTTCTTTATCGCAGCCGACTTTAGTCTGATGCCAGGCTGTTAGAAAGAGCCGAGGCAAGGCCTGTCTGCAGCAGTTCTTCGAAGCTGACAGTGGAAACAAGGTCGAAACTAGCACCGTTGGCGACCAGTTGATTGTCGAGAAAATTGAGGAATTTGCGTCCTTTATTGCTGTTCGCCCCCACTTGCAGAAATACTAGCTTGATTTCGCCACCGTTCTTGAGTCTCTTTGATGTTTTGATTAGCAAGTCTGAAACAAGATATGGTTCTATTTTTGGCGCAGGAGCGCCATCGGTTATCACTGCCAAAAGAAGCGGCTCTTGTGGTTTGGCGCTTGTTTTTGTCTTGGCTAAATACTCTTCGATGCGGTTGCGCAAAGGCAGGGACAGTCGTGTGCCCAGACTGAGATTGGTACCGGCAAAAATTGCAGCGATGTCTTTGCCTGTGACATCTTTGTGCACCTCGAAATTGCCGGCGAAAGTAGAGATTGTTATGCCGCCTGGTCTAAGTCTGGCAATCTCATCACCGAGGTTCTCTGCCTGCTTAAGGCACCATTGCCAGCGGCTTTGGCCGTCTGGACAATCTTTATGTCGCATCGACATTGACTTATCTATGATTACTTCTAGTTTGTAGTTCTTGAGTTTGGCGATTTCGTTCACTTGTCCAGTCAGCGATGATGACTGAGTGCCTGAGCTGAGGCTGTTTTGAGTTGTATCAAACTCAGCTCCTGCCTTTCGCTTTAGTCTATATTTCGCTCCTGACTGCCGATGCACATTTTGCTCTATACCAACTTGGTAGGGTTTTTGGCTTGAAAGTGTTTCTGGTTGTGCTTGCCCCAAAGGTGCAGACAAACAGAAGAGAGCGGCGGTGAGATGCATGAGTCTGCCGCCGCTTTGCTTTTTTGTAAGGGTGTTTCTGCTAGTCAACTTTCTTTGCTCTTTGGGTCATAACTTTAATACGTAGTAAGTCGGCAAAAAGTTCAATCAAAATCGACAAATTTAGATTAATTGTGGCAGCGATTTCGTATTCTACTTTCTTGACACAAAGGCTTTTCAGGTGTCTACTCAGTAGATCACCGCGCCACTCGATGTTTTTGTCCATGTCAAAGCCCTTCAACAGATCTACAATCGCGACTGCCATCGGCGGGCTCATTTCTTTGACTGTTTTTTCAAATCAAGCCGTTCTTGCTTTTGCGGCTGAAAATGTTGAATCACAAGATAATTGCCAAGCCGCCAACCTGATTAACCCAATAAACTCCAGCAAACTCGGGCAAAGTGCTCTCCAGCCTAGCTTGCTTTCGCAGGACAGCTCACAGCAAGTATCAGCTTTGGAGCAGAAGCTTTATGCCCGCGACTACAACTGTGATGGACTAGATAAGCGCCTTTCGAGACTTGAGATTTCTGTTTTTGGTGAGCTTCCTTCAAAGCTTCCTGAGCAAGAAAGGCTTGCCCGCCTGTTGCCTGCTTTTGCTAAAAAGGAAGAGGCGGAATCTAAGCAAGCTTTGGCGGCGCGGCGTATTGCCGGCGCCAATCTAGAGGCTAAGAAAAAGCGAGAGAAAGAAACATATTTGACTTGGTATGAAAAGGCCGGTAAAGACATCAGGCTAAGGCGCTACAAAGCCGCGGCTTCCGAACTTCTCGAGTCTATCAAGCTCAATCCCCGCTTCCCGCTATCTTATGCCTACATGGGCGACGTTTTGATCAAGCTGAACGATCGCGAGGGTGCGCGTGAAGCTTACAAAGCTTGTTTCGAGGTCGATCCTTTCGGTACTTATGGTCGCTACGGCAAGGCTAAACTATTGCAGATGGTTCGGCAAGATGCTTACTACAAGCCAGGTGCGCAAGATTCTGACAAACTTGTCTCTCATACAATCAAAACTATAAACCGCCAGGTCGGTGATATGACCCAGCGCATTCAGAAAGACAGCGATAATGTCTCAAGCTGGAAGTCGGCTCTAGCTACAATCGCGCAAAGACGCATGTTGCAGTCTATGCAAGAGGTGCGAGGACAGGGCGGCGGTCGTCGAGGCACGATTACCACTTATTATCCGGGTGGAGGCGAGCGCCATGAGATGAGCGACCTTTCCATCATGAACAGTTATTATATGCAGACCGATTGGGTGCGCCAAAATTATTTGGCACGGGCTGAAGCGGCTCGTAAAGCTGCTTTTGTCAATGAGAGTGCGGCTAATTTGAAAGCCCAGATGTTGCAGCCTTTGAGCCCTGGCGGCAGTCGCTTGCGTGCCCTGGGTACAAACTTATACGTAAGATATTATGGCGATGATAATCCTAGTATTGTCGACCCACCTGTGCCCGAAGATCCCGAGATCGAACTGACTGCCAAGTCGCTTGCAGTCAAAGGGTTTCATAAAAAAGCAAGTAGATAAGCGAAAAGAGAAGCAATCTAAAGGGAGCATTTTTTGCCTAAACGTCTTGGTCGTTTATTATTCTCAGTGGGCTTATTGGCTTGGTCGCAGGGGCTAATCACTAGCTTTGCTTGTGCTGCCGAGCCTGAAGTATGTCAAAGCGCAAGTCGCATAGAGTCGGCTAGAGAGCTTTTGGCTGAGGGTAAAGATTTTCGTCTCAATGCCAGCCAGTCTTCGGTAAATATGCAAGATGCCATCAGAAAGGCTCGCGGTCTCAATGAGCAAGCCCGCAAATTGCAGGCATCACAAGCCGATCTAGACCAGTACAATCGTGATTTGAAGGCTTTCAAAGCCCATGTCGATGCTTATCGCGCCCATATGCAGCAAGTGGGGCGCGATCTAGGTCATTGCCGTGCCAGCGAGAAAGCCTATGCCGAGCATGTGCGCAAGTACAGCTTACACACAGACCAGTTTCACATGCCCAATGTGCCGCCGCCTCATATTTGCGAAGAGTTGCAGCTATCTGAAGAAGAGAATGCCAAAATGGCTAATCAGCTGCGCAATGACCGCGACCGCTTAGCCCGGGCCGAGGCTGAGCTAGCCCAAAGTGAGGCTCGCTTAAACGATAAGGTGGCTGAAAATGACCACGCCGATAGGGCTCTATTGAACCGCAGTCGTCTGGCCGAAGAAGAGAAGAAACTTTCATCTGAATTTGCCGCCCTCAAGACCGAACTGGAATTATTGAATACCCAACACGGTGTTTTGCGGGGTAAGGCTCCCTCTGCTTCGGGTGGTCTTGGGCAGGTAAAAGGCAAGGTGCGGGGCAAATAAGCCACTTACATTACATAAGATTAGCTAGTTTTTCCTCTTGACCGCAAGAATTCCAAGCTTACTACGTATTTCCACCGGTGACAAAGCATATATAGGGTGCGAGTATGTAGCCGTTGGATTTTACTGTTCTATTTGTGGAGCCTGCACTATGTCACATCGCGGCGATCCTGTTGAAAGAGAAGCTAGATATGTAGCTGAAACGCTTGATTATGGCGATGCGCGTCAGGCAGCCAATAGATTGCGCCAAGATGCGACGCAAATGGACCCTTACGAGTTTAGGCAGTTGATTAACCGCACTAGACAGTTAGAAGAGAAAAATTATGGATCCGACCTGGAAATAACCAGCCAGCAAGTGCGTGATCAGTGTGGAAGAATCCGCACCGAAACAACCGTAGGCGTCTCTGGTTATGACCAGAGAACCGGTCGCTATCAGTTTCATCCAGTGACGAGCTGGTCGGACGCTCCACAGGGGCGCTGCGACGGCGGTCAGTATTATCCTCCCAGGGGCCACGACCCTAGATATGACCCTCGCTATGACCCTAGATACGACCCTAGATATGACCCTCGCTATGACCCTAGATATGACCCACGCTTTCCTCGCGGTGGATGGGGCGGCCCGGGAGTAGTTGTGCCCTTGCCTGGTGATCACGGACGCCCCAACGGTGGAATTGTGATCAATCCCAACGGCGGAGTTGGAATCATTCTGAATATTCCAGGCAACAGACGCTGGTAAGGTCGGCTGCTAAATTCAATAGATAAAGGCAAAACTAGTTATGCTTCAGGCTCTTGAAAAATTCTTTCAAGAGCCTTGAACTTTCTGCTTCCATGATGCCGCCAAGCACTTGCGGAGGGTTGTAGATTCTTCCCTTTATATAGAGATTGAATTTTGATCCTAGTGCGCCCGATAATTCGTCGTAGGCTGCAAAAACTACTTTGTCGATTCGGGCTTGCAAAATCGCTTCGGCGCACATCGGGCAAGGCTCTAAAGTAGTATAGATAGTGCAGCCGCTCAGACGCCAGTCGCCCAAAATCTGGCAAGCCTGCCTAATCGCGACTATTTCAGCATGAGCTGTCGGGTCGCCATGTTTTTCTTTTTCATTGGCGGCGCCGGCGATGATTTCGCTGCCTTTCACTATCACCGCTCCCACCGGTATGTCTATGCCGGCTGCTTTTGCCAGTTCTAGAGCCGCTTCCATGAATCGACAATCGCTTTCAAAATCTTTTGTCATTTAATCAAAATTTTTTTTGTTTCTTTGTCCAGAAAAAGTTTGCCCAGTATATATCCATTCACAAGCAAGGGAAAGCCCAATCAGTTGGAAGAAGCAGGGGTGTATTCAACCAACCGAAAGCTAGAGACCAAAGGTCTCCTTGCCAAAGTGAATCTGTCAGGGGTGTCCGATTCACTTGATTTAGAGAGAAGTTTAGTCAGGTATCTTCAAAAAGGAGAAAGCAAGCGAAAAAACATTACCAATTTTCTTTTCAAAAATTCTTTTCTTTATTTGCAAGATAAACAGGTTTCAGAGAGAGAGTCGGGAGTGGCTCTCTCTCTGTACTTTAACCGTCTGATGTAATCTTTGCTACCAGTTCATGCATTACTTCATCGGCAGCAGCATTGTCCACCTGGCAGGTGCCGGCATTGTCGTGGCCGCCGCCGCCGTACTTTAGACAGAGCTCGCCGATCTTTGTTTTTGATGAACGATTGACTATAGACTTGCCGATGGCAAAGACTGTGTTCTGCTGCTTTAGTCCCCACAGCACGTGCATCGAGATATTGGTGTCCGGATAGAGCGCATAAATCATAAAGCGGTTGCCGGCAAAGATCGTCTCTTCGTTTTTGAGGTTGAGAATGATCAGATTCTTTTCGACTGTGGCGCAACGTTTGATTTGTGCCTTAAACAGCTCGGCTTGCTCGTTGTACAGCTCTACTCTTTCCATGACGTCGGGCATTTTCATAATGTCGTCTATGTCATGGTCTTTGCAATAATCGATGAGATCCATCATCAAGTTATAGTTTGAAATTCTAAAATTGCGAAAACGACCAAGCCCGGTTCTTGGGTCCATCAGATAGTTCAGGAGCACCCAGCCCTGCGGTTCTAGAATTTCTTCTATGCTGAATTGCGCAGCGTCTGCTTTGTCTACTTCTTCCATCATCTGGTTCCAGCGCGCCGGAAAGGTCTCGGCACCGCCGAAATAGTCATAGACTACGCGAGCTGCTGACTTAGCATTGGGGTCGATGATGTGATTGTCTATCTTGTCTTTATTTCTTATGGTTTCGCTTAAGTGGTGGTCGAAAGCTAGATGCACGCCCGGCACATAGGGCAAGTTGGTGGTGATGTCTCGGTCTGTTACCGCTACTTTGCCGTCTTGCATGTCTTTTGGGTGCACGAACAAAATGTTGTCAATCATGTTAAGGTGCTTGAGCAGAACGGCACAGACAAGTCCGTCAAAGTCGCTTCGAGTAACCAGCCGACACTTTGTGGCAACTGTTTCCTGGGAAGGAGAAGGATTCTGTGTGCTTGTCATGTGTATCTCCGCGTAAGCAATCTTGATTTCAACGGCAGGATGAAATTGGGTTAAATTATAACTTCTATCCCCATGGGAATTAGATACCCAGTTTTATGCAATTGCAAATAAGGACCAGCCAAAATTAGAGATTTGACCCTTAAAACCTTCAAGATGTGCCAGGGGGCTGTGTTTCTGCTTTGCGGCTGTTTGGCGCTTTCGCTTGCGGCAAGTTCCGTTGCCCTTGCGGCGCCCTCGCCAAACATGGTTTCTTGTCTCAGATTAACTCAGAGCAGCAAGCTCTACGGCGAGCCTATTTCGTTCACCTATTGCCAAGAAGGATTTTTGTGGGAAAGCCCTTCGGTGGGTCTGAATATTGTGGCGGCTGCCCCAGACTGGAGGGTTCATACCTGCAATTTAAAGACAAAAACCTATTTTGACCTTCCTTTAGACGCCCATGAAGGCTATATGCATAAAACAGCGGCGGTCTTTTGGGGTCTTTCACTGCCGCGTATCCCTTTTGTAAAGGCGCAAGATAAAGACCTGCTTGGTCTGAGATGTCATGTTTATCGTATGAAAAGCGGTCTGAGCAAGGCTGAGCTTTTAGCCCTGGGCATTGCTTCAGTTGCTCAGGCTGAATTACTTACAGCTGACTCTCTCTCTTCGCCGCACTCTCTTGAGCAATGCAAGCCTGTATTGACCTTTTTGAGACGGCAATATGATTTGCCCGATTGGCAATCGGGCTTGCCGAACAAAAATGAAGTACCGCTTTCAATGTCGATCACGACCAAGGGTAAGAGCCAGATTGTGCTAGCCACAAGCAAGATAGAGAAAGTAAGGGTGCCGCTTTCTGTCTTTAGGTTGCCGCCGGGCTTTAAGAAGGTCAGGTCAAACAAGATTTTGGCGCCTTAAATATTCACCGCCATCTGTCTTTGCCAGGCTGTACTGCTATAACTAGCGAGGCAGTTTCTATGGGTTTGTCATGAGTCTCAAGAATAAGGTTATTTTTGTCACCGGCGCTTCGCGTGGTATCGGCTTGGCTATTGCTTTGCGAGCCGCCCGAGACGGAGCCCGCATAGCGGTGTGCGCCAAGACTGTCAGCGAAGATAGTCGCTTACCGGGCACGATCTATACTGCCGCTAAAGAAATAGAAGAGGCGGGCGGCCATGCTCTAGCCATTCAACTTGATGTGCGCGATGAAGAGCAGGTTAGGCATGCCATGCAAAGAACAGTGGAGGCTTTTGGCGGGATAGATATTGTCGTCAATAATGCCGGCGCTATTCAACTTTCGAACACCGAAAATACAGAAATGAAGCGCTATGACTTGATGCACAGCATCAATGCTCGGGCTGTTTTTATGGTGACCAAGTATGCTCTGCCCCATCTAAAAAAGAGCAGCAACGCCCATGTTCTCAACTTATCGCCGCCCATCAATCTCGACCCTGGTTGGTTTGCTGAGAATGTTGCCTATACGGTCTCAAAATACGGCATGAGCCTTTACACCTTAGGTATGTCCCGTGAATTTAAGAAGTATCGCATCGCTGTAAATTCGCTCTGGCCCGAGACAGCAATCGACACCAGCGCCGTGCGCAATCTTTTAGGTGGTGAAGCCAGTGTGAAACGTTCACGCAAAGCCGACATCATGGCTGACGCCGCTCACTATATTTTCCAGCAAGATGCCGCCTCTTTCACCGGGCAATTTTTGCTCGACGGCGAGGTTCTGAAACTTTCTGGAGTCGAGGATTTAAGCCATTATTCCTGCGTGCCAGGCAATGAACTGCTCTCTGATTTTTTCATAGGGGCTGCGCCCGAAAAGGTGAAATTCTGATGCTTGGCTTTACCCAGTTTGATCTTTCTCTAGACGAGAATAAAATTGCCCACTTGCAGCTCAATAAGCCTGAAAAGCTCAATAGCATGCCGCTTTCCTTCTTTGATGAATTTAGAGAAGCTATTGAAAAATTGGTGGATCTGCAAGCGAGAGTTTTAGTCATTACGGCTCTCGGTAAGCACTTTAGCGCCGGCATAGATTTGGCGGTGCTCTCTCAGTCTGACCTCTTAGCCAACCAAAGCGACCAAGACAAACAAAAGTTGAAAGACCTGATCGCTCGTTTGCAAGCTGGTTTCGCCCTTTTGCCTGGCGCTCCTTTCGCTTCGCTGGTGGCGGTAGACGGACTTTGCTTGGGGGCTGGGCTTGATCTTGTCAGTGCTTGTGATATTTGCTTTGCTACCGAGAGCGCTCGATTCAGCATCGAAGAAATCAATGTGGGCTTGATGGCAGACTTAGGCTCTTTGCAAAGATTACCAAGACGCATGCATCAAGGACTGGTGAGAAAGATGGCTTTGAGCGGCGAAAGGGTCTCTGCCCGGACTCTGCAAAGTGCCGGTCTGGTGGTGGAAATCTTTCAGAACGCTGAAGTTATGGAAGAAGCTGTTCTTAAACTTGCCTCTACGATAGCCGCTAAAGAACCTTCAGCTATTCAGGCAAGCAAATTAGCATTAGCTTTTAATGAGGGAAAAACAGAGGCAGAATCGCTAAGCTATTGTGCAGAATTGCAAGCTGAGTTTCTCAATGTTTCGGCAGTGCAAGAACGAGTCAGAACTATTCTCAAGCGTTAAAATGCCCCATGAGCCTGATTTACAAGAAATTCGCCTCCACGTTACAAGACCACAGCCACAGACCTTTTCCGCTTTCTAAGCAGCCTTGGGTTATGAATCAACGTTGGTCGAACCTGCTTTTTGCCCACTGGCAGTTTAGCGCCGATGTTGTGAGAAAGCTTGTTCCGGCTTGTTTCGATCTTGATCTTTATGATGGACAAGCCTATATCGGGGTCGTGCCTTTCTATATGTCCGAGGTCAGTCCACGCTACCTGCCCAGTCTGCCCTGGCTCTCTTATTTCCCAGAATTGAATGTTCGCACCTATGTCAGCTACAAGGGGCAACCCGGAGTCTATTTCTTTAGTTTGGATGCAGCCAATTTTGTGGCTGTTTATCTGGCTCGCACACTCTATAAACTGCCTTACTATAATGCCGTCATGTCTATAACCGAAAAGCTAGGCAAGTTCAATTATACGAGCAAGCGCAACGCCAACCAAGAGTCTCTTTCGCCAGAGCCGACCCCTGTGGGTGAAGCTGATCTTGTGGTCAGTTATTGCGGTAAGGGCAGCGTCTTCAAAAGTAAGAGCGGCAGTCTTGAGCATTTTTTGACCGAGCGTTATTGTCTGTTTACTGAGTTTGCAGGCAAAGTTTATCGTGGTGAGATTCACCACCGGCAGTGGCCTCTGCAGCAAGCGGAAGCAGATTTCAAGGTGAATTCTATGCTCAGCCCTCTTGGCTTAGAGCCCCAGGGTGAGCCGCACTTGCTCTTCACCGAAGGTGTCGACACAGTGGAATGGGCGATTGCTTTGGTCTAGGCTTGCTTGCTTTCGAACTTGGCTTTGGAGGGCTTGGTTTTGGGGCTTTGCTTTAGGATTTTGTTTTAAGGCTTAGCTAAGATTTCCGCCAGGGTTTGCAGGGTTTCTCCGCCCTGTGAGTTTCTTACCGGCACCAGAAGCTTCTCACCCTTAAGCACCGCCAGTAGTTGCGCATTTATTTGTCCGCTATTATGATCGAAACGTTTAAGATTGACAGTTAGCTCTTGAGGTTTTGTCGGTTTGAAAGCGGCATTGTGCGCTGGTTCTCGCAGATATGCCAAAGCTTGCAATTGGGTCGAAACAGGTTTGGTGGAATCAGGTAAAGCTGCTTCTCTGCTTAACTTGAAAAAGGAAGGACGCCCTGCACCGCCATAGAGACTGCTGACGATTTCGGTACGGCTGCCGCCTTCGCTAATGCCGACGCCGACATAGTTGCGAGAATAGATTGAGCCGCTGCGAAAGGCGGCTATGCGGGCCTGCTTAGAGAGTCCGGCTATTTCTTTTGCCGGTACAAACATTGATGAGAAAGTCAGCCCCGAGTCTAGATTTATTGATCTGCTCGCTTTAGTCTGTATGTCAACGCCATCAATTTTCCCTTGCCAGATGCGTTCCGACTGTTGTCCGATTTGTACTGTTTTACCTCTCCAGGTGTCAACTTTCAGTTCGGCGCCTTCTTTTGCCAGACTTGCTCTTCTGGGCAAAAGCATTTGCAGATCGTTGCCGGTCATCTTGAACACGGCATCGTCAGTCATCTGTAGGGCTATTTTGCCGTCATGACTTTCAGTTATTGCCCTGATAGAACCTCTGGTTAAACTTTGCGGCAAGACCAGAGAGGCGCCTCTAGCGTGAGCGAAAGCTATAGCCGGTTCCTGTCCGATTTTGAGAAGCTTAGCGGCACTGACCGGCCCTAAGCTGTTTTCTGCAAATTTGAGCGAGTCGGGCAAACTAGCAATAGACTTATGAATCAGAGTCTGGCTGGTCATGCCTTCCATCGCTGAAAGTTCGCTGTCGGGGAGGAAACCCGCAACTCTTTTAAGACCAGTGCCGAACAGTCTGCCCCGACAGGCGAAAACACCTGCTCCCAATGAAATGGCGGCAACAGTGTAACCGGTCGCGGTTTTGCTGTTCTCTTCTATTAATTGTTTGGCGTCTTGCCAGAGATTTTCAGACCAGAGTTTCTCAATTATGTTCGGCTCAGCCGATTTAATCGACTCAGCTGCTGGCTTTTCTGATCGTGACTGGGTTTGATCGAGCATAGCTGCCACAATACTAGACAGCGATTGTGGCAAAATACTGTCAAATTGGTGTTGCTTAAAAAATTTTATTTGCCAAAGAGCCGGCTTTTGTTATGATGTCAAGACGTCAGCTGTATCAATTTGCTGCCTCAGGCAGCAGACACGTTTAGTATCAATCAATCTCTTAATCTCCCCTTTCAGGCTCGTTCTTAGGTATCTTTCAGCTCCCTCTTTACCAATATTCAGGTATTTTTCTATGAGCATAGAGCGTTTCGAACAGAGCCGCAGCTCTGACACGCCGCCATCGGCACTAAATCTCGGCAGTCTCACTGAAGGTGCAGACCGTTCCTTGCGATTCTCTGCGCTTCCGCAGGCAGATCAAAGTAGCGCCGCCGGTGGATATTTAGAGATGACGGATCCTTATAAGGCGGCTGGTGTGACTGCCGGCGCTGATGCGGGCAAAGCGGCCGTATCTATAGATAAACCTGTAGATAAGCCGGTCGATGCTGCGGCTGCTGCACCTGTAGATAAGCCAGCAGATAAGCCAGTCGATGCTGCGGCTGCTGCACCTGTAGATAAGCCAGCAGATAAACCAGTCGATGCTGCGGCTGCTGCACCTGCAGATAAGCCAGTAGATAAGCCAGTCGATGCTGCGGCTGCTGCACCTGCAGATAAGCCTGCAGAGAAGCCGGCAGATAAGCCGGTAAGCTGGGCCGATGCTGCTCGCGAGCAGGCGCAGAAGCCTGTTAATGCTGACCAGGCAGGCGAATATGAAATCACCAGGGGTGATACCTTGAGTGGAATTGCTGCTCGTATGCTCAAGCAGAATAACCAGGAGGTGTCTAGAGCTTCTGTTCAAGAAGAGATGAAGCGGCTTTTGGAGTTGAATCCAGAGTTGAAGGCTAATCCCGATTTGATTAGAGCTGGTGATAAACTCAAGGTCTCGGCTTCGCCTGAGGATAAGCCACAGCAGCCAGCTGCCGCTGATGCCAAGGCAGATCCTCGAAGAGCTGCAAATCCTGAAGTACCTGCAGTCGCTGCCAACCCAGAGCAGAATCCGATGTATGCCAGGCTGAGTCCCGAGCAAAAGGCCATGGCTCGCCAGGGCTGGGATAAGTTTCTTAGCTCGACCGATAAAGATGGTTCAGGTACTATCAGTCAGGACGAGTTGATAGCTGATGCCAGGAAGTCGCTCAGTCAGTCTGATGCTGAGAGAAGAGCAAAAGGAATATTCAGAAGGCTGGACAAAGATGGAAACGGACAGATTGATTTCGATGAGGCGCTGCCTGTGATACTAGGTAGAATGACACAGGGTCGTAGATAGAGTAAGTCTTGAAGCTATGCCGGTTGTGTGGATTTGTGCAAAGGGCCTTTTTCAGTTATTGCCTAATGGTTTTGTGCAGTTTGGATTTCAATCAGCATATGAATATGATCCCATTTGCTTTGCCACAAAATGCCGCTCGCAGTCTGACTATCCGATAGTTCGAATTGACCATGAAGAAATTCTCTGCAACCACCGTATCAAAATTATTGCCACTATAGCGAATTCGTTCCGTGAATTCGTTCGGCAGCTGTCTTCAGGGTAAGATCAATAAAGCGTTCTTCTTGGAGCGATTCTATGACAGCTGCGAAATCGGTACCCCCCAAAGGCTGGATTATCTCAGGAAGCCATCCAAATTGGTACGAGATCGGCTATTTTGCCGATTTCTGCCACTCCGGCTCTAGGTGCGTTCGATTGTGTTCGATTAAAGAGTCGGTAGATGGCTTCGGCACCTTGATGCAGTCGATCGATGCCGATGGCTATCGGGGTAAACGCATTAAATTGACTGCTTTCATCAAATCAGAATCAGTCGAAAATTGGGCCGGTCTCTGGATGCGCGTCGATGCGGGGCGAGAGATTGTCTGCTTCGACAATATGCAAACTCGACCTATAAAGGGTGACACAGATTGGACGCAGTATCAGGTTGTTCTAGATGTGCCCGAGAACAGCACCAGCATTTCTTTCGGCGTTTTGCTTTTCGGTAATGGTTCCCTTTGGCTGGATGATTTCGATCTGCAATTTGTCGGCTTAGACGTTCCATCGACTGATACCATGTGGGACAGACGTTCTTGCGGCATACAGTATCAGAATCTACGGCCGACTAATTTAGACTTTTCGCAGGGGATTCGCAAAGGCAGTCAAGAATTTCCAATTGACGCTACCCCGGTCGGCTGGTTCAAGCAAAAGCACGGTGATGGAGATGTCGAAGTTGGTTTGACTAATTCATCAGGCGGAGGGGCTCCGGCATCAGCCTTTGTGAAAGTCGATGGTGCTGTTTGGGGAGCGCTCTTGCAGGCTGTGAATGCCGACTCTTATGTAGGCAAGCGCGTGAAACTTGTAGCCTCAATTAAAACTGAAGCTCTTGCGGGCAATGCTGCTTTATTTTTCCGTGCCGATGCCGGGCGAAAGTTGACCGTCTGTCATGATTATATGGAGGGACGCGAGCTTACAGGCACTAACGACTGGACCGATTGCCAATGCGTGATCGACATACCTGAAGGTAGCGATAATATTTATATCGGCGGTGTCGTCAATGGTAATGGTAGGGCGTGGTTCAGAGACTTTACCTTGACCGAAGTCTCTGGTGATACTGCCACAACGGGCAAGCATGGCACGCTAAAGGAAACCAGAGAGACGACCTCTTCTGCAAGTGAGAAAAGACAGCATGCCGAGCCTATCAACCTTGATTTTGAAGATTCCGATGATCTTGGTAAAGAAGCTCCGCAGCGCCTGCCCACCGGATGGATAGCCAGCGGTAGCCATCCAGAAACCTACAAGATGTACGTAGATGCTGCGACCAAGTTTGCTGGTGGCAAATGCGCACTGATTAAATCGCACGGCGCTAGGCAAGATGGCTTTGGCACACTGATGCAATCGGTTGATGCTGAGTTTTGTCTGGGCAAGAAAATGCGTTTGAGTGCCCAGATCAAAAGCGAAGAGGCTGACTGGGCAGCGCTGTGGATGCGCATCGATGGAGAGGGTGGTAAAGTCCTTGGTTTCGACAATATGCAGCGAAATCCAATCAATGGCACCACTGATTGGAATTACTATGAGTGTGTGCTTGCTGTGCCATGGGGAGCGAAGGCTGTAGCCTTTGGTGTGCTTCTCAGTGGCGAGGGTAAGGTATGGTTTTCGAAAGTTGCGCTGGAGCCGGCATCGGATGATGTCGAGGTTACCGACAAGCGAGAAATTCTTGAGGTTAGGCAAAAGCCCGTTAACCTTAACTTTGAGGAATGACTAGTTGAAGAAAAACAGTTTTCCTCATCCTGTACTTGGCACCATGAGACTATTCTCTGCTGCTAGAGGCAATAGTTGAAGTAAAGCCGATGCGAAGAATTTTCTTTTGACTTGAGAGAGCTGGAGTTCTAAATAGCCCGCTGTCGCTTGGTTAACGCGCATAGAGCCATCTCAACAACAATTCCCGCCAAGCCTTTTCCGGCTCAGAAAACTAGCCACGACAAACCTAGTAGTCAAGTGCTTTAGCGTCCTTAATCGTAAGGGTATATAGAACTAGGTTGCATAAACCAAGAGGCTCTTTAGTTACAGGTCTGATGGATTCCAGCCGTTCTCCCATCGATAGAACTTTTGTTTCACCCGGCTCCAACCTAGATGCCGGGGATTATCTTTTGCCCGACATCAAGTCGGCAAAGAAAGATCAGCCTGCGCGCCCGCAGTCTTATCTAGACCGCACGGTTGAAGACCTTACATCGACAGCAGCAAAGCTTGCTCTTGGCGAAGACGATAAAACAGCAAGAAGCCATGATGAAGTGGAAAAGTACAGCAAGATGTTTATCAAGGCTGTGCCGCTCTTTTTGGGAAGACGGGTCGGTTTGGCTTCTTCCATAGGAGTTTGGGGTTCGGATGAAGCTAAACCGCAAGATTCTCTCGGTGTGCAGATGCAGGACTTTACCTTGGGCGCCGCCAAAGGCGCTGCCTTGAAAGGCACCATGCATTTTATGGGCAATATCAACTCTTCACCGGCTATGAAGGGTATTGCCATGGGCATTACAGATCGCACCAGTCAGACGGCTTTGACCAGAGAAAACTGGCTGGATGGCAATGGTGATGCTTCTATGGCAGCTGGGGTCAATGCTACTTTGAGAACAGCCCTCGATCCTCGCGCAATGGCTATGGACGCGGCTTTGTTCGGTGCCTCCGAGTTTACCATCGGCAAGCTAAATTACGTCAGTAAGGGTGCTCTCTATCGTCATCCGGCTTTGCCGATGATGGCTACCGGCGGCGTATTCGGGCTTGGCAGCGGTGCCTCCGAAGAGCTATTTAGGCAGAGACGCGACGGCGAAGACTTTGATATGAGCAAGATCATGTATCGAGCATCCATGGCGGCCTCGGTCAACGCTTTGGCTGCCGGTGTTGGCGGTCTTGATAGGGCCGCCCGCATGCGGATTGACCCTGAAGCCCAGGTTAATGCTGCCAAGATCGGCTCTGAAAAACCTTCAGGACCCGTGCCCGAGAGAGTGGCGCGCTTCAATGAGTTGGATGCACGTCAGCTTGAGTTGAAGAACTCGCCGCTCACAATAAAGGAACCGCTCAACGAAGTAGCCTACAGCGCAGAAATTGTCAGCAATGGTCAGGTTAAGCCGGTGCTTTTCAGGTTGACTGATACGCCCGAGATGAAAGCACGCTTCAATAACGAACTTTTCGACTATCAATTGCATCGCAGTTTGGCGCCAGGTACCGAGTCTCGGGCAGTGGTGCCTGTGGAAGTAGTAATTAACGGGCAGAAGAAACAGGGCTATTTGCAAGAGCTTTCTGGTCGCTCTTTTGAAGAGGGTTTGCGGGCAGAGGCTAATTTTACCTTTGGACTGACAAGCGACCGCGCTGCTGCCAGAGTTTTGCGCAACGATCCCTTTCTGCGCAGCCAATACGAAAAGGTCTGGATTGAGCGCATGCTCATGGCTGAATGGGACAATCATAGCCACAATCTGCTTCTTGGGCGTGGCAATCGTATGAGCAACATCGATTTTGCCGATGCCCTTCCCAATGCTCGCTATACCTCAGACTACACACCTTATTGGGGTAAGACCGCAAGTCGGGTGTCACTCTTGAACGATCGATTGATTTCGCAGTTCTCGGGCAAGCCGATTTCTGCCGAATCGCATGATATGGTCAAGAGTTTTGTGCGCGACTTCGATACGCCTTCTGGTCGGTCGGCGCTCACTGGAGCCGGTCATTCCGCCGGTCAGATTGATGGACTCTTGGGCCGGGCTCGTTGGTTTTCTGAGAGCGGCAGAATGCCCCAGCGCGATATGCCCAATGTTTTTGTCCAAGCTTCGCTGAGAGCGCTCTATCTCTTGCGTAAGGGGCAGTCGTTGCGGTTTGAGAGCGGTGTAAACGAGAAGCCGGCTCATTAGTTTTTGGAACAGGAGAGAGGCTCTCGTTCAGCCGGAATGAAATACTGTATAAGATAGTAATTAGCGGCAAAATGAAAAAGGTCGGAACCAGAAATTGAACTTGGGAGAAAAAGGCTTCGTGCCGGTCGTTGCTTGGGAGCAGTTAACCGGCACGAAGCTAAGTCGATGTTTCTAGTTGTTCAGCAAGTTTTCAGGGCAACCGATCACTTGCGCATCCACTTGCGGAAGTTGGGACCGCGAGTGTTGAGGCGATGCTTGCCGTCCTTGGGGAAGTCCCAGACGTTGCTGACCTCGCGCAGGATGGGCAGGATGAGCGCCTCAAAGTCGTCGCAGGTGCGCAGAGCCTGGCGCACATGGGTGCGCAGGGTGCGGTTGGCGTTGACCTTGCCGGGCTTATCGCTGTGCGAGCAGTTGCCGATGAAGGGGTTCTTGCGATAGGAATTGGACATGGTGCAGTGCTCCTTTGAGAGGCACCGCTCCGGCTTTGTCCGGCAGTCTCACAGTGTCCGCTGTGACCGCTTTTCTTGGCGGTGAGTAACTGCCGGGGGCGCGGTACGGTACCTAGAAGACGGCACCGAAACGCATCTTGGCGATGTTCAGAAACATACTTTCCTCCGTTGTGTCTCAGGTTATTTGGCGAAATTGCCGAAACTCAGTTTCGAAAGCCGCACCAGCCAATTTCAGCGAGAGCTGAACTTGCTTGGTCGAGATTTACGCGTAACTCTGTTTTTGGTTTGTTTTGGCTTTCTGAAAACTGATTGAGGAATAATTTCACCCTAGCGTTTCCGCCTGTCAATCCAAAGCAATGAAAAGCTCTATTTCTGCATTGTTGACTTAAATCACGCTCATTTATATCCAGAAAAATATTCAAGCAAAAAACCTGGCCTAGTTGGGCCAGGTTCTCGCTTCAAATTCATGTTTGCTGGTGCTTCTCTTTTATTGACGTCAGATTTGCTTGATGCCGTTGACTGCCATGGCTAGCTCCAATAAAAGGCGCTTCATTTTCCCTACTTCGCCGTCCAATTGTTCAAGCATAACTATGCGTGTGTTGAGACTGTCAATTGAAAGTCCCTTTCTTCTGGCCTCGCTGGCGGTCAAGATGTCCAACTGCTTTTTGGCTTTCGAGTCGGTAAAGCTAGGAATGTTCTTGTCTGAAATCCAGCGTTCGACAAGCTCTTCTTTTCTTGTTTTGCCTCCGCCCTCAGCCGGCACGCTGGTCAAGAATTTCCAAACCGAGTTGGGGTATTCAATCTCGCTATTGGTTGGATAGTCAAACAATTTGGCGAGCATATTAGGTTCTTTCTCTGAAGTACGCTTTTTGCCGCTGTAAGCCTTGAGGGCGTACATCGATGCCAGTGATGGAACCATACCGGCAATTATACCGGTGGCGCCCGACTGTACCGAATATCCAGGATACTTATAGGTGGGAATAGCTAGACCACAAGAAACAGCCCATAGTATGCCGTTTGTGATGAAGCTGACTGCATTAACTCCCGCCACCATTTTGTCGCGACTGGCTTGGTATGAAGCGAGTACTTCGGCATAAACGTTTTGTTCGGCTTGAACCTCAGCACTGACAAAATCGGCTTCCATCGCAGTCTGAAAAATTATGGCTCTGGCTTGATCAAGAGTCTCTTGAAGAGAGACTCGATTTGATAGAGCTTCGAGGGTGTTCTGACCTCTTTGTTGCGCTGTCAGGGCGCGCAGTTCTTGAATGCGAGTCAGTAGCGGGGTGAGATTGAGCTGATCGGCCAGTTGCTGGCTGTTGGGGCAGAGAGTAGTTGTCGATAAATTGATACCGCTTTTGAGAATTTGCGATGGTACCTCTACCGTATTGGCTGTCGAAGCCAGGGCGGCAGCTGAACTGGTTGCGCCCATGAGACTGAGACCGAGTGACATGGCCACAAAGCCTCTTAGAATACTGACCGACATCTATTACTCCCTTAAGTGATCTATCTGCGCCAAAGTACCGTTATTTACGGATTTCCAGGTGATCGGCAAGATTATAACTCTAGAATCCAGTTGATAGATTCCGGCTTGTTCATCCACTTCCTTGTCTTTGAAAATTGCTTCGATTTTGCAGAAGAGTGAATCAAGCAATCTGCCGCCGACCCAGGAGAGGGCAATCAATCCGATTATCAACCAGATACCCATGGCTTGCACCTCCGACTTACCAAGTTAATTAAGCGACAGAGTGCGTCAAGATCGCATCAAAGAGAGGCGTCTTGACATCAAGATTGCATCAATTTGCCTTGGTTCTTAGTTGCCTTGGCCTTTATACAAATTTGATAGCGACTCGTTAATGCTTGAAAAAACTTTTACGGACTTGAGGGCTATCCGCTCGTTTGAAAAGATAATGCCGAACAAAGGTGGCACCATATTTGGCACTACCTGCGGTTACTGCTTACGCAGCAGTTAGAGATATTTTTTACTGACGCCCAGCTCAAGGGCAAAACGATAGCCGATTAGTTTGTAAAGCAGGTGGGCGGCGATGTGGTTGGGGGCGTTGAGCCCTTTCAAGGGGGCAAGACCTGTCAAGTCGGCAGCCACCACATGTTTGCGCACAAAGAGCAGTTTGAGCAATTGCAAAAGCGGATACCAGCTGAGACCGCCAGGCTCTGGCTGTTGTACGGACGGCATGATGGACGGGTCGAAAACGCTCATGTCGATTGATAGATAGACATTTTCACCAAGACTGTTCAAGACATCCATCCAGTCTATTTTGTGTTGATTTCTCGCCCAAAAGATGTCTAGTTTAGGCTGTTCTTTCTCCAGCCAGGCTACTTCTTCCCAGCTGATATTGCGCACGCCCACTTCAGCCACAAGAGGCTTTTTCAGACTTGTATAAATCTGATAAGAAGAAGCGGCTGCGTCATAAGGATTTCCGTCCACTTCACTTCTCAAGTCGGCTTGTCCACCCAAGCGCAAAACCGACAAATCTGGGTATTTGTCTAGGCAAGCTAGTACGCCTCCTAAACTGATAGAGCGATCTGAACCCACCAGTATGCCAAAACGGTCCATGTCTAAAAGTGGCTTGACTGCCTCGATAACTTCGGCATAGGGAGCTTCGCTTTCTGCTCCGGGACATTCCACTTTCAAGGCTGGGGCTGAGTGAATGCCAATTTTATAGGGTTCGACCCAAAGTTCGTCATCAAATAATTCAAGGTTGCGGCTGGCTTCCAGTATGGCTTTGGCGCCTTCGCGTGTTTCTTTGTGCTTGTTTTCGCAACTGACTGGAATGACCACGGCTCTGGCATTTTCCTTTTCGGCCTGTTGCGCCGTCAGTCCAAAAAAATTGTGCACTTTGGCAGTGGTTGAGGTTGGCATAGGTGCTCCAGTCAGGCTTGAGTGAAAAATGGCTATTACCCTAGTCTGAACTATAGGGACAGATTTGTTAATACTTGGCAGGCTCTCCATTTGCCATGTTTATGGCCTGCCCAGCAAATATCAGGGTGAATACTAAGGCAAGTAGATAGGGCTCTTAAGAATTGCCCCGGGGTCACAAGCAGATAACAGTGGCACGACTTAAGCCTTTACTATTTGGTAAACTCCTAGCTCACTGTAACTTCTTTATTCAATTTAGAAACCAATTCGGGAGAGCGGTATTGAGATTCGCAGCTTTCAAACAAAAGTATTTAACTGTATTTGGCTCAATAGCTTTATCTACAGCTCTATCTACAGCTCTATCTATAGGTTTGGCTTTGAGTGCACCGAGCTCTGCCTGGGCAATGTTTTACGGCTTCAATCAGCAAGCCCAAGCCTATGAACATGAAGGTGACAATCTCATGGATACTGGCTATTACGAGCAGGCTATCAGTGCTTATTCGCAGGCGATCAACCTTTTGCCCTATGATGCCGTCCAGGGCCGTGCCGATGCCCTTTATGCTCGCGCCGTCGCCAACGATGTGGCCGGGCATTTCGATCAGGCTTCGCAAGACTATAGCTGGGCTCGTGATTATTATCTCAAGGCAGCTCAATATGCCAACTATGGCGGCTCGCAGGCTGCCGAAGAAGGGCTGACCGGAGGCTATGATGCTAATTTTGGGCAGCAGCTGGCCAATCTAGTGCGCTGGCGGGCTACAGTCAATCCAAATAGCCCAGACTATTTTGTAGACGGTGGACCGATGAAAGCTTGGAATTTGCGCAAAATGCCCTTGAAAGTCTTCATTGACGACAGCCAAGGCACTGGTTGGTCGCAAGACCTGCGAGATCTTATCTGGCGGGCAATCAGCAGCTGGACCAATGTTTCAGGCTCTCCAATCAGATTTACACAGTGGTATAGAGCCGATGATGCTGATTACATCATCACCAGACCGTCTAGTTCCGGGCAGATAGCTGTTGGTTCAGGCGGCTTTACAAGCGGTATAGACGAAGCCCAGTCTGAAAACGGCAAAGTCATGCTCAAACAGTCAAAGAGTCTGCTTTCTTGTCCTGGCTATGACGGCAGCGGCTACAGCCAAATCGACCGCAATCGCCTCTATAATCTAGCTTTGCATGAATGTGGTCATGCCCTCGGCATCGGCGGGCATTCACCCTCTGGGATGGATGTCATGTATTGGAAGGCGCCTATTTTGAAACTGAGTGATCGTGACGGTGCCACCCTCAGACGAATGTATTCTCAATAAAGTTTGTAAGATATAGATGTTGGCGAAACCGAGGAGTTTTAGATGCGTCGAATCAAATGGTTGTTTTCCGCCGCCCTCGTGCTTACCGGCATTGTGGTCGGTCAGAATGTGCTGGCTGCCGACATGCAATCGGGAATCAAGAAATACAATGCCAAAGACTATCAAGGGGCGCTCAACGACTTCAAAGATGTTTTGAAAGCTAAGCCCAACGATGGTTTGTGCCATTATTACATGGCTATGTGCAACCAATGTTTAGCTCGCATCGGTGAAGCAAAACTGCATTATCAAAAGGTGATCGATGTAGGTCCAGCTTCGCTCAAGGCGAATGCGCAAGCAGGGCTTAGTCAACTAGACAAAGTTACTGTGCGCTACGGCGGAGGCTCTTCGGCGAGCGCCGGCTCTGGTACAGCTTCTGCGCCTTTGGTAGTGGCATCGGCTGCCGGTGCTAAAGATGGCAAAGACGGCAAAGCCGATGCCAAAGCCGAAGCTAAGCCGGAAGGAAAGAAACCAAACGTCAAGCGCATTATTATGTTCTATTCTGATTCGAGCCCAGGCTCTATGTCTATGGAATCTACCTGGGATGATGCCAAGCAAAAATACAAAGACATCGAATTTACTCGCCTCAACGTTGCCGATCCATCTAATGCAGAGATGATCAGTCAATATGGCGTTAGCTCTTATCCCACCACCGTTGTCATCGACCAAGGCGGCAAGGTTTTGCATAACCAGGCCGGTGCCATTTTAGGCGATGCCTTTTCAACGATGGTGGACGGCTATCTCAAGAAGAAATAAGGGCTCAATCTAAAGATTCAGTCTAAAGGCTCAGAGTCGCTCAAACTCTTTGCTTTAAGCTGGCAAGAGTTTTCTGTGCTTGGCTTGAAACATAGATGTTCTCGTCTTCGCAGAGCACTTCTAGAAGATTGGCCGGCAGCTTGTGATTAGAAGCCAGTCCCAGTCTGACATCTTCGCTGTTGTCCCGAGCCAGGGTCTCCAATACTTCTTCGGGGGTATTGATGTTCTCTGAGATCGACAGTCTTACTTCGGGGCTGGGGTCTTCGGAAAGCTTCATGAGCACGCCGGAGGGGGTGCGAGGGTTTTCAGCCACGCGAGCCCGTACCCTTTCACTGGGATCTTCCGACAGTCTGGTCAGGGCAATTGGGGCGGTATGTTCATTACCTGCCAGTACCAGTCTAATTCTTTGTTCCTCCAAATTTTGCGAATTTTCGCCGCCGGTTTCAGAATGCAATTGATGAATTGCTTTCAGCAAAGCTGCCAGTTTGCTTGCTGATACAGGTTTGGCGATGTAGTAGTTCATCTTGAGGCGTAGGGCTTCCATAACGTCATCGTCATTTTCAGAGACAGTGAGAAGCACTACCGGAATTGCTCTGAATACGGGGTCATTCTTGATCTCAGCCAAGACTTCATGTCCGTTCTTGCGCGGCATATTCAAGTCGAGCAAGATCACATCGGGCATGTTTTGATGGGTTTCCTTGAGCTTGTTCA
This sequence comes from Obscuribacter phosphatis (SeqCode), assembly GCA_017303615.1. Taxonomy (GTDB): domain Bacteria; phylum Cyanobacteriota; class Vampirovibrionia; order Obscuribacterales; family Obscuribacteraceae; genus Obscuribacter; species Obscuribacter phosphatis_A. The sequence continues at coordinate 51,931 of JAFLCK010000033.1, forward strand.
GATACTCCATGGCCTCGACACCGTCGTTCAGCAC
>JAFLCK010000034.1:0-51038 GCA_017303615.1 Obscuribacter phosphatis (SeqCode)
TTTGATCCAACTTACGGCTTAGCCGATCTCGCTCGATTGCAAAAGGACGCCTTGTTCGGTCTTTCTCTTCTTGGTTCCGACGTTGCCTCTTCCGAATTGCAGTTTTTACTTAGTCTTTCCGAACTGAAAGAGTTGGACCTAAGTTGCACCCGTATTGGTGATGAAGCACTTCAGTTCGTCTCCGAATTAAGGCAGCTTCGCAGGCTCTCCCTAGCTTCCACTTCAGTTTCAGATAGTGGTCTGAAACTGCTTAGCCAGATAGCAGGGTTGGAAGAAATCTTGTTAGATGGCTCTCTGGTTACGGACCAAGGGCTTGATGCGCTCTCTTCTTTGAGTAGATTGAAGGTTTTGTCCCTGTCCTATACCAAGGTTTCTGGTAAGGGGCTCTCTCGCTTGCGCGGTCTGACAACTCTTGAGGTCTTGCGTCTCAATTCGACGCTTGTTGATGACAAAGGCGTGCAGCATGTTCAGCGGCTTTCAAATCTTCGCGAGCTTTGGTTGCAAGGTAACGAGATCAGCCGGCCCGCCTTGGTCGAGCTTACGAAATGGCTCAGTGATTGTCAGATCATGCGTTGATTTTTAGGTCTGTTGTTTCGGAAGCCAACTTCCCGAAATTCGACTTCCCGAAATTCGACTTCCCGAAATTCGACTTTCCGAAATACAACTTCCCGAAAGCCAAGCTTCCGCAAGTCAACTGTTTCGCTAGTTTGCTTGCTCGGTTTCGAGGATGCGGCAGTAGACACTCGGGTCTACATTTCCGCCGCTCAAAACCAAGAGCACCGGTTTGTTCGACTGAAAGTGCTCGCGGTTCTGAATTAAGGCAGCCAGAGGCAGCGCACCGGTTGGCTCCACCTTTAGATTGGCATATTTGAAGAGCAGAAAAACTGCCTTCCGGATATTTTCTTCACTGGCTTCCAAAATTGATTTGACAGATTCTCTGATGATTTTGAAGTTGCGTTGTCCCAGGCTGAGAGTGCGCGCACCGTCTGCGAGCGTGGGCGGCTCGCTTTCGTTTGCCACCAAGGCGCCGCACTTTAGAGAGAGGCAGGCGTCATTCGCCATCGCAGGCTCAGCCCCGTAAATTGTGCCTTTGTGACCGGCTTTGGCAAGACCAAGCGAGATGCCGCTGATTAGTCCGCCACCACCGACGGGGACAATTGTTTTTTCAAAGTCTAGTTGGGCTAACTCTTTGCCGAGACTAGAGTTGCCTGCTATTACTCTATCATCGTCATAGGCGCTGATTGTCTCGATATCAGGGTTGGCTGCGGCGATCTTGCTCAAAGCTTGGGCGCGCGTTTCTTTTGTGGTATCGACGAGAACGAGGTTGGCGCCAAACGATTTGACCGCTTCCATCTTGATTCGAGATGCCTGTTCGGGCATGACTATAGTGCAAGGTTTTCCTACTATTTGTGCGGCTTTTGCCAGGGCTTGACCAAAGTTGCCTGAAGAAGCCGCCAAAAGTTCTTTGCCTTGGCTGTTGAGCGCGGCGCAAATAGCGGCTCTAAACTTGAAGGAGCCGGTGTGTTGGAAAGTTTCGCTGGCAAGCAAAATGTCTAATGACAGGAAATCGCAGAGCTGCAAAGGCTTGATTAAAGTAGTTTTGCGGCAGTAACGCTCTACTTCATCAATATCTAGTGAAGTTTGATCGTTACTGCCGCAATTTTTAGATATCAAGTCAGCTGAGCTTGCAGATTAAAGCGGGTTGTTAACCTTTTTGCTGGCTGTCTGCTTGTTCTTGAAGCCCCAGATCTTGAATTTGGAAAGACCGGAGGGTCCGCTCTGTGCGCCAATCGGTGTGTTGGCGATAGGCGAGGGGGTGAGCTGATTTTCTTTCTTGGTGATGAGCGGAGCTGCGCTGCCCGAGGTAGAAAGATCAGCTGTTTGGGTGTTCATACCAGCGGTCTTCTGCATGGGGCTCTTCTTGCCTATACCAGCCAGTTTCCCGAAAGTTGTCTGGGTCCCGTCTTTTACAGCCGAGCCTGTGCTCATGAGCTTTTCGCCGACAACGCCTGTGCCGCTCTTGAGGGCGTCACCGGTGCTCTTCATTCCTTTAGCAAGGAAGGAACCTGAGGCTTTAGCACCACCAGCGATGCCGGAGCCGACTTTCATCGTGCCGGAGACCATGCCGGATGTTGCGGCTTTGAAGGTTTTGCCGCAACCGGTTGAGATGGTCTTTAGTCCGTCCATCATGCCGCCGCCGCCTCCGGCTTCACCGATTTTCTCTTTGGTGGTCTCGGAAACTTTGGTTGATGGTTCGGGGGCTAGTTCTGCTACTTCGCTATGTTTGATTGTTTTGGACTTAGCGCCCGGTGTGGAAACAATGGTCTGAGTCGCATTTAAATCATTGTTCTGTGGGGCTGGCTTGTGGGTTTCTACCGGCTTTTTCTTGCCCAGCGAAACCACTGGAAGTCCAAATTTTTTCTTTGCCTTCTTAGCCTTGGCGGCTGCTTGCGATTCGGCTGTGGGAGCCTGCACGCTGGCATATGGGTCCAGAGCGGACTGCGGGTTGGCGAAGGCTGCACCGAGGCTCAACGTATATGCTGCAACGGTGGTGACAATTATTGTCTTTTTCGCGCTGACTGCAATAACCATATTTAGGCTATCTCCCTTTAACTGGTGTTGTCTGAATGACAAAAGCCATTTATAGCACATTCTGGATAAGTAGTAAGGAGCCGTAAAAGGGCAACCATTCATTGAATGAGGCAAATTACAAGGGGACAGGCTTTTCTTAGAATGCTCATAACTTTCTCACAACTTTGCAATCTCTCCCTGGGGGAACCGAAATACCCTAAGTACCCAAAATGCCCCAGATACTCTAAATGCCCAAGATGCCCAAAACGCCCAAAATGCCCAAAATGCCCAAAATGCCCCAGATACTCTAAATAAATGCCCTAAATGCCGTAAGCGCCCGCAACGCAAAAGCTCAACTCTTAGCCCTGTCTGTTGTCTGTGGATTTATCTATGGTTTGAGCTTAGGTTTGAGTGATTACAAAATCAGATACATATAAAGAACGTTTGCTAGAGAGGGTCTGGCTTCCCGTCCAAACCCTCTCCCCTATAGAGAAGACCAGCGCCAGTGCCTGCTTTGAGCCTTTCCCAGGTATTGGTGATTGATGCTACGAAGAGCCTGGCTCCGGCGTATATCTTTATGATGTCCCTTAAGAGATGCTTCTAAGATTGCCTGGGGCAATGGGGAATTAAATAAGACCAATCTAGTTTGGTGTATATTAAAAGAGTCGATATTTTTAGTGTCTATGTCTTGTTGACAACCGGGAGTGATTCTACAGTTTATGGAAGCGACTTTTGAAACTAAACCAGAGTTATTCGTAGCCATTGTTCTCGGGGTGAGTCTACTTGTGTTCCTGGGATTGGGCGCCAAGAAAGCTTTCTTCGAGCCCTACAGCGGACCCGATGAGTCCTGATAACCTGAATAGTCGCGTGGCTCAAATCACAGTTTTATCAGGGTCTTAAGAGCTAATCGTCTTTTGACTTTCTGTATTTTGCTCGTATCAGACCGCCCAGCCCCAGCATGGCTAAAATGCCGAGCAGGCGATTGCCGATGCGTGGCAAGGGGCCCAAGTCGGGAATTAAGGCAAGTAAGCTCAAGAGAGTAATTGTTATAGTCAGTGCAAAGAGTTCTGCTTTGCGGCTTGATTTGCCAATCTTTTCGATTAGGCTGAGAGCAAGTGCATTAGCACCCACTGCTATGCCGACCAGATAGGCAAGTTGGGTAAAGCCGGTCAACATCAGCCCCAAGGGGGATAAGGCATCGCTATAAAATGCTGCTTTGGTCAGAGTCATCGCGATGGCAGTAAATACGAAAGCGGCAGTGAGGCTTAAAAAGATACCCTCGCGACATTTTTCTGTTGCTTCCTTGAGACTCTTGGGCGCGAAAAACCTCAGTACCAAGGTCATGAACATGATGATGGCAAAGACAAAGCCCGGTCGCCAGGTCAAGTTCAGGGCTTTTCTCGAATAGATGAAGGGATACCTGATTTCTTTCGGAAAAGTGACGTCATTAGCTTGGGTCAGCCTTTGCCAGGCTCTTTGCTGCAGCATTGCTTCCATGCCAGCGGGCTTTACCTGCTGCCCGGGATTATTTAGTGCCTGTCCAGAATTTGCCTGTCCAGAATTTGCTTGCCCAGGTTCGGCTTGTTCAGGTTCGGCTTGTTCAGCGTGTGTGTTTTCAGTAGGCGCCTGTTCGGGTTGTGTCTGCCCTGGTGCCATAAACAAGCCAATTTGCAAAAGCAGAAAGACCAGCAAGCCGACCAAAACTTGCGGCAGACGTATTTTATTTGATATCGATTGATCAGGCGCCGGCATAGGGATATCTGTTTTGCTGCTTTTCTAGAAGAGGTTTGAACGATAATACTACCAATAGTGCAATGCACCAAGAAACAATACTCCAGTCCACCATGCCGTCGTCGAGGCAAAGCAGGGCCGTTAAGCCAATAAATGAGAGAGCCATGGCAAGGGGCGGGCTTAGTCTTGCGGCTGTTTCTTTAGCTGTGCTTTCAATTTGTCCTTTTGCACTTGCTCCCAGAGCGGCAAAATCAGCTTCCAGCGACTGCATTATCGACAAAGTCAGTTGCTCGTCTTGAGGCGCCGGCAGTTCAGCTGCTGCTTCAATAAGGGCACTGTTTTCCAGTTTATAGTTCAAGCATTCGTCGCAGTCGTTGATGTGTTCTTGCGCCCGTCCTGAAATAGCTAGGGACGGCTTTCCTTTGGCGTCTGACTGGCGGCGTCTGTCCACCAACGCCTCCATATATTCGTCAAGCTCAAGGCGAATCTCGTCGCATTTTGAAGCTGAATTTTCTTGATTTGATTCCAGATTCATATTGTCACCTTGTCCTTACCAATTTCTTCGCTTCTTCCTATCTTCAGATCTTCGTTTATTCTCATCGTTGCATCTTTGCTAATTTACTGTTTGCTTGACTCGCGGTCGCCGCTGATTAGTTTGCGCAGGCGCTCTTTGGCTCGAAAGAGTAGGGTGCGCACATTGTTGTCGCTTTCTTTCATGACAGTGGCTATGTCCTCGTAAGATAAGTCGAATTGATAGCGCAAAATAAAAGCTTGACGATAGCGTAGTGGTATCAAAGACAGTGCCCAACTGAGCTTCCCTAGAAAGAGACTTAGCTCTGCCTCCTTTTCGGTTGAAAGTGGTCCGACCGGCTCCAGATGCGGTTCTTCTTCTAGGATTGCATCTAAAGAGCGATTGCGTGCGACATTGGCAGAACGCAGATGGTCTAGGGCGCAATTGTTGGCGATTGTCAAAAGCCAGGTTTTGAAGGAACGTTTGCCGTCATAGCTTGCCAGAGCGCGAAAGGCTTTGACAAAGGTATCTTGGGTCAGATCGCGGCTGGCCTCTTGATCTTCAACGGCTCTGTATATCACTGTTGAAACTAAAGGTTGATAGAGCCGCACCAGGGTCTCAAAAGCTTTTCTATCGCCTTTGAGACTCTGTACGACCAGTCCTTGGTCTCTAGCTAGTTCAGATTCTGGCATTTTTTCTGATATCAATTGCCTTTTAGCATTTAGAGGCGAATCTTTAGAGTATAGCCTTTATTCTTTTGCCCAATTTTGCTTTTTGCTCGTCATCAAGCAGGGCTCTAATAGAAAGCATGGTTTCCAGCCGATCATCCATTAGACTTTCGCGCAGTTTTCTCAGTGCCAGCGCCTTATCTCTGATTGCCTGCTCGTTTGTGCCAGGGCTTGATATCAGGGTGGCAAAGCTTTCTAGACCCTTGCGTAACTCTTCTCTTTTGCCTTGGTTGGCTTCTACTTTCTTATCGATCAGGGCGCCGATTTTTTCCTTTTGTTCTTCAGTGGCCCCGATTCTCTTGAAGAAGCGCTTTTGCATATGCTTAATCAGGGCTTGGCGAAATTCTGGATCGCCTTGCCCCGGCGCGCCCTCCGCGCCCTCCGCCCCTGCAATCTCTTCATCTGTGGCGGCGTAGAGCTTTTCTTTTGCCTCCGATTCTGCGGGCATAAAGAGGTAACCCATGGTCAGAGCCAAAACTAGAGCTCCTGCGATTTTTCCTTTGCTATTTCTCAATTGGGCGAGCATTTCAGTCCTCCTTGTGAAGTATGTTGCTTGGCGCTCACACCAATCCATACGAAACAGGCGGCGAAAAGTTGCATCTTTCCGGAGGAGGCAAGATTAAATTGTCTGTAGAATTCTGGAATCCAGTATCTAATCTTGAAGTCTAATTTAGCTCAAACCAATTTAGCCAGTTCGGTGACCGGGTAGCTGCTTTCAAAATCGACCACACCCAGCTTAGTCTGCGGCACCACTAGTTTGACTTTATCGCCCGAGCGCTTCTTGTCTGAATTCATTTGGGCTACCAGTCTCTCTTTGGTCAAGCCTTTGGGCAGATCGGTGGGCAGTTCGGCTCGCATCAAAATTTCTTTGACGCGCTCTAGAGCATCTTTATCGAGTTTTTTCTGACTGACACTATATTTGGTTATGTGGTGCAAGCCTATGGCCACTGCTTCGCCGTGACTCAATTCAAATTCGCTTTGGGCTTCGATGGCATGTCCGAGGGTGTGCCCCAAGTTGAGGCAGCGTCTCACCCCTGTTTCGTGGGGGTCGCGGTGGACAACATAAAGCTTCATTTTGATGCAGTTAGTTATTAGTCCAGCCAGGGTGGGATCATCCCATTCCACCGATTCTTTCACCATCTCTTCGATTAGCTCAAATAGCGGCTTGGGACCTTTTTCATAGTCGGTTGCTTTAGCCACAGTCTCTTCGATCATGGCGTATTTGATTATCTCGGCTAAGCCCGAGGTAATTTGCTTTTCGGGCAATGTGCTCAGTACTTCCTGGTCGGCCAGCACGGCACGGGGAAAGAAGAAAGTGCCGGCGAGATTTTTGCCGGTAGGCAAGTTGATGGCGTTTTTGCCGCCAATCGAGGCGTCTACCTGGGCCAAAAGCGAGGTGGGAATCAAGACTAGATTGAGTCCACGCAGATAAGTCGAGCAGGCAAAGCCGGCTAGATCGAGAACCGCACCGCCGCCAAGGGCGACTATGGTGTCTTGGCGGTCGAAACCACGGCCTTCAAGGTGTTCCCAAATTCGCAAAAGCCATTCGGTGGTCTTGCACTGTTCGCCGTCCGGTACTTCCAGGGTGGTGACTTGGAAGTCTTCGCCCGGCAAAGTATCGAGAATGTCTCTTAGCCAATGCACGGCGGTGGAAGGTTGGCAGACAATCAGCACCCGCTTGCCGGCTCCCAACTGGGCCAAAATCGAGGAAAGTTTCTGCCTGGCGCCTGCCCCTACCGCTACCCTGGTTTTCACATCCAGGGTGGTGTTCCAGTTCATGGTGATGACTGGTCCTTTATGTCTGGCTTTGTGGCGCATCCGCGTCTCCTTTGGTAAGGTCGAAAACATACTTTCTATATGCTTCCACCGAGTTTATTAGATCAACCATACTGTCGCAAGCAAATTTGTCAATAAAGGCATTGGCTAGGGTCAAGGATACCATCGCCGCCGCTACCACAGAAGCGGCCGGAACGGCACAGGCGTCTGACCTTTCATAGTGAGCATAGTCTTCCTGAAAGCCTGGAAAGCTCAAAGAAGGCAAGCCTTTCTTCATAGTGGGAATGGGCTTGAAATAGACCCGAACCAAAAGTCTCTCGCCATTGGTCATGCCGCCTTCCAAGCCGCCGGCACGGTTAGTCTCGCGTCTGACGTGATAGCAGGGGCTTGTTCCGCTTTCGTCCCGGCGCATACTGTCGTGCACCATTGAGCCCGGCAGGGCGGCATTCTCTACCCCCTCACCAATTTCTACTGCTTTGGCCGACTGCACACTCATGAGGGCCTGGGCCAAAAGTCCGTCCAGTTTGCGGTCCCATTGTCCGGCCGAGCCGAGCCCCGGCGGCAAACCGTCCACCAGTACTTGCACTACGCCACCCAGGCTGTCGCCGTCTTTGATGGCATCCCTTATATGTTCTTCAATTTCTAGGCTGAGTTTGGGGTCGGGGCAGTAAACCTGACTTTCGCGGGCCATCTCTTTGATTTTGCTTGCCGGCAGTTCTTTCAGGCTTTGTAAGAATTCTTGGCTGAGGCTATGCTTGCCGATTGCCACCACATGAGAGGCTACTTCCACCCCCAACTGGCGCAAAAGCAATTGGCAAAGGGCGCCTGCCCCAACCCGGGCGGCTGTTTCGCGAGCGCTCGACCTTTCTAGGGTGTCGCGCACGTCCTTCAATTTATATTTGACAGTACCGGCAAAGTCGGCGTGCCCGGGTCGCAATCTGTTAATTGTTTTGTCTTTGATTTGCTTGAGGGCTGCTTCGTCCAGTTTTTCAGAAAGGGGCGTGGTTGACATGACTGTCAGCCAATTAAGATGTTCTTTGTTATTGATTTCAAAGCTAAGCGGCGCACCGGTGGTGGCGCCGTGTCTGACACCGCCTGTGATATCAATTGCGTCTTGTTCGAGCTTTTGTCTGCCGCTGCGCCCAAAGCCGCCCTGTCTGGCTTTTAGTTCGGCTTTGATAAAGTCAAAGTCTAGGTTCAGCCCGGCGGGCATACCGTCTACGATAACGGTCAATTTGGGACCGTGTGATTCGCCTGCCGTTAGTAGTCTGAGCATTGTTACCTGCGATAATATTCGGAGTATGCGTTTGATTATAAAGGGTTATCCCGAAAGGCAGAGAAATTTGTATGCCGTTTCTAAGAGGTGAGATCAGTCCGCCTGGCGACAAATCAATTACCCACAGAGCCCTGCTCTTCTCGAGTCTGGTGAAAGGGCGGGTGCATATTGAACATGCCTTGCTCTCTGGTGATACTCGCTCTACCGCCAAAGCCTTGGCTAAGCTGGGGCTATCTCTTAACATCGACGACCAGGGCGCAGCGGCGACAATCGATGTTGTTTCGCCCGGGATAGAGAAATTGAGAGAATCTATTCTGAATGAGTCTGAGATGCTTCAATCGACACCTATCAATTTTGATTGCGGTAACTCGGGCACTACAACCCGACTGCTTGCGGGATTATGTGCTGGTCTCAGTGGTGGCGTCTTTCGCTTCGATGGCGATGCTTCTCTGCGAAGCCGCGATATGAGTCGGATTCTCTCACCTCTTCAGTCTATGGGTTGCGAGGTCGAGTATCTGGGAGCTCAAGGCTATGCCCCTTTTCAAATTAAGGCTAAGGATCTTCATTCGAAGGACATTGATTTGAAAATTAGTTCATCGCAAGTGTCTTCAGCACTGCTTCTCGCCGGTCTTGTCGGTGTTGCGCAGGGGGGGGGGCGAAACTGTATGACTGTTTCGACTCCATTTACTGTGCGGGACCATACCTTTAGACTGCTAAAGTTTATGGGTGCCAATATTGAAGAGTGCGGGGTTAATTCATACAAGGTCTTTTCCCTTGCATCTGATCTGGCGCCGTGTCGAATTGTCGTGCCCGGCGATATTTCATCTTGCGCATTCTTTTTGTCCGGGGCTGCTGTTATGCCGGGTAGCAGCCTCTTACTTAAGGGGGTTGGAGTTAATCCAGGAAGGATTCTGGTTATGGATACCCTTGCTCGTATGGGTGTTTCTATACTAAAGGAGAATAGCCGTCTTGTCTGCGGAGAGCCTGTTTGCGATTTGCATGTTCAATCAACTCTAGGTGTTCGTCTTCGTCCTTGCAATATTGAAGCTGCGTCTATACCCAGTGGAATAGATGAGATTCCAGCTATAGCTCTGGCCTTTGCTTTTGCAGATGGGCGAAGTGTTGTTAGCGGAGCCGAGGAGTTGAAGCACAAAGAGTCAAATCGTTTGCGTTTGATAATCGAAAACTTTGCCAATGCGGGAGTTCGAATTGAAGAGACTTCTGACGGTTTTTTTATAGAAGGCAGTAGAACTATTGCTGGGGGAAGTTTCTGGCGAACTAATTCTGATCACCGTTTGGCTATGCTTGGCATGGTGGCATCTCTGGCCTTTGAACGTCCGCTGATTATTGAAGAGGTTGATTCTGCTGCCGTCTCGTATCCGGGATTCTCCCGAGACCTAGCTGTCCTCGTAAACATCTAGCTGGCGAAAAATTGTTTTGATCAACTGGCACCGGCCCCTTCGATTGTTTCGTGCAACGTGAGAAACGACTTCCCATCGAAAATACTATGGTCTGTCGGTCTGCTGTGCGATTTCTTAAAGGCTTCGCTACTGGTCCAGTTTTTGAAATCTTCTTTTGAAAGCCATCTTGTAAGAACCTGATACTCGTTCGAATCGGCTGTCGGTTTCAAAATATCGAGGCTGACAAACCCGAGTTGCTTTTCTACTAATCGATCTCTTTCTCGAAAGAGTTTCTCAAAGTCGGATTCTCTGCCTTTCTTAACCAGGATGTGATTTATTGAGATAAACATAACTTGGATTCCTTTCTTTTCTTTGATTGAGCCCAGTATAGCCGTCCGGCACGTCGCTAGTCATGGCTAGCACCTTTTTGCGCAAGTCTCTCTGAGTTCATTACATAGAGGCACAGAAGTGCTTGGTGTTTCTATAAGAGAGGCAAGGGTTGCCTTGGCAAGTACTGCTTCTGCATTTTCCATAACCATATCCAGCTCTTTGTGAAGAGGGCAAAGATTGACTCCATGTGTATCTAACTTGAGAGGGCAAGTTTTGATTCTCTTGATGGGATCAACTGCGTTGATAACCTGCAGAATGTTCAGCTCATTTGGATCGATTGCCAAAGCGAAACCGCCACCTAAGCCTCTTTGTGATGTGACTATGCCAGCCCGGCTCAGCGCCTGTAGAACCTTAGCAAGATAAGCGCCTGGCACTTTAGTCGTCTCTGAAATGTCCTGACTTGTGTATGCAGTACCTTCAGCTTTATTGATGGCAAGGAAGACTACAGCTCTTAAGGCGTATTCGGTTGTAACTGAAAAGAACAAGCGCCCTCCTAAAGCTGAAGTTGTCAGTCCAATTATAGAACTCTGTAGTTAGAGGCGAATCATTCGCTACGCTTAGTTTTCCTCAGAGTGGACTCGTTTTTCGTGATTTTGCATGGTTTGCGCCGCCTGGTTGTCATCCTTTCGGCTGAATCGCCAAAGTCCTAGCCCGGTCAATAATTCTTAAGGAGTAAAAGATCCGGATGTCCAGAATTGATTCCGGATAAGTTTGTCCTTTTGTTTGAGGCGTCTTCTTTGTTATTAAATAGGATATGTGGATCCTTATATCCGTTCAACTTTGGCGGAAAAGAAAGTATCGTTTTTTCCGCTGTCACCCGTCTCCGGTTTAGGTGAATTGGGTTGATTCTTACCAATATGACGTTGCTTCATCCTTCGGAGCGATAGGAATAAAGGACATTTGGGTCCAGAATCTTAAGCACAGTATGAGATTCGACGGGTACATCGCAGTTAGGCATATGAGAACTTCTGAGAAGAGAAGAAGTCGACTAACGACTTCATTATTTTGTCTGCTTACCGCTTGTGTCTGGCTTCCAAAGGCGGAGGCGCTGGACAAAGTTAGTGCAGTCAATTTATATAACGATAAGTGTTCAGGCTGTCATACCGTCGGTGGTGGCGCTCTTGTAGGTCCTGATTTGAAGCCTTCTACCGCTTGGGGCGAGACCGACCTGACGGCTGCGGTCAAGCGTATGGAGAAGAATGTTGGAACCCTTTCAAACGATGAAGTTCAGTCCCTAGTAAAGCTCTTGAAAGAGCCGCAGCTGGAGAAAATACTTAAGGCTGAAAGCGAGAAGGCTATCGCAGCGCAAGAGAAGTCGGCAGTTTCAGACGAGCCGGCCTCTTCCGTCAGCGGTGCCTCATTATTTTACGGGCGACAACCGCTTCTTAATGGTGGAATGGCTTGCGCTGCTTGCCACTCTTATGCAGGGCAAGGCGGAAACCTGGCCCCAGATCTTACTGCAATTTCAGAGAAACTGAGTGAACCAGCTTTGGTATCGGCTTGCCAAAATACCAGCTTTAAATTGATGAAGCCTGCTTATGCCGATCATCCTGTCACTAGGCAGGAAGCACTGCACTTAGCCAGGTTTCTCAGGGACGAAAGTGCCAAGTCCGCGACCGGTCAATCTTTCAATAGTTATAGAGCCATGCAGTACGGCGCTATTTTTGCAGTTCTCTTCTTTATGCTGATCGCCTTTGGATATAGAGGACGAAATCACGGCGTTAGAGAAAAGCTTTCGAGGAGGAAATGAAATGACTTGGATACGTGACACTTTCGCTCCTGAGAAACGCACATGGGAAGACCTTTATAGGAATCGCTGGCAGTACGACAAGATCATTAGATCCACTCATGGTGTCAATTGTACTGGTTCCTGCAGTTGGAACGTCTATGTCAAAAATGGCATCGTTACCTGGGAATTGCAGGCTTTAGATTATCCAACGATTAGCAAAGAGATCCCGCCGCATGAGCCGCGCGGCTGTCAGCGCGGCATTTCCTGCTCTTGGTATCTTTATAGTCCAATCCGAGTCAAGTATCCATATATCAGAGGTGTCCTGCTTGACCTTTGGCGTGAGGCTCAAGAATTACATCCTGGCGATCCAATTGCTGCCTGGTCCTCAATAGTTTCTGATGATGAGAAAAGAAAACGTTTCCAGAAGGCGCGTGGAAAGGGTGGGTTGCGCCGCACCGATTGGTCTGTTGTGAATGAGTTGATGGCTGCAGCTAATTTATTCACAGTACAGAAATATGGGCCGGACCGGTTGGTGGGATTTTCCCCGATTCCTGCCATGTCTATGGTCAGTTATGCATCAGGTGCTCGTTTCTTACAACTTATGGGTGGTGTCTGTCTTTCATTCTATGACTGGTATTGCGACTTGCCACCTGCTTCTCCCGAGATTTGGGGTGAACAAACGGATGTGGCCGAATCTGCTGATTGGTTCCACTCTCGCTATGTGGCAGTTGTTGGCTCCAATGTCCTGATGACTAGAACTCCGGATGCTCACTTTCTGGTAGAAGCAAGGCATCGGGGCTCCAAAGTTGTCGTTTTCTCGCCTGATTTCTCTCAGTCATCGAAGATAGCGGATGAATGGGTTCCAATCAATCAAGGGCAGGATGCTGCTTTTTGGCTGGCTGTCGGTCACGTTATCTTGAAGGAGTTTTACGTTGACAGGAATGTCCCTTATTTCGCTGACTATCTTAAGAAGTATGCTGATGCACCCTTCTTAGTCAAACTGGAGAAAGGTTCGAACGAAACCTACCGCCCTGGCAAATTACTTAGGGCTTCTGATCTGGGGGAATATCAGCGCTTAGAAAATTCTGAATGGAAGACTCTTGTATTCGACCTCAAGACCAAAAGACCGGTTGTTCCTGGAGGAACAATCGGACACCGCTGGCAGAAAGAGAAAGGTGCTTGGAATCTAAGGTTGAAGGATTCTGTCACCGGCGATGAAATTGATCCTGCTTTGTTTTTCAGTAAAGAGAAAGGAGTTGATAACGATGCATCTGTGACCGTCACGATTGATGATTATTCTGAGTCTTTTGATCAGCAGATTCTTCGCAAAGTTCCGATTCGTTATATAGACTCTGCTTCTGGTGAAAGACTTATCTGCACAACAGTTTTCGAGCTTCTGCTCGCTCAGTATGGTGTCGATAGGGGCTTTGGTGGAAACATACCTTCAGGATATGAAGACGAGTCTTCTGTATTTACTCCGGCTTGGCAGGAACGGTTTACAGGCGTTAAATCCAGCGTTGTAGTTAATTTCGCCAGAGAATGGGCAAAAACCGCAGAGAAGAGCAAGGGAAAGTGCTCGGTAATTATAGGCGCAGGAGCCAATCATTGGTATCACAATAATCTAATCTACCGGGCAGTAATTATGCCCTTGATTATGTGCGGCTGTGTTGGCGTAAACGGCGGTGGTCTCAATCACTATGTTGGGCAGGAGAAGTTGGCCCCCCAAGCTTCTTGGGCTCCTATTGCCTTCGGTGGCGATTGGGGCGGTCCTCCTCGCTTGCAGAATGCTCCTTCTTTTCACTACGTTCATTCGGATCAATGGCGTTATGACCGACCGTTCAGTGAAATCTGTTCGGTTAATGACCGTGAGCATACAATGGCTGCTGGTCATACTATAGATAAACAAGCGCTTGCTATTAGAAATGGCTGGCTGCCTTGTTATCCTCAATTCAATGAACCCAATAGTCGAGTAATTGCTGAGGCGATTTCACAAGGGGCTAAAAGTGAGTCTGAGATTATTGCTCACGCTGTAAGCCGACTTAAGCGTCGAGACCTGCGTTTCTCTATGGAAGATCCCAATAACCCTGACTCTTATCCGCGGGTTTGGTATATCTGGCGCGGCAACGCCATTATGTCTTCTGCCAAGGGGCATGAATATTTCCTCAAGCATTATCTTGGTACTCATCATAACCAAATCGCTGAAGAGACTGCCGGGGATACAGTCAAGGAGGTAATTTGGCACGATAAGGTTGAGACCGGCAAAATGGATCTTATTGTCGATCTCAATTTTCGGATGGATACATCCGCTCTATATAGCGACATAGTCTTGCCTGCTGCCACCCACTACGAAAAATTTGATATCGCAACTACTGACATGCACTCATTTATACATCCGCTGCAACCTGCAGTACCTCCGTGCTGGGAATCAATGTCTGATTGGGACATATTTAAGGGCATTGCTCAGAGCACGCAGAAGCTAGCTGTTAAGTACGATCTAAAGCCCATAGAAGATCTTGTTTCTTCTCCCCTTTTGCACGATACTCCTGCGGAAATAGCGCAGCCCACGGTCAAGGATTGGCTGAAGGGCGAATGTGATGCAATTCCAGGTCAGTCGATGCCCAACTTTAAGTTGGTTAGCCGTGACTATAAGACAGTCTATGAGCGCTTTATAAGGCTAGGTCCTAATTTCAGAAACAATGGGCTCTCGGTGCATGGTACCCACTATGACGTGGATGACGTATACGATGAGTACGCCAAGCAGGGGCCAAGTCTCAAATTTGGCGAGACTTTGTTTCCTTCTTTGGAATCTGACCGCGATGTCTGTAATGCCATTCTTCATTTTGCCGCTGAGACAAATGGCGAGATGGCTTTTAGAGCTTTTCAGGCTGAGTCGCTAAAGACAGGAATTGATCATACTCATTTGGCTAGTGCCAGCCGCTCCGTGCGGATGAATATAGATGATTTGAAGGCTCAACCTAGGCGTGTTCTGACCACACCGTACTGGACCGGCATTACGAACGACGAGCGGACCTACTCGGCTTATTGCCAGAATATTGAGGAAGAGATTCCTTGGCGCACGCTCACAGGCAGACAGCACATGTATCTCGACCATGAAACTTACTTGGCTTATGGAGAGTCATTGCCGACCTATAAGCCGAGACCTGATGTACATGTGACAAGGGACCTAGAGAAGACACCGAGAGACGGAGGTTCTTTGGTTTTGAACTATCTGACTCCGCACGGTAAGTGGCATATACATTCGACCTTCGGCGATACACTTCGCATGAAGACTCTATCGCGTGGAATTGAGCCGGTATGGTTGAATGAGAAGGATGCCGACATGATCGGCGTCGAAGATAACGACTGGGTTGAAGTCTTGAACGACCATGGCGTGGTCGTGACACGCGCCTGTGTCAGCGCGCGTATTCCCAGAGGACTGGCATATATCTATCACTCGCCGGAGCGAACCGCCACGACTCCCAAGTCGAAGGCGCGCAAGAATCGTCGAGCTGGCGGTCACAACAGCTTGACCAGAACAAGATTAAAGCCGCTTTTTATGGTTGGAGGCTATGCTCAGTTCACTTACGCATTCAATTATTGGGGTCCTCAGGGCGTCAATCGCGACACTTATGTAGTCGTCAAGAAAGTAGAAGATCCCGAATTTTAATCGGTTTTGTTGAGGAAGTAACATGGATGTCAGAGCGCAAGTTTCAATGGTGTTTCATCTCGATAAATGTATCGGCTGTCACACTTGTTCCATCGCCTGTAAGAATGTCTGGACTGATCGAGCCGGCGCTGAGTATATGTGGTGGAATAACGTTGAGACCAAGCCGGGCACGGGATTTCCAACTCTTTGGGAGAATCAGGACCACTATAAAGGAGGCTGGAAGTGGAATGGAAACGGCAAGCTTAGCCTGAGGAGTCAGAATAAGTGGGATGCCTTCATCAAGCTTTTCTACAATCCCAATCAACCTGGATTGGAAGACTACTACGAACCATGGACTTATAAATATCAAGACTTATTTGATGCAGCGGAAGGCGACGATCAGCCTACTGCAGTTCCTATATCTCAAATAACAGGAGAGGAAATCGAGATAAACGCCGGTCCAAATTGGGATGATGATCTATCCGGTTCTCCTCTCTATGCGGAAAACGATTTGAACTTGGATGCTCTATCGGAGGAAGAGCGGGAACAACTGTTCGAGATTGAGCGGCTTTCTATGATGTATTTGCCGCGTATTTGCAATCACTGTGCAAACCCAAGCTGTGTGGCTTCCTGCCCTAGCGGTGCTCTTTATAAAAGAGGCGAGGATGGAATCGTCTTGATAGATCAGGAAATCTGCCGAGGTTGGCGAGCCTGCGTGGCAGCATGTCCTTATAAGAAAATCTATTACAACTGGAAAACCGGTAAGTCCGAAAAGTGCATTCTTTGTTATCCCAAGTTGGAGACTGGACAGATTCCAAACTGTTTTCACTCCTGCGTTGGGCGAATTAGGTATCTTGGCGTGCTTCTCTATGACGCCGATAGAATTGATAAAGCAATGTTGGTGCCGGATCACGCTCTTGTGGAGTCGCAGCGCAGTGTATTGCTTGATCCCTTTGATTCTGAGGTGATTGCCGCAGCTAGAGCTAACGGTATCAGCAGTGAGTTTTTGTTTGCGGCACAGCACTCGCCTGTCTATAAGTACGTGAAGGAATGGAAAGTGGCTCTGCCTCTGCATATCGAGTATCGAACCATGCCCATGCTCTTTTATGTGCCGCCGCTCTTGCCGGTCATGGGTAAGCTTGAGAACGGCATATACGAGCACAAAAGCGATAGTTTCTTTGCCACCCTCGAAAAGTCTAGACTGCCAGTGAAGTTTCTAGCCAGGCTATTCTCCGCGGGTAACGAGGAGATTGTAGAAGCTGCTATTCGCAAACTTATGGCCGTCCGTTATTACAGACGCTCCGTCGATCTGGACGATATCGACGTTGTCGAGATTTCTAAGGTTATGAGAGAGGGACGCACCACTCCGGAAGAGGCAGAGGCGATTTATGCTTTGACTGCTATTCCAACAATAGATCAGCGATTCGTTCTTCCTCCTATACAGAGAGAGGAGGCAATTTCAGCAACATGCAGTCCGGAGGCATGTAAAGGTTGTACAGGTCTTGGTACCTCCGTCTCTATCGAAAGGGGACCTTGAGAAATGAGTTCGCCGAAAGTCAACGAAGAGATAGTGCCTTTACTTGAGGACTTAGCTGTGATTGGTCGATTGTTTCAATATCCTCGTCGGAGTTTTTCTCAACTGCAGGAACTTAATTCACTCTTTTTGTCTTCTCGGGCCAGGCGCCTTTTAAGAGAAAGATCTGAGTCGATTGTCGAAGCTTTTTCTTGCCTAAGTCTTGCTCAGCTTGAGGAAAGCTATACGCGCGCTTTCGACCTAGCACCGCTGGCTGCGCCCTATTTGAGCGCATACATATATGGTGATGAGAATTTTGATCGCGGTTCTTTCCTTGCCGCGCTGACTGAGCGGTTCCGAGTCGCTGGGTATGAATTCGGTCAAGAATTGCCCGATCATCTTGCAGTGGTGCTAATAGGATTGAGATTCCTAGAGCTAGATGAAGTGCGTGATCTCATTGATTTTCTTATTCTCCCGGCTGTGCGGGAAATCAATCAGCGCCTCGACAGCAGCGAGGGTCCTTATAAACACCTAACAGCCTACTTGTTGCAACTTATAGACTTCGACCAGTTTGAGCAGTTTCCCGGGGTATGAGAGATGGCGTCTTTTGATAACTTCATTTTTGTTGCATTGCCGTATTTGGCAGTAGTTGTCTGTTTGGTGGGCTCGATTTATAGAGTGAAATTTATGCCCACTACTTATTCCTCGCTTTCCTCGCAGTTTCTTGAAAGTCGTGGTTTGATGTGGGGCAGTCTTCCCTGGCACATCGGCATAATTGCCATAGTACTCGGACATTTTCTTGCCTTTCTATTTCCTGGCTTTTGGCAGCTTTTGGTGGCCCATAAGCCCCTTCTCCTAGTGATCGAAACCCTTGGTCTTGGCTTTTCTCTGCTCTGTCTCGCCGGAATTCTTGTTCTATTTGTTAGACGCACAACCAGCAGCCGAGTGCAGAGTGTCACTTCCAATATGGACCTGGTAGTTCTTGTTTTGCTTTTGGTTCAGGTAGGTCTGGGAATATATACAGCCGTTTCGCATTCGTGGGGCAGTGCTTGGTCGTTAGGTACCACATGCCCTTATCTCCTTAGTCTGTGTGCTTTCTCACCCCAGATTGATCTGGTTCAAGATCTACCGCATGCCGTCAAAGCTCATATGGTACTGGCTTGGATTCTAATCGGCTTGATCCCTTTCTCTCGGCTGATTCATATGTTTGCTGTACCAATTGAGTACTTAACTCGACCTTGGCAGAATGTAGTTTGGTTAAGCGGTCGTCGCACAGAAAGTAATCCCCAAGTCTTTCAGGAAAATGCAGCTAGACGCCATTTTATCCTAGGTGGATTGGCTTCCCTGTTTGGTATTTCTCTGCTTTCGGTAGGTGTTTTTGACAAAATTTTTCGCTTCTTTTTTGGTCCAAGACTTTCAGCCAAAGAAGAGTCTGATCTAATGTCCGTAAGGCTTGCTCGACTTGAGTCGACCACCTCACAGCGAAAACTGGAGCTTGAAAGGCAAGAGAATGAGTACATACTCATTGGTAGTCTAGCTGAATTGTCGATCGACAAAGGCAAGTATTTCATCGACTATCAGATGATGCCTGCTCTTGCTTTTCTAGGCAAGAACGACCTGCCACTCCTTATATCGGCTAAGTGTACACATCTAGGTTGTACTGTTTCTTCGGAGGCAAAAGATGGAAAGGTTCTCTGTCCTTGCCATATTAGTTACTTTGATATTGAGACCGGAGCTCCGAACGCCGATTCTCCTGCCAAAGCGCCGCTTCCTCATCTGCCTTGGGTGGTAATGGATACTCGAGGCAGAGAACTTGCCTCCTTCGATGGAAAGAGTTTGAGAGGCTCTATCGACAGTAATAAGCGGCTCAGTGCCAGGGTCTATATTCCTAAGGAGAATAAAGTATGACCGTTTCAGATCGCTCCAAGCAGTCGCGTAAGATTGATTTCTTCGGCTTCTTAGTCGAAAGGTTTCCCTTAGATAAGATGAACATCAAGCATATGCTTGAGCACAAGGAAGTGCCTGTGCACAAGATGAGCTGGGGCTATTATACCGGCGGTTTGACTATGTTCTTTTTCATGATTCAGGTGGTTACTGGACTATTTTTACTCTTCTACTATCAGCCGACAGTATCAGATGCTAATTTGTCAGTCGAGTACATAACCAAATATGTCAGTGCTGGTGCTTTGATTCGCAATATGCATGCCTGGTCTGCTTCAGGCATGATTCTCTCTGCTGTGGTTCATCTGATAACTGCATTTGCCATGAAGAGTTTTGAGAAGCCTCGAGAATTGACGTGGATCCTGGGAGTGGTTCTGCTTGTGATAACCTTCACATTCGGTTTTACTGGTTACCTTCTGCCTTGGAATCAGATTGCCGTAAATGCCACCAAGGTCGGTCTGCAGAGTGTGGAAGATGTCGGACAGTACTTACCTGGTTTATTGCACGATGTACCTCGCATTTTGCGCGAAACATTTCAAGGTGAGGCGAGTGTCGGGCAGTCTACATTAGGTCGCTTTTATGCGCTGCATGTAGTGCTTTTGCCTCTTGCTCTTGTTCTGTTGCTGGCAGGGCACTTATTGCAGGTACAGTTGCACGGTATGAGCGAAGGTGTAGATATGAAAGCTGCTAAAACTGAGAGATTCTTTCCTGTTTTTCTATTTAAGGATCTGACACTCTGGGGAGTCTTTTTCTTCATCTTGTTCACGCTTTCAATCTGTATTCCATTTGAGTCTTTTTTGCCCTATCCTCTTTTGGCGCCATATGATGCCTTAGGTGCGACCCCAGCTGGAATCAAGCCCGAATGGTACTTCTTCTTTGTCTACTATCCTCTTGAGCTATTGCCGTTTTGGGTAATCATCTTGCTTTCCGGAATGGTCGGTGCCATTTTGGTCCTTACTCCCTGGATATTCGCCGGGACAAGCCGAAAAGTTCTCGGCTTCATAGCCTCTTTAGTTAGTGTATATCTGATTGTTATGACTGTCTTCGGTGAGCAGATTTATCATTTGCTCAAACATTAAGAAGTGATTGAAAATATGAGAACTATAAATAATCGTGCAATTCAAATAGATCTTCTGAAATCTAGACTCTCGAAGCATTTTTGGTTTGGGTCAATTTCGTCGATTTTTCTACTTTCTTGCTTTGTTTCGAAAGCCGACTCTTACCCTCAGTTCCAGGAATTCTCAGAGAAGAACTCTGGAAGAAGTGTCAATTGTGCCATGTGTCATACTTCAGGAGACGGTCCGACCGGCGAGGGACCTGGTCAAATAGGTTCCTTGAAAGCTGAAGAGATTGCTAGGTTAAATAGTGCGCGGGCTGCGTTGGAACCGGGGTCTCAAGTAGAAAGCCCGATTCTGAATGATTTCGGCAATCTCATTATCAAATCTCTGGGTAAGAGAAAAGTTCTTGCTCTGCGAGACGAACCGGCTCAGTTGTCCATAGCTCTTGGTAATCGATCCGACCTCGACAAGGATGGTATCTGCGATGGGCAGGAGTACTTGGATGGCACAGACCCTTTGAACGCCGAGCATGGTGATCCGCTGAAGCTTTTTAGAATCAATCTCTCGAAGTATAAGTTGCATATCTGTTTGGCACTGCTGGCGGTGGCTTCAATTAGCTTTGGCATTGTGCGCCTGCTTAAGGCTATTGAAATTTTGGCTGCAGTGAGAAGGAGTTAGATAAATGACTGTTGGTGGTGCCTCTATGGAGTCGCAGATAGTGTTAGTAGACAAGCCTGATCTTACCGGCTTCAATCCGGAAGACGAGGTGCAATGGTCTGCATGCGGTAAGAAACTGGCTGATCGAAATCTATTGATATCCATTCCCTGCCTTCTCTGCGGTTTCGCCGTTTGGATGTATTGGGGGGTGATAACTGTCCAAATGCTCAACTTGGACTTCCCTTATACGAAGGCCCAATTATTTACGCTTACTTCAATTGCTGGACTATCCGGCGCTACACTTAGAATTCCCAGCACATTTTTTATAAGAATAGCTGGTGGGCGAAACACGGTCTTCTTTACGACCATGCTTCTTATACTGCCGGCGGTTTTGACAGGCTATTTTCTTGCCGACAAGGCAACTCCCCTGTGGGTATTCCAAGTTTTGGCCTTGTTATGCGGCTTGGGTGGTGGAAACTTTGCTTCTTCAATGTCCAATATAAGCTTCTTCTATCCGAAGAAAGTGCAGGGACTCTCTTTGGGCCTCAACGCTGGCTTGGGGAACTTCGGTGTAACAGCCATGCAGATTCTGGTGCCGTTATCGATGACCTTCGGGTTACCCGGACAGGCCAGTATGGTTTTGAAAAGCGCTAGTGGAACAATGTTCGGCAAGATAGCAGCAGGAAGTACTGCTTATATACAAAATGCCGGTTATGTTTGGTTGGTTCTGCTCATTCCATTTACCCTCCTTGCCTTGCTTAAGATGAATAATATTAAGGATGAGAACGTTTCGCCGGAGCCGGGTTCAATCTTGATAGCCTGTTCTAAGCTTGCCGGCATGCTATTAATCGGTCTATTAACCGCGTCAGTTGGGGTTTGGCTTATGCTTCCTGCTGCATCGGGTGGTCAGGGCTCCGAGTTTTCAATGTGGTTGGTAATACCAGGTGTCATCGCGGCAACAGTACTTCTGCTCAAGGCGATTCCAGGCAAAATTCGCTCAAGCCTCGACAGGCAATACAAGATCTTCGGCAATGTGCACACTTGGGTTATGACAGTTATTTACACTATGACATTTGGGTCTTTTATCGGTTATGCGGCCGCTTTGCCACTATCAATTCAGGTGATCTTCGGCTTTAGTCATGTGGCTCAATCCGATGGCTCGTTCTTGCATAATGCCGTTAATCCTAATGCTCCAAGTGCATTAACTTATGCCTGGACAGGGGCATTCATTGGGGCGCTAATGCGACCCTTTGGCGGCTGGCTTGCAGACCGTATTGGAGGCGCCCTTGTAACTCAGTTGGTATCCGTAGTGATGATTGGCGGTGCCTTTGGGGTCTCACACTTTTTGAAGCTGGCATACAAGAGCAGCACGCCTGAAGAATTCTTTTGGCCGACTTTTGCTGTCTTTCTAGTCTTGTTTGCTGCCTCTGGTATCGGTAATGGTTCTACATTCCGTACCATTGCTAATGTCTTTAACAAGGAACAAACCGGCCCTGTCTTGGGTTGGACATCGGCACTGGCTGCCTATGGAGCATTCATCATCCCTATGGTGATCGGTTCGCAGGTTCAGAACGGCACTCCAGAGCTTGCCTTTTACGGTTTTGCCGTATTCTACGTTCTTTGTTTAGTCTTGAACTGGACATTTTATTTGCGACCTGGTGGTTCTCTGCGAAATCCCTAGAGCCTAGAGTTTGGAGCTGATGGCAAAGATCAGTCTTCTGGATTCAAAATATCGTCCAAAAGAAGATAAAAAGATCTAGATGTCTCTGTAATCTAGAGCAGTCAAATTGAGAGGCAGGTGTCCTATGTCTTTAGAAAAAGCTACGGTAAGATTTTTTTGTTCTTTCTTGGTCGTTTGGATTGCTGCTGCCAGTTCGGTAAGTGCGCAAGTGCTTAGTTCTGATCCGTCTAGAACTGAAACGGAAACAGATAGTTTGCAAGACTTTCCTTCTCCATCTCCCTTGCAGATTCAGTCTCCTGCGTCACTTGACCAGAATGAGCCGCTTCTGCGCTCGCAGACAGTCTCTGAACCTGTACTTGATAGTGTTTTCTTAGCGCAGAATGCGTCTCCTTCATTACGCGGACTAGGTAGCGAGTCGAATAATTCTTTCCTGTTAAATGCCTCAATGAGCGATCTAGAAGAAGTGACAGTGCTTGCCGCTAAGAAAGAGCTGGAACTAATTGGTCTTAATGCCAAATATAGAGTCGAGTCGACCAAGGTCGATAGGTATAAGACTTGGCGTAGCTTTGCCTTTAACATGGGGCAGTATGTCTTTAGTAATATTGGCATAGATCACGTCGCTTATGCTCGCTGGCGCACCTGGCAGCGCCCCAGTACGGCAGGAAAGTCTTTCCTCACCTTTGGTCCTTCCTTTCTTATCGTCGGCCATTCCATAGGTACAGCTGGTGCTCTCACCGAGCTTACGATTGACGCCTGGCGCGCTCGCCAGTTAAGAAAGATGAAGATGGATGAGAAGTCTTATCGACAGAAAGTGAATGAGCTAAAGTCGGAAATTGACCGACTTCTCTTGAGAAGGCAGACCTTAATTGAGAGTAAGCAGTTTAGCGAGGAAGCTGCAAAGTTTGCCTCTAGAGAAGGTGCTCTTCTGAAAAATATGAGAGATGCCGCTCTCATCGAGTACAGGAATTTTTGCGTGAGAGGAAAAGCCTTTCGGACAGGCAGAGATGTTGCCAATCTTATGAGCTTGGGGGGCGCCACTACCGGTGGTTACCTTGGCGCTCTCTGTGGTCTGCTGGCTATCACCAATAGAAAACCAAATATCGCTGGGCCGGCCGGAATAGGATTTATTGTTTCTGGTGGATTCATCGTGCTAGGTCCGGTGGTTTCCAAGGTTAGTTCCATTGCGGCTTCACGCCGGTTGACCAGATCTCTCGATAAAGAGCTGGGGCAGTTAGACCTTGAGTCGGTTAAGAATCTAGAGAGTGGTTCAATTGAACTTAGCCGGCTTGCTGATAATGTTGATTTGTCCTCTGCAGAAGGCATGAAAATTCGTCTCAAGCTGTATCAAGCCGGGGCGGCCGCTTTCCACAAGGACTCAGCAATGGCTCTGGCCGAGAAGCTGAACGCTTCCCGGGAGTTTAAAGAAAGGGTTTTGGCAAACACCTTGATAGGTGGTACGAAAATTGGTTGGGGTGTGCAGTTGGCACGGGCTGGTTTCGGTTTTCATCAGGCCCCGGCGCCGCGAACGCAGGTAATCAGTGTCAACGTTGATGGAAAGAACCTTCCAATCTACAGCTACAGACCGAAGACACCTGGCTCGGTTTTTTCGCATCGGGTAGCCATGGGTGCCACCACCTTTATCCCAGGCACCGCCATAGGCATACTCGATACTATGCAAAACCGCGCCAGGGGACAAATTAAAACAAATAAGCTGAAGAAGGAGGGCAAACTGCCAGCGATGGTGATTGCACAGAGATTGTCTGCTCTAGAGAATCTTGATAGACAGTTGGAGGAAGAGTTGCAGCGATTGCAATCTAATAGGTAATTAGTCCTCTTTATGTGAGTTGAGAATGTCATCCATCCAGGAGAGTATAGCCATCATGTTAGGAAACCCTAGAGTTGTTACAGAGAGCAGCGCCACATGTCTTATCTCTTCAGGGTCTAAACCGGCTTCTAAAGCTCTGCGTGTATGCGAATGTAGAGCTCCTTCCATCTTGGCACCGCTGGCGATGGCAAGTTTAACTAGCGCAATTTCGCGAGGGCTCAACGGTCCACCTGCTACGGCAGCCTTGCCAAGTTCTTCGTATGCCTTGAATACCTGCGGATGGGATTTTTGAAATGCTGTGAATCTTCCAGGTAGTTTTGCCATATTCGCCTCCAGTCAGTCGCCTCTTGAATGTAGAGATTTTAACAAATTTCAATGGAGATTTTATGCCTGAAAAGTATAAGTCGATATCGGTATTGACCGTAAGCACAGCTTCTTTTGTTGTCTGTTTTGCTTGTTGGGTATTGTACGGAGTGCTGGTCGCTTTTCTTGTCGACAATGGAGTTTACTCATTCGACGCCGGTCAGGTTGGTTGGCTTTTAGGTGTACCAATCTTGACCGGTTCTTTATTGAGGTTGCCTGCCGGAGTCTTAACAGATCGCTATGGCGGTCGGGTCGTCTTCGTGACAATTATGTTGATTTCTGCGGGATTTATGTACTTAGTCAGTTACTGCACTGACTTTTGGCAATTTTTTCTCGCCGGTCTAGGTTTTGGTATTTCTGGAGCTTCCTTTGCCGTGGGTATTGCCTATACTTCTCTTTGGTTTCCCAGAGAGAAGCAAGGTACTGCTCTGGGTATCTTTGGTGCAGGAAATGCCGGTGCATCTCTTACGAGCATGGGGGCTCCACATCTTCTCAATTTTTGCACCGACAATCTGCATTTCCTGGAGGGCTGGCGTCAAGTTCCTCGGATATATGCCGCAATTCTGGTAGTGGTCTCCCTCTTATTCTGGTTCTGTTCATTCCCTCGTAAGGTCGAGAAGAAAGGCATCTCTATTCTGCAGCAACTAGCCCCTTTGAGAGAGGTTAGGGTTTGGCGATTTGGACTTTATTACTTCTTTGTCTTTGGAGGGTTTGTTGCACTTTCTCAGTGGCTGATTTCCTACTATCTCAACGTATATGCCATGTCTCTGGCAATGGCAGGCTTGATGGCCAGTATTTTTAGCTTACCTTCAGGAGTGATACGAGCAATCGGTGGTTGGTTGTCGGATAAGTTTGGGGCGCGTTCTGTAATGTATTCGGTTCTGGTTTCATGTTTGATTGCTTCCTTAGCTCTCTGTGTGCCTCGTATGGATGTCGAAACACCCGGACAAGGAGTTATGTGCACCAAGAAGGGGATAGTGGAAAGCGTTACTGCAAGTGAGATTGTTGTCGCTGGGAAATGCTATAAGCTTCGAGCGAAGCAGCAGGATGATCTACTTACGATATTTGAGGATAGAAAAGAGTTGTTGGTTTGGCCGACAACTGTATTTTGGCAAGAGCCTCTTGTTAAAGTGGGCGACAGTGTTTTGAAGAAGCAGATCTTAGCCCAAGGTGTGACTCATATTTTCTTTCAAGCCAATGTTTGGATATTTACTTTCTTTGTGCTTGTGTTAGGGGTGATGACCGGCATAGGAAAAGCTGCGGTGTATCGCCATATACCGGACTACTTCCCCCATGATGTTGGCGTTGTTGGTGGAATAGTGGGGGTTATCGGAGGTCTTGGAGGATTTGTCGGGCCAATTGTTTTCGGCTATCTTTTGCAGGCAACGGGGATTTGGACCACTTGTTGGATGCTTTTCGCCATGCTTAGTGCCGTTTGTCTCTGGTGGATGCATGTCACAATAACTAGAATGCTCAGGCAAGAGGCTCCGCATCTCACTGAGAACATTGAGCCGTTTCCGCGTCCGACCTAGACTTAGATTGCGTATATATTAAGTAACTGATATATCAAATGAATCAGTAATTAGATTGATACGGGCTTGTTCTGCAAGAGCTAGGCTCAAGATGGGATCTCAAGAAGTTGCTTTCTTTTCGCGCGAGGACACGGCTATGGACGGTTCTTCTATTCTGCTGCCTATTGACGGTTCAATAGAATCTCTTTGGGCTGCAAACTTTGCTTGGCGTTTGGCAAAACGGACTGATTCTTCTGTGACTGCTCAACATGTTATAGATACTGATGCCGTGTGGCAGATGTTAGCATACGATCAGCCCGGGTTAATCGGAAGTGGAATCTATTTGGAGGCGAGGGAGAAGATTCTGGAAGCTTTGCGCTGTGCGGGCGAAGCTTTGATGGTCTCATACCAGGCAAGAGCCGGAGCGTTGGATATAGAGTCACGCTTCTTTCTAGATGAGGGCTCTCCTCTTTTTGAGATTGCTGATCGAGCCTCTAATCATGATTTGATTGTAATGGGTTTCAACAATGCTACTAAGCGAAAAGGACGCAGACGTTTTTTTGAACTGTTGGCTGCTGTGGCTCCTGTGCCAGTAATGGTTTTGCGAGATATTGCAGAGGATTGGACCTGCCTGAGGATATTGGTGACTAACAGTCGGTTTACAGCGGCTGATATGGACGGAATATATGGTTTGAGTTCTAAACTTGGTTTGTCTGTAGAAATTGTCGTTAATTCCGGTGTTGTCTCAATCGATAATGAATGTCTCAATCTTGATGGTTGGTCCAAATCTACGGGCGTCACCAAGATTAGAGAGGCGAATATTTCTGAAACTCTTTTACATGCGAATGAGTCTGAGATCGTAGTCTTAGATGCCGATATGGTTAGGGAAAACTGCAGCTTGTCTTCGCCTATTGAGGACTACATGAATTCTTCTTCAAAGCACGCTGTGATTCTTTGGCAACACTCTTCCTTAGTTACCGACAGATGCCGTAAGCAAAATTGCGGTGAAGATGGCAAAAACGGCTGCCGTTTTCCCCATCTCTCTAAAGCTATCTAGTTTAGAGAGAAAGTGAATCTGTCCAACTGTCAGCAGTTGTATAATAATGAAATTAGCGTAGAAGCCTGAGTCTCGGCAACAGCTGAAGCAGATAAGCCACAGTAGAATACCTAGTGCGAAGAGAAGGCTGTTAGTTTGTGGAGACTCATGCTTGTAATTTCTTTGAATGGAAAGTTTGATTGCCAACACTCCGAATATTTCGGTGCTGGCTAAGGCTGCAATACAATAGACTTTGTTGACAAGAGTGAGACCATCGCAGCATAAGATTGGGGTTGCACATGCTCCTACAATTGCCATTATCTCAAGCAGTGTTCTCTTGCTCTTCGGTAGCAATTCCAGTGTCTTCGTTCCGGCGTAGAAGAAGAGAGCGGGTAGACAGGTTGCAATTGCCGAATCGATGGAGCCGCTTAGGCTACAGAGAACCGCAAGACTGAAAAGGGTTGAGAACGCAAGAGCCTTTTGTTTTTGTAAGCTGAGAAACTGCAAGAAAAGAAGGAGCAGTTTCATTGGAACTAGTAGCTGCTGAGCTGATAGCAACAAGGCTGTCAGGCAGGAGACAGTGAATGCTACCGTAATTCCATGTTCTTTTGGAAAGGCGAGAAGACCTGAGATTCTATAGCCTGGTGCTGTTGTGCTTGCCATGTTTTATCCTCTGGCACCATAGTAATCAATCTCTAAAAGCCAATGAATCGTAAAAAAGGATGATTGTGTCCGATTTTGTAAGCGGTCAACTAGCTTACTTCTTTGGGAGGATTCCGTCTTTTGATTGGAAATGGAAAATTCTTATTGTGAACAAATCATTTTTCACCAGTATCTATGTCAGCTTTGATAAGAGTCAAATTGTGAAGGGGGAATTCAACTCTTGTCTATCTATATCGAACTAGCAGGAACAGAATTAGTTATGAATAGAGAAGATACTCCACCACAAGGAATCTCACTTTCATCGACCATCGACGAAATCATTGATAAACATAACGCCTTTTTGAAAGAGCACCTTACCGTCATTCATAAGTTGGCTATAAGAGTGGCAGCGGTGCATGGTATTGAGAATCCATCCCTAGAGAAAATGGCTTCATCAATTGGAGTGTTGAAGGCCGAACTGGAGCAGCATATGCATAAAGAAGAGAAAGTACTTTTCCCGATGATTAGAGACTTAGATAGAGGTGTGCTGCCGTTATCTTCGGTCAGAGGACCAATCAATGTGATGTTTCTTGAGCATGAGGAATTTACTGAGAATCTTGCAAACATTAGAATATTGAATGACCCCATGAAAGAAGCTCTCTACAGCTGTGAGGACTACCTTTTGCTAGTAGATGAGTTGACTGTCTTGGAGAAGAACCTGGGCGAACATATTGCTAAAGAAAATCAATTCTTGTTTCCATCGTCAATTGAAAGACAGAACCAAATCACAGAAGGGATCGAAATGGCTAGATTAGCTTCTGGCCAATCCGAATTTCAAGAAACCGAAGGTTAGTAAGGCTTCTTCCCGATTTAGTTTTTTGGTCTGCAAAAGTTGATAAAGCACAGTGGCCGATTTTATCAGTTCAGTATCTTCGCGGTAGCGGCTCAATAGCGCTTCGGTAAGACGGGCAGGGTCTTTCAGTTCAGTCTCTTCCAATTCATCAAAGAGTTGCCGACAGCGCTTGGCGTCTAAGAGCCCGGTCTGTCTGAGGAAGTCTAGCAGGCTGTTGTCTGGGCTTTCTTGGGCCGAGCCGTCCGTATATTTGTCTATATATTTGAGCAGCTTGGCTGCTTCTTTCATACTGATCAGTCCCTCTTGCACCAACGAAATGAGCTTGACCGAAGCAATGATTGTTTTGCGGTCGAGGCTATGCAATCTGGTCAGCGAGTCTATCGAACGCACATCACCATCTTTGCGGGTGGATGGTTCGGT
This sequence comes from Obscuribacter phosphatis (SeqCode), assembly GCA_017303615.1. Classification (GTDB taxonomy): domain Bacteria; phylum Cyanobacteriota; class Vampirovibrionia; order Obscuribacterales; family Obscuribacteraceae; genus Obscuribacter; species Obscuribacter phosphatis_A. Next base: position 29,259 of record JAFLCK010000034.1, read on the forward strand.
GGCAGCGGAAAGTTCGGCGGCTTCGAGCAGTTGTTCTAATTTGGCGCCGGAGCGGTCGATGCGAGTTTTGGACTGATGCAATTCTCTGATGCGATTGAGTGTTTCTTTGCGATCCAACTGCCCCAATCGCAGCTGCTTTTGCCAGTCGAGTGACTTTGTAATCAAGGCTTCGTCAACTGTATCGAATATCGTCAGAGTCTTTCCCAGTGGATAACCGACAAAAGTGGCCGAATTGAGACAGATTTCTAATTGGCGGTCGTCCACTATACCGGCATCGAGAAAAAGTTCGCCCAGCCGTGAGCGTCTGGCAGTGAAAGCTTCAGCATCGATAGCCATAAGCGAATCGGTAAGATTCCAACCTCTTCTTCTCACTGTTTGCATGGCCCGGCAGGCGCAGTCATGACTTATCAGTCCGTCGTCAATCATATGACGGGCTTCTAAGGCTGCTTCCAGTTCATTCAATGAGATTGAATCAAGCGAAATGAGCGATTTGCCAAGGGATAGACCGCTCAGCCTGGCTAGTTTTTCTGCTCTAACTAGGGTTGCTGCTCCGACAATTGACGAGTCTTCCAGCAGTTGACGCAAATCTGTAGGCATATTTGAAATTTACCAAAAGGAAATTGTAGCGCCAGGCTTTAATTTGCGAAGTTAAAGAAGCCAGTAACTAATAAAAATACCTCGATCTGCAGAGTTTTAAACCTCTGGGGAAAGAGAGCAAAGTTTTGTTTACATAAAGTGTCTGATTTGCCCTTGCCAAACGGTCTATAGGGTCTCGAAATTTGCTCTCAAGCAAGCATCTCAAGCAAGCATCTCAAGCAAGCATAAAAACTAGGAAGAGCGATGCCACTAATATGCCTAGGCCAGTCAGCCAAGCTAGCTTTGCCAGGCTTCTTTGTCCAATTCGACTAGTCCGATGCATGGCACCAAATACGGCGCCGGTAAGTTTGATTTCCTTGGTCCTTGGTGTGGTATTGCTGGTGGTGCAGGCTGGGTCCTCCTGGCGCTCTCTTGCTTGAGCCACTTTAGTCCCCTATTTGTCGCCGTGTGCTGAAAAGAATTCACCGGCAACTGCGTTTGATACTATATGTGGTGTCTGATTTTATTTTGGCTTGCGCTTTTTGTCTGTCTTTAACGATTTGTCTGCAGCACTAGATTTTATCGACTGCTTCGACTGGCTTTGTTTTTTGCTTGGTGCAGCGCCGGTCTCTTTTGCAGAGACTTTGTCCGAATTTTTGGCGACTTTGTTCTTTTCAATCAAGACCATTCCGGGCAGACCTTTTCTGGCTGCATGGGTGAGTAACTTCATTTTCTGCTTGGGACCTTCGGCATGCAGCTTGCCGAAATCTTCTGCCTTTACTTCCACTATGTCTATTGGTTCTTTGCAATAGACTGAGAAATGGCAAGACGCCTCTAGGGCTAGGCGGGTAATCGTCACCCCATCATCCACCAGGTCGTAGATGCCGTAGAGGCAACCTTTGGCAAAGTCTGAACCTGAGCCGCGGGCGGCGAAGCGATCGTATTCATTGACAGAGAGATTTTGCGAAATTGAAAAAATGCTGACCGGGGTCGCGACTAGAAAAACGTTGTAAATCGCTGCAAAGGTATCTTTGCCTGTGTCTACCAGAGTGTAGTTTTTCTTTAATTCGGTGTAGAGGTCGAGAAAGAATTGAAAGACTTCGTTCCTGTTCTTGAAGGTGTTCTCCATCATCGGATGTTTGGTGCGGTAGAGATGCTCGATACAATTGTCTAGTAGGGTATAACCGCTTGTGGCAATATAGGCATGTTTCAGTTTGATTATTTTGGAGCCGTTCACCACATCGACGGCGTACTCACTGCCGGTGGTCATCATGCGGTCTGCTCCCAGAAAAACTCTGCCGTTCTTTTTTACCGCCACAAGTATGGTCATTTGGGCTCCTTTCGATAATTATGCGCTTCTATATTGCTATGCCCCAATCAAGTGCAAACAGATACGATTATTTTTTCTTTTTTGGGAAAGAATATAGAATAGTCCTTGTCCGGAGGTAGCGATGCAGGGGAGTGCCATGAAAAATTCGCTTTTGCTCTTGTCTTTGGCGCTGTTGCTTCAATGCCCAGCCCAGAGTCAGCCGCAATATCAAAATTATCAGCCGCAAGGCGGGGCACCAGTCGGTGGCGAACAATTCTCCAATGCCCAAAGACCGGCCACCGACCCGGCGATGATCAAACGTTGGTTCGCCTCTTATGATCAGATACGCAGGCAGGCGCAGATGACTCCCTCTGAAAGGCAGCAGGCTGATGGTCTTATGTCTCGTGGACTTTCTATGTTTGTGCCCGGTGAAGAGAAACTTGCCGGACAGAAGCTGCTCAATTCTCTTGTCGCCAAGTATAGTCTTGCCATAGATCAGATGAAGCAGTTGCCGCTCTTTCCTGAAACAGAGCAGTTGCACCGCGGGTACTACCAATATTTCAGCGATGCCCGCGCTCTTTTTTCAGATTATTTGAAAGTGCAGAACGACCCTCTGGCGAAGGACCCAAATACCGGTGAACGTTTGCTTGGTAAGGTCTTGCAGCGCAAAGTCGCTCTCACCGAACTGGAAGGCAATGTCAAAAATCTAGACAGTGAATTGCGCAATCGTCTTGGTCTGGCGCCTTACCGCTACTGATCAGGCTGGTTTAATGCGGCTTTAGAGGGCTCTAGAGGGGCACATCTACTTTGCGTTGGTAAAGTCTTTCCAGTGTGTTCAAGTCTCTTTGGCTCAGTCTTGAATGTTCGTCGGTGATGCTAAACATTAGATCGCCGCGCTCGGGGCTGTGGCCAAGCAAGCCCATGGCATGTCCTAGTTCATGGGCGATTATATTTTTGGTCAGCAAATATCTGGCTTCCGGTACCTTTGAATAGATAAGGTCGAGGTTCACCTCAATTACTTGGGGCGGCACCGTATACTTTGGCCCCAGGTTGGGAATGTAGATGGGCACAGGAATGGCGCTGATTGACATGACTGCCAGTTTGCCCGAGGGATGCTTGGTCCATTTGGTTATGGTATGGGCGCCCAGAGTGCAGTCGTTTTTGTCCGAACTGACTCCCAGCCGGCTCCAAATAACCTTGATGCGCGCCGATTGAGCATTGGTTTCGACAAATTTGACTTTAGCGCCCCGGCTCTCCCAGTCGAAGAAGCCTTCCCTAACGGCTTTCATCAGGGACTGGTCTTGTATGGGGGTGATATAGACAGTGATGGGCATTGAGGCAAAGCGAAAAGTGCGGTTCTTGCTTGCCGCCATCACTTGTTCTAGATAATCGCTTGTCTCTTTGGTCACTTCACCGCTTTTACTGATGCGAAAGAAGTGCGGCGGCGTGGTGTTCTCTGCCGGCAAGATAGATTCGATATGGGCGTTTGCCAGCATTTCTCTTACTTTGGCTAGTTTTTCGCTGCTCAGCTTTTCAGCCGGTAAATTTTCTTGGTCGAAGGCTTCTCTTGGACTTTCTTGGGGCTTGTTGCCGTTCTTGAGTAGGTCTGTGAGCCCATTGATGCGAGTGATGATTGAACCTGGCTGGGGGCAGCCAAAGACTGTTTTCTCCAATCTTTCGGTGCGTAGCAGTAGCGGCAGGTTTGGTTCAATCGCGAGCCCCGCTTTCACTTCCAGCTCTTGCAAGATTTCAGGGAAAGACTTCTCGCTTGCCTGAGCCTGGGCTGCTGCGCAGTCTAAAGGCAAAAAACAAGGCAATACAAAAAACGGCAACATAAAAAACGGCAATACTGGGGCTAGAGAGATAGGCAGTTTTTTCATTGATGCGAATTTCTGAATTTGCGGCTTTCGATGCCGATTCTTCTATGCTAACTTCTTAAGTCTAATTTCTCTAGCCAAGTTCTTGCATAGCTTCGTCTATAAACTGGCAAAGCTTGATGCGCACCGCCTCGGCTATACGGCTTAGTTCGCGGGCAAAGCAGTAAAACTCGGCGCCGGTTTCTAGGTCATGACTCATCGAAAAGAGGGACCCTTCTTGGTCTTCCATCTCTTGCAGTTGGGCTTCCAGCTGCTGCAGACCAATATTGCAAAAAATACTCTTTTCTAAGAGCTGTGGGGCTGCGACCGTGGTTATACCGCCGCTTTCATTGAGCTTACCCCAGGTACCCTGCAAATAACGATAGCGGGGCGAGGTCAGTTTCTCTTCTTCGTGCTGTTTGCGGGCTGGCGACCAGAGCATGACTATGCGGGGGAAGACATTTTTCTTAGGCTCAGGTGGCGAGAACTCTTCCAAGTCTTCCGGTCGATAACCCAAGAGTTCGCGATTGAGCCAGAGAAGGCGGTTCTCGGGTAGATGTCCGCGCAGGGCTCTCAAAGTAAGAAGCAGTCCGTCCGATACTGTCAGCTCTTTTGTAGAAAGCTGAGACTTTATGCGGAACAATTGCTCAGTAGGCATAAAAACTGATGTCCTGAATATTTTGCTTTGTTCACTATAGCCGACTTTTAGTGGCTTTTGCCTTAATTCTCTTCCCAACCTTCAAAAATGGCTGTTTTATGATAGTTTTGAAGAATACCCTGGCAGTTTGCTTTAAGCCGAGATTGAGTCTGACTGAGATTGCTTCCTGATGGATGATCGATTACGAGAATTGGCCGAGTCCCGATACGGACAAACAGAGTATTTGAGAGTACTCTTCGAACTTGCTCTAGAAGACAATTGGTTCGACCTGCAGCATATGATTCAGCATGACATGGCTAAGGCCATTCTGGCCGATTATTCCTACGAAAAAGGTCTAGGTTATCTCAATCAAGAAATATTCTTCGATTTTTGGGAAGAAGTAATCGAGATCGGTTGGTCTATATTCTGCAGACATACTGGTCTCAGTCGCGAAAGAGTAGACAGCGCTCTCGCCGCTTTGCGGCAATAGCTTAGCAATAGCTCAATGGGTTAATAGGTAAATAGATCTGGCTTTGGCCTATTTCAGAAAGAATTTTAGGCTGGGTACTTCATTGAAGAGGGGCATTTCGACATTTTTGCCCGAGCGTCCCCGCCCGTTTATTTGGTCCAGTCTTTCCATGCGCACATCCATGACGTCTTGCAGATAGCCCTGTCTCAAATCATGAGCCAATTCCATTATGTAAGCTTGGTCGGCACTGTCATGATGGTCCTGGTTGTCTTTGTCATTTTGGCGAGCATCAGAACGATTTTTCAAAACATTCAATAGACTGCCGTAAGAAACAGCCTCGGGTATTCTCGGCTGGTTTGCTCCCGGTTTGGTGCTACCTAAGTCATCAAAATCGTTGGAATAATTCATCTATGCTCGCCCTCGCTTCACTACTTCAAGTAAAAGGGGCTTGAGCTTTAGAGGGAAGAGTTTCTTTCTAATGTTAAGGTCAGATGGCAGATAATTTATTAAGTAAGGCGTTCTTGAGACAGTTATCTTTTCTAGATATCTATTGAACCTTGTACTTAAAGACCACGGCTAAACCGCTGGGAAAGTTTCCTTCTTTATCGCTCACCTGGTTGGGGCGGTCGGAAGCAAGCGACCAAACACCGGGGTTATCGGCCAATATATCGACAACCACCCGGTCGGATGGATTGAGATTGACAGTGTCTCTGATAACATGCGGCTCCAGAGGGTCTGAGCCATTGCTCGCCACGACTTCTAGGCGGTGACCGCTTAGATGTAAGGGCACGGCTTGGTCGCTTAAGTTGAAAATGTGCAGCCTTAACCTTTTGCCCGGGCTGGTTTCTATGGCTGGTATATGCGGTGCCGTCTTGCCGTTGATCACCAGCACATCTTGGGCTTTTTGCCCGCTTTCTTTACCGGCAGCCACAGTAACTTTATTGATAAACAAAGACAGTTCTTGGTCGGGAGAGCGGCTGTTCAAGCGCGGATGGACAATAACTGCGCCATATAGCCCCAGATCGCGTTGTTTGAGATGCATCACCTGGGGATGATAATAGCCCGAAGCTTGCACCGTCGGAATAAATTGATAGGCATAGATTTCGCCGGGGCGCAGATAGCGTTCCGATTTGGGCTGGCTATCTTTAGTTGCCGCTGTGCCGGCTCTTGGCAGTCCGTCCACTGTGTGCGGCAAAACCAAACCATGGAAGTGTAGGCTGGTGGGCACTGTCAGTTCGTTGTGTAGGACAATTCTAGTCGGCTCGCCTTCTTTTAGATGCACTTCGGGTCCAGGTACCTGTCCGTTATAGGTGAGACAATGGGCTTTCTTGCCCCCGCCCAGGTCGATGTCTTTCTCTTTGGCAAAGAGATGCACTTCATGAACCGCCTGTCCGGCACCAGCCATGGGGCGCTCTTGCATCGTCTGGGTCAGTTCGCTCATCGAGCGCATAGCATCATTGACTTCGCCCTTGATAGAGCGCAGTTCCTGCTTCATCTTTTCTAGTTCTTGTTTCTCTTTGGCTTGTTCTGCCGCTAAATCATCTACTTCGTTAAACTGAGCCATAGCCGGGCTGCCGCCAAGTAAAGTCAATAAAGAAAGCAGACCTGCCAGTGCGCGGGCCACTGTTTTGGCTTGACCGAGCTTTGGCACTTGGCTCGACATAGTTAATGCCGTGCCACCACTGTCGATACCGGCGCCTGTGATACCACCCGCTCACAAATATGTCCCATGAGGAAGTGCTTGATTGCTCCGCCGCCCTGGGCGCCAATAACAATCAAGTCGCTCGACTTTTCGTGGGCTAACTTTAGAATCTCGGCATCTGGGCGACCTGCCTTGAGATTGAGAGTGATTTTTTTGAAACCGGCATCGCCTAAATGTTTCTGGGCTGATGCGAGATAAACTTCGCCTTCCATCATGAGATTTTCCTGCATGGCGGTGACAAAAGAAAAGGGCGTCACCGAGGCGATGATTTTGGAAACGTTCACCACATAGGTGAGGTGTAGCTGTGCTTTTTCTCGGTCGAGGGCAAGTAAGTCTAAAGTCTTGCCGATGCTCTCAAGACATTGACTGGAGCCGTCCAGACCGATGGTGACTGAGCGCTCGCTTGTGGCGAAGGCCGCTTCTTTGCCCGGACGCAAAAGCAAGACCGAGACTGGACTGTGTCTAGCCACATGATGGCTGACCCGGCTCAGGAAAAGACTATCGTGGTGTTTGCTCTGGGCTAAGACCACCACTTGTGCCTGATTGTCTTTGCCGACTGTTTCAATCATCTGAGCCGGCGGTCCCGAGACTATTTCACACTTGACCGTGGCGCCGAATTTTTCAAAATTTTTCTTGACGGCATCGAGAATTTTCGCTGCTCTTCTTTCCACCACATGGGAAAGATCTTCTGGAAAATCGGCTTGCGCCTTCAGTACCTGCTCAAAGGAAGGCAATTCTTCCTTGACGTAAAGTAGGGTGACCTGGCTTTGATCGAGGGGCAGGAGGGCGGCGACCTTCTCTACTTCCACAAGCTCCTTAGCGGCCTTCGCTTCATCTTTGTTGGTCGATTGGGCCACATCGATTGCTACCAAAATATTCATTGTCAACTTCCGAGTCAGTTTTAGTTTTCGCCTGCAAATAACGGGCAGATTTTACAGGACTACTGGCATCTATATACGGTCATTAAATTAATTCATTTCTTTGCGAATTTTCTTGACGAGAGCACCCGCTTGAAAGCGTCACTTGAGAAAATATTCTTTCACTGATAAGGAATTCATAGGGTGATAGAACGTTACACTCGCGCCGAGATGGGCGCTATTTGGTCTCTTGAAAGCAAGTTTCAGACCTTTTTAGATGTCGAGCTGGCTGTAATGGAAGCGCAGTGCGAAATGGGACTTGTTCCGGCTGAGGCGCTGGCTGAAGTCAAGGCCAAGGCTCGCTTTGATGTCAAAAGGATCGATGAGATCGAAGCCGAGGTCAGGCATGATGTCATTGCTTTTCTAACCAATATATCCGAGAACGTCGGTGAGGCGGCTCGCTTCGTCCATATGGGTTTGACCAGCTCGGATGTCATTGACACGGCGCTGGCTTTGCAACTTTTGCGTGCCTCCCAAATTTTGCTGCGCGAGCTTGATAGATTGACCGAAGCGGTTATCGGTCAGGCTCGTAAACATAAGCACACCGTTATGGTCGGACGTTCTCACGGCATCCATGCCGAGCCAATTACTTTCGGCTTCAAGATGGCGGTCTGGGTGGAAGAATTACGCCGTCATAAAGTACGCCTGGAACAGGCTATCGAAATGATATCTGTTGGGCAAATGAGTGGTCCGGTCGGTACCTTTTCCAATATTTCACCAGAAGTAGAAGAGCGGGCTTTGAAGCATCTTGGCTTGAAGCCGGCCAAAGTTTCTACTCAGATTATTCAAAGAGACAGGCATGGTCAGTTTATGAATACTTTGGCCTTGATTGCCTCGTCGCTTGAGAAGTTTTCAGTAGAGATAAGACATTTGCAGCGCACCGATGTATTGGAAGCCGAAGAGCCTTTCCATGCCGGGCAAAAAGGTTCGTCCGCCATGCCGCATAAGCGCAATCCGGTGGCCACCGAAAATATCAGTGGCTTGGCTAGGGTGGTGCGCGCCAATGCCTTGGCGGCAATGGAAAATGTCGCCCTCTGGCATGAACGAGACATATCGCACAGTTCGGTAGAGCGCATAATTTTGCCTGATTCGACTATCTTGCTTGACTATATGATGGCTCGCCTAGCTGGTGTGATCGAAGGCTTGGTGGTCTATCCCGAAAATATGCTGCGCAACATGGATGTTTTCGGCGGGGTTATTTTCTCGCAGGCTGTGCTCTTGAAGCTAGTCGATAAGGGGCTCAGCCGTGAAGATTCCTATAAGCTTGTGCAGGAAAATGCGATGAAAGCTTGGAATAAAGCCGGCGGTAATTTTAGAGATAATCTCAAAAGCGACGAGCGCGTGGTCAAGCATCTAAGTACAAGCGAGATAGAAAGCTGTTTTGACCCGGCTGCCTATTTGAAAAATATCGATTATGTGTTTGAAAGGGCGGAGATTTGAGCAAGAATACCAAGTTTCGGGTGCAGCAAATCAACCTAGATAAGAAGCTGGCTGGTCTTTTGATTCCGGTTTTTGCCATGCGCAGCGACGAGAAAGATTTCGGCATCGGTGATACCACCTGCGTCATGCAAGCGCTTGATTTTCTCGCTTCTCTAAATATGTCGGTCTTGCAGCTTTTGCCGATAAACGAGACCGGTGCAGATAACTCTCCCTATAACGCGCTCAGTGCCAATGCCCTTGACCCGGTCTATCTGACCATGACACCAGAGATGGTGCCGGGATTGAGCCCCGCAATGTTGCATGAGCTGGCACCAGATTCGGTGCTTGAGCCGCTCAGGCAAGGCGCGGTCAATTATGAACCGGTTAAGAAGCTGAAATTGGCTCTTTTGCGCGCCGCTTATCAGGCTTATAAGGAAAAACCGCTAGAACCGGAAGAGCTGGCTTCATTCAAGAAAGAGCGTGCCTGGCTGGAGGGCTACAGCCTCTTTCGCGCCTTTATGGATGAAAACGGCGGCAGTGCTGTTTGGACCGAGTGGCGGAGCGAGCACAGAAGTGCCGAAAAATGTCGCGCTCTGGCGGAAGCACCGGCCATAAGCGAGCGTCGCCTCTTTTACGAATGGGTGCAATGGGTGGCCTATCGACAGTGGCGCCAAGTGCGGGCTTATGCCGATAAGTTGAAGGTAGAGCTTATGGGTGATATTCCCTTTGGTGTCAGTCGCTACAGCGCTGATGTCTTTTGTCAGCCCCAGTTTTTTGATTTGGAAAGCTCTGGTGGTGCGCCACCTGAGACATTCTTCCAGGGTGATAAATTTACCGAGGTTTGGGGGCAAAATTGGGGTATTCCCCTTTATGATTGGCAAACCCTCAAAAAAAATGACTATTCGTTTTGGCGTCAGCGGGTGAGATCTACTGCCGAAATCTTCCATTATTTTCGTATCGATCATGTCCTCGGCTTCTTTCGGGTATATGCTTTTCCCTGGATTCCAGAGCGCAACGGCGAGTTTGTCGACCTGACCTTGGCCCAAGCCAAGCTGAAGAGCGGCGGCAGATTGCCTGGTTTTTCACCGCGATCAGACGAAGAGCCTGAAGATGCTGCCGCTAATTGCCAGGACGGCACGGTCTTGCTGAGCATGATTCTTGATGCCGCCGGTGATACCAAGGTCGTGGCTGAGGATCTCGGCATGGTACCCGATTATGTGCGGCCGCGCCTGCAGGAAATGGGGATTCCAGGCTTTATAATCCCCATCTTTGAGCGAGATGAAGATGACCCCGAGCGTAATTTCAGAAAACCCGAAACCTATGAGCCCCTCAGTCTGGCTACCTTGGGCACACACGACCATCAACCACTCAAGACTTATTATGAAGAGCTGAGTAAGTGGTGGCACGGTCCAGACGGGCATGAGGGTTGGTTGGAAGTTTCGCGCTTGATGCGTTTCCTCGGTCTGAAGCCTGAGGAGGCTCCGGAGCATTTCGATAGTGCTTTGCAAAAGCGTATATTTAAAGTGCTTTTTTCTTCGCCTTCCTGGTTGACCGTGCTCATGATAAGCGACCTGTTTGCAAGTGCAAAGCGCTTCAATGAGCCGGGGCTTGCCGAAGATTCCAACTGGAGCCAGCGACTCTCTAAGCCATTTGCCGCTTATAGGCAAGATGAGAAAGGCGAGATTCTCTCTTATGTTGCGGAGCTAGTGGTCTCCAGCGGGCGGGGGCGCAGAACCTGAACCCGGTTCTGTCCAAGCCAGACTAATCCAGACTAATCCAATCCCGCGTGATTCAATCCCGCGTGATTCAATCCCGCGTGATTCAATAAGGTATAATCCTAACCAACCTGTTGATTGTGAAAAGGGTTTTAGTGCATGCTGCCAGCATATTTATTTCGAGTAGGCATTGACTGGGTGCGACACCAGAAAGAGTTTGCCAATTCGAATCCCTATGCTCGTTGCGAGCACACCATCAAGGTTTTGGAGCGTCTATTCGAAGAAAATCTCTGTGGTGCCGATAGCAAGCATTTGGAAGTTGCTTCTGTCTGTGCCTATTGGGAAGAGTTCTTTCATTTGGAAGACCCTCTGCAAGATGAGAAAGAATGGATAGAAGGGCTGACCAAGCGCTCTTCGCAATACGATAATTTTGAAAAATGGCAGGAATGGTTTAAGACCAGTTATGCCAAAGTCTTTTCCGAGAACAATATTTGGACCTCTCTGCTCATGACATCGTGGGCGACCACACACCAATATCAACTGGTCTATACCGAAGACTCTTGGGACTTTGTGCCTTCGCGCTCTTATTTGCCGACTTCGCAGATGTGGCGCTTGAGCCGTCATCTTGATACAGTCACCGAGGTTCTGCGCGAATTTTGGATCGAAGAAAGTCGCCGTTGGGAAGAGAGCGGTTTTCTCGTGCAGGACGAGAGCAGCCATTATTTGGGGCGGGTGGAATGTTTGGGTTTTGATACCCGCAAATATACGGTCACCTGGCCGTCTCGCTCTCATATAGCCAAGAATGGCGGCATTCACAAGCAGGTGCTTGATCTCGGTTCTTTAGTGGCTGATATTGTTGCCCCGGTGGGCGATAACTGGTATAGAAGACCTGATTCGGTTATCTTTGCCCATGACCATATCGATGTCACAAGCCTGATCAACCGGGCTACCTATGTGTTCGGCAGTAAGCGCCGTGTCTTTGAATTGGCTCTCGAAGACGACTTTGATAAGGCGAGACTGCAGGCTCAGGCTGAAGGTTGGCTGGTGGAAGAACTGGAACTGGCCGAATAAGAACTGGATTTGGCTGAAACAAAATTAGAACTGGCCTGATAAGAAGTAGCGAAACGCCATGAGAAGGCGCACCTATATCAGGCCCCGGTTTGATCAGGCGCCGATTATTTTCTTCCAGGCTCTTGGATAGTCGCTTTTGAGGGCGCCCACTTTGCGATAGTCTAGAATGACGCTTTCGGCGATAGTGTCCAGGTGCTCAAGACTTATTCGTCCAACTTGTTCAAGCTTTAATTCAGTCAAGAGCAAGGCTGCTTCCCTGCTTTCTTCCTCTTCTTTGGCTTTTGTCTTTTGGGCTAGATAATGCCCGTCAAGCTTGAGAAAAGGCGAGACCAGCTCGGCTGTCATGCGCAGAGAAGCGACTGCACGGGCGGTGGCAAAATCGAATTGTTCTCTGAACCGAACTTGGTGCCCCATTTCTTCCGCTCTGCCGGTTATGACTGATATTTTGTTTTGGTCCAGGCCCAGGTGCTGCGCTGCTTCTTCCAAGAACTTGCACTTTTTGCCGATGGCGTCCACCAAGGTCACTTTTAGCCAGGGCAGGCTCAAGGCCAAAATCATGCCGGGCAGACCGCCGCCCGAACCAATATCGATAAGGGTGACGCCGCCAAGCGCAGCATCTCCAGCTGACTCCGGCTTTTCGCTCTCATTTTTTTTGATTTTGATGGTCTTGATTGCATTGGCTACAGTAAAGCCGTCCAAAAAGTGTCTTTGCACCAGGGATAGTAGGTCTTTCGAGCCGACCAAGTTTACTTTCTGATTGTATTCGAAGAGAAACGCAGCAAATTGCTCAAGAGCCGCTATCATGTCTTGCGTGAGTTCCAGTTCGGCAAGAGTGGCCATTTCGGCGATTGCGCTTGATAACTGGGAGGCTTCTAGGGATTTTAGGTTTGCCATGCTTTTGATTAGAGGTCTTGCTTTGGTGGAAGATAAGGGTACAGGCCAAGGCCTTAAATATATGAGAATCTAATGGAGTACGAACATAAGAATTACATTTTAGGCGTTACCGCCGCCCTTTCGGGCGGAACATTAACTTACCAGGCTTAAGAATGATACAGGTAATTGACAGGTGGTAGAGGTAGATCCGGCTTCTAGAGAGCGACTGGAACTCGAAACCCGCGTTCTGGCTGCTGCCTTGCGCCAAAGCTTGCAGCTCGGCGACATGGAAGGGTCGAATCTCGCCCACGAACAGATTTTTATATTGCTTAAGGCGCGCCAGGAACTAATGAATGGTCCCAGCGCCGTCGAACTGAGCCGCGCTCTCAGAGCCAGTGAAGCCGGCTTGGGCAATGCCAATGGGCAAGCTTTGCCGGAAAAGACAAGACGGATCCCGGATATCGAATGGTTCGAAGAAGGGGATAAAGCCCAGAAGCCCGCCACTGAAATGCAGTCCGTCACCGCAGACCCGGCTGAACCTGATAAATCTAGCCAAGAAGAAATTAGCCAAAAAGAAATTAGACAAGAAGATTCTGATTTTGAGGAAAGTGCCCAAGAGAATTTGGCTTTGCCAGGTTCTGAGACCGATAAATCTCAACTTGCCGCAGTTGTGCAGGTAGAACAGGAATTGAAAGCCGGCGCATCACAAGAGGCAGCCGAGCCCAATTTTTATCAATTTTTCGGTCTAGAGCAAGGGGCGGATCGTCAGGATATACACCGCTCTTTTTTGGTAAGGGTGCGCTCGATTCTTAGAGGTATAAAGCAACGCAGCGAACCTTTGCGTGGTTTTGAACGGCAAGAAGTGCTTAAGGGTCTGCAGAAAGTCTGGATTAATCACGACATTTTGCAGGATGCCTCCACCCGCGGTGACTACGATCAGCGCTTGAGTGGTCATGCCGTTTCGCACGAAGCGCCCCAAGAGAGCAAGAACGGACCCACTGTGCGTATCGGTGAGTTGTTGCAGTCAAGCGGCTTACTTGAAAAAACCGAATTAGAAATCGCTGCCGACATGCACAAGGCTATGCCCGAATTGATGTTTGGATCTTTCTTGGTCAAGCAAGGATTTGTGGAGGAGCGCGACCTTGAATGTGTTCTCATCAGTCAGCAACTAATCAAAACCGGACAGATTTCGCTTGAACAGTTTCAAGAGTTGATGCCTGAAAGGGGCGATTCCGGCACCATGTTCAATTTGCTGCTTGAAAGAGGGCTGGTGACCCGCGAAGAATTAGATAAGGCTATCTCCTCTCTGCCCTCCGAAGAAGCTGGTATCGTGGCGCGCGCGCTCGCCCAGGAAACGCAAGCAGCTGCGCCTGAAGCAGAGCAAATTCAAGAAGTAAAAGAAGTAAAGGAAGTAAAAGAAGTTCAAGAAGCACCGGTGAAGCTGACACCTAATAATGCCGTGCCTTCTTGGAAGGATCAGCTCGATTGGTCTGAGCCGGAAGCTGAAGCAGCGGCTCCGTCAAAGGTAGAGCAAGAAGTTATTGATACTGATGGCGCCAAGGAAGAGGAAGAACTGCTAAGTTTTAGCCCCGATGAAGGCGGGTCTGAGCAGAAAGAGGCAGAACCGGTCGGAGGTGTGTTCGGTCTGGAAGTAAGTTCAGAAATAGCCAAGCCGAATCCTGGAGAAGAGTCTGCATCAAGAATTGATTTGGCTCCTGAAGCAAAAACAGATAAAGAACCGGGACAGAACTCTCAAGAGCGCGTGCGTAAACGGTCGCTGATTGATCTGATGTTCGATCTTAATCCCCAAGAGAGCTTGAAAGAGAGCACTAAAGAGAGCACTAAAGATGGCAACGCAGATAGCTCATTGGAGAGCGCTGTTGAAGAAATAAATAGTATTCAGTCTGCGGAGCCTGCCTCAGTTGGGACCGCACCAGAGAGCCAGATAAGCGAACCTGCCATTGAGGCTGATCTTGCCCTGGGAAGCGCTGACAGTGCTTCTGTCGGCGCGGTTCAAGCGTCCCATAGAGAGCATAATCTTGATGATGATAATCTTGAAGGGCAGGCAGAGTTATCTGCTAAAGAGGTCAAGCGCCCGAGTCTGGATGACGTTCTTTTCGGCGGTTGTTTTAAAGCCGATACCGGTAAAGCCGATACCGGTAAAGCCGATGGCAAAAACACCAATGTCATTATTGGTGATGCGACTTTTGCCAGTGCCGATACTATCTCTCATTCTGCTGAGATTGATGGCGGTCTTGCTGTCGAGAATAGTTTGCCAGATGATTTGCTGGAAGAAGCAAACGAAACTTTAGAAAGCGAGACTCATCAAATTAAGAATTATTCTGAAGAGCAATCTAAAGAACAATCTAAAGAGCTGGCGTCTTCCTTCGATTTGGCTGAGCTAGAGCCGGAAATGGACATCGAGAAGGAACTCAATGATCTGGAGCGTCTTGAGGCTCTAGATAATCTCGATGAAGATGGGGATGATCTTGAATCTGATACTTCCACCGAATTACCGGCCTTGGAGAATGTAGATAAAAGCAAGGCTGCCGCTAAGGACAACTGGTCTATAGTGTCGAAACCGGCTTCTTATTTGGCTTCTTTTTTAATGGATGAAATGCCTGCTCGTAAAGATAAAGGCAATACTGGTAACACTGGTAAAAAAGACGATGACGGCGGTCGGCGAGGCTTCAAGCGCAAGAAGCGCAACTAGTGAAACTAGCCTTTCTTGCTCTTGCCTGCATCTAGGTCGAGCATCCTCAGAACCGGCGAGAGTTGCTCGCCTATCAAACGAACTACCTTCTGGTCGCCGGCTTTCAAGATCTGACTGACCGGCGGAATCACCACCAAAAGACCTAGTCGGTGCCCTTTGATATCGATTGTTTGACACATGGCATTGTCTGGTACATGGTGGGCATGTTTGCTTTGTTGTTCTTCGTGACTGCGACTCAAGGGCGGCAAGCCAAGCTGGGCTGACAATCTGGCTATGTAAGCCGTGAGGGCTTCTTCATCTAAGCCTTCGGCTGCGTCTGTCTTTAAACTTGACTGTTTACCTTGGTTGACCACCAGACCGACAGCCTGGTAGTCGAGTATTGATGAAAGTAGCTCAAAGAGGCGCTTAGAGACTGTCTCTAGATTAAGCTCGTCCTCCGCAATCTTCCGTACTTCTTCGGCGATGGTAGCCTCAAAGAGCAACCTTTCCAAAAGTTGATTGAGCCGATTGTTGATATCTTCAGAACTAAGCGGGCGAGTAGGCTCGTTCAAAAGACGTAAACGTGGCTTTGTAGCCGGGTCTTCTAGAATCTCTTGAATCGATTTGATCAAGCTGCGAAAGCCTGGCTCTTTGGGAATATAGCGCTCTGCGCCAGATTGATAACCCCAGAAGCGATCGACAGAACCGTCCAGCTTAGTCAGCAAGATAACCGGTATTGAAGCTAGATCAGGATCGTTCTTGACCAGTCTACATAGTTGATAACCGTTGATGCCGGTCATCACTACATCTGAAATGATCAAATCCGGTGCTTCATGATAGGCTCGTGCCAGTCCCTCTGCTCCGTTTCTCGCCTCGATGACTGTATAGCCTTCTGCTTGCAGTGTTTTTGCGATGGTTAGTAGCTGGGTGGGACTATCTTCAATTAGCAATAGTCGAAAAGACAAACTCTAAGTCCTTATTCCAAATCCATATCTAGATAGATTCCGGATTCCTTCCTCAAGAGAGGATTTTGTATTATGCCATTATTCTTTCAGATTGGAAGAGGGCAATTGATCATTTACCTGAAGGTTAATGATTTGAGCATTTCGATTTGCCGCTTCGGTGGCTTTTGAATCAGGTCGCAAAAGAGAGCGATGTTGCAAAGACAGATTGTCGTCAAGTACGTCTTGACCTTTAAGGGTATAGCCCAATTTAGCCCCCAAGCCTGCCGCCTTATGCAAGCATGCCGATAGTTCATCAAGGCTAAGATTCTCTCTTTTAAGCAGGGGCTCCAGCCGACTCAATTTCTTTTGCAAAGTAATTTGGTTCAATGCCCTTGACTGTTTGGCACCGACCAAGATTATCTCGCTGGCACCCCTGCCTCTATAAATATAAGACCCGGGAAAAACCGCTTCAAAGGTTTTGACATAGTCGACTAGAGCTTGCGGCTCCAATCCATAAAGTTGTAGCCACTGGCAGAAAATGCCGTCGCCAGTAAGCCTTAGGCGGGCGGTTTCTAGAAACTCACGAGTAAATAAAGAAGCCGAGCCGCTTACCCAGGGTTCGGAGGGCTGACAAATGACAAGGTCGTATTCATCTTTGTGTAAGGAGAGATAGAGCCTGCCGTCGCCCCTTTTAATAGAACTCGATAACCCCTCTATAGGAGCATTTTCTTTATCTACAGCGGCGATTTTCGCCGCTTGTGCTGCCGCCTCGATTGCTTCTGGTTCCAATTCGATAGTTTGGCAATTACCGGCGGTAAGCACTGCTTTCGCAATATCGCCGGTGGTGGCAAGCCCGAGACCAATAATCAGTACTTGCTTTGGCTCGCTTTCGTGCAACAAGTATGGCAAAAGAAAGAGTAGTTTGTGTGTCGGTTCTGCTGAAATTATCTTCTGACCAGGCGCGGCTAGATCGCGCTTTATGGTCTTGGTTGCTTCGATATTGCCGTTTGCTTTGAGCACTAAGAGACTGGCGTCATTGCTTTTTTCTAGAGCAATTGTAGAGTAAAAGCCGTCTTCTCTGTAGATAGTCTTTAGTCCTTTTTCGCTTTGCAAAAGCTTTTCAGCTGCCGGCAAATAAAAAGGCAAATTGATTCTGCCTTCTGTTAGTCCGGCGTCACTAACAGGCAGCAAAATCGAAAGCAGCAGCATCAAGAATAGTGTTACTCGTCCCCTCAATTTGCTTACATTGGAAGAGAGGGACAGATGAGCGATGAAGACAGCAATTAGCAGTAAGAAATGCATGGCTATTTGCAGCCGATGTAGCCCAAGAAAAATTCCTAAATTAGGAATTGAGAAAAGACCTAGAAAAATAAGTGGGGCTAGAACTGCACCGGCGGTGTTAAAAGCCATAGTTTTTCTGAAGCCTTCAGCTTGTCCCCTAAATTCGCCATAGATGCTAGTCACCAAGAGACCGGATGCAAAAGCCGGTAGAGCGCTTATGGTCATAGACAAGAAGATGAAAACAAAATCGAGATTGCTGCTTAGGTGTAAATAAAAACCGCAAATCTTGCTGAATTGGTCTAGGAAAAGCGATTCTCCAACTAGGCAGGCTAAATAGACACAGGCCGCCTTTGCTAAAAAGCTTTTTCCGCTTGCCACCGAGACAATGTAACCGCAAAGATTGCCCAGCGACATGAAAGTTATATAGCCCGAAGTGGTAAGGGCTAAGGCAGTAACAGCCGAGCCGGTTAGGCAGGCGCTGGTGCGCAAGATAATCAGCTGGGACAAAAGTCCAGCTAAACCAGAAAGAAAAATGAGAAGACTTGGGGGCTGCCAAGAGGCGGCTGCTTTTTTAACGGCTGATTTTGAGTCAGCTGTGTGGTCTGAAAAATCAACCGATATCGGTTCATTTTCATTTGGCGAAACCGGCTCATTTTCATTTTCCCGCCTCAAGTTCAGCCTATTGACAAGCTGAGCGCCGAAAAGCAAAGCAATGCCAACGCCCAAGGTTGTTTTCAGACCAAAGCCAAGCAGATAGATGACGCCATAGCCGCCGAGGGCGGCGCCGGCGTTATAGCAGAGATAATGTCTGTAGTCGAAATTGGAATTTGGTCTTTGGCTACTCAATTTGGCCAGCTGGGCGCCGCTAAGATAAGCCAGGCAATAGATAGATACCGAAGCCAAAACTGTAAGCAAGGCGCTATTGAAGGTTCCGGGCAGATGCTCGGCGATCCGGCAGAGCGTTTGAGGTGCGTTTATCGAGGCTATGCCAAAGAGTGATATTGTCAAGGCGAGGGTTGCCAGTATTAGCCCATTAAGACTTTCATTTGGGGTTTTGAAGAAGGGTCTGGCAAAACCGAGCATATAAAAGGAAAGTGTAAGTGTTGCCGCCAGATGTTCTCCGGTGAAGCGTCCGACCAGACGGGAAGCGGCTACCTCAAGTATGATAGAGGTTGCTCCGAGAAGCAAAAGCAAGATGAGCTGTAAAAGTCGTGCCGGCATGGCTATTAGTATAAGAAGCGAGAAGCAATAGAGTGATTCTAAACCTGGTGCAGCTGCATAATTTCATGAGCTATGCCGATGCTACTTTGGATCTTAGCGGAATACCAGTTGCCTGTTTGACCGGTCAGAACGGCGCCGGCAAATCGGCCCTCTTGGATGCAGTTACCTGGGCTATCTTTGAGGAAGCGAGGGCTTCTTCCGATGAACTAATTAGACTTGGCGAAAGTCAGATGTGGGTGGATCTTGTTTTTGCCCATGAGGGGCGGCTCTACCGGGTGCGGCGCTCCCGTCAGCGCAGTGGCAAAGCTGGAAGCCGCAGCCAAACCAAGGGAAATCTCGAGTTCATGGTGGCCGATGGCATCACCGGGGTCGATGATATTGGCAAAGAGCGCTTGGCTTCTGTTAAGTGGAACAGTTTGACCGCTGCTTCTACCAGAGAAACCGGTCGGCTTATTTTGAACCTCTTGCGTATGGACTATGACACTTTCATCAATAGCGCCTATCTCAAGCAAGGGCGCTCTGATGAGTTTACTCTCAAGCCTCCTTCAGAGCGAAAGCAGGTTTTGGGCGAGATTCTTGGACTTTCTTACTTTGACCGTTTGCGTGACGAGGCACGCGACTTGACTAAATTGACTAAGGGCAAGCTTGATTTTCTTTCGGGTTCGGTGAGCAATCTCGATAGTCTGAAAGACCTAGAGGTAGAGATAAAAGAAAAACTGGTCGTCGAAAAAAACGAACTGAAAAATGCTGAAGGTGCCTTTCTCGATATTGAATGTCGGGTTAATGAGCTGACCGAGAAAGTACAAAACCTCAAGATGGTCAAAGTACAAATTGATTCGAACGATAAGCGTCTTACCGATGCTTGTATTCAACTGACCAGGCTGATTCAGGAACGCGGCGAATTGATTGAGAAAGTGGGCGAATTGAAAGTCTTGCTGGCTGAAGGCGCACATTTAGAAAAGGAACTGCAAGAATTTGAGGCTACTCGCGCAAGGGTTGAGATGCTCGATACTTTGCAGTTGTCTATGCAAGAGCTGAGCGAACGCAAAATAGCGCTATCAGGCGAGCTTTCTTTTATCAGATCTAAATTAGAGATGAATTTAGAACAGCTCGAGAAAGAAGCGGAGCAACTTGAGAAACGTCGGCAGGAATTGCTGCTCGATGTTGATGGTGCCGAGAAAATCGAAGCCCAATATCTCGAGTATAAGAAAATGGTAGAACAGGAGACGTCACTAGCTCGCAAACAAGAAGCCTTTACTCAACTCACTAGAAGGGCGCAAGAGTTGAGCGCCTTGATTCAAGAATCGCGCATCAGATTGGAAGCCGAGGTCGGTCAGAAAGAAAATGTTGTGAAGGACCTGGAGTCGGTGAGCGGTTCTTCGCAAAATCTCAATCAAGAAGGCGAAGAGCTTGATGAAGAAGCAAAAGAGCTGGATAAGCTGGAAGTGCAATTTGATCTTTGCGAGAAGCGAGGTTTGAGCATTAAGTCGCAGTTGGAGAGTTTCGACTTGAAGATTGAAGATTTGAAGCTCAGGCAGCGCGAAAATCTTGAGAAGATTCGTGAACTCAATGAACATGCCAATAGCCCGCTCTGTCCTCTTTGTTCTCATCCAATCTTAGATAGGGCTGCCGTCTGCGATCGATATTTGCAGCAGAACAAAGAGATGCATGACGAAATTGGTCGTATTGAAGTAGAGAAAGAGAGACTGGCTTTTGACCGCGACGAATTGCGCAAAGAATACACCGAATTGAAGCGTCGCCTTTTGGGGCGAAAAGAGCTAGACAAGCGCATAGGGCAGTTCAATGAGCGTTTGAGTGCGGTTAGTCGTGCACAGGACAATCTTGCTAAGCAGAAAGCCGAACTTGCCCTTTTGACTGAAAAGCTCAATGCCGAGAATTTTGCGCAACTTGAACGAGAGTCGCTGCTCAAGGTGAAGGAGCAGTTGGCGGAAATTGATTTTGACCCGGTTGTCTATAATTCGCTCTCGGCTCAAATTAGACTGAAGAGGCACATCGAAGCCCGGAAGGAGCAGTTAGAGCGAGACCAGCAGGAACTTTCCGCGCTTGAGAAGAAAAGACCGGAATTGCTCGAGTCTTTGAAGAACTTGAAAGCCGAAATAAGTTCGGAGTCTTATGGCATTGAGGTTCGGCAGGAACTAGGACGCATACAAGAGAGTCTGAGTTTGTCTTCTTATAGCCGTGATGAGCATGCTCGTCTCAAGCAAAGGCTATCTGAGTTGATGCATTTTGCCCAGAAGGCACGCGACGTTAAGCGTGCTGCCGAGGAACTGCCTCTTTTGAGTGGAAAGTTACAAAGTCTAGAGCAGGAAGAAAACCGCAATAGAGAAATTGTTGAAGGCTTGGAGAATGAGCAAATTGATCTGAAGAGCGCCTATCAGGAGATGGATAGAGAGAAGGCTGCCCTTGATGGACTTCTGCCAATGCTCGCCGAACTGAGAGATAAGCGGGATGAAAGTTCGCGCAAAGTGGCGGTTTTGCTTGATAAAGAAGAAGCAGTTGGGCGAGAGCTTAGAGCAATTGAAGACCGGCTTAAAGAAATCGAGGCGCTCAAAGAAGAATTGAGTGACTATGAGTTTTTGTCCGAAGCCCTCGGTAAGAAAGGCATTCAGGCAGTAATTATTGAAAATGCCATACCTGAGATAGAGAGCGAAGCTAATCGTATCTTGTCTCGTCTGACCGAGAATAAGATGCACGTCGCTCTCATTACCCAAGCCCGCACCAAAGCCGGTGGCATGTCCGAGACTCTTGATTTGGTCATAGGCGATGAACTAGGAACCAGGGCCTACGAACTTTATTCGGGAGGAGAGGCCTTCAAAGTCAACTTCGCTTTGCGCATCGCCCTTTCGCGTTTGCTTGCCAGACGAGCTGGTTCTAAATTGGAAACTCTCATTATCGATGAGGGCTTCGGCTCGCAGGACGACAGCAGTCGCGAGCGGCTGGTCAAAGCCATCAAGCTCATTCAACAAGAGTTTTCGCGGGTGCTTATCATCACCCATATAAGCGATGTCAAAGAAATGTTTCCGGTGCAGATACAGGTCACTAAGCGGGGCGGCATCTCAAAATTGAATTTTATCGCC
>JAFLCK010000035.1:0-47945 GCA_017303615.1 Obscuribacter phosphatis (SeqCode)
TTGAACAGGCTGAAGCAAAGAAAGATTCAGAACAAAATCTGGTCGACAAATTTTGGGATGCCATCGGCTTGGGCGCTCCCGCCGATCTAAACAAAGTGCCTTGTGAAACACAGGCTCAAAAGTTGGAAGCAATGCGACCAAAACTGACGCCCCAAGAGAACGACCAGGTAAACAGCAATGTTCGCCAGCTTGAGACAGCTGTAAAAACCGGCAACCTAGAGGCTTTAGGCGACTTCTTTAATCGTATTGCTCCACGCGCCAACGACAAAACCAACCCAGAAGCCTTTCACAAGAGCTCACAGGTTAAAGTTGCCGACGAAACTTTTCACAGACTCAACAAAGAACTCGACAAGTACGGCATAAACTTAGACTACAGATCAATGGGTGTTTATCAAGGCGATAGGTCACCTTCCCTCATAGTCTCTCGCGAGTATCCGCATCCCACAGAAAAAGGTGCGACCATGCACGCCGAGCTCACCCTGCAGGGCGGTACCGACCGACAAATGATGAAATACAGCGGCACCGATAAAGTGACCATTAGGGAAAATGGCAACACCTCTTTTGATAAGTTCAAAGAGGGCGGCGGCAAAACCGCAGCTGAAAATGCCTATGCCACAGTTATGAAACCTTATCTGGATGCCCAAAAGGGACGATAAGCCTGCATTTAAAACTGACGGCCGACAATTCTGCCCACAGTAGTGTCGGACAGCCTAGCGAAAGTCATAGTCTTGTCACCGCGGGCGATGCGATCTTGCAACTCTTTGGTGTAAGCAAGCACTGTCGGGTCGGTGTGCACGTCTACCAGGGTGCCGTGGGCATTGCGCAATAGCTTCAAATAATCTTCGGTAGGCAATTTTGTGCCGGCTAAATTTTTGCCGTCGCGCAACGATATCATAGCCAAAGTCAAATAGTTGACCGGCGCCTGTCCATCCATTCCAGGCTGGGCATAAGGAGCAATCTTACCGTCTTTGAAGTGGGCAATATTGAGACCCTTGTTGGCGAAACGTCCCCAGATTACTTCTCTTGCCTCGGTGCTCAAACCACCTTTGGCGTCTTGAATCATCTCTTGCAGAGACATTTTTGCTCTATCGTTGAACTCCATAAAAGCAACCTGCGAACCACTGGCTCTAAATCTATCGGCAGCGACAGTCATCAATCCACGGAAGTTAGGGAAACTGCGAGCTTCCGGCGCCAGCCAAATATGCTCTCCCCAGACGGCATTTTTAATTACTTTGCCATCGACTGGAATGACTTGTGACTGAATGCCGCCGATAACTTTGCCATTGCTGCCCCTTAAGGCAACAGCATCCCAGGTGCCGTTGCGATCGGTCAAATAGCCATAATATGTGCTCAGCTTCTCATACTCAGACTTATCAGGAAAAGCTTTTTTCAGACCAGGATAATACTCTTCACGCATCACCTGTTTCATAGCTTTGGGATCACGCATGGCTAACTCGCGCATGCTTTCAACACCGGCGATACTGGGCACGGTATGAAAATCAACTTCGGTGATCACTTTGCCGTCGCTAGACTTGAATCTCTCGAAGTCGCGGCGCCACTGCTCGTCATATGTGACACCAGCCGGTGTCTTGGTGGCGGCAATACGCTCCATGCTCAATTCGACTTTTCTTGGGTCTCCGACTTCTTTAGCAACTTGCGCTTCCATACGATGAGCATAGGTTTCACCGCCCAGTCTCAACTGACGATACTCCATATAGGCTTTAGCTTCATCACCACTGCGCAAAATCTGCGCCACTTTGTCAAACTCGCCTTTTCTGCTCTTCAAATACCATTCATGGGCAAACTCATGGGCACGATCGGCAGCATTGCCGCTGCCTTGCAAATGCACTTCTTTGCCGCGTAAACTGGTGGTCTCTTGACCGGTTTTCACACGCAAAGATGCCACCTTGCCTGCCAGATCATCAAGGGTTTCCGATTTGCCGGCAAGTCCGTTTAGCTGCAAATCACGCTCAACCGGATTACCTCTGCCGATACGATCGTTCAACTTGCTCAGACCTAAGCCAGCCGCTCTCTGAAAACCAGGCAATGCCATATTGAGAGCAGCCCCGGTCAGCATGCTGTTGCCGATATCTTGTGCACTAGAGAGATGACCACTGACGCCATCAGAAACCAGTTTAGCCGAGGCCGAACCACCTGCACCCAAAACGCCATAACCAGCTATTTTTGCCCCAAAGTTGAGATTAGCCAATTTGGGATTGAATTTTTCATAGATACCAAATGCGGTGAGCGAGCCAGCCATATTTCCCAGGCGAGTTTCACCGTTACGCACATCACGCAAGCCGTCATAAGCAACCGCACCACTTATCTGACCGGTCTTATCGCTCATCACAGTGCGCGAAAACTTGGCTGCGTTTTCGGCTCCGGCGACAGCGGCCACCTTAGCTTCGGCGCCGGTGATACTCATCGCCGACCTGATTAAGCCGGATGCAGCTCGACCAGACGCCACATAAACAAGGGCCAAGCCCACCCCTGATACAGCCGCCTGGGTAACAGTCTCTTTGCTGAAACCTTCTGCCTTTCCTACGACCGAATGATCGGCACGTTTTACCACATCTCTATCGGCTATAGCCTGCGAAGCTTTGTTGGCGACACTACCGAAAGTGTTTACGAAGAGCGCGTTGTACGCGTCAGTGGCGACATTAGAGAGAGGATTGACCACATGGGCTTCGGTCCAACTCATCGACTCGGTTTCTTTGTTCATATAGATGACTCACAAAAAGAAAATTGCGGTGGGCGATGTATCAATTGTGTGTTTGTAACGTGACATTTGCTGGACAACTCAGTGGGGGAAATACGTAGTCCATGATTAATTGAGATCATTCAGTTTGCAGACGCTTGAGCAAAGCTCTGGGCCTTTGCCTATGTCATTGCCTAAGTAAACGCATTTGTAATTGCCTTATATAGATACCAAGTTAACCGTCCGGTCGGTCAACAAAAGAGGCATCTATACTTGTTTACGCAAGTTCAAAATGTGTTGACGTAAATCGCCGTTGCCAATATCGTGTATGAACTTGCTCCTCACAAAGAAATTTTTCGCACTACAAATCTGCACAACATACTGGATAGATAAATGCGCTACTACGGCTTTTATTTTTGGTTTACAGAGGTTCGCCCGGGGTGAATTGATTCACGTTGCTGAATTCCCGAGGCGGACCGCTTGCAGTAAATGCAGCGGTCTTTTTATTTGAACCAAAAATATTTGCACGCAAACTACAAGGAAAGAAAAATGGCTCAGGCACAAACTAATGAACAGATGAAAGCTCAGCTTACCGAGGCAAATCAAAGAAGCGAAGTACAAATCTCGGAAGGCGTCACCTGCGGCGGGAAAACCCTATTAATAGTGGGCGGACCCTGCTCGGTGGAATCATCTGAACAAATGCACACAGTCGCCAAAGCACTCAACAAGAAAGGTATAAACGCCATCAGAGGCGGCGTCTACAAACCACGCACCTCGCCCTACGCCTTCCAGGGCATGGGTGAAGAAGGGCTGGCTATCTTAGGTGAAATATCAAAGACCTACAAAATGCCCGTCATCACCGAAGTCATGTCTGAAAAGCACGCCGATATAGCGGTTCACACCGCCGACGTTTTGCAAATCGGCAGTCGCAACATGCAAAACTTCGAGCTTCTCAAACATATCGGCAAGCTGGACAAACCGGTCATACTCAAACGCGGGCTCTCAGCCACTTTAGACGAATTCCTCATGGCGGCCGAATACATTATGGCCGGCGGCAACAACAAAGTTATCTTGTGCGAACGCGGCATCAGAAGCTATGACACCGCCACCCGCAATGTCCTCGATCTTGGCGGTGTTGTCGCCCTTAGACAGATGACTCATCTACCCATCATTGTCGACCCTTCGCATGCCTGCGGCAAACGCGAAATGGTGGCAGATCTGGCTCGGGCGGCAATTGCCTGCGGCGCCGACGGTCTCATGATCGAATGCCATCCTCAACCGGAAAAGTCGGTTTCGGACGCCAGACAAGCCATTTCACTAGAACATATGCTGGAAATTGTCGAAAGCCTGGTGCCTATTGCCGAAGCAGTAGGCAGAAAAATGCCTGGCACTGTCGGCAGTACAAACAAAAGGGAGTCAGTCGTTTCACTCAGTCTGCGAGATGCAATGGCTTCAGAACTGCATTCGATTCGCCATGAAGTAGATAGACTTGACGCCACAATCGCCACACTTCTCGAAAAGCGCCTGCTTTTAGCTATGGAAGTCGGTGAACTAAAAGCTGAACTGAAGCTGCCCATTCGCGATGTCAAACGCGAAGAAGCAGTTCTCGATATGGTCGCCAAACATTGTTCGATACCGCAAATAGCCAAAAAAGTGCGCGAAATCTACAAATCGATAATGGAAGCCAGCCGAATCTTGCAAAAGGAAGAAGCACAAGATAAAGAATCGAAAGTGGCGTAGGGAAAAACACTTACGAAAGTGCTTGCTCATTCTAAAGGCTGTGGTCTGACTGCAACATAATGTTGCTGGACCCCAGCCTTTAGAATACGAAAAATTAGCACTAGCAACCTAAGCATTATTGAAAGCTTACCTTTAGACAGAAGTTTCTGCTTGAGGGGCAGAGCAATTGCCCAAGAAAAGAGAGCCAAGTATTGGACGAAAAAACCGTACTTTGTTGAATACATTACTGAATTCGAAATCAACCTAGACTATGCCAAACAGACACTCTTCTGCAGATATTGGACACCAGAGTTCCTCAAAGACAGCAAGCTCTCTCGAGGGCAGCACCTGGCTGAATTCGCGCTCACAGCGGAAGACCTCAAAACCTATAGCCCTAGACATCTATATCATCCAATTTATGGAGAAGAACTCGCCGAAGCCGTTGCAAGGCTTCTCCTTATGAAAGATAGCGGAGTCGAGACAGAATCAAAGCTTAAGGCAGCTATAGATGCTCACAAAATTCTCAAGAAACATCATCCCTACAAAAGAACTTTTCTTGTCAGGTTCTTCGAGACTCCGCCAATCAACTGGATTCTCTTCTGGCTTCTGATTGCCCATGATTGCTCAGTCATTTTATTAAGGAGACAAGATCTAGTGCTACTGAAAGATGGCTACACAATTATGCAACAACGCTACGAGCTTTCATCAATCGAGGAATAAATACTGACGCTGCTAAAATTTCGTTCTGCACAATCGGCAATTCTGGATATAGTCACGCCATTTGCTTACACTTCGGCCCGGCAGGATAGCTGGAGTTCTCTTCATCAGCGTTTAGTGAGTTAACAAGGCACCCAGATAAGACGTGAGCGGTCCAGGTTGATAATTGTCGATATAGCATACTGCCTACTCTGCCGCCGTTAAAAAGCATTGACCAGCATAGCTATTTCTTTGCCAAACTTTTCTTTACCCTGATGAAAATAGCTATAGAAAAAAGAAGAATCAGAAAGCCGGTAGGCATCAATATAACAACAGAAGTAGCATCAATGAAGCTCTTACCCTTCTGACCCGTGTAAACATGGCTAAGCGGTTCCCGTACTATGTTAGTTGACTTTGACGACTCGTCTGAGAAGGGACGAAACTTTATCTGGCCTTCCTCGAAAAGCTTTTCAGCCTTCCTGGCAGTAACGACCTCTCCAGTCTCAGTGTTGCGGAAAGAAACAACTACACCTCTATCATTCATCTCCGCCTTCCAGCCCACAATCAATCTCCCTAAATCATCACCACATATCTTCGCCACTGGCAGCGCAGTCTAGTATACAAAAAACTTGGGGTCGAGAAAACCAAGCCCCAGAACTTCCGAGCACATAAATCGCAGCTTGAACCTTGAAAATTTAGTATTAAATATTGAGCATTCAACGTGGTACAAGAAAATGGGCGGCGTAAAACCAACCCAATTAAGTCACCCAATAAGCGCGCCATATCGTAAAAGCTCCCTGCCGCTAACAAACTCTGCCACAGCTAAAACAAGACGATTCCACTATGAACATCCTCATTATCGGCGGCACCAAATTTTTGGGCAGACATCTAGTAAAAGCGGCTTTGGCAAAAGGTCATGCTATTACAATCTTTCATCGAGGTCTCACTAATCCTGGTCTTTTTGCCCATACTAGCATCAGAGAGACTATCGGCGACAGAAAGAAGAAGCAGGACTTAGATAAGCTAGAAGCCCATTATGACTGCGTTATCGATACCTGTGGCTATGAGCCGGAAGACATTGAACTTTCAGTTGAGGCGCTCAAAGCTAAGACAAAAAACTACCTCTTCGTCTCTACTATCTCTGTTTATCAAACAAAGTTTGGCGTTGACATAGACGAAGAATCTGCCCTGGTAGAGCAACCCAAAGCGCCGGAAGCACCCAACTATGCCACCCAGAAAGCTCTATGCGAAAGCATTCTCGCTAAACATCTAGATAAAGACAAATTTCTCATTGTCAGACCCGGACTAATAGTAGGTCCTCATGATCCAACCGACCGTTTTACTTACTGGATTAGAAGAGTGCGGCAAGGCGGGGTTATCCTTGCGCCGGGCAACCGCGACAGAGCTGTTCAGTTTATAGATGTGCGCGACCTCGCAGACTTTCTCATTGCTCTAGCGGAAAAACAATGCACAGGCATCTACAATGCTGTAGGCCCTGGTCTAAAGCTGACCATGGGCACTTTCCTCGATACTGCTCTCGAAACTCTTTACGGCAATGCTTCCGTCAAATCTGGCAAGCACTTAAGCAAACCTGCAAAACTGAAATGGGTCAGTGAAGAAAACTTAGAACAAGCAGGCATTACAGCTTGGATGGAAATGCCTCTCTGGCTACCTGAGGCTTCAGACTTGCAATCTATGATGCTGGTCTCAACAGATAAAGCAGCCCAAGCTGGGCTAAAATGGCGACCGCTTGCCGAGACTATTGCGGCAGTCAACGAATGGGACCAAGCAAGAGGCTCGATTGCACTTAACGCCGGGCTGAGTGCCGAGAAAGAAGTGAAGGCACTTTCTTCTTTCTGATTTTCAATCACAAGCTTTGACTCTCGATAAATGCCTTAGCAAACCAAACTTAATATCGAGTTCTTTCTCAAGCTCCAAAACCTGTTGCTTGCTTGCCGAAGGATGAGAATCAAAAAAACGCAACCATGGTTCACGCAACTTGGCTATTTCACTCGCCTTGATTTTACTGATAGCGACGCTTCTGAAATGAGCTGGTGCGGTTAACTCTAGATAAGTAAAAAGTGTCGGATATTTCTGCAAGACAGACAACGGAATCGCGTGAAATGCAAAACACTTAGCATTTGGCTCAAAATCTCGCCGATAACGTTTTGCAATTTCATTAATTTCGCCGCCTGCACTGGCGCCAATCCGAAACTCAAAATCCATAAAACCGTTTCCTTTCAAATTATCAGGAACAGAAACTTTATCCATAGACAGCACTGCATCAAGCAATTCCAAGTCTATTTGTGAGTTACCACTGGGCAAAAACAGCTTCACGTCCTGAAAACGACCAGTACTGCAGTTAAATCTGGCTTCCAAAACTGCCTTATACTTTTGATTCTGCTCAATCGAAACATCTAGATTCAGACCAAAAGACTTACCCAGAAGTTCAGCAATTTCCACTTCTTCAGGACTGGACCTGTAATGAGTCAATCCAGGATTGGCAAGTGACGAGCAAAGCCCCAAAGCTATAGCGATAAAATAAATGTGGACCCGCAAACTCACCTCCATTTGACTGCGTTTCTGTGTCTGCTATGAAACCTTCAAAAACGAAACGACGTGCTAAATGCACCCGCGAAAATCAATAAAAACCGCATCAGCTGCACGAACAAAATTTCACAAACTCGCTTAAATGCCGACGAATACAACCCAACTATTCACCGCCCGGCTCTTTTGTTCAATATCTTACCAGCTTGTTTAACTCTGTCAGAGTCAGCTGTCTTGACACCATTGATCATCTGACCACCCGCACCCAGCCTAAGCAGACGCACATACGGGTAAGCATCGAACATCTGATGAATCTCCACCTCGGTCCAGATACCATCCATCCAATTATTCGTATACACTTGCGTGCCCTGTCCCATAATGCCGCAATGGGCGCTAGTGCCTGCATTAAGCTTGCTGGGAGGATCTCTAAAAGCCAAAAGAATATCTCCCGGCTGACAGTCTTTTAGCAGAACAGCGTCATCAATCTCTTCTCCCTCGCCATCGCGAATGACACGCTCCAGGCAACCATTCGACTGTCTAAGCAACTGCAGTCGCATTGCCGTCACCAGAGGGCTGCGCACCGAGCTTACGCCAGCCTGTCTAAGCACATTACTTACCGCAGCCGCGCAACCGAGCGTGCCATTAGCTAAGCCAAAACCCTTCCACATTTCCTTTCCGACAGAAGCTTTAGCAACACCATAAATGCTCTTAGAGGGCAAAGATTTAGCTTGCCAGGTCGCTCCGGGATGACCAGCAAAAGCCGCCTGCGAAAGCAAGCCTAAAACTAGCACCAATGGTAAAAGAAGTCGCATCAGCAAAGAAATTTCCTATGTAAAACCAATTATGCTTCAGCGTTTAGATTATTGCTGAAAAGAAAGCAAAGTTGACGCTTCCGAAAATCTACTTAGCCTTTAGCTGCAAAAATTCTAAAATCATGTTACTTATGGCGCCCTGTGTCATGCCAAGGCAGCAAAAGAGAAAAAAATAGGTAACCGCAGACATGACAATACTCTTACGAAGCGCTTTGAATTTAACGAATGAAAGAAACCCCAAAACCGCTGGACCAGCCAACCAAGCAAGCCTTAAGTAAAGATCCAACTCAGACGCCGGTGACCTATAGAACTGAAACCAAGCCATAGTGATAAAGAACCAAACTGGCAGAATGCTCCAGATTAGATTACTACTCTGTCTGCGTCCTAACTGCATTTCTCTCTCTTTCAATGTTCTCGTCAAGATCTTGCGAAATTGACCAGCCGGTCTTCAGCCCAAGCACGAACCAACCTAAAGCCATGGCCCCTAAAGCAAATATTACATCACCCAAGACGCGGGCCCATCTCAATGTATTCATCAAATCTGTCTGCATAAACTCAGCCGAGCGGGCATACCACAAACCATGTTCGACACTTGCCCAAGTTTGCCAAAGACCCACAGGCAATAGGCTAAGCACAACCATTAGAGCCAAACCAATATTGATTGACCAAAAGGCAAAGCTCAGACTCTTGTCTTTCCACTTGTACTTGGTGCCCAATCCTTTCAGACAAAAGAGCATAAGCCCGATGGCAAGCATGCCGTAAACACCGAAAAGAGCAGTATGACCATGAACCGGCGTGGTATTCAAGCCTTGCATGTAATAGAGCGCAATTGGTGCATTAATTAGGAAGCCGAAAAGCCCGGCGCCGACAAAGTTCCAAAAGGCCACTGCCACAAAGAAATAAATCGGCCACTTATAGCTTGCCACCCAGGGTCTAGCCTTGCTTAGAGTGAGATTGCCATAGCCCTCAAAACCGATAAGGGTGAGCGGCACCACTTCTAAAGCGCTGAAAGTGGCACCCAAAGCCAATATCGGTGTCGGTGTCCCTGAAAAATAGAGATGGTGCATAGTGCCAATGATTCCACCAGCCAGAAAGATGGCGGTAGAGAAAAGTACACTGGCTGTGGCTGTGCGCGTTGCCAAAAGCCCCATGCGAGTGAATAGAAAGGCGATTACCACTGTGGCGAAAACTTCGAAGAAGCCCTCCACCCACAGATGCACCACCCACCAACGCCAATACTCAGCAATCGCTAAATTAGTATGCTGACCATACATCAAGCCGGCGCCATAAAAGCCTGCAATTGCCAGCGAAGACAACAAGAAAAGCATGAGCAAACTGCGGTTCTCTTGGGGGTTCTTGAAGGCCGGCCAGAGTGCTCTAGCCATCAAGCTAAACCATAGAAACAAGCCAACCAATAGAAAAATTTGCCAGAATCTGCCAAGATCGACATATTCATAGCCTTGGTGACCAAACCAGAAATTGGCTGTTAGACCAAGTCTTTGTTGCACCCCCAACCACTGCCCAAGCATTGAACCTACAACAATCAGCACCAGGCAGAAAAAGAGAAAATTGACGCCTAGTTTCTGAAACTTCGGCTCTACGCCTGAAACAGCAGGAGCTACAAATAAACCAGTCGCGAGCCAAGCTGTAGCAATCCAAAAGATACCCAGCTGAGTGTGCCAGGTGCGAGTTACGGCATAGGGCAACCAATCTGCTAGAGGGAGACCATAAAAGCCAGAACCTTCGACGCCGTAGTGCGCAGTTACAGCACCCAGACCAACCTGGGCAAGAAAGAGTGCACCAGCCACCCAGAAATACTTTATCGTTGCCACCATCGAGGGTGTTGGCTTGAGAGCCAAAAGGGGATCTTGACCTGGTATATCGTGCTCGCTTGTTTCATTGCTTCTCTCTTTGGCAAAGTACCAAGCCAGAGTGCCGATACCGGCAAGCAGAAAGACCACACTAAAAACCGACCAGACAACGATTGAACCGGTAGGCGCGTTATCGATCAAAGCTTCGGCTGGCCAATTATGAGTATAGGTGACATTCTCGCCAGGGCGATTAGTGGCACAAGCCCAGGAAGCCCAAAAGAAAAAAGCGAGCAGCTTGTGCATGTTTTCATCACTGCGCACCGCTTGTGGTTGCATAGCGTATGCTTCTCTCAGCTTTTTCAGGCTTTCTTCGCCCCTAAAGAGAGCCGAATAATGCTTACCTGTAGTTTCTACTGCTTCAGCTTGAGCGACGGTCAGAACCAAATCGCGACTCGACTGATTATAAGTATTTTTGCGCATCTGCTCTTTCAGACGCGCCTTGAGAGCCGCTTGTTTCTCAAGATCTAGCTTGGCAAAGGTTGTACCAAACTCTTGATTTGCCCATTGATCAAGCATATAAACAAGCTCGCGGTGCAGAAAATCTGCCGACCAATCAGGTGCGATGTAGGCACCATGACCCCAGATGCTGCCTAGCTCTTGCCCGCCAATCGACTGCCAAATATTCTGGCCGTCTTTTATATCTTGAGAGGTGAAGAGCACCTTATCGCCCACCACCACCCGCTCAGGCACGGGTGGGGCTTGCATATAAATTTCATAGCCGCAATAGCCTAGAACGGCAAAAGAGGCAATCACAACCGTGATCAGAGCTGTCCAAAGTCTTTTGTATTGCATTTTCTATTTTCCGCTCAGTTCAGAAGCAATTGCCC
The DNA here is from genome assembly GCA_017303615.1 of Obscuribacter phosphatis (SeqCode). Taxonomy (GTDB): domain Bacteria; phylum Cyanobacteriota; class Vampirovibrionia; order Obscuribacterales; family Obscuribacteraceae; genus Obscuribacter; species Obscuribacter phosphatis_A. Next base: position 11,171 of record JAFLCK010000035.1, read on the forward strand.
GAGGAAAGAGAATGGAATTCTCTTTGTGGATGTGTATGCGCAAGTCTTTATCGAGCTTTTCTAGACCATCCAAGAGAGCCAGCCAGCTATTGCAAGCGCCTTGCGGCGCTCGATACTGATCAGTTAGCTCTCGCATTTTCACAAGAGCCTGGCCAGCATCTTCATGCTCATTCTCCATACATCTAACTGGGTTGAGCACTGTGCCGAAAACAGGCTGCCTCTTGCGTGCAGCAGCATCTAAAGAACGACTATCTAGAGAGCGAATATAAGGAAACAGAATTTTCTCTTCCTTACCTGTATGGGTCTCAAGCTCGCTTTTGAGAGCTTCAAAGACATTTTTCAACTCTAAAAGCCTGCCATCTTTCTGACCGTGCACAGCTGCTACTTTTGCCACAAGAGCGGCTAGTCTGGGCAATTCTTGATTGAGATAAGCATGGTGTGTTTGAACAATATGATCGGCCAAATCTGTCAAACTTGCCTTAAGCCAGTCTGGCTCTTCTGCCGCAGTTAGAGCAGTATCACACCGATCAAACTCTTCCAACATTCGGCCCACCTCTTCTACTGCCAGGTTAGCCTTTAGGCAGGCCTCTGACAGTGTTGCTTTGCCACCACAACAAAAGTCGATGGACAATTTATCGAACAAAGCGGCACGCGCTGGTTTTGCAGCGACCAGAGCGCCTACGGTCGCTTCTTCTAAAGCGTTCATAAGATCACTTCCTTTCTGATTTTTATAAATTCTCAGCTGAGTTTTTAGGCAGCTTCTTGTTTTACTTTCTCGCCTTCAATTTCAGCTAAGCTTACGCAAGAACAGCTTTGATAAAACTCAGGACGATTGCCGCAGCCCGGGCATTGCCAGTCTTCGGGCAGGTTGGCATAAGCATAAATATCTTTTGGCAGAGCGTTTGGACTGTCGGCTGCAATGTTTTCTTCGTGTATGTAGTTACACAATGTGCAAATGAATTTCATGACTTTTCTCCTTCGATTAGAGATTGAAGATAACCGGACCTTTATATCCACAATAGCATATGTCACTTTTTTGTCAATAGCGCAAACGCCCATAGCATGGTAATCTGAATATAAAGGTATTTTTGTAGGTTATTCAGGTGTCCTATGATTTCGCAAACTGCAGAGTACGCTCTCAGGGCTATGGTTTATTTGGCAATGAAAACTGCAGGGTCGGCTGCAACCGGCACTGAAATTGCTGAAGTTACCATGGTGCCGCCCGGCTACTTAAGCAAAATAATGAATCAGCTGGCAAAAGGCAAACTCGTTCGCTCGCAAAGAGGGGTGGGTGGTGGTTTTGTATTGTCTAGAGACCCCGCAGCTATTTCAATTTTAGATGTGGTGAACGCCGTCGACCCAATTGAAAAACTGACTAGCTGCCCACTGGGCATAAAAAGTCATGGTATAAATCTTTGCCCACTGCATAAAAGGCTCTCAGAAGCCACAGGGCATCTAGAGGCCGCTTTCGCCGCCTCTACTCTGAGCGAACTAGTGGAAGAGTCGAAAAGCCCGCTTTGCAAAAGCGTTCCACTTGATATTAAATAACCAAGGCAAGTCTAAATCACCTAAAGCTGTTTGATTATCTCTTTGATCTGGCGAAGATGAATCTGCTGATGAGGAGCGGCAAAAGCCAGCCACTCCAGTGCGTTCATATCACCAAACCAAGGGTGCTTGAATTTGACGTTTGGATGTGCGGCTAAATCGAGCCGCTCAACTTTTTCGACAAAGTCTTTGGTCATTTCCTTGAAATCGTCGATGATAGTGGTCGGATCTACCTGCGCCGATGGTTTTACAGCCTCTATAGAGGCAGCAGGCAGCTCATTTGAGCCGCTTGAGAGAGCTTCAAGCACTTTCTGCATTCTCTTGCCGACTATAATCAAATGTTGCATGGTCATTGCACAAGACCAAAAGCGCGAGCTATCTTCTAGACCTGGCAGCCTCTTAATCAAGCGGCGTTCGCCCAACTGTTCGACCGACAAACTTCCTACCGCTTCTAAAATATCTTTCGTCTCTTGCTGAAAATCTCTTAGAGCTGCGGCTTTCGAAGCTCGCTGCATGCGCAGCGGGAAGATAACGAATTTGACTAGAGCCCATTCATAAAAGGGCAAACCCGCCCCGGGTCTATCTAGTTTTGGTTCTTGCTGCATAACCTTTTCATTGCCTTTATGGACTTTATTTATTGCTAGCAAATGGACTCTCAAAAGAGCACTTGCATTTTGCAAGTATTTAGCTTACCCCAACCACTTGCATTTTGCAAGCAGCCCTCTTTTTCTGCTAAAATTCACACATGCCTATCGAAAAAACAGTGCAACAGCGTTCACAGTGCGTCTTTAGCAACGCGCTCGATCTTTTCGGCGACAAATGGACCTTGCTCGTTGTGCGCGACCTTTTCTTCTTCAATAAGCATGAATACAAAGAGTTTTTATCCAGTCCTGAAGCGATTGCCACCAATATCCTTTCAGACCGTCTCAAAAAGCTTTATGCGGCCGGAATAATCGACGAAAAAATTCATCCCGAAAATCGCAGTCGCAAGCTCTATTATTTGACCACCAAAGGTAAAGACCTGCTGCCTATTTTCTTGGAATTAGCAAAGTGGGGCGCCAAGTACATGAAAGACCTGCCGGCAATGCAGAGTCTTTATAGAAAGTTAGGCAGCGATGAAAAGGGCTTGAAAGCACAGGTAATTGCCGATATTCAAAAGTGGGAAGCTGAAAATCTCGGCTAATTCAGAAAGAAGACAAATAAAGAAAGAGCCCCATATGGGGCTCTTTCCTCTCCCTCTCGATTGAGCTTTTTCCAGCTTCCGGCTATTAGCCTATGCCGGGCGGTGGATTGCGGCGCAGCTCCTCTTCGCTGACCGTGGTGTAAAAGAGCGGCTGCCAATTCTCAGACAAGCGCATCCAATTGCTGGTGCCGATTCCATCAGAGTTCTCTAGACCAACTGCTGTGCCGCTGCCATGGGCATACCAGTCGGCCCCTTGGTCAATGACCAGGTTAGAGTTAGGACGGTCGGCCCGCACCGAACCTGAAATATATACGCCGTCTATGTTCAGATTGGAAAAATCGCCGCGGCTACCAATCCATGGCTGAAAGTTATAGCCATCGGGCGGAGACTGAAAACTAGCTATGCCGTTTTCATTTGTGATTGGTCTGTCAAAGACTGCATACATATCTCTAAAGTCGGCACATGATAAACCTCCTCCGATGCCGCTCTGGTTCTGGTTTTGCAATTCAACCCATCTGCCGTCTGTGGTATGAGCATAGCTGCGAAAATTAGTCATTTCCACACGTGCGTTGGGGTCGGCTTCTTTGCCCTTTTCGGGATAAACCATATTCCAAGCCATCATATAGTTGTATTTATCATCAGGCACTGTCGGTTTGTCTACACCAGCTCCGGCTTTTCCTCCAAACCAGCCGAAATGATCGGTGTTCTCACCAGGAAATACTTGATTGGCATTTCTATTGTTTTGTTGCAATACTTGCTCTACTGTACCTCTTGTTGGTTTGCTGCGATCTGGTTGTGAACTGTCTGAAACGCTTGTGTTATCGGTGGTTTCATATTTAGAATCAGAATAATTATCTGAGGGGCCGCCAACGCCATAATACTCCCCGGAGCCACCGTCGCCACCACCACATCCACCATCACCGCAGCCACCACCGCCACCATCACCGCCACCACCGGAGCCATCGCCGGCACCGCAACTAGCACCAGCGCCATCGCCTGTGCCGCAAGAAGCAGCACCGCTATCACCACCGGCTCCAGAACTCTCGGCAGGTGCGGGACCACTGCCGCCGCCGCCACCGAATCTTCTTCCGTGACTATCGATGCAATGGGTTTCGCTCTCAGTCCTGCCATTGCGATAGCGGCGCTCACGGCTGACGCAAACGGTTTCTTCGTCTTCTTCAGACTCTCGGTGCATATCTTGTTCATCATCGGTACTAAAAGAAAGTTCGGGTAACAGATTGCGTCTCAGGTCTCTCAAGTCTTCTCTGGCTTCTTGCATCCACTGCCTGGCTATATGGTGGCTGCCTCTATCGGTTGCTCGGTCTGCTCTTTCCAGGTCTAGTAATAGTTCGTCGAATTTGTCTTCGGTCAGTCGATTTCTCTCTTGGGTGATTAACTTATCTAGTCCTTGAGAAAGGCTGGGAGACATATTTTTTGAATTGTCTCGCATCAGCTCTAGTAAATTTAGGTTCGATTGTTCCTCTCTATATTGTTTGTTCTCATCATTGCAATTTTGAAAGTCCAATGGACTTTCCATATGGTGCACTCTTACCATGGGTGGGTTCTCCGGTCGGTTCACGTTGTCAAGCTAACCCGGCGTTATGTCGAAAATATGGCGAAAGCGCCTTGAGAGATTAATTGCCGAAAAGACCGCTAATCGAAGACGTCTGCGAGACTCTTGCAGCCAACAAAATCTTCAAGCTGCCGAAAAGAGCTATTAAACTTTCTGCTTGATTGAATCTGATGAAAATAGGCAAGACGATCTGCTAGAAGAAATCGTCAATTCGTTTTTTCTATACAACCTTTTCCAAATCTAATAAGACCGGCACTTTCCTGCAGATGTCCATCAAGTCGAACCAAAGGGTTCGACGATTTCGCCTTGCCTTGCGCAAGCGATTCAACCACAACCAAAACAGAGAGCTACACAAATGAAAGCCGATCGCGTAGAAATCAAGTTTCCAGCTCCAGCCGTTCTCAATCTTGAAAGTCAATTTGCTCATATTCTTACCGATGAAGCTATCAACTTTCTCGTCACTCTCTCAGACTCTTTCGAAAGCCGCAGACAACAATGCTTGCTAGATAGAAGCCGAAAACAGCGCTATATAGATAATCGCAAGGCTCTTTACTTTGCTTGCTCTAGCCTAGCCATCGGTCAGGAAGATTGGAAGGCCGCGCCTTGCCCTGCCGAGATTGAAAAGCGCCAGGTCGAGATAACTGGACCGGTAGACGCTAAAACCATTATCAATGCTCTCAATAGCTCGGCCGATGTCTTTATGGCCGACTTTGAAGACAGCAGTTCGCCAAGCTTTGCCAATATGCTCAGCGGTCAAGCTAATCTCTATAACGCTGTGCGCCGCCATCTCAAATTTACAGACAAAGAGGGCAAAAACTATTCTCTCAAAGCCGATGCAAAGACAGTGCTGATGGTGCGTCCGCGCGGCTGGCATCTCGAAGAAGCCCATATATTAATTGACGGCAAGCCTATTTCTGCTTCACTCTTTGATTTTGGCCTTTTCTTCTTTCATAACGCGAAAGAGCTAATCAGTCGAGGCAGTCGTCCTTATTTCTATTTGCCCAAGCTTGAAACCCACCTCGAAGCCAGACTATGGAACGATATCTTCAACTTGGCTCAAGACCTGCTTGGAATCGAACGCGGCACAATTAGAGCCACTGTCTTGATTGAAACAATCGTAGCCTCTTATGAGATGGAAGCCATACTCTTTGAACTGAAAGATCATGCTGCCGGCCTCAATGCCGGACGCTGGGACTATATTTTCAGTCTCGTCAAGAGATTTAGGCAGCATCCATCAAAGGTCTTACCAGACCGCAGCGAACTGACTATGGAAGTCTCTTTCATGCAGGCCTATTGCCGCCGGCTGGTCGACATCGCTCACCGCCATGGTGTTCACGCCATCGGCGGCATGTCGGCGTTCATACCCAACCGCCGTGATGCGGCAGCGAACAAACTGGCTTTCGAGCAAGTGGCGCAAGACAAGAGACGCGAAGCAAACCAAGGTTTTGATGGCACTTGGGTGGCCCATCCAGACTTAATTGCCATCGCTAGGCAAGAATTCGCCCAAGTACTTGGCGAGCGCAGCAACCAGAAAGAGCGAGTCTTGCTTGACACCGAAAGGGTCAAACCAGAGGAACTCTGCTATATGGACAAAGTCTCGCTAAAAGTGAGCGAAATCGGCGCACGCCTCAATATAGAAGTAAGCCTCCTTTATCTTAGCGCCTGGTTAGCTGGTCGGGGTGCTGTGGCCATTCACAACCTTATGGAAGATGCGGCTACCGCCGAAATCTCTAGAGCACAGCTCTGGCAATGGCTAAAACACTCAGCTTTGATGACCAATGGCGAGAGATTCAGCCGCAAGCTCTTTCGCAAATATCTAAGGGAAGAGTTCAATCGCCTTCTGCAAGAGCAAACACACAAAGAACAATCACACTATCTGCAGCAAGCCCGCACCATTTTGGAAAAAGTGGTGCTGAGACAGGGTTTTGTCGAGTTCATCACCACTGAAGCCTATGCCTATCTGCTCGACAACGAAACAACCAATATCAAGAGTCAAACAATTATGAACACACAGCAAGAAAATCAGGAAGAAGCGCAGAGCCACAATGAGATCATCTCAGAGGCAGCCTTAATGGAAGCCGAGTGGAAAGTGCAAGAGCGCTGGCAAGGCATCAAAAGACCCTATAGTGGTGAAGACGTGATGCGCCTACGTCCTTCCATTTTGCCCGATTGCAATCTGGCGCGCCATGGTTGCGAACTGCTTTGGCAGCGCATGCACACTTTGCCCCAGGTGATCGCTCTGGGAGCAATGACCGGTGCGCAAGCGGTACAGATGGCCAAAGCCGGACTGCAAGCCATTTACCTCAGTGGCTGGCAAGTGGCGGCTGATGCCAATCTTGCCGGACAGACCTTCCCCGACCAGAGCCTTTATCCTTCCAACAGTGCACCAGCATTGGTGCGTCGTCTCAATAGCGCTCTCATGCGCCACGACCAAATTTTAAACTTAACCGGGCAGGGTTCGACCGATTGCTATCTGCCCATTGTCGCCGATGCCGAAGCCGGTTTTGGTGGTCCACTTCAGGCTTTTGAACTAATGAAGCAGATGATCGAAGCGGGCGCTGCAGCTGTGCACTTTGAAGATCAGCTGGCTGCCGAAAAGAAGTGCGGACATATGGGCGGCAAGGTGCTGGTGCCAACCTCGCAGTTCATTCGCACTTTGGCAGCGGCGCGCATGGCTGCCGATATCATGAACGTTCCGACTTTGATTGTTGCCCGCACCGACGCTCTCGACGCCACCCTTTTGACCTCCGATATCGACGAAAGAGACAGACCTTTCATCGTACCCGGCTCAGAGCGCACCAGCGAAGGCTTCTATCGCGTCAAGGGCGGGCTTGATGCCGTCATTGCCCGCGGTCTGGCTTATGCACCTTATGCCGACCTGGTCTGGTTCGAATCATCCCGCCCCGACCTGGAAGAAGCCCGCCTCTTTGCTGAAGCCATCCATGCAAGATATCCAGGCAAGCTTTTGGCTTACAACTGTTCGCCATCGTTCAATTGGAAGAAAAACCTGGACGATGCCACAATCGCCCGCTTTAATAGTGAACTGGGCAAAATGGGTTACAAATTCCAGTTCATTACTCTAGCCGGCTGGCATGCGGTCAACCTGAGCGCCTACAAACTCAGCCAAGAGTACGCGCTTGAAGGAATGCCTGCCTATGTGCGGCTACAGGAAGAGGAATTCGCTCTTGCCGATCAAGGTTACTCGGCGGTACGGCACCAAGCCGAGGTCGGCGCCGGTTGGTTCGACAGACTTCTGCTCAGCATCACCGGCGGAGAGTCATCCACCACAGCTTTGAGCGGCTCCACCGAAAGCGAACAGTTTCACGACCAAAAGAAATAGTCAAAAGGCGAATCTATAGCCTAGTAACCTAAAGCAAAAAAAGAAAAACTTCTACAGAACCTATCAAATGAGCAACACCGGACAGCTAAAGGGCTATCCGGTGTTTTTTTATTATAACTTTACCATAAATAGTATAAATATCACATATAGCAAAGAGCAGGTCGTATTTGGAAATTATTGGAGCTTACTAGCGCTCGCACCAGTCAAAGCAGCAATTGAAATAGTACCGGTGTCTCGCAGCACCTGAGCCTGGGCATTGCGAAATTCGACAAAGGCTCTAATCTGGGCTGCCAGAGCATTGACATAAGAGCGCTGTGCCTCGATAAGTTCTAAATTGGTGCCGTTACCTAAAGATAGTCTTTTCGATGCTAGTCTCAGCCCTTCTCTTGAAGCATTGACATTAACCTCGGTGATATTTATCTGTTCTTCGGCAGTTTGCATATCAAGAAAAGAGTTATGCACTTCCTGAGTTATCTTGAGCAGTTCTTGGTTGTATTCATTTTGAATACGTCTGGCAATAATTCTATTGGCTTCCATATTGGCCATATCACTTACCCCCAGTCCAGAAAGATTCCAGGTTACCGATGTGCCGAGAGTGACGCTGCTGCCTAAAACACCACCGACATTGACACTGCTTGTACCAGTACCGGTTGTAGACAGATTGACGCCGGCAGCCGAAGTAGCACCGCCGGTCAATCCAGACGATAGACCAGCCAGCCCGCCTGCGCCCGAAAGTTTGGTATTACTGGGTGAGACAAAAATTTGCGCAGTGGGCAAAAGCGCACTGCCTGCTTGAGCGATCGCTGCCTTAGCAGCTCGACGCTGGGCTTCCAGAGCCTTCAACTCGGGTCTGAGGCTGCGCGCTCTGGCCACAAGCTCGACTGGTTTGGCGGCAGGATCTATTAAAAATGTCTTGCCCAGTGTTTCTTCTTTGGGCAAAAGGTTATCCATGATATCGCTGTTCAAGACCACAGCTAAAGCAATGGCCGCTTTGCGGGTGGCCACCTGCTGATTGACCAGGTTTTGAGCATCTGATGCCAACTGCGATTCAGATTGCATGACGGCAAACTTAGTGCCTATGCCTGCTCTAAATTGCTGCTTGGTGAGCTTGAGGTTTGCCCTCGATGTTTCCAGAGATTTGATGCGCACCTGCAAAAGCGCCTGATTATAGAGCACCTCGTTATACTTGCGGTAGACATCTAAAAGAACGTCGTTGACTTGCTTGCTATAGTCGTTCCTCGCCGCTTTCATATTGTAATAGGTGTTAAAAGCCGTACTTACCACCTTGCCCCCTTGAAAATAAGCCCAAGTGAGCGATGTATTGCCGGTGCGCAAATTGAACAATTTATCGCCGCCTTGATAAACATTCTGATAGCGGTAGGTCATGCTCAAGTCTGGCAAAAAGCCGCCAAGAGAACCGGCAAAGAGAGCTCTTCTAGCTTTATAGTTATCGTTTGAAATCTTGATCGGCAAGTTATTACTCAATGCTTGTTGCAGTGCTTCCGCCAGGGTAATTCCGCGGTTATAACTAGCTTCAAGTTTGATGGGCGGTAGCTTCTGTTGACCAATAGGCAAAAGAAAAGTGGCGTCTGGATACTTGATGCTTATGCCCTCTTGCGCGGCTTCCGGCAGAGGCTGCAATAGCGTCTCTGTTATCTCTTCCGCCTTACGATACTCAGATTCCAAAAGTGTTTCGACATCTTGATCGCCTTTAGCGGGACTGCTCAAATCTTGAGAAAAAGCCGGCTGATAGGCATTTGCAGCCAAGGCTATACCGACAAGCAAAAGACTGAGACTGACTTTCTGCACCAGACCTTGCTTGCTTTTCTCTTTCTTCCCGGCTGCGCCGCTAAGCTTCTCTTTCCATTCATTGAAAATGGTGAAGATAACCGGTACAACAATCAGGGTTAACAGCGAAGATGTTGCCAAACCGCCAATCACAGCCACAGCCATGGGCGAACGTACTTCTGAACCAGCACCGAGACCCATGGCAATAGGCACCATGCCGGCCACCATGGCCAGAGTGGTCATCAAAATGGGGCGCATACGCGCATCACCGGCGGTGCGTATTGCCTGGTCGACACTCATACCTTGATGCATCGACATCAAGCAATACTCCACAAGCAGTATGGCATTCTTAGCCACCAGCCCCATAAGCATAACTATACCAATGAGAGCATAAAGCCCCAGAGGTTGCCCGGAAATCATGAGAGCGGCGATAGCTCCGCCGATAGAAAGAGGCAGAGAAGTCATAATAGTGAAGGGGTGCACAAAATCGTTGAAGAGCAAAACAAGCACACAGTACATAAGCAACACCGCCGCTACAATGGCTACCGCAAAGCCCTTGAACACATCTTGCTGCAGCTCCACATCTCCCGAAGGTGATTCCACCACCGAAGCCGCCTTGTTCTTGAAAGCCGGCAGGGCGCGTATTGCTTCTATCGCCTCACCTAAGGGCATTTTGTCTACGAGTTGGGCGCTAATTAGCACCTGTCTTTGCTTGTCATAGCGAGTAATCTCGGAAGGTCCGCTGGTGACATCAATCGAAGCCAGGGCGGACAAAGGTATTAGGGCACCATTAATCGAGCTGACTTTGAGATTACGTATCCATTCCAAATCTTTCTTAAACAGCGGGTCTATCTGTACGCGCACATAAATTTGGCGGTCGGGAAGATCAAAGCGGCCAAGAGCAATATCAGCATCACCAATAGTGGCAACCAGAGCGGTGCGGGCGATAGATTGCACGGTTACTCCGTGTTCCGCCGCCAACTCACGGTTTGGTTTAATGACCAGCTGGGGCGCCTGCAGTGAAGCATTACTTTGCACGTCGGCTAGACCCTTTATGTCTCTCATCTGCCTGGCAAGCTCTTGTGCTGTAGCATCAAGCTCGGTCGGATTAGAGCCGACCAAACAGAAATCTACTCGACCGCCGGGACCACTGGTATTGATAAACTTAGTACGTATAGAAGGCACGTTTTGAAGCACTTCTCTAATTTGCTGCTCCACCACTTGCTGCGAATCTTTTCTTTCACCCCTGTGCTTGAGGCTAATGTATAGATTGGCTTTATTGACCTTGCCGCTTTCGCCACCGCTGCTTATGGAAGAAGCCTCACCGGGCGTGCCCACAGCCGAGAAAACCCGTTCGACATTTTTGTTTGCCTGCACCAGCTTACTTATTTTCAAGACTGTAGCGGCTGTGCCTTCGATGTCTTTGCCCGGTGGCAGCTCTACCGACAAGATAGTCTCGCCGCGGTCCACTGAACCAATTAAGTTCATCGGTATTAGCGCAGTCAAGCCTAAACTAAAGAGAAAGAAACCAAAAGCAGCCGCCAAAGTGGTTTTACGATGCTTGAGGGCCCAATCGAGACAGACATCATATAGTTCGACCAACTTAGAACGTCCGCTTTCAGCCGGCGGGTTCTTCAGCCAAAAGGCAGCCATCATCGGGGTCATAAGACGAGCCACCACCAAAGACATAAAAACGGCGATGGCTACAGTGAAGCCGAACTGACGAAAGAACTGACCGGGTATGCCCGATATAAGCGCCAATGGAACAAAGACAGCGATAATCGAAAAGGTTGTAGCGACAACAGCCAGACCAATTTCATCGGCGGCGTCAAGTGCTGCCTGATAGGGCGTCTTGCCCAGGTGAATGTGTCTGACGATATTTTCGACTTCAACAATAGCGTCGTCGACCAAGATACCAATTACCAAAGCCAACCCTAAAAGCGACATATCATTCAGGGTATAGCCCAAGAGTTTAATAAAGATGAAGGTAGGTATCATACTGAGAGGCATAGCCAGAGCCGATATGCCGGCAGAGCGCCAGTCTTTGAGAAAGACCCAGATGATCACCACGGCCAGCACCGCTCCCAATACCAATGATTCGATGGTGGCGTCGAACGACTCTTGCACATAGACTGCACTGGTACGTACTTTCTCTATCTTTACAGAGGGCGGCAAAGTAGCCTTCATTTCATCAAGCTTGCGGTCGACCATTTTGGCCACCTGGGCCATGCCTCTACCGGTGCTGCGCTTGAGCGAAAAGGCGACAACCGGTTTGCCATCCAAATAAGCCATTTGTCTGGCTTCGGCATGAGAATCTTCCACCGTGCCGAGACTGGAAAGAGGGGCAAACTCGCCGTTACGTAGAGCTATTTTAAGATTGCGTAATTCGTCTATGTCATGCGCACTGCCGACAGTTCTGATGGTCTGTTCGGCACCGGCTAAGCGTCCTCTGCCTCCCGGCATATTGATATTGCGAAAACGTACCTGGTTGTTCACACTTTCAGCTGTAAGTCCGACAGCCTCAAGCTTAGCCGGGTCTAGATTGATTCTTACTTCGCGGGCTACACCGCCTGAGCGCTGCACCTGGCCAACCCCAGGCACCGACAAAAGCACCCGGCTGATATCGTTATCGATAAGCCAGCTAAGCTCGGTATCACTCATGCTATCTGACGACACTGTATAGGTGGCAAAAGCCTCACCGGCAAAATCAAGTCTTTGAATTACTGGTTCGGTTATTTCGGCAGGCAAAGATGCCCTGATGCGATTAACCCGATCGCGCACATCGTTGACGGCGCGGTCGGTATTGGTGCCTAGCTCAAACTCAACCGTAGTAGTAGACGAGCCTTCCGAAATATTGGACGTTATATGCTTGATATTGGATAAACCCGAGAGTGCGTCTTCAACTTTGCGAGTCACCTGAACTTCCAACTCGGACGGTGCCGCACCACTCTGGGCTATGCTTATGCTCACTGTGGGCATGTCGATATTGGGCAATTCATCCATCTCAATCTGGGTGAAACAGACCAGCCCAGCGATAGTGAGCATGATAAAAAGCAAAATGGAGGGTATAGGCTGTCTGATTGTCCAGGCAGAAATATTGAGCATTTTGATTACCTAGTTTTAGTTTCTAGAGTGTGGCGCTTCTAACTAAGTCGCCATCGGCAACAAAGACCGTTCCTTCTTTGACTATTGTTTCGCCGGCTTGCAAGCCGTCTAAAATTTCCACATAGCGATCATGGCGCAACCCCGTGCTCACCCGTCTTTTGCGAGCAACACCATTCTCAATCACCAAGACCGAGGCCTTTTCATTTTCATAAGCAAGGGCAGACTCAGGCACCGCCAAGCTTTCACGGCTAACAGTGGCGATAGTAGTGGTGACGAACATGCCGGCTTTGAGGTCTTTGTCTGTCGGCAAGGCGATTCTAATTTTGCCAAGCCTTGAAGTCGAATCGACACTGGGAGCAAGCAACCAGACTTTGCCGGTTAAAGAGCGTTTGCCATCGCTCACCAGCACTTCCTGCCCCAGTCTAATTTGGTCTAAATCTTGCTGAGGCAGCTTGGCTTGCAATTCTAGTTCGCCGTTGCGAATCATCTTATAGATGATGCCACCGCTATATATTTCGCCAAGATGAGCACTTCTGTCGACAATTAGACCGGCATCGGGCGCCTTGACTATGGCTTGCGCTATCTGGGCTTGCAGCTGCTCGATTCGAGCCCGATGCTGCGCCACGGTGCTGGCGGCGATACTAATATCTTCGTGCCGTCCACCGGTCTGCATTTCATTCAACCTCAGCCTTTCTCTCTCTCTATTTAGCTGAGCCTGCCGCAAGCCTTCCTTGGCGGTTTCAAGAGCCGCCTTGTAAGATTGCACATCGGTCCGCTTTTGCTCGGCTTCCTGGGCAGTAGCACCGCCTTCCCGATAGAGAGACGAATACCTTTCAGAAATTGAAAGTGCATTGCTATATTCAGCCGATGCTCTGGCTATGGCTGCTTCTTTCTGGGCGATGTCGGCGGCAGTGGAATCGAGCGCAGCTCGCTGCATTTTTATTTCTTCTTGCCGATTGGGCTGCAAAGATTTCTGGTAGCTGGCGGCGGCATTATCTAAGAGTGCCTGCTCTTCCTTAAGCTGAGCATTCAAAATATCGGTATTGAGACGGGCTAGAATCTGACCCTTTTGCACCCAGTCGCCTTCTTCGGCGAAAAGAACATCGATTTTGAGCCCGTTAGCCTGAGAACCTATTTCTAGGGGGTCTCTGGCCATAACCGTGCCTGTAGCCTTGATCTCTCTTGCCAGCGAATGTTTATCGACCCGGGCAGTTTCTACTGTGATTGCTCTTTTCACCGGCTTTTCGTTTTTGCCCTGACCGGCTACAAAATTGCCCATCCCGATGACCAATGCTAGAGCAGAGCCAAAGGCCAGTCCCAGCCAGAGCCTCTTATTCTTCAAGAAAACCTTTTTAGATTCAGGTTTAGTTTCAGGTTTACCTAAGCCTATGAAGCGCCCAACTGAGCAGGTCGTTTTCTCTTTTTCTTGTGTTTCTAACATTGGTCACCTGGATGAATAGTCATGGTTTGGTTGGGAGGAAAACTTTGGCGGCGTTCTATAGATGGATCTATATCGAACGTTTGTTATCGAACACTTGTTTATTATAAAACCGTTGTGCGAAAAAAGTCCAGCCATCTGTTACATTAGATTTGATGCCAAAGATTGTCGACCACGAAGAATATCGCCGCGAGCTCTTGACCAAGAGCTTTGACGCCATGGCTGAAAAAGGCTATAGCGCCCTCACTATGCGCGATCTATCTAAGGCGATTGGGGTCTCAACCGGCACCATTTATCACTACTTTGAAAGCAAGCAAGCCATATTTGAGGCTCTGCTCGACCATTTCTTAAACAGTAAGGCCACCAATTTCTTAGAGTTCGCTGCGCAGTCTAAGAACTTTGAACAAGGGCTCGACCTTTTGCTCGACTGGATGCAAGAGAACGAAGAGTACTTTATGAAGTGGACCCTTATACAAATAGATGTATACAGGTCAGGTGACGAAGTTCTCTTGACAAAGATGCGCGATACCTTCTGCTCGCCCGCCCTGCTTGAGATTTTCAAGCAAAGACTGTTTATAAGCGACGAAGACATCTGTGATTTCATCGGCGTCTTTATGTCGGGCATGGTGATGGAAAGAGCCCTCTCTGGTAGAGACCTGAGATGGAGTCAACAAAGAACCATCCTCAAGACCATGCTCCAACTCTATTTCAAAAAACAAAAATAAATAGAGAAATTAAAGAAAGCTCTTAAAACTATTGGTTAACCCAATACTCATCGCGCGGATAAAGATCGTGATTGAGTTCAACCGCTGGAAACTTAACTGTGGAGACACGTCCATTATCTTGATCTAGTATCTCGCTCAAGAGAGCGCGGCAGTCAGCACCGGTTTCTTCGCAATAACTGGCAATGCGGTTAGCATCGTATCTTTGCAAAACCTCGGCTTTATCTGCTGCAAAAGGGGTCATACTGCCCACCATCGTTGCCCCGAAAGAAAGCACATAAGGAAAAGAATTGGCGACAGTGCGCATTGTGCGCTGGGTTGGACACCAGACCGCCACTATGCCGCCTGGTTTGAGGTAACGTTTGAGATTTTCAAAATGCTCTTTCGAATAGAGCATTCCCGAGCCTGAGTCATAGGGACGCAGCGGGTCCTGCTCGATGACATCGTATTTGCGATTCTCTCTTTGCAAACCTTTTCTGCCGTCGGCAAAGACCATCCTAATGCGCTTATCGCTAAGCAAGCGACTGAGGGGCTGATACGGCTTCATCTTGTTCAACTGTTTCAGACAGTCATAAGTGGGCTCGACAATTTCAAAGCAGGTTATATTTTTTGTCAGTTGATTGGCACCACTGGCATAAAGAGTATTGCCGCTGCCCAAGCCAATTACAGCCACATCAATCGGCTGCGGGTGCAAAAAGACAGGCAAAAGACCAATCTGTGAATGATACCGCCCGTAGGGCAATTCGCTATGACCCTGGCCATTTACATAAACAAAAGTATGCTCAGGGCTCCAGCTTACCGGGCCGGTAGCGGCTAAACCACTGTGATCTTCACTCATAGTAAACTGCCCAGGGCTGCAATAACCGTGCAATTTATGCCAAATCTCTTTGGCATTGGGCACATAGAAAAAGAGCCCAAGAGCGGCGGCGGCAGTCAAAATAATAGATAAACCAGCCGAGAGAGCCTTTTTCTTCAACTTTACTTGCAAAAGACCATAGAGCCACATAAACAAAAAGATACTGCCGCCCAAAACAAACAATCGCAGAGTGCCCGATGTCTTCAAATATCTCAAGGCAAGCAAGCCGACAAAGAGCGAACCCAGGGTCGAACCGATGATATTAGCGGTCTGCACCAAACTAATACGTCTGCCGACAAATTTGAGGTCAGTCTGCAAAACTTTCTGCAAACTGACAAAACTCATGCCCATCAGTGTCACCGGCGGCACAATCAAGGCAGCAGGCAGAAAGACATAAAGCTCTAGAAGCAATTTGAGTGGTGGGATCTTGGCGCTGAAATCGATTGGATCGTACTGTCCAAAAAATTCGAAGAGTGACTTAAAGACTGAATCAAAACCAAGACTCTTGACAAAGAAAGCGAGGGCAGCGACGGCATAAATACTGCAAAGGGCTTGAAACAAGAAAAAGTCGGAGGCAGGATTTTTGCGCCGAGCAAGCAATTTTGAACCAAGTAATGTACCGGCGGCAAGCCCGAACAAATAAAGAAATAAGAGCCAGCCATAGGTCATCGAATTGGCTTTGAGCATCACCGAGATCAGCCTGAACCACAAAATCTCTAGACCAAGCGCTAGAAAGCCTGATAGAGCGCTAAAGGCTGCCCAGGCAGCAAGACGCGCCCCGGTCATTGATTGAGAGAGCGTCTGGCTCTCGCCAGTCTTATGCAACTGTTCTCCATTAGACTGAACTTCCGGTTCAGACTTAGACTCTGACTCAGGCGAGCTTTCTGCAGCGACCTGATCGCTGGCGAGACGGCGAGCCCGACTGCCCACTATCAGGGCACCCAGAGCACAAATCAAATTGAGCCCGGCACTTAGATAAAGAGTCGGTTCATAGCCCAAGTTGCGTATCATAAATAAAGCCGCCACCAATGAACCAACCGCCGAACCCATTGTATTTAGGGCATAAAACCAAGCGATGCTTATTGGCGCTCTGGCGATAATGGTGATAAAGGCTCTTGAAATAACCGGCAGGGTCATACCCATAAAGAAAGTGGGCAAGCAAAGCGCGGCAAAAACGACAACAAAGGCAAGCAGACGCGAGTCGCCCAAAAAGGGTACCTGACAATAGAGAAAATCATAGAGCAAGATCTTGCTGCCGGCGCCGAAAAGCCCTATCAGAAGCTCTGAAGCGGCAAAGGCTAATATTAAAGAAGAGCGACGCCGCATCTTGTCGCAGATGATACCACCGGCGAGACTACCGACACCCATCCCAAGCATACAGGCAGCTGTAATTAAACTAACAGAAACAGTCTCTGCACCGGTAAAAAGACCCAGCATGCGCTGCCAGACAACTTGATACACCAAAGCACAAAAGCCCGAAACAAAAAACAGTACCAAAATCACCAATAGAGCAGCGGTATTATCTGGGCCTTGGTGATAGCTTTTAGTCTTAGGCGCCTGCTCATCAATAGAGGCAGAACTTGTTTCTGTCATGTATTTCGAGTATTAGCCTCGTGGGGCGACGGCGCAAAACGCCTATTTTACGCCATCGACGCCCAATAAGGCTTAGACTTTGCCAAGCTTGCAATATATTCAGCCTAGGTCGGCCAGCTAACCGGATCGTCAGACTTAATGCCGTCTTCAAGTGTTTCAGATTGAAGCGAGCCATCTTTAGCTTGCACACAAATATAATACAAATCAGAATCTGAGTTATTGCGCAGAGTGCGACTGCCCGCCGGACTAATACGCACAATCGTTCCTTCTTCCACGGCAAAGACTTCGCCGTCGATTTGCATTTCACCACTGCCACCGACAAAGATATAGGCTTCTTCGTTCTCTTTATGCTGGTGATAAAAAGGCACCGCTGCGCCGGCCGGCAGCTTATTCATCGAGATTTGCATACCGCTTAGACCCAAAAACTGCTTGATAAAAAGTTTGCCTCTAACAGTACGCTTGAGCGCCGGCATTTCTAGTTTGTAGTCATCTAGTTGAGCCAAGGGACCGGTATAAATAGCACCAAAATTAGCACCTACACGCGTGCGAATATCAGCTGTTTGGTTAACAGGCATGAGACTTACCTCCAGGTTTTGAATTTTGTACTATTCAGTATATAATATGATTAAACCGAATCAAGGTTTTTATACTGATTGGTACAAATTTAATGAGCCGCGGCAGACCAAAGAAATTCAATAATGATCAAGCCCTGCATGACGCCATGTTGGTTTTTTGGCGGCACGGCTATCGAGGCACCGCTTTAGACGACATCACTGCCGCTCTCAATATAAACAAACCAAGTCTTTATGCTGCCTTCGGCGGCAAAGAAGAGCTCTTTCTGCAAGTTATAGACCATTACCGCGCCCACATACTCGCCCCCATAGCAAAGCCACTAAGTGAATGCAGCAATCTCAAAGACGGCTTGCGTCAATACTTTAGAGACATAACAAAAGTTGTTATGGGCAAAGAAACCCCTCCTGGCTGCCTGGTTGCCTGCATGCTTGCCGAAGAATGCTGCCAAACTGAATCGATTAAGGCCAAACTAGCCGGCGCCATTGCCGAATCAGATCGCTTTTTCTGCCACGTTTTTGAAAAGCACAAAGACGAGCTCAACCCCCAAATCACACCAGAAGCCGCCGCTGTTTTATTGGTTTCCACCTTGCATGGGTTGTCAATTAGAGCCAGAGCCGGAGCCAGCCAAGAGGGCATAGTAAGCGGTGCTTCCGCCTTTCTCAAAGTAGCACTGAAACAGCCTTGAGCCGCTCTTTCAAATCTCATCTGCAAACACTAGCGCGATACGGATTGATCAAATCTTCAATTTCTAGATGCTCCTCTAATTTTTCCCAGAGGGCATCTGCGCCTTGCTCCAGCTTCAAATCCATTTCGTTTTGATAAATAGGCAAGAGCTGATAGAAATAAACTTTTTTGTCTTGCGAAACCTCGAGCTCAAAAAACTCTACCTCAGATACCATGGGAGGAACAAGCATAAAACCAGCTATATCGAGACCTTCGCAAACAGGCTCACCGGTTGGAATTGTATGATTGATGCCAAACCAGGTGGCGGCATAGTAAGGATGCCTGGCTAGAATTTTAAGCCACCTCACCGGCCAATAATTCTTTTCGTCTTGAAAGGCTTCCATAGAGATAGGCCAATCAGGCGGCAAACAAATGAGTAACTCAGCATACTTGAACTCATCCAGTTCATCAGGCACGCTCATGGGTAAGTCACTCATACCTGATGTAATAAGAGCGAGATATGGTCTCTCTTCATTTGCGGGCACAACATGAATATCAACATGTACAGCGTCCGAAACTGTTTCATGCATGACCAAATCAATATTGCCTAAATAAGTTTCGACATGCCTGGAAAAAAGTTCGAGAAATTCACGATAACCCTCTGATTCAAAATTCATGTATGCAGGAACCTATTTTGTTTTTAGTAGTTTGAGTAGTCTTTAGTAGCTTTAGGTCTAATTTCCGAACTTGACTTATCAGCCTATACCCAAGACTCGATTGGGTTAGACTATCAACGAGAAAGTCATATTATTTAAAGGGTGCAGATGAAGATTTTAGTTTTGGGTGCCGGCGCCACCGGCGGCTACTTTGGTGGTCGTCTTTTGGAAGCCGGTGCCGATGTCACTTTTCTTGTCAGGGCAGCCCGCGCTGAACGCCTGCGACGAGATGGGCTGGTGGTGAAGAGTCGTTTTGGCGACATACACCACAAAGAGATTTCTGTCATAGAAAAAGCTGAAAACTTTTACGACCTCATTATTCTATCTTGCAAAGCTTATGACCTAGACAGCGCCATGCAAGCGATTGCGCCAGCCGTCGGTGCCGACTCGATGATCTTGCCCCTGCTGAACGGCATGCAGCATTTAGATGTATTGAAGGCTAGATTTACTGAAGAAAATGTGCTCGGCGGTTGCTGCATCATCTCATCAGAACTAGATGAAGAAGGGCGAGTTATTCACTTCAATGCCAATCACAGTTTGCGCTATGGTGAACTTTCAGGCATCATGAGCGAACGCATACAAGAATTGGAAGAGCTTATCAGCCCTTGCCGCTTTACCGCGCAGGCAAGCTTTGCCATAGTGCAAGACATGTGGGAAAAATGGGTGCTGATAGCCAGTCTGGCGGCGCTTACCACTATGATGCGTGCCACCGTCGGCGATGTCGCCAAGTCGCCTTTTGGGACAGAAATAGCCAAGCAACTGGCCGACGAATGCCTAGCGGTGCTGAGAGCCCAAGGCTTCGAACCCGAACAGTCTTTCGTAGACTCTACTCATTCAAGACTAGTCGACGCATCATCTAGCCTGACAGCCTCTATGCTGAGAGATATGGAACGTGGAAATAGAGTAGAGGCGCAACAGATCTTAGGCGATTTTATTGAGCGCGCCCAGCTACAAAATATTCCAGTGCCAATGCTGCAAGTGGCATACTGCCACGTCTGTGCTTATCAGCAAAGGCGAGAAGAACAGAAATAAAGGCAAAGCCATGCGTTATGACCTATCACTTTATGTGCGTCTAGACAATAAATTGTTTCAAAGCCTGGTTGGACTGCAGGTAACGAAAGCTGTTCGATATGAGTCAACTAAATGTGTCTACTTCTCATTCCCTAAGGCAAATCTGGCTATTTTCGGCGATGTAAGAATTGAACCAAAGGAGAACTTACTATCAGATTTTCTGGATGACAGAATAATTGAATTTGATGCAAGTAATCCCGCAGCAGTTAGACTTCAATTCCAATCAGGAAGGTTGATTTTTTTCAACAGTCTAGAGCCGACTGAAGATTCGACTGAGAGAGTGATTTACTCCAACCGCAATATCAAGCCAAATCGGACCTTAATAGTGGTTTGATTATGATGCCAAAAGAGACTTATCTTTTATCCATCACAAAAAGCAAAAGTAACTACTCAACTATCTTTTTCAATCTGGTCACCCAACCAGCCTGAGATGGCTTCTGGCCGCTCAAATATCCCTCATAGGTGCTCAAAGGTGAACCAGCATCAGGTGCAGCTGGAGCGGCTTTGTTGTCGTGCAATTTAGAGCCGCATTCACCGCAAAATTTAGCATCTCCTTCTTGCGGAGCACCACAGAGGTGACACGAAATAATCTTTGTTTCGAGCCTAAAGCCGCACTCTCCGCAAAATCTAGAGCCTGGGTCAAGCGGCTCGGCACAGCCGGGACAAAGTTCTTGAGCCGGTCGAGTTTGTGCAACCTGGGGCTCACTGACTGGCCTATAAACTGGAATATCTGGTTGCGGAATCGGTGCCGTCACACCCGGAGGCACACCCGCTTTACCACCCGGTTTTATTTCGCCACCCGAAAAACTGTTGACACTCTGCCAGAAGGCGTCTTCAGAAGCATCCGCCTGAGCGGCAGGAGGCATCGAGAAGGCACTTTCAGCCTGCGGTGTAGACTGGGGCGGCAAGCCGATGGCGACATCACGAACATCGCTGGCATTGACCTTCTCTTCTTCGCGCGCTTGTGCCTTCTTGCCTTTCTTGCCTTTCTTACCGCTCTCGCTCTGCTCTCTTAAACGCTGCTCTTCCTCTTGCTGAGCCCTCTGCAGCTCTTCCATTTTTGCTTTGCGCGCCGCTTCTTCCTTCGCCGCCTCTTCATTTAGTGCGGCTTCTTGTTGGGCTTTCGAAGCGGCTTCTTGTTGCGCTCTCAGGGCTGCCTCTTGTTGGGCTCTCAATGCTGCTTCTTGTTGCGCTCTCATGGCTGCTTCTTGCTGCGCTCTCATGGCTGCTTCTTGCTGCGCTCTCAGGGCTGCTTCTTGCTGCGCTCTCATGGCTGCTTCTTGCTGCGCTCTCAGGGCTGCTTCTTGCTGCGCTCTCAGGGCTGCTTCTTGCTGCGCTCTCAGGGCTGCTTCTTGCTGCGCTCTCACAGAAGCCTCTTGCATCTTCAGAGCCTCTTGCTGCGCTCTCAGTTCAGCTTCCTGTTGTGCTCTCAGAGCGGCCTCTTGTTGCGCTCTTAAAGCCGCTTCCTGCTGGGCACGCAGTGCTGCTTCCTGCTGGGCACGCAGGGCTGCTTCCTGTTGCGCCCTCAGTTCAGCTTCTTGCTGTGCTCGCAGAGCTGCTTCTCGCTGTGCGGCTTCCTGTTGCACTCTTAATGCTGCTTCTTGCTGTGCTCTCAATGCAGCCTCTTGCTGCGCTCTCAGTGCTGCTTCTTGTTGTGCTCTCAACGCAGCCTCTTGCTGCGCTCTCAGAGCGGCTTCTTGTTGTGCTCTCAGAGCGGCTTCTTGCTGCGCTCTCAGAGCGGCTTCTTGCTGCGCTCTCAGTGCGGCTTCTTGCTGCGCTCTCAGAGCGGCTTCTTGCTGCGCTCTCAGTGCGGCTTCTTGCTGCGCTCTCAGAGCGGCTTCTTGTTGTGCTTTCAGAGCTGCTTCTTGTTGCGCTCGCTGCGCTGCTTCTTGTTGCGCTCGCTGCGCTGCTTCTTGTTGCGCTCGCTGCGCTGCTTCTTGTTGCGCTCGCTGCGCTGCTTCTTGTTGCGCTCGCTGCGCTGCTTCTTGTTGCGCTCGCTGCGCTGCTTCCTGTTGCGCTCGCTGCGCGGCTTCTTGCTGCGCTCTCAATGCCGCTTCTTGCTGTGCAGACTGAGCTGGAGCAGATGCCGTCGACACCGCCGGCTTGGCAAGCGTTGTCGGCGAAGGGGCTGCGGCCACCGAAACAGGTCTCGGAGTGGCATCCTGCATTGTCTCCAGCAAGAAGCGAGACGGCGCCAAAACCACATCATTGAACTTGCCCGGATAAGAGACATAGAGCATATCTTTTGCCCTAGTCATGCCCAAATAGCACAGTCTGCGTTCTTCTTCGGGATCGCTTGCCGTCTCAGAAGGGAAGAGACCTTCAGCCATACCAGTCAAGAAAACTATCGGGAACTCTTTTCCTTTAGATTCATGCAAACTCAAAATGAAGACCAACGGTTCTGCCTGTCCCTCTGCCACTTTCGGCGAGGTCTGACTGCGCACAAAGTCACCGACTGTTTTGAACTTACGGGCCTCTTCTTCCAACTGGGTCAACTTGCGCATCGGCTCATAATTGACGCCGGGAGGCACTTTCACCGCTTTATAATATTCTGAGAGACGCTGGGTGCGCTTGAGCAGGGCTATAGTCTCAGCCGGAGGCAGATTCTCATGGTTCATGGTGCGAATAATGCGCACCAACTGTTCGAGATCTTGGCAAGATTGGTCAGCCACCGCTTCCGAATAAATTTCCACCGCCTTCAAGAATGACAAGTTATTGGCTTCGG
The DNA here is from genome assembly GCA_017303615.1 of Obscuribacter phosphatis (SeqCode). Lineage (GTDB taxonomy): Bacteria > Cyanobacteriota > Vampirovibrionia > Obscuribacterales > Obscuribacteraceae > Obscuribacter > Obscuribacter phosphatis_A. The sequence goes on from JAFLCK010000035.1 coordinate 34,062, forward strand.
CAAAGCTTGCAATTGTATTGAAAAGCCGGGGGTCTACTTCTTTGGTTCTCAGCTGACAGACACGCTCAAAAGATTCGCGCGCTTTTGGACCATCAGGGTCCATAACCAAGCGCAGAAAAGCCATGATGTCGGCTACTTCATCAGGCACCATGGTAGAGTCCGGATTAGTGGTTAAACACTTGATGCCGCGCCGAAAGAGGGCTTCTTCCACCAAAGAAGCATAACGATTATAACGATAAAGAATGGCTATATCTTGCGGATTACGCCCGCCGGCAAGCAATGACTCAATTTCCGCCGCCACCCATTCAGCTTCCGCTGCCTCGGTCTCGGCAAGCTGCGGTCCGACCACGGCTCGGTCGCCGCTCATTTCCCAACCGGGCACCATTTCTTTGCGAATACGGCGCCGACTCATACCTGTTAAAAGACGATTAGCCAGCTCAACTATATCGGGATGCGAGCGCCAATTATTCTCTAAGACGAAACAGCGAGCATTGGGCAAACGCAGCGAAACTTCAGCAATTAATTTAGGCAGCGAACCCTTGCTCTCGTAAATCGACTGGTCTTCATCACCGGAGATAAAAAGATTGTCTTGCGGCAGAGCCAACATGCGCAGCAAAAGATCGGCGGCGGCGTTGGCATCTTGGTATTCGTCGACCAGCACAAATTCAAACTGATATTGATATCGTGCTCTGATATCGGCATTGTCGGCAAGCAACTGAGCTGCCATGGTGACCATGTCATCGCGGTCTATCTTGTTGCTTTTCTGCAACTGCTCTTCATAGCCTTGATAGACCCTGGCCACTAATTCGTCGACACTGTTCTTGGCTCTGTCTTTGACATGCTTAGGGGTGATCAAATTAGCCTTATACAGCGAAATGAGAGAAGCTAAGGTGAACTCCTCCAGTTCTTCAGCCATTTCGAGCGTCATCTGATCTAAGTCGCGCTTGTACTTAGTCAAAAGTCTCTGTATGACGCGCTGCGGATTACCTTCGACTTTCAGCGGCGGCTTACGCTTGATGGCACTGGTATTCTCTTTCAATAGCTTTAGACCAAGCTCGTTCCAGCTATGAAAATGCAATCTTTGCAAAGATGGTTTATCGATTAGATTCTCAAGCTCGGCGCGTAGTGAGCGAGCGCTTTCTGTTGAATGAGAAATAACCAAGATGCGCTCAGGGTTTACGCCTTGCGAAAGCAGATGGGCTACTCGCCGCGCCACACAGGTGCTCTTGCCCGTTCCCGCACCGCCAGTGATGGCAATTGGACCGGCACCATATGTAATAGCACGTCGTTCGATATCATCTTCCACCGGCAGGTCTACTAAATGCGAACTGGCTTGCCCTGAAACCAGTCTGCCCGAGGGTGACTTCTTCCGCCCTGTCACCCAGACATCGGCCACAGCATCGACACAGTCCATCAAGTTGGCCAAAAGATCAACCACGGTAAAGCGCAAGAGCTTCCAACCGTCGCTCAGTAGAACCAGGGTACGTTTCGCTTCCGAAGAACGGGCATTAGGATTATCAAGGCTAGCCAAAAGATCGCATTCGACAGCCAACTTATTGCCGCGCTCTACCATGGCAAAATCGAGCATATAATCGCCCAGCACATATTGTGGTGTAACCACCAGACCACGGCTGACTAGAGCCTTGTAGAGAAAGTATTCAGCTTTGAGCATGGGCGGCAAATTCTCGCCCTTGAGCATCCGAAAATGATGCAAATCGATAAGCATGCCGTCCATTAGCCATGCTACTTTTTCCCAGGTGACGCGACGACCGGCATACTCCAGATCATCGCAAGCAGCACCATAAGAAAGAAATTCATCGAGACTGAGCGGCGTAGTCAAAATCAAAGGCTTTTGAGCCATCGCCCGCGGGTAGAGCAAATGATGATAGAAATACCAGAGCTGCTGCGGCGTCTCCGGTGCCACCAAGTCGGTGACAATGAGCACATCGGCATCAATCATGTCCAGTTCCAACTGGGACAAGAGAGGACGACCAAATGTGGTCTGGGCGGCTGCATGCTGATAAAGATAATCAGCCTGCTTGTAGAGCATCTCTCCGGCTATTACAAGACTTTTGACGCCCCTTGACTTGAAATTGATAACTGCAGACTCAATAAGAGCTTCTTGGTCTTCAGAGTAGTCTGATAAAAAAAGCCCGCGAGCCGAACCCTGGTAGAGTCCCAACGAATCGACAAACCAATGCACGGCATCGCGAGACTCGCCCGGCTGGGGAGGCATGCGATTCGGCGATTGATCTGATCTGACTATGTTTGACACCAGGGATGAAACTACCTAAATGGCGGTGCAAAGAAAACTTGTCCGCAAAGCATGACCGCTCCTATTTTAATGCCCCTTTAGAAGACAACTAATCACTAATTACATTTATCTACCTAATAGAAATATATCTAGGGCTGCCAAGCGACCGATAATCGGTCAACTTCATTAATTTTTGAAATCGCTGAAAGGCTCACCATTTCGGGCAAACAGCCTAAATCACCCTTAACATTCGAAAACTTGACATGTTTTCAATTGACCAGGGAATAGTACAATCACCCCTGGGACATTCCTATGAGTGTCCTTGGTGCGCCCAATAACCAAACCATTTAGTTACCAGGTTACTAAGCGCAACTTCTGAAAGGAGAAGACGTTCGATGAGATCAGCACTTCTAGTCCTTGCAGCCATGGCAGCCGTTTCGGTGCCGGCAGCGAATGCGCAGGTTTGCGGTGACGAGGGAAGATATTTCCACCTCCGTCCGCCATCCTACTCCATTCCCCGTCACAGAAAACAGTGCATCCACCGCTGGGCGAAAGCTCTGCGTTGGTACAGAGAGCACAACGGCGACAAGCCCCTCTGCACCAAGTAGAAAAGAGCTTAACCAAGCTCGTTTCGATGAATTTGTCCTCTATCACATGACTCCGGGCTTGCCTGGAGGCATGGATGAGGACGGTTTCTTTGTCAGTAAGGCGCTCTGGCAGGCGTAGGCATAAAAGGCTATTTTAGCCATCAAAAATGGGTAGTTCGCTACCGACTTCGCCAAAAGGCGGCGTTGGTGGCGATATTGTCCCATGGTAGGCCGGCAAAAATTTGCCGGCCTTTTTGTATGCCTTCTATTTTGCCGTTCGAAACCACTATCAGGTCTGGTCTCACCATAAAGACCCAGGGCAGATTCTCAGCCAGATAACCCTGCAAAGAAGCGTAGACAATCTTCCTTTCCTCTTGACTGGCAGCCAAGCGTCCTTGCTTCAGCCAGTCATCAACCTGTTGAGACTGCAAACGACAAAAATTGAGTGGTCCTTTGCTACTCCAAACCATGGTCGATTCAGGGTCCGGACCAAAGGACCGGCTCCAGATCACCGCATCAAACCTTCCCTTTTGCATAAACGACCTTCGCAAAGCCGAGTATTCCAGAACTTCCACTTCACAAACTATGTCTATGCGTGCCAAATAGTCTGCCACCACCTGCGCCATCTCATCGAAGTCCTTGATGGTCATTATCTTGATAGCCAGGGTCTCTCCGTTGCGCACCCAACTCTTGCCACGATGCACAAAACCAGCCTTTTCCAAATAGGTCTTGGCCTGCTTCGGCGAATAACTTACCTTTCTCACACCATCAAAAAACGCCCAGCTGGTTTCAGGGAAATCAGTATCAGGTATGGTGCCAAAGCCGGCATAGAGAGTTTTTAGTATGGCACCACGGTCAATGGCACAAGCAAAAGCTTGACGCACAGCCAGTTCAGACCAGGGCGATCTTTCAAGATTAAAGCCGAGATAAACCGTGCGCCCACCTCTGAAAGAATCAACTTGCAGCTTAGCAGTCGATCGGTCACCGCCAACCTTGGCCAAAAAGCATTGCCAAAGCCGCCCGTCAGCCGGGGCCAAGTCAACTTCACCTCGCGCCAAAGCCGCGGCTAGCGCCATCTTATCTGGTATCACTCGCCAAATAATGCGCTGGCTAGCCGCCGCCTTACCCCAATAATTACTGTTTCGCTCAAAGACGAGATAACGTCCGGCCAGCCAACTCTTTAAATAATAGGGACCGGTGGCTATTGGTTCTCTAGCCAGAACCGAATTGCCATGGTCGCTTTGATTAATCACCGCTGCAGGCAGAATGCGCAATTCAGCAAGGCGAGAAAGCAAAGGCTGGCAAGGTCGCGAGAGATTGACCACAACCTGTCTATCGCCTACAAGCTTGACGGTCTCTATATCTCGATAGTCGCCGCGAAACGGAGAGTACTGACCGGCACCAGCCAAAAGCGACTGCTTTACATCTTCAACCGTCAAAGGACTGCCATTGTGATACTTCAAGCCTGGTCTAAGGACAAACTTATAGGTCAAGCCATCCGGCGACACCGAAAACGATTCGGCTAAGCCTGGTACCAATTGCATTGAATCATCGAACTTAACCAGCCCTTCGTAAACAAAACTAGAAGCGCAATAAGAACCCGCATCAATGCCGCGCAAAGGATTGAAAGATATGGGCTCCCAGATCATGCCAAGTACGATCTGCGATTGCTCTTTCTCTTTTTCTTTCTCTTTTACTAAAGCAAGGTCTTTGCTTGCACAGGCATTGAGCGCGACAAGCGAGAGCGCGAGACAGACCGCCTTTCGACCCGTCCTCAAAAAATATGCCGCTCTAGCCAATAAAATCGAATTCCTTGCTTTTGCCAGGAAAAGCCGCTTGATCAGGGCACCTGATTGCCTTGCGAAACGAAATAGAAACAAGCAAGCATGACCAGCATGGCGCTGGTTACACCAAGCCAAAAGCCGGCCACAAGAATCTGCCAAACAATCAAGGCTTGCCTAGCAGTGAGCGAAATCATGATGCCCAGTCGATTGATTATGTAGAAAACCACCGAACCGACTGTAAAGAGCAACGGCAAAAGCTTCAGCACGGGCGATACAGGCACCGAAACAGCCATGACAAGACTGAGGATACACATGACCACAAGAACGATGGTCACATAATCAGAAAAACGCTGCTTGACGTTCTCAGCCACCGAAGCATCATTAATGTGCTTGATGGCAAGAAAGAGATTAGCCAAACCGGCACGGCGTGGAAACTGCCCCGACTCAGGCGCCATGTCGGTTTCAGCTTTATTGTTCTGGTCTTTGGGTAGGTCCGCGTCCGACAACTGAATTTACTCCGTAAACGAGATTAAAGCTAACTTCCGACAACTCCCCTATATTATCAATCTTTGCAAACATGCTCAAACACTAATTGCTCTTACACACCAATTTTGAAATTTGAATTTTGAAGAATCAGACGCCTGCTGCAAATACACTAGATAACCAATCGACTCCCCATGTGACTGTACTGGTTCTTCACTGGCGTGGCATAGACAAGACAAGAGAATGTCTGAAAAGCCTAAAAGAGCTTGATTATCCCCGCTACAGCATACTTTTGGTCGACAACGGCTCCGAGAACCACGACGGTGCAAAACTAAAGGCTGAATTCGAAAACATTGACTTTTTGCGCCTTTCGACCAATCACGGTTTTGCCGGGGGCTGCAATCAGGGTATCAAGCACCAACTCGCCAAAACTGCAGACAAGCAAGAAGAAAGCTATATCTGGCTCTTGAACAATGATGCCACGGTTAGGCCGGAAAACCTGAGAAGACTCACCTCTGTCTTAGCAGCCAACACCAAAGCTGGAGCCGCCGCCGCTCTGGTTCTAGAAGGAAAGGACGGCGATAAACGCGCCGCAACCGGGGTCGGCAAAATAGACTTTGCCAAAGCCAAAACCTATCTCAAGCCTGCCCCCGAGAATGCAGAAAGTGGACCTAATTCTGTGCTCAGCTGCGACTGGGTGACGGGCTCCAACCTGCTCCTCAAAGAGTCTGTACTTAGAGAAATCGGCCTTTTCGATGAACGATATTTTCTCTATTTTGAAGACGTCGATCTCTGTCTGCGTATACGCAAAGCCGGCTATGAATGTCTTTTGGTGGCAGACACCATGATCGAGCACGAAGGCAGTGCCTCCACCCAAGGAGGTTTAAGCCTCTGGCGCGCTTACTATCACACCCGCAACCGAATGCTTTTCTTCGCCCTGCACGCGCCGCTCTACCTTAAGCCATGGGCTTTCTTCTTGATAAGCTTGCATGTGTTCAAACATTGTCTCACTTTACCTGGAAGGGGTCCCTCTGGTATGGCTAAGCTCAAAGTAGAGCTCATGGGCTATAGCGACTACTGCTTGAGAACCTTTGGGCAAAGCAAGAGGCTCGATTGGTGCGAAAATTTTGTTTTCGACAAACCCAAGAATACGGAATAACCGATATCGGTTATTCCAAAAATCCAAACTTATGCAAATTGAAAATCAATGCGATCCTTGATAAGAGTGACACCTTCTCGCCACCAATAACCTTGCTTCAGTTTGCAAACAAGTGTTTAATTAAAAGCTAAACAGTCTCTTGGTCTGAAATCTTTGCAGATTAAGGGGCATATAAACTTTAGATATATTTGTCAGCATGCCCGAGCCCGCGCTCATGACTGGAGACCCAAAGCTGAATATGAACGTTGGTACCTCGGACTACAGACTCGGGCCGTTATTGTCTTACTTCGGCCTGCTGGAGGAAGAAGAAATCAGACGTGCCTTGAAAGTCTCGCTGGAGACAGGTCTTCCAGTGGGCAAGGTGCTGGTCATGTTTGAGCGCATTTCTACCGCCAGTCTAAAAGCCGTACTAGACGCGCAATGGATGCTCAAAGACGGGCTTCTCACTTTGTCGCAAGCCAAAACTGCTATCGACCTGGTCAGACGCAACAATTGGCGCTTTGCGGACGCTTTGGTTACCCTCGGTGTCGATGCCTATGCATCAAAAGGCAGTCGGTTGGGTGAACTACTGGTCGGCTCAGGACAAATGCAAGAAGAAGAAGTCGAGGAATTCCTCAAAGTCAGCGATTACTCAGGGCTTCCCCTCGGTCGCATCTTGCTTTTGCTTGACCGGGTGCACGAGACCAATCTCAACACCACCCTAAAAGTGCAGCACGATATCAGGCTCGGCGCCATAGAACTCAATCTTGGTCTCAACTTACTGAAAGAAGCAATCGATGCTTCCACCGCCAGCGAAAGCTCAGATAACACTAGGCTTGGTGACTTGCTCACTCTTTCTGGTGCTGTGCGCGAATCTGAGATAGAAATTGCAGCTAGTATTGCTGAAGCCAATAACAAAATGATAGGCGAAGTCTTGACCGAACACGGTTGGATTGATGAAGCCCTTCTCGATAAGGCTCTGGCTCTGCAAAAGAAAGCCCGGTCTGGTGAAATATCAATCAAGAAAGCCGTCGAAACGCTGAAAGATCAAGCCCAAACCGGGCAGTTTCCACCTTTGGGTGTAGCATCGCAGCTACTCAACAACGAGTTTGCCAGAGGCATTTCACTTTATGAATACCTCAGATTGACAGGCTTTATGACCCCTACCAAGTTAGCCGACGTTGTAGCCAGAGCCGCCAAAGAAAAAGACTTGCTCAGTAAACTAGGCATCAAAGAAGGCACTTCTATGAAGGAAGCCTTGAAGATTGCCGTCACCGACTCTGAAAAGTTTGAAAAGCTTTTGAGCCAAACCAATCCTCATGAGCAGAAAGAAATAGATAAGGCAGTCGACTTGCACAGACGCGTACGCACAGGCTCTATTAAGCTTGATATGTCGATAGTGGAATTCACTTTGATGCGAACCAATTCGCAATTGGCATCTAGAGTAGCCGTTTAGCTAAGCTAAAAGGCAAGAGTAATTGCGCTCAAGCAGTTAACACCGCCTGTGGTAGCACCATTAAATGAACAGTGACCAAATTCTTACCCTTGCTCTTTTTCTCCTAGCTCTCACCAGCCTCGGTTATCTCATTCCAATTACCCTAGCCCATCCTTCGCCACAACTGGTTTTAGCCCTAACTGTCGAGCTATTATGGTTTACCGCCTGGTTGGCCTTCAAAATATACAGACTGACCAGTGTTAGCGGCAAAGCACATAAGGCAGTAATTGAAACCTTGGTAGAAACTGCGGTCGAGACTGCTGCGCCTCAAAACTCGCTTTTCAGCAGCTTTATGAAAACCAGATCAATTTTTCGCAACTGTCTTAAGTTTGCTCTGGCAGCCATTTGGTCGCTGTTGCTTCTCGATCTAAGCGGCTTTCTTTTAGCTTACTTTGGCTTTAATCAATTAAGCAGCAAGATTTATACGTCGGCTCCGGTATCCACCTTGTTAGGTCTCAATGCCGGCTTTTCACTCGAAGTCTTGGGTGGAGCTTATATCGAGTCGAAGAACTGGCCGGCTGCTTTGAAAATATTCAAAGAGATAGAGTCAATCAGAATGGCTCACTATGGACCAACCAGCGAGAAGATAGTGGCCTTAGGCGTCGACTATGGCGATCTCTATGTCAAAATGAACGACCTTGATAAAGCCGAAGCCAGCTACAAAAATGCCGTCAAACTTGGCGACCAAACCCTTGGAGAGCGGGGCACCGGCAGGGGTTATACCCGCCTGGCCAATCTACTTACCAGCCGCGGCAAACTGCAAGAAGCCACTCTCAACTATGAAAAAGCCCTGCATATGAGAGAAGAACAGTTTGGTAAGGATAGCGCCAAAGTAGCTGAAACACTCTTTGCCTACTCTGTTTTGCTGGACCGCATCGGCAACCACAGCAAAGCTAAAGCCGTCCAAGAAAGAGCTGACAAAATCTACAATAGATTAAAGAGTAGTGCCAAAACACAACTTAACGGCAAAGGCGACTTTTCCTATGCTGCCTTGTATGGTCTGGGCGGTTCGCTCCTATTGGGTTGGTTGCTTTTTGGTCGGCGCGGTTTCTTGACCGGCGTCGCTATCAATATGTTGCAGAACAAGCTCAACCGTCTGGGCGAAAATGCCAGAGACAGAAACACCCTAGAACTGCTAAAAAAATACGCTGGCAAAGAAAAAAAGATTGATTAGCCGATTTCACGTGTTTTTTATATTGACCGTTCTATTGTTAGTGCCATGAAAGGCGTTTTCTGTTTCTAAAGTCTGTTTCTGAGGTCAGTATGCTTACAATGTCGATGCCAGCCAACCAATCTGCAATATTAGGGGAAGCAAACTCGGTAAAGAAAGCCTCTGATATGATGCGCGCTCTAGCCGACCGCTCAGCCTTTGAGCTAAAGACCGGTGCCAAGAGAATTACCAGTGGCAGTCGCTTCGCTTCTGCAGCCTGCGAAGACTTGCCAATCATGCCCGACGACATCAACTCTAAAGAAAGACGCCCCTATTACAAAACCGCGCCTGAGGCGTTCCAGGCTGCTTAAGCAACAAAATAAAGAAATGCGGTGCAGTGGCCCGCTCAAGGTCTTTTTCAGCTAACTTATGCCTATCTAGAGGCACTATCAAGAAAGACTGAAAAATGACCGAACTTGCATTCGACCCAAATGGACTGGCCAGCACCGACAATATCTTCGGCTTGCCCTTTACCCCAGAACAAGCTCAGATCGTTCTCATTCCTGTTCCCTGGGAAGTAACTGTTTCTTACAGAGCCGGCACGGCAGCCGGACCTGCCGCCATATTGCAAGCCTCTAGGCAGGTGGATTTATTCGAGCCCTTACTGAGCGATGCTTGGAAGATCGGCTTGTCCATGCTCGATCTGCCCGAAAATTTGCTTTTGATGAATGAACTGGCTAGGGGCAAAGCCGAAGCCTATATCAGCATGCTCGAACAAGGTGCAGATAAGCAAGATAAAGACATGGCAAGGCTTTTGAAAGAAATTGATCAAGCTTGCCAAACAATGAATAGTTGGGTGGAAGAAACAGCCGCACACTGGCTTGAGAAAGGCAAGATTGCCTGCTTAGTCGGCGGCGACCATTCCACCCCCCTAGGACTGTTCAAAGCGCTGGCTAAGAAGCATGGCGAATTCGGCATTTTGCACTTTGATGCCCATGCCGATCTGAGAGATGCCTATGAAGGTTTCGAGTTTTCGCATGCCTCGATTATGTTCAACGCCCTCAAAATTAAAGAGCTCAAAAAGCTTGTCCAGGTGGGTATACGCGACTATTGCCAGGAAGAATATGAATTGATCGCCGGCTCCAAAGGTCGCATCACTACTTATTTCGATCGCGATCTGAAAGCGCGCCTTTATAGCGGTGAAAATTACAGCGAGATTTGCCAAATGGTAGTCAATCATCTGCCTGAAAAGTTCTATGTCAGCTTTGATGTAGACGGCTTAGATCCAAAACTCTGCCCCAACACAGGCACCCCTGTGCCAGGCGGTTTAGAGATGGAACAAGCACTGTATATGGTGCAACTAGCTGTGCAAAGCGGCAAAACAATGATCGGTTTTGATGTGAACGAAGTGGCTCCCGGACCAGATCAAGATGATGAATGGGATGCTAATGTCGGCGCCCGCTTGCTCTATCGCCTGGCCAATCTCACCGCCTTGAGCAATAAGCTAAAGCCTATTGTATAGCAAGTTTAAGCATCAATAGAGCGCGGTTAGCAAAGCTAACAGAGCCGCCTGAAATCTTAATTAGTCCTTATAAGCCGGCATCAGCCCTGATTATGGTGAGCTGGTCGCTAACTTTCCCTCATCTTGCTACAGAAAGAGGGCAATCATCGTCTCTGCTTTCCTAGTCTGAAGCTGTCTTTTACTGCCCTCTACCTTCGAGTCGCTCATCACCAAAATATAAGTACCGCTATAAGGCGCAACCTCTCCAGCAAGCCCTCAGCCATTAAGGCATAAACAGGGGACTTGCCTATAGAGATCGACTAGCTGAAACCAGCGCCTGAGTTAGTGATGAATGAAAGCTGGAAAGACTGGCAGTTGAAGATTCAGACGATTCAACCCAACAGCCAAAAGTAGAAATCATGACGAACCAATCCAACAACACCGCCGCCTCCGCCACCACCAAGTTCGGCCTGGCGCTGTTCAAGGAAGAAGCCCGCCAGAACAAGGGCAAGAATGTTCTTGTCTCACCGGCTTCGGTGGCCATCGCCTTGGCCATGACGATGAACGGAGCTCGCTCCACCACCCTGGCAGCCATGCAGTCCACCTTGGGCTTCTCCGAAAACGAGAGCCTGGAGACCATCAACGCCTCGATGGCCGCCCTGCTTGCCGCTCTCACCGACCCGAGCAGCGGCGTCGAGCTGAACGTGGCCAATGCCATCTGGGCCGAGCAGTCGATGAGCTTCAAGCCCGATTTCCTCAACCGTGTCGTCGCTGCCTACCAGGCCACGATCAACAACGCCGACTTCGGCGACGCCGGCACGGTCGACGCCATCAACGCCTGGGCCGACGAGAAGACCAAGGGCAAGATTCCCACCATTATCAAGTCCATCTCTCCCGACATGGTGATGTTCCTTCTCAATGCCATCTACTTCAAGGGCAAGTGGTCGGAAGCCTTCGACAAGAGCATGACCTACAGCCGCGCCTTCAACAGCGAAGAGGGCGAAGTCTCGGCCATGTTCATGAACCGCGAAGCCGAACTGCGCTATGTCGGCAACAAGAGCTACCAGGCTGTGGCGCTGCCCTTCGGTGCAAGCGGCCGCGTCGTTCTCTATGTGGTGCTGCCGGCAGCGGGCACCAATATCGATGACTTCGTCCAGAACTTCGACGGTGCTGTTTTCTCTGCCCTCAAGCAGGCCTACAAGAGCGAGGTGGAATTGAGCCTGCCGCGCTTCCAGGTGGAATTCGATACCGACCTCAAGGCATCGCTGGGCAAGCTGGGCATGAGCGAAGCCCTGAGCGCCGGCGCCGATCTGAGCGGACTCGCCGATGCCTCCATGTACATCAGCCAGGTGAAGCACAAGACCTTCGCTCGTTTCGACGAAGACGGCGGTGAAGCAGCTGCCGTGACCGCAGTCGGCGTGGCCCTCGAATGCGTGCGCATGGTGCCGCGCATCGACGTGGACCGTCCCTTCATCACCGCCCTGGTGGACGAAACCACCGACACCCTGCTCTTCATCGGCAAGGTGAGCACGCCCGAGTAGAACCTCGGTCGTCTCTAAGGCGACCTTGCTTATCAGGACGAATGCGGCATTAATGCCTGCAGTAAAAGTCTTGAGGGCTTAAGCAAGGTAACTGAGTAAGTCGGCAGGGTCAAACCTTGGCATAAAGACCAAGTCCAGACTCTGCCGACTATTACCAAAAACCAAGTCTTCAAATAGGACAACCATTTTCCTTAGATAGGCTAAGCTTTGCCGCAGTGGGGTAACTATGTCTAAAACCAAAGCCAAACGATACTGGCTAGCCTTAATGAAAGAGCTTGGCGTGGACGAGCTAATCTGGCGGCCATTCTTTGTTGAGCTGGAAAAGCTCTACAGAGAAAAGCACCGGGCTTACCACCGTCTCAAGCACATCGGTCAGTTTCTCGATCACCTGTACAAATTCTCGCCTTCCCCCTCTGTTGCCATGCGACTGGCGGTGTTTTTCCATGACGCCGTCTACAATCCAAAGTCAAAGACAAACGAATTTGACTCCTGGTTAATGGCAAAGAGTTTCATCGCTGCCGCCTGTACTGCCGGGTCTAAACAAAACGAGCAGGCAATCTTGTCTGCAGTCGAAATGCTAATCATGGCGACGGCTTCGCATACCGAAAAGAGAATTGTCGATAGCCCGGCTTTGAGCCAGGAAGAACTCGACCTCTTCCTCGACTGCGACCTGCTTATTTTGGCTGCTGAACGGCGTGCCTACGACCGTTACTGCCGACAGATTCGCTTCGAGTACAGCCATATTTCCGACACAGATTTCCGAGCGGGGCGCGGGGCTTTTCTCACTAAGTTCATCAAAGAGCCTGTGCTCTTTCGCACACCTGCCATCAGCTCTTTTGCCGATAGAAAGGCAAGGGCGAATATGGCCAGAGAGCTGTTGCGCTGTTGAAGTAGAGTAGGCAAGACGGTATTAGATTTGCAACTCTGAAGTGGGCTTCTCAATCTGTGCCAAGATTGGATGGAGCCCACATTTTTTTCTTGCGATACTTACTACCTTCTATAATACCCCCAAAAGCCTAAACTGTTTTTTGGTCTTTATATCTTCCAATCTACAAACAAGACCGACCCAGCACAAACGAAAAGACGGTCCCTGATGGAACCGTCTCTCTAGTTTTAATTCGACTTATCTTTGCCGAAAAATAGATCTATTCTTCGACGTCGCCATCGTGTGCGTCATCACCATGGTCTTCGCCGCCCTCGCCATCTTCCAGTCCTTTAAAGCTTATGACGATGTGGCGTCCTTCACCTTCGCCTTCACTCTCTGATGCCAGGTCGGGGAAGTTTTCTTGCAAATAATTGTGCACCAGGCGGCGGTCATAGGCAGTCATCGGCATCAAGGGGAAGCGCTCTGAATCACCATTCAAAACAGCAACGGCGCCTTTCTTAGCCTGCTCTTCCAGGGTGCGGCGTCTTCTGCCGCGATAGTCGCAGACATCAACAATAAAGTGGCTTCTATCGAGGGTTTTGCTCTTCACCATTTGGCGCACAACAAACTGCAGAGATTCAAGAGTTTGACCATTCTTACCGATCAGAATGCGAGCATCATCAGACTTGCACTCGATGCGATAACAAGTGGTTGTGTCGTCGACATCTTCCTGCAAGACCTCGGCTTCGATGTCTAAAATGGCTAGGATTTTCTCCAAATAGCTTTTTGCATTATCGTCAAATTGGCTTAGATTCATGGTTTACTTCTTCTTTTTCTTTTTTGACTTGCCTTTTTCCACAGTCTCGCCTTCTCTGGCGAGTTTATCTGGATCGAACTGAATGGTTGCGCCCTCATCGGAAGAAACACCGTTCTTGCCGTTTTTGCCGCTGTTCTGAGAACTGGGCGCTGTGCCAATATCGATAACTTTGGGATTCCTTTGATTATTGGGACTATTTAGACCAGTCGGTGCATTTTTTCCATCAGCATCGACATCGATCAGGTCGGGTGCCGGCTTGCGCATAATCA
>JAFLCK010000036.1:0-46492 GCA_017303615.1 Obscuribacter phosphatis (SeqCode)
TCTTCGACATAATTAGAAAAAGAAGCATACTAACTTCAAAGCTCTGCAAGCCAATCTCGGAAGAAATCGAAATCTACGACAAGAGGAAAGCCAAAGCAACGAATAGAGCAGGCTCAAGCAAGGCAGAAAGCCCAGATAAATCGGGAAAGAAGAGAGGAGCCTGGAAAACCGGAAGCAATTGTCAGACGGGCACCGCAAAGAAGAAACAAGTGAAGGATCTAGGAAATAGACAGAGAGGAGTGTCATCAGGAAAAGATGCAAAGATTCTGAGAGGTGAAAGGCATTCTGCTGATGAACTAGTCATTATTGCCCTGCTCCAGAGAGGAGACATGTCCATCGAGAGCATTCTCAAGAAAACGAGATGGGAAGTTTCTCGTCTCAATGTCGCGCTCTCTATCTTAGAGCTCTTCGGAAAAATCAAGATAGTAGCTGGCGGCAATGTATCAATCATGAGCAGCCCTAATTTGTTAAATCAAGAGAACGCGACTAGAGATCAAGAGACACAAAGAGAGTGTAGGCTTTCTAGCTTCTACCACGCAAACAAGCGGCACAGCTGCCTCATTGAAAAATGTGCTGGACGAACTTCAGAAGCAGGCGCGAAGAGTCTGATAGCACATGTGACAAGTTTCAAGATCGGCATCAAACGGATATTTGGAGGCATTAGTCGCAAGTATCTTCAACTCTATCTCTCTTTGATAAAGTGTGACACTATCAAAACAACTGAAAAGAGGCCGGGTGAATGCAGAAATACCTTGCTTAAGTTGTGCATTGAAAGAAGCTATGTGGGATCGAGATACATAAAGACAATCAACAGCCCCGAGTTGTTGTCTGCGGCTTTCTCAAAGCAACAAAGAGTCGCCTAGAAAAACCTATTTGTCCAATCGAGAACATCTTCTGAACTAAGAGAAATGGCCCTGTGCTCATTCCTTAGGTGCTTGTTTGCTAAGCAAAAATCCTCTCATACTTCCTGAATGATCTGCAAAGCTCCAGCGGAATCTGGAGCTCTTTTCTCTAGATCAAGTTCCGTGAGAGCGCGAATCAATAGATCAAGCGAAATATCTTTCGGCTCGTTTAAACAATCAGCTGGAAGCTTCGATTGACATAGAGCAAGAGGTTCCTTAGCGGTCTTGAGAAAATACAAAGTAGCCCCCAAAGAATAGAGATCGCTTTGAGGATTGGCTCGACCTTTAAACTGCTCCGGTGCCATGTAATTGTGTTTGCCGACAACGGTTCTAGTAGCGCCTGACTCCATTTCACGCGCCACATTGAAGTCTATCAATTTGATATCTTTGTCGCCGTAGTACATCAAGTTATCGGGGCTGATGTCGCGATGCACCAATGGTGGAGACAAACCATGCAAATAGGAAAGAAGGGTTAGCACTTCACCGGCAATAGAAATGATGGAATCGGAACTCAGCGGACCAGTTCTTTCAACATGGCGCTTTAGGGACTCACCCTTGACCATCTCTAGAACCAGATAGGCTCTATGGTCCTCAACAAAGTTGCCCAAGAGTTTGACAATCATGGGGTGATCAAGGGCTGACAACAATTCAGCTTCTCTCTTTACGGCCGCGAATGAACGTTGTCTCACTTCCATTCCCGCATTTACAGGAAGCACAAATTCCTTGAGAATCACAGATCCGGTCCGGCTCAACGCCTCATAGATTTTTGCCTGGCCGCCTGTTGCAACTCTTCCAACTATCTCATATTCACCCTGATTCAATAGAGTCCCAGCGGGGAGTTCCTCTTCCCGGCTACGCTTCAAAGAATTCATATTATCAAGCCAGAATCTCGTATAGGAAGCCACTCCATTACGAGCGATTATCGTTTGGAAGCTAGTATCTTTGCAGCGTTCAGGCAAAAGAACATCCAAGGTCGCGATGAATCTTTCTCTATCCGACTCCAAGGTGAATGAATCAAGCGGAACATCGAACTCAACGAAAGAAGAACGAAGAAGATCGAACAAGTGCAAATCTTTGGCAACAGATAATCCCTTCAGATCATTGAGAAGACTAATACGGTGCCTCAAACTAATTCCTGTAAGGTCATAGCGGAGCCTAAGGTGCCCACCCCGAAGTAGCTCCGTGTAGGAATCTCCATAGCCGCCAGGACTTGACAAGTTAGCTGAGGTAATATTCAGGCTGCGCTTGCCAACTGATACGATTGCATTCTCTGAAAGCAGATCGGCTTTCGATAGAAAATGGACCGATTGAAACCCAGACCAATGGAAGAGCTGTGAATCTCGAGAAGTTTCAAATCGCCATGAGAACTTCAGTCCGGTTGCAAGAGATACTAAGTTGGTAGGAAAATCATAAGCAGTGCCGTGCAAGCGAAGTTCCCAAAAGAACCAAACCATAGAAAATAGAACGCAAGGAGCGGCAAAAATGGCAAAGACGCTTAGAAAAGAATATGCCATTGCATAGCTAGAAATTAAGATAAAACCGATAACGGTTAAGCCAAGAGTAAGAGCTGCAAACGCAAGCCTAATTGGAGTTCTAGACTTGACCCCTAATGCTCTTTGCTTCTCACCCAGCACCCACTTGCTCACCACAAAATCTTGTTCACTTGGAATCAGCAAATGTTCGGAGTTATCCTCAAATCCATCTGAAGACATCATCACATCTGATTCCACTTAGGTTACCCCCAAGCTCTTTCCAATCACCAGCACAAAAGCATTATCCAACTTGAACCGACCTATTGAATTTCCCAAAACTATTGAAATTGAATACCTCCCTTTGCTATGGAACTCAATGCCAAAGCTAGTTCTTCGGCTGATGGTCGAGACTCAGGTTCAATACATGTCATTGCCGCGATCAAATCGTCAAATTGAGCCGATACCAATTGCTTATCAACCTCAGATACACGACTAGTTGAAATTGGCTCCGGATCTTTTCCAGTTAGCAAGTAAAAGAGAGTTCCACCGAAAGCAAAAATATCGCTCTTCAGGCAAGCCCGCCCCTGGAACTGCTCGGGCGGGATATAGCATTGTTTGCCAATGAGAGTCCCGGTGAGATTGCCGACAAATTCGTTGGCAGCCCCAAAATCGACAAGCGTTATCTTCCGGTCCTTCTCCCTAATGATTATATTGTCCGGGGTTATATCACGGTGCACTACTGGTGGTGAAAATCCATGCAAGTAAATCAAGACTGAAGCAAGCTGTTCTGCTATCTCCAAAACTTCACGTTGATTGAATGGTCCCTTGAGTTTGACGTGCTGCCTAAGCGAAAGACCGGCTACAAACTCCAGAAGGAGGTAGTGCCTCCCCCTCTCAACAAAATGATCTTGTACCTGAACAATACCAGGGTGGCTTAGCTTGGAAAGTAAGCTAGCCTCTCTGGAGAACAATTCCTGAAGTTTCTTTGCATTTTCGTCGGCGTCTCTATCTAGCTGCACCGCGAGCTCTTTCAAGACCAAGCGCTTGCCATCAGTATCACGCACCAAATAGACCGATGACATGCCACCACAATTTAGCTGCATCAAAACTGTAAGTGTCTCGTCTCTTATTGACTGCCCACATAATAGAGGCACGAAATTTGTCACTTCGAAACGCTCAGCCAAGCTATCTTCCCACATCTGAGTGTAGCTCAAATTGCTTTTCACCTCACCCCCGGTCAAAATGTCTCTCTGTAGTGCAATTACATCTGCATTAAGGCTAATTGGATCGGCATAACGAGAAAGAATAAGGAAGAGTCTCTCAATATTCACAGAATCGAAGCCAGCAAGTGGGAAAGCGACCATACCGCCTGACTTGAAGTCGAAAACAATGAAGCCTTGTCTGAACCATCCTTGACCAAGGAAAGTCAAAACACGCTCCCGCCAAGTTTTGGGAGCCAGGCGCCTTTGCCCTGAGAATAGACGCTCCATGAGCCGATTCTTGGCCACACCGCGCAAACGAACTGAATGAAGATCTGCCCAGGGACGAACGGAGCGCATATAGAGCATGTCGCTATGCAACTGATTAGCAGCTTTGATACCTTTGGAGCTGAAGTCCAATTCGAGACGCAATGTAGCAGCGACAATGAGAGGAATGACAACAAGGGTGCAGAAAAAGCTCAATAGCGAGAACTGTCCTCCCCAAAAAAGATTAGAAAGCACAGACAATGCCACAAGAATGAATAAAATGATAAAGAATTGCGATAGTGGTAACAAACGACAAGAAACACGACCAGTCGCCCCATCAAGAGCTTTGGACCTGGAAGAGTTTGAGTTTGAAACGCCGACCAATTCTGGCATTAGCTCTCCCTCATTGGCTAGACTCCAGCTATTCATCTAATACCCTTTCATTTAATACCCTAATGTTTGACGGCGCCACAGTCGAGGCAAAAAGTTAAGAGCCTCTTCGAGACGAGCAAGGAGAACTTAATGCCCTCAGATTTTGGAAATTTTGCTGACGGACGGGACGATAAAGCGAAAAGGCAGAAGCTAGTGGCGTTGATATTACTCTGCCTCCTTTGGACCTTCAGCTTCAGTGAATTGAGTGGGGCGGCGGGTGCGGCATCGGCGCAAAATGGAGAGAACAATCTCAGTCGCAATCTAACTGTTCTTTATGCAACCACCAGATTCAACGACAGTCCGAGCGGCAGACCACTCTACGGCGGCTCTAGACATCTGAATATCGGAGCCGGTTCGACTGAATACGGCACTATATCTTTCTTGCGTCCAGATGACAGCGCGTCCACCACTGCTTCCAAGAGTTTTGCCGACTTGCGCGCGGTGATGGGGCAGCGAGATACATATTGGAAAGTGGCTAGCCTTGGACAGATTTCGCGACTTTCAGACAGCGAGTTCTTTTCCAAAGTGAAAGACTTTCATGGTTTGATTTGCCTTTATGTTCATGGCTATGACATGACCTTCGACGAAGCTTCGAGAGAAATTGCCGAACTTGCAGATGAGTACCGGCGGCGTAATCCGTCTGTGCCAATTTTGCCGGTTTTCTTTTCTTGGCCCTCACCGGGTAATACAGCCGACTACACCGGCGACGAAGCCAATCTTGACTGGAGCGAGAAGCCATTCCGAGAATTTATCGATCGACTGGCATTGGAGAAGTCCAGCGATAGCTACATTGATTTCGTCGCCCATTCCATGGGCAGCCGCTACGCTTTTGCCTACGGCTCCGCCAAAGAAATGTATCCCAGACCAGTTTTTAGAAATGTCATTCTCTCCTGTTCAGACATGGACTATCACGCTGCAGAACAAAAGAAAGACGACCTGCAAAAGGTAGTAGAACGCAATCTCTATGTCTTGACTAATGATAACGATGGCCCACTAATCACTAGTCAGGCCTTGCACGGTCAACCAAGACTGGGGCGCCCGGTCGATAATGGAACCCAGGTGCGCCAAAGCGCTGGCGACTTAATCGGACTGAGCAACAACAAGTTGAGCACCTCTGACCTTCTGTCTAAGGTGACCCGAGGCAGTAAAAGCAAACTTCTCAATCAAATCGCCGGAGTGGCTGAAGGCTACCTTTCTAGAGGCAGCAATAACGGCAATAGCCCGAGAGAAACATCGGAAGTAGCAGGCTGGCTGAGCGCCAATCCGATGCTTAGCCGCGAATGGGGTCCGAGGGCCCGTCTAATCGATACAACCGGTCTAGTCACATTGAACATGGGGCATAGGCTTGCCTGGCCGCTAATTTCCGGGCTCATTCTGCCGGAACCAACCTATAGTCCCTTCGTCGTCACCTCCATTCACAAAAGACCAGATGCCCTTTTGCTAAAACAGATGGGTGGAAGTCCGCGTTACCTGTATCGCTGGGAAAAAATAGACCTGAGCAGACTAGACCGCTGAGACTACTTAAAAACTTTTAACAACCGACAGTAAAAAGGTAAGGCATAGATGGGTTACCTTATTACTGATTACCTGCATTTCTATCAGGTTACCTTCAAGGAGGCTGACTTTCACCTTCCAGAAGGCTGAGTCAACTGTCGAGCGCTGAAGTTTATAAGCCAGACCGAATTGCATTGACACAACGCAGGCTGAATTGCGGTTATTTACAGCAGTTATTACAAGGAACACAATCGAATGAGTCGCAGCAAGGTAGAGGGCACAAAAATCGCCCAGGCCGCCAAAGACCTCAATGTCACATCCGTCACCATCAGAAGATATATCCAAGAGTTCAATATTGAAACCGCCACCGATGAGAATGGCATCAAGGTTCTTCCCAAAAGAGCACTGAAAGAACTGCAAGAGATTCGCAAACTCAAGGAAGATGGGCTGACCAATCCCAAAGTCATGGAAGTGCTCGAAGAAATGAGAGCCAAGTCTGATGACGATGAAAAAGAAAAGCCGGAAAGCAAGAAAAGAGTAATCAAAGCCACTGCTAAAGCCACGCCCAAGAGCAAGACCAAAAAAGCAGAAGTAGAAGACGAAGATGAAGAAGAAGAATTAGAGGAAGAAAAGCCTCGCACCATTTCTTCTAGAGCAAAAGGCAAGCCGGCTAGAACGGTGAAGAGCAAGGCTCAAAAAGATGAAGCTGAGGAAGATAGCGAAACAGAAGTAGAAGATGTCGAGAAAACTTCGCTGGGCGAAGACTCAGAATCTGAGGATGAAGGCGAAGAGAAAGCTAAAGAAGAAGGCGGCGACGGATCTGGCGACGGATCTGGCGACAGCTCTGGCGAAAGCTCGGGCAAAGTAATGCATACGCTTACTTGCCAAACTTGCTCGAAAAACTTCGAACATATCAACCCCAGACTGAGAGACTGCTTGGAGTGTTACCGCACCAAGAGAAAAGAAAGACGTCGGGGCGGCGACAAACACAAGAATGTCATTCAGAACCCTGTTGCTCAGCAAGTTGTGAGCAAGCAACCGTCTCGCGAACCGAGAGAAAACGGTGCTAGAGAAAACGGACAGAGAGATAATGGACTGAGAGACAACGGCGGCAGAGAAGGCGGCAATCAAAATGAGCGCCATTTCGATAGAATGCCCGACAGAACTCAAACAGTAGAAAGAGTTTCAGCTGTCGCAGCACCTCGCATTGATCAGCCCTCCGCCTGGGCTCAACTTCAAAAGCCGGTGCGCTCATATCGCAAGGCGATTGAAGAAACCAGATTGATTACCGGTTCTCTGAAACGTCGCCTTGAGCGCCCAGACCTGCCGGAAGGCGAGCGCCGTTGGCTGGAACAGATTTATGCTTATCAGCTGATATTGCACCAGGGATGGCGTCACCTTGCTGAATACAAGTCTGGTTCCACCGGACAGGGTAAACCTCAAGAAGACTAGATTCTAGATAGAATAGAGTGCAAAAGAACTAAGCCCTACAAAAACTTAGCTCTAAATTTAGTTAGCGCTAGAATAACCAAACTCTAGGGCTAACTTAGCTCTAGATCACTTAGCTCTGCAAGAACGAAATAACAGAATATAGAGATAAGCCCCAAAGCTTACTCAAAATCAAAATCAGAATCAAAATCAGAATTAAAATGGATCCGGTAACTCAAGCGGCACCACAGCCGGCAGTAAACCATTATTCGGGACATTATTCAGATTATTGTTAGAACCAACCTGTCCCGGTGGAATCGGTGCCTGTATGATCGGCATACCGTTATACCCAGGACCGCCGCCGATTGCAGCATCCTTGGCGATACCATAATTAGAGTTTCGGGGTTCAGAGTTTCCGGCGGTGGCACCGGCAGTGCCGCTTGGAGACCCACTACTGCCACTACTGCTACTGGCGGCGGCGCTGTTCACAATAGTCGGTGCGGTCATGCGACTGACGTCCACAGTCGAATTTAACCGCACTGGCACCATGGTCCCGGCCTTCAAGTTGAACTCAGGTCCACGATATCTAAAAGTTGGTCTAATGCCGATACCGGCAGTGACCGAATTCATGAAAGAACTCAAGTCTCTTTTGTAGTCTGAAAAGTTCATCGAACTGCTGCGCAATTGAGGTGGTTGAGCTAAATCGTGGGCAGGATTTCTGTCAATGTAGCCGGCGAATTTACAAGAGCGCCCATCGGGAAAAACCAAGGTAGTTAGACCTACTTGCAAATTGCCTGGGGTACTGACACCGCGCAGAGTGCGAGCCGGTGCCACCGAAACCACGGTACCGACAATGCGCGAATTGGGAGGAATAACTTCCACCCCGTTGGCAAAGTAGCCATCAGGCAAGACTATAGAAAAGAGGTCCTGCGGCAGGCTCTTGCTGCTGGAAAGGTCATCGGCGAGAATGCCGGTAAGAACTGTACCGGCGGCAATTCGAGTTGAAAGAATCTGTTTCAGCACATCTGGAACAGCCATATTGGCGCGGGCGGACGCCGCACCGCCACTCGGGAAACCTAAAGCACCGCCTTGCCCAGGCAAGGCTAGACCAGGCACAGAAGCAGATTGCGAAGTTTGATTCTGCCCCATACCAGGCACATTGATGGGAGCCACCAAACCGGGCGCGAAAGAAGAAGCACCGCTCTTGCTGTTACTGGGCGGAGTAGGATCATAAATCGAATTCACCATGCTGCCGGGATCGATTATGCCCGAAGGAGCAGGACCAGACGGATGCTGCATCTCCCACTGTTCTTTAGCAAAGAGGGCGGCACCTGAAGAAACGACAAACTCCAGTGTGACTAGGCTGGTGACAAGCAAGAAAGACAAGAAAGACGAGAAAGATAAGAAAGGTATGTAGACAGACGAGCGGCGGATCTTTGCCGATGCACAAGCTGCAGCTTGCGAAACTTTACTAGCCGCTGAAACTTGGCAGGCGAGCTCATTCTTTCTTAAGCACTTCTTCTCTGAACGCGGCGGTCTCGTTTTTAGGGTCACTGGTATACCTAGTCCGTTTATAAAGCGTCGTATTTCTATTTATGTTACCAACTCGTGTGTTATTATGCTCGCTTCGTATACATCGCCGTCCCTTGCCTGCCAAGCAGGACATAGAGACCATAGGGGATAACCAAAGTGACCGAGAAAAAAGCAAGATCATATGAGACCATGTTCATCGTCCGACCAAATTTGGACGAAGAAGCAGTGGATCGCACAGTTGCCGCCGTTGAAGATTACATCAAAGCACAAGGCGGCACCGTCGAGTCGACCGACAAGAAAGGTCGCAAAAGACTCGCCTACGAAGTAGACAAAATGAGAGACGGCTACTATGTGGTCATCACATTCAAAGCCAAACCCGAGCTGATTAGTCTGCTCAAGAGAATGATGACCCTTTCCGAAGACATTATTCGTTCCCTCATCGTAGTCCAAGAACATGCAGGCGTAAGCGCCTAACCGTTTCTTACCTAACCGTACTTCCAGCGGGTGTCTATGAGTTTAAGTAAAATCGTTCTATCAGGTCGTGTTGTAAGAGCCCCCGAAAAGCGCTTCACACCCAACACAAATGTAGCCGTTACCGAATTCACCATCGGCGTCGATTCGCAGAATCGTCAAGACCAGAGCGTCGAAACCAATTTCGTCAAGGTCATCACCTGGCGCGATTTGGCAGAGCGCTGTGCCGCCGACATAAAGAAAGGCGACGTAGTTTGTGTGGACGGTAGATTGCAAATCAACAACTACCAGACCCAGGATGGTCAGAAAAAGAGAGAAGTGGAAATAGACGCAAGTGCTGTTGAAAACCTATCTCAGACCGTAGCACAAGGCGGAAGAGGACAAGAGAGAGAAGAGAAGCCCATGGCCAAAGCTTCTGCACCTGCCGGCGGCAAGAAAGCTGCTGCAGAGAGCGAAGACCTCGACGCCATCTTCTCTTCCGAAGATGAGATTCCGTTTTAAGTTTTAAATCTATTTTTCTGGAGAGTTAATAATGAGCAGAATGAATTCTGATGCTGCACCGCCGCGCCGTCGTAAGACCTGTGGTTTCTGCGCCGACAAAGTTGAATTTATTGATTACAAAGACCCTAACCGTCTCAAAAAGTTCGTCACCGAAAGAGGCAAAATTCTGCCCCGCAGAATCAGTGGTAACTGTGCCAAGCACCAACGCTCACTAACAGTGGCCATCAAAAGAGCCCGCGACATAGCCCTTATGCCTTACATGGCTGAAGGCTAACAAAGTTTGCATCTCTAAAAATTAGCAAGTAATCTTAGATCCCCTGGTGTAAAATTACTTGCTTAGCCGCCGAAGTGGTGAAATGGCAGACACGCTACGTTCAGGGCGTAGTGAGCGCAAGCTCATGTGGGTTCAAGTCCCACCTTCGGCAAGTTTTTTCTAAAAAATGATATAGAATAAAAATGTCCCCTGTTTTAAACGAGGTATCGCTTGAGCATTAACGACCCGCGCCGGCCAGAACCCAGAAGAGACTTACCGCCATTGAATGAGCGAATACGAGACCGAGAAGTCAGACTCATCGACGAAGAAGGTAACCAGTTGGGTATTGTTCCGACCAGGGAGGCTCTTGCCAACGCCCGGGAAAAGGGACTCGACCTTTTGTTGGTACAACCGGACGCGAACCCACCCGTAGCCAAGATTCTTGACTATGGCAGACATAAGTTTGAACAAGAGAAGAAAGCACGTGAAAGCAAGAAGAAGCAACATGTGCAAGATGTCAAAGAAATCAAGATGCGCTACAAGATCGAGGAACATGATTTCCAGGTCAAGCTCAAGCATGCCCAGAAGTTTCTCACCGATGGCGACAAGATCAAGGTTCTCATAGTTCTGCGCGGCCGAGAAATGCAACACGCCGACATGGCCATCGATTTGATGAATCGTTTCGCTGAAGATCTAAAAGACCTGGGCGCTATGGATAGAGAGCCCAAGCTGGAAGGCAAGAGCGTCATCATGATTTTGAATCCACTGCCCCAGCGCGGTAAATAAACCAGTACTAAGCTGAATTAGCCAATTTTTGTTTCCAAAATATTGCGCAATCATTGCGGTCTTTCTGGTCTAGCCCCGATGAATGGTAGAATTACTTCCCTGTGCTCTCTTCGAGGGCCGGCTGCCTTTTCGATGAAGAGGCAGGGAATAGTTCGCTTTAGTGGAATTGAATATGCCAAAAATGAAAACCAATAAAGCTGCTGCTCGCCGTTTCAAGATCACCGGAACCGGAAAGATTTTGCGCAGGCAAGCCGGCAAGCGCCACTTGAACGAATGGATGAAAGCAAACAAGAAGCGCTCACTACGCGGCTACGCTGCTGTCCATCCCGATGTGGAACAGCACGTTCTTGAAATGTTCCCTTATCGCAAATACGTGCGCTAAGACATCCATTTTTACAGTACAAACACCTGACCTAAGGAAACAACGTAGTTGACTCCTCTCCGCCGGTCGGTACAAGCAGACAAATAGTCTTATAGAGACAAAAGTCAAAGAAGGAGAATTAGATGGCTCGAGTTAAGAGAGGCAATGTCCTCCAAAAACGCCACAAGAAAATCCTCAAATTTGCCAAGGGTTTTCGTGGTTCTAAATCAAGGCTTTTCATAGCTGCCAATCAGGCTTTGATGCAAGCCTGGAAAAATGCTTACAGAGATCGTAAGAAGCGTAAGCGCGACTTCCGCAGCCTCTGGATCACCAGAATTAATGCTGCATGCCGTATGAACGGTCTAAGCTACAGCCGCATGATCAACGGTCTGAACAAAGCCAATATCAAAGTCAATCGCAAGATGTTGGCCGACCTCGCCGTGCGCGATCAAGCAGCCTTTGCAGCCCTTGCCAAACAGGCCTTGGCTCAAATCAAGTGAAGTATTCTCCCAAAAAGATTACTTCCGGGAATAATCCACTTCTAAAGAAAATCAGGTCGCTGAAAGAGCGCCAGGCCCGGCAAAAAACCGGGCTTTTTCTTATAGAAGGGGTGACTCTAATTTTGGAAGCCCTTGAAAAGGGACTAAAATTGGAGCATCTTCTCGTCACCGAGGAATATTTTGCCGACGGTCTAGAGGCTAAGCTCATGGAGGCTATCGAAGGCGATGAGTACCTGGCGGCCGAGCTAGCCACGGTGCCTCTTTCCATCTTCAAAGAACTAGTCACCACTCAAACACCTTCTCCAGCATTGGCCGCAGCCATGATGCCCATTTATACGGTGGAGCAGATAAGCAAACTAGCACCAGACACAGTCTTGCTCTGCGAGAACCTGCAAGATCCGGGCAATCTCGGCACCATAATCAGATCGGCACTTGCATTTGGTGCCGGAGCCCTGATTTTGAGTCATGGCTCAGTTGACGCCTATAACACCAAAGTGGTTCGCAGCGCCATGGGGGCTCTCTTTGCCTTGCCAATACTGAGCATCGACTTGGTCGCGGCCGCCCAAGTATTGAAAGATGCCGGCTATATATTTCTGGCTTTCTCGCCCGAGGCTCCTCTTTCGGTAAGCGAGTATCACTTCGAGGAAGACAAAGTGGTCATAATGGTGGGCAATGAAGCCGCCGGTCTCAGCCTGGAAGCGGAAGATTTAGCCGATATCAGCCTCAGTATTCCTCAGACCAATAAAATTGAATCTTTAAACGTTGCAGTGGCTACCTCGATCGCCCTCTATGAAAGATCCCAGGTAAAATACCTGAGGCAATGAATTTAGAACAAAGCGAAATTAAAGAAGAGCACGAACCCACTCTCAGGCAAATAGCCGAAGAGGAAGAGAATCGTTTGCATTTCGATGAAGAGGAAAGCGGCTTCAGTTCGCTTTCGGTTGATCCTGAAGCTTATACAGAAAGTGATATAGAACGCCAAAATCAAGAACAAGCTAAAGAAGACGACGACACTGAAGAAGCAGACGATAAGTCAATGACTATCGTCGAACACCTAGACGAACTGCGCTGGAGAATTATTCGTAGTCTGTCCTATGTCTTCATCGCCTTCATTGCAGCGCTTTTCTACACTAAACGCATTCTGCAATTTCTGGAAAAACCCGCCGGCAATATCACCTTCCAGGCTCTATCTATAGAAGAGCCGCTCTTGGTCTTCTTCAAAGTAGCCTTTTATACCGCTCTCATAACGGCTTCACCATTTATTCTCAACGAAGTGGCTCGCTTCGTCGCACCGGGTCTTACCCGCAAGGAAAGACGCATATTGACACCGGTGATCGTGGGCGGTCCCATCCTCTTTCTCAGCGGCGCCGCTTTTGCTTATTTCTGTCTCTTGCCTCCCATGCTGCATTTCTTTGGCTCCTTCGGACAAGGTGTCAGTCCAATCAACCAGAGACTAGACTTTTACATTTCGCTGGTCAGCTCGATCATGCTTTATATGGGTTTAGCTTTTCAAATTCCCATTGTAATCTTTGCCATGTCTATGGCCGGACTGGTCACTTCCAACCAACTGATCAAGGTATGGCGCTATGCCGTCTTTGGAGCCACCGTCTTGGCGGCGATTATTACCCCCGATCCCACGGCGTTTTCAATGCTCTTGGTGATGGCGGCTTTATGCGGTCTTTACTTCCTATCAGTGCTACTGCTCAAGGTATTCGGCAAGTAAATGGATCTCACTGGTCTCAGGTTGAATCTCATTAGTAATACCATTCTCGGTATCATATTTCTCCCCTTTTCGCTCTATGTTCTCAAAGGACTGATTCAGAATCGCAAAGCCCTTTTCGACGATGATCTAACCGCCGCCGATCGCCGTCAACTCAAGCAAATAGCTATATTTGTCTTGCTTCCCATAATTGTTCTTTTGCATGAGCTCGGTCATGTAATCGCCTGCTTGCATTATGGCGTGCACATCACCGGCTTCAACTGGTCCTTATTCTGGGGAGAAGTTTCCTGGAAGGGACCTTACCCGGAAGGCGCCCCGGCGGTTATTGCCTTAGCCGGAACGGTATTTCAGCTCATTGCCGGCACTATTGCCTTAGTGATTGCATTTCTCAGTAGATCACCATCTATAGTGGCATTATCGACCTATACTTATTTACTGAGCGGTCTATCAAGTTTGATCTTTTATCCGGTAATTTCACTGGTTAGCTGGAGCGAAGATTTTCCAGAGATATACGGTTCAGGCGATCCTAAACTTGTCTGGCTCACTGCTATAGTGCATCTTATCCTCGCCTGGGGCTTCGTTTATTCTTATTTTTCCAATCGCACTCGCCTCTTGTTTGTAAAGAAAACTCGGCCAATTTGGGCAAGAGAATACGAAAAGAACAAAGCTGCAGCCGAGAAAGAAGGCAATGCCATGGCTTATTTAGCCCTGGCCTGGCAATACTATTATGTTGGGCTCGATAATCTTTCTGAAAAGACCATACAGAAAGCCGAAGCAATCGACGAAAGCAATCTTGATGTCTGGCTCTTGCGAGGCTATATCATGCAAAGCCAGAATAAATTTGATACAGCCGATATATGCTTTTCGCGTATAACCGACGGCAATGCCGATACAACTCTAAAAGCAAGAGCCTTTATGGCACGCGGTCACTGCTATTTCGAGAAGGAAAGTGAGAAGAAATCTAAAGACTTGCAAAGGGCATTAGATAGTTATAAACAAGCGGCGCTGTCAGCCAAAGACCTGGCAGATCCGCACTATTACCTGGCTGTTGTCCATAAAGAGGCCGGTAGACCGGAAGAAGCGGCCGATGAACTTAGAATATGTCTAAATGCTCAAAAGCAAGGCTTGAACTGGCTTGATCCAGTACTGGCCAATCTTGCCAGAGAAGCTTTCCAAGAATTCAAGAAAACTGCGAAATAGAAGCAATAAATTTATCTCAGGCTTGTCAGGAGAGAGTCTCCTACAATTGTGCTCTGAACTGGAAAGGAAACCCTATCTTGAATTTCTTATCCTGGGGCATAAGTTTCGGCTGCGCCATCCTGGCACTGGATACGGTGCGGCGCATGTGGACGGAAAGGCATCGCTTCGGCAAAGAAGTCTTGTCGGAACAAGACCGCGCTTTTGCTTGGAAGATTGTCCTATTTCTAGTATTTCCGCTGATGACCTTGGCAGACTTGCGTGCCACCGAGGTAGCCGCCAGTTATTTCGGCGCCTACATAAATAGACCGGTCTGGGGTCTGGTCTGGTACGAAGGTCAACTGGGCGGGCTCAATCATATTCAAGATCTCAATGCCCTGTTTTTGGTGGTCTTCGCCGGCGCCTTGGTGCAAATTGCCTTTGCTCTCTTGCTCGCCACCACACTATTTCTCAGACCACATCCCTTTTTAGCCACTCTGATTGGCTACACAACCGCCTTCACACTAGGGGTCAATCTGGTTTTTGAACCCATACTTTCCCTCTCGGGCATGGGCTCTTGGGGTATTGCACCGCGGGTGGAAGTACTGATCAAGTCGGGCACCGAATTTGGTGTGTGGTGGCCGCTTCTCTCTCAGATTGGCGGAGCCTGTCTCTATTTGACAGCACTGGTCAGCCCTTTTGTCAGGTCTTGGTTTGCCTCTTTGACCAGACCACTGGCCCACGAAGAATTAGCCCATTGCCTGAAAGAATGGCAAGGGCACAAAGAAGACCAAGAGCTTACCTGTCAGCTCGGTCTGGCTTATGTCAAGTCCGGTTTACTCTTCAAGGCTCGCAGCCTCTATCAGGCTATGAAGAAAGACTACCCCGGCTCTCCCTATACCGAACTTCTTGGCGGCGTACTCTCATTCCAGCGCCGTAAATATAAAGAAGCCCGTCTGTGTTTCGAGCGGCTGGCCAACCACCCGGCCATCGGCGCTGAGTTTCTAGCCCAGATTTTTGCCGCTGCTGCATGCAGTGCTTTCGCCGAACAGTCTTCAGTGCAAGCTCTCAATCTAGCTGAAAGAGCCCTTGAATTTGATGATGCTTGCCTCACTGCCAGGATGGTGAAAGTAGATGTATACCTGGCGGAGGGCAAGAAAGATGCCGCCGCCCAGGAAATTTTCGTAGCCATGCACCTAGGTCTGGACTTTGATCTCAAGGACAAAATCCCGATAGATAGTGAAAAAGCTCTCATAAGACTGAAAGCTGCAATCGCGAGCCAAGCCCCTGGAACAGCTGAGAACCCAGCCCAGAACTCAGATAGAGAGCTAGTTTCGACCGCAGGTGAGGGAGTAAAAACAGAGCAAGATGAGAGCAATCTATAGCAAAATGGCTGCGGCTCTTACGAAATTCCTCTTTTCAACCGGCGCTATTTCCATATAATCAAGGATGGTATCTCCAACTATCGCTATTCAAACCCCGGGGTACCCGCGAGCACGTGAGCATTAAGGCACTTAAACCAGGCATGAAGATAAGGACGAGAATGTTCTTACTCTGTCTCGGCGTGGCAATGCCGCTCCTTGCCATAGGTAGTTTCTCGCTCTTCAAAGAATACCGAACTCTACGTCTAGAAGCCGAAAGAGCTACGACTCTGCAGGCCGCTACCGGCGTCAAGACTTTGTCAAACTGGATGCTCGGTCAGAAATCAGCCCTTGAAAGTCTGGCTAAACTGGTCGCTAGTCAAAAGGCGAGCAGCTTAGATTCTCTTGCTGAAATCAACAAGACTCTCGCCATTGCCTCTGCCTCTCAACCGCACTGGTCAAAACTATTATTGCTAGAAAAGGGCAAACTGATATGCGAAGTGGACGGCGGACAAAACGCCAACACCGCCCTGAGCGGAAAGCTCAGCCAAGCTGATCTTGCTGCACTGAAAAACAGGTTGGCAGAGGCCGGCTCGAAGATTTCCGATACATTCACTCTAGGCGGTAAGACCTATGTACTCGGACAGACACCAGTCTCTAAAGACTGCACACTGCTCGCCCTCATCGAGCCTTCTGCCGTACTTGGCTTATTTAGCGGGTTTACAGGCTCACACGATAAGAGCGCCGCAGTCATAGCAGTGGTCGACCACTCTAAAAAGGTTGTCGCCCGGACAATTGATAATAGCGACTGGGTGGGCAAAGATTTTAGCCAAGCACGCAGTGTCAGAGCAGCAGAAGGTAAGCTGCGCGGCACTTTCGAAGCGGTAGGTATAGCCGACCCAACTCCACGGGCCTACGCCTTCGACCATGAACCAGCTAGCGGTTGGTTGGTGGTAGTCGGTCTGCCCACCAAACTCATCTATGGCACCGCCCATGACTGGCTAATTTTGATGATCTGCCTGGCGGCTTGCGCAGTCAGTATTTCAATCATGCTGGCCTATTCATCGACATCTTATTTCACCAGGGCTATCAACAGCCTGGTCAGAGAAGCACTTTCACTTGGTCGCGGCGACTTTTCAAAGCGAGTCGAGGTCAAGACTTCAGATGAGCTGGGGCTGCTAGCCAGAGCCTTTAATGAAATGGCGACCATGCTGGAAGTGGACCGTGACCACAAGAACATGGTGCAGCGCATTTCCGAATCAATTAGACAATCGCTCGACTTGAATGAAATTCTCAACACCACAGTCAAAGAACTTGGTGAGAACTTGCAAGCCAGCCGCTGCTGCCTGGCTCTCATCGATACTCATGAAACCGCCGACTTGGATGATGATGAACTGAGCTTCGATTATATTTGGTGCAACGAGAAGCAGAACGTTAGCGCTCTCCAGAAGAAGAAAATCTTGATAGGCGTGGATACGGCCATGCGCAAGATTATCAACCAGGATTCAATTATATGGTTAGACCTTCTCAGCGGGGAAGGCGGCTCGCTCGATAGCTCGAACAATCTCTTCGAAGGTCACGAAGACAGTGATTGGCGCTCAATCAAGTCGATGATGGCCTGTCCGATCACCACCGGCAAAGGCACAATCGGGCTGATTCTTATTCATCAATGCGATCGTCTGCGAGTCTGGTCGCAAGCTGAGCTGGAATTAGTCAATGCCGTAGCCAGCCAAGTGGCTTTGGCTATCGAACATGGTCAACTCTATAATCAAGCCCGCACCATGGCTGAACAAGAGCAACTGATCAACAAAATAGTGAAATCGGTGCGCAGCTCACTCGAACTTGACACCATACTCGATACCGTCACCCGTGAATTGATGTTGGCTATGGGAGCGGATCGCGTCCAGATAGCCCAGCCCAGAGCGGAAGGTCCGCTCGTGGTCACCCACGAATATCACTTAGATGGACTGCAATCCACTAAAGGTCTTTGTCTATACGGTAGTTCAATCGACTTCCATCCCAACGCTAGGAGCCCGCAGCTCCAGACCGATACCGGCAATTTCGTGCTCGGCATAGACCTATCAATTATAAGAAAGAATCGCAGTCGAGAAGAGAGCCTCACCGGCGAACTACTTCCCCAGCTGGAAGATTCGGCCAGCGACTTCTCAGTCAATCTATCTTGCACAAGTCTTGTTTCAGTAGTTAGCCAGACCGAAACCGACGAGCGCTGCCTGGTCTTCCGCGAGTACATCGAACAGGTGGGCGGTAAGTCACTAATTGCGGCGCCTTTGATAGAAGGTGCCCAATTATCTGGTGTTCTGATCGTACATCAGTGCAGCGAAGCCAGACTCTGGAGAGAGAACGAAGCCCGCCTCGTTGGCGCTGTCGCCGACCAGCTATCGGTGGCACTGGCTCACGCGCAGCTCTTCGCCCAGGTGAGACATCAAGCAATCACCGATGGTTTGACCGGTCTATACAATCATGTCTATTTCAAAAACAGACTATCTGAAGAATTGAGACTGGCAGAAAGAAAGGGTACACCGGTGTCGCTCATCATGATCGACCTCGATAAGCTCAAGGTGATAAACGATACTTATGGACACCCAGTCGGCGATGCGGCCATCAGACAAATTGCAGCCATTCTCAAAACCCTGTTGAGAAGCGGTGACACAGCCGCCCGCTATGGTGGAGAAGAATTCGGCATCATCTTGCCGGAGACTTCGCTTTTGGAAGCTGCCTTAATCGCCGATCGTCTATGCAGTCAAATAAGGGCAAGTCATGTGCCCGTACTCGGCAAAATAACAGCTTCATTAGGTACAGCCAGCTATCCTAAACAAGCGAGAAGCGCCTCCGAGCTAATAGAGCGTGCCGATAAAGCGCTATACGTAGCCAAAAATAGTGGTAGAGACCAGGTCAGAGTCTACGAAGAGGACATGAGCGCGCCGTCCAAACCTATTTTCACAAATGTCACCAGAGAATTGGAAAAACCCCGCCTCCAAGGTCAGCAAGGTCAGCAAGGTCAACAGGGTGGTGAGTGATGCCGGTTAAGCGACTGGTATTGTTTGACATAGATGAGACAATGATTTCTTCCGATGGAGCGGGGCGACGCTCCTTAGCACGGGCTCTTTTCCAAACCCATAGACTGGACGAAAGCGCGGCCGCCATACCAATGTCGGGGAAAACAGATCCACAGATAATCAAGGAAATCTTGACTGCAAGCGGCTATAGCGCCTTAGAGGCAGAAGCGCGCTTGCACGAAATCTTATCGCTCTATCTGCAATTTCTCGATGAAGAAATCGCCAAATCTACTTACTATATAAAGCATCCCGGCATTGACTCTCTGCTTGAAAGCTTGGATGAGCATGAGCAGGCCTATTTAGGCTTGCTGACAGGCAATGTCGAATCTGGCGCAGCCAAGAAACTAAATTACTTCCAGCTGATGCAGTACTTTCCTATTGGAGCCTACGGCTCAGATTCGGCATGCAGACTCGATTTGCCTGCTATAGCCGTGGAGAGAGCTAAGAAACATTTCGCTCTCGATTTTGCCCCCAGGGAAGTAGTGATCATAGGCGACAGTGTCAATGATATCGCCTGCGCCAAGCACTTTGGTGCCTGTGTGGTGGCAGTCAATACAGGAAGAACCAGTTACGAAGAATTGGAGAGCCACAAGCCCGATTTTCTCTTTCGCAATCTTGAGAATACAAGCCAAGTTCTCGAAGCAATATTCGCTTAATTTACCAGCTCTGAGCCTTCTTGTTGCCGTAGATAATCAGCTTACTTCCCGGCTTATTGGCCATCTCTTCCAACTGGCGGCTCTCCTCTGGACTCAGCTCTTCGCCTCGGTACACCTTGGCCAGTGGGCCTTTGCCCTCTAATAAGCTTGGACCCAAAAGGCGATCGCGCCAATTGCTCCCGGTCGAATCAGTTGTTCCTTTCTTTTCGCCATCCTTGTCGTATATATCTACCGCGCCCAGAGCAGTTCTAACGCCAAGCTCTGATGTAAGCCCCTTGCCATTCACCAGCATGTCGCGGGGCACACCCATTTTGCTTTCGGTGAGCAAAATTCTGGCACCATTATTGGTGACGAACATCAAATCTCTATTGCCGTCTGGTCCTGCGGTCTCACTTATGGCAACTTTGGCGCCGTTCTTTTGAATCAAGTCGTCTTTGACAACAGCCATGAGGCGCACTTTCTCATCGCGCCCAAGACCATTCAACTCTTCTGAAACATTGCGACCCGAAAGTATTGCCTCCCTGACCTTGGTGGCTTTCTCCCTCAGTTCCGGGCTGGCCATATCACGAGAAGACTTAGTGTATGGGTCATCAATGCCGGGAGTCGAACTCTCCTGAGCGGCTTCAGCCCTAGTGTTTGGTCTGACGGCCGGTTTATCGCTGCGCTCTTGCCTGGAACCGGCTTTGGCGACTGGCTCAGCCGGGGCAGCCGAACCATCCGAAATGCTGCTTATGGTTCTTTTCACCGAATCACCAGTGATAGTTACACCGTCTAGCATTTTGGAAATCTGAGTGCCATGTACTTGCTGTGGCGAGTCTTTAGCGGCAGATAGCTGACTAAATACAGCACGTCTATCATCAAGAGAACATTCCTGATTGAAACGTGCGGCGGTATTGGCATCACCAGCATTCTGCTTGAGCCCCTCAACCGAACAAACATCGTTATTTCCACGCTCGGCGCTATTTTTACCCATAACGACCTCAAGAAAATACATTAGTAAATATACCCAGACCAGGCGGTATTCAAGCCTATCTTCGATAGTTTCCGCTCAGGCTTTTGAGAAATTCAACGAGCTCTTCAGTTTCTTTATCCGAAAGTTTCTCACCAAGCTGGTATTCGGACATTACATTTACTGCTTCATCTAGGTCTTTCACGGAGCCGTCATGAAAATATGGCGCAGTTAGAGCTACATTCCTCAAACTAGGGACCTTAAATTTACCTCTATCGGACGGCACTTTCGTGACATTAAAGCGCCCGGCATCAGCAAAAGTCTCAGGTATTTGGTGTTTCTCGAACCGATAATCGAAATAATCGGATTTCAGACCAATCTTCTCAAAAGACATACCGCCCAGATTGACGCCCGAATGACAGGAAACACAGCCCTTTTCTTGAAAAAGGCGCCAACCGGCAATCGCCTTGGCTGATAGAACCTTTTCGCCCTTGAGATAGCGGTCAAAATTGCAGCTTGGAGTATTGAGACTGCCAACGTATGCGGCAAGTGCATCAACCACGACTTCCTTGTCAAAAGGCTGATCGGGATAAGCCTGGCTGGCTAGCTCGATATAAACTGGGTCGCTCCCAAGCTTAGAAATCACCGCATCAGAAGACTGAAGAGCGGAATTCTCAAGATGACTGGCTAGAAGCTCCTTCAAGTCTTTAGCTCTTCCGTCCCAATATTGGCGAAAGTTATGGCGTGAGTTGAATACGCTGGGGGTATTAAATCGACTATTCTTGGCTACTTCCGCCAAGGGAAACGCCAAACCGTCAGCGCCTCCTTTTTCAAGCATATGACATGAGGCACAAGAGATGGTGGCTTTAGACGACAACCTCTTGTCAACATACAGATTTTCCCCAAGTTTGAGCTTTTGAGGGTTCTCTATTGACCCCTCAACCGATATCGGTTTAACCTGGAACTCAACGCTCTTCGACTTCACATAATTCAGGATCGCAAGCTTGTCATGAGGTCCAATGCCGCTGCCAACACTCCAATGCAGGGTTCGGTAATTTGCCGGAGGCATTGAACCGTCATTAACGGTTCTGGCAATAGCCATCAAATCAGACATAGCGATTGGTTCAGCACCGCTAAGCTGATCTCGATTTAGGCAAAGTGCAGCCTTTGCAATCTCTATATCGCGATCGATTACTGACCTTGCTATTGGCAGCTGGTAGTAGAGGGGATAGGCAGTCAAATTAGTGCTATGGCAATCAACACAACTGTTTTGCAACACCCTAGAAAAGCTCTGAAACTGCAAATCACTTATGCCAGTTTCGACTCGCTTTCTTTGCAAAAGAAAATTAGAAAGAGGCAGAGCTACAGCCAGCAAGAGCAGCAAGGGAATCGAAATAAAAGCCAATCTCTTTAACAATGCCATGACCGCAAAGGAGTTTTTTACATAGTCTAAATATAGAATACCTAAACAAAATCCAGTTGGAAACTCGAAATGCTCTAGCTCACATATAAAATTGAATGTCAAAAGCCGATACACTGCTAAGATCTGAAAGCACTAATTGGACGCGTGCAACCGCTTGGACAATAAGACTCAACAATCACAGAATTACAGAGAAAAGAATGACTGAGAAGCTAAAACAAAAGCACTCAGTAACTAAGAACAAAAGCAATTGCTACTCAAAGGGAATCCGAATTGGCGGCTGAAGACAAAGAGCAGAAGACTGGAAGCGGTGAAAGACGGCTAAGAGGCAATAAACGTCGAGTAAAGGCGTATATCGGAATTGGCTCAAATGAAGGCGATCGAGTCGGATACGTGCAACAAGCATTGCAGCTCTTGAAAGACATCAAGCAAATCAAAATTATTGATACCAGCAGTCTTTATGAGACCGAACCATTAGGCGAACTCTATTCCAATTGGTTCGTCAACGCTGTAATCCTTCTCGAGACTGAACTTGGACCATTTGAACTACTAGACGTCTTGAAAGATATTGAGCAGAGACTGCTTGATTTGCATAAGAAGGACGTGGGCAAAGTAAAAGAACGCGTCATGGACCTAGACATTTTGTTTTATGGCGAGGAAGTGCTCGATAGCCCCGATCTCAAGATTCCGCATCCAAGACTCTTGCAAAGAGCATTTGCTTTAGTACCGTTGTTGGAAATAGCACCGGAGATTCGCTACCCCGGATTGAGAAAATCGGTTGCCGAGATTCATGAAGAGCTTGAAGAACCAGAGCAAGTCTTCCTTTTTGGCACCAGAGAAGCAGAGTCTTAGTGATGAATAAATTCAAAATCGGTTCTGACATTTGCTCTATTGAAAGAGTCAATTCAGTCTGGACCAAGTACGGCGAACGCTTTCTAGATAAAGTCTTGACCGCAGGCGAAAAGAAATACGTATTGTCAGTCAAGCCGGAAGACGCGGCCAGCAAAATCGCAGCACGCTTTGCCGCCAAAGAAGCGACTGTAAAGGCTTTAGGCACAGGCTTTAAAGGTGTCTCCTTCCAAGAAATAGAAGTGGTAAGAAAACCAAGTGGAGAACCATCGCTCAAATTGAGTGGAAGAGCGGCTGAGCTACAAAGACAGCTGAACCTGCAAGCCTTCGAATTGACAATCTCCCATGAACGGGAGTATGCCATCGCCTTTGTCTTAGGCTATGGAATGACTGAAAGCATCGTAAAACAGACTCATGACACCGACTCATGAAACTGACCAATGAAACTGACTCAAGGCAGTAATCCCCCCCTTCCGATGAGAGACAATGATGAAAACCTATGGACCGCTAATTACTTTCACATCTGACTTTGGCACCAATGATGGTTACACAGGCTCGGTCAAGGGTGTCATTCATAATATTTTTCCGCAAGCTCAAATAGTCGATATCTGTCATCAAATCGAACCATGGAATGTCGCATCTGGAGCCTGGATCATTGCAAGCGCCTACAAGTATTTTCCCAAGGGAACAATTCATATTGTTGTAGTAGATCCGCAAGTGGGCTCAAGTCAGAAGCGAATCCTTGTTCAAGGTGAGTCGGAGCTATTCATCGCACCGGATAACGGTATTCTTTCGTTGGTAATGAAAGAGCAGGCCAGCTGGAAAGCCTATGAACTCAATAAGAAAGAGTACTGGCTCCCTTATGTCTCAAATACATTTCACACCAGAGATATATTTGCGCCCGTGGCAGCACATATTGCTGCCGGAGCCAGTCCCAGTGAAGTAGGAACAGAGATAGCAGTGCAAAGTCTGCATTACTTAGAGAATCAAGAAGTATGCACTACCGGTGGTATCGTTAGCGGCAGAGTTGTACACGTAGATCGTTTTGGCAATTTAATTACAAACATTCCAAACGACAAGGTAAAGCCAAAGTCGGCTTGCTTTTTGGATGATTTGAAGGTTGGCAGTGTAAACAACACCTATTCTTCGGTGACTGAAGGTATGGCTGTAGCTTTTCCTGCCAGCCACGGCTTCTTGGAAATTGCCATCCATCAGGGAAGAGCCAATGAAATATTAAAAGCAAAAGTTGGTTCACAGGTCGCCCTGGAAGCACCACAGAAAGATCAATAGGACACTTTTTTCACATTTTCAATCGACAAACGAAAGACTGAAAAAGACTAAACCGATATCGGTTTAGTCTTTTTGGAATCATGTTGGCGTAGTCCCACCAACGGGTCTACCGATCGCCATAGCAATCATCAAGCATTGATCGACCTTCTCCATTACTTCTTGGGGGAAGGCCCCTATTTTCGACACAAGCAATGTTTTGGGAATGGTGGCGATTACAGTGCAATC
Source organism: Obscuribacter phosphatis (SeqCode) (assembly GCA_017303615.1). Taxonomy (GTDB): domain Bacteria; phylum Cyanobacteriota; class Vampirovibrionia; order Obscuribacterales; family Obscuribacteraceae; genus Obscuribacter; species Obscuribacter phosphatis_A. Next base: position 24,323 of record JAFLCK010000036.1, read on the forward strand.
GATTACACTGTCGAGACGCAAGCCACCCGACTGTCCTTCTGGCGAATTCATTGGAACCTCGACCTGCGTAGGTTCTCGAGCGGCGCGTGAAGTATTGCTGGTTAAAGGAACAAGGAGCACGTCATCAAGGCGGGCATTATTGTAATCATTAGAAATGAGTACGGCAGGTCGTCTCTTTGTTTGTGTCTGACCATCATCTGTGGTGTAAGGGAAAGACACTAAGACGACATCACCCTTCCTGTACTGGGTCGGCTTATTTGTCATTGGTAAATTGTGAAGTGCACTAAGAGAGCGAATGTCTCAATGCAAATTGTACCAACCTTCGGTTGCAAAGGTTAATTGAGCAGGGTGTAAATACTTGAAAATACAGACTGAAAGAGAGCTATGAGTAAGTGAGCTGAGAATGCTGAGAGAATCGCAAAGAAGCGAAAGAGCTCTATCTTGCCGAACCGCCTGACAAGGAGCGCGGATAGGTCAAAACAAACAAAATAAAAGGGTCCGCGAGGACCCTTCGAAAACTTTATTGAATTGTCCAGTTGGCTAGACGTTATAGACATCGTCCTCGTTGCCGCCAACAAAGCGGTTAAGAGAAGCGGTGGCGAATGCAGCTACGGTCTTATCGCGGCGCATAACCTGAGCTAGGCTGTCAGACATGTCTTCGGCAGTTGTTTTAATCACGGGCTTGAAAAGCTCGAACCAAAAGCGAAGGTCCTGAGGAGTCTCGGGCTCTGGCTGGTTATTTTCAACTCTGTCATCAAATATCGACACTTACTCGTACCCCATCTACGATGAGCGAACTATACGAAGTATAGCAGGCTTTCAAGAGATATGTCCAGAAGATTTAATCTTCCTATTGACAATTAATGTCTTCTAGGGCTGATTCAACTTTTGGGACCTTTTCAGCGAGGTCGGTTAACTCGCGGGCAGTTAACTTATGTCAGCTAACTTTCGATTAGTTTCCTTGCTCACCTTTTTCTGTATACCCAGGTCGTCGGAGGTAATAGACGTTTGCCGGATAATTTTAATGTAATCGATCCAGTCGGCGTTTGACCATGGGGAACTTACGATGTCAAGCCATTTTCCTTTCTAATCTTGCTCAGTAGCTCGATCTAGCTTTAGCAGCAACTAAAGTCGTTAATAACTAATAGGCAGAGCTATCAAAAGAAAGAGCTACCAAAAGTGAGCTACTCAAAGTAAGTCAATAACAAACCCGAGTTACCAATTGCCCCGGCCAACTTACTTATTGAATACTTTAGTTACTGACGTCCAGGGAACCGCTCTCTCAAGAACTCGATTGTGCGCTGGGTAGCACCGCCAGGCACGAATACTTCAGAAATGCCTTTGCTGAGCAGTTCGTCGCGGTCTTCATCTGGCATGACCCCGCCGCCGAATACAATTATGTCCTCGGCGCCTTGTTGCTTCAAAAGGTCCACCACTTTAGGCAAGAGAGTCAAGTGAGCGCCGGAAAGAATAGAAAGACCAATGGCGTCAACGTCTTCTTGAATAGCAGTCTCGACAATCTCTTCAGGAGAGCGGTGCAGTCCGGTATAGACCACCTCCATGCCGGCATCACGCAGTGCTCTGGCTACTACTTTAGCCCCGCGGTCATGGCCATCTAGACCAGGTTTGCCAATTAATACGCGAATTTTGCCTTTACTCATAACTCAAAAATTGCTCTCAGACGGCGTTAGATTCTACTGGTCACTTATAGTAAACCTTCTTTTGGCTGATCAAAATACAGAGTCGAATATCAAGAAGGCAGTCGGGCTCTAAACACTGCGTCAAAATCGGCAAAGCGATCTATGTCGCGCTTGTTAATCAAATAAAAACATCTTGGGGTTGAGACGATAGCCCAGATCATATGAGGATGCACCTGATAACCACGAATTTCTTCGAACTTAAGGCGCCGCTTCCAAAGCAGAGCCTTGAGTTCAATAGAACCTTTATATAGGGTGACTGAATCAACCTCAAATATGATCGGCGGCACCATATAGATATCAATAATTGCCACCATCAAAAAATGGAATAGTTCGGCACCCAGTTCTACATGACCATGCGAAATCAGACGTCCGAGCAGCGAAACAATACTGCCGCCATTCAAGAGAAGTAAGATTATAAAGAAGAAGAACTTGATGTAATGGCGTTTTCGCTGCCTACTGCTGGCAAAAATTGCTTCTTCGTTCTGCATTTCATTCGCCATCTAAGCCGCAGCGCCACCTTCGTTAATTACAGCAACTAACTTATCGAGCGTCCCATTTAGATTAGGCCCAATAAGCCCCAATAAGTCCCGACAAGACAAGCTGTTCTCTGCATCTTTCAAGTGAGGCTGGTTGAGAGCGGGTTTGGTCAAGAACTGTTTGGTTCACCTTGGATATTATACTTCTCCAAGCTAAGCCTATTGACTGAAGCATATTTCGCTCAGGGAAGCTAACCTTTTTAACTTAGCTTAGCGTGAGCGCTGGAGATTGAGCATGTCTAAAAAGAAACTGGCCGACTACATTTTCGAACGAATCGAAGAGACCGGAGTGAAACATACCTTTGGTATACCTGGCGATTTCATTCTGCCCTTCTATGCCGCCCAGATGAAGTCTGGTTTGGAAACCGTCGTGATGACCCATGAACCCTCGGTGGGTTACGCCGCCGATGCCTATGCCCGTCTGAAAGGTCTGGGTGTAGCTCTTGTCACCTATGGCGCCGGTGGTCTCAATATGGTCAATCCGGTCGGGCTTGCCTATGCCGAGGAGTCTCCACTGCTTACAATCAGCGGTGGACCGGAAACTCGATTCAGAACTCAGAAACCACATCTGCACCATTGCGTAAAGAATTTCAGAACCCAGCATGATGTCTATGCGCAAGTGTGCCAATCGACCACTATTCTTGACCACCCAGCCATGGCCAAGCAAGAAGTGGACCGCGTTTTCGACGATACCCTCAAGCATTCTCGTCCAGGCTATATTGAACTGCCCCGCGACATGGTTTCATTCGAGATAAATGACGAAGGTAAACATGACAAGGTCCAGATAGAAGACGAGAAAGCTAGACATGAAGCTGTTCTCGACATAGTGGAAAGATTGAAAAAATGCAGCCGTCCGGTCTTGATGGTGGGTGTGCAAGTACGCCGCTTCGGTCTCATGGATTCGGCAGTAGCCCTGGCGCAGGCGCTCAACCTTCCTGTTGTCACCTCGATTTTAGGTAAAGCTACTTTCCCCGAGACCCATCCGAATTTCATAGGTAACTACTTTGGTCAGTTCGGCAATCCCAAAGTAAAAGAGTATGTTGAAGAAGCCGACTGTATTATCGCTCTGGGAGCAGTGCTGACCGAAATGGAAACAGCCGGCTACACTGCCAAGCTGCCCCCCGAAAATCTCATTCAAATCAATACAGCCGAAGTGACGGTTGGCTACCACCGCTATGACGGTTTGCATTTCCAAACTGTCATTCACGAATTGGTCGAAGCCGTCTCCAGCAAGTTAGCTCCCACCATGCGCTTTTCAGTACCCGTGATTGAAAGAGAATCTTTAGCCGGTGTCAAAAACCGCAAAGAACTGACCGTGGCTTCAATGATCGAGAGTCTGAACGACCTTTTGGAAGGCAATGACGACTACTCAGTGGTCACCGACACCGGAGACTGCATGTATGCCGGCATGAGCTTGAAAACCGACATCTTCCTCTCGCCCGGCTATTACGTGTCCATGGGCTTCGGAGTTCCGGCAGCAATAGGCGCCCAGCTGGCGATGCCCGAACGCAGACCGATTGTATTGGTGGGCGACGGCGCCTTCCAGATGACTGGTCTAGAGATAAGCACTGCTGTGAAGCACGGCTTGAATCCTATAGTGATTGTCTTCAACAACGCCAGCTATGCCATGCTGCGCTTCATTGACCAAAAGAGAGATTACTTTAATCTTCCTCGCTGGGATTATGTAAAGCTTGCCCAGTCGGTCGGAGCCTCAGGCATGAAGGCTGACACACCGGAAAGCTTCAAAGAAGCCTTGAAAACCGCCGGCTCTTCTGACAAACTCTTCCTTATCGATGCTGTCATTGACAGTGAAGATATCTCTCCGACCCTGCGCCGCCTTACCGACCATTTCAGCAAGAAGGTGAAAGCGGCCATTAGTTGAGGCAGCTTTGCTAAGACCACATCAGTCTCAACAAGCTAGACAGGCTCAGTCAGTGACAGCAGCCTGTCTAGCTTTCAGTGCCTTTTGGCTGAGCGCCCCGGTCTTTGCCCAAAATGACATAGCAAACGAAGAAAGGCAGTCACTCAGAGTCGACTACAAGCCTCTCAGTGCCGATGAAGAAAAACAACGCCAGAAGAATGAAAGCTTCCGGAAAAGAAGACTAGCCTCCAATACTATCGAAGGTGAGGTCAGCAAAGACTTTGAAGAGCAGAATAGCCCTGACAAGCAAGCAAATAAACAAGACAGTAAGCAAGACGGCAACAAGGCGGCTGCAGACATCAAGTCTATCGGTAGCGGCGCCATCAAAGCCACTAAGAGAATAGGCAAGATTCCATTTAATATCGCCCGCGATATCAAGTCTGAAACAAGCCGGATGCAGGAACAATGGCAGGAAGATCTTTCTGCTGGAGAAAAACCCGACCTTTACGCGAAGTCGGTCAGTACTGCCGCCGCCCTCATATACGGCATACCCACCGGTGTTATTTTAGGGGTGGTGCGCGGCGATAAGGGCAAGGCAGATTTGAAACAACAGGCTAAATGATCAAGACTAGATTGGGCCAGTCCTAAACTAAACTGAGTCCTCAACTTAACTGAGTCCTAAACTTAGCTGAGTCATCAACTAAACTTAGTCCCCAAATTAGCCCCGCTCTTAAACTTACTAAGTTTTGCCTAAGTCCTAAACAAAATACAGTCCTAGTAAATGGCATCTGACAATACACTGACAAAAGGTAATCTCTGGCATGCCATCTGGCTGATGAGCTGGCCTCTGGTTCTCACTACAGTAGCCAATTCGCTGGTCGGCCTAGTGGATGTACAAGTGGCAGGCAGTCTAGATGCTTCAGCCCAGGCGGCTGTAGGTCTGGCTGAGCATGTGCTTTTCTTGTTTATGCTGACGATTATGTCAATTGGTGTGGGCACGACTGCTTTGGTTTCTAGAGCTTACGGCACAGGCAATCAAGATGAATATATCAAGGCAGCCGGCCAATCGTTTTTGTTGTCCATTATGCTTGGTCTGGTGATGGCCTTCACCGCCAGCCTGACCGCCCAATTTGCCATTTCGCTCTTTACCAAAAATCAAGCTGTAGTCGAGGCCGGTCGTGACTATCTCACTGCTTACAGCTTTGTTCTTATTCCCTATAGCTTGACCATAATTGCCAACGCCGCCTTCCGTGCAATCGGCGATAGCAAAACGCCACTATATATAGTTGCCTGTATGACTGCTATAAATATAGCTGGCGACTACCTGACCGTTTACTACAACTTTCCAGTGGCTTCGCTGGGCATCAAGCTTGGCATCAGGGGTCTAGCCTATGCCGGTCTAGCCGGCAGCATTGTCGGTGCCATTCTAGCTTTCTATTTTCTCAAGAAATCAAAGCTGGCCCCCTCTCTGAAGGCTCTCTTACCGGCTGATCCTGAGATGCTAAAGAAGATTTGCAAAATCGGCATTCCTTCGGCAATGCAAAGGCTGTTTTGGGCACTCTCGGTCTTTGTCATTTTTGCCGTACTAACCCTCTGTCCCAATTCAGTGCAAGCTTTGGCCTCTTGGGCTGTAGGCATGCGCGTTGAAGCCCTGGTGTTTATGCCGCTTGTCGCCCTCAGTCTAGCGGTATCTTCTATTGTCGGACAAAATTTAGGGGCGAGGGAATTCGACCGCGCCTATGCGGCAGGCTGGCGTGTCACCGGCATTGGTATCGCCATGATGTTTGCCGCCGCCCTGGTACTTTACATGGGGGCAGATCTAATCGCTTCAGCCATGACCAGCGAACCGGTGGCAAAGACTTATACTGTGGCATACCTCAAGATAAACGCATTGGCCGAGCCCTTTTTAGCCTTGGCGATGGTCTTAGGCGGAGCCTTACAAGGGGCCGGTGAAACGCGCACGCCCATGCTCCTCACTCTCTTGACCAACTGGTTGATTCGCATTCCACTAAGCTATGTTTTAGCTATATCTTTTCATATGGGTGTAGACGGCGTATGGTGGTCGATGGCAATTTCAATCTTGATACACGGATTATTGATGGCACTGCGCTACCAATCTAAAGAATGGCTGAAAGAGAAAATATGACCGGCAACAATAAAGAGAAAACCGACAAAACCATATTGCTTGTCTTGCTCTTTCTTGGCATTTTTGGACTAGCTAGCTATTTCAAATTACAAGAAGCAGTCTTTCCAAGCGCCTCCATCAACTTTTCCAAAAGCAAAGACGAAATCAGAAAAATAGCCGACCAATGGATCAAAGATCTACAGAGTCCTGGCAACTATCCTATCGTCTCCACCATTTTCAACGTCGACAGCAGCGCTAAAAACTTCTTCGATTTTAAGCTTGGCACCCGCGAAGCAAACCGCGTCATGAAGGAGGAAGCACCGGTATTTTATTGGGATCTGCGCTATTGCGAGCCAAAGAATATTGAAAACATTCGCATGCAGATTTCACCCGACGGCTCTTTGGTCGCCTATCAGTTTAATGCCGATCAAGACCGCAAGTTACCTAGTATCAGCCATGAAGAAGCAAAAGAGAGAGCCACCGCTTTTCTCTGCCGAACAACCGGGCTCAAAGAAGACAGTTTTGATCTGCAAAGCGACAAAATAGAGCAGCGAAGAGGAAGAACTGATCATAGCTTCACTTTTGAACGAAAAGACAAGATCTATCAAGGCGCCAGATTGCGCACTGATGTCAAAATCGCCGGCAATCTCATTTCGGAATACAACAGTATGGTGCACCTGCCGGATAGCTGGCAGCAGGAATATAAGACTATACGCACCAATAATGAACTTTTGCAGTCGGTAGCTCAGATCTTCTATATCCTGCTCTTTCCTCTCTCGATTGTGGTTGCCGTGGTGCACTGGCGCCGTGGCAATATCAGAGGGCGTTTCGTCTTCACCACGGCGGCAATCTTGACGGCCATCAATTTAGCCGACAGTTACAATGAGTTTCCCTATAAACTCTTCGGCTACGACAGCGATACTTCTTATGAGAGCTTCTTGCTCCAGACTTTGCTCAGTCCCTGGCTCGGCGCCATCTTTGTCTTTATCATCAGCTGCCTACTTGCTTCAGCCGGCGAAATTATCTATCGCAAACTCTTCCCAGAAAAAATGGCTCTAGAAGAGTTCTTCACCCTCAGAGGTTTGCGCAGCCAAGAAGGCCGCACCGGTATCTTGCTTGGCATACTTTGGTGTGCAGTTTCTCTTGGCTATCAAATTTACTACTACTATATCGGTCGAAAAGCAGGATTCTGGTGCCCAATTCAAGTCGACGACTATCAAATCTATGCCAGTTTCTTGCCCTGGATAGGAGCCATCAGCCTGGCTGTATTCGCCTCTAGTTCAGAAGAAATTCTCTATCGCGTCTTATTCATAGGCTTTGCCCGCAAAGCCGGTCTAAAGAACTTTTTCCTGATCAACTTTCTGCAGGCCACCGCTTGGGGCTTTATGCATTCAAGCTATGAGCAACAGCCATGTTATGCCAGAGGGCTTGAGATTAGTATAGAAGGCATGCTGGACGGCTTCATTTTACAGCGCTTCGGTCTTTTGCCCTGCCTGCTCTCGCACTATATGTTCGATGCCTTCTGTTGCGTCACGCCCCTGTTTAAAGCCCCGCCGTCCTTGGCTATTTCGGCTGCGGTGCCCTTTTTGCCGGTGCTCATCATCTTGTTTTTGAGCAGGAAGAAAACAGAAGAAAAACCGCTTTTGAACAAAGATCTGCTCTTGAAAGAGAACCAAGAAGCCAGCGTCGATGAGAAACTACCGGTTATCGAATATAACCCAATTAAATGGAGACTACGCTGGCGCATTATCGCCTTTATTGTGGCCGCTTTAGGTCTTGTCTATCTGCTTGATCATAAGACCGAGCTTTATGGCGAGAAAGTTAAGGTCTTAAAAATTGACCGTCCAAAGGCTATCGAAGCAGCAAGAATGGCTTTGGTAGAAAGAAAGATAGATCTGAGCGGTTATGAAGCCTATACCGGACTAAACAACAGCTATCCAGACCACATTGAAGAATTTCAATATATTTTCGAAAAGTCGGGGCTGAAAAGAACTATCGAGATAGCGGACAAAATCGAACGCTCAGCACTGATCTCGGTGCAATTCGTCAAGCCTTTGACCCAAGAGACCTATGGTGTCATTCTGGATGAAGAAGGCAAAGTACTCAACATCAGGGTCAATATTCCGGAGCACGACAGGGGGGCAAAACTAGACAAAAGCCAAGCTATAGCGCGGGCCAGAAGCTTTTTGCAAAACAATCGCCCGGTCTATAGTCCACTTGAAGAAGACCAATACAAAGTAGAAAAACAAGAGAATCGAATCGACCATGAAGTGACCTTCAAGGTTCCCCCTTATCATGTGGCGGAAGCGCCCCTAAAAGTGACGACTTCGGTGAAAGGCGATCTAGCCTGCAATATCGGTCACTACTGGGATCTGCCCACAGAGTGGACAAAGAAAAGAGAAATCAAAAAACTGAAAGACGAAGTTGCCGACTTTCTCAAACAGGCAAATGTTTACGTCATGCTTATTGCTGTTTGCTGCGCCTGCTATGTCACCATTCGGCGCGCCAATTTGAGATGGAAATTGGCTTTGAGCCTGGCTCTACTCTGGGGACTTTTGAATATAGCCGAACTGCCACTGACTCTCCACAATCTCTATGCCTATTATAAAGTGGAAGAACCACTGCAGAGCTTTTATATCAGGCTCTTGATTGATAAAGGACTAAGCTTGTTCTTACAATTCATTGGCGCTACCTTTGCACTAACTATGGTGCTTTCCATCATGCCTGAGAACGTCAAAGGCAATCTCAACACACTGCTGACCATGCTCATACCGTCCCGGGAAAAAGAACTTTCTAAAACCCACAGAGACTATTGGCTCGATGGCATAATCTTAGGTCTGGCAGCCTGTTTGACTCATCTGCTTTTTGAGCGCAGCGGTGAGCTGGCTACTATCTTTTTTGCCCACGAACTGCCCCGTTCATACGCAGAGACTGACACCTTGAGTGGTGCTTTCAACAGCATCGGACCTCTCTACAGTTTGCTCGACAGCCTGCGAGAAATAATCAGCCAACCATGCAACTATCTCTGTGTCGGCGCCTTGCTTTATGTTCTTAAGATTAGAAGGTTCTATCAAGCCTTTCTAATCTGTCTCTTACTCAATGTGCCGGGTCTTCTCTTGCAAAGAACAGTACCTGATATGGTGCTCTTCCTCATTCCAGCCCTGCTGAGGTTTTCCTTCTTATATCTAGTCACAGCTTGGTCGGTTAGACATAATTTGCTGGCGCTGTTTATGTTCGCTCTCTTCAGCCAGTTACTTTTGAGATTCAACTTATTCATCGAGGCAGGCAAAAGAGTCTTTATCTGGGACCTGCTGGCTCTCTTGATGCTGGCTCTGGTTCCACTAATTTATTTGACCTTCAATCAGCGCCTGCACAAATTGAGCAAAGCTCTGACAAGCAAGAAATTCTCAAAGACTTAGTCGAAACTTAATTGAGACTTACTTGAGACTAAATCAAGACTTAGTTGAGCTTTAGTCCTTCTTTGCCGCGCCCTTATAGAAAGCCAGACAAAACCACTGATTTAAGCGCACTACACCAGAGCCAAAGTTGTATTCAAATAAACCGGCAGCAAAAAGAGAGATGAGTGCGGCATATAGACCAAGGGCAAGAGCGCTTTCAAGCTCGTCTTCAGAGGCACCGATGGCAGCACTTCTGTACAAACCCAAAAGAGGAAGGAGCACAAGAAAAAGATAGGCGCTCAGACCAAGAAGCCCTGTGGTGGCGGCTAAATGCATAATATTGCTGTGCCCATGATTAAGGTCTTCCGACTGCCCTTTCACAACTGCTTCATTTAGCTCTATGCGAGGGAAATTGCGGGGACCGACTCCAGACAAAGGTTTCTTTTGGAAAGTTTTGACAGCGACTTCCCAAACAGTCAAGCGGGCTGTGACGCTGACATCTTGCCGCCAATTAGAAAGAGCCGAGAGCCGAGTCTTCACCACCGGCACAAATTGAAAAGCCAGTATTGCGCCGCAAAGCACAGTGAAAAGACCGGCAAGGAAGGCTTTTTTTGATATGCGCATAGTAAAGGCAAAGATAGCCACGGTCATACCAAGCCAGGCGCTGCGCTCTGCCGCAAAGAGCAGGCCAAGGAAATTGCATAAACAAATAGTCCAAGTTTGGGCGCGTCCACCAAAAATACTTGGGTAGCGAAAAGCTAGTGCTAATGAAAGGAAAGCGCCGATCTGCATCACCCCGGCATAAGACATGGGGCTAGAGAGAAAACCAGTGGCTTGCAAATAGGGATATTTGGTGAAACGTCCGACATTGAAGAGTTGCTGGCAGGCACCAAGCAGACCGGAAATAGCGGTGACCAATAAGAATGTCTTGAGAGCGCCTTGCTTATGTCCGCCCAAGTGAAAAGCCAAATATGCTACCGGATAAATGGCAAAGCCGCGCACTGTGGAAAAACTAGCGAGACATTCGCCTGGCCCGGCTGCCAGCAAACCTGATAATAGCGAGACAAGCGAGAAGAGCAGAACCGGCTTGATGAAGGGCGCCTGCTTCAGTTCGAGCAGGCAAGTCTTAAGCCCTTTGGAAAAGACAAGCAGGGCAAACAAAAGACCAAGCAAGATCCAAGATAGAGTGAGACTGATTGGCAAAACTAAAGCCAATGCCAGAGTTAGGAAAAGGGACAGGCGCTCCAGCATAATCAGACAACCTGTCTAAGCGAAATGACTTCGCAACCAGTTGATCACCAATTGATCATCCCCATGATTTCACGCACATCATGCAAAGTTTGCGATGCCACTTTGCGTGCCTTCAAATTGCCATGCTCGATTATTTTTCTTACCTGATCGGGGTCTGAGGCCAAGGCTTTTCTCTTTTCGCGCATCGGTCTGAAATATTCATTGATCAGACCGGCTAGTTGTACTTTACAGTCAACACAGCCGATTGCAGCCGATTCGCAGTCGACCTTCACTTTTTCGAGCAAAGCTTTGTCCGATGCAAAAATTTGGTAGAGAGGCCAGGGCACTTCGCAAAGATTGGTATGTCCAGGATCAGACTTGGCAATACGAGTGCGGTCGGTAATCGCTTTCTTGACTTTGGCGATGGTATCTTCCTCGGTATCAGCGATCTTTATATCGTTGTTGAAAGACTTGCCCATTTTCTGACCATCCACCCCTTTGAGCAGAGGTGTAGTGGTAAATTCAGGCTTGGGCTCGGGAAAGAAATCGACATTATAGAAATTGTTGAATCGTCTGGCCACATCGCGGGCAAACTCAAGATGCGACTCTTGATCTTTACCGACCGGAACCAGTTCACCTTTGAAAGTAAGAATGTCCGAAGCCATGAGAACGGGATAACCGAGCAGACCATAGGTGACTTTCTCTTTAGCGGCTGACTCGTCGCTGTCGAGCATCTTGACCATATCTTTCAAGGTAGGCTCTCGTTCCACCCAGTTATGAGGGGTGAACATAGACAAAAGCAAATGCAGCTCGGCTATCTCGGGCACCGCCGACTGCACATAGACAGTGGCTACTTCGGGATCAATGCCTACGCACAGCCAATCGAGAGCTATTTCCCAGATATTGGGTTCTACTTCTCGGGTGTTTTGAAACTTGGTGGTGAGAGCGTGCCAATCAACTATAGAGAAAAACGACTGGTACTGTCCCTGGAACTTAATCCAATTGGAAAGTGCTCCAAAGTAATGGCCAAGATGCAAACGGCCGGTCGGGCGCATACCCGACATAATGCGCTTACTGGACATTTTATCCTTTCAAAAATGAGGCGAGTCTGTGATTAAAGACTACTTGGCAGCCTTGGCGATTGCTTCTCTTACTTTCGCTTTTTTACGGTCGCTTTTGGCTAGACGACGCTTTTTCTTGATGCGAGCATTATATTTTGCTGTCATTTCGGTTTCCCCTTAAAACAACTAGTTATCTATAGAGCACTGATTTTACCCCGAGCACTGCAACAGCTCTTTAAATTTTTAGCGGGGGGCGAATCGCTCTCTCTCGGCATTTAGTCTATCGAGGTCAGACTGGGTAATTATGCCTGTCTGTACAAACAGCTCTATAAGCCGCACTCCCTTCTGCCGAGACATCTCGTTTAGTTCTCGTAATTCTTCTCCAGTCATTCTTCGCCTTTGTAACAGATATTGATCAAGCTCCACCCTGCCAAGCAGTAAATCGATGGTAAGACTGACCACAGCGTCGGGCGGCTCAAGATAGCCGCGCTCTAGTGAAAACTTACAAGTGTAGAGAACCTGCCCTGGATAACGCCCCTTTGCCGTAGCCACTTCGATCAAGCTCTTCTTCTCTCGAAAGTCGCTAAGAATAGATTTGAGATCATTGTCCAGGGCATCATTATTGAGAGCGATCTGACCAAAAGGGGCAAGGGGCAGCGAAACTTGAAAGAGTCTTTCTATATCTATGGCGACAAGGGGCAGCGGATCTGTCCGTCTAATATCGAAAGCTCCGGCTGGTTTCGGCTCCACAGCCACAGCAGCCTTCTTTTTATGAGCCTCCACATCTTGGGCAGTCAAGGCCGGTAGACTTTCAAAAGTCTGCGCAGCGGAGCCTTCCGGATTGGCAGACAAGATTTTGTTTTCCAGTTCTTGCTTGATCTTGGCTTCTTTTGCCGATTTTTCACTTTGCTTAAGAGCCTTTTCTTGCTCTATATCACCTTCCATATTGTCGGAAGAAGCCTCGTTCAGCAAAGGCAATTCCTCACTGGTCTGGGCACCAAGCGCGGTGCCCAAGCCCAAACTTTCGGCAAACTTCTGGCAAGGTTCGACCGAACCGGTCAAAACCAGTCTATATAAAGAAGCGGTAGCGCGCACAGCATCAAATTGAAACTCGCGCATAGCCTCACGCATCGAGCGCCCTTCTTTTGCCCAACCCAATACAACAAAGTCGTCCTTGGTAAGCGGCTGTTTGGCCAAAACAGCTTGCCATTCAGCCGTACCGAACCGAGAAGAGGTAACTATTTCGGTATTGAGACCCATGCCTTGTTCGGTGAGAAAAGCCATCTGGTCGGCAAATGAGTTTGTTAATCTCATCGGCAGTTTCATATTAGGAGTAATCGTTTCTCTAAACCGACTGGAAAGTTTGTCTACAATAAAGCCGCCTTCACGCCAGGCAAGTAGCTCTATAAGAGCATCATCGCCCTCGAGAATGCCGAAAGCAGCATAAATAAGTTCGCCTTCCGAGAGAAAGAGCTCACCACGATTATTGCCGTTCAATAACCTGACTTTGTAGCTCTTGCCAGCTTCGGTGGCTAAAAGCTGCAATAGTCCAGGTAAGCCTACGTCGACAAGACTGCCCTCAATCATTAATAGAGGTTTCCTTTATAGAGTTCGCTTAACCACGAATATTTATATGCCCCATAGTGGTAAGTTGCCCCAGAGGGAAAACTTTCTAATAGCACTCCACATTTACAAAAGTTAATCCGCCCCTTGACTGCTTAGAGTTTTTTTCAATCTGGGTAAATATCAGGAAGAGTCTCAATAAAAGGGAGTTATGCCGAAATTGGCTTCTAGAGTTACGGACGATCTTTCAGACGACTGGTCAGAGGTTTTCGAAGAGGAAACTCTGCAGCAAGAAGACAGCGAAGAACCTGTCGAGGTGCAAGCAGAGGGCTTTACAGAAGACTCGGTCAGACTCTACTTGAGAGAAATCGGTCGGGTCAAAATGATCAAACCCGATGAAGAAATTGAACTGGCAAGACTAATTGCCAAAGGAGATCAGGACGCCAAGAAGAAGCTTATACAAGCCAATCTTCGTCTGGTCATCTCTATTGCTAAAAAGTATCTGAACCGCGGTCTACCCTTTCAAGATCTCATCCAAGAAGGCAATCTCGGTCTGATCAGGGCAGCTGAAAAGTTCGACCATACCAAAGGTTTCAAGTTTTCCACCTATGCCACTTGGTGGATAAGGCAGGCCATAAGCCGAGGTCTAGCCGATAAATCGCGCACTATCAGAGTGCCGGTGCACATGGTCGAATCAATAAACAAGCTAAAAAAGACCAGCGCCCGCCTAGCCCAAGAACTGGGAAGAAAGCCAAACGAACAGGAACTCTCCAGCGCCCTCGATATACCTGTAACTAAAGTGCAGGAAATCATGCAGGCTGACAGAGAGCCGGTTTCAATGGAAATGCCTTTGAGCAGAGACGATGAGACCTATATCGGCGACCTCATTGAAGACAACGAAAGCACTCGTCCGGACGCCACAACGGCCGACGAATTGATGAGGCAAGACCTTAGTCGGATGCTCAGCCAGCTTACCCCCAGAGAGCGCGATATTATGCATCTGCGCTATGGCCTTGAAGATGGACGGCAAAGAACCTTGGAAGAAGTAGGCCGACTCTTCAATATAACCAGAGAAAGAGTGAGACAAATTGAGCACAAAGCCTTTAGAAAGCTGAGACAGCCCAATTGGTCATCTAAACTGGCAGGCTATTTGGAAGACTGATCCAAAGAAGTGATAAAGAATTAGACGAAAGCTCTTCTTGACTGACCAGAACCTTGCTAGGGTTATCTTGGCGGTTATTCTTTGAGCATTCGTTTTGATCGAGAAGCAACTACTGAGGCCGGAAGAACTCTGCCAGCTGGTGGACTCATCCCAGCGTCAGAAACTACGGCTAATACTCAATGACCAGCATTCGGCCGACCTTGCCGAATGCTTCGAAGAGCTGCCGCCCGAATATCGCATTTCTTGTTTTCGCGTTCTCGACCTCGATAATGCCTCGGCCCTTCTAGCCGAACTGGAACCGGACAAGCAAAGCGAGTTACTGAGAGACTTGGGCAATAACTCAATTGCCGCCCTGGTTGTGAACATGTCGCCGGATGACGCCGTCGACCTGCTTTCCGAACTGCCCGAAACCAAGGCACGTGAAATCATCGACCAGGTCGACGATAGTGAAGTCAAAGAAGACCTCACCCAGCTCATGACTTTCAAAGAAGATACGGCGGGCGGCATCATGTCCACCGATTATCTTGCCCTAAGAAGCGACATGTCTGTAGCAGAAGCCTTGGTCTATCTGCGCGAAGAGTATGAAGACTTAGAAGAAGAAATCTACGACGTTTATGTAGTTTCGAGCAAAGAAGAACTAGTCGGCGTGGTCACCTTGAAAGAGTTACTAACGGCTGCGCCGGAAGTACCGGTGCAGTCGATTATGGACAAAGACCTGGTTTATGTTGAAGCCGATGTCGACCAAGAGCATGCCGCTGAAAAGCTATCGAGATATGACCTTCTCACCCTGCCGGTCGTGAACGAGCACAAGCAGCTACTTGGCATCATCACCTCAGATGACGTTATCGATGTACTGAAAGAAGAAGCCACCGAAGATATTTATCAGTCATCTGGTATTTCGGCAGGTGGCTCGGAAGCGCAAGAAACCTTGGGCTACAACGTCAGGCGCGCCTTCAGCGCCCGCTTGCCCTGGCTGCTTGTCACCTTGATGATTGAAACCGGGTCGGCTTCGGTGATCACTCATTTCGATTCGGTAATCCAACAAACAGTGCAAGCAGCAGCTTTTATGCCGCTTTTGTCAGGTGTGACCGGGTCGGTGGCCACCCAGTCGACTTGCATTGTCATAAGAGGAACAGGTAAAACCACTAACTTTGGTCTCAAGTCGGCCCTGCGCAATATCTGGCACGAGGCTAAAGTAGGCGTCTTGCTTGGACTCTTCTGCGGTATTGCCTGTTATCTGGTCAGCACTTTTATGCACCAGGGAAGTCAGGCTCTTGGTATCGTCGTTGCCTGTTCCCTCTTTGTCACGATGACGGTGGGAGTACTGATAGGCACAATGATGCCCATTCTCTTCCATAAATTGGGGGTCGAACCAGCCCATGCCAGCGGCCCTTTCATAACGAGCATCCTCGATGTCTGTACAATGTCCATTTACCTGACTATCGTCCATTTGTTCTTGAGTACCCTGACTAGATAGAAAAGCCGTAGCAATGGAAAAAACCATGGAAAAACAAAGCCTCAGTCCGCTTGAAGAAATGCTGACCAGAAGAGCCAAGACTGAAGAAGTAAATGTCAAAGCAGTGGAAAGCCGCCACCAGAAAGGCATATTGACTGCTAGAGAAAGAGTGGAAGCCTTGGTTGACCCAGGCTCTTTCATGGAAATCGACCGCTATGCCCTGCACAAATGTCAGGAATTTGGCATGGCCGACAAGAAGCATTATGGCGATGGTGTGATCACAGGCCAAGCAACTATCGACGGCAAGGCAGTTTATCTTTTTGCCCACGATGCCACCTTTGTCGGAGGGGCGCTGGGTGAAGTTTTTGCCCGCAAAGTCTGTAAAGTTATGGACCTGGCCTATCAGGCCGGCTGCCCGGTAATTGGCCTAAATGAGAGTGGTGGTGCTCGTATTCAAGAAGGAGTCCGCAGCCTCGCCGGCTATGCCGATATTTTTTACCGCAATGTCAAAAGCTCGGGTGTGATTCCTCAAATTTCGGTCATTTATGGGGCCTGCGCCGGTGGTGCTGTCTACAGTCCGGCTGTCACTGATTTCACAATCATGGTCAAAGACAAGAGCTTTATGTTCGTCACCGGCCCAGAAATAGTGCGCACCGTCACTGGTGAAGACGTTACTCTGGAAGAGTTAGGCGGAGCCATGACCCACAATAGAAAGTCTGGCGTAGCTCAACTTTTGGCGGAAGATGAGGCCGATTCCTTCCACCTTACAAAACGCCTACTTTCCTTTCTGCCAAGTAACAACCTAGACCCTGTGCCATTGAACGAAGATTTCAACCCGCCATCAGAAGAAGAATGCGCCGAGTTGGATGCCATCGTGCCGGTGGAAGCAACTCGTCCCTATGACATGCATCACGTAATTGAGCGTATCTTTGATGATGGAGACTTCTTTGAAATCTCGCCTCATTTTGCCGGCAATATTCTGACCGGTTTTGCCAGACTGGGCGGGCATTCGGTCGGTATTGTCGCCAACCAGCCGCGCATTCTAGCCGGCTGCCTAGACATCAACGCTTCGGTTAAAGCAGCTCGTTTTGTGCGCTTTTTGGATGCTTTCAATATACCGGTCATAACTTTTGTCGATGTGCCCGGCTATCTGCCCGGCACCCATCAAGAGTATTCAGGCATTATCAGACACGGCGCCAAGCTGCTCTATGCCTATTGCGAAGCCACTGTGCCCAAACTGACTGTGATCACGCGAAAGGCATACGGCGGTGCCTTTGATGTTATGGGCTCTAAAAATGTCGGCGGTGATTTCAACTTTGCCTGGCCCACAGCTGAAATAGCGGTTGTAGGAGCAGAAGCTGCGGTCAATTTGCTCTACCGCAAAGAATTGAAAGAGGACCAGAGCGGTGAACGCTTCAAAACAATGGTGAGCGAGTTCAAAAATCAATTCGCCAATCCTTACATCGCTAGCCAAGAAGGCTATATAGACGATGTCATCAAGCCAAGCGAAACAAGAGAAAAACTATTGCTGGCACTGAACGTGCAAAAGAATAAGCGGGTTGAGAGACCCAGACGCAAGCACGGCAATATTCCCTTATAAAGGAAAAAAGCTATAAGGCAAGAGACCTTATTTCAGCGCTGTTTTCTTCAAGTATGGATAGACCAGGTTAAACTCAGCTTTCTCTTCAGAAGATTGCGGCTCTTGCTGACAGTTATAGTTGATCAGATTAACATGGCCAAAGTACGGCGCAGGCAAAAGGCACTCGTACATAGCGACCGATTTAACTTCTGAATCACCACCGGTTAGCTTGATTAAATGACTGAGGCAAGAATGAGGCGCCGGTGCGCTGTAACTGCTTTCTATGGGCGAGGCAATAAAGTAACCTCTCAAGACGCCTATACCTTGTCGATTCTGCAATTTGGCAGAGTCGGAAAGAAAGCGCTGCACTATGGACATCTCGGCATTGCCGATATCACTAAGCAAGACCAGCCCTCTAGCCAAGATAGCCTTACCGGCTTTGAAATTTAGTTCTAAAGCCGGAAGCAAACTGCGAGAGAAAAAGCCTTTTTCCATTTGCTTTACTTCTACTGTATCGATCCGAGCCAAAGCCTCAAAAAGAGTTATCTGCCTGTTGAAGAGTCCGGTCTGGTGCATGGTGAGAAAATAGCCCTGCAAGATATAGGCGATGAAATCACTTGCCAATTGCATGTATTCGGCATTTTCGCAACCCTTGCCGCTCACTATCGAGAGACTCAAATTAGAGCATGCCGCCTCAACATCGAGGGTTGTCACTGAGCGTGGATTCTGCACCACCGAGCCGAGATGAAAACGCTCAGGATCTGCAACTTTTATCAGAACCGCCGAGATATCAGATGGCATCGTGCTTGTAAATTCCCCAAAGGTGGTACATCAAGGTTATGGTCAATGGCGCTCGCAATGTAAGTCTAGCAATAGACTTCTAATTTGGGGGGAAATTGCAGGAAAAGTCGGTCCGGCTCTACCTCAGATGGAATATATCAGGTAAACTGGTATCAGGCGACCTGCTTGTGCATTCATGCTCATGCAGGAAGTCGACCAGCCTTCTTCGCCAGTACTTACTTGCCAGAGGCTCGGTCACCAGCAATCAACCGGTTTCCTATCTATCGGACATCTTCAAACGCGTTGTCTACTTATCAAGTAAATCGTTCGGTTCGCCCAAGGCATTAATTGACTTTGGGTTGCTTTAATTTGTGAAAAGAAAAATCTATGGCTCTTTTACCCCCAAAAAACAGTACTCAGGAGTTTGACCAATCGGCCCAAACAGTTCTTGGCGAGCTGAGAAAAGGCAGTGCGGAAAAGCGTAATGAGTTTGTCTGGGTGCAGCAAGAGCGAGTTTTTGCGGTGGCCCTGCTGGGCACCGGTAGCCAAGAGAGCGCAGCCCAAGTGACCATCTCGGCTTTCAACAATGCCTTCGCCTCGCTCAATCAAGGCTTGCCAAAAAACGGTGAAATGACTGTTTGGGAGTGGCTCTCCAAGTTCGTGGTGGAATCTATGTCTGAATACCACAACGAGTTCAGTGGCGCGCCCGAAGATGATGATGGCGATCCATCGCAGGATGGTTCCGCCAACATGGATTGGGAGACGACCGTACTATTGGGTGTGCAGCGAGTGAAACGCTGCATCAATCAGTTACCCAATGAACAAAAGCGAGTTTTTCTTCTCAGACACTCTCTTGACCTTAACTATGACCAGATTGCAGTGGTGACAAACCTTAGAGTTGAAAAGTGCATGGAACTTCTTTATCGAGCCAGAGTGCAGGTTGTTAAATGCCTCGGGCGGGGTTGATAAGCCAAATAAGAAAAGGATTTAATTCAGAATGTCTGACGCACAATTTCGATTATTGATTCAGCGGTCGTTTGATGAAGAACTCAGCAAACAAGAAAACCGTGCCCTCTTAGACCACTTGGACAGTTCGGAATCGGGTCAGAAATTCCACCATCAACTCGACCAAATGATTCAAGCGGCTCAGGATATGCCTCTGCCTGATGAATTAAAGCCCCAGAACCCCGAAGCTCTCGCGAGAATGATCATGGAACAATTACCTCAGAAAAAAGGCAATATATTCGGTTTCTTGACCGGATTATTCGGAGGAGGGGGCGGCGGCAAGCCTAAACAAAAAGCCGAGCCGAAAAACGGCAAAAATCAAAAGGATGCCGCCGGTGATGGTGGCAGACGCGATGGCGGCAAAAAAGACAATGCCAAAGCAGCCAGAGGTAAAGGCGGCTTCAACAAAGGCAAGTCGCAAGATTTTGAAGACGATCAAGATAATGAAGAACCAGCCGGCAAGATGCCTGGTATCAAGTTCCCTCGCAAAGCAAAAGAACTAGACCAAGAAGAAATTGAGACCCAGGCAGGCGGATTTTCCCGACTCAAATCTATGGGCAACCGCGCTCAGGACCAAGACAACCGAGAAGCGCAATCGACCACACGTTCGCTCGGCGAGAAATTCTCAATGCCTTGGGCGGCTCAAAGCGGCGCTGACGACGGTCCCCTTACCCTAGCCGAATCAATCAAGCGCAAAGTAACCGAATCTCAAAAGCTCTCTCCTATAGATGAGAACGAACTTTCCGGCAGTCACAGCGATTCGTACCTGAGCGGAGCTTCGGCCGGCAGCCAGGGAGGATTCGCCCCACCATCCCAACAGAATGCTTTTGGTCGCACCGATGCAGGTTTCGCCCCTTCTTTTGCCCAACCAGGTGCTCAGCCTTCCCAAAGTTCACAAGGTTCACAAAGTACACAACTAGGTATGGACCAACCCACTTCGTCTTCAGACGGCTGGAGCGCACCGGTAGCCATGCCCAACAAGCAACCTGTGAAACTGGACATGGGAGGCGGATTCAGCCCCAGCACCGGCGGCGGTGGCGGCAGTGCCATAGGTCTTAGCCAACCGGCAGCGACTCCTGCGCCTTCAGCTAATGATTGGGGCGGTGCTGCAGGCTGGCAAGGTCAAGCCCAAGCTCCGGCTCAAGCGAAAGAAGAACCTAAAGCTGATTGGGGCTCCGGTTGGAATGCCCCGACCGACCAAAAACAACCACTTAAGTCATCCGACTCATGGGCTATGCCCGGAGCCGAGGGCGGACAGTCATGGGAAGCAGCAAGAAGCAGCGCCAGTCACAACGCTCTGCCGGCCCAAGGTCAGGCGGCCGCAGCACCCAGTGCTGATCCTTGGGGATCACCCGGGGGATCACCGGCGGGTACTTCAGATAATGCAGCAAGCTCTGCAGGCTCAGGCTGGAACAGCCAGCAACCAGCTTCTTCACCTCCAGCTTGGAACGCCGCTCCCGCAGCCACTCCAGTATCTAATTCGATAAGTGCCAACCCGACAAGTTCTGCTTCAGGCTGGGAAACAGCCGCTCCGGCACCATCTCCGGTCCCAAGTCAGCCGCAAGGCCAAGTCGGTCTCGGCAGCTCAGCCGGGTGGGACAGCACTCCCACTCCGACAGCCGGTGGATGGGATGCTCCGGCCACGGCGGCTGCTGCACCAGCCTCGCCCACTTCGACTAACTCAGGTTGGGATGCTATACCCGCAGCCCAACCAGCAGCAAGCACTAATACTGGCTGGGATGCTTCGCCCGCAGTTTCTACACCAGCAGCTCAAAACAGCGGCTGGGATGCCAGTCCTGCCCCCGCTGCCAGCGCCAACTCCGGCCAAGCCGGTTGGGGTCAAGCCGGTGCCTCGCCATCAGGTTGGGGACAGACCGACAGCTGGACTGCATCACAACCGGCTTCGGCACCTCAGTCGGTGCAATCTGTGCCAGCTGCTTCTGTGCCGGCTGCTTCGCCACCGGCTGCCGACCCATGGGCACAAGCCGCACCGTCTCCAGCTCCCGCCCCTGCTAACTCTTGGGCGCAAGCAGCTCCAGCCAACCCTGCACCGATGGAAAATCAAGCACCGGCGCCAGCCAATGACCCTTGGGCTGTCTCACCACAGGCGGTGGCGGCTCCAGCTCCACAGGCAGCCCAACAGGCTGGCGGTGGCTGGGCTCAGCAACCGGCTGAAGCCAAGCAAGCGTCCAAGCGCTCTTGGGCCACTGCCGAACCAGACCTAATTGAAACGGGTACTTTCCGGGCCTTCACTCCGAGCATGGACAATAGCTTGGGAGCCAAGGCGCCGCCTCGTCCGCAGACAGGACAGCAAGCCAATCCCTTTGCCAACACTCAAGTAGGCGGCGTACCCTTAGGGAATGCACAAGCGCCTGCTCCGGCTGCTCCTATGGATAACCGCTTTGACGTACCTATATCTGAGCGAATAAAGCAACAGGCACCGATACAGCAAGAAGCTCAACAAGCTGCACCTGACAATCGTTTCGATATTCCGATATCGGAACGTATGAAGATGCAACAAGACGGCAGCCAAATAAAATCAGTACAGGAAAATAAACCGATAGCCCCTGTACAAAATCAGTCCAATATTCCAGTCAATCAAATTGTAGATAAAATGGGCGAAGTGCTCGCCGGAGGTCAGGCTCAAGCCAGTCAAGATGCTCGCTGGGAACTGCCGATTGCTGACCGAATGAAGATGCAGCAATCTGGTGCAG
>JAFLCK010000037.1:0-44942 GCA_017303615.1 Obscuribacter phosphatis (SeqCode)
GAGTTCTTTGCTGACAATGCCCCAGCGCTTGTGCCAATGAGCAGTTGCGTCTTCCTGTGCTTCGAGACGCTTTTCCAACCTGTCCAGCCTAGCTGTCAGATCGTTACAAGATTTGCAATCGCTCTTACTCTCTGTCACATGGCTATTTTAGGCGTTTTGCTCGCAGTTGGCCAGAGGCAAAAAGGTCAAAAAGCGACAAAAAATGAGGATTTAGAAACTCTCACCTCTTTGATTCTTGCTACATGGTTTAGTGAACTGATACGAATTTTTTATCGCTTCTGCTCGGCAGTTTCGAAACACCCAAAATTTTGAAGAAAAATAAGCGCCGACCCGGGGACTGAACATTGAGTTCGTCCGACCGGGCCGGCGCCATTATCTAACTGCTCGAGCCTATAGCTTTAGTACCGGCGCAGAATCTCGCTTTCGGCGACATTCTCGAGCTGCTTGAACTTGCCTGCGCTGACCAGCTTGGCCAGGCGACTGCAAGTGGCGAAATAGTTGTCGTCCTTGCGACCGCCGGTGATGTCGCGCTTCAAGTCGCGGCAAAGAATGTCCGCGGCGAGAACAGTCGCTTCATCGTTGTTGCTGCGGGCGTGGTAGCAGACCGCCAGCATGGTGACGACGCGCTGCACGTCCATCGACAGTTCGTTCATGCGCATCTGGCGGTCAGCCAGCTTGAACTTGTACTGCAGCATGGCCTTGGCGATTTGCCGGGCCAGCTTCTTGAACTGCTTGAGGGCAAAGGCGGCATGGCCGCGCAAGCTGGCAGGCAGGCTCTTGAACGAGGCGGTGCTGCCGCTGCCCTTGAGATAGAGCCCGGCAATCCAGAAGCCCATGCGCAAGATAGCGGGCAGGTGCTTGGGCGCATCAAGCAGAACGCCGGGGAAGCGGTCGTTCATGCCCGAAAGTGGTCCCATATACTGCTTGCCCGGCTCCTTCACCAGCGACTTGAAGAAAGCCATGGCCAGCATCTGTCCTTCGCCTTCGTAGATGCAGGGGGCGATGAAGTCATGCAGATTGTCGCCAATCTGATGCCCGTAAAGGAAGGACCGGCCGCCGTGGGTCTTGAGGGCCCAGTCCACGGCCGTTTCCTTCAGAGCCTCCGAGCCAAAGATCTTGGCGACGATGCATTCCAACTCACCGCGGTAACCCTGGTCGAGAAGAGAAGAGCACCAGCTCACCAGCGCATCGGCACCGACAACCAAGGAAGCGACACGGGCAATGCGCCAGCGCACCAGCTCTCGATTGGCGATCTTGTCGCCATAGGTCTGGCGATAGTCGGCCCAGGGCAACATGCTCTTGAGCAGGACGCGCATGGTGCCGGCGGCATTGGCGCAAAGCGCGACACGACCGCGGTTCAGTCCGTGGTAGGCGATGGTCAGTCCGTCGCCCACAGGCGGCACCAAAAGATTGCTTGCCGGCACCCGCAGGTTGTTGAAGACCATGCCATAGTTGTGAATATGCTTGACGGCATGAATGCCGTAGCGGTCCAGCTGGAAGTGCTCGTTTTCCTGCTCGGGCAGGTCGACGATCAAGACAGCCGGCTTGTTGTCGATCAAGCAGACCAGTCCGATGGTGCGCCCAGGCAAGATGTTGGAGATGAAAAGCTTGCGCCCGTTCACCACATAGTGATCGCCGTCCAACTTGGCTGTGGTCTTGAGAGCGGTCAGGTCGGAACCGGCGCCCGGTTCGGTAAGGGCGAAGGCTGAGATGGCGCGGCCATCAGCCAGTCGCGGCAGGAAATAGGCCTTCTGGCTGTCATTGCCATAGGCGCAGATGGGGTCGACGGCCCCGATACAGCCGTGAATGGAAGCCATTCCAGCCACAGTGGCATCGCCTTCGGCAGCCATGCGGCAGAGGAATTGCATGAAATCGGTCATGGAGAGCTCCAGACCGCCATACTTCTTCTCGATGAGCATGCCCCAGTAGCCGGCCTGAGCCAGTTCGGCGATGACTGCGGCGGTCACCTTCTGATCTGCGCCGAAGAGAGTGCCGTTGTTGCGATGCTTTTTGACGATCTGGATGCACTCTTCCAGATTCTTGAGATAGTCGGGCTGGGCTCCGTCCTTGACCTTGTACAATGGTTGGAAGAGCTGCACCGGGGTGGCGCCCCAAATGGCTCGGTGGACCGGGCTGTTCGCCGTGCGGAAGCGGGCGTCGAAGCTCTCTTCCACCACCTCGTCGGCGCGGTCGATCTTGCCCATCTTTTCCACTTCGTCTTTGCCCTTACCGCCTCGCTTGAGGATTTCTTCGGTCAGGTTGCTATCACCGTTATTGTTATTCTTGTCGGTCATGACAATCGTTTCCTGTTCTTGGCCTGGATAGTGATGTTGTTTCTTCCAGCTCGGCGCAAACATTGCGTCGAGCCCAGTCATGTACGGCATTTACCAGCGACACAGCCAGGCCGGTGTCGCAAGTCAAATCAGTTATGGCTGCCCTTTATCTGCTGCTGAGGCTTTCCGTACAAAACAAAAGAAGAAATATAGTCGCCCCTATGTTTGCGACTTGTTACGCTATATTGCAAGTAGATTAAAATGAAAATCGCTGCATTTTTGCTGGTTTTGCACTAATTGTCAAGAAGGCGCAGCTTGCGCGATTATTGCTTTAGTTAACAAGAGGAAGCGATGTGAAACTACCTTGGGTCACTGCTGGAGAGCAATTAGCTCTTTCTACTTGAGCTTGAGGCGCAGAGCGTTGGCAATTACTGAAAAGGAGCTTAGCGACATGGTTAGGCTCGCTATCATAGGATTGAGCTTGATGCCCCAGATAGGAATGAGCAAACCGGCTGCTATTGGAACAGCCAGGCTGTTGTAGCCGAAAGCAAGCAAGAGATTTTCTTTGATGTTTTGATTGAGGGCTTGGCTGAGCCGGCATGCATCGGTGAGACCTTTGAGACTGCCGCTCAAAATCACTATAGGGGCGGCTTCCATGGCGATAGAGGTGCCTGTACCCATGGCTATGCCAACATCGGCTAGGGCGAGGGCTGGTGAATCATTTATGCCGTCGCCCACCATCGCTACCTTTTTGTTGTCTCGCTTGAGGCTTTGCAAAAACTGATATTTCTCTTCCGGGGTCTGTCTGGCTCGCACCTGATCAAAAATGTCGCCTAGAGACTCTGCTGTTTGTTTGGCTGCTCTTTCGTTGTCGCCGGTAAGCATGACTAGCTTGACGCCTTTGTTGTGAAAATATTGCAGCGATTCACGGCAATCAGGCTTGATTTCGTCAACCAGTCCGACATGTAAAACCGCCTGGCCGTCTACTTCTAGATAAACCGTGCTCTCCCCGCTTTGGGTGTCTTTTCCGGTTATCCCGGTTATACCGGTTATGTCAATATATCTTTCGTTGCCGGCTCTCACTCTATAAACTTTGTCGCCAAAGGCTACGCTGCCTTCTATGCCGCCGCCAGGCAGAGCTTTTGCCTCTAAAGGTTTGAGCGGCACAAGATTGCGTGCCTTGGCCTCGTTATAGATTGCCTGGCCAAGCGGGTGTTCGCTGGCACTCTCTAGAGAGGCCAAAAGTAGAAAGTGATCTTCAAGACAAAGGTCATTTTTAGGCTTGGTTTCAAGCTTATTTTCAGGTGAGAGCGGCTCGATGGACGAGACCTTGAATTTGCCTGTAGTTAAGGTGCCTGTTTTGTCGAGAATCAAGGTATCGATACGGCTCAGTTCTTCCAGGGTGCGGGCATCTTTGATTAATAGTCCGCGCCTGGCTGCTTGGCCAAGCGCCACAGTCACCGACATGGGTGTGGCTAAGCCTAAGGCGCAGGGGCAGGCGATGATAAGAACAGCTACCGCTAAGCTCAAGGGGGCCGGATAGACCGGCGAGTTGACCAGAGCCATGGCTTGTTCCGGTCTGCTCCAAATCAAAAAGGTTAAGAGGCTGACGACAAAAACCGCCGGCACGAAATAGGCAGCCACGCGGTCGACTTTGTCTTGCACCGGGGCGCGGCTGCGCTGGGCTTGCGCCACCAATTTGATGATGCGCGCAATCAAGCTTTGGCGACCGCTTCTTATGGCAATTACTTCCAGTTGTCCGTAGCCATTGGTGGTGCCACCAAATACGATGCGGCCCGGTGCTTTTTCGGCCGGCAAGGTTTCGCCGGTGAGCATGGCTTCTTCCACGCTTGATTGACCTTTGACCACGACGGCATCGCAGGGAATGCTTTCGCCCGGCTTGATTGAAAGCCGGTCACCGCGCTCTAACTTTTCCGGTTGGTAGTCTATTTCTACTTGGTTGTTATCCAGCAAAATCAAGCGGCAAGATTTTGGCACAAGGTTAATCAGTTCTTTCAAGGCTTTGCCTGTGGCTTTTCTAGCCTTTAGTTCGAGAACTTGCCCGAATAGGGCCAGGGTGATTATCACCGCCGACGATTCAAAATAAGTTTCAGTGCCGGTTTTGCCTAGCATCAGGTCGACAATGGTGACAAAAGTGCTATAGCCCCAGGCGGCAAGCACGCCTGTGCCAATCAGGGTGAACATGTTGGGGGCGAGGTTTTTAATAGAAGACAAGGCTCGGGCGAAAAAGGGCGCGCCTATATAAAGCACCGGCGTGCTCAAGGCCAGCATCAGCAAGTTGCTCATCTCGCTATGACTGTCACCGGTCTGCATGGAAGACATGCCCAAGACGGCAACTGGGACAGTGAAAAGAGTCGCCAGTTTCAGTCTGGCCAACATGTCTTTGTATTCGCTCTCGTCTTCTTCCGCCTGCGGAGAAATTGGGTCTAGGGCCATGCCGCAGAGCGGACAAGGGACCTGTTTGGCTTCTAAGACCTGGGGATGCATGGGGCAAACAAAGCCCTGTTCGGCTGGCTCAGAGCCGCTTTCGCTATCTTCTAGCTCGTCTTTATACCCTGCATCGCTTGAAATATCTTGCAACTGCAGCAAGTTGACTGCCCGGCTGAAACGAACAGCACAGTTCAAATGGCAGAAATAGTGAGTTTCTTGCTCTGTTTTCAGAATCACCGCCGCTTCATCTTTGGTGATCAGCATTTTGCAGATTGGGTCCTGAAAGCGCGCTTCTACGCGGGTCGGTGCTCCGCCTATGGTTACTCTGATTAGATTAGATGGTGGTTCGGAAGTCATAGGTATAAAGTATAGAATAGGCAAAAGAGAGGTGAATGAGATAAAGGGCGTTCCCAAAAATACCGAAAAGTTTGAGAAATTCGCCCTCTTCAGAAGGCGTTTTATCGCTATCTGTCTGCTTTTGTCATCTGTTTATGTGGTTCTTTTCTGGAGAGACAAACTTTACCTCAGTCCACCCGACTTGTATGACCGCATCTATCAGGCGGTTTGGGAAAATCTTTATGATCGCAGTCGGCTCTTGGAAATGGCGAGCGCCAAGAACCTTTACCGAACTAATCTGAAAACCACTGAAGACGCTGTAAGGCAAGCCAATTTGCTCTTGAAGAAATTGGATGATCCCTTTACCAAGGTGAGCGATACAGCGGCTCTTTCCAGGCGGGATGATGCCAATAAGGGCTTTTATTCCGGCGTCGGCATGATTATGAGTACAAGAAAGAAGCCTGTGCGGGTGCGCATGGTTATGGAGGAAAGCCCGGCTTTGAAAGCTGGCATTAAGCCAGGCGACGAGATTTTGGCGGTGGATGATCTCGACTGTATGAAAGTAAAAGCGACAGACATAGGCGATTACACCCGCAAACATATGGGCGAAAAACTACACTTTTTGATTAGAAGAAAAGGGCGGCAAATCGAGCTTGATATAGTGCCGGGCAAGATCAAAGTAGTAAAAGTGCGCAGCAAAATTTACGGCGATATAGGTTACTTGCGCATTGATTCTTTTGTGCCCGAAGACATTGTCGAAGTAGTAGAAAAAGAGCTAAACAAACTAGCTCACTGTCGAGCTTTGATTTTAGATCTAAGAGGCAATCCAGGCGGCAGCGTCGACTATTGTCTTTCTATAGCATCGATGTTTTTGCAAGAGGGACCCCTGGTTACCCTAGTCAGTAGACTTGATGAAAAAACTGTGCAGACAATGAGTTATACCCTGGCTGAAAACGACATGGTGATAAGCACCACTGTGGAAGGCAAAGAAGAGCAGACTAGAAAGTTGCAGGGGCGCTGTCTGCCGAGCTTTGCCGGTTGTTTTGAGGAAAAGCCTGTCTATGTGCTCATTGACGATAGCTCGGCATCGGCATCTGAAATGCTGGCGGCAGCTTTGCATGACAACAAGCGGGCTTTGCTTTGCGGCAGTAAAAGTTTTGGCAAAGGGGTGATGCAAATTTTTTATCCCCTGCCTAACTCTACGGCGCTCTCTATTACTGCCGGGCGCTATTTGACACCGAGCGGGCGCTGGCTGGGCAGTGGCAATTATGGCGATGAAGTAAGTCAAGTTGAGAATGGGCAAAAAGAAAAGAAAGAGAGAGAGAAAGAGACAAAGAAAGAAAGCGCCCATGGCTTAGAGCCTGATATTTTGATTGAGCCGAAGCCTGAAATAGAGTATGGGGCTGATGACGATAATCAGCTGCAAAGTTGTCTCAAATTGGCGCAAGCTAAACTGACCAGTCAAAATCAAAAGGTCTCGGAAAATAAGGGAGCCAAGCAGGAGGACCAGGGTGCCAGGTAAAAAATTTGTGCTTTTGCGCTTCTCAGCACTAGCGGCTTTAGTTCTCTGCTGGGCCGGGGTAGTTCCTGCCCAGGCTGAAAACAATGGAGACTATGCCGCTGCCAATAAGCCTGTCACAGATAAGTGGGCTGTTGTAGTCGGCATAAGCAAATTTGCCAATCCCTCAATCAATCTGCGCTATCCGGCCAAAGATGCCCGTGATTTCTATAACTATCTCATCAGCAAAGGCAACTTTGCCCCAGATCATGTCAGGCTTTTGCTAGATGAAGAGGCAACCAGAGACCGCATACTAGATGTTTTGGGCGACTCATGGTTGCCCAGAGTGGCCTTACCTGATGATCTTGTCGTGATCTTTATTTCCAGCCATGGCAGCTCATCTGACTCTGATATTTGCGGGGTCAATTATGTCGTGGCCCATGACACCAACCCCGACAAATTGTTTACCACCGGCATTCCCATGAAGGCTTTGGCTGAGACAATCAAAGAAAGAGTGCATTCAGAAAGGGTTCTGGTTGTGCTCGATACCTGTCATGCCGGTGGTGCTTCCGAAAGTAAGGGGCTGACCAGGCAAGCCAATGCCGACGCCCAGGCCCTTGCCCAAGGAACCGGACAAATGGTTGTTTGTTCCAGCGACAAAAATCAGGTGTCTTGGGAAGGCAAAAATATGACCAATTCGGTCTTTACTCGCAATTTGATTGATGCCTTTCAGGAGAAAGGTGAAACCGTACCGGTGGCGCAGGTCTTTGATGCAGTCAAAGAGAAAGTGCAAGAGCAGGTGATTAGAGAGAGAGGGGTGGTGCAGACCCCGGTAGTGGAGACTACCCGTTGGTCAGGCAGAGAGCTGGTTTTGGGAGTGCCGCCAACTAGACCGCGGCGTGTGCCGCCAGAGGTGGCAATGCTTGCTTCAGCCCCGGTTGCCGTGCCTGCGCCTCAAGCAGCTATGCGTCCTGCTCAGACAGCAGTGCAGCCGCCGCTTAGGGCTTCGGTGCAGCCGCCGCTTAATCAATTAAGTGTTTTGCCAAACAATAAAAGTGGGTCTGGAGCAAGCCGTTCGCCTCGTGATGCCGCCTCTGCCAGTGCGCAGGATTTTTTGCGCTATCACTTCAAGATGGTTGGTGAAAGGCGCTTCGTAGATGCCTGGGATGACTTAGGCAGTAAGTACCGGTCTCGCTTTAAGGGCGATATGCAAGCCTATATAGCCAGTGTCAGTCGGCACAAATGGCTCAGTTATACTGCTTCTGATTCTGAATTTAGTATCTTGCCTCAGCAAGGGGCGTATATCAGAGTAAGGGTGCGCATGAACAGTTTGACCGGCTTTAACGGCTACTGGATTTACAGCCTGAGCAAAGTGGGTGGACTTTGGGCTATCGAAGATGTCGCTGTCGGCTAAATAACAACCTAGACTAGTTCTAGTTTAATGCCAGGCGGTAAGCTGAAACTAGAGACTTTTCTTGGCTGGCTTGTTCAAGAGAGCGTTTCTGCCAACCCCAGCTCATGCGGGCATGCAAGTAGAGTTTGCCGTCTTGGGCGGTGGCTGCCACGGCATTATAAAACTTGCCTTCGCCGTCTTTCATAATTGCTATATCGCCTGCCTGCAGTTTGCGCGCTGCTATTCTTTCCAATCTGACCACTGGGCTTAGTGGTGATTGTTCCAGTACAGTTTTAGCCAGATGTTTCAGTAAGGGTCCGCTCTCGGGCATAGAGACTATCTGGGCTTCTTTCAAAAGGGGCGGTTCTTGAATCTCAACCGGCGGTTTCTCCACCATCACTTCAGCGGCAGGAAACCAGGCATAGACGGGAGATTCATTGGCGTTATCGACTTCTTGGTAATTTTCTTTCAGTGATTGGGCTAGGGTGGCGCGGCACATTTTGGCTAACAGAGCCTGAATGCGAGCCTTTTGTTCGGGTGAAACCATAGAGGCAGTGTTGCCGTTTGCTTGCGAAAGGAAACAGATAGACAAAACATTTACCTCTCAGGTTTTTAGAAAAAATCAGTAACTAGAAAATCTTGGCGGGAACAGTTTCACAATAAGGGGCGATATATAAAATTCTCGTGAAAATACGTGATATCACCAGAGACTTAATCAGGCTTTCTAATTAGCATCAGATTCCCCCTCGAAGTTTTCTTATGCCTGAAGAAGTTTGTAAGTCATATAAATCTTTGGAACACAGCAATGTAATCGATGCATTGTCGGGTAAGAGGCTGGGTTTTACCGACAGATTAGATTGTGCCGATACCAATTTGAGCCGCATATGGGATGAAATGAAGCCCAAAGCAGTGCGGGTGGTAGTCGATAAAGGTCCTGGTTTTGCCACTGGTTCAGGTGTATTCGTTGGGGCCGACGGCGATGAAGTGGTAACCAACTATCATGTGGTTTCCGGTAGTTCTCAAACTCGTGTGGTCACTTCTTCCGGTGAGATTTTCAATGCCCGCATTCTTGATGTTGACGATGTGCGTGACCTAGCCCATCTCAAAATCGAAGGAATTAGCAAAAAGCCCGAGCGTTCGGTGCAATTTTCCAAAAGTTTGCCGCCGGCTGGCTCTGAATTATTTGCTGCTGGGCATCCCGGCGGCTCGCCCAGCATGATTGTTTCGCAAGGTATTTATTTTGGCAAAGAGCCTTATTTGGTGGCCTTCAGTCCAGCTTATCAGGACCGATTAATCGGCAAAGCGGCCGAGGCCATAGTTAAAAAGCCGGAAACAGAAAATGACATCAAGGCTTTGCTGATGACCCCAAAATTGAGAATGTCTACACCGCTCTATTATGGTAATTCAGGTGGAGCAGTGGTTGACGCAAAGGCGCAATTAGTCGGCATAGCTACAGCTATCGAGCCTGGCAGCGGTGTCTCTAATATTGCCACGCCGGTAGAGCATGTGCGAGAACTGCTTGAACGCAGAGAACCAAAGTTTGATTATAAATACCAACGTTACAGTCTTTTTGATGTTCAACCTGAGGCTGTAGCCACCAATACCGCTGCTTTGGCTGTCGGCTATATGACTCGTCGCATTAGTGCGCCCATCTATGGTGCCGTCTCGGCTTTCAGGGCTGTCGAGACTTTCGACAATGTCACTGCCAAAAATTTAGAAGCCGATCGCCGTCCCGCCTATGCATCACTGGCCTTGCAGAGCACTGCTGCTCTGGGCGGTGCCCTCAGTCTCTTGGCTCGCAACCCTTTGGGCAGACTAGCTCAAATGGGGCGGGTCGGCTATGCCATGGTGGGCGCCGGCGCCCTGGGCTCTATCGCTTCCGACTTTATGCCTGGTCCGTCGCGACTGGTCGGGGTGACCAGGCATAACAAAGAAGCAAGAGAACCGCTTCAGTTTTCTTTTTAGGTAGAATGAGAGAAGAGCTATTTGTTTGGAAGGAAGCCCGAGTGTGAAGCCACCAGATCAGGTACCGGAAGGGCTGTCTATTGTGGAGTATCAGCGTCTTGTGGCGCTCTACACCTTGATGGGGCGCACCCGTCAGGCGACGCGGGCGCTTGCCTATCTCTCAAGGCTTAAGTCGGGGGACCAGGCATCGGAAGAAGAACTGAAGATGGTTGGTGCCGGTACAAAGTTTGCCGAGTCTCTGATGAAACTGCTCAAGTCGGTTGCCGAAGCCGACCAAGACGGCGAAGCAGCTCAGTCTGGTGAACATCAGTCTAAACAAGATAATTCTGACCAAGCTCATTTAGATCAAGATCAGACAGGTCAAGCTTTTGAAGATCCAATTTATTCGATGAAAGAGCAATTGATGTCGATTGGTCTTTCCTCCGCCGAGGCCGATGAGTATTTGGAAAAATTGAAAGAAGCTCTCAGAGATATGTCTCGCCCTGATCCGCCCCCTCGTGAGGTGCCTCAAGACCTATCGGCGCGTGAGTATTGGGATCTGGCTTTGCGTTACAAGCAGGTTGGCTGGACCGAACAGGCCCGTGATGCTCTTACTCTAGCTATTGAGCTTGATGGGGACGGCAAATTCGGGCGCAAGGCCATGTGCTTCTTGCGCTCCAAAATACCGCGTTTCCCGGTGCCCTTGATGGCCGAACAGCTCAATATTCAGGGCTATAACCAAATGCTAACCAATGAAGAAGAGGCAAGGCGAACTTTTCAAAATTTAGTGGAGCAGTATCCCGACTTTGAATGGCCTTATGGCAATCTAGGCTCTTTGCTTATCAAGGAAGGTGACTTAAGCCAAGCCGAAGCAATTTTGGTTAAGGCTGTAACTATCAATCCATACTATATTAACGCCTGGCTGCATCTGTCGCGGGTGTATGCCATCGAGTCTAGGTTTGCCGAAGCTGATGACTGTCTAGATAGAGTATTAGCAATTGACCCTTCTGATCCTAATTGGAAAGGCATAAGAGAATTGGTCGATCAGCTTAAGTTTGATAAGTTCAACTAAGTATTTGAGAATTCACAATTTGGCAGGGCTTGGTGCAATTCTTTCACTTTTTCCGGCGGCCAATTTTTGGTATTTATGTGCAAGATTTTTAAATTGGAAAAAGAGCGTAAAGTGCCGATAACCGATGGATCGAGTTCCATGCCGGTGAGACGTAGATCTCTCAAATACTGTAGTTTTGAGAGCTTAGCCACACCCCGGCTGCTTAGCTCGTTATTGCTCAGATAAAGGTCTTGCAGCTCTTTCATTGTGGCAATATCGTCTAGGTCGGCGTCGTGCAAATTGGAAAAACGCAGGCCAAGGCGAATTATGTAAGGACTATTGCGCAGCTTGTGCAGTAGTGGTTTGAAATTGTTTGTGGCATTACTTGAATCTATATCCAAAATCTTGATGTGGCTAAGACATTTTAGTTTGCTTATTTCATCGCCGCTCACCGGTACATTCTTGAGCGTCAGTATTTCAAGCTTTTGATTGTTCTCGATATACTCTAAACCTTTATCGTCTATGGCACAGTTGAAGATCTCGAGCTGAGCCAGTCTTTTCCATTTAGCAATATCGGCCATTACCGAGTTGGTAGCCCGGTAATGGCTGTCTAGAACCAGTCCGGTAAGTTGATCGGGACCAAAGAGATGGAGTCGTTCAGGCTTTTCGAAGAAATTTTCTGAGGGCCTAAAGGAAATTGGTGCATATATGGGGAATCTTAGATCATTTATACATTGCTGACTGCCGCGATTGGGCAGAATAGTCATGGTGCCGTAGGATTTTTTATTGGGGAAGTGGAAGACTATTCGGTCTGGTGAATCAGGGTCTTCTTCAAAAAAGGGACTTGGGAAATAGTCGGCTTCTTGCTCGTTTTGACTGATCTTATTCTCGGACTGTTGTTGTTTTTGTGTTTCGCTGAGTAAATAGACAGTGAAGGCTAAGCCGGCGATCAAAACAAGTGCCAAGGCAGAGACAATAAAAGCGGTGGTGAAGCTTTTCCTAGGGCTCTCATTTTCTAATTCTTCTCCTTCTTCAGAATCGCTCTCATAGGGAGCTCGACTGGTGGATAGTTTGCCCTTAATGAGAAGCTTGATTAGTCTTTCTACTTCTTCCATAGAGCGGCAGCGCTTTTCTGGATCTTTGGCCAGCATTCTGCCAATCAGTACTTCCAGGGCTTCTGGAAAGGCTTCACCACCAGCTGCTTGTCTTAGAGACGGCGGCGGCTCGCTGATATGTTTTTGCAAAAGACCAAGATGATGTTTGGCTCGAAAAGGGGGCGAACCCGTCAGAGCTTCGAACATCGTGCAAGCCAGTGAATAGATATCAGATTTTTCGCTCACTTCTTTGCCCATGCACTGTTCTGGGCTCATATAAGGGGGGCTGCCGATAAAGTCGCCGGCTGTCGGATCTGACACAGGCATCAAGCCGCTATGGACAAACTTGGCTAAACCAAAGTCGAGAACAATTGGTACCAGTTTGTTATTTTGCTTGGTAAGAATGATATTTTCCGGCTTGATATCGCGGTGTATCGTGTTGTGCCTGTGGGCATAGCCGAGGGCCGATGCCACTTGCAAGAACACTTCCAGACCTTGATTGAGGGTGAGCGGACCATGGTCTTCAAGAAATTTCTTCAAGGTCGGACCGTGTACATATTCCATGGTGAAATATGGAATACCATCGGGCAAGATGCCGCAGTCATAGACCTTGATCAAGTTTTGATGATCAAATTTGGAAGCGGCGGCAATCTCTTTGGCGAAGCGCTGAAAGTTGACGGCATTCATGCGTGAGTTAATTAGAGTTTTTAGAGCCAGCTCAATTTTGAGCATGTTATGTTCAACCAGCCAGACAAGACCCATGCCGCCCTTCCCAACCGGGCGCAAAAGTTTATACTTGCCGTCTATGATGTTGCCTGAAACAAAAGCAGCTGGGGCGTCTTGCAATTCGAGCGGCATAGTGGCGCCAAAGGCAGGCAGATTTGGGTCCAACTGAGGGCGCAGTTTTCCAGGCAGGTTGACCTTAAAGAGGTCGGCAGCCGACTTAGTCGGTCTGACTCGGCTTGCTTCGTCATCAGCTGTTTGTTTTTCTTGGCTCATTTGGTAAGAAAAAACTCGCTCTAGAAAAATGTTCTTGGCGTGTCGGTACTAATCTTGCCTTATTATTATGCTCTTGTAGTGTGACCAATGTGTGGCAGTTTGTTCTTTAGGTATAGATTTCATCTCTTGATTGTTTTGGTAAGCCTGCTTGCTGCCTTGTTTTTACTTATCAGCAGGGCTTTGGCCTTAAGCAGCAAAGTTTGGTATCTTGAGATGGAATCGGCTAGCGGCGGCGTTTATCGGGTTTGGCTCAGTTCTGAACATGCCCGCATCGACAATGGTAATTTTGGCTATAGCCTCTTTGCCTCTAAAGAGAAAAACGGCTGGTCGATTTTAGCTTCGCGCAAGGACAGCCGTGAACAGTGCCGAACTAGTCTCAAGGGCTTTTGCGATGAATATGCCAGACTACTGAAAGCCGGCAGTGTGCTTGACTTGAATAAACCAAGCAAAACTATCGCCCTAAAATTTGAGCAGGGTGCCCTGCTTGGCTGCACCGGCAATAAATGCATCTTTGCCGGTGAGCAGCGTGC
Organism: Obscuribacter phosphatis (SeqCode); assembly: GCA_017303615.1. Classification (GTDB taxonomy): domain Bacteria; phylum Cyanobacteriota; class Vampirovibrionia; order Obscuribacterales; family Obscuribacteraceae; genus Obscuribacter; species Obscuribacter phosphatis_A. The sequence continues at coordinate 13,570 of JAFLCK010000037.1, forward strand.
CAAAGATCTCTTTATGAGCGGCGAAAAGCCCGAGAAAACCGACCACTATGAAGTTGTCTATGCCAATATGCCTGTGCCGCCGGAAATAGCCGGATTAACCTGTGTGCTGGTCAATATGCCCAGGCTGGGTGGATGCGTGCTGCAAGCCCATGAATATTTTGCCGATGGGCGACGCTGTTGGATTGTGCGCAACCGCAAGTTGGAAATTTTGAGCGACACCGCTAAAGATTCAGCCCTCTTTCGGCCTCCTGCCGGTTTTAAAGATGTCGGCAAGCTTGAGCGACGTTTCCTATTTAAGAGTGTGAGCGGCATTATGGACGATATGGCTGAGAGCTTAGGGCGCCGCTAGTTAAATCTTTGTCGGAAAACTCCAAACTGGGTATATATTCATATGGAGCAGAGGGCTGGTTTGATGGATCCGGGCGGAAAAAACAGCAAGGATAGCAAAAGCGAGTGTACGCCAAGCAGTGTCGTTGACCTGGATGGCGACCTTGAGCGCGTTGATCTTTGTCAGCAATCGCTTCTCAAAGAAGTGCAAGAGGCTTACGCACCCAAGACAGTGAAAATAAATACGGTCAGAGACGGGGCCCAGAAAGGCGAGGGCTCTGGCTTTTTTGTCAACGACGGCACCCAGATAGTAACTGCCGCCCATGTGGTGAACGGTACTAGGACAATCGAAATAGTCGCTGCCGATGGTCAGAAATATCAGGGCAAGGTCCTCAGTATCGACGATGTCAATGATCAGGCGGTTATTCAAGCTGTGGGCATGAAGCCCGACTCTTCTAGGGCAGTTGATACTTCACAATCTTCCGAACTTTATCCGGGCGCTCGTGTGGTTGGTCTAGGCAGCCCAGGCGGTGAGAAAGATACTTTTTTGTCACCAGGTTTTGCTCAAGCAAAAGCCACCATGGGCGATATCGTAGAAGCCTCCGGCGGGGCCGTGCCGGGGCAGCCTGGTAGACCTAAATCTGTCAACAATCTTGTATACGACGCTCTCAATTCGAGAGATGCAAACGAAGTGGATGACGCTGGTCGTTTTCTTTTGTCGAAACGTATAGTCACCAATAGTGTTTTTCATGGCGGACAGTCCGGCGGTCTGGTGGTCGGCGAAGACCTAAAGTTTGCCGGTATGATTCAGTCGCGCAATCAGTTCACTGCGCGCGACGGCACCACCCAGTTTCGCGGCAATTATGTGCCCGACGATGTGGTGCGACAGATGCTCAATTCTCCTTCGCGCTTTCAATTTGATTATTCGATGAAGAGTGAATTTGACCTCAATAAGTCGGGTGTGACTGCCAAATTAGCATTAGATGGAGCGGCGCCCTTGGCGGCTAAAGTGCTGCCGCGAGTTGGTGCTTTAGCACCTTTGGGTGTTGGTCTCTATGAAGCTTCCTCCTTTAAGGAAAACTACCGCGGTTTTTTCAATCCGGCTGCTTCTGATGAACTGAAATCGCAATATGGCAGAAAGCTGGCTGAAGATGCGGGCTATGCCGGTGGCGGCTTGGCAATGACTATAGGATTAATTGCTCGCAATCGCCTCAGACCGGTGGGTCTTTTGGCTGGTGGTTTGGCTTATGGCGCGGCGGCTGTTTCTGACAATATTTCTAAGTTTGAGGGTAGAATACCCTATTTAGAGAGCGCCAAAAGAAAGAACGGAGACCCTCGTAATCCCATAATGTGGAAGCCATTTTAGGAGAGGTCATGACATTTAGAAAATTGAGCAGGAAGAGGAATTCTCGCAGCAAGAGAGGTTCCTTTTCTTGGATCAGGCTGTTACTATTTGGCTCTTTTGCTTTCGTGGTCATGATCTTAGCTGTATTCTGGATTACCTTTGGCCCCACTGTCATGCAACTTGTCTATCAGCCGCAGTGGAAGAAAGATGTGGCTCAGGCAGTCGGCCTTTGTCCGAATGATAGAAAAGCGGCAAGCACCGCCTTCGATACTGCAATGAAGGAAGCGGAGAAGGCCGGCGCCCAGCCTTGGGAGAAAATGAGCGCCTTGCGCGATTATGCCAATGCTTTATACAACGAATTTGAGTTTGCTGCAGCCGATAAGCTAATCGATAAGATTGTTGCAATGGAGCCAAAAGAAGGCTTTAAGAAAGGCTCGATCGAGAACAATGTACTGGCAATGGCCTTACAAGATCGAGCTTGGGATAGGCATGGTCGTTATCTAGATGCAAATGCCATCAAGAAGAAAGAACTGTCGGATGGTGTGGCCGATCAAGAAAGAGCGGCACAGCTGGCTGAATTTAACTTTGGTGCTGATCACTTACAGACAGTGCATAAGAAAACCACCTTGGCTTGTATGTTGGTGGAAAGCGGCAAGGTGGCAGAAGGCGAGAAAACCTTTGCGGCAATTGCCGAGACAATTGCTAAAAATGCCAGTCTTGCACCCGAATGTGCCTGGTATCTAGCCGCACTGAAAGCAAGAGCTGAAGCCTTTCAGGGGCAGTTTGAACAGGGTCTTGCCACTTGTCGCAAGGGCTTTGAGAGCACCGAGAATGAAGACAATAAAGACCGCATTTGGACCGAATTTAAGCTTGGTTTGCGGGTCTATGCCAACCGACACGAAAAGGCTAAAGTAGCTGCTTTTGATGAGAGGCAGAGCCCTCTCAAAGGGCTTGAGCATGTTGATAAAGACTTTTGGGCTGGTAATTTCAAGGCTCTAGATGCCCTAGAGAAAGTATTGCTTGCCGAAAAGAGAATTGAAGTAAACGGCGTTTGGACTCTCTGTTATTTCTATGATGCTTTAGCTGGTGAAGACACCACTGCTGGTGCTCGTGATCTTGATGAAGAGGATTACAAAACCAGGTTGGCTCAGTTCGATAAGTGGCTGAAAGAGAATCCTAGTTCGGCGGCGGCACGCATTGGTCAGGCTATGACCTATTATGGTTATGCTTGGTTGGCACGCGGTTCTGGCTATGCCGATACTGTCACCAAAGAGGGGTGGCGTCTTTACAAAGAACGCATTGCTAAAGGCAAGGCTGCTTTAGATGCCGATCCTCAAATCAAGAAGAAAGATCCTTCTGCGTTTGAGGCTTATGCCACGGCTGCTTTGGCTCAAGGTGTTGAGAAAGACCAATATCTCAAAATGGTGGATGAATGTCATAAGGCTTACCCTGATTTTTATCAAATAGACCGCAGCGCTTCATACTATCTTTTGCCTAGATGGCATGGCGAAGACGGTGATACCGCCAGGTATATTGCTCGCCGCTCAGACCAGCTTGGCGGAGTCGAGGGTGATGTGCTCTATGCACGTCTGGTCTCTCACATAATGCGTTATTTTGATGAGCCTTTCGGCAGTGAAGGTAATTTCGATTTTGCTCGCTTTACCCGCGGCTATAAAGAACTGATCAAGAGAAATCCCTCTGATATTCAGCTAAAGATGGACTATTTGAATAGCTGTCGCAAGAAAGGTGATTATGACAGCATGAAGCTTGTCTTCGAAGCCCTAAAATAGACTGATCTTTGGCGCGGTTGAGCAGATTTTTAGGTGCAGTAGCGCAGAGCTTTAGGCGCGATTGCGCAGATCTCTAAGCATTTTTTGCCCGGCTCTGAGTTTTTCTGTTGCTTCGGGCAGGTTAAGGCGACTTTCAATTTCGGCTAGCTTCAAAAGGCAGTCTGCCACTAGTTTGTGCTCTTCTCCAAAGACTAGTTTGCGTACTATTAGGGCATCGCTTAGGCAGGCGCGGGCTTTCTTGTAGCGACAGCGCTTGTTTTCTATTTCACCGAGCTTGACCATACAGTCAGCGTATAAGGCGCCCTTTGTCGGGATAGCGCCTTTATAGACGCCCGAGCCGTTGGGATAACGCCCTTCGTAGACATTGACTATTTCTTCTAGGGTAGACTTGAGATTATTCTGCTCGTCCAGTTTTTGATAGCAAAGCACCATTTCAAATAGGCAGGCGGCCATAAGTGCAGCTTCAGTGCCGGATTCTAGATTAGTGCCTTCAAGCTTTTTCTTGGTTTTTTTGAATAAATTGATTGAATCTTCCGGCCTGCCGTTTAGATCGAAACAATTAGCCAAAGCCAATTCTAAGCGAATTGTTTCGGCATGATTGGCGCCGAATAGTTGGGCCGTGCCTTTCAAATTGCTTTTGATTAGACGTGAGGCTCGATCATAGTTCTTGGTCTTGAGATAACAGGTCGAGAGGCGGTTGAGCAGGGCGACACGATTTTGATCTAGACCGGGTCTTAGCTTTAGTGCCTTTTCTAGAAATTGTGTGGCCTCTTCAAAACGTTTTCCTTGCATCAGCAAAACGCCAAGATTGCTGTAATTGACAGAGAGAAATTCTTTCACCCCGGCTCCTTCCAGTGGTGCCAGATGTTCATAAATTTCGATGGCTTGCTTGATCGATTCTTCCGCTGCTTCAAGCTGCCCCGCGCCTGTCTGAGCCTTGCTTAGACCCCAAAAGCAGTCAGCCACGAAACGGTCATAAGGACCGGCCCAGTTCTGAGATACAGCCATTGAACGCTTGAAAAACTCCACCGACTCTTCAAATCTTTTGTCGTCGCAAAGCAAGACTGCCAAAGACCAGAGAATAGAGGCAAAGCGATCTGGATGCTTGCCTTTGTGATAGCGCTCCATTAGCGTGAGAGCTTCTCTATAGGCGCTCTCGGCTTCTTCCAGGGCACCGAGGCGGTAATGACAATAAGCTAGTCGGGAAAGGCTGTCCATGAGCCTCTCATCGTCCTCTCCGAAGACTCTGGCAAGCGACGCCGCCATGGCATAGTCGTCAGCAGCGCTGGCATAGTCGCCAAAGGTGCCACTTTCTTTGGCTTTGCTATAAAACTGATAATAGTTATCTACAGGGCCCGGCGAATCTAGTTCCACCTGAGGCTCTGTATTGAGTTCTGCTTTTGGTCTGTTACCCGGCATAAATAAACTATGCCCTGAGCACCATAAAAATGCTCTTAAAATTACTTACTTTATTTCAAGAAGTAACTAAATTTTGTCTTGGTTTAGCTGATTTATCTGCGAGCGCCGCTGCCCGGAGGCTGCTTACCGATTGTAGTGCTGGAGAGCACACTGGAAGGCTTGGGTAGCTTGAAGCTTCCCTGCGACTTGACCTTGGCTGTATCTTCGTAGGTACCCCAATAATTGGAACCTACCGAGCCTTTGCGGATTTTGCCGTGCTGGGCTGTAGCCCAGTGAAAATAGATGGCGCCGAAAATCAGGCAGATCCAACATGAAAAAAAGAGTAAATCAAAAATTCCAATCATGATTTGACCGACTCCTTGCCCTGGCACGCTCACAACTTGCGACCACAGCCTTATATCTAACACAGCCGGGACACCTTGACTAGACATACTATGGTGAAAACCGCAATCCGTCATTAGTAAATGTCAATACAACAGATATCTTATAATCATTTCTGGAGCAGTGCGGACTGTCGCGTCGTCTTAAGGCGATGAGGAAAGTCCGGGCACCACAGGGCTGGTTGCTGGGTAACGCCCAGTGCGCGTGAGCGTGAGGATAGTGCCACAGAAATGAAGACCGCCTCGCAAGAGGTAAGGGTGCAACGGTGCGGTAAGAGCGTCACCAGCAGAGTCGAGAGGCTCTGGCTAGGTAAACCCCGCTGAAGGTGCAAGGCGAAGGTATAAGTCGAGAGCATAGTGGCCCGCTATCTCGACTTGCCGATGCCGCTAGAGGGTACGGGTAACCGTACTCCAAGATAGATGACAGTCGAACACAGAACCCGGCTTATGCACTGCTCTAATTTCTCAATAACAAAAAAGGCGGTATTCAAGGAACGTCCCAGTGTTCGTTCTTGCTGATATCGGGCATGCTGGATGCTCCACGCCAGATTGGTTCGAGTGTGTAGACGTTCTTATAGCCCAAGGTAATAAACTGCGGCAAACAGCTGTGTGTCAGTGAAATCATACGGGTGGGATAGAGGCTATTGTTGCAGTAAGTGATCAGGACCGCATCTTTGTTGGGAATCAATTTCGCTAGTTTCTTCTCGTCTATATCTGCACCCAGATGGATGGCGCCTTTGAAATGACCGCGTTTGAAGTCGCTTTCGCTGCGCAGGTCGATTATATAGACGTTTTTCTTGTCCCAGTATCTGTCCATTTCCTTTAGAGTCAAGCTGTGATTCTTGAGGTCTATGCCTGCGGTACTACGTTTCAAGACTTCAAAGGGGATTAGATTAGGTTGGACTGCTTCTTTTGTTTTTTGCGCAGCTGGTTCTGCGGAGCAGGTGAGAGCCGGATTTAGATTTAGTACTGCTGTCAAAATCCAAGGAAAAGCTGAGCAAAGAATTGAAATAGGAAACGACTTCTCTTTCTTTGTCTTTTGCATAGTTTTCTCTTTTGGTTGATTGAGTTTCAAGCATAGTTGCTCAATCGGGCATTATGCAATATTTTCAAGCGCAGCACAAATTTATCGAGGCTCAGGGTTTTGACTGTGGAGATTTTCGTCTTGCTATTTCATGATCGCAAATAGCTCAAGGGCGAGGTGCAATAATGGCAAAACTCAAGGTGGCGAGCCCCTGTCCAATGCTTTGGGATCGGCTGGATAAAACGGAAGAGAGAGGAGTACGCTTTTGCCGGGAGTGTCGCAAGAATGTCTACAACCTCATAGAAATTTCGGAAGCGGATCTGAATAACTTGCTTACCGGTGCGACGGCAGGCGATTCTCTTTGTCTGCGTCTTTATCAGCGCGCCGATGGTACGGTTATAACAAATGATTGTCCAGTTGGTCTTAAGAAAGTGCGTGAATTTTGGCAGCGAATGAAGACCGGTGCAGTAGCTTCGCTCGCCTTTTTGATTTCTTCAACGCCGGCTGCCTTGGGTCAAAATAAGGATGGTTCGGCAACATGCAAGAGCAAGACCTCAAAGTCGACAAGCTTTAAGTTGACCGGTTCTGCAAGTCATAATGCCTATAATGCAGACTCTGCCTACATAATCAAGCAGCCAATGAATCTAAACGGTAGTTCACAGCGCAGCAGAAGTGTTTCAAGCATTATGGGTGGGGTTTCGAAGCCTCCCACCCTGGACGAACTCCGTCCGCCTGCCGATTACATCGGCTCTCAGGTCTGGCCTGCTCTAGATTCTCAGAATGCCAATCAATCTGGTACTGCTAATACATCTTGGACAAACAAACCAAATAACAGACCTGGTGAAAAAGCCATGCTGGTGCGTTTGCGCATAAAACAGGCGAGCCGGATAGAAGCACAGGGTGATGATAGGACGGCCAGGGCAGTCCTTGATCAAGCTCAGATTGAGGCAGATCAGCTGGAGAATCGATATGATTTGCAGCAAGAGGTATTGCAGGCTCGCCTTTCTTTGGCTAAAAAGATGGGTAAGAATTGGCTTGGTCCGATGCCTGTTTCTTCGCCGGTTAATGCTAGAAAGCTTTGATGTCTTTATTTGAAAACGTTGTAGTCAAAAGTAAATTCAATGTCGACACTTTCATGTGTGCCGGCTGGTAGGGGGGCAAAAGGTGCGGCTGCTAAAACCGCCTGCAGGGCGGCCTTATCGCAAGCAGCAGAACCGCTTGAGGCAATTACTTTCAAATTTTGCATTTTGCCGTTTCTGTTTACCTTAAAGATAACTTTGGTGCGCTTGCTGGAAGCTTCTTTGGTTGGATGCCAATGTTTCTTGATTTTTGTTTGCACAGATTGCATGTAGCTGCCCCAGTCAATTTCATTTTGGTTGATTTTGCTATGGGGTACGGCTATCTGACTTTGCGGCTTTAGTGTGGGTTTGCTAAGCAGTCCGGCTATCGGACTTATCACCCTAGAAACGCCAAAGTAGCCAAGAATCAGCAAGAAGGTTAGTGCGAGAATTCTTACAGATCTAGCGCCATTGGTGTCATCGGTGATGAGCTTATTGTTGAAGTTCGGATCGGTCATTGTCGAGTGCCTTTGGATCTGTGTTGCTTTTTGGAAAGCTGGTAGGGAATAGGGAAGCCCTTGTTGTCTAAATTCTTGGCCGACTGACTTTATGGTCAGTTTTGTGAGTGACTTTTTGACTCTCTTTGTGATTCACTTTATGAGCTTTATTGTGATCAATCTTGCCATTACTAGTTGTTCCCGTTTCTTTGGCAAGCGGTGCATCTTTAACCAAGTCTTGGATAAAGACTCTTCGCGGTGCGGTCGGCTCTGGTTGGAAGCAAGAGATGAGAAAAGCTAGACCGGCGCAGACAAATGCAGCCGAGAGAATATAAAAGACGCCGTTGAAGTCTCTGTTTATATGCTCATATTGGTGGTTTCTGCTGAAAATTCGACCGGAAAACCAATCATAGTCTTCGCAAACACTATCTACAGTTCCTAATACAGCGTAGCCTATGACTAAAACCACAACGAAAACATAAAGAAAATTGATTTCCATCTATTTGAAGAAGCTCCTGTGGAGAAACTTCTATGATGATAAGGTTTCTCCTGACAACCTCCTTCAGTCTTAACTCCTGATTAACTATTACAAGCTAAATCTGCTCAGACTTGTTTAGATCTTCTCTAGATTTATCTTTGTTTCCTAGCTTGAGCCATAGAGCGGCTCGTTTTTTATACCCGGCGGCGCTGGGTGCACCGCTAAGCAACTTGTTCAAGTCAGCCATCGCTTCCTTGAGACGACCTTGTTTTTCATAAAGCTCCGCCCGTTTGGTCAAAGCGGCTTCGTCGTCTTCATTTCCTTTCACAGATAAAATGTTGGAAAAAATAGCCACAGCTTCTTGCAGCTTGCCCATTTTCTCGAGAACTCGCGCCCGCTGAATTTCAAAGTCTCTGTCCTTGCCTGGTTTTTCCAATTTGTCCAGGGTGGCAAGAGCGTCAATATATTTGCCGTTATTTTCTTGCAGATTAGCAAGCACCTTCAACACTCGGGGATCATCTTTGACTATGTTTGGTTGGGCCCTAAACTGTTCGAAGCATTCAAGCGCCATTTTGTCTCTTTTGAGATTGCTATAAGCGATTGCTTTGTACTTAAGAGCGAATGGGTCTGGATTGGGGCATTTTAGAGCTTTTTGGCAATATTCGACTTGCTTTATATAGTCGCCGTCCACACCGGCTAAATCACCCAGTTTTGTATAAGCACGGCTATACAGAGGGTCAAGTGCAAGAACTTTCAAGAAGCATTGACGGGCTGAACCTTCACTGCCGTCAAGCAGACCTAGGTCTTGATAGGCTTCGCCTAGCAGATACCAAGCCAATGTGTTCTTAGGTTCTGCTTTCACAATCTCCAACAAGAGCGGCTTGGCTCGGTCCGGGTGATCGCCGCGGACAAGCTTTTCAGCAATTTCCATTTTGCTTGGCTTTTGTTCTTTTTTGGCTGCCTGTGCTGACGGTGCTTGCATGCCTATAATCAAACCGGCAGAGACTATTGGGAGAAAGAATTTTTTTACTGGCATTGGTGGCTCTAACCTTTGTCTTATTCTTCTTAAATTATTGCCTAATGGTAAAAGAAAAGAGTGCACTAGGCACTCTTTTCTTTTGCTTTCTCTAGTTTACCGGTCTTACCAGGAGGCTTTGGGCAAGACTCTTTCAGCCGGCTTCATATTCGGAGTTGCGGGGAGATTTTCAAACTCCGGTTTCGGTTTTTGGGCTTTGTTTGGGATGAAATAGGGAAGGTTCTCAAATTTTGGGGATTTCTCTGAAGGTTCGAAAGGGAAGAAAGGTTTTTTCTCTGCATCCTCAGTTCCGAACTTTTTGCCTCCTTTCTCTTTGGCTTGAATGTCTAGGTCTTCCTGGTCTTCGGCTTTTGCTCCGCCGTCTTTACCGCCTTCTTTTTTGAACCAATCTTTAACGCCGCCATCTTGATTGGGATTTTTCTTGATGCCGTCTAGGTCTTGAGCCTCAGACTTAGGTCCGCCGTCTTGATTGGGATTTTTCTTGATGCCGTCTAGGTCTTGAGCCTCAGACTTGGGTCCGCCATCTTGATTGGGGAATTTCTTGATGCCTTCTGAATTGCCAGATTCAGACTTAGGTCCGCCGTCTTGATTGGGGAATTTCTTGATGCCTTCTGAATTGCCGGATTCAGATTTGGGTCCGCCGTCTTGATTGGGGAATTTCTTGATGCCTTCTGAATTGCCGGATTCAGATTTGGGTCCGCCATCTTCATTGGGGAATTTCTTGAAGCCTTCTTTAGTGATGTCCATCGAGGGCAGAAACTTGTCTGCACTGTTTTTGTCGCCTTTGGTAAGGTTGCTGCCCAAGAGAGAGTAGGCTTCCGCTTGCATATTGCTCGGTCCTCTGCCAACTTCGTTGCGGCTGCTAAAGTCTTCGGAAGTCTCTTTCATTGGTATGGTCCTCATTTGGGGTAGAAAACTGCGCTCGATGCGCTTCATGGCAACAAAGTACCGCCCCAAGTTGACATGAAGTTGACATGTCAAGAGTGGGTTGGTTTTCTCTTTTGGGCGTCCTTAGCGTAAGCTCTTTGCCTTTTCCAGGTCTCTTCTCGCTTGGTCCTTCTGGCCTAGTCCTTGCCAAACTTTGGCCCTTTCCTCATACCAGGGCGCATAATCTGGTTGTGAGGAAAGTCCGAGATTAATGTTTTTCAGTGCTTGGCTATTGAGTCCTAGCTTTCGCTGCGTGCAAGCGAGCACATATAGAGCAGGTAAGTTATTAGGCTTGTAAGCCAAAAGCGCTTCCATATCGGTTGCGATTTGCACTAATTCTTTCTTGTCCAGCCGGTCAAGGCATTTGACTGCCAATTCTCCCTTTTGCAGCAAGAGCTTGGGGCTTGAACGTGCTAGTTCCCTGCTTATGGCTGGTTCTGTTGTCTGAGTCGTTTTTGCCGCACCTATTAACAATAGCTCGCTCTGGGTTTTATAGGCGTTGAAGTAATCAGAGGAATGCTCATATATTCGGCTCATCAATCCTAAAACGTGTTTCTTATCAGAAGGCGAAGCTGCTTGTTTGAGCAATTCTTTGCAGTCGGCAGCCGCTGGTCCGGCTTCGTACAGATCCATATAAATGCGGGCGCGCAGCTCTCGACCCCACCAGTGATTATTTCTCTTGCTGAGCAATCTATCCAAAAGCTTTATGGCTTCCTGATAGCGAGCCTGTTTGCGCAGGTTTTCGGCGCAAATTATTAGTATGGCGCTATCTGAGCCTTTCTTTTTAAGAATTTCTTGTATGGTGCGATAGGCGGTTTCACTGCTTAGTGTTTGATAAGAGGCTGTCAGTCTGGTTAACAATATTCTAGCCGTCTCGTCGTTGTCTCCCCAGCTCAGGTTGGACATTTTCTTGAGAAGGTTTTTGGCTTCAGCTTCATTGTCTAGTACTGTATATGGTATCGTCGTCAAAATGGCGAGATGCTCGGTCAAGCTCTTTTTGGGGGCTGCTTTTTTGAGCTTTTGAAAAAATTGCATAGCCAGGTTCTTGTCTTTAGAAAGATAGGCGGCAAGAGTCAGATTGGCCAATGCCTCGCTCGTCAAGTTGGGCTTTTCAGTCAAGCGACTATCTCTGATCAAGTTGAGGCATTGCGGAAGAGATTGACAGCGAGCATATAGTAAGGCTTGGGCTGCAACAATCTCAGAGTCTTGTTCGCTTCCCAATTCTTGGCGGATCTTATTGAAGAGCCTTTCGCCAATGAAGAGATCTTCTTCCTTTATAGCTTTAAAGAAAAGTGCGGCAGTCTCTAATTTGGCTTTATCGCTTTTGTTTGCTGCCGCGGCTTGGGATAGTCGGTTTGGCAAAAGTGGTTCAAAGGCAGCAAGCAATAGAGGCAAAGATACTGCAGCAGCCACTAGAAAGGAGCACCGCATCATTTGCCCGCCAAATAGAGGGTAAACCAGAACTGGCTGCCTCGTCCGACCTGACTCTTGACGCCTATCTTACCGCCATGTGCCTCCACTATTGCTTTGCATATCGGTAAACCGAGCCCGCTTCCTTTTTTGTCGGCTTGGCTCTCGTCTACAACTTGTTTGTATTTTTCGAAAATCATGGCAAGCTTGTCGGGTGCTATTCCTTTGCCTCTATCTGCAACAATTATTCTAATGCTGTCTTTGCCTGCCTCGGTGATAACTTCTACTAGTTCGCCCGGGCCGGAGAACTTAATTGCATTTGTCAGCAAATTGGTGAGAACTCTGACTATGCGCTGCGCATCGCACTCTACTGGATAATTGTTGCCTCTCACTTGCAGTTTAATTCGGCTTGCTTCAGCTAGTTCTCTAACGAGGGCACAAGCCTGTTCAATAAGTGTTTGACTTTCGCTTTTGCTTATATGCAAATTGATGCCGGTAGCTTCGAATTTTTCTAATTCAAGCAAATCGTTCACCAGTTCGACAAGATGAGCGGCTGATTGACTGGCTCGGCTCAGTCTGCTCTTCGCTTTTTCTGGTAGCTCGCCTAGTCGACCTGTTTCCAGCATTTCTAGGGTGAGATTGAGCGAAGTAAGAGGTGAGCGCAGGTCGTGCGAAATCATAGCCATAAAATCGGCACGCATTCTCTCTAGTTCTTTTGCTTTAGAGACATCTCTGGCTACGCAATAGTAAGTTTGCAGTTCGTCGGAGTAGCGCACATTGAAGGCGGTGTCGATTGGTCCCTGAGGGCTTTCCAGTTTGATTTCAAAAGAACATTCGTTGTTGGACTTGTTTAAATTCGCCAAATTGGCATGCAGGCAATCTCGGTCACTTTCATAGATTAGAGAGGCCAGCGATCTTCCTAGAAGCTCTTCTTCTGATATCTGCCAAAGTCTTGTACCGGCTGGGTTGATACGATTGATGCGCATAGATTTATCTAGCGATAGAATGACATCCAGAGCATTCTCCACCAGGGCTTGTTCTTGTTCTCGGGCTTGTTTGAGAACAGTTGAGGTCTGATGCAGAATTTGATCTAGCTCAGCCATTTCATCCGAGCCTGAGATCTTGGATGGTAATGGCTTGTTGAGACCTAGTGAGACAATATTGCTCTTGAGCTGGGCGAATTTTTTGTTTGAGACTCGATTGAAATAGAAAAGAGCCAGAGCCAAAAAAAGAATGTTAAGGACGAAAGTCAATGTAATCAGGTTGAGTAAGTTATGACGAGCTTGTAATTTAGCGGCAGAGTTAGCCCGTCTCTGATATTGCATATCTTGCAGCAGATCGACATAGAGTCTATTGACTGAAAGCAAAGTGCGTCTGGTTTGCAAAAGGGCTCTAGCGGTGTCGAGCTGACTTTGGGATAGTACGGCTGATTCACCTTGGGCAAATGACTGATCAAGAGTTTGCATCAAGCCATCGAAGGCTTCGGCCTCTTGTTTAGTGTGACTTTGTCTGTGTTGTTTTTCTTTGAGGGGCGCTACCTGGGCCAGCAACGACTTGTAGGAGCGATCGAATATTTGTGCGTCGCGTTCTTCTCTGCTGATGTGATAGACAACCTTGGCGCTTATGCAATTCATCAGATCTGAAAGAAACTTGACCATGTCGGAAAGAAATTCGCTGGCCCTGGCTTCTTTCTCGTAAGACTCTTCCAGTGAATGAAAGCTGGAGTTTAAGGCGAACAAAAAGACCATCTGGGTGAGTACGGGCAAGCTGATTAAGAGCAGGATTTGCCTGGAGAAGGTTAGTTTTCGTTGACCCTTTGGCTTCATAGTCAGGCTTATTTTAACTCGTTTAACTCAATTCTCTCGGTAAATGGGTAAACTGTGCATAGGTTGGCAGGGTAGTAGAGTTTTGGCGAAAATTTTGCTGGCGGAAGATGATTTGCTTGTGGCGGAAGCCATAGTCGATGCTTTGTGCAGCGAGAATCATACTGTGGAAGCCGTAGTTTCGGGCGAGGAAGCGGCCGATAGGTTGAAACTTTATGACTATGACTTGGTCGTACTCGACTGGGGTTTGCCTGGACAAACAGGAATTCAAGTTTTACGTAATTATCGCAGTCGCGGCGGTCACCTGCCTGTACTGATGCTGACCGGTAAGAATCAGGAAGAGTCTAGGGTAGAAGGGCTTGATAGCGGCGCTGACGATTATCTTTGCAAGCCCTTTTCGTTGCGCGAACTCTCAGCCCGAGTGCGCAGTCTTCTAAGAAGACCGGAGAAAATAGTATCGGGCGATCTAAGGGTGGGTCCGCTGTCAATATATCCTGGCAAGCTCAAAGTTTTGCGCGATGGCGAGGAAATTGCACTCTTGGCTAAAGAGATGGCGGTTTTGGAATTTCTCGCACGCCATCGCGGGCAAGCTTATACAGTCGATGATCTGCTCAATAAAGTTTGGCACAGCGAATCTGATTCTACTGAAGATGCAGTAAGGCAGTGCATTGCAAGGCTTAGAAAGAAAATAGACAAAGGTCCTGATTCAATAATCAAGACCATGCGCAATGCTGGTTATATGGTCGAGTAGGAAAAGGGATTTACTAGACTGGTTTCGTGTTTTTTTTGTGATATTATAGAATGTAGTAAGCGTTGGAAAAATGAGAAAGCCAAGTATGGAGAAAAAGAAGGGGAATACTCCCCTTCTTTTCAGCGGGTGGGATAAGGCCAGGCGGCGACGAATGGCGCCGGCTTGGGCTTCTTGTAGCTGAAGGTGAGCTTGCGGGCGTTCAAAATCGGAGAGCCGCTGCGCTTGGCTTGCTCTTTCTTGATAGTCCAACCCATGGCTCTCAGTTGCTTCAGGGCTTCTTCGTGATGGGCGCACCAGTTGCGCACCGTGAAGGAACCGAGGCTGACACTTTCACCCGGTTGCGGAACCGAAAGTGGGGTTCCCTTGGTCAGTCGCGCGGCCCAGTCGCCTAGAACGGCTTGCACCGAACTTTGGTGATTGGCTTGGCGTGCCGCCAGAATTGCTTCGGGTTGAAGATTGGAGTGGTGGTAGTTGGTCATGTTTCTTGCGAAGAAACAGGGAGGAAGAGACTCTTTCTCTCCCTCCCTGTTTGGATTGCGGGTAGTGCCGAATATCTTGCGATAATCCAGCTACTCTAACTGAGTTTCTGACTGCTCCGATGCCGGTTAGGCGGCGGTCGGCTCTGGTGATTGAGGGTCGTCGATCTTCTCAGCTTCTTCTGGCCTGGGTTCTGGCTTGGTTGCCGCCTGCGGCTCGTTGCCGGTCTTGTGGTCACCCTGGGGCATGTTGGCGATCAAAGCGGCGCCGAAGTCGCTGGTGGAAAGAGCGGTGGCATCGGCCATGAAGCGAGCCAGGTCGCCCGTGACAGTGCGGGCGGCGATAGTCTTTTCAACCGTCTCGACCACTAGTTTGGCTGCTTCTTGCCAGCCCAGGTACTCGAGCATCATCACTCCCGAGAGAATGAGCGAGCAGGGATTGGCGAGGTTCTTGCCGGCGATGTCTGGGGCTGTCCCGTGAGTGGCTTCGAAGATGGCGCTGTTGTCGCCGATATTGGCACCGGGAGCGATACCTAGTCCGCCAACTTGAGCGGCGCAGGCATCGGAGAGGTAGTCGCCGTTCAGGTTCATCGTGGCAATTACCGAGAACTTGTCGGGCTTGGTCAAGACTTCGAAGAACATGGCGTCGGCGATGCGGTCGTTGAGCAAAATCTTGCCTTCGGGCAGAACGCCGTTATGCTTGCTCCAGAGGTCGGCTTCGGTGACGATCTTGTCGGCGAATTCTTCTCTGCCTAATTCATAGCCCCAGTCGCGGAAGGCACCTTCGGTGAACTTCTGGATGTTGCCCTTGTGCACCATGGTGACCGTCTTGCGCCCAGTCTTGATGGCATACTCGATGGCACTGCGCACCAGTCGACGGGAGCCGGAACGGCTCATGATCTTGATGCCGACGCCGGTGTCTTCGTCCATTTTGTTGCCCAGCTCTTCCAAGAGCTTGAGGATGCGCTTGGCCTCGGGCGAGTCGATCTTGTATTCGATGCCGGCGTAGACATCTTCAGTATTCTCGCGGAAGATAACCACGTCGAGATCTTGAGGACGCTTCACCACAGAAGGCACGCCATTGAAGTAACGCACCGGGCGAACGCACTGGTACAAGTCGAAGGTCTGGCGCATGGCCACATTCAGGCTGCGGAAGCCGCCACCGGTGGGGGTATTAAGCGGTCCCTTGATGCCGACGCCAAAATGACGCAGAGCTCTGAGCGTGTCCTGCGGTAGGGAATCGCCGAACTTCTGGCGAGCCTTTTCGCCGGCGAAAACCTCCAGCCAGGCGATCTTGCGTTTGCCGCCATAGGCTGAGGCGACGGCATTGTCGAGGACAGAGCGGCAGACCGACCAGATCTCGGCGCCAATCCCGTCTCCTTCTATGAAGGGAATGACCGGCTGGTCCGGCGTTTGAGGCTTGCCGTCTTTGAAAGTGATTACCTGTCCGTTCGGGCTGGCGATGCCGTTGAAAGTGAGTGGTGCCCCTTCGGCGCTGGCGGGAGCCGGTTGGGTCGTGGGAGCTGATTCAGTAGCGTTGGTCATAGTATCCTCGCATGGGTTCTATCGATCCGAAGCTTCGGTCGGGTCGATGAGCGATTAGGTTTAGAACAGAACTGTTTTGAAGCTTTGAACAGCGAAATTGATGACGCGGGATGAAGTAGAAGACCGCGATACTCTAAATAGTCTTTTTAAAACTATGCAAGGGTTGGACGAAGAAGCTGAGAAAAGCCTCTAGAAGCTGAATGTTGTCAGGAGGGCGAGGCTAGCGCTAACTATTGATTCAAGAACCGAAAAAGAAGCGCTTCACTGACTTAAGGAAGCCTGCTATTGAATTTTCTTTTGTCGACTCGGTTGAAGTATCGGTTCGAGCGGTAGTGCCGCTGGGGACGACCATGAACTTCAGTCTGAGCAATTCCATTTCAGAGCGAAGCGACTCGATTTCAGAGCGCAACTCTCTGATTTCGCGATTAACCTGTTCGTTTTCAAGGTCGGCATTTTGCAATTTTTGCCAGAGCTGTGCGGCCAGACTAAAGCTGGTATCACCTACAGTATCGGCTTCAACCACCTGGTAAACCGTAGTTGGATCTTGATTGGGGTCTTGCGCTCGGCAAGAGTCGATATGAACCACATCGGTGGTGATTGTCTCTGGTTCTTGGCTTGCACTAGCCAATTGAGAATCCAATTGAGAAAGTGTCGTGCTTTCAAGGTGCTTTACTGGACCAAAAAAGTCTTCCAGCCCATCGATGGCTATATTGCTTTGGTGTATTTCGGTATCAATTTTGGTGGCTGATTTAGATCTATGGGCAAAGCGATTCAAGCGTCTCTCGCTTGTTTCGACGTGTCTTTCCAGCAGAGCCTCAAAGTCGCAGGCGTATATAAACCAGCAATACTCGCCATGCTTTTTTTCGTTGACAGTTCTTTTGACGCCCCTGATTTCGCCGCTTTCCAGCAGGCTCTCTAAGACTTTCTGATTTTCGCCAAGCAGGTAAGATGCCCTAGAAACGGGCATAAGCGGATGAATTTTTAGCGCTGCTTGCCCGTCAAATGCCGACAAAGGGTATCTTGCGCCTCACTGATGCGGTTGGAAAATAGAATCAAATATGATACCAGATTGAATTATAGCTCTTCTTGTAATTTTCTCAAGAAGGCTTCATCTGTTTCATTCAAAGAAGCGCTCTCTAAAAGATCGGGGCGTCTCTCAAAAGTGCGCCGCAGAGCCTGTTCCCGCCGCCAGCGATTGATTTTTTTGTGATCTCCAGATCTTAGTATCTCCGGTACTTCCATGTCTCTGAAAATTGGCGGTTTGGTATATTGCGGTCCTTCCAATAAACCGCTGTTGCCCTCATTGAAAGATTCTTGGTGTAAAGAAAGGGACTGCCCCAGAACGCCCGGCACCAGGCGGGCTACGGCGTCGATAACGACGAGCGCCGCCAGTTCGCCGCCGGTGAGGACAAAGTCGCCTATCGATATCTCGTGGCTGGCTAGGCTATGAATGCGTTCATCAAAACCTTCATAATGACCGCAGATAATGGTGAGATTCTTTGCCTGGGCAAAGTTTTCGGCATCGGCTTGCTTAAATGGTTTGCCCTGGGGGCTGGTAATGATCACTGGCGACCCTGGTTCTCTTGCAATCGATTCCAGGCAAGCAAATATAGGTTCAGGCTTGAGTACCATACCGGCGCCGCCACCGTAGGGGGTGTCATCGACGCGGCGATACTTGTCTTGGCAAAACTCACGGGGGTTGTGGCTCAGACATTTGATCAGTCCGGCTTTAGCGCCTCTGCCGACAATACTGGTCTGGCAATAACCATCGATTAGGTCGGGAAAGAGGGTGATTACATTAAAGATTAGTCGGGGCGTTTCCATAACTGTTCATTATACGCACAGCCAACCGACATACACACTTTCGTTAATACGCTTTGGTCGATGAAATGGCGGCGGTTTTCGGCTTCAATAGAAGGGTGGCAAGTGACGAGGAAGCGCAAAATGGTAAGGAAAGAAAGCAATACAACAAACAGACGTAAATTCGTAGAAAGCAGTCTGAGAGGGCAGTCTTCCCTTCCTCGCAACGTTGACCGCACCATGTTCGGTCATGGCGCTGCAGCCGATACATCTGCTTTCACTTCTGGGTCTCATGTGGCTCATCTGGAACTATCCGAGCAGGTTATATCTGGTTTTGGGCAAGACCGTTCGGCTGACATACTTGCCTGGATGGATGAGTTGAAGGCTGATTCTTCTCACTTTATCGAGTCTAGATTGGATGAGCTGGTTCTAGCTGAGTCGCGCGAGCGTCGTTATCGCGAAGCTGTCACCACAATCATCGACAAGATTTTCCAAGACCTGCGCTACTTTTCTTTTGAGTTCAACAAAGTGGCCCGCGGTACCTCGATGCAGATGATTGCCACCATTCTGGGTGATGTTACCGAAGTGCTGCAAGTCAACTCCAAACGCGAAGTAGAGGCTTCGGCTACCTATTTCAGAGCGAGAATCTCCAACCGTCACTTTGGTCTTGTGGTAAGAGGTGCTGGGCGAGTGGTGGAATTCTATTTGGTTCCTACACCGCAACTCATGGGTCAATCCGTGGTTGAGGCTCAATATGAACCAATTGCTGCTTTGGAAGTGAAAATGAAAGGCGGCGAGTTCTTTTGGAAGTTGGTTGATTGGGAAAAGCGGGTCAAGACTCCAGACACCCTGGAAGAACTGGCCATGCAGCTCTTTGCCGCTCTAGTGGAAGTGACCAAAGACGAAGTGCGTCGAATTGAGCAGGAGTGCGGCAGCGTCAAATAGCTGACGGTTCTCAGGAGGTGCGCTAGCTTGACGATGCTTATATCGCGGCGGCGCACCTCTTGTTTAGTGTCTTGCCTGATCGAGACTTCAATCTGCCCTGGGTATCCTGCTATGTCTAAAGAGTCCTTTATCTATCTCTAGTTGCTGACTATTTTCTGCCGGATTTTTCTCCTCTCCTCTTCTTTCGCTAACCGCCTACTGTTTACGCTGCCATCGACGCCGAATTTTAGGCGCCGGTGCATATGCGTTTTCGGTAAGTGCTCTGCTAGAATCTCGTGAACTATGAAACTGATTGTTGATATCGGCAATACCAATACCAAGTATTGCCTCTGGTCTGAAGACGGTGGCGCCCGAGCCGTGGGCAAAGTCTCCACTTCGCTTCAATCTTTCCAGTTGGTCGAAGCCGAACTGAAGTCTATTTCTCTTGATGACAAGCCGCTTGCCTGGCAGTTTAAAGATGCCGAGGTGGTAGTGGTGTCTGTGGTGCCTGACTGCGGCAAAGCTTTTGTCACAGCCGCCAAAGAGCATGGCGCCTTGGTTTATCTCATTGAAGCCACCACCCAGCCGGTGCTCAAGGACATGCCCAAAGAGATGGGTGCCGACCGTGTCGCCGAAGCTATCGGCGCTTGGTCAGCCTATCGCAAAGAGGGGCGACCGATGATCATCATTGGTTTCGGTACGGCTTCCACTTTGTTCACCATCTCGGCTGATGCTGCTGTCGGTGGTGGCTTTATCGGTCCGGGGGTGAAGATGCTGCTCACCGCCCTGGCCCGCGACTGCGCTCTTCTGCCCGAAGTGCGCCTGCCCGAGAGTGGCGATGTTTCAGATCTGGGTCTGGGGCATACCACTGAAACGCAGATGCGAGCCGGGGTCACCTTTATGTTCAAGGGTATGGTGCAGGAATGGCTGTCTCAGGCTCGTCTCGAGCTCAAAGGTGAGCCAGTGATTGTCGCCACCGGTGGTTATTCGGCTCTGGTTGCTAGGCTTTTGCCGGGTGTTTTCGATGCAGTCGACACCACCTTGGCGCTGAAGGGGGCGGCCTTTATTGCCGGCTCTATCGATAAAGCCAAGGTTTGATCGGCATTCAAGAAAGAAGGGCTAGCAGCCCTTCTTTCTTTTTGATCTAGGCTAATAGACCGGTCGACTGCGATTTCGCTTTTATCGATGGAAAGATTTCAGTGCGGCTATCTCAAAAGTTCATCCAACAAACTTTGCTTGGTTTCAGGAAAAAGTACCGAAGCATTGTCGCTCTTTTTGAAACCAGCCGGCACGTCATAGTCAGTGCTTTTCACTTTCTTTTTTTCGACTTGCAAAAGCTCAAGTGTAGGTCTTGCCGAGGGGCTTTTATCTTCGTTGTGCAAATTCATTTGCAGGGGCAATAAGCCTGTTTTGGGCGTGACAAAGAGACGCTCTGTGATGGTGGCGGCGGCCGGCCAGGCAGTGCCGTCGGGCATACAGGTGATGCTGGCATTTGAAACCATGCCTTTACACCAAGAACGCTTATGGACGGAACCGATCCGTTGATAAATTTCACCGTTCAACTGAATGTTTAGGCAAGGCAAGCCTTTGATAATTCCTGCACTTCTAGCTCCAAGCCTAAGCTGTGTCGCATCTGATGGACTAAGAAGAGCGCTTGCCGTATTGTTATAGACCCATTCGGCCGCCTTGCCTTGATAATACGACCTTTTCAGCGTGTTAATGACAGTAATATCTTTCGAATTTCG
The DNA here is from genome assembly GCA_017303615.1 of Obscuribacter phosphatis (SeqCode). Classification (GTDB taxonomy): domain Bacteria; phylum Cyanobacteriota; class Vampirovibrionia; order Obscuribacterales; family Obscuribacteraceae; genus Obscuribacter; species Obscuribacter phosphatis_A. The sequence goes on from JAFLCK010000037.1 coordinate 34,325, forward strand.
CAAACTGATAATTACTAGGTTCTGCTGGGGAAGCTCGATCTTCATGCCAGGCTGCGCTAGGTAGAGTTCAGAAAGACCTGAAAACTTAGATCGTTGTTTCAAGACGGTAGCATTGTATTCTTTAGCAGTAGCTGCTTTGTCATTGCCTGCTTTAGCCTCAGTTACCCAGACAAAACAGAAAAGCACAAGCAACAAGACCTTTGCAGTCATTAGTCCGAAACTGATAGAGATAGTCATGCGGCTGTTCAAGATCATAGAATAAATAATAGCTTCTTTCTGCTTATAGGTGAAAGAATGAGTCTTTATCGAACCAATTCAATTAGCTTTTTCTCCCTAATGCTTACTGCCTTGGTCTTTTTCGCCATTCCAGAGCAGTCGAGGGCAGAGTCTGCCAGTGACGTTGGATTTGAAAAAAAGCAGGCTGCTGCTAAAGTCTATGAAGAGAAGAAGATGTATAGGGCTGCCATAGCTGAGTACGATTTGTTAATTGCCGCCAAAGAGAAAGAGTTGAAAAAACTGAATGGCGGCAAGATGACCTGGAGTAAGGACGAACTAAAGATTGCCAGAGATCTGGCGAAACTTTTATACAAAAGAGGCAGCTGCTATAGACGAATGGGCGCTTGGGATGAAGCGATGCATGACTTTGAGCGCTGTAATTCTTATGGCTACAAAGGTCGCCGCCTCGACTATTTCTTGGGCGAGGGCTATGCTCATTTCGGCAAGTACAAAGATGCTCTAAGGCATCTAAAGATGGTTTTGGCTAGTCCTGATAAAGATAACCTTGATCGAGATCAACTTGCCAATCTCTATTCGCTATCTGCCACCGCTTATGATGGCATCGGCGATCAAAAAAATAAATTAGATTGTCTGAATAATGCTATTGCAGTAGCTGAAAAGCCTGCACGCTTTTTGAAAGAGCGAGCCTTTTACTTTCAGAATAATAAGCAGTGGCAGAAAGCTGTCGATGATTTCAACAGATGCGAGACTTTGCAAGGTCTGACAATAAGTTCCTATTACGGCAGGGGTCGCTGCTTTATGGAATTGGCTAAGTATGACCAAGCGGCTCTCGATTTTAGTTCATGCATCGAACTTGAACCGGAAAGAGGCGGTTATTATGCCGCTCGGGCTGCTGCTTATGAAAAGTCGGGCAAGAAAGAGTTGGCTTTAGCCGACCGCCGTAAGGTTGCTGAAATAGGCGAAGATTTTGCCCTGCCCTTGCGTCCAAACAAAAATTCGGCAAAAGGCAGACTGCCGTCAAATAGCAATTAGCCTTTGCGTCTTATAAGAAATAGTAGAGTTGGTCAAAAAAGAGATTGAAAAAGAAAGCGACGGTGCAAGGCTTGATTTCTCAAGTTCTTGCACCGCCGCAGTTATTTTGTGCCTCCTCCGATTAGGAGTTAGCTTGCCTTGGGTTTGTTATAGGCGCACATTGTCACATCGGCGCCTTTGGCATATTGGTTGCGAAGGATGGCCACCGCGTAACCTTCGTCGTTGAGCTTCTTGGTCACGGTTTCCACCGCTTCTTGGTCGACCTTGGTGATGTCGACATGCTGGCCGGAGCCGGCAGCCAAGTTGGCTCGCAGACGCTGCTCCAGATCTTGCACCGCTTGGGCGAGCATGATCTTTCTGGCTGCCTCGGCTTTCTTTCTGTCCTGGGAGCTGCGAATGCGCCCACCCAGGAAGAGGCCGACAACCGGCAGAACGAAGCCGCCCCTGACCGCGAGCTCGCCCAAGAAGGCCATGCCCACCATGCTCAGCATGAACAGGCAGAAGGTCAGATTGGGGCGAGCTTCGGCCCAGGCGGTCTTTTCCATGACCGTCATGAAATAACCGATCGGCACCGAGATGCCGATCAGGAGAAGCATTTTGATGATTTCGAGGTTCTCGGTTTCCATTTTCTCTTTCTCTTCCCTTGGTTGGGCTGCGTTGAGAATTTTGAGAAGAGTGCTTCTCGTTGAACTGAGGTGATGCTTAGCGCAACCGACCCTTGTAGCGGTCGGGGTTCTTGTTGGGGTCTTCGTCATCGGGATCGTAGTCGTCGAAGACGAAGGCAAGAATGACAAGCAGGCTGATCATGCCGCCGACAAGACCGGGCAGCTTCTCGCCGTCGGTCGTGCCGTGGTAGGCAGCGGTGAAGTTTGCGAACATCAAGATGAGGAAGATGATCGCAAGTATCCGATCTCGAACGAACTTGTTGTTCCAGACCTTCAAAATCCAGGTTTTCATTTTCACTGGCCCTTCTTATGTTGACTTGGGGCTGTTAAGCCATTCGGATAGAAAAATTGCGCCTGCTGCGGAGGTTCGGGTGGGCAGCCGAGCTTCTAGCTCAGACTGGCCAGCCCGTCCATCGACTGCAGGGCGCGGGCGTATTCGGCCACGCCGGCGTCCAGGTAGGAGCGCTGGTAGCGCTCGCTCACGCTCTTCGGGTCGGAGAGCACGAAGATGGCTTGCGAGAGAAGCTTGCGGGCTTCGTCGCGCGCCGACTGGTCGCCGCTCAGCACCAGGGTCTGACCGAGGTTGCCCTTGGCGATGGCCATGAGCGGATCGTTTTCGGGCACCAGGCGCGCCGCCAAGGCGAGAGCGGACCGCGCATGCCGCACGCAGGTGGCGGGCGACTTTCGCGCTTCGGCCAGGCCGATCTTGACCGTGGTCAGCCAGAACTGCTCGGGGCTGTTGGTGGCGCCGGCTTCGTGCAGAAGCTTCTGCCCGAGGTCGAGGAAGGGCGCCGCCAGCTCGGGACGATTGCGTCCGAGCCAGTGCTGGGCCAGGTGGGTGAGATTGGCCGCTTGCCCGAGCATGATCGACTTGTCGTCGGTGGCGCAGCCGCAGTTGGAGTGATTGCAGTTGGACATGGTCTGTCTCCTTGTGGTCAGATGGCCTTGGGGCGACGCGAGTCGATCTCGACAAGCATGGTTTCGATGCTCTGGCGCACGCATTCGATGGCAGCGCGCGGGTCGGACGGCAGGTCCTTGTAGGCGATGGGCTTGCCAATCGAGACATAGGCGCCGTAGAGCACCATCGACTTCTTGACGTAGGAAGGCTTGCCGTTTTCCTTGATCACCGGCTGACCATCCGCTCCGATCTCCTTCTCGCTGTAGCGGAAGGTGCGCACCAGCTTGAGACCGAGCGGATAGAGCAGGCGCTGCAGCCAGGTGGCTTCGCGCTTGTCGGTCTTGTAGCGGATGGCCACCGGCAGGGCGTAAAGCGGGTCATCGCCGATGGAAGCGGCTGCCTGCATGAGCATGCGGGAAGCACCGGTGCGGAAGGTCTTGCTGCTGATGTCGCCGCTGTAGACGAGCATTCCTTGCGGGAAGAGCAGCATGCGGCTGCCCTTGGAATGCGTCAGAATACGGGCGCCGGTGTCGACTACTGCCTGACCGCCGCCATCCTGCGACTTGCCGCCTTCCACCTGCACACCGACTGTGCCGATCCAGGCCGCCAGTGTGGCGACGACCGGATTCTTGATTTCGGCGGCTTTGGAGAGCTGCCGATACGAGAAGGGAATGGCCTTGCCGACCACACCGAAGTCCCATGTGATCATGTGGTTGGGCAGCACCAGACCGCGCCCTTTGAACTGGGCGTTTTCTTTGCCCTTCACTTCGACGGGGCCGACGAGCAGGCGCGTGCCGACATTGGCCACCGCCTTGAAAGTCCAGCGCGCCAGCTTGGTGGAGGGCGGCGTCATATAGCCGCTCACTTGCAGCTTGCGCCCTTCCAGATACCAGTAAACGGTGCGCACCAAGGCGAAGACGCCTAGCGCCGCCGCACCGTAGAGAAGAATCGTTTCTGTCATTAACAGCTCCAGAGGTTGGTTTGAGATTTGGTTGACGTCAGGAGACGATGATGCGAGCTGCACCGGGAATGGTGCGCAGCTCGACGCAACAGGTTTCGGCGCCGACATCCCCGTCGATATTGGGAATGACCGGGCGGCTCGTTTCGATGCGAGCCCAACCGCAGCGGATGCGCACGTAGTCTTTCGACAGGTCGGCGCGACCGCGCATGAAGCGATAGGAAAGTCTCGACAGCCTGCCGAAGGTGTTGGCCTTCAGCAAGACCAGGTCCATGAAGCCGTCGGAGGCGTTGCATCCTCGCGACAGTCCCATCATCTGGGGCGGCAGGGTGTTGAGAGCGAAGAGCGCCGCTGCCGTGCAGTCCATCTGCATGGCCGTGCCTTGGGTTGGCGACTGCCTGGCGGTGATGCGGTACTTGACCGGCTGCGGGTTGAAGCTGGCCTTGAGCATGCCCCAGGCATAGGCGAGGGAGCCGAACCAGCGCTTCCACTTGGGGTCGGCCAGGGCGATGGCGTCGGAGAGCCTGCCGAAACCGCCCGCCACGATGTAGCGCTGGGTTGTTGAGGTAGGCTCTGAGTCGGATGCACTTGCTGCCGCCGACTTGATTTCGATCATGTCGATAGGCTGCGGCTCGCTGCGGCAAATCATGTCGGCGAACAGCTGCGGGTCGGGCACGGCGTAGAAGGCGCGGGCAAAGAGATTGCCCGTGCCGGACGGAAAGACCGCCATGGGCAAAAGCTCTCCTTGCTCTTTCTGCTCTGCCTGGGCCGGCGAGAGACCTTCCGCCACCTGGCAGACAGTGCCGTCGCCACCGCAAGCGATGACCAGATCGATGTCGCCCCGACTAGCAGCCGCCAGCGCCAGGTCTCGGGCTGAGCCTGGCGCGGCGGTGGTGGTTAACTGTTCACAACTGAGGTTGCGCTCGGTCAGTGCTTGCACAAGGGCTGCAATCTTGCCGCTGCGCGCCGAACCTCCGGTGGGGTTGAAGATGAGAGCGATGCGTCGGTGTTTGAACTGCATTTCAATCGGTTTTGTCCCAGGGGGTCTGGTCTTGCTTCTTCATGAACTCGTACATGCTCGCCCAGTACTTCATGAAGAAGTCGGCGCGCTTTTTCGAGTGGATGAAGTTCAGGTTGTTGGTTTGGAAGTCGGCGGAGTTGGAGTAATTCCAGCTTCCGTCTTCCACCCATTCGCCGTCGCGAATGGTGACCTTGAGGTGCATGATTTGACCGCGCTTTTCGGATGTGCCGATCACCACTTCGATGCCGGCGTCACGCAGTCTTTGCACCTGGGCTTGCTGGTAAGAGACGCCCGACTTGTTGCGCCCGCCTCCCACCGATTGCGATCTGTCGACCAGGACGACGATGTCTTTGCCGCGTCCCTTCAGCTCGATGAGCTTGTCGACAATCTCTTCTTCAGTCAGCGAATAGACAGCGATGCGCAGCGACGACCTGGTTCCATCGAGGAACTTCAGATAGCGCGCCAGCCCGCTTTCGTATGGTGTGACCACGGTTTCGATGTAGTCTTGGGGGTCTACTCCCGCGCGAGGCAGGGAGTAGCCGTACCAGGTACCAGCACCGAAAGTCGAGGCAAGCAAGAGTAGCGCCAAGAGAACTTGACGCATGCGGGTCTTGAACATGACTTCTCCGTTTGGTTAGAGAATTCAGGCGATCAGGCGCTCGACTCGTCGATGACTTCGATCGAGGTGACCGCCTCGTTGTTGACATTGGACGCGACAATCTGGTCGAGCTGGCGCAGGGTCATCTTGACGTTCATGCGAAACTCGAGACTGTCGTTGGTGCTGCGCGAATAGCGAGTGATGGCTGAGCCCTTGGGAAAGAGCTGACGAGCTTCCTCGAACTTGTCGCGCGGGCAGACGATGCGCAGAACGTGCTCACCGGTGTCGTCCGGGGGGAAGATCCAGTAAGACAGCTGCATGTAGACAACGACGATGACCGAAGCCAGGGTCGCCCAGAGCAGATAGCCGAAGCCGCAGCAGATGCCGATGCCGGTGGCATAGAGAATCATCGCCGAGGTGGTGAGACCTTGCGTCTTCCAACCGTTCTTCCAGATCACACCGGCGCCGAGGAAGGCGATGCCGGCCAGAAGCTGGGCGGGGAGGCGAGCGGGATCACCGATGTGGTTGGTGTCGAAGACGACCAGGCCGATCATGGTGATCAAGCAGGCGCTGACGCAGACCAGCATGTTGGTGCGCACGCCGGCCACCTTGTGACGCTTGCGGCGTTCGAGACCCAGCAGGGTGCCGAGAGCCATCGCCATCAGGAAGGGCGGGAGATAGGTCTTGGAGTCGATCAGCTGAGGAGACGTGACCAGGTGCGAAAACCAGTTGTTCATCCAGGCTGGCACCCAGTTGGAAAGATTCATGGTGTATTGGTAGATACTGTCGAGCATGGGGCTCTCCTATGCATAGGGGCGGCTTTGCCCACCGACGAAAGGGCTACTCATTCAAGAGATAGCCGTCGGCGGCTCCACCGCGATTGTTTGACTTGATACAGAGTGACGCTTCTTTCTCCCGCTTGAGCTGCGCCAGTTAGGCCGCCTGGTTCAGACCACTTCCACCAAGAGAGTCGAAGTTGGTGAGACACAAGCGCAAAGGCGGTAAACAGAATGTTTCTTAGACCACACAGTGCAGCTAGGCGACTGTACAGTCGTTCAGCATGCGTTTAGTGTGTCTGTTTACTGGGTCTTTGGAGTACCGGCCTTAAAGAGAGCGAAAGAGTTAGCACTCATGATAGTGGCCCTTGTTGACAACCAATTGCCATAGCTTGATCGTATCTAGGGTGAATATATAGAAAAAGCTAACCTGGTGCAGATCTGCGCTAAGTGAAAGCCTGCTTGCAGTAAGGGTTTGCCAGGCTGTAAAGATGAGAACTGCTTAGGCTCGCAAGGCTCGCGCTAATTTTGCGATTGTTCTTATCCGCAGGCAGAACATAAGCCTGGCTTAAGGAAGCGTCTTGGCATCAGGTAGCGAATCGTGGTGGCGTATCTGGTGCATGTTTTTCGCCTAGGGGCGACTGTCTGAGTTGGCTCTTTTTTTATCGATCAGTTTGCTTGCCCTCGGTGTCGTATATGGTGCAAAGCATGACAAAGAGAAAGGCCCTTCTCAACGAGAAGGGCCCTTCAATGTGGGTTGAATTGACGATTACCTTACCTAATCCATCCTAATTTTTTTGCCTAGCCTAGGTCGAAAATCGACCTAGTTTTGGCTCATTTTCAAGCTTTACCCCATTTAGTTTGGGGTAAACGGTTGCTTAGCGTTTTTTGCCGCCTTTTTTGACAGCTTTTTTGGCCGGCTTAGCAGCGGCTTTTTTGGCGGGCTTAGCAGCAGCTTTTTTAGCTGGCTTAGCAGCAGCTTTGGGCTTAGCGAGATCGAGTGTCGGTTGCTTAGCGCGACCGTTTACGATATCTTTCAGCTCTTTACCAGCGCGGAAAGCCGGAACGCGAGCAGCCGCAATTTTGAGCGGAGCGAGGGTTCTGGGGTTACGGCCGGTGCGGGCTTTGCGCATGCGACGCTCAAAAGTTCCGAAGCCAACGAGAGTGACTTTGTCGCCTTTGGCGAGAGCGCCAGTTACAGTGTGAATGAAAGCAGACAGGGTTCTGGTTACTTCAGACTTAGGTTGTCCTGTTGCTTTTGCAACGTTCTCAACGAGCTCAGCTCGGTTCATTCTGATTTCCTCCTTGTTGGAAATGCTCATTCCAACCCACAGCCAGGGATGATAACACCATGATTCTCTTTAGACAAGTGATTCTGACTGGAATTTTGAAAGTTTTTTTTGGAGGGTGTATCTGAAAGATAGATATATACACGCTTACAGAGATACCCTAAAAGCCCGGATTGCTGAACCATTGATGAATTCCAGTTCGGAGCCTGCTGCAAAAGTCCTCATTTAATGAAGCTCTGGTTCCATCAATTTTGTGAAAGCACCGGTTACAAGTTCTATAATTGACTCTTGTTGTAAGCCGGTTGGGAAGCCCTCCCCAACAATCGACCGGCGGATCATTTTCGAGCTCAAAAGCGAGGTCTCATGACATCCCTTCCAAAACCGGCAAGGCAAGCCAATTTAGCTTGTAAGGCTTTTTCTATAGCGATTTGTTTGGCTGTCTCAAGTCAAAATTTAATGCCGGCAATGGCCCAGGCAAAGCCACAGGCTAAGCCGGTTACAAAAAAAGCAGTCGACCGGTCTAGCGCTCCAGCCAAAAAAGAAAATTCAGTTGCCGGCGGTGGTCAGCTCACTAAAACCGGCAACCAGCCAGGGCAATCTATCTCTGAGACCGATAAAGCTCAGCAAGCGCAACATGCCGTCGCCCTGCCGGCGGCCGAAGCAGCTAAGGCTACACAGGGCTTGACCAGCCAATATAGAGGGGGCTGGCAAATGTTCCTGCACAATCCGAGTCGCACAGGTAATTCATATATAGATATCCCACCAGCCAACCAAGGCAGCATCAAATGGAAGTTTCCGGCTGAGGGACCAATTGATTCTTCACCGGCGATATATAAAGGTGTTATCTATTTTGGCTCTGATGATGGGCATGTTTATGCGGTCGATGAACAAAACGGCCGACTTTTATGGAAGAGCAAGCTTGGCGATAAGGTCAAGTCTTCACCCGCAATCTCTGATGGAGTGCTGGTTGTCGGCTGCGAAGATAAGAAGGTCTATGGCCTCAATAATCGAGATGGAAAAATTCTCTGGAGTTTCGAGACTAAAGATAGAGTTTCGTCATCTCCGGCTGTGCATGAAGCGGTAGCCTATGTTGGTAGTTGGGACGGGCATCTCTATGCCATTGATGCCAAAACTGGACAATTGCGTTGGCAGTTTCCCCAGAGCGAGTCGCCAAGCAATCCAGAGACTAACCCCGATACTAATTTGTTGAATGGTGCTGCACCTAATAGCACTAGCACCGCTGCCCCCAAGGCGGCAGATACAGCCGGTATTCCTCAGTCGAGTTTGGGTCGGATTACTTCATCGCCATGTTTAGCGCCGGGTGTGGTCATCTGCAGTGCGCATAATGGCTATGTTTATGCCCTTTCTACCCAAACCGGTAAATTGGTTTGGCAGTTTCGCACCGGCGCCAAACTCATGGCATCTCCGATGGTTCTTGACCATACTGTTTATTTCGGCAGTTGGGATCATGCTTTTTATGCTGTTGATCTGGCCAGCGGTAAGCAGAAATGGAAAACAGGTGCAGCTGAATCATTCAGCGTGACTGCCACCGGTGTGGGTGGAAAGATTTTCGCCGCCAACGACGACCTCAAGCTTTACTGTTTGGATGCTCATTCGGGCAAAGTACTTTGGAAGACGCAGATCAACTCTCCAGTGCCTTTGCTTTCTTCGGCCCCTGCCATTGCCGGCAATATGCTTTATTGCGGCAGCCCTGATGCCAATGTTTATGCCATTGACACTCGCAACGGTGCCATAAAGTGGAAGCTCAAGACCCAGCGTCCTATCGTTTGTTCGCCGGCTCTTACCACCGGCGGGGTTTGTATAGGCAGTCAGGACGGCAATCTTTACTTGATCAACTAATGCTGCCTTCATCCTCTTATATAGTCTGATTGTGGCGGTCACAGTCTGGTCACGGAAAGGTCACTAGTCGGTTAGACCTCGGCTTTAGTATGTCTTCATTGAGACCCCTATTTTCTAAACCAAGAGGACAGATATATGCCGCAAGATGTTGCTAGAAATGATGATTCTCGCGTACTACACAACGCTGACAGAGAGGGCGGTGTTTCTGCCAGGCTTTTGGATGAGTTTCAGTCTATGCAAAGAATGAAAGATGGGGTCAACAGTCAATCAGGCGAGAACAAGCAAGCCTTAAGTGGGGCTGAAGCTGCAGAGAAAATTCAAGAGCTTGGTGAGCGTGCTTGCAAGGCTCTGGGCTTTGGCACCTGCGAAATCTTCGAATCGGGCAAGAACAAGAAATAGTTTTGACAAAATGGCTTATTTTGCAAAGAGATGGACCACGGTCCGTCTCTTTGTTGTTTCATTTTGGTTTGCATACGACGGCATATAATAAAAAATATCAAAAAATGGAGAACCGGGAAACCCCGATTCTCCTTCTTGTTGAAGCCTAGGGCGAAGTCGTCAGCTGAAGAAGACCTCGACGATGCGACGCAGGGTGCCGTCGACATTGCTGAGCGGCTGGTCGTCGCTGCGCTGCAGACGGGCCGAAGCCAGCATTGGGAAGAAGCGCTTGATGTCGGGCAGGGTGATGCCGCCGGTCTTGTTGATGGCGGCGCTGGCCGAGCAGACCAGGAACATCTCGCGCTTGACCGAGTCGGGAACGCCCTGGCCGAGCACCGAGTCGAGTCCTGCGTTGCGGCAGAATTCGGCAGCCTTGGTGCCGGGGCGGGTGGCTTCGACCATGTCGGTGAGGCGCATGAGAACGCGGAAGTCGCCGCCACGGGTCATGATGTAGAAGCCGCGGTGCAGCTCGGAGAGACTGCGCTCGGAGAAGTCGTCGCCTTCGCAGATGTAGTTGAGCAGGTCGACCACGGCGTCGGGGGCGAGGCTGGTGTCGACGGTGATACCGATGGCATCGTTCACGGCCTCTGCCGTTGCCGGTGCTCCGCTCTCGGTCACCTCGAAGTAGATGACCGGACGGCCCGAATTGATGGCCGAGAGCTGGTCGTCGATGCTGTCGTAGTTGCAGACGAGGCTGACGCTCTCGCCGGCGAACTTGCGCTGGAGGGTGCGATTGGGCGAGTTGACCGGCTGGGCGGGGTCGTAGGCCTGCATGACCATGCGGTCGTTGACGAAGGTGGCGTAGGGGGTGCAGGGGACCATGGGCACCACGCCGATGCGGGCGGT
>JAFLCK010000038.1:0-40911 GCA_017303615.1 Obscuribacter phosphatis (SeqCode)
ACCTTCTCCTGAGCGCCCGCGTTATCGGCGGCTTACTCATGGTCGACAAGGGAGAAGCGGACGACAAGATCATCGCCGTACTCGATGCCGACATCACCTTCGGGCATATCAAAGATTTGAGCGAAGTGCCGCCCGGCGTTATTGAAAGGCTCAAGCATTATTTCCTCAGCTACAAGCGCCCTCCCGGTCAGAGCGACAGCGACAAATCTGTGGTCTATATCGACGAGGTCTACGGCCCTGACCGCGCCCATCAGGTCATCCGCCAGAGCATGCAAGACTACGAGACTGCATTCGGCAGCGAGGAAAGCCGCCTAGAAGAACTGCGCCAGCTTTTGAGCGAAGGCTTGCACGAAAACTGCGCCAGCCAGAAGCCGAAAGCCGGCAAACGCAAAAAAGACGACAAGAAAGGTCGTAAATAACTAAACCGATATCGGTTCAGTTTTGGCGAGTGGATCGATGAGATCCCTCGCTTTTTTTGCTGATATCTACTATTGCCTATAATATCTCCGAGATACAAAGTAAACAGCCAAAAGAATGACAGAGTGACTCGTTCAGCGAAATAGCAAGAAATTCTCGAGAATTTCTTGCTATTTCATAAATGAAGACCGAGCGAGCTAAAGAACTTAGAAATCGCCTTCTCTAACCGGCTTCTGCGGCTGATTGACAACCGGAAGATTTTTAAGCGGCTTATTGTCTATCGGCTCACCCTTCTTTTGAGATAGTTCTTGCACGCTTTTCAAATTGGCCAGCTTGCCGGAACCACTCAGAGCGTCCAAATCGCCATCATAGTAGTCATACCAGGGCAAACCATAACTTGCATAAAGACCTGCACTAGGCGGCGCATGGGGAGGCACAGCCCCAGTAATACTCTTCCAGGCTAAAGAATTGGCAAGATGAATAAAGCAACGGCTGCAGTTTTCAGTATCCCAATCATCCAGGCTGAAGGTGTCTTTATAGATATCTTGCTTCATTCGCCCACCAGGGGCGATACCCATATCCGGAGCAGCAATAGCTTTGGCAACTTGCCATGCCGAAGCCTGTTCAGGTAGTGGAGCAGCTGCAGGTGAAGCTCCCCAAGAGTCAGTCGAAGATGGAGAGCCGAAGGTTGCTGAACCAGCCGGACCACCTTTAGGTGGTGGAAACCCAGAACCGGCGCTCATTGGATAAATTGGAGCGGAGCCAAAACCGGACCCCATGGCTCCGCCGCTTGCCCCCCAGGCCAAGGGACTATCATCTGGAGTACTGCGTAAGCGAGCGCGCAGCTCGTCGATCGCTATCTCAGGATAGAGCCGATCATAAACTTCGGCCTTGAGCGGATAGACCACTATTTGGATACCTCCAAATTCGGCTTTCTTGGTTATCTGCTCTTCGGCTGAATAACCTTGGCCAAGAGGCATAGCGACAAACTGCCTGATGATCCCTTTTTTCACACAATATCCGTCAAGCCAAGGTTGTCCAGGTACCACAACATAATCTTGCTTATTGCGGTGCAAACCTTTTTTCAGTTCCTCACCCGTAATAGCATCGATTTTGCCGGTTGAAATCTTTATGGCAAAGGGGTAAGAAGAAGCTCTACCAGGTGCCGGTCTAGGATTGAAACAGATCCACATCGCTTCAGATTGATACATAGGCAGAACGACTCCACCGTGTTCGATCCAGTTAGACGGGACACTGCTCTTATAGTCATCCACATGCACCAGGGGAAACGAACCCAAGCCGGGCGGTAGAGGATAAACCTGGTCATTGTCTGGAATGCGCAGTGTTCTCTGAAAATTCAGACCCACCCGAGCAAACTCATGCACCTCGGGAAAAGAAATTACAAGCTCATTGTGTTCCAGACTTATCATCGAGAAATCTCCTTACCTTACCAATTGCCGTCACGCACTTCTCTTACTAAATGGAGAACGGCGTGGTCAGGCATATCTTTGAGTTGACGTATTAGTTGACCAAATAACTTTGGTCGCTGTTGAATAATCTTCTTCAGTTCTTCTGAAACCTTGCCTGCTAAGGCAAGAAGGACATCAGGATCCTCCCCGAGGGCTAAAGCCAGGGAAACTATGGTCGCCTCGCCAGGCGGAGGCTGCAGACCGCGTTCAATCTTACTGAGATAAGAAGGCTCGATCTGGACTTGTGCCGCCACCTTCCGCAAGGAAAAGGCTGCGGCATCCTGCTTTTGCAGCTGCTCACGCCGGGCTTTTATGTAGACTCCAAATTCGCTCATGCGTGTAGCATATACTACACACTCCACGCTCGTCAAGAGCCCATTCTTGCCAGTGCTTTTTTCAGAGCCAGCTACTCTTCATCAAATCAGCTGGTCTTTGTTACTCACCACAGACGCGTTTCAGTTCGTCCCCGGTTAGACTCTCTTTCGACAACAAGAGCTTAGCGGCGGCATCTAACTTGCCCCTTTTCCCTGTAAGAATTTCGAGAGCCCTTGCCTGAGCATCATTAATCAAGTCTCTCACGGCGCAATCAATCTCACGCGCTGTCTCCTCGCTAAAGTGCCTAGAATCTGGATAAGGACTTTGATAGCCATTCAAAATAGTCTGACCATCGCTCTCATAAGTAATTGGCCCCAGTTCTTTGACCATGCCATAGCGTGTGGCCATGCTGCGGGCCACATCGGTAGCCTTGCTCAAATCATCCGCAGCCCCGGTTGATACGCTATCAAAGACCAGCGATTCTGCCGCCCTGCCGCCCAGCAAGACAGCCAATTTATTCTCAAGTTCTTCTTGCGACATAAGAAAGCGATCTTCCGTAGGGCGCTGCATTGTATAGCCAAGCGCTCCTATGCCTCGCGGAATAATAGAAACCTTTTGAATTGGATCGGTTCCCGGCAAAGACATAGCCACCAAAGCATGTCCCATCTCGTGGAAAGCAACCCGCTCTCGTTCGAGTTTATTGAGCAGGCGGTTCTTCTTCTCAAGCCCAGCAACGATACGCTCCAGAGCCAGAGTAAAGTCTGATCCTTGTACTTTTTCAGCACCGCGCCTAGTGGCAAGCAATACCGCTTCGTTAATCAAATTAGCCAGGTCGGCACCGGTAAAGCCGGCTGTTGTAGCGGCAATCTCTTCTAGATTGACACTGGCTTCATCGAGGGACTTGCCTTTCACATGTACTCTCAAAATTTGCTCGCGTCCGATGCGGTCGGGTCGGTCAACCAGCACATGTCGGTCAAAGCGACCGGCGCGCAAAAGCGCCTGATCTAGTATCTCAGGGCGATTGGTGGCAGCAAGCAAAACCACGCCCTGCCGCGGATCAAAACCGTCCATTTCCACAAGCAATTGATTAAGAGTCTGCTCTTTTTCATCATGCCCACCACCCAGACTAGCGACACCACGCGCTCGCCCCAAGGCATCCAGCTCATCAATAAAGATTATGCAAGGCGCACTGCGCTGGGCTTGTGCAAACAAATCGCGCACTCTGGCCGCGCCAACGCCAACGAACATCTCAACAAACTCAGAACCACTAATAGAAAAGAAGGGAACGCCAGCCTCACCAGCCACAGCTCTCGCTAAAAGGGTTTTACCGGTACCAGGTGGTCCGACCAGCAGAATGCCCTTAGGTAGATGCCCGCCCAACCTGTTATAACGCTCAGGCTCGCGCAAAAAACCAACCACTTCTTGCAACTCTTCTTTGGCTTCATCGACGCCTGCCACATCAGCAAACGTAGTCTTCACCTTACTTTCGACATAAACCCTGGCACGGTTCTTCTCTATCGACATAAAGCCAAAGCCGGGCGGACCACCCGCAGACGAGCCATCTTTCGGTCCAAACCGACGCACAATCATCGACCACATACCGACAAAAAAGATCACCGGCAAAACCCAGCCCAAAAGAGCTTTGCCAAAGGTATCTTCGATTTCGCCCTGAAACTTGATGTGATTGACCTCAAGCTTGGCAGCAAGTTGAGGGTCGTCTACTCTAATGGTCCTAAACTTGCGAATCTTGACGGCATTCGGCTTACTGCCTGACTTTGTTTCAACCGGCTGCAAGGTGGTCTTGTCGGTTGGCTTATTAGAATCTTTAGCTGAGTTAGCGGGAATCTTGCCAGACTGCGCATCCAACAAATTACCGCGAATTTCATGGCTGCTTACGACAAGGTCATTGACGCAACCTCTCTGCACATAGCCCATAAAGTCGCTGTAGGAAATGGTCTCGGTTTGAGCAGCATTGAAAAAACCAGAGAAAAGAACAGCCAGCCAGAAAGAGAGAAACAGGTACCAGAGCCAATTATCAAAGCTTGAGAAATTGCCGCCCGGGCCGTCAGCCTGGCGCAAACTGTTAAAGCCAGAAGACTTTTGCGGGGAAGATTCTTGATTTGATTTTGCCTGTGCAGGCTCTTTTACAGGCTGCGATTCTGAAGGAAGCGACTTCTGCGGTGAAGATTCGGACAAGATTCCACCTAAATTGAGGAAACCAGCTGAGGCTGACCCTGAAATTGTATGTCATTGACAAGCCGAGACCAAAACACTAGGGAAAGCCTAAATACAATTGCTCTGAGCCTTATTCAAGACTAAGCGTACCCCTTGTCCCTTCGCACCTAAATAGATGGCGCGCCGGGCACTGTTAGCAGCTTCGCTTTTCATATTGAGCTTCAGGCAAGCAAGGGCGCGCATTTCAAAGGGTTGAGCCTGCGGGCGCTGCCGGTTTTCAAAGATGAGCTTTTCAGAAATCTGAAGGGCGAGGCGCCAATTTTGACCGGAGATTGCCCTAATGTATTCCTGCTTAAGGCTAAGAGGTGCTGCCTTTTCCGTTCTAATCTGGGGCTTGGGCAAAGGGTCATGACTTGCCGTGAGTTCGCGCAGACTGCGCTTTCTATAGGCATGATCATAGGGATTCTCAGCCAGTTTTCGCTCTTCGCGGTCATAATATTGGCAGCCATAATCGGCAAACTTTTCTACATCGAAAGACTTGTAAGAAACAAAGGGCTGCTCGGCCAGACGACTATGCATAATTTGGTCGGTAGTTTTGAATGCTTCAATTGGCACCCCCTTATGAGGATCCTGCACAGCCTTTAGTGCTTCCTTATCGCTAATGCAATCGGCCAGTTCGTGCCGATGTTCGTAGATATGCATAGCATCAAAACCCTGTAGCTGACTGCGAGCCCTCAGCTCATCACTGTGAGCCTGGGCATGCTCTTTATGCAGGCGCACAAAGAGTTGTTTCTTGTCAGATAACTTCATAGCCTTATCGAGCCAAACGGTGTTGAGACGCTTGGCCAATTCCAGTTCACAGTTTAAGTCATCAGACTGCCAGTAACCCGGTAAGCAATGCAAAACCGTACCATCGGCACTCAAAATAAACATCTGTACATTATGGGGACCAGCACCATTGGTAGTACCAACAGCAGCACCATCAAGAGGATGCACACCCGAATTGCCGGCATACTTTTCGTCTTTGATATTGCGATAGCCGACTATAAAGTTACGCTTCAGCTCTGCAATTGTTGATTCCTTAGAAAGCGACACGGCTCTCAGGCTATTGCCGGCCGATCAAGTAAAGCCATCGATATTGCCGAGCAAGTGCAGCCAAAAGACCAGCTTTCCCTGGCGCGCAGCCGCTTCACCGGCGGCATCGAGGTCGGCATACCAGGGCAGAGTAGTGGCCAGTCGCTGGCTTCTAGTCTTGTTTTCAGAGCCAGGTACAACCATTGAAAGCTCTGGACCAGGATCGACTTTGGCATCCTCAGCCAAGGCCGGTATTGCGCTGGAGGCGAATAGTCCAGCTGCAATCATAAAAGCAAGTGGTCGACTGAAAGACAAGACAAACCGCCACAAATGAGACTTAAACACAAATGAGACATACAAAAAACATATATCAAGACCAGAATACACCCGCCACCAGCAATTGACAAGCGGATATAGAATAGAATTACAGCCTTCGCTCATTTGCTAACTACATTCTTTAGTATCAATTCGCCAAAAGAAGAAAGGGGTCGCCCCCTTTCTTCAGCGACTCCAAACTCGATCCAGACGGATGAGCCGAAGTAAAGTCGGCATGTTATACCAGACAAGATCGGCAGAGATGACAGCAAGCCATGGCGAAGCATGACAAGCCATCGCTTCGAATGTCTCGCAGCCGCTTACCGAAAGAGCCAACCCCACAAGATTCTTTCCGACAAAGACCGCCATTGAGGCTTTGCCGAAGAAAATCTGATAGAGCGGTCCTGTCAGCTTTGCAAACATGACTACCTCATAGTTGGTTGCACTATCTTCATCTAGAGTGAAGCGAAGCGCTTCTCAATGAAATATCTTCACAGAGAGCAAAGACAGCTCATTGAGAAAGGCTCTACTCAGGTATTTGGGGTGAACACTATTTAGATTCGCGCCATATTTATGTAGGTTGAGAAGGGCGCTTCGCGCCATATTTATGTAGGTTGAGAAGGGCGCTTCGCGCCATATTTATGTAGGTTGAGAAGGGCGCTTCGCGCCCTTCTCTGGTTCCACTCCATTAACTGTTGGAGGACTCGCTGCAGCAAGATGTAGGAGTTATGAAGCTGAAACTTGGTGATTCTCGTCCCAGTCATAAACGAAGGCAAAGGCCCGGGAAAGGTCCTTGCCCTTGTGGAAGTAGTCCCAGTGCTCTTTGATCTCAGCAAAGCGCATGCGCTCTTTCTGAATCAAAACAGGCACAAAATACTCCACCCACTCCCGCTCCTCTTTCAGATAGGCACGAGCCTCCGCTTCCGCTTCCTCAAGATAAACCTTGATCAGTTCATCCACCTGGCTGGCGGAATAGTCGGACATGCCATACTGCGGAGCCTCGGTCATGGCACCGCCAAGATAGCGCGAGCCACCCTGCTGCTTGACCGAAATCGCAGGCAGCTTAATTAGCCTTTCGTCTTTGCGGAAGTTATGATAGCCGGACATATTGATCTGCATGAGCATCACCTTGATGATGCGATTAGCCATCTCCACGTCATTCTGACAGCCACCGGTGGTCTCGCCGAGGAAGAGCGCTTCAGCGACATTACCGGCCATAGCCACCGCCAGACGCGACTTGAGATTGCGCGCAGTAGGCATTTCATGACGCGGATTGGTGCGAACAAAGCCACCGGTGCCATTCGGTCCCAGTATGCTGATATCGGTAATCTCGTCACCATACTGCCCGTCCCAGCGGCCGGTGTTCTGCAACAGTTTACGCATGGCCACAGTCAGATGGCCGGTTTCGTGATAGGCGATCATTCTTTTCAGTTGGGGCTCGAGCCGCCTGCCCTTGGTCTCATTGATATTGCCCAAGACCATCTCCATAAGCGACACCCAAAGGTCGTCCATGGTGATTTTCACCGCCCCCGCCTGAAAATGATCCGTGACTCGGAATCCCTTTTCAGAAAAGAGCAGGGCAGGCGAGACGCCGCGCAGAAGACGACGCTTAGCCTGAGCCGGAGCCCGTTTGCGCACCAGCGTATCGATATCGGCACCGGTCATGCCGGTCATCTCGTTAGCGATCTTCTCGAGGTCGACATCGTCTGCGATTGGCATGTTCTCGAGTTTTACTCTCAAGATAGCCAGACGTCCGTCCTTGTCGGGTTTAGAGATCTCGATCACCAGATCGCCCAGACGACCAGAGCGAGTCACAGCAGCGTCGAGCGCCTCAGGTTGATTGGTGGCAGCGATGAAAAGAATGCGCTCATTCAAATCACCAGCACCGTTCAGTTCAACCAGCAACTGGTCGACAGTCTGCTTGTGCTCTTTGTTATCGCCTTCGGCGCGGTTCTGACCGATAGAGGTGAACTCATCGATAAAGATAATCACCCACGAGTTCAACTCATCGCGCAAACGCCGAGCCTGGGCAAAGGCATCGCGAATGCGGGCAGCGCCCACACCGACATACATTTCCACAAAGTCTGAGCCGGCGCCGGACAAAACCGGAATGCTGGTCTCGCCGGCGATAGCCTGCACGATATAAGTCTTGCCCACCCCAGGAGGCCCCTTGAGCAGGACAGCGCGCGGAATCTGACCATTAAGACTGGTGAGCAACTCGGGATGCTTTAGGTCAAAGATAAGTTCCTCTAGAGTGCGCTTCTCGTCATCGATGCCCGCTACATCTTTGAGCGAGACTTTCTTGGAGACCAGATCAAGACGGGTAAGTTTAGCGTTCTTGTCCTTTGAGCCATTCTGCGAGGCGGCTGACATTTTAGAGAACATGAGCCAACCAACCAGCATGAAGAGCAGCCACGGCACTATAGTGATAGCCAGTTGCAAGACCAGCGATGTCTTCTGCGAAGGCTCGACCACCTGGCTGTTGATTGCGATTTTTGCACTATCGGCAGTGGCACTAATGCGACGATATTCTTCTTCGCCAGCAAGAGGGCTCCAGATATTCTCTTCTCCATTGCTGTCGAGCAGCACTTTCCCAGGGAAAGCCTCACCTTTAACTCTCACAAAGGTGATAGTTTTGACAGTAGCCGGATTCTCGCGAATCACTTGCTGAACTCGCGAGAGATCTTTCTGCGAGTGAAACTTGAGCAGGTTGTCTCCATCATCGTCATGGGGCCAAACGAAAGCCACCGTGCCCATGATCACAAAGGCGATAGCAGCATAGAGAAACCAGTTCATTGTTGCTTTAGGAAGTTTCGGAAACATTTTCATTTTCCTTCTTTTGCACGCCGGCTTTCCATCTTTCTATTTTTTGGAAGAAACCGGCAAAGAGATAGCCCAGCGTCAGGCCGGACAGGTGAGCTACCAGGGTTGGAGAACCCATTTTGAAGAGAACCTGGTAGGCGAACAAGGCTAGAGCGATATAGCGCAAGCCTTGTCCAAAAGTACTAGGGGGAGCACTGGCGCCGCTAGCTCTTTCAAGCAAGAGAGCGGCCAGTTGTATGGTCTCTCTCAAGTAGAGGTAGGCTTGCGCCAATGCCCATGAGTGCTCACAAAAATCGCGCCGCTGATTAACTCGAGCACCAGCACGCAGCCCAGCATAAAAGCAAACTGCCGACCAGCTATATAGCAAAAAGGCGGCAGTTAATTGAATCAGACGATTCAACCAGTAGGGCAGGTTGAGCAAATCCAAGCCTAGGTCAAAATAAACCAGCAACAATTGCCAGATAATTCCAACCACAATGAGTGCTAGCGCCGCTCGCGGCAGACTTTCATCTTGAGAAGCAATAGCTGCATCTCCTTTCGCTGGAGTTCAGTTGAAAAATAGGTTCGGTTGAACTTGCCCGCCGGCAAGGTAACATTCAATTGAACTAGGAGTTTGGCTTGTTCTTGATAGAGACGAGACTTTTTCCTTGCAGAGGCGAAAACCGAACTTATCTTGATAATGAAACAGGCGCAGGCGGCTTATCAAGAGAAACAAGCACCGCTCATGGTGACAGTTGGAATGACACAACACTTGGCTGTCTCATTTCAGCCAAAAGAAAAGGCGCCCTAAGCGCCTCTTCTCTCTATTTCTGCATTTGCTCAGCCTTGAAAGACTCTTCAAACTGGGCATTGCCGTATAGCTGGGGGCTGGCATTGGCACCGTGCATAACCCTATACACCGCCTCTAACAATTGCCCGGCATTTCGCTTTTGCACTATTGGATTAGCCTCATAGCCTTTGCGATCGAAGAAATTGACCGTCGGTAAATGACTTCGACCCGGTTTAAGCATGGCAGCGCCATTCGTCTCACCCGCTAGATTAGCCATTTCCACCGCAGCGCCAAAATACTCTCCGGCTTTCTCACCCTTTAATTTAGTAAGATTGGCGCGCACTTGCGGCGAAAGCATATGTTGCATGGTATGTTCCAACTGCCTGGCTTGAATCACCGGTCCCAGGTCGCCGTCAAGATTGAGAGCATGCAATGCCGAGGAGAACTGACGCCCGGTCAAACCACTGGCGGTAGGCTTATGGGAAGCGGCGAAATCTTGATAGAGCTTATAGCGCGGATTACCCTCGTGGTCTATGTATTTATGTCTTCTGCCCGGGTGCTCGGCGGCAAAAAGCAAAAGTTCCTTGTGCAGATTATTCTGTAAGTTTTCGTAGAGCTTTGCCTTACCTTCTAACTCAGCGCCTCTGGGTGAATCTTTCGCCAGTTCACGCAACCGCTCAGCGACCGGTGTTGCTTCTTTGTCGTGAATAGCCAGGTTGGTGCTCATTATTATCTGGTTATAGCCAATCGCCGAAGAAATCGGATGGGCAGAACGGCGAGCCTCTTGTATTTCGCTATGTCCAGGTTTATCAGGTTGAGTCAGCCTTTTGTCTACACCAGAAAGCAAGTCATAAGTTCCGCGTCCGCCGCACTCGAAAGCATAGACATTCATCACCACTTTCTCAGTCTCTTCGGCGGTCAAACCAAGTTTCTTACCGACATTCAAAGCTTCTCTAGCATAGCCTTGTTTGAACTCGCCTTCAGAGAGCTGCAGAGGCTTAAAGTCCGGCGCATCAGGCTTTTGCTCCGCCAGCCTATTCAATTCTTTGGCATTGTCGAGCATGTCATTGGCTGAAGGTAATTTCGCAGACGGTGTCTGCAAGACTTTATCTTCAGCATGAGCCGGCTTGGGTGGTCCGTTAAACTCGGGTGGAAATTGATAGATCAAGCGTCCAAAGCTCTTATCCAATTCCACCTGGTTCCAATATTCGCCGACCGCCTTTTGATGCTGCTCCAAAACAGATTTGTAGCAACCTGCTTCCTGCTTCTCTTGCTCTTCCTTACTGCGAGTGTGCAGACCCAGCATACCGAGCACTGAATTGTCACCTTGTTTGACACAAGTATTGTAGAGATCTTTTGCATCTAATTTAAGCTCTGACGACTGATTATCAGGCTTTCTGTGGGCCAGCAAGGGCGAGGTTACAAAGTCATAAAGCAAATGCAAACCATCACTTTGCTGCTCATTGTGGTGCTTCTGCGCCTGCTTAGAATCCACCGGTTCGTGCGTCTTGTCCATCTCTCAACTCCAAGAAAATCAAGTGAGGGAAGCATACGTAAAGGTGTATAAAATCCACATCAAATTTATTTGATCGGTCGACCTCTTGGCGGTGTCCAAACAAAGCCAAGCGAATCAAGAAAAGCCACACGCTCAGCCTCGATCTGACCGTTTTTATAACATTGCCTCTGGTGCGAAACCCAACGCGAAAGCGTCCGATTCTCGGACCAAGCGTTAGGGACGAGACAGTGACCAAAACGCTCTTTGAAGAGACGCAACTGATCAAAGCGCTCATACCAGACCTTCTCTCGCACTTCAAAATCAAAGCCTATAGCCCTCAAGGCAGCAATTCTTCTTTCCGAAACCGATTGGCGCCGCACGTCTTTACGCAGATTGCGCACCCATTTAGCCAGGCTCGGATTCTCTTCATAGTCGATTGGCACAAAACTATGACCATGTTCTTTGATAAATTGAGCAAGGGCATCAAAGTAATTCTGCCAGAGTCGTCTATTGCTCTCCCAGAGGAAGCCTAATCGGTCGAGCTCTTCCACGCGCTCGCGGCTGAGCAGTCCCTTTTTACGCCGACTGCGCAAATTGGCCACCCAGACAGCCAAACGCTGATTCTCTTTGTAGCGCCTTGGTACATCGCAATGACCAAACTTCTCTCTAAACGTTTTCAACTCGGCAAGCATGGCTTGAAAATTAGATTGACGGTCGAGAATGACTTCGGTTCGACTCTTGAGCCCGATTACGCTTCCAGCGCCAGAAGGAAGCACTTGCCCAACGCTAAACAACTTTTGCCATTCATCAACCAGGCTATGTGCATCGCGTACATAGCCAAGATTCTCTAGACTTTTTGCCAACAAGAGTCGAGCCTGCAAACGCGCATCCTTAGACTCATGCACATCTCGCTCCAATACAGCGAGTCTATCGGTAAGCTCCGCCTCTTTTCTCTGGCAAACAAGAAAGGCAGTAATTAGATAGAGAAGTTGTTCGTCAGAATCAAAACCGGCTTTCATAAAGTCGGCAAGACCGACATCACTGCCGCAAAGCACATCATTAATCAGCGCTGTCAAGCTTTTTGCATGGGTATGGTTTGACTGATCTAAATAACACTCAAGACGTTGCCGCAAAGATCGTCCAGCCGAGGAGTTCTCAATCAGCTCAATCTGTATACGATTAATCTCAGCCAAAGCCAGCCCTGAGAGCCTATTATGCCGCTCATCAAAAATAGCAATTAAGCCGCGAAAATGCTCTATGGCACCGCCTGCCATAGACTCCGGTACATTTCTATAAAGCTTTTCGAACTCTTGCAACTGTTCAGTCAGCTGACCGACTAGGCAAAGCGCTTCATGCGGATCGCTTTGAGGCATTGCCACGGCAGTTTTTTCAACATATGTCGCCCTAATTTCGCCTGTTATCATTGCAACCTCACAGGAAAGCGTCAGTAATTTCCAATAGTGCGAGGTTAGGTGAAGCGATATAAAACCAGCGTCAAATTTGTATAATGCAAGCATGGCCAAAATTCTTCTAGTCGATGACGATCAAAATCTGGTTGCCGGTTTGACCCAGTTCTTAGAGGAACAGTCTTACCAAATCGAAGCAGTTCAGGATGGCGAAGATGCCCTGCAAATGCTTTCGTCCTTTCATTATGATGCGATAGTGCTGGATTGGAATCTGCCTGGAATGAGCGGTGAAGCCATTTGCAAAGAATATCGCCGGCGGGGCGGACAGACTCCAATCATTTTCTTAACCGGTCAAAACGACATAGAATTTCTAGAGCGCGGACTGGCAGCCGGAGCCGACGACTATCTCACCAAACCTTTTGCCGCGCGCGAACTAGCGGCCCGACTGCGAAGTCTTTTGCGCAGAAGACAAGGCGCTTTCGAAGCAGAGCTTCAGGCCAATGGTCTCTTGCTCAAACCAGAAATGAATCTGCTCACCGACGGCAATGAAAAGGTCACGCTTCGCCCTAAAGAAACAGCCCTTTTGGAGTTTCTGCTGCGCAATCCCAATAAAATTTTCAGCGCCCAGCAACTATTAGACATGGTCTGGTCTTCAGACAGTGCCGCCACCTCGAACACAGTACGCACCTGGATGGGTCTTTTGAGACAGAAACTGAGTTTATTCAATCAACAAGACTTGATCAAAACAATTCCAGGCGCCGGCTATATTCTGGAACGCTAAAGAGATAATGCATTAAAAGTCGATTTCAAGCAAGCTTTCATGCCGCTCTTTGTTATAGCGCACCTGCAAGGAAGTGCCGGTTAAACTGACCAGACTAGTCAAATTTTGCAAGCTCAAAGAGAGCGCATAAGCTTCTATGTCTTCGCCTGCTGCCACCGAAAAGCCTTTGCAGACAGTAACTGCTTCTCTTATATCGCCGGTCAGCGCGGCAGACAAAGTCGGACCGGCGGCAGTCTCAGACTTAAGCACTAAGACTTGGCCATTGGCACAAAGAGAAAGAGCAAACTTGATCAAATATCTAACCATAAGAGTGATCAGACTTTTATCGCCTCTAATCTCGGGAAAGGTGCCGCACATTTCGATAAATACATCTTTGATTCCGGCTTCATCAGCGAATTCCGCTACTTGGTCGGCAAGCAATTCTTGCAGCGAGACTACCGAGTTTACTGAGCTTACTGAGTCGACCGGCTCTAGCGCTTCTGCTTTGGCTGCCAGTTTCTGCAAGACGAGCAAGTCTTGAATGATTGCCAGAGAGCGCTTAAACCGGCTTAGCGCCCTCTCTGCCTGTGCGCTCATTGGCATATGACTATTCTCAGAGCCCCCAGCTTCAAGCAAGAGTACTAAATTTTGAATAGGCGAACGAACATCATGGGCAATGGCTGTGATCAGGCGCTCCTTTATATTTTCATTCTCTGCCAACTGATCTAGCATCGAGACAAGCTTTGCCTGCAATCTATCAATCTCGTCTGCATCTATAGTTTGAGAGTCTTTTGTTGTCTGAGAAATCTGACCATAGCCGCCGCATGCCAGAGCAGCTAAAGCTTCCAAACGCTTGACCAGATTGCGGCTGAATACGACCGGCAAAGCAATACAAAAGGCCAAACATAGAAAGGTCAAGATCAAAAACTGAAATTGCAAAAAAACAAATCTCTGCGCCTGCAGAGAGAGAATTTCATCGATTTGTCTGAACTGTCCCGATAAAACCTGCATCATGCGCAGAGAAAAGAGTTGTCCCCGCTTGATCGAAAATGCCAGCGAACCAAGCATGTCTTCTCGCCCAAAGCCGACTGATGCCATAGTTGACTCAAAGGCCGAATCCAATCGGCTCAATTCACCTTCTACGGTGGGGATGACTCCGCGCCAAAGTGCCTCATCTTTCATCTCATTGCGAGAACTAATATCTAGCCTGGTTAAAAGCTTGCGCACGGTCACCAAAGATGCCGAGGCTTGTTCGGCATAACGACTATTCTGCATAGCTAGAGAGAGAGCCGTCCAATAGCCGCCCCCAAACAAATTGAGCCAAGCCCGACCGGCATAAGCACTGATTTCTTGTCTAGACTTTATTTGCATCAATAACTTATCTGAGTCGAGCACACTAACTGCCAGAGCCCCAAAAAGAAAGCCCTGAAACAAAATAGGAAGGCAGAGAAGCAAGACTGTCTTTCTGAGAAATGGCGATACTCTCGCAGCTGATTCTGAGGCAGGAACCCGGTCTCTATCGCCATCGACTGCACTAAATTCAAGAAAATCCAACTGCCGAGATGGAAAAGCGAGGCTGAAGATAGACTGCCCTTCTTCTTTGCTATAAGAAAGCCGTGCGCCGCAACGCTCTAAAACAAGGCGACAGAAAGCTAAGCCCAGCCCAAAACCTTGTCCGAATTTCTCGCTGACAATGCCAGTATTTGTCTGTCTATCTCCGGTCCCCCAAATTTGCTCCACCTGCTCTTGACTGAGCCCCGGGCCACTATCGATTATCTGCAAAAGCAAACCATCTTGCCAAAGTCCACTATTCAAAGCAGGTCTCAAGAGCACGGCTCTAACCCTGGAAGGGCTTGGCGCAAACTTAAGGGCATTACCGAGCAGATTGGCTAAAACATTCTCGAATATCCTTCGGTCAGTTACTAGAAAAGTCTGCGCACTGCCTTCAAATACAAGCTCTATCTCTCTACTTGCCGCCAGCGCCGAGAGTTCCAAAAAAACCTTTTCAACAGCGTCTTTCACCCTAAATTCAGAGTTAGAAAGCTTTTCTAGGCTGGCAGGCAGAACCACCCCAGATAAGGTCTTTAGTTCGCCGGCAAAATCGCTTATTTTGCGCAGAGCAGCATTTATCTTGAGCGATTTGTCCTCGCTGATGTCGGCTACCTCAAGACCTAGACCTCGCACTGTCGAGTCTAAATCTGCGGCCAACAAACCGACAATCGCCGCACTCTCGCACCGACTCTTGTTTATTTCGCCAAAAAGCCTGGTGAAAGCTTGCTCGATTGCTAGGAAAGCATTGGCGGTAGACCACCCGAATGCCGGCTTTGCAGATGAATACGGCACCATGGCTTTCTCATCCAATTGTTCAATAGCAAATTGGCCTTTACCCAAAGCCCCGACCAAATTTTCTAAGGCTAAAAGGCGCGCCACAATGCCTCTATTGAAATAGGATGCAATCATCAAAGCTAAAGCGATGCTTCCAGCGATAGATAGCCAAGCAAGCAACCAAAAGAGAGAACAGAGACGCTGCCAAGACGACCAGATGGCTTCCGCCTGCCCTTCGTTGACCTTCAGATAATTGTCAATTGCGCCTGCCGCCCCCAGGGTCTTGAGAGAAAGTCCGGCATAACTGACCAGCCTCTCCTGATTGCTGTGAAAAGCTTGACCAGCCAGACGGTTTGACTCTTTATCAACAACGGACTGCAGCGACCGGCACAAACTAACCAGTTCAGCCGCCTTGGCATCTTGCACAGGCGGTTGCCCCGAGAGCTTTTCCGGCAGCTGCAGTTCGCTAACTTTCTCGCCGGAAAAAATTGGACTGAGCTTGCGATAGCCGTGCAAGACCAGGTCGGCGAAAGCAATTTCTACAGCCTGCGAGGAACCCCAGATAGCTTCAGCCTGCCTAGCGTAATTCTGACCGGCAAGCACCACAAAATACATCGAAGCCAGCGCTGCCAGACCAACAAGGAAGGGCACTACAGTAATGCAAAGCCCCATGAGAAAGAAAGAAGAACTGGTTCTAGATCTAGAAGGGAAATTCTGATTGGGCCATCTGTTTGGCACTCTGTTCATCCTTAAGAGCTTCTTTGGCTTTACCCATTTTCTTGAAAAGTTGGGCCCTGTAGCCGTAAGCATAGGGTTCGGTCGGTCTTATTTTAATCATTTGCGAGGCAGACTCGACAGCTTTATCGTACATTTTGCGGTTTTCGTAGGAACGGGCTAGTTCATATGCCGACCAATAATGCTTAGGATCTATCTTGAGAGCCTTGATGAACTCTTGTGCCGCTTCCTCCTCCCGTCCTAAATTGCGTAGAATCTGTCCTTTCAGCTTAAACCGCTCCAGAGAACTCCCACTCTTTTGAGCCTTCTCTACTTCAAACAAAGCCTTTTGCCACTGCCCAAGCTCGGCAAAGTTGCGAGCTTTGCAATCAAATACATAACCTTCAACGATAGGAATTTTTGCCCGCGTTTGCATGCGCTCAAATACCTCCAAATCGGCAAGCCCAGCTTTGGCTTCATTCAGTTCGGTATAGGCTACCCCCCGAAAATAATAGGGCATAGCCTGACCGGGGAAGTCCTTGATGGCCCCGTCCGCTTCTTTAACCACCTGCTGAAAGCGACTAGACATGAGGAGCTTACGAGTCTTTTCGCAGTAAGCCGCCAGCTTGAGAAACTCGTTCTTGGCTCTGTCATCGGCAGCGCCTTTACTGGCAAGCTCGCGAGCCAGACAGCCGGAAGATCCAGACCCAGACGAGTCAGACGAGTCTATGCCAATCAGCGCAAAAGCAAATACAAAAGCCTTAGCAAGCAGCCAATAATGTGCCAGCCTCATGATTCTCAGTTTTTCTACCTGGGGGGATGTCTCGATTATAGTTTAATTTTGTAGTGCTGCAACTTAGCGCTGCCTGGCTCAACCCCAATATTTCCAAATCAAAACACCGCCCTGCATCTTATAAATGCGAGGCTCAAACGAGGCTTCGCGCCTTGTACTGCTGCCAATAATCCATAGATTGCATGAGCCATTCGGTAGCACTTTCAGTATCGCCGATTTCTAGTAAGAGGTTACCAAGCTTGTGAGTGAGCCAATAACTGTCATACAAACTCTCTCCGTCTTCCGCCCCCTTTAACCGCTCCAGCGCCTCCACCATCTTTCTGGCCGCCTCCGCCCTAGACTTGGTATTCATTGCTGAAGCATCCAGTCTTGTCAGTCTTCTATAGTCATCCGCTGTTAACGCCATTAGCCACCCGCCTTGTTCGAACCCAAACTAACCATCTAGCAACCAATCCAATACCGTCAGCAACACCGTCAGCAACACCGTCAGCAACACCATCACCAACACCGTCACCGTCCGTCACGACCGCGCTAACTCTCCTCCGGCGCAACCGTCTAATTCCAGGCTAGCAGCCGGCTGCTTCCAGCCCCATCGGTTAACCGACGGATCTTTGCACAGGCGGGGTATATTGGTTCAAGGCAAGACCAGATACTCAATTTCTACCAAATATCAAAGGATAGATTAAGCATGGTGGACCAGGCCGATAGAAACCAGGGCACAAAAGAACTGGCAGAAAAAATCGTGGCAGACAGCGCCAGAGGTGGCAGCGGCGACTCTTTCAGAGATGAAATCGGTCAGATGACCGATGACCAAAGACTAAGTCTGGTGAAAGACCTGCAAGTAAAAGTGCCTGAACACAACCAGGGAGGGGCTCAAGACCCCCTCTATCTAGAGGCTCGTCTAGACAAAAAGGACGGCACAGTCAAAGACATTGATATCATCAGGGCAGCCGCCCCCAATGACCCGGTTAAAAATCTAAACCGACTCGACTTATATGACAGTGGCGATAAAGCCGGCTTAGAAGCCGATGAGAAGCAAAAACTAGACGCCCTCACCGCGCCCTTTGAACATCTCTATTTTAGCCGCATCGGCTTAAGTTCAAGCCAAGAAATGAATAATCCGGCTTTAGACTCAGAGGGCGAAAGAAGAGATCCAAGACAAGAGTTGATCAGGCAAACCACTAGAGAAATGCTTGCCGAACTAAACATTACCGATGCAAGCGGGGAAGAGGCGAGAAAATTAGTGGAGAACTTCTCAGGCAATGTCAATATGAATGGAGAGGGACACACCAAGCTATTTGACCCCAGCCAAAGCTTTTTGAAATTGACCAGTGACAACAAATATCCGGCTTGGCTCAGCCGCGAAATCAATCAAAACAATCTTGAGGCAGAAGCTCTAGAAAACGAATAGTTTAGGAACGGCTGAGCATTTGCCGAGCCGACTCCAGAAGTGGCTCTAGCGCTTGATCGCGCAAGATATAGCCGTGGTTGCCAATCACTCTGGCAAACACTTCTTGGATGCGTTCATCGTGGACCAGAAGTTCTTTATAGCGATCAACAACTTGCAAGTGGTTGAGCTTGTAATTCATTCTGTCTTTACGCCCGACATAAATTACAAAATATGGTCTGAGCGCATAATTAGCTTTCTTACTTTGCACAATCATCTCGGACCAAACGCGGCAAGCATCAAAATCGAACATATAGTTGAACATGTTGAGAGTCAGCCCACCAGGCGGACGCATATTCACTTCAAGAGGAACGATGCGCCCACTTTCGGTTTTGAAAAACTCGAAGTGAAAGAAGCGCGCCTTCAAATCAAAAGCCTTCAAAACTGCACGACCAAGCGTCTCAAGCTCGGGTTCTATGGTTCTCACCGCCCAATAAAAGAGATCATCGTCTTGATTGACGATGTCCATAATGCCGCTGCTGTAGCGCAAAGAAGAAGAGAAGACCAGATCTCCGTCGCGATCAACCAAGCCATCAAATGTAACGATATCGCCCTTGACGAACTCTTCTACAATATAGTCTAGAGGCGGTTTCTCTACTATAAATCTTTCAGCATCAGTTCTATTTTCAATTTTAAAAGTTGCAGCCGCCCCAACGCCGTTATCAGGTTTGGCAACCACCGGATATCCTACTTCCGAAACAAACTTCCAAAAACTTTCAGCATCACGACAAACAGCCCCCCGAGCCGGACTCAACCCGGCACTGCGAAAAATCTCTTTCATCTTGGACTTGCATTTTATCGTCTCAATCTCACCGGTTTTGATACCATCGATGTTGAAATCAGTGCGCAATTTAGCTTCTGTCTCTAACCAATATTCGCTGTGACTGTCGATATGATCTAGCTTGCCGTATTTATGGGTGAAATAGCCCAGTGCGCGCACAAGCTGGTCATAATCATGCATATCTGAAACATAGTAATATTCGGTCAAAGAATGTTTGAGCAAAGGGCTAAGGCTCTCATAGGGCTGGTCTGCCACACCTAGAACATTGGCGCCGCACTCTCTTAGGCGAAGAGCAAAAGTATCGAAATTCGGCGGAAAATGCGGCGAAAGAAATACCGAGTTCATAGAGGGCTATCCTTTGGTGAAGAGGCAATCGCCTTGGGTTTCAGGGCTGCGCCCGAGAAGTATAAGCAGACTTGGCTAAGGGTGCAATATGCCTTCTTTTGCATTTTGTTAGAATATTGGCTCTTGATGCGCTCGGGAATATAACCAAGATATGTTGCAAATCGGTCACAAATAGTCGAAGCAGGAGCCAAAATTTTGCCCAGAAGAAGAAACCGGCACCACAAAAACCATCAAGACTCTCACCCAGAGCCGATGCTGCGCTCGCCGAAGCAAGATCTGCGAGACCGCGCTCGACTTGAAATGGCCCTAAACGGCATGCGCTCTGTCTTTTCAGAAGAAGCGCGCAAACAGATTCGCGACCTCTTGCATAAATTCGACAACGGAGATGGCTTACTGACCATAGGCAAGAAGTCGGCAACCAAAGATATGCGGCACTTGCTCTGGTCTTCAATAGACAATCCAGACTCGAAAGATTTGGACCAAATTGAATATGCCGAAAGATTATCAGACGGAGAATCCAGGGTCTATATCGCCATTGCCGATGTCGACTCATTTGTGCCGGAAAAGAGCCCAATCGATGAGGCAGCAAGGCAGAATACCACCTCGGTCTATACCGGCATAATCAACTTTCCTATGCTGCCTGACGAGCTCAGCTACGATATGACCTCGCTATTGCCTGATGTCGAGCGCCTGGCCATGGTCTATGAAATGACCGTCGGCCGCAAAGGGCACGTCATAGAAAGCAAGGTCTACCGCGCTTTAGTAGTAAACAAAGCCAAGCTCGATTATCGCAGCATCGGCGACTGGCTGGACGGCAAGAGTTCGGTGCCTCGCGAAGTAAAGAAAGTTGCCGGACTGACCGAGCAAATTCTTCTGCAAAACCATGTCAAAGAACTTATAGCCGAACTGAGGCAAAAACACGGCTCACTCTTTCTGCGCACAGTTGAAGCAAGAGCAGTGGCAGTTGAAGGACAAGTTTTAGACCTTGAGCTTGTGGAAGAAAACCCGGCCCGCGACTTAATCGAAAACCTGATGATTGTTGCGAACATGGCTGTTTCAGGCTATCTTGACCAGAAAGGCTATCCCTCGATCAAAAGGGTAGTACGCACCCCGGAACGTTGGCCCAAAATAGTCGAACTAGCAGCCTTCCACCGAGAGCACCTGCCTCAAACTCCGGATGCCCGCGCCCTGCAAGCCTTCCTACTGAAAATGCGAGACCGAGATCCGCTTCGTTTTCCCGACTTGTCTCTGCGCATCGTCAAACTCTTGGGCAAGGGCGAATATATTCTTGATCCGCCCGGTGAAAATAATCCTGGACACTTCGCCCTGGCAGTGAACGATTACACCCATTCCACTGCACCCAATCGCCGCTATGTAGATCTAATTACCCAGAGACTTCTTAAAGCAGCTATTGATGGACAACCTTGTCCCTACAGCGAAGACGAACTCTCCGACCTAGCCCTCGAATGCACTCGCAAGACCAGCCTGGCTAAGAAGATCGAACGGACGATGCGCAAAATCGCAGCTGCCAGCTTGCTGGAAAGCCAAATCGGTCGCACCTTCGATGGTATCGTCACTGGTGTCAAGGACGACGAAGTTTATGTCAGACTACTCAAACCGCCCGCCGAAGGACGCATCGTAGAAGGTGGATCTGGACTGGATGTAGGCGATGAAGTAAGAGTGAAACTTCTGATGGTGGATGAAACCAACGCCTTCATCGACTTTGCCTACGTAAGAAGATAAGCCGCAACAAGCAAGCCAACATCTAGGGGGCTTTTCTCCCAATGGCTCCTACTTGAGCCTTGGTCACTCGAATATAACTTTCTGGATCGATGATTATTTGGGTACCGCGCACTCCTGCTGATATAGATATCCTTTCAAATAGATAGACATTTTCATCAACAAAGACCGGATAATCCTTTTTGCAAGCCAAGGCGGTGACACCACCCCTAATATAACCTGTGAGCGGCTGTACTTCTTTCAAGGGCACGACTTCGCATTTTCTATCGCCGGTCAAACGAGCTAATGACTTGGGATCCAGCTGAGCGTCACCGGCAACGACAGCAAGAAGTATACCGGTGCGATCACCGCGAACCACCAAGGTCTTGAATACTTGCTCGGGTGGAAAGCCTATTTTGCTTGCCACTGTTTCTGCACTCAAGTCATCAGGGTCGACTTGATACTCTTTCAACTCGTAGTCAATATTGAGGCTATCAAGAATTCGAACTGCATTAGTCTTCATGGTCAACCGTCTCTAAAAAACAACCGAAAGCGTTCCGAAATTATGGCAACAAGTGACATAAATCAAAAACTTTTGAAAGTTTGTTCACTTTTCAACGCCTGCCCTGGGCGGACAAATCCGCCTGACTGACTGTAGCAAGCTTTCTTGCAGTCATTTGAGCAAGCCCAATATCAATGTAAACACATACTTCAGGTAAGTAACCCTGATGCATTCTGATAAAGTTTTAGCCTTATGATCAGACCTCATGTATGAAAATACATAAGGCATCTACTGGAAACCTACCTCCTTCTCCACAAAACATACGTTGAGGTCTGAGAGACTTGAAAGTGTATGCTTCCGATTTACCAATCGGCGAGCTCTTGGTTAAAGCCGGGCTTGTATCCCAAAAAGAAATCGATGAAGCCATAAAAGACTCTGGCACTCGTGCCAGACTGCTCGGTAAAACATTGATAAAACGCGGACAACTGAGTCGAGAAAATCTCGAAGCAGCTTTGCAAGCGCAATCGCTTTTGCGAGACGGAGTGATAGACAGTCACACAGCCTTTAGAGCCTTATCAAAGGCCTGTAGTATGGCGCTGAGTTTTGATGCCGCTCTTGCGATGGTCAAAGGGCAAAATCAAGTCAATCTGCACCTCAGCTCTCAAAAAGAAACCTGTAAATTGGGCGAACTCTTGCTTGAAGCAGGCGCTATCTCAGCAGAAGCACTGCAAGCCGTCTCGATTAAGTCAATGGAAAGCGGAGAGCCGCTTGGTCTGCAGCTAGTCAAGGAAGGGCTGTTGAGCCAATCTTACATTGAAGCTGCCCTGGAACTGCAGATTCGCATCCGCGACGGACTCTATTCCAGAAGCCAGGTAGTAGAGGCTCTTAGCCAAGACCCCTGTCAGTTCTTGAAGCTGATGTCGCCTGAATTCTCGCCTAATGCGGCAACAAGACCAGGCGAAGAAAGCAAAGAAGAAGAACAACAACAACCACCACAGCAACAACCACAGCAATATCAACTGCAATATCAACAAGCAGAACTAGAAGTGAAAAATAGCCTTGAGCCGCAAGCAAAAATCGCTCAAAGGCTAAACGAAGCCGGCTCAAAAGAACTGCCAGACAAAAGTTCAGGCGCACTAAGTGCAGCAAAATCAGTGAGCAGCGCGAAGCCAGCAAGCACGGTACGCCTTGGCGAGTTATTTGTCCGCGCCGGTATACTCACCCAAACAGACATAAGCCAAGCCCTAGAACTGGCTTTAGCGCATGGACATCCAATTGGTGAAATGCTTGTGGCAAGAGGCTTTATCACTAGAGCCCTTTTGGACGCCGCTCTCAACCTTCAACAAATGGTCAAAAACGGCAATTTGAGTACCGGTGATGCTTCTGCCTGTATGGTCAAAGTTTTCACAACCGACCGCACTGTCTCTGAATGTATTCTTGAATTGCACAGACTGAAGCAAACGCCGCCCAGCCAAAACACTCTGACTCGGCGAGATCTACCTGAACTGAGCGGCTATTTCAAAAGGCAAGATAGGCTATCTGCAGCTTCAAGAACAGTCAATGAATTGCCTGCTATGACCCCGCAAAGACTAGAAGAAGCGATTGGTTTAATCGAAACTGCCCGAAACGCAGGCTTTCGAGAAGAAGAGAAGAGCAAAGCTCAAGATTCTCCAGCTGCGAGGGAAGCTCTGAGGCTAGTTTCGGAGCTAGATCATAAACACTTGCCAGTCAACGACAACGAGCTTAAGGGAGAAACTGAATTTGAGGTTGACAGTGAATCTTACAAATCACTATTCCCTAGTTCTTTTCCTTTCGTAAGATCGTGCGACCTGAAAGAAAAGCAAGCCTTCTTCAAAGCCCTCCACCGCGTCAAAAGCCGACTTGGGCGTTGCTTCCTCAAAAGAGGTGAATGGTTGCAAGCAGAAGAGCTTTTCGAAGAAAGTCTGGCACTGACGCAAAGCTTCGCTCTTGAAGAATTTCTTCTTTCAGACCTCAACTTCTTGGCTTGCAATTGTCTCAAAACAGGCAAAAGCTGGCAATCAGAAAAACTCTTAAAGCGCTCAATCGCACTTGCCGAGACTGTGGGCAGCGCAGACGAAGCGTTACTCGGCTTGCTCTACCATCGAATAGCCTTGACTTATTGCCATTTAGGCTTACTTTTCAAGGCGGAAAAACATTTCAAAAAGGCGGCTGAGCTTCTCCATACGGCTTCTCTAAAAGGTTATCTACTTCTCTCAACTCAGACTGGGGAGCATTGCACTCTCGGAAGCCTATTGAAAAGGCGTTTGGCTCTTATCTATAAAGACCACGGCGTCCTTTTGAGCCGCATGCGCAGAGAAGGCGAAGCTGACAAGTACTACTGCTTGTCAAGAAAGACCATGTCTGATGCCATGCTGGTTTTAAGGTGAATTTGCTCAGCGAAAGTTTTGGGATAGCAGTTGAACCGATATCGGTTTAGCCGCCCGGATTGCCTTGCTCTTGAACCGATATCGGTTTAGCCGCCCGGATTGCCTTGCTCTTGAACCGATATCGGTTCAATTTTCGCCCCTGAGTTTCTCGAAAAAAAGAGAGGGCGACCAAGCACCCTCTCTCCAAAGAACCCTAAGCAGTCTCTGACTAGCTTACCTTTACCGGACCATGATCATCACAATGATCACCGCAAGGATGATGCAAATGTCCGCTCACGATGTAATCAACATGGTCGCCGTGTGGAATAGCTTCATGCCCACATCCAGCCTCATGTTTGTGGGCAGTATCGTGCCCCGAGCACTTGTGCTCAGGCGTACAACCAGCATTGTTGGCGCCGCCTACAGCTAAGCTGTGGTCATGAACATGGTCACCATGCACATTGTGCAGATGCCCGTCATGGAGATAGTCCTGATGTCCTTCATGCTCTACGACTTTATGCCCACAGCCAGCTCCGTGCTTATGCTCGTGCCCTTTGTGTTCCTTATCACAACTCATTTCTGTTCTCCTGAATGCTCTTTAGAAATTGCTTTGGTAGCTTGTTTGAAAACGATTCCCAATTCAACTCACAAATAAAAATGATAACGTTTTTCAAAAACCGAATGCTTGAAAGTGTCATTTCATGCGGCTCTAGCAACATTGAAACAAGCCCGCGTTCTTTAGTCAACACCAAATACAACACCATACCGAACTCAACACAATGAATACAGGCTCAGGCTGCGTTTCTCAGAATAGTTAAATTATCGAATCAATTCAAAATCGCGCAAATTCAGATTTGATAACGGTTTCCATTGTTTTTGCATTGTTCAGTTCAGACAACAATCTTGGCTAGTGAGCCACGTTCTCTAGCCCGACTTAGCATCTTGCCGAAGAACACCACTGTGACCGTCCAATAGAGCAAATTGAAGACAGATGCCTTGACAAGATACAGAGTCGAAGTTGAATCGGCTCCCCCTTGCAGAATATTGCGCATACCTTCAAACACATAAGTTGAGGGCAACAGCCAGGCAATTGCCTGCAAAGCTGTGGGCAAAACTGATACAGGATAAAAAACAGCACTGACCGGTTGGAGGAGAAAGGGAACAGCCCAAGCCAGCGCTTCAGCTTGATAGCCATAGCGCAAAATGAAAGCCGTCGTGCCAAGACCAAGCCACCATCCCATAACCAGTAAATTGACAAAAAGCGGAATGAGATACCAACTCAATGAAAATATGTCAAAGGCATAGAGCAAAGAAGCCATCAGCGACATGATGATAGTGACCGTTACGGACTGCGCCACGCCTACGACGTATGTAGCCGAAACGAACTCAGAAACAGTTATGGGCGAGACAAAAATGCTCAGGAGGTTTCTGGACCACAGATCTTCGAGGAAAGAAACAGAAATAGACTGCTGTGCTCGGTAGAGAACATTAAAGAAGATAATGCCGCCAACCAGAAAAGACACCGCTGGTGACACCACTCCACCACTTTGCGCGAAGTAGCTACTGACGAATCCCCAAACAAGGAGGTCCATAACAGGCCAGAAGACAATGTCCATCACCCGAAAACTACTTCGAGAGAGCACTAGAAAATAGCGATAACACAAGGCAAAGACCCTGTCTAAACGCACGACTAGCATCTTGACGCCTCCTCAAATCTTTCTCGCCCAACTACTCTTTGAATTAATTCTTGAATGTGCATAAATTGCAGGCTCTGCTCTTATTCCTGGCTATGAGGAAGCCGCATTTTGTCTCTAGCAATTGAGATAAAGACCTCTTCTAGTGATTCCTCCCCAAGATTCGCCACCAGCTCGGCAGGCGTTCCCTGGGCGATTATGCGACCTTGATGCAAAAACAATACTCTCTGACAAAGCTCCTCGACATCAATCATATTGTGCGAAGTATAGACCACGGTTAGGGCTCGCTCTCTTTGTACTTGTTTGAGCAAGTTTCGGACTTTATCGGCGATATCAGGATCGAGGCTGGCAGTTGGTTCGTCCAAGAGCAAAAGTTCTGGGTCGTTGAGCAATGCTTTGCAGAGATTGACCCTAGTCGACTCACCAGAAGAAAGCGCCCCAGTCATTTTCTGTGACAACTGTTCTATTCCTAACAAGGACATCAACTCTTGAATTTTGGCTTTTCGATCTCTGACGCCGTATAGCCTGGCAAAGACTTCCAGATTCTCAATCACTTTCAAGTTAGGGGGCATTGCGACATAGGCAGAACTAAAATTTGTGCGGGCTAAAACCTGAACCCTCTCTTTCCACGGGCTCAAGCCAAAGATTCTCACCTTTCCTGCAGATGGCGTGATAAGCCCAAGCAGAATCTGAATCGTAGTAGATTTACCAGCACCGTTTGAACCGAGAAGCCCAACAAATTCGCCTTTCTTGATGGTGAAAGAGACGTCTTGTATAGCGACAGAGCTATCGAAACGCTTGGCTAAATTCTCAACTTCAATGATGTCTACAAGTTCAACCATTCAATCCTTTAGAAATCTCCTCAGCAAATACAGTCCCCTCAATCAACCAACTCAATTTTCGAAATCGGGTCTCTATTTGACGGGCTTCTCGCTAGCGCACCTGCGCCAGCCAAAATCCAAACCGAAACTACAATCTTAGCATTGTCATAATGATTGAAACATCGAGAAAAGCCTTCCTTTCACAAGCTTTTCGGGGCATTCATTAATTCGCAAACATCGATCTGGCTTAACTAGTCCAAATTTCTTCGGTCGCATCTCGCCCCTTTCCCGAGGAACGCAAACTCTGAAGAGTTCGCAGCACTTGTAAAGCGAGAGTTCTAACTAGCTGCTTAGTCCGCAAACCCTGTCGTACAACAGAAGTCTCTTTTCAATTCTTACCTCAGGTATCCCATCATCTACTAGTTCAGAAACAAGCCACTGGCAGACCCAAATCGTTCCTCAGAAAGCTTTCGGCAAGGAATGAAGTCGCACTCGCGAAGTTCTGGATATCCAGCTCTAGGAGGTTGCGTTCTGGAAGCAGCCAGACCGCATCTTAAAAACACCAAGACCGAGTTCTGGAAACGCCAAGATCGCCAGCCCTAAGAACCATGCGCTTGTCTGAACCAGCAGTGATAAAAGAGAAAAGAGAGAAGAAAAGCAGAGCAAGAAAGCCAGCCTTCAGTCGAAACAGCAAAATCCCTCGATCCCTTGAAAGGACCCACATGACAAAACCGCAGACGACTCTGATTCTTCCCGAGAATGAAATCACCGAAGCCGGCGAACCGAATGAAAAGGGCTGCCCGACCCTGAGCGAAATCGCCGACCTGATCAAGCAAGGCGGCGAGCATCAGCGCTGGCAAGAGCTCGACAAAGCGGAGGGTTTCTACGCCGATGCAGTGTCCATCGCTCGCCAGAAGCTCGGGGCCAACCATCAGGTGCTCGGCTACGCCCTGGCTGACCTGGCGCAGCTTCAGGAAAGCAAAGGCGACGAAATCAATGCTCGACACAACTTCGTGGAAGCCTTGCACATTCTGGAAGCGCACCTCGGCAACAACCACCCTGTCACCCTGGACATCTTCGGCAGACTTCACCACCTCTTCCGGCTCTGAGCCGAATTTGCCTACAAGACCAAGCGAGCAGCGGTCTCAGCGGACAAGATAAAGACCATCTAATAAAAACACCGCTAATTGGCGCAGAAAGCTGCTGCAGCCGCGAACACTTATCGGTAGAGGTCTTCCAGACCTCTACCCTTTTCATTTTTTGCACCTCTCTCTGATATGCGATAGTATCATACAGTCAAAGGGAAGAAGAGCCTGCTATCATAATGTCCCGTATCAGCCGTATCAGTCAAAATCGGCTAAAGTCGTCTAAAGCATTACTGAAATCAGAAATTCAGCCCGGAGAAAGCAATGAATAACAATGGTTTGTGCCTTCGCTCAGTCAGAAGAATCATTATGGCGTCAACGGCCCTTTCTCTTACAGCCTTGAGCGCCCAGGCTCAACTCCCCACGCAAGCAACCTACAGGTTCCCAAAAGACAGCGACTACAAGAAATACGCAAAAGTTCTTTCTGAAGAATCAAAAAAAGAAAAGTCCCCGAAAGAAAGTAAGTTT
The DNA here is from genome assembly GCA_017303615.1 of Obscuribacter phosphatis (SeqCode). Taxonomy (GTDB): domain Bacteria; phylum Cyanobacteriota; class Vampirovibrionia; order Obscuribacterales; family Obscuribacteraceae; genus Obscuribacter; species Obscuribacter phosphatis_A. Next base: position 28,160 of record JAFLCK010000038.1, read on the forward strand.
GCCACAATGAAAAGCGGTCTTATGAGCAAACTCAAGAACAAGAAAGTGGCTCGCACTGCCTCTTCTCAAACATCCTCGGGCGCTGAAGTAGCCGGAATGGCTGAAAAGGCCAATAGCGAAACCAAACCAGAAGATGCTGCAGACTCTTCTCAGAAGCAAGTTTCAAACGAATAAAACGAACCAAACAAAACCAAACAAAACCAAACAATCAAATGAGCTCAGAATAAACTTGAGAGAGGATCTTTATCCCTCGAGTAATTTGATTTCGCTTAGCCGCCCCCAAACCGAAAATAAATTGCTGAGCAGCAGTGGCATCTCTAGCCGAGAGAGCGGCTCTGATACGCTCTGTTAGTTTCTCATCTCGGCATTCTAGCGAAAATTCACCAAGAAAATGTGACATCGGATAGATAAGAACCCCTCTGGCTCTGGCTTCAGCTCTGAACTGTTGACTCTTTGCCGTGGTCAAACTTCTGAACTGCACAGTCGTGAAAACACCAGTAGCAGAGCCAAGTCTCCGTACTTCATCCCCAAATCGCCTGTCAATTTCATTCAAAAACACCTGACGGCGCTCGGCGTAGAGCAAAAGACTTCTTCTCCAATGCCTTTCCATCTCACCGGAGCGCACAAATTCATCCAAGCACTTTTGCATAATCAAGCTAACTGGCTCAATTAAGAGAGAACAAGCGCTTCGATAAATCTCAATCAAAGATTCAGGCACCACCAAATAGCCTAAACCAAGAGCAGGAAAAACGAGCTGATTGAAGGTGCCGCAGTAAATGACCCTCTGAAACTTATCCAGACTCATTAATGCCGGCAAGGGCTTGCCTTCAGCAAAATACTCACTATCAAAATCATCCTCAAAAACAAACGCCCCTTTTCGTCTAGCAAACTCCAAAAGCTCCAAACGGCGCTCCAGAGTCATTGTCACACCTGTCGGAAATTGATGGGACGGAGTGGTATAAATCAAGCGCAACCTCTCAAGGTGACGACCATATCGCCCCGTCCAGATCGACAAATCCAAGCCATCTTGATCGACAAAAGCAGGGCGAGTATTTGCTCCAACACTAGCAAACAATTGCAGGCAACTCTGATATCCTGGAGTTTCAACAAGAGCTGAAACACCTGGTTCCAGAAAAATCCGAGCCGTCAAATCAATCGCTTGATTGAGACCATGCAGCACAATCACCTGTTCGGGACTAACATTCAACCCTCGCACCCGGTGAAGCCAATGCGCGATACTCTCGCGCAAAAAAAGTTCCCCCCAAGCGGCACCAGATTTCATGAGGTCTTCAGGTCCCAGCACTCTTGAACTACGCCCAACAATACGATTCCATTCACCTATGGGAAATTCAGCCAAAGATGGAGTGCCGTACTGAAAATCAATAAGTTTTTCCCGAACTTTTACCCGAACCTTCTCCCTGGCTGCACTCCGGTGGACAAGAGCGAAACTCGATGCTGCATTTGGCAGGGAAGCGCTGCCGGAGTCTCTCTCCTGGCGAAGAACAAGACTTTTAGTGAATTTGGTCAATTCGGAGTACGCCGCAGTGGGCTCCACATTCGATTCGGAACGCTTGAATCTCAAATATCGCCCATCTAGCTCCTTGATAAAGGTGCCAGAGCCTAAACGTCTTTCGATGAATCCTTCAGAGGAGAGCAAGTCAAATGCCGTATTGACGGTCGGCCTCGAAACTTCCAACTGACTAGCCAACTCGCGAGAGGAAGGCAATCTCTCACCGGGCTTGATTCGTCCCGTCAGTATGGCATCCTTAAGCTGCTCGTATACCTGGCGGCTTAGGTCAATTTCTAGCCCTCTATCAAGTGTGATCTTTAGCCGCAAGACATCCTCTAAAAGAACCGCACAGCACCATGCGAGCACATAGCATATTAGCCAAGTTTGGAAATAGTTGCCGTTAGTAACTCAAACAGAAAAACTAATATTGTAATCGAGAGTCGACGGGTATAGCAAAAGAGTAGTGTACCAGGCTCAGATATGGACAGATCCAAACGAAAAATCATTCTTTCATGCATTTCACTGTGCACATTTCCTGGCGCAATTGCACTATTAATCAACAAACTCGATGAAGATTGTGCTGATGTTGTCAATCTAGAGGGCTACAAGGGGAAAATTGAAATCGACGATTCTAATCTTGCCAGCGGAACCGATATCGGTTCCACTACTAACTCAGAATCGCTCAAATCAACAAACAATAAAGCAGTGGCAATCGCAAGATGCGAGAGCAAAGTACCTTTGGTTTATTCAACCAAGTACAACTTCAAACTCCTGGCTTTCGAGAAGCTACATAGCTTTGATTCAAAGAAATACGCAAAAATTGCCAATACACTCATCAAGGAGAAGAAGAGAACCTCTTCGGAATTTCACAATCCTGAAGAGCTCAAGAGAGCGCTTTTGCTGAAAGTGCATACCAAAGATTACCTCGACTCTCTGTCAGACAGCAGAGTATTAAGTAGAATCCTCGAGGTTCCGATACTAAGCATAGTACCAAGTCCAATTCTAGATTGGCGACTTCTTTTTCCTATGCGCCTAGCTTCAGGTGGCAGTCTAAAAGCTTGTAGAGAAGCGATGAAGAACGGTCTAGCGATTAATATTGGAGGGGGCTACCACCATGCAGACCGAAATAAGGGAGGTGGATTCTGCGTCTATTGTGACGGTCCAATCAGCCTCAAGGTCATGAAAGAAGAAGGTCTGATTAAGAGAGCTTTGATTGTTGACACTGACGCTCACCAAGGAAATGGCTTTGCTAATGTGGCGAGAAGCGAGAGATTCCTATCTGTTCTAGACTTCTTCGACGAATCGGTCTACCCATATCCAAAGGTGGACGAAGATTTCTCTGTACCGCTGCCCAGATGTACAGACGGACCCAAGTACTTGAGCGAACTAAAGAGAATGCTGCCTTTCGTACTCGACAAGATAGAACCAGATCTTGTCTTCTACAACGCCGGCTCAGATGTGCTAGTCACCGACCCACTAGCAACACTGAGGCTGACAGTTGATGACATGGTCAGGCGAGACTTGTATGTGGTTACAGAATGTCGAAAAAGAAGCATTCCCTTGGCGATGGCTTTGGCCGGTGGATACGGACCAGAGTCGGCAATAGCACAAACAAAATCGATCAAGACGCTTCTTGAGACATTTGATCCAGTTTAAAGCAATCTCAGGAGAGACCGCATACTCTGCGGTCAGACCATTAACAATGGCACCGTATTCGATACCTGATTGACAAATTCGACCTTGAGACCAGTAACAGACTTTCTCAGTTTTCTTGAGCCCACATAACCAGCCTGCAAGCAGAAGTCTAGTGCATCAGCTTGAATTGAACGCGCGACAATCTCGTTTGCTGCAGCTATATAAAGTCCCAAATACTTCCTGCTGACTCCCTTCAATACAACCTTGCTCAGTTTGGCAAAGACCATTAGAGCTTCTAAGAAGCGCAAATCCAAGGGTTCAACTCCGCGTGGACTAGAACCATCCAAGAATGCCGCCGGACTGATTTTTAGGGACATGTTCTCATCACTGCAATCAGGCGAGTCTTTCAGCGAATAACGTCCGCCTCCCAACCGAAAGATCAAGCCCTCAAGCTCAAGCTCAGTTATTGAAACCAAGACAGTCCGCTCGTCTTCACCGAGTGCTAAAGACAGCTCATCCACGCTTTTTGCACTCTCTCTTAGCACCGCAAGAATACGATTGGCTACGCTATGGTCTTTTGTATTTTTAGCACCCTCGCTCGAACTCTCTGAAGTTGATTCAAAGGACTGCTTATGAGCCACATCATCCTCAAACTGATCACAAGCAGAGTCATCTGAACTGTTAGAGCTATCCGCACTGACAGAGCTATCCCGTGTCTCCTCTTCAATGCCTGATTCTTTTCCAGGCTTCTGTCCAGCTGGCGTCAAAAAGGTACGTTTAGCAAAGAAATCATGGAAAAGCTTCGTGTTCAACGCCTCCTTCGATAGATCTCTCTGACTCTTTTCTGCAACGGTCAGAACAGTCTTGAGAATATGCAAGGCGCTTGACTGGGATACAGATATGGCTTGGGCGAGCCACTTAGAGCTAACGTAAAAGCCATGCTCAATAATCCAAATAGCAAACATCCAAGCACGAATCTTACGAACACCATGAAAAAATGTCCCGGATGTCGTGAAGTAGCTTCGTTTACAGATCAGACACCTAAACTTGCGAAAGCAAGGAGAAATCTCGAGCTTCAGCTCCGAACAGCCCCAACACCGAACCAGACCACTTAGTACCATCTTGTCCAACAGATGCTCCCAGCATTTCTGATCATCAGGAAACATTTCAGAAAAACTATCCAGTAGTCTCTGTCTATTCAGAGCATAATCATCAAGGTCAAGCGATGCGCCTGCCGTTGAAGCGAAAGAACAATTGCCAAAGTTGAACATAGCGAGTTCTCCAGCCAATGGGGTCTGAATATAAGACGTACTTTTGCAGGAAAAAGTTCAACGGAATTGGATTAATTGTTGAAAATGCGATTTGTATCTGGAAGTGGAACCGATATCGGTTCCACTTCCACCAAACCATACGAAGCCTCGTTTTTACTATTGCATATCATATATCCATCCGACAAAAAAATTCTTTTGTTCCCAAAGTTACAGGGTGGCTACCCTTAAAAGGTAGCCACCCCTTGAATCAGCCGCCTATGCGACCGATCTCGCCATCACTTGCTGGTGTTCTCGGAGCCCTGGAACCAGGTCCAGACCTGCCAGAAGCCGCAGCCCAGGTAGATGGTGTACAGCGCAAAGACGACGACGCGAGCCGGACCACCGAAGGGAATCAGCAGCGGCGCAGCCATGACGCCGATGGAGATGGCCACGACGATGAAAGCCGAGCGGCGCACGCGCTGGATGGGCACCGACTTGAACGGGCTGGAGAAGAACTTGACCAGAGCGTCGAAGACCTTCTTGGCGCCGATCAGCACGACGAGAAAGAGGGCGAGGGAGAAAATCGAGCTGGAGAGAATCATCTGAAGACTCCTTGGATTGCGGTCTTGCCGCGGAGGGTTGAGCTGTTTGTCAGCTGGACTCGGCATCCAGCCGACGTCCGAACCGACAAAGGAAACGACTCGGTATGGAACCGAGCGGATGGTTGAGGGTTGAAGATTTAGGTGGTCAGGGCTGAGCAAGCGCGGGCGCAACTGGCTCCGCCGCTAGCGCTTACTGGCGCGCACCCCTAGAACTGGAGCCGGCACCTCAGCAGGTGTCGAAAGCCCCAAGGCTAGCAACACAGCCCAGTAGGGCAGGCATACCCCCGAACGCGCCGACAGATAGATGCCGCCAGACATGCGGGTATTGATTTCCAGAAGGAACTGCTGACCGCCGCTGCCCTGCATGAACTGGATGTTGAACAGCCCATGCAGCTTGAGGTACTCGGTCAACTTGGCTGCCAGTGCGAGCAACTCCGGATGGTCTTCCAGGAGCTGCTCGCCGACATCCAACTTGCGCCGGACGATACCGACTACCAGTCGACCATGGTGCGCCAGGCAGTCAACCGAACGCTCAGGACCAGGCAGATACGGCATCACCATGAGCTCAGGGAAGCGGTTGAGCGCGGACAGCTCTTGTCGGGCATCTTCCAAGCTGACATAGACATCGGCGTTGGCTCTACCGACACCAAGTGCAGGATTGAGCACGCGGAATCCTCGAGCAGCAATGCCAACCGTCGGCTTGATGCATACCGTGCCGAGCTTGGAGAGTTCGGCATAGGCATCGTCGAAATCGGTCATGGTGCGAGCGGTTCGGAACTGCGGAATCGCCACCAGATGCGATGGCAAAGCCAGGTAAAGCGCCGCCTTGTTCTCGACGGACGCAAGCAAGGAAGAATCGCCAGGAACGATGACCTGGATTCCGAGTTCCTGGAAGCGTTGGCGGGCGTCGGCGAACCAGGAAACGTTGCGACGAGGGACGATCACATCCACACCCAGCCCGGCTGCCACCTCAAGACACCAGTCCATGAAGGCGACAGGGTCCCGGCTGGTCTCATCCGGCTCGAGGACGAAGGCATCAGCTTCGTCGATACCACGCCGCTCGTTCGAGCGGTGGGAGACGACAATCTGCACCTTCGGTCCGAGCGGATTGGCTTGCGCCGCCGCACGAATGCTTTCGATCACCTGCGGCGCGCTGAAGATACCGCCGACGAAAAGCACAGTGACAACCGTGCTTTCGCCGCCCTCGGTGTGCCCGGCGGGGGCGTCGGACTCGGTGCACGTCGGCACTGAACCTTGCTCAGGTTCTCCGGGCACAGGCGAGGCCGTTGCGGCAGAGTTAGAGTCATTCATCATAAACACCTCTTTTCTCAGGCGACGACTAGTCGGGAAGCGTCACGGAGCGATGCATCTGCCCGACCCGAACGCCCGTCTTGGGAGCCGGCACCTGGCTGGCATCGGCGGAACCGACAGCCAGACGCACAGCCCAGTAGGGCAGGGAGAGCCCCGAGTGGAAGGTGACGTAGAGACCGCCGGACATACGGGCATTCACCTCGAGCAGGTAGAGCACGCCGTCCTTGTTGCGGAACTGGGCGTTGAAGATGCCATCGAAGCCGAAGCGCTCTGCCAGGCGGGCCGCCGCGGCGAGAGCTTCGGGCTTGTCGGGCAGTTCCTGCACACGGTCGGCCACCTTGACGCGGCAGACACCCTGCACCACCTTGCCCTTGACCGCCAAGCAGTCGACGCTGTACTCGGGACCAGGCAGGTACTCCATGACCATGAGGTCACGGAAGGACTCTTCTTGCCCGAGGATGAAGCGCGCTTCTTCCATGGAGACGGCGATGTTATTGCCGTTCATCAGGCGCGACACCGCACTGCCGTCTTCGGTGATGTAGCGGAAGCCGGCGCCGAAGATGGAGACAGCAGGCTTGAAGCAGATGCGGCTGTGGCGCTCCTTGAGCTCGGCGCAGGCGCGGTCGAACTCGGCCAGGTTGGAGACGATGCGGTAGTCGGGGATGTTGGCAGCGTCGGGACCGATGAAGTCGTACTGCCGGCCCTTGTGGTCGATGAGGTCGAGGGTGGCGCTGTCGGTGGGCACCATCAGGTTTACGCCGGCAGCAGCGAAGCGCTCGCGGGCAGCGGTGATGCCTTCCACACCGCGGTCGGGGAAGAAGACCTGCACGCCATTCTCGATGGCGAACTGCAGGCACCACTCCACGTACTCGTCACCCTTGAGACCGTCGGGCTCGACCACGAACTTGTCGCAAATGGCACGCAGTGCGAAGTCGCCGCGGCTGTGGCTGCCGATGAAGAAGAAGGACTCGCCGGGTTGGGCGCTGGCCTTGATGCTCTCGATCACCGCGTAGTTGCTCAGGCCGCTCTTGTTGAACCAGATTTTCACAGGACTTTGACTCATAGATACCTCTCTACTCTGATGTTCGAATTGGGATAGTCAGCGCTTGAGCGCAGCAGCCACGCTCGAGCGCTTCGGCACGAGAGCGTAGTGGCAGTCGCCCATGAAGGGAAGGTCGGAGGCGCTGTCGCCCAGACCGATGAGCAGACCGGCGGCCCTTGCGGGGTCGGCGCGGTGACGAAGGAACCAGGTGAGAGCCTTGTCCTTACCCAGGTAGGGCGGCAGAAAGGCCAAGTTGTGCCCGTTGCGATGCACCCACCAGCCAGCCGGTAAGTGCGAGAGACAAGCCTCTTGCAACAAGGTCAGCCCCTCTTGCTCAGGTGACTTGTCCTTGGCATTGGCGTAGAGACGCATGCCGATATCGCCCAGCTCTTCGATGCGCACGCAGGCGGCAAGTCCCAGGCGCTCGGCGTTGCTCTGCATGAGAGAGAGCACGTAGTCGAGTTCGCGAGACAACTCCTGCGCCTGCGGGCGAATGAAGGCATCCCACTCCGGGTCGGGCTGACCGAAGTCTCGACCGGGCGCAGGCGGTTGCAAAATCACCGCGCCGAACGAGAGGATGGCGTAGTCGGTGAATGGCAGCTGGACTCGCTTGAAAGAGTCGAGGTCGCGGGCCGTGTTGGGAATGACGGTGAGATCACCGGCGGTGAGCATGGACAGAAGCAAGCGCTGCTGCCGGTTCATCACCGACGACACCTTGCCGTGACTGTTCATCGCCACCGCCTGCGGTTCATCACCCCAGCTCTTGCCTCCGGAGTCGAAGACTGAGCCGTCTAGGTCGGCTATCAGATAACCGTTCATATAAGGTCTCCTTTCCGGCTTCGTGAGCCGGATTTAGATAAATACAGAACAAGCCCCCTCTGACGAAGGGGCTTGAGACGGGCAGGTCTTAGTTGCATACGGCGCTCAATCGAGGGCGCCGCCGCTGACTCAGTCGAGGATGCCGTAGACCTGCGCCCGCAGCATGATGTCGCGGGCCCAGCGGCTGTGGGTGGTGGGCTCGCACATGCGACCGCCCATGCGGAAGACCGCCGGCGCGTCGGGTGCAAGGATGGCCTCGGCTTCATCCAGGTCGGAGCGCTCCACCCGGAACATGGACTCGATCTTGGCGATCTGCCCGGGGTGGATGGCGGTCTTGCCGAAGAGCCCGTTGGCCAGGTCGCGCCGGATCTCTTCCTCCAGGAGTTCCTGGTAGCGGTCGTCGATGAGCTCGAAGACCGGCGCCGTCAGCCCGAAGCCGTGGGGCAGGAACTCGCGCACCAGTTCGCCGATGAGGGCGCCGACCGGAGTGTCGTAGATGGTGCGGTCCTTGGGACGGCGCTGCCCGATGCAGTTGAGCAGGTCGTTGCCACCGATGCGCAGGCAGAGGATGCGATTGCGCACCTTGTCGCGCATGAGCAGCTTCTTCAGCTCACGACGCTGATGGGGATCGAAGATCTCTTCGGTCTCCAGCGTGGGCATGAGCGAGAAGCTGTCACGGTTGGTGAGCTGGCTCAGGTAGCCCGGCAGCGTCTCGGCAGTGATCTTGGGCAGCACGAAGCCGTCCACCTGCTCGATGCCGCGGAAGGCGATGCAGCGACCGAGCACATGCGGGTTGCGCACGCGGATGAAGCGCATCGGATGCTCGACATCACGGAACATGCGCAGCGCCTGCTTCAGGTTCTCGAGGGCGGCGTTGAGCTTGTCCTCGCGCACGGCATCTTCGGTGCAGAAGATGACCGAACGCAGGAAGGGATACTTCTCGCCGTTGGCGATGGCGGCCAGGGTCTCGGGGTCCTGCGTGCAAGGCACGTACATGGAAGCCCCGAGATGGAGCTGCCCCTTCACCGGACGCATCGGAATGCCTTCGGTCATGGGCGAAGCGAAGTGAGCGCCAGTGGCACCGACCAGGTCACGAAAATTCTGCAGCATGAAGGTCTCCTCAGTCAACGGACTTGATGAAAGCGGCCGCGCGGTACGGCAGCTCGGGATTGAACTCGACAGGCACGCCGGCGGCTTCGGCCAGCGTCACCAGATGTTGCACATCCTGTGCCATTTCGCGCAGCACGAGCCGGTCGGGCACGCGGCGCAGGAGAACCCGGGTCGACTCACCGATGCCGGGCTTGACGTAGTTGCGGTCGGCGATGCCGTAATTGCTCATGGCATAGTCGACGAAAGCACGCGACCGCTCCTGCAGCCGCGACTTGGTCTGGTGGTCCCATTCCACCGGTCCGGTCTCCTCGAGTGCGGCCAGCACATAGGGCATGACCGCTTCGATGAAGTAGCGGGACAGGTCTTCGCGAGCCTTATCGGCATAGAAGACACAGGCGTGGAAGTCGCCCGGCCCCACATACTGAGGGCTGAGCACGGTGCGGCTGACCAGCCCCGAGACCACCGAGTTCAGCACCGCTGACGGTATCAGGTAGTCGGTGGCGGTGGCAGCCAGGTCAGCCACACCCGCCAAGTCGGCCACGACGACCAACTGCGGGATGATGCTCGCCTGGCGCGACTGGTTGTAGGCCTTGATGCTGCCGTGCAGTTCACCGGTGATGGTGCCCTTGCCGGTCCAGCCGTCGACGAAGACGATGTCGCTGTCGGCGTGACGGGCGCGGATGTAGTCGAGCGCCATCCAGTCGATGCCGCGGTCGCGGATAATGGAGACGCTGTAGTGCACCACGCCATGACCCAGCGCGTGGATGGCGCGCTTGAGCAGCACACCCATCGGAGTACCGGCGCGAGCGAGGCTGACCAGCACCACTTCCTTGCCGCGACGAATCTTCTTGTCGGACACCAGGGTGTGGGCGAGAGCGGCGATGTGCAAGCCGAGCCGGTCTGCGTTCTGCTCCAGAGCCCGGTAGAAGAGCTCCAGATACTGGCGACCCGGCGCCTTCTCCACCGAGAGCATCTCGGAGTAGTGCGCTGCGCCGCTCTGAATCAGACGCTCCTTTTCGGCGATGCTCACAGGTGCGATCTCGACCCGCTTGAGCAGGAAGAGAACGTCGCCCTTGGCATAGCTGCCGTTGAAGGGCTCGCAGCCGGCAGCAGAAGAGTTGCCGGTCGAAGAGTTGGCAGTCAAAGAGATATCAGGCATGTAACCTCCTCGGGCTCTAGGCCGCGGTCAGATGTGCAAAGGCTTGGGAGACACTGGGCATGAGCACGTAGTCGCACTCGCCGGCGAAGTCGAGGTCGGTGACGCTGTCGCCGAAACCGATGCTCATGACACCGGGGGCGATGTTCTCGATGAACCAGCGCACCGCGTACTCCTTGCGCAGGAAGGGCGGCAGCACAGCCAGGAAGTTGCCGTTCAGATGAATGGCGAAGTCCGGCGCCTGTGCAGAGACGAAGTCGGCCACCAGGTCGCGGATGAGAGCCAGCTCTTCCTTATAGCCGGGCTTGGACTTGTCGTTGTGCTTGACCGAGAGATAGAGAGGCAGCTCGCAGTCCACCACCACGCGGCTGCGCAGGCAGATGCCGCGGCTTTCCGCTTCACGCTGCACCAGAGCGAGAAGGTCTTCCAGAACGCTCTTGTAGCGGTCGGCGCCTTCCTTGATCATGGCGTAGAAGCGCGGTTCGGGATCACCATCCGGGCAGAGGATCAGCCCGCCGAAGCTGACGATGGAATAGCTGAGAGGAAAGGCGAACTGCACACCGGCAAGCCCCTTGGAGGAGCGAGCCGTGGTGGGCACGATCACAGCCCCTTGACTGAGCAGCTTGTTGAGCGCCTTTTGCCGAGGGGTGATGTAACCGCAGACCTTGCCCTTGTCGTCGACGGCGCAGGGCTCGGACTGCGGGCAAGGCGCCGTGCGGCTGTTGGTAATCAGGCTGTCGTCCACGTCGCAAAAGGCGACGCAGCTGGTTTTCAGAGCAAATCGCATAGGTCAGATCTCCACACAGAAAGCCTCGAGTTCAGCCAGCAGCACTCGGTCGATCGAGCGCGTCGGGGTCTCGTGGGCGATGACCACGCCGGCATACATGCCCGGCGTGACGTTGTAGACATAGTTGGCGATGCCGTCGTCGTAGTTGTCGCCGAATTCCATGGCACTGAGGATGGCGGTGCCGGGCATGGGGATGATGGGCGAGCGGGTTGTGGTCTGGAAGCACACATCCATCCCCATCTCTTCCATGTGCATGGCCAGACGGAAGGGCGGGAAGGAAAACTCGCCGGTGCCCAGCACCAAAACCGGTGCACCGCCGAAACGACGCAGACCGGACTCGGCGAAAACCTTGACCGACGGCGGCAGTTCGAAGAGCCCGCTCGTGCCCAGTCGACCGTGGTTGCGCGGCAGCAGGCGATCCTTGTTGGCACCGTTGCCGGTGGCTTTCGGCATCTCCATGGCGGCCAGATTGGGCGAAGCCTGGAAGCGGTACTCGCCCTTGAGCATAGCCACACCGATGCAGGGCACGGGCATGGCTTGGTGGGTGGCGTTGGTGCGTTCCGGACCGCGCCAGTCGGTGATGACGGCGGTGACCGCGCGCTCGATGGAGGGGATGGCCTGCTTGAAGGCCTGGGTCAGGTTGACGAAGGTCTTGCCGGTGGAAGCTTCATCGTCGACCAGGACGATGCTGCGCGCCTGCTGGAACATCTGGGCATCCAGCGGCATTTCAGGCAGGTACATGATGTGGTCGGCGGCGTGGCAGTGCTCTTCCTTGAACTCGAGCACCTTGGTGCGGTCGAGGTTGTAGCGCGTCGAGTGGATGAAGACGACGTCGTCCCGTCCGCTCATGCGCTTGAACGCTTCGAAGACACCCTGCCCGAGACAGGTCGCAGTCTCAGCCATGCCGACCACGACAATCGGGCCGGGCAGGTCGACGGGGACCTGGCCGGCGAGCTGTTCGTGCACGGCGAGCATCAGGGACGGACGAACCGGGATGTGCTTGCCGAGCACCTTGGAGACAAAGAGAAAGCCGCGCTTCGGATTGCGCCTGGCGGCAAAGCCGCACAGTTCGTCGAGGGGCATGAGAGCTTCATGCACATCCACCTCGATGACGCCGGTGGACAGTTCCACCCGGCGAGTCTGAGCGCTGGCGTTAGACAGATGTTGGGTCATAGCTTATCTCCACAGAAGTAGCTTGGTTCTCAAGAGGCGGCGCCAAAATTTTTTTGACGCTTTGAAAAACGGACGCACTCGAGACAAAGCCCGAGTGCGTCCTATTTGTTCGTTCGAATCAGGCGAAAAGAGAGCGTTCAGCCCGAAGACCGACGCTCTCTTCCGCAACTCCTTACTTCTGGTCGGTGCTGCCGCTCGCCGGGGTGCCGATGCCGAGCTTGGCGTTCAGACGGGCACGCACTTCGTCGGCCTTGGCCTTCTTGGCGATGTCGGCCAGCTCGCGGTCCGTCTCCGAACCTTCGGCCAGCTCGCCGCGGGCGCGCGCCTTCTCCAGCTCCAGGTCGGCGCCGCGGATCA
>JAFLCK010000039.1:0-39689 GCA_017303615.1 Obscuribacter phosphatis (SeqCode)
CGTTGCAGTTCAGACTAGCAGCCGAAGAAGCAAACCCACTTCTAAAGGAGAACAAACTGGATTTAACTGGGAATATAAAACTAGCAGCTGTCTCTTAAAGGTGGCCCAACAAATGGGGCAGCGTCACTGCCATCTTAGGTCGCGAGACCCTGATGCGCTGCCGCAAAACTCAAAGAAGCAGAAGACAAAGTGACATCACCTGTTAGTATGGCTTTTTGTGCCTCGACGAAGCGGGGATGGCTGGGACCTATATCGTCAAGCCAGAAAAGCGGCGAGCCTAGCTCAATTAGAGTCTGCTGCAACTGCAACAATTGACTTTGATAATTGGGCATTCCTATCATATTAATAGAAAGTCCGTTTGCTTGTTCTTTCAAGGTAAGAACGGCTGCTGCACCGGCGGCAACGCCGGTGGCCCATTCGATCGGATGCAGGCGATAAGCACCATTGGTGATATGACTTACTCCGGTATTCTTAGCGGCAGCAATCAAATTGCTATGGCTCGCACAAACTAGACTGCCATAGGGTATTTGAAATGGTCGTGCTTCTTGCCCCGCCCCCGGCACTTCCTGTCTGCCATGTATATCGATGGGGTAGAGTCCGATGCCGACCGTATCAGCAAAGTTGCGGGCGCGGCAATCGCTGTTTTCTGTGGCGGCGATGTCTTGCTCGACAATTAGAGTGCGGGCTTTTAAGCGTCGTGACTCTCTAATATAGGGATATTTCGATAGACCATCTTTGGTCCCCAAAACATCAAGATCCAGCTTAAACTCAGGGTAGCCTTTCTTTTCAGAATCATCTCTTGGTGCTTCAGTTTGCAACCAATAAAGAAAGCCTAGGCTTAGTCGTTTTGCCAAGGCAAGATAGTCTTGTTTTACTTCCGGCTCTTTATCGATGATGTTATAGCCGCGCAGATCGTTGGCATCCCAGTTGATCATTGAAACATCACTTTCCAGTTTGCCCGAGAAGAGTTGGGCGGCAAGCAGGCGGCGATAGGTCCAGAAAGGCAGGAAATGCTTGGCTTTGCCACCGCCCTGTTCGGGGGGGCGGGGATCTATGCCGTCATACTCTTCGTCTATTTTGAAGCCGAAAAGCGAGAACTTACCTTCGGCAAGAAAACGATCATAGTCATTTGGTTTGGCAATTGTATGGTCTTGCAGTGGGTGTCTGGTTAAGACAAAGGGATAAGTGAAATCTTGAACATTATCGCTATCGCCCTGTTCGGGGGCGTGGGCCTCGCCTGTTTCGCTCTCGCTGTCGCTGCCGAGGCGGTAGGGGGCGCCTACCAGGGGAAAGAGATCGCCTAATTCACTGGCATCGATAAAGATCCTGGCTTTGGCCAAGCTGACTGCGCCGCTATCCAGATCTCCGAGTATGATACTGTCGATGGTGCGGGTTCCGTTTTCCTCCGGCTGCCTCTCCTCACTAACTTGAGCATCAAGAACTAGAGTTCTTTTTTTGATCTGCAAGTTGCCACTGCCCAAGAATGGCTCAAATAGTGCATCGATAATGTCGATTGCTACCTTGGGTTCGAAAGACAATCTGGTCACCCAAGAAAGTCCCGGATGCAGGAGCGGATCTTCTTTGGCTTGCGGGCAGAGTTCGGGCAGGTTTTGATAGTATTCTCTGATTTTCCGGCGTAACTCCAAATAAGAAGCACAGCCGCCGGTACTCTCTATATATTTGTTTTCGTCCAAGGCAGAGACTCCCTGGCTGGTCATTTGTCCACCCAGCCATGAAGTTTCTTCAACTAGTAAGACCTTGGAATTGGCATTCAGCCTGAGAATAGTCAGGGCGGCTGCTAGTCCGCCCATGCCACCGCCAATAATGGCTATATCGTAAGTCTCTTGCCTCAGCGTTGCTGCATCGACTTGAAATTGTCGGATTGCCTGCGAATTCTCCGCTTGCACTGATTCTACATCGAGAACTCTATAGGTTTTTGCTTCAGTCACTGCACTTACTCTTCACGAACTTGGATGCTATTATAACCTCGGTTTATTTACAGGTAATAGTTTCGATGGCGTCAAATTACGGCCCCGGCAAATCGGTCAATCTGGAAGATCTTTCGGCGGAAGTCAAGACTAGGGCGGGGCGAATAAAATTGCTCTTGATGGATGTGGACGGTGTGCTCACCGACGGCTCGCTTTACTACTTCCCTGGTCCCGACGGCAAGCCTACCGAATTCAAAGGATTCAATTCGCAAGACGGTGCAGGTTTTCATTGCCTGCATTATTGTGGTATCAAATCTGGTGTGATATCGGGGCGTGATTCTCAGGCTGTGAACGAACGGGCGCGCATCTTGAAGATAAGTCATGTTTATCAAGGCTTTTTAGAAAAAGAGAGTGTCTATGAAGAGATTCTGTCTAAAGAGAATCTCAGCGATGAAAGTGTTGCCTTTATTGGTGACGATTTTCCCGATTATGCTTTGATGAAGCGTTGCGGCTTTGCGGTGGCTGTGGCTAATGCCCGCGATGAGCTGAAAGAGCGCGCTCACTATGTTAGTCGCGCCCGGGGTGGAGACGGGGCGGTGCGCGAGACCATCGAAGTGATACTTAAGGCCCAGGGTCTTTGGGATAAGGTCCTGAAGAAATTCGGCTTTAGCGACTAATTTTTATTGTATCTGTACGCAGTTAAGTTGCTTTTCTAAGCTACTTCTCTGATCTACTTTTCTAAGCGATTTTTCTAAGCTACTAGCGATTGTTTTCCGACCATCTGTTGAGCTTTGCCTAGAGACTCAGAAACAGTGCCTTTGGTCATCATCAGCTTGACCATTGAGATCATGTCGCCCTGGTCGGAGAGGGCTTTGATGCTGCCTTCAATGGAACCTAGACTGGCTGACAGGGCATCGATATCGGAGGCGCTTACTCTGCCGGAGGCTGCTTTAGCGATCAAGCTCAAGGCCTGAGCTTCGGCGGCGCGGGCTAGACCCATGGCTCTGCCTTCGGCTGCTTGCTGGGCGGCTTTCTTGCTGCTGTCTGAAACAAGGGTATTAGACATTCTTACATAAGTGCCGTCGGCTTCAAGGGCGCTGCCGTCACTGAAGCTCGCGCGGCCGGTGCTGCTGTCATATCTTACTTGAGAGCTTTCGATGCCTCTTTCAGACATGCGCACGCCGGTGCGTTCATCGGTAACATTTGTACCGTTGACGCGCAGATCGCCTATTTTGAGACCTTGATTGTCTCTTTCGATTTTTCTGCCGTCGGCGGTGGTTATGTTATAACCCTGCTGACCAGGTTTTGTGGTCAGTGCCATGCCGTTTTCTTTGTTTGTGATCACTGTTTCGCCAGTGGCGGTGGTGGTCTCAACCTTGATGTCTTTGCTTTCGGCTGTTGTCTTGGCGAAGGTGCCGTCGCTGGTGCGCTCACCCGAGAGGGTCGTGGTCTGGTCGGCGGATGTAACTTTGTCGCCAATTATTTCTCTGATTGAATGGGCAACATAGTCACCTTTGAACCAGCGGGCCCAGGCATTGATCTTGTCTTTCAAGGCTTCGAAACCTTGGCTGCCTTGCTGGTGCTGATGACCGTCTTTGTCAATCAGGCTGATATTGCCTTTTGCGTCTTTGACCAGGCTGTTCTCGCCTATTCTTTGCAGCATCAAGCCATTATCGGCGACAAGCAGATAGTTAGGGGTGGAGCCTTTGGTCCCGTCGCTCTTGGTATATTCAAAGTCGTTTAGATAAATTTTGGCGTTATTGAACTCGATAACACCGCGCTTGCCCTCTTTATAGAGCTTTTCCATGGCTTCTTTGAGTTTGGCCGGGTCGGAGGTATCGAGGTTGGTGTTGATTCGCTCGTACTGAGTATCTTTCATCTTGATCACAGCTTCGCCATTTTCGGTTATGCGAATTTCGGAGGTGATACGACCATCTTTATCGACTGTCCAGATTTTCTCGCCTGAAGCATCAAAACGGATCTTGCCGTCTTTGCCGTCAGGTGTTTCGGTGGTGCCGTCGGGATAAACTCGCACTTCAAGACCTTTGGGACCCCAGACTTCTTTCACTTTGCTGGCTTCGTCATAGACATAGTTTTTGCCGCCTTCGGTGACTGTAACTATTGAACCTTCTTTTGAATAGATGACTTCGCCTTTGTCGTTGTATTTGACCATTTTGTCGCCGATTTTGACGAAGTCGCCTTTTCTTTCGGTTTCGGCGGCTCTTTCAACGGCTTTGTCCAGTTCGGTCTTGACGGTTTGGGCATTCTTGACTGTATCGGTTACGCCCCGGGTCGATTCAGTTTGATAGTCCATGCTGGCAGTTTTGTCGGGCTCGCTGCGAAATTCGCCTTTGTTGCCTGCGGCTTTGAAGTTCCGCAGGTCCAGACCGGCAATGATAGATGGTTCTGACTGTTTGAGTGAGTCGGCTTTCTCTTTGAGGGTCTCAACCGATTTGGGGCTGCTGTCTTTGCCAGGGCTTTCTAGACCGGCATTGACTTTGCAAGAGTTGGCAGCGGCGCCGGCGCCAGCAGCGGCTTTTACACCGAAAGCGCCGTCATAGATTTTGGGACCGTTGTTGAAGCGGTTATTGTTAAGAATCGCTTCCATCTCCATATTGGAGCGCTGCAGGCGATCGTAGGCATTGGTGGCTGATTTATCCATTTTGAAACTAGGGTCGTAGGCGCATGCCGCTAGCTTCTCCCCAGCCTTTTGAGCAACGCTTTCGGGCGTTTCTTTCTTTTCTTCCGGTTTTTCGCTTACTTTATCCGTAGCCACCGATTTCTACCCGTTTAACTCGATTAGTTTGCCAACGCTCTTGTCTATATGCAGATGCGCTAATTTTTGGAAAGCTTTCCAGACGATTTAATCTTTTCGCTATACTGAAATTGGCGGAAACCAGGTGATTTAATCTTGCCCCCGAGAAAAGTCGTAGACTTTACTATAGATGTAGGCTACAGCCATATTGAAGGCGAAACTTTGGCTTGCGACCTTTGTCCGCGCAATTGTCGCCTCAAAGACGGCGACCGTGGCTTTTGCTTTGTGCGGCAAAATCAGGGCGGTCAGATGAAGTTGACCACCTATGGGCTCAGCACCGGCTTTTGTATAGATCCGGTGGAAAAGAAACCGCTCAATCATTTTTATCCGGGCAGTCCTGTTTTATCTTTCGGCACAGCCGGCTGTAACCTGGGCTGTCAGTTTTGCCAGAATTGGACAATCTCAAAGTCTAGAGAAGTAGAAATCTTGTCTGAGCCAGCCCTGCCCGAGCAGATTGCCCGAGCCGCTCGGCACTATAAATGTGCGGCTGTGGCTTTTACCTATAATGATCCTGTCATTTGGGCCGAGTATGCCATAGATACGGCAATAGCCTGCCATGCCGCCGATATTAAAACTATCGCCGTTACCGCTGGCTATATCAATGACAAAGCCCGTTCAGACTTTTACGCCCATATTGATGCTGCTAATGTCGACCTCAAGGCTTTCAGCCAGCATTTCTATTCCAAGCTTACCCTCTCTAATCTGGCGCCGGTACTTGATACCTTGGTTTGGCTCAAGCATGAGAGTCAGGTCTGGTTTGAAATCACTACCTTAATTATTCCGGGTGAGAACGATAGCGACCAGGAACTGCATGCCATGTGCCAGTGGATTTATGACAAGCTAGGCGCCGATGTGCCCTTGCATTTTTCGGCTTTCCACCCCGATTTTAGGCTACTCGATTATCAGCCTACTTCAAAAGAGACCCTGGTGCGAGCCCGGGAAATAGCAGTCGAGCATGGGCTCAAGTATGTTTATGTGGGCAATGTTGATGATTCGGAGCGCCAGAATACTTATTGCCCCGCTTGCAGCAAATTACTTATTGAGCGCAACTGGTACGAGCTTGGACAATATAAAATTAAGGGCGGTGCCTGCGCCTACTGTGCCGCGCCGATTGCCGGGGTGTTTCCGGCAAAACGCGGTTCCTGGGGGAGGAAGCGCCAGCCGGTGAGCATCCAGTCCCTTTAGTTAGCCAGCGGAGACGGCTCTGATTGATGTCCAAAACTACGATTGCTTTTGCCATATTCCTGAGTACCGCCCTTTTGCCACCGGTGTTTTCCCTCCCGGCTCTCTCTTTCGAAAAGGTTAGTACTTTGAGCAATGCCGAATTGTTGAGCGGTCCGCCCCGTCGGCGCCACTCCAGCAAGCCTATTTTTAGACCATTGCCGCCCTACCATGCTGTCGCCAATAAGCGAGAGAAGCGTTTTGTCCATTTGCTTTTGACTTCTCTAGGATTTGTGGGAATATTTCTTGCAGTACTGGCCCTTCGTTCAATGCCGCAAAAGAGATATTGAGACTGCTTTGGATTTCCTCGAGAGAACCCTACTGCTAATAATCGGGCTGACCTTTATGGGCGGGGGCGGCGTTTTGACTCGTCAGGCTTTCGATGAGGCTAAAAATGTCTTTGAATGTATTGTCTTCGGCATGCTCGTCGCCACCGCCGGGGTGGTTTTTGTAGTCTGGGCGGTGGGTGGTCCGCCTCAGTAGCTAAGGCTAGGCGGCGGCGCTGAAATTGTGCTAAGAAAGAGGCGGGTCTGTCGTAGTAAACTAGACGCTTCACTCGGCGTATAGCACTGCGAGGTACATTTCATGGGCGCCAAGTCCAAGGTTTTTTCAGTCGGATTTTTTAGATGCCAGATTTTAGTCGGTTTGTCTTTGGCACTGGTCTCTTTTTCTTTGCCTTCATTGGAAGCTAAGACCAAGACAGTCGAAGAGAAGGGCGGACGTTCGGGCAATTGGCGCACCGGTGCGCAAGATGCACCATCGGTGGAGGCATGCCGCAAGCAGGTGAAAGAGAACCCCAATAGTGCAGTGGCTCACAACGACTTGGGTTGGGCTTTGCGTCAGATTGGTAAGGCTAAAGAAGGCGAAGTGGAGCTGCGCGCCGCCATTACTCTTGATGATAGTCTGCACCAGGCTCATTCCAATTTGAGCGTTTGTTTGCTTGACCTTGGTAAGCCCCAAGAAGCCGTCATGGAAGCAAGAAAAGCTGTTTCGCTCAAACAAGACCAGCCAATCTATCATGTGGTGCTTGGTAATGCTCTAAGCGCTACTGGTGATAATAAAGGGGCCACTGAAGAGTACAAGTTGGCAATCGAGCAAAAGCCCGACTATGAAAATGCCTATTACAATCTCGGACGAGTGCTCGATATTATGGGTGAGCCCAATGAAGCTGGTAAAGCTCTCAGTCAGGCTTTGAAGCTTGACCCTGAAGACGAGCGAGTCTTGAAGATACTAGATAGAATTGTCAAATAAGCTTTTACTGACTTATCTAATTGTTTTGACGGCGGTGCAGTGCGTAATTGCACCGCTGTCGCTTGTGGCTAGCGCCATGGCTTCCCAACTTTTCGTTCATGCCACGGTCGCCAATCGCTACCTGATTTGGTTGGTTTTTCTCTGTATTGCTTCTTATGGGCCGGTCTCATTCTTTTCGCTGCTTATGGCTTGGTGGGCTTATCGCAAGCAGATGACCGCCTATAGAGTGATCTCTTACAGCATTGCACCTTTTCTCAACTTGATTGTTTTGGTCACCGCTGCCTGTCAATTGCATTATTGAGGGCGGCTAATTTTAGGGTGGCTAAATTTAGCGCCTCAATTTAGCGCTTTAATTTAGCGTTTTAGACTCAATGAAATGCGCTTTCTGGCTTTGTCTACTGTAAGCACCGTCACTTCCACCTTTTGTCTCACGGTCACTACTTCGGCCGGTTCTTTTATAAATTTGTTTGATAGTTCGCTGATATGAACCAGTCCGTCTTGATGGACGCCAATATCGACAAATGCACCAAAGGCGGTGACATTGGTGACGATGCCTGGCAGCTTCATGCCCTCTTTCAAGTCGTCTAGGGTATGAACATCGGCAAATTTGACCACTTCCAGGGTGGCGCGCGGGTCGCGTCCCGGCTTTTCTAGTTCTTGCATGATATCGCGCAGTGTAGGCAGTCCAATTTTCTCGCTGGCATACTTTTCCAGCTCTATCTTTTTTCTAGTCTCGCTTGATTGCATTAGTTCTTTCAGCGAAACACCGGCGTCTTTTGCCATTTGTTCAACGATTTTATAGCTTTCGGGGTGCACGGCGCTGGCATCAAGCGGATTAGCCGCTTCTCGAATGCGCAGAAAACCGGCACTCTGTTCAAAGGCTTTCGGTCCCAGTCGGCTCACTTTTTTAAGCTCGCTGCGCGACTTGAATGGTCCGTTTTCACTTCTGTATTTGACTATGTTGCCGGCAATTTGTTTGCCGACGCCTGAAACATAAGAGAGCAGCTCTTTGCTTGCCGTATTGAGTTCTACACCGACAGCATTGACGCAGCTGACGACAGTTTTATCCAGGCTCTTCTGCAGCTCATTTTGGTCAACGTCGTGTTGATACTGACCGACACCGATAGATTTAGGATCAAGCTTGACCAGCTCGGCCAGCGGGTCCATAAGACGCCGTCCGATTGATACGGCGCCTCTCACTGTAATATCGTGATCGGGAAATTCTTCTCTGGCAACTTCCGAGGCTGAATAAATGGAAGCGCCGCTTTCGTTGACCATGACTATTTGCGGCGTTTCTAACTGGGCTGCCTGCCAGTTCAACTCTTGTAGGAACTTTTCACTTTCTCTGCCGGCCGTGCCGTTGCCTACGGCGATGGCGCAGACATTATGTTTCTTGGTCAAATCAAGCAGCTTGGCGGCAGCTTGGTCAGGTTGATGCAGATAGATTACATCATGGCTAAGCAAATCACCCTGGCTGGAAAGGCAGACAATTTTGCAACCGGTGCGAAATCCCGGGTCGAGAGCCATGATCGCCTTCTGGCCGAAAGGCGGGGCCATAAGCAGCTCTCTTAGGTTCTTGCTGAAGATCTTGATCGCTTCTATATCGGCGCGTTTCTTTAGCTCTGTCCTTAGTTCACTCTCCATTGAGGGTGCCACCAGTCTATCGTAGGCATCTTCTATGGTTACTTCGAGAAGCTCGGTCACTTCGCCTTTGCCTTTCAGGAAGTGGTTGTCCATAATGATCAGGGCTTCTTCATCATCTGGTGCGAGGCTGAGTTTGAGAAAGCCTTCGCTTTCCCCTCTAAACAGAGCCAACAAGCGGTGCGATGGAGCTTTCGCCGCCGCCTCGCTCCAGTCAAAATAGTCTTTGAATTTCTCGGCCGCTTCTTCTTTGCCGTTTGCAGCCTTAGAAGCAACCAGCTTAGAGCTTAGCAAGGCCTTTTTAGCCCAATAGTCTCGCATAGCCTTTCTTAGCTTTTGGTCTTCGCTCATCCATTCGGCAATTATGTCTTTGGCTCCGGCTAGGGCGAGCTTGGCATCTTTTACGCCAAGCTCGCTGTTTATATATTCTTGCGCCGCCTGCAGCGGGCTCTTCACTTTATACTGAAAGATTGCCAGAGCCAGAGGTTCCAGTCCCTTTTCTCGGGCTTGTCCGGCTCTCGTTTTGCGTTTTACTTTATAGGGCAGATAGAGGTCTTCCAGCTCGTTGAGATTATCAACGGCGGCGATTTTTAGTTGCAATTCTTCGCTGAGCAAGTTGCGCTCGCTAAGAGACTTGAGTATAGCTTCGCGTCTTTTGTCGAGGGCGACCAGTTTTTCGTTCAGGTCGCGAATGGCTGCCAGTGCCACTTCGTCTAGAGAGCCGGTCGCCTCTTTGCGATAGCGGGCGATAAAGGGAATCGTACAATCATCGTTGAGCAGGGCGAGGGTCGCTTCCACTTGCTGGGGTTTAAGCGAGAGGCGCTCTGCTATTTTTTTGACATATTCAATCAACAGACTGTCCTTATAATTAAAAGCCGGCCGGCATTGAGTGTACCGATGACATATCGTTACTATCTTTGTTGGTCATGGCGAGATATTCCGCCTTTTCCATGAGCTTGACTTTGTCGAAGCTGGCGGTCTTCTTGAGGGAGCGGTCTTCATCCATTATTCCCCGCACAATTGATACTGCACATGGTGCTTCTTGCGAAACTACCTGGCTGACGCTGCCCAAGATCATTCGTTTGAAGCCCTTGCGTCCGTGGCTGCCCATGACGATCATGTCGGCATAGTGCTTTCTGGCTTGGTCGACTATAACTTGTCTGGGGTCGCCTTTGACTATTTGCATTTGAATGTTCTGTGGTTGGAAATGACCATGGAGAGCGGCTGCTCTATTATCCAGGCTTACTTCCACATGGTGAAAGTCGGTATCATCCTCCACCACGGCAAGCAGAATCAGTTTACTATCGTTCCATTTGAAATTGGTCAACCACTCCGCCGCCACTTGCGAATAGACCGAATCATCGATAGGCAAGATTACGGTTTTGTAAGAGGGTGTTTGCATACGAGCCAGGAAGCAGGGAGTTTTTGCCACCAGCACGGGGCAGGGGGCCGCTGCTACCAGGGACTGTGAGACACTGCCTAAGAATAGTCTCTCCATCGTACTTTCTTGGTTGGAGCCGACCACCATTAAGTCGGTCTGGAAGTTTTCGCAGAGCGACAGCAATTCTTCTTTAGGCTCGCCCCGTCTAACAAAATAAGCGACTTTGCATTGCTTGAGGCGGTTGTGCAGTTCTTCTGCGATTGCTTCGGTGGCGGAAAGTTCGGCATTGTCTTCGCTCTGGTTTACTTCTTTATCTAGAACAGTGACCAAATTGATTTCGGTACCGGTCTGCCATTGCATTTTGAGCATGGCGTCGAGGGTGGCGCGTGAACTCGGTTTGGCATCTATTGCGACTAGAACTTTCATCTCTTTTCCTCGTTGGCTCACTTACAAAGTAAGCCAGAATCGGGTAGTTTTCCAGCCTTTCTGTTTTAAGCATAAATAAGGCGCTTCCCGTCTTTTGGCAGGTTCAATGGTGGAACCTTTGTCAATTGGCAGCCTGACAGGCTTTTGCCGATTCTATCCGGCTTTGTTTGGTCGCGTTTGCGCCATCTAGTTTACTTACTTAATAAACAAGTGTAAGCATCTGCAAATTGGTCAACCTGCTAAACTCCAGATTAACAATTGGAAAACTGCCCAGCAATTACAGGTAAATCGATGCGACCAGGTTCATTTCTTCTTTCGCTTCTACTTTCGCTTTTATGCGGCAGTGTGCAGTCATTTGCCTATGTAATGCCGGTCTTTGCCTCTGATTCGGTGCAGTTGACCAAGGCTGCCGATCTGACTGAAGCGATTCAGTTTCAGTCTCAGGAGAGAAAATTAGAAGGGCTTGCTTCTAGACCCAAGATTGGTCTGGCCCTTGGTGGCGGCGGAGCTAGAGGAGCTGCCCATGTGGGTGTTTTGAAAGTGCTTGAGCGTGAAGGTATCAAGTTTGATTGCGTGGTCGGCACAAGTATAGGCTCAGTGGTGGGTGGCTTTTACTGTTTGGGTGTGAAGCCTGAAGAAATGGAAGAGCCGGTTGTGAGTGCCAGGGTGATGCGGCAGTTTATGACTGTACCCATTGCCTTTCAAGTCATGGCTCTGCCTTTTTTCTATATTTCGCGGTTTTTTGGAGTCAAATCTTATGATGGGCTTTATGGCGGCAAAGCCTTCAAGGAACATCTCATGGCCGGCATGTCCACCCGTGATGTTGAGATAGAGGAGTTGAAGATTCCTTTTGCCGCAGTCACTTTCAACTTGCTTGACGGTGAGACTTATCTGATCAAGAAGGGGCATTTGGCCCGCGCTATGACCGCCAGCTGTGCTGTGCCGGTCTTAAGAAAGCCAATTCCAATCGATGAATTTTTGATGTCTGATGGCGGCTTGGTTTGCAATTTGCCGGTTAAACAATGCCGAGAAATGGGCGCCGATATTGTTATTGCCGTTAACATCGATGAGCCTTTTGATAAACAAGAGGCTGAAAAGTTTAGACCTTTCGGCTCAGTCGGGCGCCGGGCTATTGCTTGGAAGTTGGCTAGTATAGACAAGCCCCAGGGGATGATGGCCGATATCTTGATTCATCCTGATACCAGTGGCATCTCACTCATTTCTACCAAACGTGCCGATGCCAGGCGCGCCTTGCTGGCTGGTGAAAAGGCGGCAGAAGAGGCTCTGCCCGCCATTCGCGCTCTTCTCAAGAAAGTAGGCGGCAGCACTGACTAGTCCGCCTGCGAACTAATCGCTCTTACTCTTTCTCGATTAGCTTGACAGAGACAATAAAGTCCAGCTTGGCTAGTTCTTTCAGCTTGCTTGCCGGCAGTGAAAGCTTTATTTCTTTGCCTTGGCTTATTATTGTTGCGCCGAGAGCTTTGAGTGCTTTCTTGTTCTTAGCCGAGAGCGTAGCTGTCTTGATCTTGATAGTGACCACCAAGTTTTGGTCTTTATCTTTTGCTTGACCCTTGTCTATTGGGCTAGCTTCTGCAGCAGAGCTTTCTTGATCTTTGCGGTCCGATTCTCTTTTCTTGAAAGATTGCATTTGTCTGGTCTGGACGCCGCTAATGTTTTGTGTCATAAAGCCGCCTGGTATGCCGACACCTGCGGCGGCCCCGCCATAGTTGACACTGCCTAAGTTTGCATTACCAGAATTTGAATAAGCAAAGTTTGTTAAATTCATTAGTTTCGCCCGAACAGGAGCAGCAGTCGGTCTATTCATGTTGCCTCTACCGAATATCGCTTCGCGGCTCACTCCATCAGGCATCTCCACCGGCACATTTACTTTCTCACCCGGCTCACCCTTGGTCTTGATTGAGTCGTCCACCGCTACAAATGAGGTGTACTTGGTCATGATGTGATGCTTGAGGGCAGTGTCGACTATTTCTTCTTTCAGCTCTTTATTGACCTTTCCTTGTTGAGCCCCGAACCAGTCTTCAGACATGAGGCGATCTACTTTAGCGCGGGCCCAGAGCGATGGTACGCCTTTGTTTTCTTTAGATTCGTTGGGAAAGTCTACTTTGATTGTCTGACTATATGGCTTACCGGCTTGATAGCCGGTTAAGGTGATGGTGCCGGCTCTGGGGGCGGTATAGCGACCCTTGAAATAAAGTGGTCTTTCGGCATAGACATCCGAAACTTCACGGGGATAGACATCTTTTACTTCCAAACCATCAGAAAAACTTAGTTTGACGTCTGTAAGCACGGGGCTGCCGATTCGCTCATAGAATTTCTTGCCTACCGTTTCAGCGGAAGAGTTGAGCAGCACGTATTCAGCCTCGCCGCCCCCTTCTTTAGCCATACCGTCGATGAGCATGCGGTTGACACTGTTGCCTGTGCCGAAAGGGAACCAACGCGAGTTGCCGCGCATTTTCTTGACCAGACCAAGAATCTCAAAGTCGTTGCCGACATAGCCGTCGGTCATAAAAGTGATTATTCTGAGGCGGTGGGCGTCATTAGCCAAGCTGCAAGCCTTTTCCACCGCCGGCGCCATCCAAGTGCCGCCCCGTGCTTGCAACTTTTCGATAAAGTCGCGTGCCTTTTGTTTTAGATCTTGTCCGGCTTGTTCCGGTTTATCGGGAAACTGTTCGACGCTGTTGTTGAAGGTGATAATTTGGAAAGTATCGTTGGCATTCATATGTTCAAGCATATAGAGCATGGCGTCTTTAGCCTTTTGCAAGGGAGCGCCGTTCTGCGAGCCGCTGCAGTCGATGACGAAGATAAGCTCTTTGGGCGCCGTGTTTTGCGCCGTTACTCTCTTGGGCGGCATCACCATCAGGGTAAAATAGCCGTCCTTGTCTGCTTTCTGTTTATAGGTGAGATAGCCGCTTTTGATTTGTTCCTGAGCCACATTCCAAGAAAGAACGAAGTCTTTGTTTGGAATCGTTTTTTGGTCAACTAAATTCACATGGGCTTTGCTCTCGCCTCTCTTCTCTATATTGACCTGGTGCAATGCCGAGTTGAGATTGCTCAGGCCCATGCCGGCGTCTAGGTTAATGTCTATTGAAATATCATGTCCGGCTCTTTCGCCCACGGCGGCAAGTGGCGGGTTGATGCGCGAGGCATCAGGCACCGGCGCTGAATTAGGACCAAGACCGCTGCCCATAAAGCGAGGACCGACAACGGTGGGGAAGGTAAAAGTATACTTGCCGCCATCGAAGGGTAGGGTTTCGATATAACTTATGGTGACTTCAATGTCTTTGCCTGGTTCTATATTGGCCACAGATTGGGTGAAGATATTGCTGCGTTCTTGTTCTAAGAGCGAGGCAGCATAGCCTCTCTGCCTAGCGTCTTCATAAATTTGTCTGGCTTCTTCTCGTTTTTTTATGGTGCCGTGGATGGTGCGACTGCCGATTTTCATGAGCATCTCATCGACAGCACCGTTTTCGCTCAAGGGGAAGGTGTAGACCGCCTCTATCTTTTTGGTGAAGGGATTGGTAAAAGTCTGCTTCACCGTTACTCTGGCGATATAACCGGCTATGTCGGCGGTGACGGCGGTGTGCTTGAGCGGGCAACTGCCTTCTTCTTTTCCATCTTTGTCTAGAGCCTTGAGAGTACCTGACCCTTCTGCATTTGAGAAACTCTTGCGGCCGTCTTTCTGACTGATGCCGCCGGTGGTGGCGCTGGCTAGATTTAAATTGGTTTTGCTTCTTTCGGCTGAAGACACCGGGCTTGAAAGGAAGCCGCCTTGCATAAGCAAAATGAGAGAGCCAGCAGTCAGGGCTTTGTTCTGAATTTTTAGTCTGTTCATTCTTTCTCTACTCTAGAAGTCATACGACCAGAGTAGCTAATCGGTATTGTTATTGACCTGGTATTTTGCCTAGTATTGTCCTAGCCAAAACATTGAATCGCTTTTCTTTAGGGACCGGTACTTGGTATTGCACCTAGACTGGCTCGCAGACCCTTCTCGCCATGCAGAGCTTCTCCTTCCAGACCGATGGCTGTCACTAGAAATTGTTTGCGGTCGCAAAAAACATAGTAGGTGCCGGCAATGCGATTGGTTTGGGTCTGTGCCTTTAGCGTCTCGCTTAGTTCGCCGCCATTTGTGGTTTCTGATATTTCCTGGGGGCTAACCCCCACTATATAAAGGCGCGGAGTCTGCTCTTCTTCTTGCTCGCGGCGATCACCCTTGATTTTGGTGCTGCCAAAACCTTGGTGCTGCACTGCCGGGGCGGCTGCCGCATATTCGGCGCGCTGACGGCTCAGTTCGCCTGCCAGCTCTTTCTCTTGTGCATAGGGATTGCGGCTCAGTATTGTTTTTACTGGCTCTGTCGTCTCTAGAACCGGTGAAGTGATCACCTGACCCGGTGCCAGTTTTTTGGTTAGTCTAGACAAAAGCACCGGCAGCGCTTCTGCCAGTGCTTCGATGTCTTGATCCATTTTCAGATTGGCTTTGCGGGCAGCCAATCCGGCTAGATGTAGTTCTTTGGCAATTACTTGCTTTTGCTGTCTGGTTAGACTTTTGGCTGAGGCGCCTGTTTGTCTAGGGAATATGCCGGCTGAAATACCGGTTGCAAGAAAACAGGTTAGCCCTGCGGTCAGGAGGATCTTCTTTCTTCTTGCAGATCTTCTAGTTCGTCCAGCCAATTGCTCGGTACCTCTACAGTTTGGCGTTTTTCAAGCAGGGCTCTTTCTTTTAGATCCCATAGATATTCAAACATGCCTTCTTGGGTGAGGCCTTGGTTAAGGTGACTTTGACCCTTACGGCAGTCATAAAGTTTATTCAGTCTTTCTTTGAGATTCCCTGTTTCCAGTTTGACCATGCCGGTTTGGTTTTTCTTTGTGCTCATCGCTATCTCCGCAATTAATCTGATTTGGCCCGACAAAAGACCAGGGTGACGAGGGCATGACTAAAAATTTGCTTTGCCTCTGAAAGATTTATGCCCTCTAATCTGCTGATTAATCTCATGACAACGGGGCTGTTTGTCGCGTCGCAGAGCCTATAAACAAAAAAGCCCCGCGTGATTCGCGGGGCTAATTATTGGAGGCGTTCTCAAGAATTAGGA
Organism: Obscuribacter phosphatis (SeqCode); assembly: GCA_017303615.1. GTDB lineage: Bacteria > Cyanobacteriota > Vampirovibrionia > Obscuribacterales > Obscuribacteraceae > Obscuribacter > Obscuribacter phosphatis_A. Next base: position 15,772 of record JAFLCK010000039.1, read on the forward strand.
ACGGCGCTTTCTTGCGGCTTCGGCTTTGCGCTTTCTTTTCACGCTCGGCTTTTCGTAACGTTCTCTGCGCTTAATTTCAGACAAGATTCCAGCTTTCTGGATTTTTTTCTTGAAACGCTTGAGCGCTGCTTCGATGCTTTCGCCCTCGGCTACTCTAACCTCTGACAAAGGTTCTCCCCTCCAATCATATTTTCCGGATATGCGAACTATAGATACTATCATTAAGTATGCATCTAGCAAGGTCTTTCCAACTCTTTATAGACACTACTTAACTAAATAGACACTAAGCAAAAGGGGGCTTGCGCCCCCTCTTTTCTTATAAACCCTTGTCTAGAGGTTATTTGCCGCTGGCGTGCTTGATTCTGGCGCCGTCGATATTTGTTTCCTGGTCGGGAATCATCTTATCTAGTTTGCGACCGAGAATGTCATGCTCTTCCGAGATTCTGGTTTCAAAGAAGTGTTTGTAGAATTTACCGCCGCTTTTCACCAGAATGGGAAAGGCGTAGCGTCCGGTATTTTCGTCGAAAGAGACAGCGGTTGGTTTATTGGGATCGCCGCCGTTCAAAATTAGGTTGAGTGTTTTGGTACCTGGAAGATTGACGAAGTCACAGCCGGCGCAGATGCAAAGCAAGCCGCAGATGAAAAAGGAAGGACCGACAAACATGTGGGCCAACATGCCTTCTTTGCGCTTGATAAGTGAGCGCTTGCCTGGAGGCAAGTGAGTCAGCCAGGGTGAGATCATAGTTATTGGTAAGAAGCCGGACCAATAGTTGAAACGACCCAAAACGCAAGCGTTCCAGCCCTTGTACATGTAGGAAAAGCCCAATACTAAAACCACTAGGCCGAATGCAAATCGAGGAATTGGTTCAGATAGAAAAGAGAAGAAGCTCATTTTGGCGAAGACCTTTGAAAAGTAAAACTATCTAAGCTAATACTTTTAGTCTACACCCTCTTGGCGTTTTGACTACTTCCAATTCTTAACAGGTGCGCGTTTTTCGGCTGCTTTTGCCTGCTTGTCAGCTAAAATGGCAGTTCGTTCTTTATAGAGGGAGGAAAAGCTGGTGAGCCTTAAGCTTCGGCGCGACCATCGTTGCGGACAAATGAGTGTTGACAAGGTAGGGCAGAATGTCTGTCTGTCCGGCTGGGTCAATGTGGTTCGCGACTTGGGCGGACTAATTTTCGTAGAGCTGAGAGACGCCACCGGCAAGGTGCAATTGGTTGCCGACCCCAATAAAAATAAAGAAGTACATGACGTTTTCGTAAACTTGAAAAATGAGTTTGTCATTGCCGTATCAGGCAAGTTGACCGGGCGTCCGGAAGGCACCTGCAATCATTCCAGCCCGACTGGTCTGGTTGAACTCTATCCTGATCAATGTGAAATTTTGAATACCGCCCGTCCGCTGCCCTTTCAGCTAGATCAAGGCGAAAAGGTTGATGAGGCCTTGAGGCTCAAATATCGCTATCTCGATTTGCGCCGCCCCGAGATGAGCAAAAATCTGGTCATGCGTCACAAGATTTCGCAGGCTGTAAGGCGCTATTTAGATACCGAGGGCTTTATCGAAGTAGAAACACCTATTCTCTGCAAAGCTACTCCGGAAGGTGCTCGTGACTTCCTGGTGCCTAGTCGTCTCAATCCTGGTTCCTGGTACGCCCTGCCGCAGTCACCGCAGCTCTTCAAGCAAACTTTGATGATTAGCGGGGTTGACCGATATTATCAGATCGCTCGTTGTTTCCGTGATGAAGACTTGCGGGCCGACAGACAGCCTGAGTTTACCCAGATCGACATGGAGTTTTCTTTTGTCGATGAAGACGAAGTGCAAAGAGTGACCGAGGGTGTCTTGGTGGAAAGCTTTGCCTGTGCCGGCATCGAGTTGAAGCCTCCCTTCCAGAAGATGAGCTATGCCGATGCTATGGGGCTTTATGGCAGCGATAAGCCTGACCTGCGCTTCGGTCTTGAATTTAAAGATTTCACCGCGGTGGCTCGCAATTGTAAGTTCAAGATGTTCAAAGATGTAGCTGAAGCCGGTGGTCTGGTCAAAGGTATAGTTTTGAGCGGCAAAGCCGAAACTACCTCGCGCAAACATCTCGACACCTGGGCCGACTATGCTAAGAGCTGCGGCGGTAAAGGCTTGGCCTGGATTTCCTTTGGCAAAGAGGGGCTGCGCACCTCGGGTCTAGAGAAACATCTTACTGCCGATGAAATTGAGCAGATCATACAAATAGCCGGGGCCGGCGTCGGTGACGTGATTTTGATTGTTGCCGATAAGGCCAAGCAAGTGGCCAATGTGCTTGGTCGCCTGCGCTTGAAGCTGGGTGAGGAACTCGGCTTAATCGATGAAAGTCTGCACAAATTGCTTTGGGTGGTTGATTTCCCTCTCTTTGAATATGACGAAGAAGAAGGCCGTTTGATGGCTGTGCACCACCCCTTCACCAGTCCGCGGGTGGAAGACCTCGATAAACTGGAAAGCGACCCTGAAAGTGTCAAGGCTAGAGCCTATGACATCGTCTATAACGGTGTGGAAATCGGCGGCGGCTCCATTCGTATTCACAATCAAGAGATGCAGTCGAAAGCATTCGCTGCCATTGGTCTAGATAGAGAAACTGCTTCTGAGAAATTCGGCTTCTTGCTTGAAGCTCTGGAGTCCGGCGCCCCGCCCCATGGTGGTATCGCCCTTGGTCTGGATCGCATGGTCATGCTGCTTTGCGGTTGTAAATCTATCAGAGATGTCATTGCCTTCCCGAAAACACAGTCGGGAGCTTGTCCGATGACAAGTGCACCATCTGCGGCGTCAGATGAGCAGCTGAATGAACTCAAGGTCTATAATAAGCTTGACAAGACAACAGAGAAAGACAAAACAACTGACAAAGATAAGAAGGGTTCTTGCGAACCGGTTTGTTAGTCTAAGGCGGTTCAAGCTATATGACCGATAAATCAAGCGCATCAGGGCGAAAGCGACCTGATTTTGCCATTGCCAAGAGTGAAAGGGCGCCAAGGCGTGAGACCTTGGCTCTCTTGCTTGTCGGCATAATTGCATTGTCCGGCTGCGCTTTCTCGCTTACAGCTTGCACTGGTCTGAAAATTCGCCGTCCGGCCAACTCTTACCTGATTCAAGGTAATGAGTTCTTCAAAAGAGGCGAATACGACAAAGCCGAGAAAGAGTATCGAGAAGCTCTACTCAGTGATGCTAAGAATCCTACCGCCATGAACAATCTTGGTGTCATTCTCAACGAACAGGGACGTTACGACGAAGCGATCACCGTTTTGAAAGAGGCTACAGCGCTCGATCCTAAGAACAGCATCGCCCACTATGTACTGAGCGAAGCGCTTGCCAAGAAATCGCGTTTTGATGAAGCATTTCAGGAAGCGCGCACGGCCACTGCCATGGACTCTAGTGAACCGCGGGCTTTTTGTGCTCTAGCCGAGGCCGCACTTGGCAAAGGTGATCTAAATACAGCTATAGAAGCCTATAAGTCGGCTTGTCAGATTGATTCTACTAATGATGTCACCCATCATAAACTTGCTCTGGTGCTTGGTTTGGCTGGTCGTCCTGAAGACCAGATCAAAGAAGAAGAAGAAGCACTTGAAATTGAACCTGAGAATCTTGATGCCCGCATTGGTCTAGTGCAGGCGCTCAATGCCGCCGGTAAGAAGGCAGAGGCCCTCTCTGAATTTACTTCTCTAGAGAAAGAGCATCCTGACAATCAAGAAGTGGCGGCTCTCAAAAAGCTGCTAAATAAGTAAGTCGTTTGAATTAATGCGGCAAGTCTAAAAAATAATCCGCAGCATTGAACTTTTTCAGTCGAAATTACGTCTTTAAAGCAGGTAACCCAATTTGCTTTTCTTATCCCCGCTTGCTGTCGAGGTGTTATGTTCGCATGTGTTTATTCCGGCGCTTTAGCCGGTGTGGAAGCCAGTCCTATTGAAGTGGAAGTCGATTGTCTCGGTGGTCTCGGTCAAATTAGTATAGTCGGACTGCCTGATGCTGCCGTGCGCGAAGCTTGCGAAAGGGTGCGCTCGGCTATTAAGTCTTGTTCTTTTCTGATGCCGCCCGGCAAGAAGTGGGTGGTAAATCTCGCCCCTTGCGACATTAGAAAGGAAGGTTCGGCTTATGACTTGCCGATAGCCACCGGTATTCTTGTTTCAACCGGGCTTATAGACGGTGAGAAGATCGCCGATCTTTGGTTTGTCGGTGAACTCTCTTTGAGTGGTGCGGTGCGACCGGTCAGCGGTGTGCTGCCTATTGCTTTAGCCTGTCAGGCAGCCGGTGCCGCCGGTATTGTAGTGCCCGAAGGTAATGCCGAAGAAGCTGCTCTGGTTGATGGATTGAAAGTTTATCCGGTATCGCATTTGATGCAGGTCATGAAACTCTCACAAGGCTTGGGCAATGGCACTGTCTATCTCGGCAAGCGGCGAGAGCGCTTTCTGGCCTCGGTGAAAATCGGCAAAGATATGAATGAAGTGAAAGGACAGGCACACGCCAAGCGGGCTTTGCAAATTGCAGCAGCGGGCAGGCACAATATGCTTATGGTCGGTCCGCCTGGCTCAGGTAAATCTATGTTGGCCGAGCGCTTGCCTGGTATTCTGCCCCCTTTGGAATATGAAGAAGCTCTGGAGCTGACCAAATTGCATAGTGTGGCGGGCTTGCTCACTCGCAAAGATTCAATTATTTTCGAGCGCCCTTTTCGCAGTCCGCATCATAGCGCTTCGGTGGTGGGCTTGGTCGGGGGCGGCTTGATGCCTAAACCCGGCGAGATTTCACTCAGCCATCAAGGCGTTTTATTTTTAGATGAGCTGACTGAATTCCCGCGCACCCACCTTGATAACTTGAGGCAGCCGCTGGAAAGCCAGAAAGTAACTATTTCTAGAGCCGGGCAAACCCTCACCTATCCGGCTGCTTTTGTCCTGGTCGCAGCCTGCAATCCTTGCCCCTGTGGTTATCGCGGTGATGCCGTCAAAAATTGTGTTTGCGGCCCGCATCAAGCTCAGCGCTATTGGTCGCGCATTTCAGGACCTTTGCTTGACCGTATCGATCTGAAAGTCGAGGTGCAGCGCCTTTCTGAAAACGAGTTGACTGTCTCTCGCAAGGAAGAGAGTTCGTCCGCCATTGTCAAGAAAGTGATGCGGGCGGTGGAATTGCAAAAGGTGCGCAATCGTCGGGGAAATGGCTTTGTCTATAACGGTTATCTCAATTCGCAGGAATTGAAAGACCACTGCCGTCTCAGCTCCGACTGCAAAAGCCTTATGGCTAAAGCAGTCAACCAATTCGGGCTTTCAGGGCGAGGTTATGATAGGGTTTTGCGCATTTCGCGCACCATCGCCGACCTAGACGGTAATGGCCAGTCTGAAATCGCCCGCACTGTATTGGCCGAGGCGCTGCGCTATCAGTTACCGGCTGGGTTTTTTGAACTATCTCGGTCTGCGGGCTACCGATAATATTTTGGGGGCACTAGGCAATGCTATGCTAGTGAAGGGTTTCGACTATTGAATAGCGTAAGTTTCGGTAGCGTAAGTAAGGGCAAGTAGGGTCAAGCAAGTGGCTTCGATATTAAAGCGTTCCATGACCAGTACCAGGTTGGGAGACCTCTTGGTTCAGGCCGGCATCCTCACCCAGCTGCAACTGGCCGAAGCCATGCGCGCCGCCCAGGGCAAGCGTATGCAGATTGGGCAGATGCTTGTGATGAACGGTCTCATTTCGCCGCGCGACCTGCAATCGGCCCTCGAAGCACAGTCAATGCTCAGGGATAAGTCGGTGGAGCTGCCTGAGGCTTTGCGCTGCCTCAAGATTGCCTACAAGGTCGGTGCCCCTTTTCGTGACATCTTAAATGAGTACGCCAGCCCCAAACGTTCGCAGTCGAGTAAGCTGGGCGAACTTTTGGTCGAGTCTGGACTGGTGACATATGAAGTTCTGGCTAAGGCTGTAGAGCAAAGCAACACCACCGGTCTGCCCCTCGGTCGCATGCTGGTTTTGCACAATATCTTGTCTAATGATCTGCTCAATGCCGTGCTGGACATGCAGGTGCGGGTGCGCGACGAAATGATGACCAGGGCGGAAGCCATTGCCAGTCTGCGCGAGAAAGCCGGTTTGGAGCCGGTGCAGGCAGAGCCCAGCGTGGAAGTTCAGGCTGCGGCGATCAAGCCGGTGCCTGCCCGCAAAAAGGGAGTGCGTCTAGGCGAACTTTTGGTGATGGCCGGTGTGCTCACCGAGACCGATGTCATGAATGCTCTGGAATGGGGTTTGGTCAATCAACAAACCATAGGCCAGGTGCTGATCAGTCGCATGCTTGTTTCGCAGAACATCCTTGATGGTGCTCTCGAACTGCAAAAACTGGTCGATAAAGGTGAGTTGTCGTCCACTCGGGCGAGTGAATGTTTGGCGCGGGTGCATAGCGGCGGCGCCACCCTGGAAGAAGCTATTCGTGAGGTAAAAGAAGAACAAGCTGCCTCGGGAGACATCAGCTTTGACGAATTGCTCTCTTTGGCTAATGTGCTTACCGAAGACGAATTAGATGATGCCTTTGATATAAGCACTAAATCGGCTGCTGTCATCGGCAAGTTCTTGGTCTTGACCGGGCATCTCGATGTGCCGACTTTGCAAGCGGCTCTGCGCTGCTATCAGCTCATTTCCAAAGGTCTAATCGGTCGTGATGACGCCGTGGTCACCCTCGATTATTGTTTGCACCACAGTCCGGAGGGCCCGGTCAAATTTGACGATGCTCTCAAGGAATTGGGTTGGTCCAAAGAAAAAGGGTTGCGGCTCAAGGGTGAAAGCGTCGAGGAGCAAGAGCCTGATGCTTCTGATTCTTCTTCCTCTGCGTCTGGCGAAACTGCGGCGCCGCCGGAAGCGAATAAGCCAGCTCAAGATCAAGTGCCAGCAGAAAATAATCCTCAGTCTGAAGCTGCCGCGGTCACCGCCGATGCCCCTAGCTTAGAAGCCATTTCCGCCCAGCTGGCTCAAACCCCCTTGACCAATGTCGATGATATCATCGGTAGTGTCATGGCTGCGGTGGTACCCGCCCCTGCCCCACTTTTTAGTGAACCGGCGCCGGAAGATTCGGCTCTGGGTGCAATTCCTTCTATTGCCGATGATTCGCTGGTGCAAGATTCGGACGATTCGGCTGAAGAGGCCGATGAGAACGCTGTTTCCAGTGAGGAAGCTAGTTCTCTCCATAACCTTGCCCCTGCCAAGAAGCCGCGCAAGCATAGTCAGACCATACAGCCTTCCGATGCCAGAGCCAGTCGTCTCGCCTCGCTTGCTAAGGGGCAGGGGCTTTCGGACGACCTGATCAAAGGCTTTGATCCCTCGGCTGATGCTCCTTCTTCTTTGCATAGAGTCTTTGAAAGATTAGCTCATAGTTATTTCAGGCAGGGTAATTTTTCTCAGGCGCAGGTGATATACGAACGCATCCTGGTGCATCGTCTCAATCAGTTCGGTCCGCAAGACCCTGTGCTGGTCACAGATCTCTCTAACTTAGCCGGTTCGCTTCTCGCTCAAGACAAACATGACCAGGCCGAGCCTTTTGTGCGCCGCGCTATTGCTATTGCCGAGTCGACCGGAAAGCTTGAACCACTGAAGATGGCTGAGCTATTTAGCACCCTTTCAAACATTTATTTTAAGCAAGAGCGTTTTGACGAATCTGAAGTCTTGATTCGCAAGTCTTTTGAGATACGCAAGAAGAATCTCAACAAAGAAGACCCAGACATGGCGCAAATTCTCTCTGATTACGCCAAGTTGTTGCGCAAGATGAATCGGCCGCAAGAAGCTGAAGTGATGTACAAGCAATCTTTGGCAATTCTCTCTAGACTAGAACAAGACAGCGCCGATAGTGAGGATAGTCAAGATAATGAAGCTTTTGATTAGACTGAAAGATTGAAGGAAGAATACTGATTCGACCTTTGTCTGAGCTAATTTTTTCGCTTGGGTAAGTGAAGCTTCATACATTTTCAAAAGCTTGCATATTTGAAAGTGTTCTGCTAAGTTTTTATCATGGCAAATTCTAGTTCTGATCAGCACATACACCTTAGTCCGGCTGACCGCTTTTGGCGCATGCTTGTGTCGGATCGCTCCGACCTGATTGTGCTCATGACTTATACGGTCATAACCGGGCTCTTGTCTCTGGCCGTGCCTCTGGCTGCGCAAGCCTTGGTCAATACAATTGCTGCCGGTATTTTCCTGCAACCGCTCATTGTTTTGTCTATCTTGGTTTTTGTCGGGCTGCTCTTCGGTGCCCTCTTGCGTATGCTCAAGTTTTGTCTGGTTGAGCGTTTGCAGCAGCGTATCTTTGCCTTCTTTTCTCTAGACATTAGCGAGCGTATACCAGAAATCAAGGCATCGGCTTTAGTAGGCGAATATATGCCTGAGTTGGTTAACCGCTTCTTTGATGTAATTACAGTGCAGAAGTCTTGGGCTAAGCTTTTGCTCGAGGTTCCGTCGGCAATTTTGCAGGTTTTTGTCGGCTTAGTCTTGATGGCATTCTATAGCCCTTTGCTACTTGCCTTCGATGTGATCATCATTTTGTTTATCGTTTTCTCGACTGCTGTTCTTGGTTATGGCGGTCTGCGCACCAGTATCAGAGAGTCTTTGCTCAAATACAAAGTGGCTGAGTGGTTGGAAGACATGGGGCGCTGTCAGACCGGCTTCAAGATAAGTGGCGTGCTGCGCTTTCTGACTGAGCATACTGATGGTTTGGTGGTCAATTATCTCAATGCCAGAAGGGCACATTTTTCGGTTCTTTATAGACAGGCCGTCTCGACCTATGTTTTTCAGGCTTTAGCCAGCACCGGAGTGCTTGCCATCGGCGGTTGGCTGGTTATTAACCGTCAGCTCACCCTCGGTCAGCTAGTAGCCGCTGAACTGATTGTTCTCACTGTGCTTTCGGCGCTTGAAAAGATTATTCGCAGCTGTGATGTCTTTTATGATCTTTTGACCGGTCTTGATAAAGTCGGTCATATCACCGACTTGCCTGTAGAGAGGCGCGGCGGCATCGACATGCCCGAACAAGAAGGTGGCATGAGTGTAGCTTGCTATGATGTGCGCTTTTCTTATGGTGGCGAGAGAGGTGAAGTACTCTCCGGGCTCAATCTTGGTATCGCCAGTGGTGAAAAGGCCAGCTTGGTCGGAGCCAGTGGTGCCGGCAAAACCACATTGGCTTGGCTGCTCTGCGGCATTTATGAGCCTTCGCATGGCACGGTCGAACTAGGCGGCTTTGATTTGAGAGATGTGAGCTTGCCCAGCTTTAGGCGACGGGTGGGCTTGGTCGGCGATGCTAATGAAGTTTTTGAAGGAACAATCGAAGACAATATTACTCTTGGACGCCCTTATGTCAGCCATCAAGATGTGCGCTGGGCTCTTGATATAGCCCAGTTTAGTAAAGACCTGGTTAATATGCCCAGTGGGCTCAGTACGATGCTCGTCAGCGGCGGGCGCAATCTTTCGCGGGGGCAAGTGCAGCGTTTGTTGATTGCGCGGGCTCTGGCTGGCAGACCCGATTTGCTCATACTCGATGAAGCTTTTACTGGTATCGATGAAGCCACCAAGCTCAAAATCGTGGAGGCCATTTTCGCACCTGAAAATTCCTGGACAATCTTTGATATTTCCCATGACGCCGAAGTGGTTATGCGTTCTTCTCGGGTCTATGTACTTTCCGCTGGTAAGATTGTTGAGTCGGGCACACCGGCAGATCTTTCCTGGCGAAATGTCGCCGAGTTCTCTACTCTCTTTCCCGATCTGGCCGCCCAGATTCGTTCGGTGGAAAGGCGCAAGACTGACAGGAGTGCCAAAGTATGACGGTCATAGATTTGGACGAAAAAGAGAAGGCTGTTTCCAGCTATCGGTCTTTCACCATGGTCAAATCGACGATGAGCGGTATGTTCATTGCCGTCACTTTGATTGTTGTTTTGGTGGTGCTTATCTTGGCCTTGGCTTTTGTGCCCTGGCAGCAGTCTGTTTCGGCTTCGGGGCGGGTAATTATTTTTTCACCCATGCATCGCCCTCAAAATATTGAGGCTCAGATTCCAGCCCGATTGCACGCCTGGCATGTGCGTGATGGTGAAACCGTAGAAGCTGGGCAGCTCGTAGCTGAGCTTTCTGATTTAGATCCCAAATTTTTGGATGTCAATCAAGCTGGTCGCATTAAATCGCAGATAAAAGCTCTGCAGTCTCGAAGAGAAGCGGCTCAGTCGCGCTATAAAGCCATGGGTGAGCAGCTTGAAAGTCTGCGCCGGTCGCAGGGGGCGGCTGTGCCCTCGGCTCAGGAAAGAGCCAGTCAGGCCAAAGATCGTATTTGGGCGGCGGAACAAGCGCGCGATGCGGCTAAGCAAAACTTGGTCACGGCCAAGCTTAATTTAGAGCGGATGAAAGCCCTGCACGATAAGGGGTTGCGCTCCCGGCGCGATCTTGAACTGGGGGTTCTGGATGAAACTAGGGCGGCCACCGAATATGAGCGAGCCGCCGCCCAGCTGCAGATCGCTAAAAGAGATCAGACCTTGGCTATATACGACCAAGCCAAGATATTGGCTGATACCGATGCCGGTTTGAGCAATATAATGGCGGCTATGGCTTCGGTAAAAGAAACAATTGAAAGCACTAATTCAGATATATTGAAGCTGGAAGTCGATTTGCAGAACGTGCAGCATAGGCATGCGCAAAGAAGAGTTTTGGCGCCATGCAAGGGGCGGATTGTCAAGCTGATGACTGTGGGTGCTGGTGAAACTGTGGATAGTGGTGCTGTTCTAGCTGTAATTGCCCCTGATACTGAAGATCTGGCTGCCGAGCTGGTGGTCAGTGACAATGACGCCCCCCTTGTTTCGGTCGGGCGTCCGGTGCGTCTGCAATTTGCCGGTTGGCCGGCTTTGCAGTTTGCCGGTTGGCCGTCAATTGCGGTTGGTACCTTTGGTGGTAAAGTGGCAGTAATTGACGCCAGTGATGATGGACGATGTCAGTTTCGGGTTATCGTCAAACCCGATGAAGAAGCTATTGCCGCCGGGCGAGACGAGCCCTGGCCTTCCACCCGTTTTCTTCGTCCCGGTGCCGAAGCCAGTGGTTGGATCATGCTTGATACAGTGCCGCTTGGCTTTGAGTTATGGCGTCAGTTCAATGCTTTCCCGCCAACGGTCAAACCTGAAGAATTGGGATTGCATAAGCAGGATGGAAGTAAGTCTGAAGTGAAGCGGAAGTCGAAATAAGATCGATGGATAGAGTTGGTGTTTTCTCCATTCTGCTCATAGTGGCGCTGTTTTCACCTGAAGCTGCGGCCTTTGCCCAGGGGAAGGATGCAAGCACGGATGGACCGCCTCTGCGTCCTCCCTTATCGCTGTCCCCCTTGAGTCTTACTGCCGAGAAAACTCAAGATCTCGGCTTGGATTTTCAAAAGTTTATCGACAGAGTCGACAGAAACTATCCTAAATTGATTGGAGCTGTAGCGGAAAAGAAGATTGCTTCTGCTAAGCGCCTGGAGAAGACTGGTGCTTTTGACCCGGTTTTGACTTCGGTTAATGAATTTCTCAGAGTGCAAGATACTTTTGAGCCTGGTAAGGCTAAAAATGCAGTGCATAACGAGAGTCGCATCGATCTGCTCACCCGCTCGGGCATCAAGGTTTTCACCGGCATGCGTTTAAATCCCAACGACACTAAGACGCCTTTTGTACCCAGTGGTAAGGCCGGCGAATATTTTGGCGGTGTGGCTGTGCCTTTGGCTCGTGGCTTGATGATTAACGAAAAGGCCGCTATGGAGAAGCAAGCCAAACTCGGCGAACCTTTAGCCGAGCAGCTCTTTGGTTTGACCAGGCTGGAGGTTTTGCTCAAGGCGGCGGCTTCTTACTATGAATGTATGGGGGCAAGGGCGCGCCTGGCGGTGGCAAATGACCTGCTTAGTCTGGCAGTGGCGCGCACCGAGCAAATCAAAGAACGAGTGGTGAGCGGTGATTCTCCTGCTTTAGAGATCAAGGAAGCCGAGCAAGAAATACAGAGACGGCAGTCGATATTTGTTAAGGCCCAGCGCGAATTTCAGAAAGCTGCCTATTCGCTTTCGGTTTTTCTTTGGAGCGATGCCGGCACCCCTGGTGGTGTGCCCCGTCTGGAAGAAGTACCGTCTCTTTCGCCCGAACCCATACTCTTGTCTGATGAGATCTGGAAGCGAGGCAGGCAGGAAGCACTGGATAAGCGGCCGGAGTTAAAGCGTATTGAGCTTGAGCGCAAACAAGTGCAGATCGAGTTGAAACTAGCAAAGAATATGATTTTGCCTGCAATAGACGCCTATGTCTCGCAGGGGGCCGATACCGGTCCTCAGGGCATTGGTTATGTCATTCGCGGCGGTGTTGCTGTTTCAGCGCCGCTCAGGCAGCGCACCGCTCGTGGTCAAGCCCAGGCGGCTAGCCTCAAGCTTGAGAAATTAGACCAAGAAGAGAAAGCCGAAAGGCTGCGTATTCAAACTGAAGTGGATGATACGGTCTCGGCTATAAATACTTCATATGAGAGATATGTAGCCAACCTGGAAGAGGTTCGCAAAGCCCGAGACGTAGAAGAGGGCGAGCGCATGCGTTATGCTGCCGGTGACGGTACTCTCTTTTTGGTTAACCAGAGGGAACGAGCTACAGCGGAAGCTCGTATGCGCCTGGCGGAAGTGCATACTGAATATTTGCAGGCGATGGCGGCCTTCCGGGCAGTCACTTGCCGTCTCTAAAAACTTCACTTCTAATATAGAGATATGTTAATATATGAAAGTGTGATGAAAGAAGGCTTTATTGAAATAGCTCTCTCAGATAGAACACCCCGATTTTAGCTTCAGTATCAATACCATTGCCATGATGAATTTCAAACAGGGGGCTGTATGCCTTATAGAGCTGTAGTAAGTGGTGAGTTAGCCAGGCTTTTTGCGGTTTTGTCTCATGCCACTCGCATTAGAATCATTGAAGAACTGCAAAAGGAAGACCTTACGGTCGGCACCTTGAAAGAAATTCTCGGCATTACCCATGCCGCGGTATCGCAACAGCTGTCTGTGCTTAGGAGTAATCAGCTCGTCAGTGAGAAAAGGCAAGGACGGAATGTTTTTTACCATCTGAGAAAGCCCGAGCTGGCTAAATGGATAATGGACGGTGTGCAGTTTATATTGCCTGACACCAATGAAGTGCAGAGCATTGTTTCGGCTGTAGAAAGCGCTCGCAGCGCTTGGAGTCAAGAGCAGGGCGGCGAAGGTAAGTCGGGGGCTAAGTCGAATGCAAAGACTGCAACGACTAAAGCAAGCTTAAAAGTAGTGGCAAAGAACGCCTCTAAATCAAACGAAAAAACTGCAGCAGCTAAGGCGTCTGCGCCCGCCGCTCGCAATAGTCCTCGCTCTAGATAGAGCCGGCTTTCTTGTCTCTGCCGTTGTTTTTAATCTTCACTTTGCCGTCCGACCACTTTTCCATCGTGGTTTGAGCGGCTCTGACCAAAAGTTTCGAGTCGCTGTCGTCCGGCACTATGAAGGGAATGGCTTCGGCCAGCCAATCTGAGATTTCTTGGTTGGTGAGGCGATAGTAGACATGGCGCCCCTCTCTTGTCTCTTTGATGATGCCCTGGGCACGCATTATAGAGAGATGCTGTGAGACGCCTGAATGTGAAATGCCGATTACTTCTTGTAAAGAATTGACGCAGAGTGGGCCGTTGCGCAGTTCGGTCAAGATGCGGATGCGGGCTGGATGCGAAAGTACAGAAAAGAGCTTGGCTAGGTGCTGAGCTATTAGAATTCGATGAGGCATAGTCGTACTACCTGTTATGACTGCTTTTGCATTGGAAATCTGAGTTTCGGAACGAACGCTTGCAAATGTAGAGATTTGCAAATATCTGCAAATGTGATAAATACGATGTTAACATGGTGCTTGTCAGAGGACAAGGGCTTCTTCGCCAAATCAACAAATTGGCCGCTTCTATTTGACAGGTTGGGCAAATCAAATATACTTGCAGATGTATAAGTTTTGAAATATTCAGAACAATGCAAATGAAATTGCGTTTTAAGCCGAGCCTGTTGGGAGGATGGTTAATGGTCGCTAAATTCAGCCTAGATAATGTTTGTCTGAATGCCGGAGGCATCCTTTACTGGGGCTTGAGAAGAGGATCATTACGGCAGGGCTGTCCGAACTGTGTCCTGCAAGTCAAGTATTAGTCAGGACAAGTCACCGCCTGAGTTGTCTTTAAACCAAGTCCCAAAACATGGAGAACCATCTAAGTTATGTTAGAGTTTTCGCTCTTTACCCTCTCTTTTGTGAGCGTTCTTTTTTCGTTCATAGGCGATGAGATTAACCGTCTGCGGGCACTGGTCGCTGGTCAGGCAGCGGCCTTCTTTTGCAGCATCGGTCTTGCTGTGGCAGCATTCAGCGGTTCGACTGCCACTAGTGCGCCCGGCATTTTAGTGGTCGATACTGCTTCTTCGCTGGTCTCGGTATTGGTATCGTTCATCGGGCTCATTACTCTAGTCTTCAGTGAGCGCTATATGCTTGGTGAAAAGAGTCGTCTCTCCTTTTGTCGGCTTTTAGTGCTCATGGCCCTGACCGCCCAGCTCACCGCTCTCTCTAACCATATGGTCTTGAGCTTGCTTGCTTATGGTGCCATCAGCGTACTTCTCTATCTCTTCATGAATTTGAGAGCGGAATCGCGAAAGCTCGCCGTGTCGGTTCTCAAATATCATTTATTGGCTGACTTCTTCTTAGCCTTTGCTTTCGCTACTTTATACTTCGATGGCGCCCCGCTTCATTTTAGTCGTCTGAAAGAAGTCGGTCATTTGAGCGGATCTTTCTTCAATCTCGGCTCTTATCTTCTGGTGCTTTCGCTTTGTATCAAGTCGGCTCTTTTTCCCTTTCACCGTTGGCTGCTCAACACTCTCAACTGTCCCACGCCGCTCTCCGGTTTGATGCACGCTGGTGTGGTAAACATAGCGGGAGTGATGGCATGCAAAGTCTATCCGGCCTTAATTCTTGTCCCCGGTTGCCTTTTCGTTTGGGGCGCCCTGGCCCTTGTATCCGCCATGGTGGGTACGCTCACTATGTCTACTCAGTTTGACGTGAAGCGCAAGCTAGTCTATTCCACCGTCGGTCAGATGGGTTTTATGTCTTTGCAATGCGCCTGCGGGCTGATCCCGGCAGCAGTCTTTCACCTTATGGCCCACGGTCTCTTTAAGTGTCATATGTTTTTGCAATCAGGCAGTGCCGTCAACGAGGGTTTGATCAAGAAAGAGTTTGCCGCCATCAAAAAAGACGACAGTGCCTTGAGTCCACTTGCAGTCAGTTTGGTATTTCTCACACTAGCTTTTGTCATATTCTCCGCCTTCGGCACCCAAGCTGCGGCAAGCACTCTAGCTCTGGCTGCCAGTGTGCCGATACTTCTCACCATGCCTGCTTTCAGTCGAGTAGCGGCCCCTATAGCGCTTTCACTGTCGGCGGCAATAGCTCTGCTTGTTTTCACTTCAGTTAGCTTGGCTGTAAGTTTTGAACATGCGTTAGCCATGGTTTCATTCTCATCCCCGGCTTTTTGGCTATTGCCTCTCGCCTTTGTTTTCTTCCTTGTTTTTCATGTCTTGGTCAATACGGCAGGGAAAGGCAAGAATCGCCTGGCCGACTGGCTTTATGTGCAGGCTCTTTCTGGTTTTTACGTTTAAGCTATTCAGCTCAATTGAGGGAAAGTTATGATAAAGTCCGGTCAAAATTCTTTTGCTGATCAAATCGCTCTTGCCGACCAAGTTGCTCAGGCAACCACCTGTCTCAATGAGTACTGGCCGCTCGAGTCATTCATTGCTCTCAATGCTTTAAAGGGTTATGAGAAGGTTCCCTTTGAAGATGCAATCGAGATCGGACGCAGTCTCTTCGGCAGTGAAGGACACCTCAAGCTCTCCGATTACCGCGCTATGTACGAGACCGGCAGAATCAATCCGGAAGATTTGAAAGAAGCCTTCAAGTACATTAAGGAAAGCCCTCGACTTTCCCAGGACGAGTTTATTGAATTGACCGCCAATTCTTCTTGGAGCAGCTTGCTTGACAGTTATTGCGGCACCTCGCTGGTGCATTCTATCAATGAACTTGTGATCAAATGGTTGGGTGCTTACTTTGATAAGACCCAGGCTCAGTTTCAAGTCAAGGAGTCTGGTCTCTTCCGCACTTGGCACAGACTAGTTGTGCACGAGAAATCGCTTGATCTTACCTGCCAGTGGCGTGAGCTTTTTGCCGCCCTGCCGGGTCCGCAACTGACATCACTGGCGGCACTAGAGTTCTTGCTGCAGAAAATCGGAGTGGGCGAGGAAGATGTCATTCCATATATGCGCTCACATCTAATTGCCTTACCAGGATGGTCAAGCTATCTACTCTTTTGTCAGAATCGGCAAGGTGCGAAAGATTTGATTGTCGATTATCTGGCGATCAGGCTCTTTTATGAATACTGTCTTTCTTCCAGCTGGGTCGGCCAGAGCGCTTCTCGCCAAGGCGGGTTTGAAAAGAGTTTCTCACGCTTGAATAGTCTCAAGAAAACCGATGACATCGTGGTCGGCGGTTTCTCTGGTGTAAAAGACGCCTCAGATGTCTGGCAAGAAGCCTATGAGATTAACTATAGAAACAGGCTTTTAGACCAGATTCGGGACAATTTCGCCAACCGCCAAGTAAGTCAGGGACCTGATGTGCAGATGGTTTTTTGCATTGATGTGCGCTCTGAGCCGGTGCGGCGACACCTCGAATTTCTGTCCACCTACGAGACTTTGGGTTTTGCCGGTTTCTTCGGTATGCCGATGCGCTTTAAACCACTGGGTGGAGAACGCTCGCTGGATCTTTGTCCGGCTTTGCTCAGTCCTGACAAGGCTGTGAGCGAGTGCTGCGCCCACGAGAAAGAAGGTGAACGCTACACTTCTTTGAAAGCTATCGGCTCTGCTGCCTTGCTTTTGCGCAAAAAACTGAAGAGCTTTCTCGCCACCAGCTTTGGCCTGATTGAAGCTTTTGGTGTCTGGTCGGCTTTGCCTCTTTCCGGCAAGACCCTCTTTCCTGCCGGTTTTACTGCCGCTTATGCCAAGCTCTGGCAGGTAGTAGGCGGCGAGCCGACTACTACCCTCGACCTCAGTGCCTATACTCTTGATGAGAAAATTGCCACTGCCTATGGTGCACTTTGCGGTACCGGATTGGCCGGACGCGAGCAACTGGCGCCTCTGGTCGTGCTTTGTGGTCATGGGGCCAGCTCACAGAACAACCCTTATGCTTCAGCTCTTGATTGTGGCGCCTGTGGAGGTAACTCCGGTCGCCACAGTGCCCGGCTGGCAGCTGCTATTCTCAACGATGTCGCGGTGCGCGCCGGACTGAGCAAAGAAAAGCAGATAACTATACCCGAGACGACCCGCTTCTTGGCTTGTGAACACGATACGACTAAAGATACTTTCCGCTTCTTTGATCTCGACAGTCTTAAGCAGTTCAGTGCCGAGCAGAAAGAAATCTTTGCCAAGCTGCAGAAAGATCTGGAATTGGTCGGAGCTCTTGTTAGGAAGGAGAGAGAGAAGCGCTTGCCTTTGTCCAGTTTCAAGAGCTTCAATCATCCATTTGCCCGGGCCTGCGACTGGGCGCAGAATGCTCCCGAATGGGGACTGGCTCGCAATGCCGCTTTTGTGGCGGCGCCTCGTAGTCTCACCCGCGGCCTTGACCTGGCTGGTCGCACTTTCTTGCATAGCTATGATTGGAGAACCGATGAGAGCGGTAAGGTCTTAGAGTTGATTATGACTGCACCGATGGTGGTGGCGCAGTGGATCAATTCTCAGTACTATTTCTCGACCATGGACAACCGTCTTCTAGGCAGCGGCAGCAAGGTCTTGCACAATGTGGTCGGAGACTTTGGTGTTATGCAGGGGCTGGGTGGCGATCTGCTCTTGGGCTTGCCTCGGCAGTCGGTTATGAGCGGCGAAGGAGTGCTTGAGCATGAGCCGATGAGGCTTTTGGTTATGTTGGCGGCGCCGGTACAGATGATCGACAAAGTATTGTCGGCGCATCCAGCCGTGGCAGACCTGGTCAATAACCGCTGGATTCATCTGGTGTCGGTCGGCGATGATGGCTCTTTCCAGCAGGCTCTGGGTGGTCGTTGGATCAAGATTGAAAGAGGATCAGCGCTTGAGACAGTCGACAATGAGAGGGTCGATGCTTTGTCGTGAACAAAGAAATAGTCCTGGTCACCAAGCATGGCAAGGAGCGAGCTGTTAGGCGCCCTTTTTGGGTGGGCTTAGGCTTGCATACAGTTTGCAAAACCGACTTCGATACCGACCAACTTGGTACCTTTAGCGGCGAGGTTGAGCGGGCTGAATCGCCTCTCAATACTTGCATCAAAAAAGCAAGAGTCGGTCTGGCGCCAGGTATCAGCTCAGCCTTGGCTAATGAAGGCAGTTTTGGACCGCATCCCTATTTGCCCTTTGTTGCTGCCGACTTTGAGATGATGGCTTATGTCGATAGTGCAGGCAATGAGGTGGTGGAGCAGCTTTTAGCCTATCGAACTAATTATGGTCATCTCGATCTAAAGCGGCATTTTGAAGAAGCAGAGTTGCAAGCTTGGTTGGAGCGCGTGCGCTTCCCCTCTCATGCCCTCATTATTAAGGTGCTCAGCGGCGATGAATTTGTCTTTCTGGAAAAAGGAATTAATAGTGCTTACCAACTGAGGAATTCTCTGGCGGTAGCCGCCAAGCATGCCGGGCAAATACGTCTAGAGACCGATATGCGTGCCCATTGCAATCCTACGCGCATGGGCGTGATTGGCAGGCTGGCGGTGAAGTTGGTGCGGCGCCTGCTTTGCCATTGTCCTACTTGCCAGGCTCCTGGTTTCGGTCTTGAAGGGCGAGAGCCTGGCCTGCCTTGCTCTCTATGCGGCAATGCCACAGATTTAGCCCTCTTTGAAATTTTTGCTTGCCCTCGTTGTCGTAACAAGGAGCGGCGACCGCGCTCAGATGGTTTGAAGAAGGCTTCACCGGGAGATTGCCAGTTCTGCAATCCCTAAAATATCAAGGTCAATAGATCAATTAAGTCAGTTGCTTATGGAAGCGATTCTTTTGATTGCTTCTTCTATATCGTGGCGCTCAATGCCGAAATGGGTCACGGCTCTGATGCCCTTGTTTTTCTCGATGCCAGTCAAGATGCCCTGGTCTTTCATTTTGCGCACTAAATCTTCTCTGTCCATGCCGCTTTCAGTAGTCGGCTCAAAAAAGACCATATTGGTGCAGGGACCAAAACCCACTTTGATAAATGGAATCTGAGAGAGACCAGAGGCAAGCAACTTGGCATTCTCATGGTCTTCATCGAGTCTTTCTTGCATATTGTCTAGGGCGTAGATTGCAGCCGCCGCCAGCACGCCGGCTTGGCGCATGCCGCCGCCCAGGGCTTTACGCCAACGTCTTGCTTTGCTGATCAATTCATGGCTGCCGGCCACAATCGAACCGGCCGGGGTGGCTAGACCCTTGGCAAAGCAGAGTTGCACCGAATCTACCGCAGCAGTGAAGTCGGAGAGTGGACGTTTGAAATGCCGAGCGGCATTGAAAAGTCTAGCCCCGTCAAGATGCACGCTCAGGTTGTGGTTGAGGGCCAGTTCTTTCACCTGATGCAAATAGTGCGGTGTGAGAGGCAGGCCGTTCCAAGTGTTTTCCAGGGCTATCAGCTTGCTAACTGTGCGATGGGGATCATCTTCGTTTATGGCTCTTTTCAAATCGCCAAGGTCAAACATGCCATCTTCGTTCTTGATGGTGCGCAGACTGATACCGCCTAGTGTCGAGACTCCGCCTTGTTCCCATCTGGCGATATGGCTCTGGTCGCCCAAGATGATTTCATCGCCGCGGCCGCAATGACTCAAGCATGCCACTAAATTGCCCATGGTGCCAGAGGCGACAAAGAGGGCTGCATCTTTTTCAGTTAGTTGGGCGACTTTCTCTTGCAGGGCATTGACTGTAGGGTCTTCACCATAGACATCATCGCCCAAGACCGCTTCATACATGGCTCGGCGCATCGGCTCCGGCGCCAGCGTCACCGTATCGCTGCGAAGATCGATGGTGGAATCTTGCCCCATTTCTTAGTCGGCAAAGAAGTAATCGTGCAACTGCTGCACGGCTCGGTCTGCGTCTTTAGACATGACCAAGAAGCTTAAGTTGATGTCGGAAGCGCCGCCTGAAATGACTAGAATATTAACGTCTTTCAAGGCCGAGAAGACTTCACCGGCGATACCGGATCTTTCTCTGAATTGTCGACCGACAACGGTGACTATGGCTGTGTCGTGTGTGACCAAAAGGTCACCTAATTCTTTCAAATCTTCTTTGATTGCTTCCAGCCCGTCGTTGTTATCGATGGTCAGTGAAATAGATACTTCAGAGGTGGCGATTAAGTCGATTGGTGTTTTGTGTCTGTCGAAGACTGAAAATACTTTGGCCAGGAAGCCATGGGCCATAAGCATGCGTGGCGAGCTGATGAATAAAGCGGTGATGTTTTTCTTGGAGGCTATGGCGCAGACATTGCGAACTTTGCCGCCGGTGGTGACATTCTGGCTTGGCTGTCCCTGGATGAGAGTGCCCTCGCTTTCAGGGCGCATGGTGTTCAAGACTTTCACCGGAATGTTTTTCTCGACTGCCGGCTTGATCGTGAGCGGGTGCAAGACTTTCGCTCCAAAATAAGCCAATTCGGCGGCTTCTTGAAAGGAGACTTCTGCTATCGGTAAGGCATTTTTGACTATACGAGGGTCGGCAGTCATCATGCCGTCTACGTCAGTCCAAATTTCAATGCAAGTAGCACCGGCGGCGACGCCAAGAATCGATGCCGAATAATCTGAACCACCTCGTCCAAGAGTGGTGGTAACGCCACTTTCAGTGGAGCCGATAAAGCCTTGGGTGATTACTGTAAAGCCGTCCTTGCTAAGACGAGCGATATCTTTGGCTTTCTCGTCGATTATCTCCCAAAGCGGGTTGGCTTTGCCGAAAGTATCATCTGTGATTACCAGTTTCCTGGCGTCGAGCCACTGCACTTTCATGCCGCGTGCGGTGGCATATTCGGCCAAAACCCGCGAAGAAAGCAATTCTCCGACAGAAGAGACAGCATCAATAGAGCGCTTAGATAATTCACCCAGATAATTGATGCCGCGCAAGACAGATTCCAGTTCGCTCAAATGTTCATTGAGATCTAAAAGCAAGGCATCGGCCTTTTCTTTCGACAACAATCCTTTGACCGCATCGATGTGCTTGTTGCGGACCATGTCTATCTGGGCGAGCGCTCCGTCGAGATCGCGTCTGACGGCCAAATTGGCTGCTTCAATCAGGGCGTTTGTGACGCCGCTCATTGCCGAGACCACCACCAGGGGCGGTGCACTGGCGCGTGCTCGTTCTATCAGTCCGTAAACTTGCTCGAAGCGCTCTTTCGAGCCCACCGAGGTGCCGCCAAACTTCATTACGATCATGGTTATCAGCCTTAGTCGTTGTCGCCTGTTCTAAAGACTCTATTTTAACGTCTGTAGATGTCTGCGCCCAGAGATCTCAGCCTTTCTTCAAGACGATCGTAACCACGATCGAGATGGCTCAGTCCGGTTACTTCGGTGATGCCGTCAGCGCCGAGACCGGCAATGATTAGACAAGCGGCAGCGCGCAGGTCGCTTGACTTGACTTCGGCTCCCATTAGTTTGGGCACACCTTTTACGATGGCTGAATTGGCTTTCAATTGGATGTCTGCACCCATGCGGCGCAATTCACCCACTTGCATGAAACGATTTTCGTAAATGGTTTCGGTGACAATCGATGTCCCTTCAGCCACTGCCAGTACAGCCATAACTGGTGCTTGCAAGTCGGTGGGGAAGCCAGGATAAGGAACCGTGGTGATATCGGTGGGCTTCAGTCTGCCGGTCGTCTTGATTTTGATAGTGTCGGGAGCGTATATCGAGCACTCGACACCCATTTCGTGAATCTTGGAGATGACTGCGTAGATATGGTCGGGTTTGACTCCGTCGATAACTACTTCGCCGCCGGCAGCCATACAGGCATACAAGAAAGTACCAACTTCCAAGCGGTCGGGAATGGTATCAACTACGGCACCATGCATTTCTTCCAGCGGTACGCCGTCGATGACGATTTGATAAGTGCCGGCGCCTGAGATCTTGCCGCCCATGGCATTGACGCAGTCAGCCAAGTTGACAATTTCAGGGTCTTGAGCAGCGTTCTCGATGATGGTTTGACCTTCGGCAAGAACGGCAGCCAGCATGATATTTTCGGTGGCGCCGTTGGATGGTCTATCGAGATAAATACGAGTGCCGACCAGTTTCTGAGCCGAGGCGAAAACATAGCCATGATCGATGCCCACTTCGGCACCGAGCAGTTTGAGACCGCGCTCATGCAGATCGATGCGGCGTTCGCCTATGGCGCAGCCGCCCGGAAGGGAAACTTTGGCTTCGCGGCAGCGGGCGAGGAGGGGACCGAGAACCACGAAGGAAGCACGCAGTTGGCTGACTAGTTCGTAAGGGGCTTCAATCTCGGTGAGGTTGGTGGCGTCGATTTTGACTTCATCATTGGCCACTTCTACCTTGGCACCAAGGTGTCTCAAAACTTCGCCCATCATGTGCACATCGGTGAGATTGGGCACATTGCGCAGAATGGTTACATCTTTAGCCAAAAGTGCTGCTGCCATCATTTTCAGAACAGCATTCTTGGCGCCGAAAACTTTTGTCTGTCCGTAGAGCGGTTTGCCACCACGGATGATTATGCGTTCTTCTGATTCGGTCTTAGCCGGGGGGTCTAGTCTTGTCGCTTGTGGTGGTGTCATTATTTGCCGCTTTTCTTTGAGAAGTGGTAAGCCAGTTATGATGGTGCGACGAAAGAATTTGAAAAATTAGGGGAATTTCGCCTCACTTCTTACTCTACAACGTAAAGGTAAACTCAATGTTAAGCATATTTTCTATTACCATTAATGGCGAATAAGATAGTTGCGGCAACCTGCCCCGGTTTTCGATTTTGGTATTGAAAACAGTTATAAAGTAGGATGTAAAAGTGCGGTAAACTCTTGTTGTCAAGTGAGTTCTAGTGAAGAAACTATACATAAATCGGCACTTTCAAAGAGTCTCTTTAAATGAGCAGATCTTTCATCTTGGCAGCGTCTTTTTCGTGTTCTTGCTCACTGCCTCTCTTCTTTCTGGTTGTGTCATGTCTGAGGAGATGCGGCGCATTGAAGCAGTGAAGAAAGCGCAGCGCGAGCGAGATCTGGAAGGTTCAACCAATTTGACCGGCGAACAGATCTTTGTGCGCAGCTGCAATACCTGTCATCCAAATGGACGAGCCGGGCTTGGACCCACACTAGAGATCCTGCCCAGCAAGTTTCCGGAAGATGCGGCACTGAAAGCTTTCATTCGCAAAGGCAAAGGTATGATGCCGCCGCAGAGTGTCGATCGCATCAATGATGTGGAGCTGGATAGTCTGATTGCTTATCTCAGACAGCTTGATTTTTCAAAGTAAGTCTCTCAAAGTAAATCTATTGAGTGATCAGCATTTCGAGCAGCCAAATCACAGCCCCTAGAAAGGCTAAGACCATCACTATGCGAGAGATCGGTGCCGGGCTGGAAAGATTGACTGCCTTAATGGGCGAATAGCGCATAAACACTTGTGAGATGCGATCACGATCGGCTAGATAGATTGAAGGAATAATCAGCGGCCAGAGGCGCTTCTTCTTAAGATTTGGGTGGTAGAGAACGATAATTAGTTCGGGACTTAAATAAACCTTGGTAATTTGATTCCAGTTTACTGATTTGCGCTGAGGCCAATAAGGTCCCCGGTATTTGATGCCGTAATGACTCAGTTGCAGGCTGGAAGGTGTGAGAAAGGGTCTCAGACCAATCAAGATTGCCAGTAGGGCAATGGAAAGGAAGAAGCCTTCCACGCTGTAAAAGAGGCGCTTGTCGTTGGAGAGATAAAGTGGAGTCCAGCAGTATTTT
>JAFLCK010000004.1:0-213652 GCA_017303615.1 Obscuribacter phosphatis (SeqCode)
TTGCCGGTTCTCTGACAGCCGACAAACACGGTCATTCGGCAAAATTTATGCAGACTCTAGGCATCAGTAATATTTCGGAGCTACCATCCAGAATCAATTCTGTCGAAGCAGAAAGGGCGGTATTTGATCTGGCAATAAATAAAGAAGCCCCCCCCTCCCTCCGTGAAGCAGCCGCCAAACTGGGCGTCAATACTGAATCAGCACTTGAAGCACATAAAGCCCTAACCCATCTCACAGCCCTCGACATGCTTAATCGCGATGGAGCCCGCCTCAGGGAAGCCGAACTGAACGGTTCACCGCAAGAAAAAGCCGAACTGCAAGCGAAAGTAAAGAGCTGGGCGAAACAGGCTCTTTCCACTATACAGGAAGGAGAAGCAGAAAAGTTGGCATCATATTTGGTGCGACGTGACATTATGAGCGAACAGGAGCTAAGAGAGCTCAGCGTAAAACCAGGCGGACGGAATGCAACTTTGGAGAACTTGCGACATTCCAAAGAGCCGGCTCTACAGTATTCTCTTAACAGAAATCAAAGTATGGATTCGCAGGATCTGCAAAGCCTGGAGCAGCGTTTCATTGAAGGCGCCAGCACTCCCGAAACCAAGAAGCAACGCCAGGAAATGGTTGAGAGACTTTCCTCTATACTGCCGAAAGACGAAGGTACATTCGGCACGGTCATGGAAGTAGCTGCTAGAGGAAAGTTGACAACAAGTGACCTCAAAATAATCCTCGAAGACATGGCAACAGATCCGGAGCGCCTGAAAAAATTTGCCATAGCCCTCAAACAACTAAATAAGGTGTCATACTCCGAACTGCCTCGTCATATTGAAACAGCATTTAAGGAAAAATCGATAGCGGACGCTAATCTAGAAAAGGCTCAGACAGAAGCGGATGAGATTGGCTCAAAGAGGCAGCAAGGTCTGGCTACACCGGATGACGAGACTAGAATCAAGAAGGAAGTAGCGCAAAGACAAAACGAAGCTGATGATCGCTACCTGATTTTCAAAATACTGAACAACAATGAACGTACAGCCAAACTCGAGACAGAGCTGGCAAGGCTAACGCTTGTCAACAATGAAGCAAGCAAACATGTTGACTCGACCACGCAAGGCGGCTTCGTTACTCAGACAATGTTCACAGACTATCTGAAGACAATTGTTGACGAGAAAAACAAAGGTCTGGAAAAGCCTAGATACAAACTTTTCGAGGGACATCCGACCAGTGGAGCCGACCAGGCGCATATGGACGTGATAATAGTCGATAGAAAGACAGGAAATTATGTCGTTATTGACATCAAGCAAAAAAGCAAAGACGACCTAGAGTCCAACGGTAAAGAACTACCAAAGCTGGTCAAGCATCTTCGTGCCGATCCAAATGATTCACGTCTAGATAAAATAGATTACGGGAATTATAAGAGCCAAAGAAAAAAACTATTCCTAGAAGAAGTGGACAAGGAAAGAGTTTTTGAGGATCTAGAAACATCGCCGCTCAATATAATGACCACACCGCTGGAACTAGATGTGCATCTCGATAGCCACTTTCGCAAACAGCTCTCTATCAAAACCAAAGAAGGTGAAACTCCGGTCTGGGAACGAGCTCTAAATGACTTAAAACCGCAAGAAAGACTGGAGGAAGCACGAAAACTCGCGACTCAACTTGAAAACTGGAGGAAATCTGTAGACAGAATCGCCACAGCAATGAGTGCGAGCGGCAACCTGGACATGAAAAGCTACGCCAACAACATCAGGAGAGTAATTTCGCCTGCCCGCGATAATTTTGCCGGCGGTTATATCACAAGATTGCTAGGGGACGTCAACGAAAAAATCAAGCAAATCGAAGGAGCTAATTCCGCACCTGCAGATCTTCTGAGACAAAAGTTTCCGGGAGCGGCGACAAGCATCAGAGAGGTGGCTGCTTCTATAAAATTCAAACCAACCGGAAATGGCTTTGATAGTGATGTATTAGCAGTGCTCCAGCTAGCCGATAACAACGTTCCGGCTGCAGAGAAGGCAAACTACCAAAAACTTCTGCAAGCTTACGAAAACCCGCAACACCCTAAGCACAAGACTGTGGTAAACCTAATTCACGCCCTTCTGCAAGAAGACTAGTAGCGAAAGAACAGGTCATCGCAGATTCTATTGAGTAATTTTCATTACGAATTATCGACATTATGCTGATGTTTTTTTGCAAAACCGAATCCTCAGCGGAAGGCACAGGTCCTGCCGCTGAGGATTCGGAACACATTTACGAGGCAATCAAGCTGAATATTCTGAAAGAGTTGCCACCAACGCTTGAGCGTTACGGTGTCGGTATCCCTTTAGTAATGTCTTAATTGACTTCTTTGGACCCAACCATTCATAAAAATCCTGCATACTGTCTTCAGAGAAATTTTTTCCGCCAAACCAGCTTGTTCGTTGGCGAGTCAAATCGCGGATCACTATCTGATAGTTGTGCCCTTTGCGAATCGATATTAGGTCTTCTACAGGCTCTTTGACTGCGTGCCAGTGTGCTGGTGCAAATTTAATCCTCTAGCGACGCTCTGCCCTGTTTCTTCACAGCAGCGTTTCCCAACATATGCGGACAATCGTTTCGTGTACAATCGTTTTAGGTACAATCGGTTCAGGTACAGAGGATCACTTTTCAGCCACTGCAACTCTTCAGTTTTCAACTTGCCACACATCCTGCAATCCACCCACCTCCAATCCACCCGCCTCCAATTAAGCTCTAGATAAATTGCTAGTCACCGCACGAAAGATCTCGTACCAGCTTGAACTTCTAGAGACTATAAGAGACTTTTGACAAATGGGCTAAAGGCTTCTCGCAAAGCTTCTTTAGAAATTTCTGTGTCTTCCACTATTGTGACCAAAGGTGCACTGTAAAGAGCCGAGTTGGCTCGCTCTTTCTTGAAAGTGACTATGTCGGTATAGACAGGCAGTTGAATCTCTTGTCTTACTTTTAATCTGATGATTCGATTGCCGCTAAGTATGAACTGATCAGAAACCTTGGTATTGAGGTCGGCAATCAGATGGGCGAGAGAGCGGTCATGAAACAACCGCTCTGCAATCGAGGCAAGAGTATCGTCTTTAGCAATCAAGAGCTTTGGACGGTGCAAGACTTGACCGCCAACACCAATGGCATGATCCTCACCAAAACTCGTTAAATTCTCCTGTCTGGTTCTCGCCACCGCTGCTAAAGCAATTATTGCGGCAAAGACCATCTCACTGCCTGGCGCAGATAACTCATCGCCGCCATCAGGTGCAGGCTCTGGCCAGTCGATTTTGTCAGGATGCTCTGCTTCAAGATCATTACTTTGCCGCCCGGCATAAGCTGCTTCTACACCTAGATTGGGCTGCTTTTCTGAATTTTCGTCCAGTCCAACGTCGGAGCCTTTTTCTGAAGTTTTTCCTGAAGTACTGCCTGAAATATTTATTGAATTGCTTCCTGAAATACTTGCGGGGTTGCTCACCGCGGCTTTGACATCTCTATCAGACCGAGGTCCCTCCATCTGACTGTGGGTCTTGGTATTCTCTAAATGAGATAACTTATCAATGACGGTGCTTATTTTGGCAGTGGTTCTATAGGCGGTATTGCAGATTAGCCCTGACTCTTGCTGCCATTGCTCGGTGAAAGGCAAAGAAAGGACTCTATCTCTGACCTTCTTAGCAGTCTCTAGAGCTTTGGCACTTGCTGGTTTTGCAGCGATATCAACTATAGGAAGGTTGACTGGAAAGAGTATGAGTGTCTTTACTGAGCGATCTGGGGCATTGGTAATTGACAGCGGTCTTTTCTGTGATATAGCCAAAAAAATCGGAATTGACAGTACCTCGCCAATACGGTCCAGGGTAATTTCGGCAGAGCGATGAAAAACCAAATTGGCTAAGCTTGAGCGGGCTATTTTATGCAAGAAAATATCAAGGCCGACAAAGATACTTTCTTCCTTCTGCGAGAGACTCAGCACATCTTGGTTCTCAGAGCGATTCAAGCCCACTGCCTTGAGGTTACTTTCCTCTTTGATTGCCGGTCTTTTGGGCTCTAAAATATTATGATCTAAAGCCTTGCGTTCTATGTATTCTCTGTCATGTTCTCTGTCATGTTTTTTGACACTGTCTTGTTTTCTATGGTTCTCCGGCTCTTGCCGTCTTTCTTTGTCTTGATGCAAATTCTGCAGTTTTTCATCTAAGTTGTCTTTACTAATGTGGCTTGTGAGCGCATTTAGCTGCGACTTTTGAACTATCTCTTTAGTCTTACCAGCTTCAGTGTCAGCCTCCTGTCCCAAGAGATGTTCTCGCCTGAGAGGCTCTTCGGCTCTATCGATTGTGCTCTTTGACTGAGACGTGGGGTTAGCTTTCTCCACTTTGATCTTGGGGGATTCGGCAGATAAGTAACCAGGTGCGGAACCGTCTAGCGCAGCCAGTGTGCGTTCTTTTTGATTTGACTTATCTGTTTGAGCTTTGGGCTCAGTTGCAGCATGAGGCAGAGAGTTAGACTTTGAGCCAGCTTTAGTCTCGGTTTCGGGTCTAGATTTAGTACTAGAGTTTGCACTTACGTCATTCTTAGTATTCGATTTAACTCTGCTTTCGCCACTATCTTTGGTACTATCAGGCTTAGAGAAAGCGTTTTTCGGCAATTCGCTTTTAGATTTGTTTAGCTTTAGGGCTATACCGGCATCAAGGTCTTTCTTAAGCACGGCAGCATCATAAAATGGAAACTTGGCAGGCAGTTCGTCCTTGATCTTCCTATAAACAGCAAGAGCCGCATGCTCATCTCGACTGAGCGGCTTTGCAGGCTGTCCTCCTTTCTCTAATTGTTCGGCTAGCAGCCTGCCCTGCATATATTTTTTCGAGAGGTCTAGGCTTATGCTACTGACCAGTTCACTTGCAACCTCGCGCTTAACGAGACCGTTGAGCAGGTCATTGCGTAGACGCCCAAAGGTTTCCATACCCTTACTAACTGCAAAGACCTTACCAACTTCATCTAGTTTGAAGAGCTTACTGACAGGATCAACAGCCGCCTTTTGCGCTTCACCTGCGACTTTATTAGGGTCAGCTTCCAGACCAGGGTCTTTGGGGCTCTCTTTCTTCTCTTTGTTTTTAGACAAAGAGACATTATCAGCACTATTGCCGGAAGCACTATTGCCGGAAGCACTCTTGCTATTGAGATTCTCTTCGTGAGCTTCTTTCATTCGAGCACCCTGTACTGAGCAGCAAACTCAATTCCTCAAGATTCAGTTCTTTCCACTCACCAGGCGCCAGGTCTAATTGCGCCAGAGAGAGGTTACCTATAGATTGCCTTAAGAGGCGCAAGGTGGGATGCCCGACTGCCGCTGTCATCTTACGTACCTGTCTGTTCTTACCCTCCCAGAGGGTAAGTTCAATCCAGGCGGTGGGAATATTTTTTCTAAAGCGCACCGGCTTGCTGCGCTCGGGCAAATTGGGCTCGGTATTGAGCAGTCGAGCAAGACAAGGTTGGGTTTTGTAGCCGCCAATAACGACGCCGCTCTGCAAGCCTTTTAATGTTTGCGGCGACGGCACATTCTCGACCTGCACCAGATAAGTGCGGGGATGCCGTCCTTCAAATAAATAGGTGGTGAGACGCCCGTCATCGCTCAAAATTAAGAGTCCTTCCGAATCAAAATCTAGACGCCCCACTGGATAAACCTGTTTTGGCAAATTAAAATCAGCCAGAGTCTGCTTGTCCGAAATGGCACCGTCGGCAAGTTTTTCTGGGCTAAACTGGGTGAGGACGGCAAAGGGCTTGTTGAAGGCAATATATTTTGCCCCGGCCCTGGCTCTGAATGCTTTTTGCCCTTTAGCGAACTGAGGCATGACCGGCTCCGAATAAACTCTGCAACAAATAAACTATCGAGCGCACATCGACGCTGTTTCCTAAAAGTTTATAGACGACTTTAGCACTGAGGTCTTGGGGAAGGACAAAGCGCGGCGAAAAACCTAGCAAGGCGAGAATCTCGCGGGGATGGAAATAGCGCACGCCCATTTCATCGCGGAGCATACTGCCTGCTGCCTTACGGCATCTGAAATAGCCACTGGTAAAGCAAATAGCCCGTGCCATCTGGTCTTTACCATCAAGCACATCGAGTACATTAAGCACGTTAAGCACGCTTTCATAACGCTCAAATTCTTCCTGGCTTAATCTGGGACTCAACTTGGCTTCTGCTTCCGACAAAAGATAGGCAGACAATCGGCGCTTCTCTTCTGACACTCTAAAGTCTTCAATAGGTAAAAAGAAGGACCCATCTTGTAAGCGTCTACTGCTTGGCTCATCGGTCAGCGCGTCAATGGCTAAGTAAAAGAGGCGTGGTCTGAGCATCGGCACGCCAAATTGGCTTGGGCAAATCTTAATCGAGCCAAGGGCATAGTTATTGTCGGCAAAAACAGTGCGCAGATGGTCTTCCATGCGGCTGCCCTCAAGCCCAATGACATTCTCGATAAACACATAGGTCGGTCTCAAACTTGGCAGCAGACTGAGCAAATGCAGAAAAGGCTGGGCTCTCTCGTCTTCGAGGTCCTTCTTTTGTCCTCGTCGGCTAAAAGGTGTGCAAGGAGGAGAGAGCCACCACAGCGAAGCCTCTTTTGCTATAAAAGCGGGCTTTATGGTGGCTAGAGATCGTTTATCCGGTGCCAGTCCATGATTGAGAAAATAGACCTGATTGGCCCAAGCACTCTGGTCAAAAGCCTGAATCACACTAACTTTCTCAGCAAAACTCAACTGAAGAGCTTCGCTGAAGGCGCCGATGCCTGAGAAAAACTCACATGCCCTAAGTGAGACTGCATCAGTCTTTATAGATTCAGTGGGCAACGGCAAGACTTTGCCCCCGCAAGGCAGCCATGACGAAGTTGGTGGCGAGAGCCTGCCTCAGTGAAATGCCCAGGGAAGGAGCAGCATCAGGCAAAAAATCGCCAAAGGTTATGGCCGCATTGTTATCGAAATGTCCGGTCATATGTAGAACATAACCTCTGCCGAAAGGAAAGACACAAGCCAAGATACCTTTACCGTCGGGGTCTTCAAGTGCAAGGTCGGGCGAGTTTACTAAAACTCTAACTTTGCGAGGGTCCAGCACTCTTACCATGTGAGCTTCCTGGTCAAGTTTCCAGTAGGCTTTAGAAACTGCTCCAGCAGCTAGAACAGCATCAGGGCTGACGAAATTAGCCTGATATATGGGCTTTTTGTTTAGCCCTTTGTTGAATGAGATGGTACCAGGAAAGGCTAGCTCCACGGCATTGTCAAGAGCCCAGTCAGTACTGAGCAGGTAGCCGCCCCGAGCGACAAAATCACGCACCAGCTGCAACTTATCACGCTTCAGCTCACCGGCACAATTGAGAATCAAAACCTTGGTGTTCTGCAAAAGTTCTTCTGTAATCTGTTTGCTCTTTATGTGGCGGTAGCTAAGCCCTAATGACTTGAGGGTTTTGTCGGCGTGGTCCCAGCGCCCAGCTACTTCAACTATGGCATTTTCATCATTGGCTGAAAGAATAGCCTGCAAATCTGGATTGTTCTTTTCAAGCCAGCCTTTGAAAATGGTTGGTTTGACCACCGAACTGCGGCTGGCGCCAAGTTCAAGCCGACTGTTATCTGTAAAGCCGGCAATAGAGCCTGGCAAATAAAGAGGAGAGCCACCACTTTGCAGGGTCTCTACTGAACCAGTCAAGGTCTTCTGTGCCTGAGCGGGGAGAAATGTGCCGACAGAAATGAGACCAAATACCAAGAGCATGCCTATGGCGCCAAGCCGCTTGGCAGCATTTTCTGCTTTCTCATCTTTGCCCAATTTGCTAGTTTTGCCCAACCTGCTAGTTCTGGCAAGCTTGGCAGTTCTTTCGCTCAACAAGGCTGTCTTCGGGACGCTCATCGGGACTCCACAATTTGTAATTGGATTTTAATGCGCCAGGTGGCTTATCACAAGCGACAGACGTTTGCTTACTTGCCTTGTTCCGTTAAAATTAGGCGTTTAGGTCAACAAGACGCAAGCGGAACGGGATATATGCAACTGCCAAACCAAGCCAAGAGATCACCTTCCAAGAATGAGGCTCTCTTGAATCTAATGGTCTTTAGTCTTTTCCTTTTTCAATCTGGCAACTCGGCAATGGCCGAGATTACAGAAATGAAGTCGGAGAAAACAACAGAAAAAATTGCCGAAACGGTTAAGAACCCGGTTAAGACAGACAGCGCTGCTAAAACCGATAAAACCGGCACAAGTGATAAAGCTCAGACAGTTAAGCAAATGCAGACAGTTGGCGACAAAGCCTATGTTTTGAAAGTAAAGGGGCGGGCCCTGCCCTTCAAAGCTGCCACTATTGACGGTGTCAATGTTTTGGGCGGTCCAATAGTCTTTATGAAACTACCTTTGAATATTACCGGCTACATCAACAAAGGTCTAAACGAAATCGAATTGGAGTATGTCAGCCATCCTGATTCGGAGCTTCTGGTCACTGTAGAGAAACGAACCCCTGGACCAAAATCGGAAGAGATAGCCAGAATAGTAATAGCTGCAGATGATTCGAAAGGCGAGATCGGGCACAAGAAACTGAGCTTCAATATTCCCGAAGGCGAAGAAACTGTCGCCATCAAAGAGCTGAGCGAACAAGATAAAAAAGCTATTCAAACAGCATTCGGCAGCTACTACAATGCA
The DNA here is from genome assembly GCA_017303615.1 of Obscuribacter phosphatis (SeqCode). Classification (GTDB taxonomy): domain Bacteria; phylum Cyanobacteriota; class Vampirovibrionia; order Obscuribacterales; family Obscuribacteraceae; genus Obscuribacter; species Obscuribacter phosphatis_A. Next base: position 8,642 of record JAFLCK010000004.1, read on the forward strand.
ATTAAAGAGCATCGTCCCGATAAACTGAAATTGCTGTACAAAGAGTCGCTGGACAAAGAACGCCGACTCTGCCCAGAGTCTGTGCAGTTTTTTGAAAAAGTACTGAATAAAGAAACTCAACTGATCAAAAATACTTTGATTGAAGTGCCAGCCCTTGACCTCAATAATCTTGTTTATGCAATAGAAGGCAATTGCATCAGACTGCATAGAGAGTCAAACAAGCCTCTCATTGTTAGCAACGACTTTGATGTTTCGGCCAATGAAGTTATGGAAGAAGTGGCAAAGTCTAGAGGACGGAGCAAAGCCAAAAAAGGTGAAGCTGCCGGCAAAGCGGCTGAGAGAGAAAGCGGCAAAGAAGCCGTTCGCAGCAAGATTAAGGAACGCTTGGTCAAGCTCAATCTCTATTTGACAAAGTCAGCTGATTACTCCGCCGAGAATCCTCGTTGGATCTTGAGTGTTCCGCCGAATCTCTAATTGATGAGAGCTATAAAAATATTGCTGATACTGGCGGTGGTAGCAATACTTTCACTGGTTGGCGTCTATTTTTATTTTGATGGCTCTCTCAAGACAAAGATCAGCCACAGTCATGCCAATCAAATTTTTACTGTGGCGCGCGGAACCAGCTTGGAAGAGACTCTCAAGCAGCTTGAGAGTCAAGGAGTGATTGGTAATGCCGCCATTCTGAGACTTTATATCAAGCTGTCAGGAAAAGCACCGGTGCTCAAAGCCGGTGACTACAAATTTCCTTCACCGCTTACCAGTCTGGAGGCTCTTTCAGTACTGGAAGCTGGCGGTATAGAGCCTCGTAAATTGACCGTTATTGAAGGCTGGACCCGCTATGAAATAGCTGATGCCATGTTAAGAATTCCTGAGTTTCATCTGGCGAACCGAGATGAGGCATTGAAGTTGATGAACCAAGTCAGCCTGATCAGCGATTTAGATTCGCACGTAAGTAACTTAGAGGGTTATCTCTTTCCAGACACTTACTTTATTCAGAGTGATACCAAGCCGGCTAGCATCATCAAAGAAATGACCCAGCGGTTTAGACAGATACTCAAGAAGGTAGTCGTAGAGACTCCCAATCCCAAACACTTAACTGTCCACGAAGCGGTGACCTGTGCTTCGGTCATTGAGACAGAAGCCAAATTAGATAAAGAAAGACCGGTTGTCGCCTCAGTTATCTTCAATAGATTAAAGCTCAACATGCCTCTAGCCATGGATTCTACTGTCGTCTATGCATCAAAATTGGCCGGCAAGTGGAAGGGTAACGGTATCATCTATCAAAGCGATCTTGATCTTAAGAGTCGCTATAACACGCGAAAATATAAAGGTTTGCCCCCTGGTCCGGTAGGCTGCCCCGGCGAGAAGAGCCTGAGAGCGGCGCTTAACCCTGCTTCCACCGATTTTATCTATTATGTGAGAGATCCAGATAAAGCAGACGGCACCCATACTTTCTATAACAATGCCCAGAGTTTTGAAGAAGGCGTAGCCAAGCTAAGACAATGGGAAGCCAAACACAGACCCTGAAGATAGGCACAGAAACAGGGTTACCAAAAATACTTACCAAAAATACTTACCAAAAATACTTACCCAAAATACTTAAGGAAGAGCAAGCTTGGATGAACAAGAACTCCAAAACGACGTCACTTTAGTTTCGGTGCCGACTGAAAACGGCTCGCTGCATACAGAAGACTTTAGCCAAACCGTCGGTGAGTCAAAGAAGAAAGACCCGGCCGCGGTAATTGCAGCTATTGGTCCGATTGGTGCTAATTTTGAAATTTTAGGTATGCTTGGCGAAGGAGCTATGGGCGTAGTTCTCAAAGCCAGACATTTGCTTCTCGACAAAATAGTGGCGATAAAAGTCTTGAAGGAAGAATTCAGCCGACAGTCAAAAATATTTCTGCGCTTTCAGCAAGAAGCTCGCACCACCAGCCAGCTTTCGCACGAGAACATCGCCATGGTGCACGATTTTGGACTAACCGATACGGGACATCCATTTATCGTCATGGACTTTGTTGAAGGTCAGACTCTCGATGATCTGCTGGATGATCTATATGACCAGAAAGAAGCTATTTCTGAAGACGAAGCAATAGATGTCTTCAAGCAAGTCAGTAAAGCGCTCATTCATGCCCACGAAAAAGGTGTAGTGCATCGCGATCTTAAGCCCTCGAATATCATTTTACAAAAACGAACTAATGGGGCTTGGTTGGTTAAGGTGGTGGATTTTGGCATAGCCAAGGTCTTGACCGAAGATCAATCATCACCAAAACTTACTCAGACCGGTGAAATCTTTGGTACGCCTCTCTATATGAGCCCTGAGCAATGCCAGGGGCAGGCAATAGATCATCGCACCGACATTTACTCTTTAGGCTGTCTCATGTATGAAGTATTGACCGGCAAACCACCGTTTGCAGGTGATAGTACTTTTGCTTTGCTCCTTGCCCAAGTCAGCCAGGCACCCAAGCCATTCAAAGAAATAGACAAGAACCTTGAGATAAGCGATGCCCTAGAAAGAATTGTCTTTCATGCCATGGAAAAAAGCCCTGAGGATCGCTATCAAAGCGCCACCGCCCTCCTTGCAGAGCTTGAATCTTTGGCGAAAGCGGGGGCTGTTATCCCGGCTTCCAAGCTCTATAGCCAACCAAAACAGCAAAAGAGACGCAGACTAGTTTTATTTGGCGTGCTGGCGACCGCTCTATTTTCCACAGCAATGGTCGCCTTTTTAGCACTTCCTCATTTCAATTTCAAAAAGCCCGAGCAATATCCATGGTCTCAAACCGTAAACGAAGCCATGCAGTTGCGTTCAATCGATGCCTCAGCTGCTGAAGCCGGTCTGCGCAGAGCTTTGACTATGGCGCAAGAAGCAGGAGCCAAGCCAACTTTACTGGCTGATATCAAATACGAAATTGCCGTTCTGCTATTTATTCGACGCTCAGATGACCCGGAAGCTTACAAGTTATTCAAATATGTGGCCGAGGTAGAGCCGCAAGATACCCTCAGATATACCAACACTTTAGACTATCTTTCTAGAGCAGAAATTGGCGAAGCCGTTCGTTTAGAGTTGTCCGCCAAGAAAAGCAATGATAGTGAGCAAAACAAAGAGCTTTTGCAGAAGGCGGCGAAACTGCGCTCAGATGCCATAGACCATGCCACCAAGGCTGTAGAGATCAAGATAAGGCTTTCAGGAGCGGAGAATAGTTATGTAGAGAATGCCAGACGCACAAGGGGCCTGGTTCTTTACGCCAATGGTCGCTTTCAAGAAGCCGAAGATGAATTTAAAAGAGCCCTCGAAATTGCCAAGAAACTCAATATGGACGATGCCGAAGCCGGTATGTACAGGAATCTAGCCAAATGCTCAGCCTCTATGGAGCGCTTTGATGAAGCGAAGAACTATTATCAGATGTCTATAGAAAAATACAAAGCAGTCTTTGGACCTGACAGTCCTATCGTTGATGAAGTGAGGAAGGAATACCGTAAGCTGCACCGAAAGCTGAAGCGCGCAGATAGCGACAACTAAGCGCTGGGCTATTTGTCTGAGTCGATAATAGCCTGGGCTAGCTGTTTGATAAAGTTGGGAAACTCAGCCTGACCAACCATTACAGAACTTAGGTCTCCACCTGTTTTGAGGAAATAAATGCTGGGAATGGCACCAACGGCAAATCGCTTTGCGGTCTCTTTGCCTTCCTTGCTATCACTGTCAATTGTGACTAGATTGACCCGATTGCCCCACTGTCCCTTTGCTTCTTCCATAAGCTTGGCCGCGTGGTCTGCACCTTCGCACCACTTTGTGTAGAACAAGATCACAGCTGGTTTATCTTTGGCAAAGCTGGCAGCTTCTGCGGCTGCCTCTTTCGGCAGCGCCTCTACTGCTTTTGTTTGGCTTGCGACTTGAGTCAGGGCGGGCGCCGGCGTGCGCATAAATGACGCCATAATATCTGCATTGTGTAGGTCATGACCAAAAACCTTGGTCAACATCCAAATTGCCACCATGCGCATGTTCTGCTCACGCTGCCAGGGATCTTGGCTTTGTGACTGTTCAAAAATCAAATGCTCACTGGGTACAGCCAAGAACACTTTATCGGGGCTGGCTATTTGTCTGAATAAATCGAAAGACTCATCGGGTTTGACCAATCTATCGTTGTTGCCTTGCACCATCAGCACCGGCAATTTAACAAGTTTTTTGACACAGTCATGGTTGCCATTCATAAAGACCTGAAACTGCAAGAGTTCCTTGGCAGAGAGATCTAGACGCGCCAGTGGGTCGGAAGTCCATTCGTTCTTAAGGTCTTCATTTTGGGTGACTTGATTGACTATGGTTTTGCCAATGTTGAATTTACGCCTTGGCCCAGTCAAAAAATGGGCTGCCACTTGCAAGTCGGTTTTACCTTGCTGAAAGCGTTCACCAGCAGGCACAGACGAAATGACGCCATTCAAAAGCTCTGGGTAGAGAGAAGCCACCCGCAGGGCGATAGCCCCGCCCATAGACTCGCCGAGCAAAAATACCGGTACATTAGGATTAGACTTACGCACGGCTTCAAGGGTCAATTTAACATCATTGAGACAGTCGTCGAAATTTACATTCTCTGCTCCTTTCGACTTGATCCAAGAACCAAAGCCGCGCACATCAAGCGCATAAACAGCTATGCCTTGGCGCGAAGCACGCAAGCCAAAATCTTCATAAGCACTACTGTTTAGACCAAGGCCATGGACACAAACCAAAGCGGCGAGCGGCTTACCGAGAGGTTTGATCCAAGTCTTGCAAGGCGGTGCTACAGCAGCCGTTTGCTCTGTTGCCGAAGCTACTAGAGTATTAGCATCAATAATTGGCTGAGCAAGTAAACAGCTGGCAAGCAGGGAGAGCTTAATAATAGTAGGGAGTTTTTTGTGTCCAGACATTTCCTTTGAACCTGCTGTGAAGTAACTTAAACGCAGCCTGCGAGACTTTTGTAGTTTTATCGTCTTTAGCCCCAAAACGGGTAGCTTTGACGGCTAGATGCAAAGCCTCAGGCACCAACTTATCCGACGAATACTTAGTTGCATAATCAACGACCACTGAGCCGAGCTTGTTTGGAGCGCAGCCTAAAGCCTTAAGTTTATCGATTTCCGGCTTAGCTGCAGGTTCCAGCAATGTCTTTGCAGGCACTTCAAAAGGCTTGTCGTCATCCTTTTCATCAAAGCTGACGTCCGACCACCAATTATCTGAATAATCATCAATACGAGCGAAAGCTTCCCGACGGGGCAGCCCGGCAGTAACTACAGGCTTGGCACCAGGATTTCTCAAGATCAGATAGGCAGCCAGGAAGTTCCACTGATCGCTTCCCACTGCTTGCTTGTCCACTTGCGCCTGCATCTGCGAAACAATAGCAGCGTTCTCTTTAGGCAAAAGCGTTTTCACCAAATTGAAAGCTTTCTCCATCTCTTGCTTGTCTTTCAAGAGATAGGCTCTGACAAAATAAGCTTGGGCAAAGTCAAATTTCTGCCTTGTCTTTAATTGCGGTGAAGCAGCCAATTTGCCAAAACTCTTCAAGGTAAGACCAGTATTGATAAAGGCAGCACTTTCTGGCAAAAGCATTGATTCTCGGCTGGAATACTTGCCTGTCTTTTCTATTTTCTCAAAGTCTTCAGGCAGCTCTACTGCCGACCAACCAGATACCACCGCCGCCGGTACCACGAAAGACAATTTCAGCAAGTCTTCAAGACTATTGGCACATCTAATCTTAAGTCGATACAGATCGGCCTTATCTGAGGTTGAGATGTCTTTGGCAAGCATCTGATCGATATTGGCGCGTGCCTGTGCCAGTTCGCCCGACTCAATTTGCAAGCGACTTAGATGAAAGCGGGCAGCAGTCATACCAACGCCATTTACATTAGCAAGAGCCTTCTTGATTTCGACAGAATCTTTGTCCGAGGCTTTGAGCTTTGAAGCCAGACAGAGGAGCCAAGGAAGACTTTTGCTATGGGCATATTGTTTTCTTGCTTCATTGAGACTTTCTGGGGAAGAATCTTGCAAGCTGTAGAGCCAATTGGAAAGGTCATATGAACGGACCAACTTCGCCTGATCTTTATTGGCAATCTGATGAGTGTCGCTATAGTCATCTGAGCTCTCATCAAAGTACTTATCTAGAACAAAAGTAAAGTCACCTAAGTCTCTATAGAAATTCTTGCTTTTGCCGTTGGCTAGGTGATCGACAAGCTCTTTGAAGACTTCATCAGGTTGCAGACGAATGGCGACATAGTGCTTGAGTTCATCAATCGACTCGGCAAGGTTTGTAAAATCGGCACTACGGCTTAACGAGTTTAGTTTCTCTAAGGCTGCTTCTAGGGCTTTACGAGCCTTGGCTGCGTCTTTGCTCAAGGTACCTTCTCTTATGAAGGTACGTGCCACCATATAAGCCGCAATCTTATTCCAAGCAGAATTCTTGTCTTGGGCTATCTCGTTAAAGAGACCCCTAGCGGTATCGAAATCACCAGAATAAAACTTTGCAGCGGCGATTTGATAGAGCCTATCTTGTCTTTGACTGAGCGAGGTGGTAGCGGCAAGAGGAACAGGAAATGGAGGCGTGGGACGCTGCGCCTTTTTCTCATAATCATAGCCCGGACTGGTGCAATGACTAAAGACCTGGTCTTGCCCCTCAAGCCATTCCTTTACCTCACTGCCGCCGCTGCCGTACTTGGCAATATAGGCTTCTAGAGTGCGTGAGGCAGTAGCGAAGGCATCGGGACTGCAGTTCAAATAGGAAATATAGTCTTCACCCTCGATATTTCTGTAGACATCGAAGCTGGTCATATCTCTATTCTTGACCCCAGAGACTTTCTTGCGAGTCTCAAACCATTTGCTCATTGCATCAGGTTCTACGCCACTCGTCCCCTTGGAATCTTTGGCGGCTTTCGACACCGGCTCAAGCTCAAAAGGATATAAAAGAGACGAGCCCAGCCTGTAGGCAATCAGTCTTAGAGCGGCGCTCTTTTCTTCCTGGCTGAGTGGCTTACCATTTAAATAGCGATAAGCGATGACAAGATAAGAGCGAGCATAACCGGGTTTGATTATGCCAACCTCGCCGCCGACAAAGCGTTGAAAAGGTAAATCAGGATGGCTCTTGTAAGAGAAAACCACATCATCAAAGAAGGGTCCACAGGCGCTGACCGGTAGCGCCGAGCCCAGCAAGAGTGCAGTAGCTAGAGCGAGAAAACGGCGCGAACTAACTATTGAAGGCATTGACGGCATGGCTAGAGCAAACTCCTCAATCACTGATTTTTGAGACCCGAGCGAATACAGGAAAGAGCTGATTCTACCAAACCGGCGTTCCAGCCTTTACTGCTAAAGAGATAGATTCGCTCATATTTATCGGCGTCCTTAATTACTTGTTGGAAACTCAAAGGTTCGTCTATTCTTAAGCCGACGCAGCTAGGACCGAAAGGCACTTTCAGTCTACGGTCCTTCAAAAGGTCAAGAACTCGCTTCTGATCGGCGCCCATGCTAAAAACCATGGGCACAACTTCATCGGCAGGCATACAAGCCAACCAGTCATCCTGCAAACACCAAGAGGCAAGAGCTGTCATGCTCAGCTTTAATTGCTTAGGCATTCTCTGGCGCAGCGCCTTCATTAATGCACGATAAAAGTCACGCTCCCGCAAACGAGCATCATAATCTATTTGTATGCCGCTAACCGGAGCGCGTCTTTGCACCAATGCCAAAATATCAGAGACAAGAGGCTCTATCGTTCGCATCGAAGGATTCTCAGTCTCGATGCGAACGACCGCATAAAGCTCGGCTTTGGGAGGCAAAATCAGCTTATTTAAACGAGGCGTGACTTTGATAGTTTGCTCAGATACAACGCAGCGTCCAACCATGTATGCCACTGCCCCAGGTGCATTGTGAAGATCATCATCGCGCAGCCACGACCAAAAAACAACCTGCGGAGAAGCCACTGCAGATGGGCTCACTCCAAAGCAGAAAGAGAGCAAGCAGAGAAGGACGATTTCAGGACGTGTCACCGATCTAATTTGTCTTTTGGTCGAGAGCATCTCTAAAGACCATTAGCGCACCATCTTTTGCTCCTTCTTTGAACTTGATACGGGCGCTGACAATCTCTAAAGTCTTAGCCACAGAGCGGCGTCCATTCTTAAGTGGATGAGCCTCGACGAAATGCTGCAAAGATTCAAGTTCGGCTGGTTCAGTAAAGACTGCACAAGATTCAATCAAATCGGGCAAATGTTTATCATCAAACTTGGCTTCCAACTTTGACCAGTTGCTCTGGATGAACCGCCAACATGCCGCTCTTGCTGCCTTATTGCCCAGTAAGCGCGAAAGAATACGAGGACCGTCTTGGGCACGGACATCCTTGCTTAGTACCATATTGAGTGTATAGTCGACTTGATTCTCGCCTCTGAAAGAAGCCAGAGCACCGAGATTGCGGTAATATGCCTCTGGATTCTTGCTCAATTTGACGCTTTGCAAAAGTCTTGAATACTCGTCGGCTTCTCCGTTGAATGCATTGACATGCGCCACCGCCTGCCTCAAGTCAGGGTCGACTGTTGTCTCATCTGAGATATAGTTAGCGAAAGCTGTGCGGCAAAACTCAATACAATCAGTGTCCTTACCGATTGTGCCGAGAGTCATGACCAGGCGCCCCCTCAGTTGACCGAGCAATTCGCTGTCACTCTCTTTTCGCTCAAAACCCAGACGACTGAGATGGGGTTTAAGCAGCGAGCGCACATATTCGGCATACTCTTCTTCTTGTCCCTCGGCTATGAAATCATTAAAATAAGCAGTCTGACCTATAAGCAAAGAAAGTACATAAGGGTCTTGATCGGCCTTAAGTTGAGTCAAAGCTTTTATATAACCCTTCATATTTTCAACGCCCACTGCCTTGGCGTTAGAGCCGCAGACAGCTAGGGCGTGTAAATCGCTATAGAGGCTCACTCTTTCTTGGCAGTTGAGCATTTTCTCGATCTTGCTTGCAAGCAGATTGTCTAAAGCAACTGCATCATATCTGGTGCGAAAGAAACCGCAGCCGGTGCCGTTGACAAAGAGTGGAAGAGCGTTAAGCTTTTTGCTTGCCACAGGTGTGGAAAACAAGACCGGTTGCACTGAGCGCCCGCCATTTGCATCAGGAGCAAGACGAACATTGAGAGGAATCTGCCAGATTGTCTCTTTTGATTTTGACTTTTCACTTTGCCCCGTGCGCAAATAGCGATTTTGACTCAGGTTTAGACTAATTGACTGATTGTCCTGCTTGCTCTTCTCAGTGACATAGTTAAACGAAACAACCGGGCAGCCTTTCTCAAAGACCCAGCTTTGCATAAGTGCTTTCACATCGGCATTCTGAATGCCCGATTGACCAGATTTGCGAGCAGCGTTCGACAAAGCCTGCCAAAGGTCGTCGGTACCAGCGTTGCCAAAGGCAAAATCTTTCATATACTGTTGAATGCCTGCCTGAAAGACCGACTCAGAAAGATAAGTTTCAAGCATACGCAGGAGAGAGCCGCCCTTCTCATAGGTGATCTCATCAAACATTTCCATGGCGTCTTCTGGAGTCTTGACCGGATATTCGACGGCCCTCGTGGCAAGCAAGCCATCGGCCTCAAGAGTGGCCACCCGGGACAAAGAAAATTCATCAAATGGACGCCATTCCGGATAAAGAGCCTCAAGGGCTTTAGTAGCCATCCAGGTGGCGAAAGCCTCATTCAGCCACAGGTCGTTCCACCACTTCATAGTGACTAAATCACCAAACCAGAGATGAGCCATCTCATGGGCGACAATACCAGCCACATTCATCCTCGTACTTAGCGACGCCCCTTTGTCGACCAATAGAGCTGATTCGCGAAAGGTTATCGCCCCAGGATTCTCCATGGCGCCGGCTGAGAAGTCGGGAATGGCAATTAGATCCAATTTTTCGAGGGGATAGTCGATACCGAAATATTTTTGGTAATAGGGAAGTAAACGCTCAGCTACCTCAAGGGCGAATTCGGTCAGATCTTCCTTACCGCTGGGAGCAAAGACCCTTATCTTCTTGCCTGCCACTTCTACGGTTCTGCTCGGCTTAAAGTCTCCGATGACAAGGGCGAACAAATAGGTAGAGAAAGGTGGGGTGGTCTTAAAGCTGACTATCTTTTTGCCGCTGCGTTGATCAAGCTTTTCAAATTCAACAGCTCCATTAGAGATAGCTACCATTTGCTGAGGTATGGCGGCACTGACCTTAAACTTGGACTTTAGAGCCGGTTCGTCGAAGCAGGGAAACATTCTTCTGGCATCAGTCGGTTCCATTTGTGTTGTGGCAATTTTTTGTTCTTTGCCACTCCTGTCTTTGAAGGACGACATATAAAAGCCAGCCAGTTTTTCGGACAGCTTGCCTCTGAACTTTACAGCCAGGTCATAATCGCCTGGGGCAAGCAAGTTATTGCTGCTAAGAGTAAGCATCTGAGTATCACGGTCGATGGCGATATCAAGCTTAACAAAGGAATCCTTACCGCCTCTTCTTGCCACCGAAGCGTCAAATACTGAGAGATCTTTGGCGTGCAAAACAACAGTTTTGGTGCCCCTGAGGACCTTGATCACTATTGTTTCTGAGCCTTCAAACTCGCCATGCTCAAAATCTGGTTCAAAAAAGAGGTCATACTTTTCAGGCACAACATCGGCTGTCAAACGCAGGCTATCTCTCTTTTTAGCTGCGGCGGAGCTCTTCGCACTTTCCTCGGCACCAGTGGGCAAGGGTAGGGCAAAAGCGCCCCAGACTGAAGTCAGTAGCAAAGAAAGGGCTAGAAGCCTGCGATACGACATGGGGCACTCCGGAAATGACAGACTGACAAATATTACTCTAAAGTGACCAGCTTGCACCTTGCAAAGAAGAGCAATAGAGCATGTATTTGCCTATATAATTGAAGCTCTAAAGTTGAGAAGACCTGAAGCAGTGTCAGCCTCTAATTAAGACTGCCATTTTGAGGTCTAAAGGTGAGATTTTATGGTGTATTTCAAACAATATTATCTTGGATGTCTGGCTCATGCCTCTTATGTTTTGGCATCAGAAGGGCAAGCTTGCATCATAGACCCGCAAAGAGATGTCAGTGAATATTTGAGCGAGTTGGAAGCTCATTCGCTGAAGCTCAAGTACATCATTGAAACTCATCTGCACGCCGACTTTGTCTCAGGACACATAGAGTTGGCAGCGCGCACCGGAGCCTCTGTGGTTATTTCTCACAGAGCGAAAGCGGCATTTGAGCATCTAGGAGTAAAGGACCAAGACAAACTAGCATTGGGCAAGCTCGAACTCACTATTCTTGAGACCCCTGGTCACACCCCCGAGAGCATATGCATATTGGCTGAAGCCAAAGAGAAGAGCGATGATCAGTTTGAAAGCATGCTCTTTACCGGCGATACTCTTTTTGTCGGTGATGTCGGTCGTCCCGATTTGGTCTGCCACTGGGGTTATGAACCGGCTGAAATGGCGGCGCATCTCTATGACAGCCTGCAGAACAAAATTCTCACTCTTCCGGATAACACCCTTGTCTATCCCGCCCACGGTGCCGGCTCGCTCTGCGGTAAGAATATTTCGCAAGAGCGTCACTCAAGCATAGGAGAGCAAAAGAAATTCAACTGGGCCCTCAAGCCTATGGGCAAAGACGAATTCATAGATTTGCTCACCAAAGACCTACCGGAAGTGCCAAAGTACTTTACGAAAGCGGTGGAAAAGAATCGTAGCGGAGCCGCTGAACTGGCGGCTTTACCAGAGCTGGAAGAATTGACTGCCCAAGAAACTGAAGCGAGGCAGAAGCGCGGCGCATTGTTGCTGGATGTGAGAAGCGCTGACGAGTTTTGTCAGGGGCATCCGGCCGGTGCATTAAACATCGGGTTGGGCGGTCAGTTTGCTTCTTTCAGCGGCATTCTTGTAGACGCCGAAAGAGAAAAGATAATTATCGGCTCGAAAGAGCAAGCCGAAGAAGCCGTGATAAGACTGGCCAGAGCCGGTCTAGAGAACGTCACCGGCTATCTTGAGAGTACCGAGGGCTCTCCAATTGAAACATGGAAGAAAGCGGGACTAAAAGTCGTCTCGGTACCTCAACTTTCAGTCAATGAACTGGCAATGAAGCTAAAGAACGATCCTAAAGTTGTTGTTCTTGATGTGCGACGCAAAGGTGAATATGTGGGTGGACACATTCCCGGAGCCCGTTCAGTCCCCCTGAGTGATCTTGTGAATGCCGTCAGTGACCTAGATAAAGACACCACCTTTCACGTCATTTGCGCCGGTGGCTATCGCTCTACGATGGCTGTCAGTTTGCTCTTGCAGCATGGTTTCGAAAGCTTGCACAATGTGCAAGGAGGCACAATGGCTTGGCGTAAAGCTGGTCATGATGTGGATGTAAAAGAAATTACGGCTTGCCAATCAAACAACAAATAAATTGCCAGACAAAGGAACAAAGACCGTGCACAAAATACTAGTCATGCTGGTGGCTATCTTGTCTCAATTTCTGACGGCTTGCAGCACTCCGCCGAAATCACCAAATGGTTTCATCGACAAATCTGGTGCGGTTATCGTTAGTCTTGACGAGTTAGAGAAGAAGCCACTGGCTATAGGTAATTTCTCAGAAGGTGTGGCGCCAATTAAGACGATTCAAGGGCTAGGCTTCTTGAATAAGTCGGGAGAGATTGTCTTCACCCGTCCCTATCAAAGCCTCGGTCCGGTCATTGGCGGTCTTGCCGCCTTTGAGGATGCAGATAGATGGGGCTTTATAGACAAGACTGGTGCAATCAAAATAGTTCCAAACTTTCTTGGTGCACACGATTTTAGTGCCGATATTGCCGCGGTCAAAGTCGAGAAAGGCTGGACTTTTATCAACAAAGAAGGCAAGCAGTTGTTCCAGCTCACATTCGAAGATGTCGGCGACTTCAAAGATGGCTTTGCTCCAGTAAAGTTGAACGGACATTGGGGCTTCATTGATACGACAGGCACTTTCGTGGTGCCGGCTCGTTTTGACATTGCCTATGCTTCTGGAGGTGGGAAGCTCGTTGCGGCAAATGGCACCGGTTTGTCGGGCGACAATCCTGACCAGACTGTTTTCTACTTTGATAATCTCGGCAGATTGATGCGCAAATCAGAATTCAAAGGTATAACCCTAAACAATCTCCGCCCTAAAATGTGGGTAAGATACCTAACCACTGAAACACCTAAAGAGCCGGAGAAACTGAACCGAGCCCTTAGCAGAGCAGTATCTCCATCATATTTCGATGACAAATCAATCGGTCAAGCTGATACCAAATTTTGTATAAACGAACAGTTTGCCGCGCCAGCATTCACAGGCAATTATGACTATATCTTTCCAGTCCAGGAAGGCTATTTCGTTGTCTATGATGATACTACCGGGCTCTTTGACTATCGGGGCGGCAAGCCGGAGGCTGAATCGGGCATCTGGAACAGTAAGGAGTTTCGCTTCTATCAAGCGGCGCCTTTCTCTGAAGGCTTAGGCCTTGTACAAACTGAGAAAGCCGGTCCCTATGGGTTTGTCGACAAATCAGGCAAGTTTGTCTTGAAGCCAATATACAAATACGCTAGACCATTCAAAGACGGTCTAGCGTTGGTGGCAGAGAACGAGATTCCGCCGGTCAAAGAAAACGAAGAGTAATGGCTTAAGCAAGACCCAGCATCTTTTTCCACCAAGGTCTCTTGAGAGAGGCATTCTCAACCTTCAAAGCATCGAGCCATGTTTCTAGTTCAATCACGCGCTGCACTTCGCCTTCCAATTCTTTGATGCGCGCCACAAGAATCTCTTCACCCATCAGAAGAGTCTCGAGTTCCTGCACCCTTGCCTTGGTTTGCATCAGCTGGCGGCTGGTCTCAAGCACCAGTGAATTAACCCCTTCAAGCTCGGCAAGCAAATCCAAAATCAAACCGGTTTCGCTGTAGGTTGCCTCAACAGGGCTAAAGTCGAGTGCTTCAGTGGGCGGAGCCAACTCAACTGCACCATTTTCTAGCAACGGTTCAAGACCATCAAGACTGAGAGCATCGGCTTGAACATGCTCAATTATCAGTTTTTGTTTTTTGCGCTGAGCCATAGAAGCACCCTCAGATATCGGAAGTACTTATGACATTATGGGCAGTGGCGCTATCGCTAGCAACACTTGACTTCCGCAAAGCACCACCAACGGTGATATTTTATTGAATTATCCGACAGTGGACGATTTATCAGCCAAAAACTGCGAGCTACGAACCAGGTGAGGCATCATCCGGCTTATCTGATACAGCTTCTGATAAAGGTTCTGATAAAGCTTCTGGTTCAGCATCAGCATCTGCCTTGGCCCTCATCGCGGCAACTCTTCTTGCCTCACTTTTTTGTTCTTCGCCCCAGCCCTTATACAGATAATAGATAAAGCCACCAAATATGGTGAGGGACAAGAAGACAATCAGTGAGATTCCACCAATCATCAAATAAAAGCCATTAGGATCGGTCTTGCGCATCTGAGACCAGTCGTATAAATAGTCTTCAACCCCGCCGGCAAAGGCACAAGAAGGACTAAGCAGGCTCAGGAGGCAAACCCAGAGTAATGAGGCGATCAAAAAACGAAGCAAGGTGAAAGTTCTGGTTTTCATTTCACTTCCGGCAATTGTCGCTCGCGCCAGCCACGAATGCCGCCGGCCATAGAGAGTACGTTTACATAGCCCATTTTTTGCATGTTGTCTGCAGATAGAGCAGAACGAAAGCCGCCCCCACAGTAAAGTACGACTTCAGTTGACTTATCTGCTACAACCTTTTCTATATCGCGCTCCAGAATGCCGCGACCAAGATGAATCGAGCCAGGAAGACGTCCTTGCTGCCATTCATGGTCTTCGCGTACGTCGATAAGAACAAAAGCATGTTCACTCTTCTGCTTCTCTAGAACTTCTTCGATTGATATCTCTTTGATGCGAGGCATAACCTCGGCTACTAATTTCTCGAATGCTTCGCTATGTTTCACGACAACAAACCAACCTCGCCTTTCACTTTACTTTACTCTACAGACATTCAATATGAGAGTCCTTGGCAATTGATCATAATCCTGCAAGCACAGCCCGAGCAGCCATAAAGAAAGGCTCCAGCCGAAGACTGAAGCCTAACTGTAAAGAAAATTGCCCTTGGAGGGATTCGAACCCTCAATCCCTTACGGGCATCGCATTTTAAGTGCGACTCGTATACCAGTTCCGACACAAGGGCTGGCAAGCTTTAATTCTAGCACTACTTAAGCACTCTAGAATTCTCGGCCAGCCTTTTGGTTACTTCGGCAGTACTGACACCGCCTCTGCGCAATACCGAACGCAAAGTAAAGGCGAAGCCAGCCGCCCAAAGAGCGGAGATAACAAAAGCCACGGTCTTTTTAGCTTGTACTGGCTCATGCAAAAAGTCGCCGACGAAAGCGGAAATCAGTAAAGTGAGGGGATCAGGACTTGTCAAACCGCCCTGCTTAAGCCAGTTTAAGGCTTGGATCACCACCAAACTAGCCCCACCAAAGAGCACTGTCTTCACAACTTGATCACGCAGTCCGCTTCTTAAGACATGAATATTTTCACCATCAATAGAAATCTTGATCGGGAAAAGGAGGAAAAGAGAAACAAGCCCGCTACAAGCAGCAGCTAGTAGTGACTGACCGGCCAATCCTTCTTCCACAACCGACTGAAAAAAGTAAAATAGAGCAGTGACAGCAAAAGAGTAGCCGACAGCAGCGGCCAGTCGAGGCGAACCGCCACAATCTTGAAAGAGAAAGGGCGCCCGCCAGCCTGCGGCTTTTAGAGCCAATTTAGGAACCACCAGTGGTGCTAATAAAGTAAAAAAGCCGAAATATAATAGGGAGAGAAGTGGATTAATAGCCAGCGAGGCGCGATCTGATTGATAGCGAGCAATTAGTGAAGCAGTCTCTGGCTCTCTACCAAAATAGTCATAACAGTTCTCAAAGAAAGTTTTGAAAGATTTGCTTTGAGCGTAAGCTTCCATTCGCCATTTCATCAAATCCCCAGTCATAGCCCTAAGACCGTAATAGGGGGCAGCAAAGGCGCTGTAAACACTAGCGTTTATATATGTCGAGTTAGCCACAGGGCTGGGAAGAATAACCGGATGCAGGAAGCGCGGATCTTTGTGAAACTCTTGGGCAGCCCATGAACGCAGAGCTTGGAGAGCTTCGGCATTCTGAATAGTGTACTCGTCTTTGGTAAGCACCAAGCCGAAGAAGACTGTATTCATGACCTTCTCGGCAAAACGAGTATCCCAAATACCAGAGGCCGATGCTCCGGCTACCAGTTTGTCTGCATCGAAAAGGGAAGTGACACGCTCACGCGGTTTAACAAAAATAGCCGTGGAAACCAAAATAGCCACTAGAGCTATGACTATTACGTTAAAGCGGTCTTTCATATTCAGCCTCTCGCCATCGCTTGACAAAATAATAAAGCAAGAGACGACCTGCTCCAGTCAAAAGAGCCCGATATAAATAGAATAGCGTCGTTAATTGTCTCTAACGATTTCAGCTGCGGAGTTTGCCGAGGAGAATCAGAAATTTACTTTTACTCATCTTGCAAAAAGGTCTTCAGCAATTGCACCACCTAAAAGAGCAGACTTAAGTAGAGCTGATTGCTGCTCCTCCGCCCTATCCTTCCTGCCTTGCAAAGCAAGGGCGAGAGTTTCAAAATCTTGAGCATTACTATATTCAGACAAATAGCCGCTGGTGTAAAAATTGCAGTCATAGACAGCTGGATCAGACAGCTTCAATTTGCTTAGGGCTCTGTCGAGATCTTCTAGACTTTCAGCTTTTGCGTTGAGTGCTTTTGCAGAACTACCTTGAGAAAGGGCTTGAGAAACAAGAAGAAGATTTAGCCTAGCAACATCACTCGAAGTCGGTCGCTGCGCGCTTAATCTCTTGATGATGGACTGAGCAAATGCTGGATAATGAAGGTCTAAAGCAAGCTGAGCTACGCGTACTTTCCTTGCAAAAGGACCAAACTCGAGCGACTCCAATGCGGACTGCGTGGGCAGGCTCTTTCCGGAAACGCCGCAGTAAGTAAGAAGCTCAAAGTAACTGATTCGATCATCAACATCATCAGATGTTTTTGCCAGTCTCATTTGCAGTTGCCGCTCACGCTCAGCAGCACTAAGAAGGCGTATCAGGCGCGACCAATCTCTGCCTGTTACCTTAAGAGTGCCTGCTTTACGCAAAAGCAGCGTCTCTAATTCATGCTCATCTTTGGCAGAACAACCATTGGTCAACTTAAGCATTTGCCGAGCAAGAACAAGACGGTTGAATTTGTCTTGATCGCTGTCTTGATCTAAAAACACATTGCTGTCATCAGCAACAGATACCTTTTCGATAAAGTCGCGCACTTGCTCAAAACCAATCGATTTGCTCAGTTTCGAGTCGCGCAAGCAAGAAAGTAGACTCTCTTGATACAAGGGCTCTGCTGCGAGACGATTGGGTAGATTCTCCAAGAGTTGCTTGGCACGAGAAAATTCACCTAAGCAGATAGCCGAGCGCAATTTGAGAAGCAGCGCTTTCTGACGGTCGAAATCATTCTCGAAAGTTTTTGCCTCACCCAGACAAGCATCAAGCTGTTTAAAATCAGAAAGCCGAAAGAAAGCCTCGGCTATTCTCACTCTTTCACTATCTTTGGGCTTGGCGGCAAGCAAACTCTTACTCTTTTCGACAGCTCTCTTCCTTTGACCAAGCCTAATTAAAGAGTCGATACTGCAAAATACAAAGGCAGAATCCTCGGGGAATTCTTTCTCTCCCTGCGCAAAGAAGTCAGCCGCTTGACTAAACTTGTCTTGGTGAGAAGCGGCAATGCCGGCTCCAAAAGTACAATCTTTGCGAATTTGCTTGTAATTAGCTTTATCACTTGCAGCAGCTATATTTGTAGCCAATACCGCACTATAATCATTCAAGGCTTCGGCAAACTGCTCAAGCAGCAAATAAGCATCAGCGCGGGTCCTCAGCAGCTCTATCTTTGCCTCGGGGTCAAGCTTTGGATTACCTAAAGCATCGGTGTTCTTAGCAATGACAAGATGCGCAGACTCTCGATTTGGCAAAACCGATATTTCACCTTTGGCGCTCGAAGCATTATTGTCCAAAGGCTTTAGATCAAAGATGCCTCGATTGAGAAGTGAAAAATAAACAAGCAGCAGTGCCACCACATTCAACACCGCTATCGAAGTCAGCAAAACTGCAAGGCCGCTAAGCTTCTTCTTGTCGCTCACACCAAAGACTCTCCGATCTCAAGATCCTCTGCAATTTCCAAAGGGTCTTTGCCCAACTCATCTTCGACCCAGTCTTTGATCAGATAGAGCATATTGTCCTCAATCAAGAAAAGCATCGGCACAAATGTGGCGCCCTTAAACAACTTAGACAAGCGACGCGACTCTTTCACCGAGAAATCGATGGCATCGGAAATCTCTCTGGAACTGGCATGCTTATCAAAAAAGCGAGCGGCTTCGGCGACTTCCCAGCCGTGGATCGTCGATAGCGACTTTACAAAATCATCGCGTTTTTTATGAGGATCAGACATGATGCAATGATTATGGGCAATCAGAGCCATATATTTAACGCCTGCCGACAAAGCCAAAGCCAGTGAAAACTCAGAACCTTGCATATTGGCACCGGTTCGTCGAATGACGTATGCGCAGTTTTGAGGCAGGGTGAGAGACTTTCTATAGTCAATACACATACCGATGATCAGCTCAGGACTGTCACTGAGAGAGCTATCTATCTGTCCCATGTTCTGACACTTCAGCAAGGTTGAAATAGGCGTTTCCCTTAGGGCTTCTGGAATATCATCTTCCCCTCTAACCGGTACAAGGCGCGACATGTCTCTCTTAATAGCTTCAAACTGACCAGTCAGCATTTTCTGGGTACGGTCCATTCTCGCCTTGAGAATCTTGGTCAACTTGCTGTTGTCCATTAAGAGAGCAGAGCGCAACTTACAGTCTCTGGGTCCATCGTCTTTGACATTACTCTTCAAGCCGGCCGAACACCCCTGGCATGTGGTGGTGAGAAGCTTCTCGTTGACGTCCAAAAGCGCTTCCCGATAATCGTAAAAGTAATTCTCTGGTGAAAGAACCTTGAGGGCACCGCTATTGCGCAATAATTCAAGAGGCTGTCCGGGCAATTCAGCAATGACCATGCGCACGCCGCTGCGCTTCAACTGTGAATGAATAGACAAAAGGGTCTCGACACCGGTCATGTCAAGCACGTTAACAGCACGCATATGAAGAATTACAGCTTTGAGGTCTTGGGTGATGAGGATCGTCTCAGTAAACTTTTGCACCGCCCCAAAGAAAAGCGGACCATCAACTAGGTAAGTTCTTACAAACTTACAACTTGGAATTTGCTGCCCAACAGCTAATCGTTCATCAAGGTCATCCCCCTCTGACACAAGACGAACCGAGCTCATCTGTCTGACAAAGAGTACGCAAGTAAGCAGCAAACCAGCAAGCACACCAGCTGTAAGGTCGACGGCGACCGAGGCAACGGTGGTGATTATGATTACCCAGCCCTCAGTTCGAGAACCTCTCCAAATCTCTCTAATTTCATCCCACTCAATAAGACGGAATCCGGTCAAAACTAGAATTCCGGCGAGCGCCGAGAGCGGAATTTGTTCTGCAAATTTTGTCAGAGTAATAGCCATAAAGGCTAATACAATTGAATGCACAATAGCTGATAATCTTGTTCTAGCACCGGCGCTAATATTGATAGCGGTCCTGGCTATAACACCAGTAACCGGTACACCGCCAAAAAACGGCATGCAGACATTGGCTAAGCCTTGACCAATTAGCTCTTGATCAGGGCGGTGCCTCGCCGACATTGTCATACCGTCAGCGACAGCCGCACTAAGCAAAGACTCTATAGAACCCAACATAAAGACTGTCAGTGAGTACACTAAGAGAGCTTGAATTTGCTCGGCACCGAGATTAGTGGGGAAAGTCGGAAGCTGAGGAATTAGATCTAGGGGAGGAATTGATGCAAGATCAATGATCCTCGGTACATCAAAATGAAAGGACGAAGCTACCAGTGAAGCGACAATGATTGCCGCCAGTTGACCTGGAATTGCTTTGGTTACCTTCGGTACCAAAACTGCAACTAGAATTACCAGGATACCTATTGATAAGGCCTGATAGTTTGTCGAATGATTAACTACGACTTTCTCAAAGAGTATCGAAACATCTTTGAAGAACTCAGGAATGAAAGGAGTGCCAGCAAGATGCGCCGCATCAGTTGGCTCTGATAAAACCTTGTTGGGCAATCCAAAAAAATCGCCCAGGGAATTGAAGACAACGAGAATTCCAATTGCATTGGCGAAGCCAACTATAACAGGCATTGGAATATAGGTTATGAGCCTGCCAAGTCGCAATAATCCGGCAATAATTTGCAAAAGACCGGCAACCAAGCCAACGAACCAAATACCAATGAGACCGTAGCCGTGAGCAATTTCAATCAGAACTACGGCCATAGCAGCAGCCGGTCCGGTAACAGCATAACGCTGTCCACCAAAGAGCGCGGTAATCACACCGGCGACGATACCAGTAACGAGTCCGATCGATGGATCGACGCCACTGGCGACAGCCAATGCCAGATTGAGAGGCAACGCCACCATGGCCACGGTAATGCCGGCCATCAAATCTCTGCTGGCAGTGGAAGGATCGAACATCTCCTTCCATTCGGAGAAAAGGTATTTGAAGTCTATGGCTTTATTGATAGTGGCAGCGCTGTTTAGCATTCAATCTCTTCTTGCATCCTTTATCAATTGTCCAAATTCCGACATTAGAAACAGACGACACTTTCGCAATACCACAATGCTTCCCTGCGTCTTTTCTGATATACGAATGGACTTAAATACGTCTGGACTTACATGCGACAATAGTTCACATCTTGTTGTACTCACGTCGACAATACGTATTCTCGTAGATACGACAACGCGCAAGTTCGACAAGAGGTTCGCATCGAGGAAACCATTGAAGAATGCTTGAAAGTTATACTTTAGCCTTTGTTGTATTCTTTTTCTCTAGTTGCATCTGAGACTTTTCTGACAAAGTCTTTTTCGGTGGTTCTAACTTGGACAAAATCTCCCTTATTCTTGACGAACAAAAGGCGCACAAGCTTATTGAGCGATTAGGGCGCCTTAGAGAGGCTTTCCCAGACGCAAAGATAGAAAGAGCAATCCAGCTGCTTTCGGAAAGCTTGAAGGGCGATATAAAGGCTGATGAAGTTTCAAAGGCTCAAGGAGAAAAACTCAATAAACGCTTGCGCCTCGGTCAGCTCTGTTTAGCGTCTGGAATGATCAGCCTAGAGCAACTCGCCGAAGCTATGGCTCTGCAGAACAAGAGCGATATTCCTTTGGGAGAAATTCTTTTGGCTAAGCAATGGATTTCTCAAGAAGAGTTAGATGGCTTGCTAATAGCGCAAGATTTAATTACGGGCGAAGAAGAATGTACGGACCAGGAAGGTCTTTCTCTCTTGGCATTAGGGTTGATCACCGAAGAGGCAATTGCTATTGGACTGCTTGAAAAGAGAATCAGCGGAAATTCTCTCAAGGAAGTTCTCGCCCGACGCGGTTGGCTACAAAGTGAGATATTCGAGGCTGTTTTTTCTAACGACTGACGAATCACTCTCCTTAAGCTCGAGAAATGCGAAAAAAGCCAGCAAAATTCGATCGCCCGAAAAGCGCACCCAGTAATCGTTTTCGGCTCCGATTTTAGTCGATGAAACATAATATACATTATCGGACCAATAGTCAGACTTTTCGCAGTCCTCAGTTGCCGCTGCCTTTGGCTTCACCAGCTATTCAAAGGTAGAAGAGCAAACAAAGAGAATTTTGCGGAAATCACTCCCGAGAAATTTCTAGAGTTTTCTCAAAATGAATTCACCTCAGGTTGGGGCCATACAATTTAGTCTTAATCCCCTCAGGACAACTAACTAAGAGACCTTGCATAACCGGCTTTCGCTTTCTTCTGAAGATAAAAGTGGAAGAAAATCTCCTAAGACCAAAGTCCTAGTAATCCAAATCCCAACATACAAACCTATCCCTATTACTCTCTCCTGTATCCATTAAATAGGAGGATAGACCCTTCATCCGAACATACAAAACGAGTCAAGTTTAGAAGCCTACGAAAGTCCGTCCCTTCGTATTGTCTTACGCTCGACATTTCAAACTTGAAGACCTCCTTTACCGATGCTGTCAAACTTAAAAGCTTTGTCCTTTTGTCAACAACAGCTATTTGATTAGAGAAACCCAAAGGTAAAGCCACCTTGAAGCCCATAAACTAATCACTGACTCATCTAGAGTAGTTCGCAACCAGGACTCAACGATTCGCATATTCGTATTGTTGTATTATTGTCAGGTCCTACCGTCGGCTCGTCCTCTCGTCGTCTCTTCTTCCCTTCCTCTCGTATTCTTGTTATCCCGTCGTACTGTTTTCTTGTCCTCTCGTTTAACAGTAGTATCGTAAAACTGTACTAGCTTTCACCTATTCTCAATACCTACTGTAAAGCTATGCACGGCGTGAAAAGTTTTACTGTTCACTTTTCTATCTTGCTTGACTCAATCAGAACTCAAGGCGCTCGAACTAACTTAACTTAGGCTACAGAAACTCACTTAGAGGCAAATAAACTCGCAATAATTACTGGCATGCCACTATTATTGTGTATACTGTAGTGCATCTTTGTTCTCGCGTACAAACGCTTCGGCGGCGAAGCAATGATGCTAGCCTTGGCTAGCCCAATATCCAAGGAATCCGATTTGAGAACTCTACTTACCATCATTCTGCTCACCCTGTTTGCAGGCATCGGACATGTCAACGCAGCCCACGCGACCTCTCAGCAGAAAGATGAGTCAATAAGGTTAGGCTTACCCTTCTCAGATCACATGGTGATCCAGCAAGGCAGTAGGATTCCTATCTGGGGTAAAGCCACACCTAACGAGCGCCTTACCGTTAAGCTAGATCAAGTAACTCAAACTGTAACCGCAGATGGGAAGGGAAACTTCAAGGTTGAGTTTGAACCTTTGCCTGCAGGCGGTCCGCACACAATCAAGGTTTCCGGCACAATAAGCACAAAAGACTCAAAAGAACTTATCGTCAAAGATGTGATGATTGGCGAGGTTTGGCTCTGTTCCGGGCAGTCGAACATGGCCCTACTATTGCAAGAACTGCCTGCCGATCAACAAAAACGAATAGTAAGCAATCTAAGCGCAAGTTTGCGCATAATGCAAATTCCTCCAACCTTAGCCAAAAGCGACGCTGCAGCGATGAAAGCCTCGTGGACAAAAGGTAGCGATATCAAAACCTTGAACTACGCAGCCTTGCCTCTGTGCTACGGACAAAAGCTGCAAACCTGCTTGAATAATCCAGTCGGAATAATAACAGCTGCAATTCCCGGTAGTCCTATAGACGTTTGGATTCCCAGCAGTCACCTAAGAAATGTCTCTCCCTATTCTAGAGTTCTACAGTTTCGCCAGCCAAATACCCCCAAAGAGCAAATCACATTTTTGAATGGAGGAGCATGCTCTCTTGGTTTTACCTACATGATCAGTCCGCTACTCCAATTTCCAATTAAGGGCGTTCTATGGTATCAGGGTGAAGCCAACCTAGGACGAGCGAAAGAATACTCGAGCCTTTTCACCTTGCTTATAGATTCTTGGCGCGAGCGATGGAAGCTGGAAACTGACTTGCCCTTTGTGTACATTCAACTACCTGGCTGCAAAAGTCTTACCGAAACACTTGGACAGGGAGTCTGGGCTCAGATGCGCGAGGCGCAATCAAAGGCACTGGAAATTCGCAACGTCCGACAAATTACATCCTTCGATCTAGGCAATGCCCAGCAGATTCATCCCCCCAAGAAGTACGAACTTGGAGTACGTGCAGCAAATCAAGTAGCAGAAGGAATCTATGGAAAAAAGTTGAATAGTTTTGGGCCACAACTCAAATCAGTAGATGTAGAGGGCAACAAAGTTACCCTTACTTTTGAATACGCTGGCGACCAGGTTGGAACCGGTTTAACTCTTGTAGGCAAGGATTGCTTTGAAATAGCCGGTATAAACAACCAATTTCAACACGCGCACGCTGAAATTTCTGCCAACACAGTCAAAGTCTGGAGCGACCAAATCGATAAGCCAGTGTATCTACGATACTGCTACAGCGACTATTCAGAAAGTTATCTTACTAACAAAAGTGGCGTTCCTGCAGCACCATTTCAAATCAATCTCTTTGCTGAAAAGAGAAGACTGAAATCCCCACAAATCCTGAAATAGGAAAACAAGTCTTATCTTCGCACCTGCACCAAAAGCAGATCTTCACGTTTCCATTGAGGCAAGGACTTTAGCTTAATCGCCTCATAAAGGTCTTGATATGAGTATTGACCACTGGCAATGATGAAACAACTCTTGTCACTCAAACCTAGTTGCTGCCAGTAGCTGCGCGGAATCAAAAGGAAACCGCCGCGGCCGGCATATGAAAGTTCTCGACAAGCATTATCATCGCAAAGGGAACTCGCTCTCTGATTTCTAAAGGTTAGCAAGTCTCTCAAGTTATAGTCCATTCCTAAGGAACTATGAACATTTACGGACACTGCTCTACCTGCTTTGGCAATGGTCTCACACATCAGAGGCAATGGATTCTTTAGAGCTTGTTCCGTCGGCACAATCTGACCACCGCTGTAGATGGTAATCAGCCAAGTAATCAGACCAGTTGTGCAGAGAACTGAATATAGACTTCCGCGGCTGGCTGCCCAGAACAGAAGCGTGCCCAGAGAGGCAAGTGCAACGCTAAAACCGAACAGCAGAGCAGCATTTAACTGACCCTTGAATAGAATCGGCAGGGCAATTGGCATGAAAAATGCCGTGGCAACAACCAGCAAAGCAAGCCACTTCACACCGACCTTTACAGCCTCAGAGTCAAGCGTCCAGCGACTGGCGCAGAGTGCCATAAGAACGGCAGCAGCCGGCATGGTGGGCAAAACGTAGTAAGACCAGTTGCTATCAGCCAGAGTAAAAAATGCAATAACTGTAGAGATCCAACAAATGCTAAAGCAAATTGCTTGTTTGAGCCTCGCTGTCTCATTTGTCGCTCGCATCAAACGCACAAGACTAAAGATAACCAATGGCATAAGCACAGTCCAAGGGGCAAAGAGAACGAAGAACCCCTTGAGCATGTAATAAGGCGGATGCTGAAAAGCCAACATCTGATTGTACGGAATCACTCCAATATTCTTGGCTGTTCCAATAAAGCGTTGCAAATTTTCATGCAAGAACATTGCATCAAAATAGCTCATGCTCTGCACCTGGTAATTTGCGAAGAACCAAGGCAAACCTATAGCAGAAAAGAAAGCACAAGCCAGCAAGATATTCTTGCCTTGCAAAAGCTTGAAACTACGATAGCAACTAAGAAAGATGAAGAGAGACAAGGCTGGTAGAAGTACCCCTATGGGTCCCTTGGTCAATACAGCTAGGGCAAGAGAGCAAGCAGTTAAGCAAACGTGCAATGCTTCTCTCGAATGACTAAGCCTAGGTAAAACTTCCTCAAGATCACCATCGCTAGATGAGGTACCGGAAGCCGAACTAACAGAAAATGGAAGTAACCGCTTTCGACTCTCAGCATAAGCCATGAAGGCGAAAGTAAGTCCGAGGCAGCAAAAGAGCGAGAACAACATATCGCACATACAAAGAGCTGCGTACCGAGAAAACTCTCGTGAAGTAGCGAGCACTAGCGCAGCCAAGATACCAGCTCTAGCACCAGCCAATGCTTTTGCGACAAGACCAGTCAATGTTATCAATGCAAGAGCCGCCAAAATGGAAGGAAGCCTGACTGCAAACAGAGACTGCCCGAAAATCTTCAGGCAGGGCAACATTGCCCAGTAACTCAGACCAGGGATGTGATAGAAGGGCTTGCCGTAATAGGTCGGCGTCAGCAAATCGCCTGACTGCAACATCTCAACCGCCGCCAAAGCAGAGCAAGACTCGGCAATAGTAAATACCTGCTGGCAAAATGCTTCTACCAGGTAAAGAAGAGTGCTGAGAAATAAGACCAGACTCAATCCGCAGACGAAATACTTATTTGAGCCGTCTTTGGTGGCAAACTCTATAAAACCAGGCGAAGTTCCATACCTGTTGGAACTAAGTCCAACTAGGTCTGCAGTGCTGCTCTGCGCCAATTTTTCTGTGACTCTCTCAGCCACCTTCTCTGACACCTTTTCTGCCACGTTTTTAGAGGTTCCAAGCTTTATACTGATATGCTTGACAAAGCGCCACTGAGCTTAGCATAGAGGGCTCTTGTTTACTACCAAGAAAGCACCTAAGCAATACCTACATGTATAAAGATGCGCCACTCAGCCTCAAAAAATGGCTTCCTGTGGGAGGTTTATTAGCTAATTATTAGCGCTTTGGTTGAGAATTGTACTTAATGCAGCAACTTTCCAACTCGTCAAAATGAGATATTCGCAGTCATCTAACTATTCTTGCCTGCCAATCAAAGATGTCACAGCCACCGACGGCTAAATTTGCAAGTAAAAGCAGACTCGATGCACTGACCGGTCTGCGAATTTTTGCCGCCTTCCTCATTGTCGTTTATCACGGACAAGGGCATTTTACCTGGCTGGATGATATTCCGCAGCAACTATCTTGCTGCCAGGCTGTTAGCTTCTTTTTCATACTTTCGGGCTTTATTCTCAGTTACGTCTATAGCAACCTTACCGGCTTTGATCAAGTAAAGGACTGCTGGATAAAGCGCGTGGCAAGAATTTGGCCCTTGCATATAGCCATATTCATAATCAGACTCTTCCTCTTTCCAAAATACCTTCTAACTTTTCCAGGGACGGCCAACGCTACCTTGGTGACTATCTGCAATCTAGCCATGCTGCATGCATGGATTCCACTTTTCCAGTTCTACTTTTCGTACAATGCGCCCTCTTGGTCTATATCTACCGAGTTCTTTTTCTATCTTGTTTTTCCACTGCTTTTGCCTTTGGTTAATCGCAAGCCGCTAGTTACTTGGATTGGTTCGCTGGCGCTTACAGTAACCTTTATTTATTTCTGCAATGTCTCTGGTCTACCTGAGTTGAGTGATACTTCTGTAGATATGCGTGGGATGCTTTATATAAGCCCGTTTCCACGTCTGTTTGAATTTCTCACCGGCATGTGCCTCGCTAAACTTTACAGAGAGAGATTTCAAAATCTGCAGATCTCCGCATCACTAGCGACTCTATTAGAGCTAGGTGCGCTACTTCTATCAGGTTTGCTTATGTGGAATACCAAACCTATTGCCTACTTTCTTGCCACTAGCTGTGGGCTTGGAATCGCCACAAAATACTGGTGCATTCAAGCCGGAGCCCCAATTATCGGCTTCGCCGCAATCATTTTTTTAGCGGCTATCAATAAAGGTGTCGTTTCAAAGTTCCTCTCTATCAAGCCGCTCGTATTTCTAGGCGAAATTAGCTTTGCAATGTATTTGCTGCATCACCCTCTCCTGTGCTATCACGGACTATACCTGCCCCAATTCAGAAACGACTTTTACTTCCTCCTTTTCCTTGTTATTCTCACCATCGGCAGCCATTTTCTCTTTCGTTTTGTAGAGACCCCGATGCGCCAATTAATTGTCAATGGTCTTAAGATTGGCAGAGAGCGAACAGCTGGAAAAGTATTATCGAAGAGCACTTTAGTTTATGCAGGCGAACTAATCATACTTTTCCTTGCAATAGTCCTTAGCCATCCCCAGATTGAGGCAGCGAACATCGCTTCAATTGACAAAAAAGAGAGCCTCTTTCAGCAGTTTGAGCTAGACAAAGATCTGGCACTAATTGCCGGAAAACTCTCAAACGATCGAAGCAAACTAATTCTTCTATGGAAAACCAATCTTCCTATCAAGACCCGCCAAATTCTTCGCTTAGACTACCTTGACCAAGAAGGCAAGATATTAGCCTCGCAACAATTCAAACTCACCGCTCGAGAAATCAAACTTAAAGCAGACACCTGTTGGCTTGAGGAGATAGATCTGATCAAAGGAAAACTTGCTAGCGCTGTTAGTCTAGCTTTGACAGTCTATGATCAAGGCAATGCAGCAAAGAAAATCACTAACACAACCGCTACTAATAATGCTGCCACTACCGATGATACTATCAAGCAGAATGAATCAAATAATATCGACGACACGACCATCCGTTTTGCCGTCAAGACTCACTCCTCCGGCTTGTAGGAATAGTCCAACAAAATCTGCTTATCAACTATATCTAGTGTAGCTTCATCTGTCGCATCCAGCACCACTGGCGGTGCGACACCGGCCTGGTATGCCTCAAACCACCGAGCCGCACAAAGACACCACCGATCGCCGGGCTTGAGCCCAGGAAAACCAAAGCGCTCGTTTGGAGTGCTTAAATCGTTGCCTCGTTTCTTAGTAAAGTCCAAGAACTCTTTACTTACTACAGCACAAACTGTATGCAAACCAGGGTCCTCCTCGCTCGCCACACAATAACCATCGCGGTAAAAGCCAGTGGCTGGAGTCTGACAACAGGGCACCAAATTGGAACCTAGAATGTTACGAATAACACTCATTCTTTCTTCTCCTCTGTTACACTCGCTTCAGAGCCTGAATTTTCTTCTGAACTTTCCTGTGTGCTTTCCTCTGCACTCTCATGCTCTTTAGCCTCGTCGTTAACACTACTTGGCTCGGTGATTGGCTCTAAATCAGGCTCTGCATCTTTAGCACTCTCAGGGACTTTCGCATCATCTTGTGCTGCGGATTGACTCTCGTTTACAGCATCAGTAACTGCTCCAGTCTCAATCTTTGCCGCTGAACTTTCTGGCTGCACTTGTCCATCTGGCGAGACCGCGGCGGATGGTGGAGCTTCTGGATCGCGGGAAACCAAACCCTGACTGACAAGTAAGGAACGAAGCGGATCGAGCACGAGCAAAGGCATTCTGAATTGATGGACACTACCATCGCGAGTCAGAATAGAAACAGTGCCTCCGCCCACGGTGCTGAGATAATTGATGCTCTCAATCTGTCCTCTTTGGATGCTGACATTGGTTGAACCAAACCATGCAGAAAAGGCTTCAGGAACAAAGACTAAGCGATCAGAGGTAACAACAAAGCGACCCGGCTTGTCCTTATAGAAGGTCAAAAAGAAAGAGCGAACAACTGTCTCTCCCTCCTGTGGCTTAAACCTGGAACCCGCGAATACCACTGCGAAAATAGCAGCAAATGCCAGAAACACCGAGGCCCAAGCCGTTAAGAAAGTACCGAGGAATTCACTCCAAGATTCCTTTAGTCTGAGAACATTAGCTTTGAACCCCTCTGACAAGCTGCCGACGAAATCGCCCTTCTCTGAAAGAAGTATTCCTAATCTGGCGTGGCCCAAGGCCGATTCAGGAACCATTTCGCAGGCTTTGCGACAAGCCGCGACCTGTCCATCTAAGTCGCCGAGCTTGCCAAGGCACGACGACATCCCCAAATAGGCGTTAACGTAATGGGGGTCCAATTCACTAGCCAACTTGAAGCATTCAAGAGCCTTCTTGTAATTGCCGCTTTTAGCAAGAACTACCGCAAGATTAGAAAGATTGCTAGCAGATCGAGAATCAAGTCGACAAGATTTCTCTAGAGCCGGAATAGCCTCGTCAAACTTGTTCATGCTCGCCAATGACCGACCTAGAACAGCATAAGCCGGGGCGAAATCACCTTTCAGATTAATGCACTTGCGGGCGTGAACAATACTAAGAGAAAAGTTTGACTCTTGACCATATATGAGGCTCAGCAAGTAGTGTGCTTCGTATATATCGGGAGACTTCTCAACCAGCACCAATAAGTGCTTACGTGCAAGGTTCGACTCACCTTGCTCATAAGCAGCCTTTGCAGCCTTCAACTGCGTAGCCAGATCGCTAGTATCGGTCGATGCCACTTTGTTGCCCGCTTGGGCGTAAGCACCGTTTAGCGATACTAAGCAGCACAACAATATAGACAACAACGCTTTCATAAACAGTTTAGATAAGGAAAGCATATACACCCTTTGCCACCACTAATAGAGGCACGAGGCGAAGTAGTTATACAATCTATTTCTTCTAACTATATTTTTCAAACTTCGCCTAAGCGCGATTACAACTGAAAGAGGAACACCTGTAAATCTGCCAAGCAAAGTATACGTAAGATTCACTACCTTAGCAAGAAAATCTAGAGCAAGAAAATCTAGAGCACAACTAGCCAGAAAAAATCATCTCTTCTGCCAAACTATCGGCATGAAGATTCTTTCTGATATAGACCCATTCCAAAGTGGCTTGAAGCCATGCTTCTCTAGAACTTCAACAATCTCCTGACCAATACTGAGCCCAGCCGAGTCATCACCAGAAATAGCAGAGAAAGCGAAATTAAGACCGGCTCCACGCACTGCCCTCTCTAGATCTTGACCGTGATAGAAGCAGCCGCCCCTAACTTTATTCAAGCGTCCTTTGGCATGCCACTCATTGGTAATGACTTCGTCCCAGTCGGACCAGCCATCACTGATGGTATACCCTGGGTTCTCTAGAGAAACGATACCTCGTTCGGTCAATTCAGCAAAAGCTGCACTTAGCCTATCGCAATCGGTATGGGCTGGCCAGCTGGCTTCGCTCTGACGTTTCTGCTTAAACTCTTGAGCTATGACTTGCCTCAGTCTTTCAATTACGGCTTCATCAAGTGAGATTTTTTCTGAATCTTCTTCATCTTCAGTGTCATCATAAACACCTTCTAGCAAAGACTCCAAGGACTCTTCTAATATCTCGTCTTCGGAATAAAAACCACTCCACACTCTCGCCGGAATCAATTCACTTTCTATAACTGTCAAGGCATTGTCATTTTGCATAGAGACCTCAATTAAAGAGATTAGAGAGGATAGACTAATCTAGGACCTAAAGAGCCGGCAGATTTGGGAAATCTAGAATTTCCAGATCTTCTAAATTAGTTGACTCGCTTAAGCCTGCCCTGCCAGCACTTGTCACGCAGAACCTTTTTGAGAATCTTGCCGCTACCAGTCTTAGGTAACTCTGAAAGGAACTCAACCTCTCTTGGCGCTTTGTAATGAGCCAGTCTCTCTTTGACGAACTCAATTACTTCCGACTCACTTACAGTTGCCTCAGACTTAAGAACAACGCAAGCCTTGATAGACTCGCCCCACTTCTCATCGGGTATGCCAAATACGGCGCATTCAACAATCTGGGGATGATCATGCAAGGCATGTTCGACTTCTGTTGAATAAATATTCTCGCCGCCTGAGATAATCATGTCTTTTTTGCGGTCTACAATGTTTATATAGCCATCTTCATCGATGACAGCCAGGTCACCTGTATATATCCAACCATCTCGAAGTGTTTCACGGGTGGCTTCCTCATTGTGCCAATAACCTCTGAAGACGTTCGGTCCCCTTGCAATTATCTCGCCGACATCAAGTCCATTCTTCTCGACATTCTTACCGTCAGGTCTGACAACTTTCAATTCAACACCTATAAAAGTGCGCCCGGTCTTGGCTCTAATCGCTTGCACTTCCTGTTTGCTTCTGGCCAGATGCGGTGCAAAAGGCAGACTAATAGTCAGGAAGGGACTGGTTTCGGTCATTCCATAAAATTGAATGTAGTCACAGCCAAATACTTCTTCCAACTGCCGCACTGTATCTGGTGCCACAGGAGACCCAGCAGTCATCACTGCTCTCAACTTAGAATAGGAATACTCCCAAACTTTACCGGAGTTGAGCAAAGCATTAGCCATGGTCGGTACTAGGGCAGTAATAGTGACGTTCTCTGTTTCTATCAGCTTGAGGGCATCGTCGGCTTTAAAATAAGGCATAAAAACATGCTTCCCACCTACCCAGGTGATGGCATAAACAGCCCAAGCATCTACCAAGTGGAACATTGGTGCTATGTGCGCCCAAATGTCTTTATCGGTCAACTGCAGTTCGGCGATAGCTCCCAAAGCGTTGCTGGCCACATTACCATGAGTGAGCATGACGCCCTTAGATTGGCCGGTGGTGCCGGATGTGTAATACAGCTGAGCCAAGTCTTCGCTATAAAGCTCAATATCTAAGGGTTCGCGGCGCCAATAACTCATTACGAACCCTTCGTAATGAGTGCTCTTTACCGTAGTCTGAGGAAGGATACCAGGTCCGAGCCAGGCAACTAGTTTGAGATTAGTTGTACCGCCGGCGCTCTCAAGATCTGAGAGCATTGTGGCGGCAGTTGAGGCGAAATCGGTGTGACAAACTAGAATCTCGGCTCCGCTGTGCACTAATATTTCGCGCACCTCTTGTTCTGAAAGTCGAAAATTAATTGGCGCCAGGACGAGACCCAAGCAGCTGGTGGCATAGTAGAGTTCGAGATACTCAACGCAATTTGGCGCCATGCAAGCAACCACTGAACCCTTGGTCAGCCCGAGGTCGCGAAAGGCATGAGTCAACGAAGCAACTCTTTGACCTAGCTCGGACCAAGATAACCTTTTCAGACCATCTACACAGGCTTCACGATCAGGCCAAAGTTCTACAGCTCGGCGCAACGAAATTGCCAGATTCACAGGAGTACCTCTTTGAAATTCACCAACACCCGGGATTCCAAAGGCAGTATATACACTTATCAGTAGGGGCAGCGGTACAGCCACCTTATCTTAAACAAGCCTCCTGGCAACCCCGACTTCTTACATTTTGATTACCGTTTCGGCTAGGTCATCGAACCGAGTGGTAATCTCGGCTGCAGTCTGAATTTTTCAGCACCAAATTTGAATTAAACAAAGCTCATTTCGAATAAGGTAGAGGTTTCATGGGACAGGTAATAGACAAGACTTATAACGGGCTGAAAGTGCCCCAGGGCGAGAAAATCACTTTTAAGGACGGTAAACCGGTAGTTCCGAACAAGCCGATTATTCCTTTTATCGAAGGTGATGGAACCGGCAGAGACATATGGAAAGCCAGCAAGCGCGTTATTGACGCTGCAGTTAAGAAAGCCTACGGCGGCGAGAAGGAAATCGCTTGGTTTGAAGTATTTGCCGGTGAGAAAGCTCACGACAACTTCAAAGAGTGGCTTCCTGAAGACACCATCTCTGCTCTCAGAGAATTTGGTGTAGCCATCAAAGGTCCCTTGACCACTCCAGTTGGCGGCGGTATCAGAAGTCTCAACGTCACACTCCGCCAGATCTTCGACCTTTACTGCTGCGTACGTCCGGTTCGCTACTTCCAAGGCGTTCCTTCACCAGTCGTAGCCCCCGAAAAGCTCGATGTCGTCATCTTCCGTGAAAACACCGAAGACGTTTACGCTGGTATCGAGTATCCAGCAGGCTCTGCCGATGCTAAAAAGCTTATTGAACTGATCGAGTCGCTTCCCG
The DNA here is from genome assembly GCA_017303615.1 of Obscuribacter phosphatis (SeqCode). Classification (GTDB taxonomy): domain Bacteria; phylum Cyanobacteriota; class Vampirovibrionia; order Obscuribacterales; family Obscuribacteraceae; genus Obscuribacter; species Obscuribacter phosphatis_A. The sequence goes on from JAFLCK010000004.1 coordinate 41,960, forward strand.
GCGCCAAGAAAATTCGTCCCGACTCAGGTATCGGTATCAAGCCTATCTCTGAAACCGGTTCGCAAAGACTTGTTAGAAGAGCCATCGAGTACGCCATTCAGAGAGGACGCAAGTCTGTCACCATGGTGCACAAAGGCAACATCCAGAAGTTCACCGAAGGCGCCTTCAGAGATTGGGGCTATCAGATCGCCGAGAAAGAGTTCTCTAAAGAAACAGTTTCAGAAGAAAAACTCTGGGCTGAAATGGATGGCAAACTGCCTACCGGCAAAATTCTCATCAATGATCGCATTGCAGATTCGATGTTCCAGCAAGTTCTTACACGTCCCGATGAATACTCCGTTCTCGCCACAACAAACTTGAACGGCGACTATCTATCAGACGCCTGCGCCGCCCAAGTCGGTGGTCTGGGTATAGCTCCCGGCGCCAACATCGGCGACAACTGCGCTATTTTCGAAGCCACCCACGGTACCGCTCCGAAATACGCCGACAAAGATGTGATCAATCCTGGCTCGGTCATTCTCTCTGGAGCAATGATGCTTGAGTACATGGGCTGGGGCAAAGCCTGCGACCTCATTCATGAGTCGATGGCCAAGACCATTCAGCAAAAGAAAGTCACTTACGACCTAGAACGCTTGATGACAGGCGCGACCAAACTCAAAACCAGCGAGTTTGCCGATGCCATCATCGAGAACATGGGCTAATTGACTCTTTAGTTGGCTAATCAAAAAAGGCGGGTCAGTTTATGATCCGCCTTTCTTTTCTAAACTAGTGAAGTATACAGAGGTAAGCCTTGAGCTTAGCTGGAATAAAAGTACTCGACTTTACCCATCTGCTACCCGGCGAAACTGCAAGTACCTTACTTGCCGACATGGGTGCCGAGGTTCTTAGAATAGACAGGATGAAACCAGGCCTGAATGAGAACCTACCACCTCTAGTGGCTGGGGAAAGTCTCTATTATTGGAGTATGCATCGCAACAAGCGAAGGCTCAGACTCAATCTCAAGAAAGAACAAGCAATAGAGATAGTAAAGTCACTTGTCCAAAACTGCGATGTGCTTATCGAAAATTTCAGACCAGGGGCGATGGAGCGACTCGGTCTTGCTTTTGCCGATCTCAAAGCTATCAACCCGGCGCTTGTTTATTGCTCTATATCGGGCTACGGCAAAGAGTCGAAATGGAAAGATCGTCCAGGACACGGTCTCACCTTTGTGGCAGAAGCCGGCATACTAGATGAAACAAGGGATGAAAATGGTATACCGGTCGTGCCAGGTGTCTTCGTCTCAGACTATATGTCGGGTGTTTATGGAGCACTAGCAGTAGTATCAGCGCTTTTGGAGAGGAGCACGACGGGTAGAGGCAAGCATGTTGAAATAAGCATGTTCGAGAGTGCACTTTCAACCCTTGGGGTTGTCGCCACCGCCATGCTACACCCATCTCAAGCGGGCAGAGAACGAGAGACCCGGTATCCTGAAGCTTTGCCAAATCATAGACTCTATCGCTGCAAAGATGGTCGCTATCTGGCAGCCGCCCCAGTCGAACCACAATTCTGGCAGATCTTTCTAGAGAAAATCGGACGCACTGACTTGCTGGGTAAGCATCCACTCAAAGACAAAGTCTATTTAATGCAGCAGATTGCTCCAGAGATTGAACGCAAAACACTTGCTGAATGGTTGGAGATTTTCAAAGAACCAGACTGCTGTGTTTCACCGGTCAATACGGTCGATGAAGCTTTGGACTTCCTACCGGAAGGCAGGCAGAGAGTAATTAGCGAAATTGATCATCCAATTTTAGGAAAGCTTTCACAAATGAAGAATCCGATATATCAGTTATATCGAAACAATGCCGAAGAACCTGATGACTTCATTTCTTTAGATACGAAGGAAGAAGCAGACCGGGTATTGCGCGCCTTGGGTTATGGCGATGAAGCGCTTTCTAGCCTGCGTGAGGATGGCGTGATTGAATAGAAATTCATTGTTCGGAGCGATTTTGCTTATCAATTTACTTTTCTTCAATTCAATCGGCACAGAAGCTCGCTATTACACTACCAGTAGTTTCTCACGGATGGATCTAGAGCAATTCACCAAACTGACTGAACTCTTCAATGAAAGTGGCTTTCTGCCGACAGATGATACCAGGATCAGAGTCAATTACACTTCTGGTAAGTTATCACTAAAGGCGACTAAGCAGTCCACTGCAGATCGAAGGAAAGGCAGACTAACTGCAGCTCTAAAAAGTATTGGTCAAAAGTTTGAGACTTACCTAAACAAATCAAATTTATCAGATAGGTACAGCCAAAGCCTGTGTTGGAAAAGTGACGGTAGTCTGCTAACAGAAGAGAACACTTGCAATATCTTCAGGCTAAGAAAGGAGGAAATCGAAAAGTATAAAAAGCTCCACTTTGATCAGACCAGATTGGAAAGAAACGAAGAAAATTATCGTAAGCACTTAGAGACGATTGTTGAATTGGGCATTCAAAACAGTGATCTATTAGAAGACTGCCAAGAACAGGGACTCGAACTGCTTCGATACTATGAACTTAAAGAAGAGTTCCGATTAGCCAAAAAGCTTATTGAAACAATCAAAGACGCTGACCCGCCTCAGTATTTATCTAGGATCATTAACTTTGCAGACAAAATGCACCTCTATAGTGAGGGCTCAGAATACGAAAAGCAATTCCTGAGTTTTCTGGCTGATAACATGAGGCTTAATGAGCTGGTTTTTGCGCTAACAAAGGCAGGCAACAGAAACTTACTATACGGAAGAAAGAGCCAAGCCGCATCTTTCTTCGAAAGGGCAAAAGGTTTATCACAGAACGAAGAGATTCGACCGGATACCAGACTTAATGCCCTCATGTCCTATGCAAGTTATTTGGTGTATCAAAATGAAGAAGAGAAAGCCTGCAAGTTATTCGAAGAAACCATTATTGCATTCTCGAAGCTGGACACATGCAGAAGTCAAATACCAAATGATAGCCATTGCCTGACAGCGCAACCGGGTGCGAGGCAATTTCTGGCGTATTTAAGAGAAAAGAACAGCAAGTATTTCAATAAGGAATTCGACCTCTACAAATTAATAATTGGAAGGAAGAGCATCTTTCTAGTTGGTTTACTAAGGAAAGACGGTTCAATTGTTACCGAACCAAGATTCAGAGAATTGAAACTATTTTCGGAAGGTCTTGCAGCCGCTAAAGATTGGCTCTCCGATCGCTGGGGTTATATAGATAGTTCCGGTGCCTGGCAAATCACGCCACGCTTTAGAGAGTGCGGTAACTTTGGCGATGGAATTGCCCCAGCAATTGAAGACTTTCCTATTTTCCCGAGGAATTCTGAACTAACTTGCCTTACCACTCTCATAGACAAGAGCGGAAAACTTGTGAAGCAGACTCCTTACAGATTTATGACACCATTCAATCAAGGATTATCGCTCGCCTATGGATTACACTTCGACCAGGCATGCGATATCGTTGACCGAAATTGCCGAGTACTTTTTTCAGACAAAATAATATCTCCAGATCTAGGTTTGCATAGCTTAGTCTTTAATGACTTGGCTAAGAAACAGTTTGAAGTCTTCGTATTGGACGGTTGGCAAGACTCTGGCTGCGAAATTGCGGCTATAGGGCATTGGATCTTGCTCAAAATAGAAGGTCAAGGAGACAAATTAAGCATCAAAGCTAGTGCCCTATTACAGCCAACCATAAAAAATAGCAGGTTGGGCTATAGCCCAACCAATACTTATGATTGCAGAAGAGCCGAGAGCGAGAATATGTCTGCTTTTTGCAAGAACAACAAGTGGGGCTTCCTCGGTAAAGATGATAAAGTGGCTATACCGGCAATTTATTCATCTGTGGGCAGCTTTTCAGAAGGGCTGACCTTTTATGCTGAATGAGCGCTAACTTGGTTCCAGCAGATTACAAGAAATTGATGAGCAGCCAATCAAAGCCGGTTGTAAACCATCAAAATCAAGACGAATCTTAGTATACTTAGGCAGTATATCCATTTACCAAGTGAGCTTGTCCAAATTGAAGGGCGGTTACTGCCACGTCTCATTGCTCAGTTTTGTCTTTTGCCTAGTTGCTTTTTGCCTGCAAATTGCCACCGTCTCTCAGAGCGCCCAAGCGCAGGATGGTCTAAAGCCGGAGCTGAGACCACCTCTATCCGCCAGTGTCTACAAGCTGACGGTGACAATAAATGAGGCGGTAGAGACTGCAAAGAAGAGATATCCATCGCTTTCTCGATCTGATAGCGAAACAAAACTCGCAGGTCACGAAATCACAGTGGCAAAGACTCAATATTTGCCCCGTATGGATATGCTTCTGCAAGAAGCCAGGGCCACTCAAAACGTGAATGCCGGTACCATTTTGCCTCAGTTTTTGAACGTCATCCCAATTCAGTCGGGACCAGGGGTGAACACCTCGAAGTTCAGCAGCATATTCAACTCCAATGCCGGCTTAAACTTTTCATGGGAGCTTATTGATTTTGGTAAGCGTAAAGCGAATGTCACTATCGCTAGGCGAGGGCAAGACAGAGCAAAGGCTTCTTACAATCTCACTAGTCTTGATGTTGAGACCAGAGCGGCAGACAGTTTTATCAAAGTGTTGATGGCCAAAAAGCAGATTATGGCTTATCAAGCCACTCTTGAAAGAATGCAAGAATGGGCAAAGGTGGTGCACACACTCTGCGACAAAGGACTCAGACCTGGTGTAGACGCAGCCAGAGCCGATGCCGAAGTATCGCTTTCAAAAATAGCCCTGATAGATGCAGAAAGAGAAGCTGAATTGGTGGAGCAGGATCTGGCCGAAGCTATAGGTATGGCCGGTTCGCTCATAGCCACTGTAGAGGGTCCGCTTCTCGCTATGCCTCCCGAAGCTCCTAACTTTAGAACTTTAGGTGATCTTTCCCGTCACCCTCTAGCCCTTCTTAGATCAAATGAAGTAGAAGTTTCGAGGGCCAAACTGCATTATCTTGACCGCTCCTGGTATCCCCACCTTTGGTTGGAATCAGCTATCTGGGCTAGGGGCTCAGGGGATAAACGTATCACACCGCCAGTGGCGGCAGGTATTTTGCCAAAGAACGCTAACTATGCAGTCGGCTTTACTTTGCAGTTTCCGATCATGGATTACTACAAAATAAGAGCGCAAAAGTTTGTTGAGCGTTCTTCAATACAAGCCAGGCAAGCTGAATATGACTTGGCTATGCAAGAGCTGATTAAGCAAGACGCTAAAGCCAAGATCATGCTCGATAGAGCCAAGGAAGTGGCAAGAGAAACACCAGTCTTGGTTGAAGCGGCAAGAGAAAATGAAATCAAGGCCAGAGAAAGATACAGAGTAGGGCTGACCAATGTGGTGGAAGTAGCTGAAGCTGAGCGCATCAGAGCCAAGGCAGAAGTAGAGGATGCTGTTTCTAAGGCACGAGTCTGGCAAGCAATGCTTGCCACGGCTTACGCACATGGTGATATTAAGCCTTTTCTCAAGCTTGTAGAACTATCACAAAGACAGGGAGGAAATCCCTGATATGTGGCTGCAGATATTTGCCATGAAGAGACCGATTACTGTCATTGTGGCAGTAATAAGCATCATGCTTGGCTCTATCTTTGCCATTACATCGATGAAGGAAGACATCTTCCCCGACCTCAACATGCCTGTAATTTATGTGGTCCAAGGTTATGGCGGCATGGCTCCAGACCAGATGGAAGGGTACATAGTTTCAACCTATGAAGTGCACTTCCTTTATGTACCTGGGGTAGATCATATCGAGTCGCAGACTATTCAGAACCTGTCGATGATGAAGGTCTATTTTCATCCGGGCACCAATATGTCTGAAGCGCTCTCGACCTGTGTAGCCATGGTGAGCAGAGCCCGCACCCTGATGCCGCCGGGTACACTTGAACCTTTCGTCTTGCGCTTTGATGCCGGCAGTTTGCCTGTTGGTCAGTTAGTCTTATCGAGCAACACAAAAACAATTGATCAACTGCAAGATCTTGCCTTTGTTAGAGTAAGGCCCGAACTTGGAACCATCCCCGGTGCCTCGGCGCCTCCGCCCTTCGGGGGTAACGCCCGCACTATTGTTATCAGTGTCGATTCAGACAAGTTGCGCAAATTCAATATATCTGGAGACGCCATCGTAAACGCTCTGGCCACGGGCAACAAAGTTGTACCAGCCGGTAATGCCCGCATCGGAGACTATCTACAGATCACGCCCATCAATACAGACTTACCTGATATTCACCAGCTCGACAAGCTGCCAATCAAGATGGGGGCGGGTCCAACAGTCTTTATGCGCGACGTGGCCGAAGTGACAGATGCAAGCGATATTCTAGCCGGCTATGCTCTTCACAATGGTAGGCGCACAGTCTATGTCCCGGTTGTTAAACGCGCCGACGCTTCTACTATTTCGGTGGTAAATGCCGTAAGAGAGCATCTACCCATAATGCAAAAGCTGCTGCCGGAAGACGTTACAATCAGCTATGAATTCGACCAGAGCAAGCACGTCACTGATTCAATCAAGGGGGTTCTCAACGAGGGACTTTTAGGGGCTATACTGCCTGGTCTGATGATCTTTCTTTTCTTGCGAGATCTCAGAGCCACTCTCATTGTGGTGACCACCATTCCCTGCGTACTGCTGGGAGCTTGTCTGTCTCTCTATATCACTGGTCAGACCATCAATATGCAGACCCTTTCAGGTCTGGCACTAGCTATAGGCATTCTTGTAGACGAGGCAACAGTCGATATTGAGAACATCCACGCCCATATGGCAAGGGGTGAACCTGTAACGAGAGCCACATTAAAAGCCGGCTTTGAAACCAGAGTACCTCGCCTACTGGCAATGCTGTCCATTATTGCTGTATTTGTACCGGCCTTTTTCATGACCGGAGTTACCAGGGCGCTCTTTGTGCCGCTATCTCTGGCTGTTGGTTTTTGCATGGTCTGGTCTTTCTTTATGTCCAGCTCATTGGTGCCTGTGATGGCGGTATATTTAATCAAGCACAAGAAAGCTGAAGAAGAAAAAGAAGGATTTTTCTCGCATTTTAAAAATGCCCATGCTGCTCTGGTTGCAAAACTAATGCAATGGAAAAAAGTGATCATTCCGGTTTATCTCATTTTCTTTTCCACCCTCAGCATTTTTCTTTTCTTTCAGATAGGTCGCGAACTCTTTCCTGATTCTGACACCAACGAGTTCAGAATCCGTATGAGATGCCCCACCGGCACGAGGGTGGAAGTAACCGAGCAAAGAGCCAAACAAATGCTCGATCTAATTGCCAGAGAAGCTGGACCTGGCAATGTTGAAGCTACCTTAGGCTATGCCGGGCAGCAACCGGTGCAGTTTGTCATAAGCTCGGTCTTTTTATGGACTAGCGGTCCGCATGAAGCAGTTATAGACGTAAGCCTAAGAAAAGAGGCCAATATTGAACTGCCTGCTTTCAAAGACAAGTTGAGAGAAAAGTTCAAAGAGGAATTACCAACAATTTCTTTCTCTTTCGAACCAGGCGATCTGGTCAGTCAAATTATGAACCTAGGCTCGCCCACACCGATCTCAGTAATTGTCAAAGGTCCCGATTTGGAACGCTGCAAAGAGCACGCCGGCAAGATCAAAGAAGAAATGGCAAAAATCCCCTATCTGCGAGATTTGCAATTTGGACAACCCCTTGATTATCCCACCGTCAATATAAACATCGATAGAGAAATGGCCGGTCAGTTTGGACTAACTCCGGCTAAAGTGGGTGACGCGCTAGTGCCCGCCACATCAAGCAGCCGCTACATACTAGAAAACTTCTGGATGGACAGAAAAACCGGTGTAGCCTATCAGGTGCAGGTTCAAGTACCTCAAGAACAAATACAATCCCTTGAGGCACTGAAGAACTTCCCAACCATGCTGAGTGATCAGCATGAGCACCCCCTTCTGAGGGATCTTGCATCGGTGACATTCGGGCATTGCGCCGGCGAATACGACCGAGATAATATGATGCGACTGGTCTCATTGACAGCCAATATCAAGGGGATGGACCTTGGCACTGTCGGCAAATTAGTTGAAGATGCAATTCATAGAGCAGGTAAGCCGCCACGAAGCGTGCGAGTCAAGCTGGCAGGACAGGCTCCGGTCTTAAATGATACTTTCTCGCATCTCTTCCTCGGGCTATCGCTGGCAGTGGTGGTGATTTTCCTTATGCTCACCGCTTACTTCCAATCACCTAAGCTGGCAATAGTTGTTCTTTCTACCGCGCCATCTATCGTTTGCGGTGTCCTTGTCATGCTTTACCTGACAGGCACCACCCTCAACATAGAATCGTTTATGGGCGCGATCATGTCGATTGGTATCGGAGTAAGCAATGCCATCTTGCTGGTCAACTATGCCGAGATGAGCAGAATAGAAGGTAAGTCTGCCGAAGAAGCAGCTCTGCATGGAGCCCAAGAAAGACTAAGACCGATTTTAATGACCTCTATAGCTATGGTATCAGGGATGATACCAATGGCCCTCGCTCTCAGTGAGGGCGGACAACAAAGTGCCCCGCTTGGACGCGCCGTTATTGGCGGGCTTACAATGTCTACGTTGGCGGCATTGACTGTTCTACCGCTATTTTTTGCCGTAGTGCAAAAGCATAGTTCGAGAACCTCGCCTTCTATACACCCTGACGACAGAGGAGAATGAGACAAAAGCCGTGAAGAAACAAGCCATAGTCTTACTCTTGATTCCTTTGCTTGCAGGCTGTCAGAACAAGGGTGAAGAAATTCCTACTGCTAAGCATGAGTCGATCATTCAAAAGGTACCAGTGGTTAAGGTATTGAAGCGCTCGCTTTTCAGAATTGATGAGTTGCCCGGCGAAATTCAAGCCTATCAGGATGTGGCGATCTATCCTAAAGTGCCTGGCTTTATCGAATGGATAGGAGTAGACCGGGGTTCTATAGTCAAGAAAGGTCAGATTATGTGCCGTCTGACGGCACCAGAGCTAAAGGCCCAACAAGACGAATATCTCTCAAAATCGAGATCGATGCAAAACGCCCTCTTTGAGGCACAATCACGACTATCGGCGGCAAAGGCAGCCCTACTGGAAGCTAAGGCGCAGTTGGCAGGCGATAACGATACATACAAGCGAACCAAAGAAGCCTCGATGACGCCGGGTGTAATCGCTCCCAATGATGTCATAGTGCTTGAAGAGAAAGTGCAAGCAGACAAAGAAAGGGTGAAAGCCTGGGAAGAGAATGTACAGTCTGCACTGAATGCAGTCAAAGTGACTACAGAAAGCCTGGCAGCCTCAAAAGAAGCAAGCGAGAATTACAAAGATATTGCCGACTACCTGATCATAAAGGCGCCCTTTGACGGTTATGTCACTGAAAGAAATATGCATGTGGGCAGCTTTGTCGGACCGCTTGGTAAAGGTGCTTATCCACCAATTATTCGAGTGCAAGAGCTAGGTCTTTTGAGGATTGTTACCCCGGTGCCGGAGGCAAATGTAGCTGGTGTAGTGCCTGGAGCCCCGGTTGAATTTACAGTCTCCACTCATCCTGGTGCCAAGTTTGTAGGCACAGTCGCAAGACTAGGAAATTCTCTCGAACAAAAAACCAGAACTATGCCGGTGGAGCTGAACTATCTTAACCCGCAGTGGAAGATACTACCCGGCATGTTTTGCCGCGTTCTGTGGCCCACCAGAAGAGAAAAACCATCACTATTTGTTCCGCCCCAATCAGTCGAGACCAAATCAACCCTTTCGACATTTGTCTGCAAAGTAGAAAACGGCTTGACCAACTGGATACCAGTAGAGAGAGGCGAAATGATGAATGGACTGACCGAGATTTTCGGAGACCTCAAAGAAGGTGACCTAGTTGCCAAAGACTGCACCGATGCCTTGAAGCCAAACACCAAAGTGGAAACTATCTTGTCCGAGCCCAGCGAGCTGGAACCAAGAAAAGTTTACGAAACTCATGGCACCATTTATCACACGCCTGATGCCGAAAGGCTGGAATTGCAAAAAACGAAAACTTCGCCGATAGTCGAGCAACAATAATTGAGTGACAAAAGTCGAGCAACAAAAAAGTTCGCCAAAACTAGTGGCTTACCTGTTTCTTCCATGCCTCTAGCAAATCTTTGTCAAGAAACTTGCCCAAAAGACCACCGTCTTCAAGATATTGAAGGAAGGAAGCAACATCTGGCACTTTCTTTACCTCATGCCTATAAGTATGCAAGATAAAGACATCAGGAAATCGGTATGTTTCAACCGTGAAACCCTTGGAAATATCTTCAATTTTCTCTTTAGATAAAGCCAGTCGATCGCATACCACACCGCCTTTGACATCTCTAGAATTAAGCATCATCTGACACATCATGCCAAAATCCCAAACCCCATCATAAATTGGCGCCCAATTAACATAACGCGGACAGCCCACCAAGAAGATGGATGACTGCTTACTAAAACTAGCTTTGTTCTGCAATAAGGTTTCGATGACAGTGCGCTGCAGCAGCCAAGAAACCTGCCATTGCTTAGCCGTGACGAGATCGGCCAGGCAATAAAAACTCATCAAAATGAACAAGAAGCCGGTAGGCAAAACACTAGATAGTTTTGCCAGTAATGAATTACCTCGCTTGAGAAAGACTTCTCTCAAAATGACTGTCAAATAACAGACCAAACCCGAGAGCACCAAGGAACCGCCTAGCCCGCCGCCAGTATTGACACGATTGAAGATGCTTTCAATGAGCGGGTGATACTCCTTATTAAGCCCGAAGATAGAATAAGAAGAGAATATTGCAATTAAACCAAACAAGACAGCTCTCAGATAAGTCTTTTTTGCTTGAACAAATGACTCTGCTTCGGTTTCATCGCGCAACACCAGAAAGCTCAATGCCGCAAATAAAAGACCCAAACCCATCATAGGCAGAAGAATACTTAGACTGGAGAGATAACCTTCAAGCCAAATTCGCTGACCAATTTCTCTAAAGAGCTTGGGACCGAGCTGAATATTGAGGCCGTCTAGCAAGGTGGAGGCTATCTCAGCAATGTCAAAAACCGGCACATGCACCAAAGGTTGCACAAACATCGGAATGAATATCTTCTGATAGACAACAAAGGCAAGCACAGGCAAGGCAAAGAAAATACCTGCGAGAAAAAAGGACTTAAATCTGGCAGCTTTGTTTGGTGCTGACTTGGCAAGAATGAGAGCGTTGAAAGCCGCAAAAGGCAAAAATAGTTCATAGTTAAAAATGCCTGCTGCAAAACTTAGCCATGAGAGAAAGACAAGGAGACGACTGTGACCTTTGACCGATGTAGAAAGATCGGCTAACCAGAGACTAAAAGTAGAGAAGAAGAGCGACAGCGAGACCGAATTGCACATCACCCAATAGTGGGTAGTGTCGTGGCGCGGATCCAACAATGCCAGACTTGCGGCAATGAAGGCTAAGCCCTTACTCTCGAAGAGTCTGACCAGCAAGAGATAAAAAAAGAAAATAGCCAGCACTTCGAAAAAAGCATAGGTAAAGTGGTAACCAAAAGGTTCAACGCCGAAACAAGCCTGCATGAGAGGAAAATGCAAGGCTTCGACAGGTCGCATGGCCACTCTGCCGTCAATAAAGAAATAATAGGCAATTTTGGCAAATATATCCTGCGGTGCAAAATGCAAGTAACCAAGCATTGTCCAGTCATCTAAATAGAAACCGGTATTGCGGAATGTTCTGCCAAAAACAGCCAGCTCAAGAAAGGCAAGCCAAGCAAACATCAATACAGCATGGCTACTCTTTAGTTTCTTTAGAAAAGCAGACATCTTAAGCGAAAGCCGTCAAGAACCGTCGCCGACAGCGGTTTTCTCAGCCGAGAAAGAGCCGGTCTCACTTAGCTTCAAAACCAACTCATCAAGATTTGTACTGTGTGATCCCTTAATCATCACACAATCACCGGGAGCAAGCAGCGATCTAAGCCGATCAAAAGCCTCTGCTTTATCGGCACAGGCGAAAATCTTAAAGCTAGCGCCGTTAGCGCCTTTGGCAATGAGAGAAGCCTCCGAACCAACGGTAAATAGAAAGTCGACCGCTTTATCTCTAAGCCACTGCCCAAGCTCGAGATGCAGTGGGTCAGTATAGTCACCCAGCTCTGCCATTTTGGCTAGCACGACAAACTTGCGCTTATTTTGGAAATTACTAGAGGTAAGAATGGCATCAACGGCACAGCGCACCGAATCGGGATTGGCGTTATAGGACTCATCCACGATGGTCAGTCCGTTAGCGGCCTCTATAATGTTGCCGCGACCTTCGACAGTGCTCCAACAAGCCAATCCCTCTTTGATTTGGGCGGCAGATAAACCAGCCAGAATGCCAGCCTTGACGGCACACCAAGCATCGCGCACCAAGTAAGAGCCATGCGCCTTCACAAAGAATCGCTCGCTATGCCCATCGATCGCAACTGAAAACTCGGTGCCTGAAGAATTAACAGCAGTGATCTCGACCTTGTCAGAGTCGAAATCATAAACCCTGCCAGAAAAGACTTCTGTGCAGGCGTTTCTCACCAAATCGGACAACTCTCCGCAAATGGCGATGCCGCCGCGCTTCTCAAGGTTGGCATACAATTCGCATTTTGCCCGGGCAATATTTTCTTTACTGCCCAATAACTCAATATGGGTGGTACCGACACCGGTGATGATACCAAGATCGGGCTCGCCGACTCTAGCCAACTCATCTATTTGACCGAGCCCTCGCATGCCCATTTCAAGAATTAAATAAGATGTTTCCTCGGGCATTGAAAGAATTGTTAGGGGCACTCCAATTTCATTGTTCTGATTAGCTAGTGATTTATGAACGCCCTTGCCGGATGCCGAGAAGACACAACCGACCATCTCTTTGGTTGTGGTCTTGCCCGATGATCCTGTTATCCCAATCACAAATGGTTTATGCCTGCGACGGGCATGCAAGGCAATAGACTGATAGAACTGCAATGTATCAGGCACTGCCAATAGTGCTAGGGCTGTTGAGCCGATCTCTTGTCTGACAGCCTCGATTTGACTTTTCTCTACTATGGCAAGAGAAGCGCCTCTTTTGGCAGCTTCCATGACGAAACGATGCCCATCAAAGCGCTCTCCCTTGAGAGCCAGATAAAAATCTTGGGCTTCGACCTTGCGTGTATCAGTAACCACAGGCGCCAAGACATCAGGCGCACTGGTACCACCGGTGAGGATAAGCTCAGTTTCGGCTAATCCGCTAAGCTCAGTAACGGAAAACTTCAGCACTCAATCCTTCTTGGTCACTTTAGACCACAAATTACCAAGCCAACCACTCTTCTTATCAGCACCAACTTCTTCCTGACTTGGCGTCTTCACCTGAGCCGTGTCAGATGGAAGTTCCTTCAGGACCTCATGAAACTCTTGGCCGGTCTTAATACACATTTTCATAGCCAAGACGCACTGCGAATTATTGATTATGCCGTCTACGACCAAGCCCTGTCCCTGATAGGCGGCTTGGATCAAACGCTTTTCCACCATCTCCTTGGTGAGAATGACCTCGGCAATAGACACGTTCAATTGCCGCCCAAGCGATTGGGCTCGATTGAAATTCTCACCGGTCAGAGCACCTGACTGAAGCAGTAGTTCGAGTACGCCGGTTACTTTCTCGATTTCGTCCTTACGAGAGGCACGCTCTTCGATGATTACATCTATGCCTACTTTACGGCTATTGGCTTGTCTCAATATGTCGGCGGCCTGGAGACCACTGATCTGACCGCTTGAAACCATCTCTTGTAGCCTCAGACTTTCGTCAACAACCCCTGGAGCGATCATGCCAGATTGCACCAAGACTTCGCCTATCTTTTGATTCTCATTCAAGCCGATTTCAATGGCTGAAATCTTGTCACCTTCAGTAACCAAACCAGCTTGGGTAAGCAAATCTCCGAGTTTGACTGACTCTTTCTGCCCTTGCCGATAAGCACCGGCATCGACAAGAGATTGCTCTAGGGACTGCTGCTTTCGAGCGGCACTCTTAAGACCGTTAATTGCCTGCTCTTCTGTGATTTTGCCGTCTCTCATCAAGACCTGGGCAGTAAGAGCAGACTGCAAAAGATTGGAGGATATGGCTCGATTGAGAACCAAGCAACGTCCAAGTGGAAGATTATTCTCTTGCGACTGCCAGAGCGCCTGCTCTAAAACTGATTTGTCAATCAAACCAGATTGCACAAGCAGACTGCCTAGTTCACCAAAAGTACCAGACTGCTCTTCCATATCGGCGGGAGGAGTCCAACCCAGTCTGCGAAAAGCTTCGTCGAGAGGGATCTTGCCCTTGACCGAAACGTTTATTACTTTTACGCCGAAATCAGCGGATATGACGCTATTGCGGATGAGACCCTGAACGTAAAGAGCAGTCTCAACATCACTCTCAGAGAGCTCCCCTATGGTCATAAGGACGCGGCCCACTGGTGTCTGAGAGTTCTTTGAAATCTTCAGAGCTTCAAGCAATACTTCCTGTCTGATGACGTTAGCCGCCACCAGCAGCTCGCCAATACGCTTAGGGGGTACGCGTCTACCAGATATTTCCATAGTTAGTAGTCTAGCAAAATTGAGGGCTTTTGAACTCGAAAAAGAGCCACTATTGCGGATCGAACATGACAGCAAAGCAGATTAACCGCAGTTCATGATGACAAAGAAAAGAAGCAGACACCAACTCGCTACCGAGTTGATGCCTGCTATTTAGCCAAGTTTTCTAAGTTTCTAGGTATCTAGCAATTAGTAGTTGTCGTCGTAAGGAACAACAAAACCTTTGCCCTGGAAAATCATGCTATGGCTTCCGCTGTGGGGGCTAGGATAGCCGATGAAGCCATGCTTCATGCCATAACCTGCACCGTGCAGCAAGCCATAGGTGCTGCCGCCGAGCAGTCCGATAGGACCACCAGTCACAGCTCCAGCTACCATCTCGTAGACACCATCTTCTTTGCCGAGGTTGCGAGCAACCATCTTGGTTCCACCGATAGCACCTTTGATGCCATCTTGGAAGGCAGCAGTGGGAACGTCCCAAGCAGTAGTCACGGCAGCCGAGACCACGCGGCAGGGGAAGTACCACATTTCGTAGATTACGCGAGCGGATTCAGGACGCTCGGGGTACGCCATACTGGGCGCATTAAGACCGACTAGCAGTCCGGCAGCAGCCAGCAATGACGACAGAAATTTCTTTTGCATTATCCTCACCATCTTCCTAAAAGTGATTCGCTAAAATCGATTATTTCTCTTCCATAGTCAGGAAGGACCAGCGGCTGAAGGGTTTTTCCCAGCCTTTCTTCCAGCCGTGGAAGAAGCCACGATAAACACCATGAGCGCTACCCAACACCAGACCGGTGGAACCACCAATCGGAACAGCAGCCATGCGCTGACCCCAACCTTTTTCGTCGCCGAACTTTTCGGCTACGTGGTTGGTGCCTTTGAGGAACCAATGGTAACCATCATCGATCGGACCGCTGACAGCACCGGTGAAAAGAGCACCACTGACAGCACCGACGGTACGAACCGGAGCTTGCAGCACCCAGTTGACCGGTTTGGCTTCGTAGTCGATAGCTTGAGCTTCCGGAGCTACTGCCGGAAGATAAGCAGCGGCCACGAGAGCCGAAAGAATTAGCTTACCTAGAACTTTTTTAGTCATTTTTCCCACCGTTTCTAATTTCTAAGACTAAGTTGGGGGTGCCCGGCATCACTTGGCATATGCCGGGCAACTCTTCCTTAATTACTTCTCTTCAGTTACCAGATAAGATTCTGTGCTGAAGGGCTTTTCCCAGCCAGTGACGAAGCCGTGACGGGCTCCAGTAATGGCACCGTAGGGCATGCCCCATACGAAACCAGTAGGAACGCCGATTACGAAGGCGGCCAAATTCTGACCAAGACCTTTTTCATCACCGAATTTCTCAGCGAGGATACGCTGAGTTTTGTAGGGCATGCGCCAGAGAGAGTTCACGAGAACACCCTGAGGAGCGTCGAACACACCAGCGGTTACGGAACCGAAGAAGCTAGCAACGCTGCCGAGAGGGCCGTCGGCGGCCATCGAGGGCATTGCAGCTCCAAGGGTCAGCACCGAGGCTGTCACAAGAGCGAATACTTTGTTTTTCATTTCCTTACCACCTGGAGTAGGAGGATGGTTCTGAGAGAACCATCCTCTCAATTCCCAACATTGTTTTAGAAGCACACCATTAGTATCTAATTTAAATACTCAGTTGACCAACGATGAAGTTAGTCTTCTTTGAAGGTGAAAGCTTCTTTGCTGAACGGCTTTTCGAAGCCGGTTTTCATACCGTGCCAGCCGCCGTCGAAGCAGCCATAAGCAGCTCCGCCAACGATACCGAAGGGTCCACCAACAAGGGCACCAGTCCACTGTTGATACATACCATCTTCGTTACCGAGCTTGCCGGCTACCCACTTGGTGGACATGATGGCGCCTTTGGTACCATCTTTAACCGCACCGAGGGGAACACCAACTACGGTGCCTACACCAGAACCAAGAACTCTGACAGGGAACAGGCAAACTGTTTTGAATGTGTCGTCATCGGCATACGAAGGAGCGACCATTGTGCCAACCAGAGCCGAGGCTAGTATGAAAGAGGACGCTAACTTTTTAAGCATGCAAATCTCCATCTCTTAGCTTTCGTGTTTTGGAAATCATTTTTCGAATGATTTGACCAGACCTGGACCAACTCGGCCCGAGACCAATCCCCATTTTACTCATTTTCTCCGAGAGGTCCATATTTAATGACTCGTATTTTTGTAGTAGGCAGAGTGAAGAGCCGAACTGGTGAGCGTTTCGGGAATAATATCGGCTTGTAAAAAGTTTGTTGGATAGAATACACTTTCCAAGCGGTATATCGAATCATGAGCCTTATACCCTTCTCTCAAATATAGAGCCAGTGGGGATCTTCGGACTTCAGAGCATACTGACAAGCTTGTCGCACCAAATACGGTTGCAAAGCAGCAGTTGTCAGGTGCATTTTTACCCCGGGAACATATTCCTGCCTATCCACGTCTGATTATTTTTCGTTCAGAAAGGGAATGAGGCACCATTTTCAGTGGCACCTCATTCCAAGTCTATAAAGCTACCTAGTTATCTTTAGGTGCGAAAAGCATGATCTGCCACTCCAGCATGCTCAGTTCGGTGCCATTTTGACACCTGCCTGCCGAACAAGATTTTCGAAAAGGAAACAGCGATAACTGGAACCCAATGTCCGTATACATAGGCAGTCACAAAGAAACTCTGTGTCATAGCCTTTAGCACCGAAATTGGTGCTCGATAAATTCTCATTGCTATAAATACGTTTATTTGAGTGGTTACGAAAATACCGAGGGCGACAAGACCAAGAAACTTGCCATATGTAGGTACACCGGAGACCAGATTGATGAACTCAGATGAAATCTGCAGCAGCATCAAAGCTGGTACCACAAAGTAAACAGTAAACACCAAGGTATCTAAGCGCTCAACGAGTGAAAGCCTAAAGGGCGAATTGAGAGGAAAGATATAGTCGAGATAGCGCCTGATGCTACCCTCAGCCCAGCGCCTACGCTGACGGATCAAAGACTTGAATGTGGTTACAGCTTCTTCCCAAACAATTGCCTCAGAAGAGAATCTAATATCCCAGTTGTTCACCAGCAGGCGCATCGAAAGATCTAAGTCATCGGTAATAGCTTTGTTATTCCAGCCACCGACATCGACCAGAGCTTGACGTTTAACTAGTTGACCATTACCGCGTAGTTCTACAGCACCACCGATGAGGTCACGAGAAACTTGGAAATAAGTATCGAGGGCGTACTCGGTCGCTTGGCACTCGACCAGAAAGCCCTTCTGATGTTTATACATTCGCTTTTGAGCCTGAACAGCCCCAACATTCTCAGGCTCAAGATCAGGCAAAATGCGCTTGAGGAAATCAGGATCAACATATGCATCGGCATCAAAAACAGCAATCACTTCACCTTTGCACTGAGCCAAAGCTTCGTTGAGAGCTGCTGATTTACCTGGGCAGGAACCGGGCAATCTATTGATCACTTTAAGGCGAGGAAACTCCAGTTGCAACTTCCTCAAAATATCAGGCATAGAATCATCCGAAATATCGTCGATGACCCAAAGGTTATAGTTCTCGTAATCGAGCTTGAACATGTTACGAACCGTGGTCTCAATTACTCGAGATTCGTTCTTGGCAGAAATCAAAATATCAACAAAAGGCTCATAAGCCTTTGCCGGCAGTACGGACTCAACAGACCTGACGGCTTGCGCTCGCCTACGAATCCGAAGGCGGTGACGACTTTGAGCGGTCAAAAGCCAAATGCTGTGAGTCGCCATAACTAAAATCAGACCGCTAAGAATGAACAAAATCTCCGGACCGGTCACAAAGAGGTCTATAGCCTTGAGCGCCGCCCAGACCATAACTATGAGTGATAGAAGGATTATTCGGTTCCGCATAAGAATCCAAGATAGTAGTCGCCAAGTTATAGTCTATTAGATTCTGGCAACCTGGCAACCTAATATAACTGTCTAAGTATTACTTTATATAGGCAGTTCTATCGCCAAGAGCTCCAGTAGTTGGGCTTGAAGAGAAAACCGCCTGATAAATATTATAGCGGTCTAATTGCCTGCCTTGCCAGTGCCAGACTTTTTCAAGTCAGAGGACGTTCTGCCGTGATTAATCAAGCCAACAATCAAGGTAGGTACCCCAATAATAAGCAGGGTGGTAGAAACCCCGCCCGGCAAGTTATCCGCCGAAACACCAGCGAGAAGCACAGGGATTGTCGAAGCCAACGACATAGCAGTATTTTGAGCTCCGAATACTTTACCGCGCAATTCTTCCGGAACGGCTGCCTGTAGAAGTGACTGAGTCGGAACGGCCACAAAGGCGCAAGAAGCACCAATGCAAGCGGCCACAGCCAAAGGAACTGCGATGAGCGGACCATGGAAATGCAGACCAGCCAAACCAATGGCAGGAAAAAACAAATCTTGGATGAAGCCAAGGCTACCAAGCATAGTCATAAACAGGCCTAGCAGACTGAATCCTCTGTAGGCGAGAAGAGCGGGAGAAATATGACTGTAGTAGTGCCCGACCAAGAAATTGCCCAGACCCATGCCAATGCCGGCAGCGGCGACTATGTAGCCGAACTTTGAAGCCTCCAAGTTCATTACTTGCTGAGCCAAGGCTACTGCAATAATGTTGAGGGTGATGATTGTGGAAAAGAGAAAAGTGATCTTTAGAATTGCGCGAAAGACAGTCTGATTGTTGGCAATGTAGGCGATGCCAAAGCGCAACTCTTCCCACCAGACATCGGGCTGCTCTTTGCCTCGTTTGTTGTCTGTAATCTGCAGCACAAACAACCCAGCCAAGAAAAATGTAATTGCCACCGCATATGGAGCTTTACCGATACCCGTGGCTGATACCACCGGTTCACCGATAGCAAAACCAAATCCGAGAGCAATCATCATTGTCGTGAAGAAGAGTGAGTTGGCCGCATAAAGCTCTTCTTTTTTTACCAACCTTGGAATAGAAGAAGACTCAGCCGGCGCAAAAAACTGCGAACCAATTGAAATAAGAAAGGCAAGAGAAAAAGCCGCTACCGGTGATTGCTTTATATAAGGAAGAGAAACCAGGCAGACAAAAATTGCTCGCGCCATATTTGAGAGGCAGAGAACCATTTTATTGGACCACCGATCTACATATACTCCTGCTATCGGGCTTAACAGTACAGCAGGTATAGTAAATGCTACATAAAGCAGACTAGTAAGCTGGGCCGCACCGAAATGTCTACCAGCAATGGTGGCATTTTCATTAGCCGTCAAGACTGCGACAAACAATACAAACACAGCCCTATCTGCGAACTGCGAGAAAATCTGCGCAATCCACAGACTCATGAACTGCCGATTTTTGAACAAACTCTTGAAGGCGTTGGTACCGGCAGCCTGGTGGTCTTGCTCTGTAGCTGGTGAAGTCAACTATTCCGCTTCCAGATCTTCATCGTTGCTGTCGGCATCATAACCTTTAGCAACGCCTCGCTTGGACGATTTGAAGAACTCAACTATTTCCATAACCTCTGGCACAGCCTCGTACTTCTCAATAACCTTTTCGATCGCCTGAGTGTTATTCATGCCTGATCTATAAATCAGTATGTAAGCCTGCTTAATCGCAGATCGAGTCTCAGCCGAAAACTTCTGGCGACGCATGCCAACCAGGTTGACGGTGCGGAATCTAAAGGGTCGACCATCACAAGTTGCAAATGGTGGAATATCAAGTCGAGAACCAGACAATCCAGACAACATAGCCATGCGACCGACGCGAACGTGCTGGTGAAAAACTGTGGAGCCTGCCACAACAGCATTGTCTCCAACCTGGCAATGTCCGGCGAAAGTAGCATTGTTCGCCAAGATTACTCCGTTACCAAATCGACAGTCATGAGCGATATGACTGTAATTCATAAAGAAACAGTCATCACCGATGGTGGTGAATCTGTCGCCGGTCCCTCTATGTATAGTGACATATTCCCGAATCTGAACCCGATTTCCTATGATCACGCCTGTTGGCTCGTCTTTGTAGCTCAAATCCTGAGGCTCTAAGCCAATTGACGCTCCGGGGAAAATTCGGCAATTTTCTCCAATCTTGGTGTGTCCGTCTATTATGGCGTGGCTGCCGATTCTGGTGCCAGCTCCTATCTCGACATTCGGACCAATTACCGCATAAGGATCAACTTTGGCGGTTTCATGAACCTTAGCACCGCTGCTAATGATGGCAGTGGGATGGATCAACGACTCGTATGGCATCGCAATACTCTCTTTAGTTAGTGAACCAGCAATCTAGGGCGAGAAAAACTCAATAATCTATTTTTTGACCATAGCGAAAGAAATCTCTCCTTCGCAAGCAACCTTATCGCCAACCTTGGCACAGACCTTCACCTTGCCAAGCGGACCTCTAATCTTCAAGAGCTCTACTTCCAGATCAAGACGATCGCCGGGCACAACCATGTTTCTGAATTTGATACCATCCATGCCTGTGAAGACTCCAAGCATTCCTTTATATTCGTCTTTCACCAAAAGAGCGACACAGGCCAACTGGGCTAATGCCTCAACCATCAAAACACCTGGCATTATTGGTCTACCAGGGAAATGACCTTCAAAAAACTGTTCATTAGCGGTCAAATTCTTGAAACCTTTCGCGCTCACACCAGGTTCATAGTCGGTAACCCGGTCCACTAACAAAAATGGATAGCGGTGAGGCAAAATCTCTTTGATCTGATTTATGTCCATCTCACGGGTGGCAGTTGCTGTCATTCTTGAAAGTCCTCAAAGCGCAGTCCTAACTACAGAATTGAAAAGTATAGCGCCTCAACCGGGGCTCCTGATAATTCAATGAAGTAATCTTTGCCCAAAGGGTTGTCAACTTTTCTGTCACCTTTGTCCCGGTTCATACTTCGTTCACAGGGTTTCAAGTAGTATCTAGAAGTGCTCGATACTTATATTTAGACCGGCACAAGAATCTTGACCAGCAGGAGAAGGCGCTCATATGAAAACCGAATGCCAAGATCGAACAATCCAAGGTGATGTTTTTTTCGCGCAGGCTGAGAAGCTACAGCTGGCGAAGACATGTCGGTCACAGCCTGCAGCCTTCGATTCAAATCGCATTGAAAAGGCCGTGAAGGAGATTCTCATTGCTATCGGTGAAGATCCTGAGCGGGAAGGTCTGCTAGAGACCCCCTCCCGGGTTGCCAGGATGCTTAAAGAGCTCACGGAAGGACTCCATAAAAATGAAAAGGAGGAGCTTTCTTGCCGCTTCCACGAAGAAAAAGCTGGAGTCGTATTAGTAAAGGACATCACATTTTCAAGCACCTGCGAGCATCATATGCTTCCTTTCACCGGGGTAGCACATGTAGCTTACCTTCCTAAAGAAGGACAGATAACTGGACTGTCCAAACTAGCCAGAGTTGTCGAGTGCGTCTCGAAGAGATTACAAGTTCAGGAGAGAATGACCTCTCAGATCGCTGACGCGATTGAAAGCACCCTTGACCCTCTTGGCGTGTTTGTCATGGTAGAAGCCGAGCACTCCTGCATGGTTCTCAGAGGCATAAAGAAACCAGGTAGCCTGACAGTTACCATGGAAAGTCGAGGCGTATACAAGGAAGACCAAGACTTGAGAAGGGAACTTTTGAGCCTGGTTACTAGGGCTTAAAGTTAATTATCCTGCTGTAACGCTTTGCCAGGTACAAATTGCGGTTGCCAATAAAGAATTGCCGCTAAACTTAATGGCATGTCTCAAGATGATGATTTGCTAGGAAATAAGGAGGGAGGAAGCCAATTCCGCCTTACTAGGCGTTCATTTCTCTCCAAAACGAGTCTCTTTTTGGCCTCCCTAGGCGCGCTCTCTCTTGAATCCGCCTTCAGTTATGCCTCCGCAGCAAATTCCGGAGATTTCTCTTTTGCCTTTATCGAAGGCGTGCATTTGTCTTCTGGAATTCCTGATAACGTGAAGCTCCTAGCCGAGAGCCAACTTTTCCTACAGAACGCTTTGAAGACAGTTTCAGAGCAGTCTGTGGATTTTGTTCTCTTCGGCGGAGACCAAGTCGAGAGTCCAGGCAGAGACGATACCTTTTGGCAGCTATTCATTGATGTTGTTCAAGTGCTCAACTGCCCTTGGTATTTTGTCTTTGGAGAACAAGACATAACTGGAGCTGCACCTGTCGACCGTATGAGAACTTACGGACCCGACTTGAAAGGTCGCGGTATGGAGCCCAAGGACGGAGGACCCGAATGTTACTGGTCTCTTGACCCGGTTCCAGGAGTGCACTTAATCGGCCTCGATTCAGCAAAAGCCAACTCCAACGCTGGTTTCATCAAGCAAGCACAGCTCGATTGGCTAAAGAAAGACCTTAGAGAAAATAAGGGCAAACTAACTATCGCAGTTAGTCACCATCCCCTTTTGCCGCCGCCCCCGTACGATAGTGGACCGCCTTGGGAAGAGTTTATTGTTGAACAAGGTGCTCAAACGAGGGAGGTTCTGGGTGCCTCAAAAGATGTCAGATTGGTACTAAGTGGCCATGTAGGCATCAACAAAATTCAGAAAGAGCGAGATATTTGGTATGTTTCCTGTCCTTCGCTAACTGTCTATCCATGCCAGTTCAAAATTTTCAGAGTGAAGTCTGATGGCATCCTTGTAGAGACCTATCAAATAACCTATGAAGCATTGGTTAAGAAGGCGAAGAGAGAATTGTCATCTTCTCGTGTGTCTTTTCAATATTCATCTCGTAAGCCTCTCAGCTTTCTCAAAGTAGTGGAAGGAGAGGAGTTAGATCGAAACGTTTTCCTACCCTTTGCGCCTGGTGCATTGCCCCTCAAGGCGCCAAAGAAGAAAAAGGCACCAAAGCAAAAGGCATCAAAGGCTAGTGTGGATAAAAAGAAAACTCCGAATTCTAGCCAGCAAAAATCAGATATTAAGCCTCAAACTGCACCCGTCGACTCAGCCGGTAACGGTACGGAAAAGTTGAACGCTCCAGCGGAAACAGGCAAGGAAACCGGAAACAACTGATCGAGTTCGCAATGAGGTTCTGAGGAAAATGCAAAACAAAGAAGGCAGTCAGAGAGAGAAACAGAGCAGCTCCTACGGTGGTATCACCTCTGGTGGGCACTCTCCGCTTTCTTACAATTCCTACCTCATGGTCGAAGAGCTGAAGAAGCTACAGGTCTGCCAGTCCGAACCAGCTCATCATGACGAACCACTTTTCATAATCATCCACCAGACCTATGAGCTTTGGTTTAAGCTGATGATCCATGAGCTAGATCTTGTCGTTAACTTGCTGAACGAGGACAAAGTGAGAAGAGCCACTCACTACATGAGACGGGTCGTAGCGATTATGCGAGTACTTGTTCAGCAAATTCATATTTTAGAGACTATGGCGCCCAGAGACTTTCTTGGCTTTAGAGATAAACTCAATCCAGCTTCAGGGTTTCAGTCATCTCAGTTCCGCGAAATAGAGTTTATGGCAGGACTGAAAGAAGAGAGATTTCTGCAACATTTTCGCCAAGACAAAGAAGCCTACGAAAACCTAGTCAAGAGATTTAACGAACCAAGCCTGGAAGAAGTTTTCTATGCCTACCTGAGAAGACACGGCTTCAAGCTGCCATCTACTCCTGCCGGCGCAGATGAAGAGGAAAGCCGAAAGTTGGAGGCAGCCCGCATTGAAGAGTTGCTAGCTTTATATGACGATGAAACCGATGGCAAGTACATTGACTTGCATGACCTAGCAGAGAGATTTATAGATCTAGACGAGCTTATCTCGCTCTGGCGTACCCATCATGTAACGGTGGTTGAAAGAATCATCGGATTTAAGAGAGGAACCGGCGGCTCCGAAGGAGTAGGTTATTTGAGAAGCACCCTCTATAAGCGCTGCTTTCCCGACTTATGGCACCTTCGCACAGCACTAAAATAAGTGGAAATAAGCATGTCTGAAAAAGCTGAGAGCAAAAGTCTTGATCCGATCGACCATATTGCTATTCAAGTCGATGATCTAATCAATACAGTCAACTTTTACAAAGATTCCTTCCAATGTGAGGTTATCTATCAGGACGATACTTGGGCGTTTCTCAAGTTTCAAAACATCAAGCTAGCCTTCGTCATCCCTGGACAACATCCACCTCACATAGCATTTGTAAATGAGAAGGCTGAAAATTTTGGAGAGTTAAAGACTCACAGAGACGGCACCAGATCGGTCTACATAAAGGATCCTTCGGGCAATACTCTCGAAATCATGGCTCCTTATGAAGTTTAGAAAGCAGCAAATAACTCAAGAGTCTGGATGGAGTCACAATGGAAGTACTTGATACGGTCGTTATAGGAGCAGGAATTGCAGGTCTTAGCACAGCCCACCAACTGATCAAAGGTGGCTTCAAGACTTGTATTTTGGAAGCGAATTCAGAACCAGGCGGCAGAGTTCGCACTCTGGTAGATAACGGCTATAGAATGGATTTGGGATTCCAAGTTTTTCTCACTGCCTACCCCGAAGCAATCAGACAACTAGACTATTCCAAGCTCGATTTTTGCGCCTTCCAAAGTGGCGCCATGGTCAGACACGGAAATGGCTTTACCCGCATTTCTGACCCATTCAGAGATCCAACCGCCCTGGTATCGACCTTGATGTCAGATGTAGCACCACTGGGTGACAAAATCAAAATTGCTTATCTGAGACAGAAGCTTATGAACACTTCTGTTGATGAGATATTCAGACGCCCGGAAAAGTCAATCTATGACGCTCTCTTGAATGATTACGGCTTCTCACCCAAGATTATAGACAGATTCTTCCGCCCCTTTTTTGGCGGTATCACCCTTGATGCAAGTCTGTCTGGCTCCGCGCGGATGTTTGATTTCGTCTTCAAAATGATGTCTGAAGGAAACGTGGCGATTCCAAGACTGGGCATGGGAGAAATCAGCAAACAGTTGGCAGCAAAACTACCGGCCGAGACAATCCGATTTAATTCTCGCGTCAGTAATATTGAACCGGATAGAACTTCCTTCGAAGGGCAAAATGTTCTGACTGTCGTCATGGCAGACAACAGCAAGATTTTGGCAAGATCGGTAGTTATTGCCACAGAAGGCACTGAAGCGGGAAGACTTTGCCCATCAATAGAGAAACCCAAGACTAGAACTGTCAATTGTCTCTATTTCAGCCACGACATAGTGCCAAGCACTGAACCGCTGCTCTTCTTAAACGGCAATCTTGAAAGCGAAAATTCAGGAGGCGGAGTCGTGAACAACCTGGCAATCTTGACCAACTGCTCTCCCGCTCTAGCTCCGCGAGACAAGCACCTTTACTCGGTTACAGTTTTGGAAGAAGGCGAATCCACGGAAAGCCTTGAGAAAGGCGTCAGAAAGCAACTTGTCTCTTGGTTTGGCCAGGAGTATGACAAGCTAGAACACTTGAAGACTATGAAAATCGAGCGGGCTTTGCCAGATCAATCTCCTCCATGGCTTGACATGCCCCGTAAGGCAATCAAGATAGACGATGCCGGTCGCACTTTATACGTATGTGGAGACCACCGAGACAATGCCTCAATCAACGGGGCGATGGTTTCGGGGAGACGTGCGGCGGAGCAAATTCTCAAGGATCTCAAAGTTACTGTGAGCCTCGCTTAAGATTTTGCTAAAATCGAACCTGTTAATGCTCATGGGTAGAAATGGCTTTCGAAGACCTGAATCAGGCCGCTAAAAAGAAAATCTGCACCAGCTGTAAACGAGAGTTTCCGGCAAATATCTCCGTTTGTCCTTACGACAAGAGTATGCTCATGTTCTTGCAAAAGGACGAGTTGCTCGGAACCATCCTCAACGACCGATATAGGGTCATAGAGGAAGTCGGCAGAGGCGGCATGAGCGTGGTCTATCGTGGACTCCACGAAATGATGGACAGAACAGTAGCCATCAAGATGCTCCAAGCCCAACATGTCACAGACCAACTGAGCATCAAGCGATTCCAACAAGAGGCTCAGGCCGCCTCACACCTACAACACCCACATGTGATAACCGTATACGACTGCGGCGTGGTGGCGACCGGACAGCCATACATCGTTATGGACTTCCTTGAGGGCGACAGCCTCACTGATGTGATTAAGCGAGATAATCACATTCCATTTCAAAGAGCAGTTCCGATTTTTGCCCAGGCCTGCGATGCATTGGACCATGCCCACCAAAAAGGCGTTATTCACCGAGACCTTAAATCTAGCAACATAATGCTGGTCGAAGTTGAAGGGCGCAAAGACTTTGTCAAAGTAGTTGATTTTGGTATTGCCAAACTAACCAATGCCTCTGGCAAGATGCAGCAAAATCTTACCCAGACTGGTGAAATCTTCGGAAGCCCTATATACATGAGTCCAGAGCAATGCTTGGGTCAGACTCTGGATAATCGTTCGGACATTTATTCTATGGGTGCGGTTCTTTATGAAGCTTTGACCGGTTTGCCTCCGCTCATGGGAGACACTATATATGCCACCATGAAAATGCATGTGTCTGAAATGCCGGAAGGCTTTGCTCGGGCAAGACCAGATTTACGCATTCCAGAGCAACTGGAACAAATAACCTTCAAAGCACTGGCAAAAAAGCCAGAACAGCGCTTCCAGAGCATGCAGGAATTTAGAGACGCATTAGAGCAATGTATGCGTACCCAGTTCGATACCGGCGCCATGCCTTCTTTGCTCAGCGCGCCTCCTTCAATGGGTTTCTCGACAATCGCCCCAGGCTCATCGAAAGAACTTGAGGAATTTGATCTATCTGGCGGACTATTCGGCGACGATCCGCCGGCGGCAAGTGAAAGAACAACTTTTCGGCGCACTGAAACCGGCACGGGTCATTTTTCCGGCGCCGAAGGTGGTGGCACCACTGGTCGTATTACTTCCCGATCCACAAGACCCCCTTCTTCTCTTTCTGATACGTCGGCAAGGCGCACCACCGGTGTAAGGAAGCCAATGACCACCGATAAAAAGGGGTCGAAGGGCAAGCCGTTCAAACTAACCAAACCAGATTGGCTTACCGCCAGAAACGCGGCAATTGGCGCCGTTATACTTCTCATTCCCGCACTGATAACCGGCGTGGTCATGCTGCTAAATCAGATGGGTAACGACAACCCACTGCTGATTACCAAACACTACGAAGGCACTCTCTTTTACTACGCCCCGCCTGAGCAAACAGACGATGGCAAAGAGTTTCCCGGTCTTTTCCTGTTTAAGACTCTGGGCAACAAGTCAAAAATGCTCAAAGTTGATCTCAGTAAGTTCGACATCACCAATTACATGGCTTCTGCCAATCAGGCTGATATTAGGGTGGGAGCAAGATGGGACCTCAAGGGTCCAATGGGTCCAAATAACTCCTTAGTTCTAGAAGGCGGCACCTATGTTCAGGATGCTTCCAATCAATACGAAAAAGCTAGAGAGTGCATTGATAGCTTCTTTACCTCGCTTAGGGACAATCAGAAGATTGAAGGTCTGCTCAGAACGGCCTGGGACTTAACCTCGGAACGATTCCAGAAGGAAGACATGAACTTGGAGGATTTCGTCAAGAAATTCCAATCGGAGCCAAACTTCAAAGATAGCTTCAGAGAAAACTTTATGCCTCCTGGCTGCTTGATGATCAAAGAAGGTGGCAAGTCTAAAGTTGTCTTTCTCGTCAACGGCAATTACATAGCCAACAACGACTCTGCCGGTAATCCCGTCTATTACATGGTCGTCGTCGTACTCAAAGAGAACAACTGGTTAATTGACAAGTTTGAGAACGTCACCCCCGAAATTTGGCAAAAAAGCTTGCCCAATTAGGTGATCAATTGCTACAAGGAAAAAAATAGCCCTTTATTTCCTATTATCGTTGGGGCAATACTATAATTAGTCTGATTTTCTCTCTGGCGTTCTAGGTCTTAGTTTAAATAGGTATCTCTCAAGAAGGAGTAAAGAATGGATACTGGTTTCATATCGATGGCTATTGTCTTTGCTGGAATAGTAATTCTGCCTGTAATCATCATCAGGCTGGCAAAGTCGGTAAAGGCAGTCAAGGACAAAAAGGCAGCCTCCTCCGACAGCAAATAGACCTAATCTATAAAGATAAGGCATACAAAACAAAGAGAGAGGAGCCGCAACTCCTCTCTCTTAATTTAATTGGCTCCCGAGGCTGGATTCGAACCAGCGACCAAGTGATTAACAGTCACCTGCGCTACCGCTGCGCTACTCGGGAAAGTAAGCGTAGAAAAATAGTAGCACTCGCGAAGAGAATGCGTAAGGGTTGAGTTGCATTCTTTTACGTAACACATTATTAAGCGCGCTTAATAAATAAAGTAGAAGACTGTCTTCGGTATACTTGAAGAAGATTTTGATTGGACCAAGCAGGACAGAAGCAAATGGGCATTTTTGGAGCAGAAAAAGTAAGTCAGGTCACGGCACAAGACGCCAAAGCCATGGTCGAGTCTTATTTTGAAAAGCGTGGTATGAAAGCCGCCGACTTTCAGTTGTCGGATGCAGGTGGTCTTGGCTGGTGGCTCATGGAAGGCAGCGCCAAGGTCTATATCTTGGTGCAGGAAGGTCCAAAAGACGTCCGCGGTAGGTCTTCTTCGCTCATTAGAATCACGTCGCCTCTGGTGCATGTTCCTGAATCCAACAAGGAACTCTTCTATCGGCGACTTTTGGACCTCAACGCCAACCTTTCGCTATGCGCCCTTTCTACTCATGAAGACGTTGTTCTCGTTGTCGCCCAGCGACCGACTGCCAATCTAGACCAAGAAGAGCTTGACGACTTGGTTTGGCATGTTGCATATGTAGCAGACCTTCTCGATAACAAGTTAGCTGAAGAATATGGCTGTCGGCTCTATAAAGGTTAGTTCCAAGAACGCCGCAGAGAAGGCCCCAGATACGAAGGAAGCAGAATTATCGCCAGCAACGGGCCACTTAGCCGACAAGACATAGACTATGTGCTTGAACTCATGAAAGACGCCGGCAGAATGGCACTTTCTATGCGTTCCAATTTGGAAGTAAGCCAGAAGACTAGCCCAGAAGACCAAGTATCCAACGCCGACTTGGCTATTTCTGCCTTAATCAAGAATAGGCTTATTGAGCGCTTTAGAGAAGATCTGGTCATCTCAGAAGAAGATGCGAACCATCAAGTTGCTATTGAGTCTTTCAAAAGGTTTTGGTTGATAGACCCTATAGATGGCACCCAGAACTACATAATGGACCACGATGATTATTGCGTTATGGTTGGTCTTTTGGCACGCACAGACGCTAGACCGGCACCGGTGCCAATTTACGGTTTCGTTCTCGCTCCCCAAACGGCAAGACTTTACCACGGTGGTGTAGATTGCGGCGCCTATCGCATAGACCTAAACGACGAAAGCAAAGAACACAAGGAACTGCGCGTTCATGGCTCTCTAATTTCTGAAAGCAAAGCCCGGGTCTTGATGGGCACCCGAGACAGGAGAGCGCATCCCTGGGTTCAATCTGTTCAGCAGCTACAGCTAATCAAGACAGGAAGCATTGGACTGAAAGTGGCAAGAATATTAGAAGGGGAAGCAGACCTCTTCATTCATCTTTCAGGCAAGCTCAAGACCTGGGATACTGCCGGACCGGCCGCCATCGCGCTAGGAGCTGGTTTGGATGTGGGTTGCCTTGATAGCGATAGCCTGGAATTTCCTTTGCCTGCTACACTGCAAGAATGCTCAGTGATAATGGGCAAGCCTGGAGCACTGAACTGGTGCCGAAAACATCTCTCAAGGGAAGCAATAAAAGATGACTGACAAGGTACACTCGCAGTCCAGCGGCAAGCTTATCGACAATGCCGCAGACCTTAAGGAGATGCTGGGTAGCATTGAGAGATCTTCTATCTTCGGTATAGACCTTGAGTTTATTCCAGAAAGAAGCTACTACCCACTTATTTGCTTAATTCAAGTAGCCGTAGACAAGAAGGTCTATCTGGTCGATCCCATTGAGCTAAATAACGGTCACCTGAATGAACTCTGGCAATATGTGGCTGATGCCAGCAAGATCAAGGTGCTCCACGCAGGATCGCAAGACCTGGCGATAATCAATCAGAAATCATCGCTAATTCCTCGCAACATCTTTGATACCCAGCTTGCTGCTGGTTTTGTAGGGCTAGGATATCCAGCCGGATACGGCAAGCTTTTGAATAGCATTTTCGATTTAAGTCTCTCCAAAACTGAATCATTCACTGATTGGTCGCTTAGACCGCTCACCCCATCTCAAATTGACTATGCCATTGATGATGCTCTTCATCTCATTGATCTTTACCAGAATCTGCGCAATCGCCTTGAGAAAAGAGAACGCTTGGATTGGGTTTTGGAAGAATGCAAGCAATACGAAGACCCTTCCTACTATGAAAAAGAGTCTGGTCGAGAATTCATGAAGGTGAAAGGCGCCCAAAGCCTCACCAGACGAAAACTAGCAGTCTTGCAATCCATCTGTCTTTGGAGAGACCAAGAAGCCAGAAGAATTGACAAACCACCAAGATTTGTACTCTCTGACAACATCATTTTGGAATTAGCGAAGAAACCACCCCAAAGTCAGTCGGATATTGGCCGAATCAGAGGAATTAAAGAAGGGCAACTGGCCGGCTACAGCAAAAACATCTTAAAGGTCGTGGCTGAAGCCCTGGCTCTGAAAGAATCAGAATGCCCCCAGTGGCCATCAGGAAAGGTCCCATCCAAGGCGGACGTCTTAATTGCCGACGTACTCTACACTGTGCTCAAAGTGAGATCTCAAGAAATAGAAATCGCGCCGGAGCTGATTGCCACAAGAGACGAATTACAGCGCTTTGTGCGAGCGGTGAAGGGGGCTCAAGAAGCAGATAGTGAGCCACTTCAACTTCTTGACGGCTGGCGCTATAGATTGGCTGGTACAGAGTTGGAGCGCATCATAGGCGGTGCGCCACTCACCATCAAGATAAATTCGAGCAGCCAAGATCCCATCTCTATTAATCTTTGAAGTTTGAGCGCCCATTACACAACTACACGTTGACGAAGCACTTGAGAAACCGTTAACCTCAGTCTAGTAGAATCTATTAAAACTAGATTAGTGGCAGAGTTTGCGCTCTTTCGATGAGGTGATGATATGACATCCGTTAAGGAACCTGAGTCGGCAGATAATCTCAAAAATGGCTCTCAAGGAAAAAACGGCACCAACGGCACAAACGGTGCCAACGCTTCCAGCTTCGCCGAGACCGCCATGCAGTTGGCTGGCAAGTCTGAAGAAGAAGCCAAGCGCACAGGCGCAGTAGACAGGGCCGACGATCAGGTAGAGGCACTCTTTGCTGAGCAATACAAAACATCCAACAGTCCGGTCCATAAAGCTGTCTGGGACGCGAAGGTGCCACTAGAACTGTTTTGTCCTCCCAAAATGCCAGAGGGCTCTTTGAGCCTTCCCTCGATGCAGAAATCGCTGGAATTGCTGCGCAAGCACAAGAAAGCCGGCACAATGCTCGACGAGAAAGGCAAGATCAGCAAGCAAGTGTTTAACGAACTGGCGCAGGCCGGCTATTGGGGTATGCTCATTGAGGATAAATACGGTGGGCAAGGTGCCACTGTACGTCAGTTTATGACCTTCCTCAGCCAGGTCGCCTCCATCGAGCCTACAGCGGCCGGTCTGGCATCTGTGCATGGCTGCATAGGCGCTGTTGACCCGGTAAGAACCTTTGGAACGGATGAACAAAGGAAGAGAATCTTGCCGAAGCTGGCTAGCGGGGAAGCCCTTTCAGGCTTTGCCCTCACTGAACCTGGCGCCGGCTCTGACCTGACTGCCCTGAAGACCAAAGCAGAACTGTCTGGAGACCACTATGTGGTTAACGGAGAAAAGCTCTTCATAACTAATGCCGTACCCGGGCGAACAGTTGGTTTAGTTTGCCTTATTGACGGCAAGCCCTCTGCCTTGATAGCCGAATTGCCCGAGAAGGAAGATGAGCACTTCCAAGTAGTGCCTTACTCGCTGCACGCGCTTAAGCATGCTTTCAACAACGGTCTAAAGTTTAAAGACTTCAAAGTGCCGAAAGAGAACTTGCTTGTACCTACTGCCGGCGATGGTCTCACAGTCGCCTACCACGGTCTCAACATGGGTCGCCTTGCTCTGTGCGCTACAGCCGCCGGGGTGATGCGCATCATGCTCGCCAATATGCTTCCCTGGGCTAAGTTCAGACAGACCTATGGTCAGGCAATTGAAACCCGAGAGCTGGTAAAGAGAAGAATAGCCAGAGCCGCGGCCTTGATTGTCGGCGCAGACGCTCTTGTGGCCTGGGGCTCCTGGCTGCTCGACCAGGGCTATCGGGGCGAATTGGAATGCATAATTGCGAAGATATTCGGCTCTGAAGCTGAGAAAGAATGCGCCATTGAACTCTTCATGAAGACACATGGAGGAAGGTCTTTCTTGAGCGGTCACCTGCTTGGCGACAACATTCATGACTTCCTTGCCCCCTGTATCTACGAAGGAGAAGGCGAGATGCTCGGCATGGCCTTCTTCAAGTCGCTGGCAAAGCAACATGGAGTCTCCTACTTCGAGCCCATAGGTAAGAAGGTAGCAGCATCAGGAATCAAGATTTTCAACCCCTTCAATCCGGGTCATGCTTTTGCGCTCAGAAACGAGTTGATTCCATATTCGATGTGGTGGGTCGGCAAGCAGTTAGAAGGTGTTGACCAACATGAAGTGCCAGGTATGGACGAGGGTCTAAAATCACACGTTGACTATGCCTTAGAGTTTCTTTCTGAGTCGCCGCTCGAACTTTCACAAAATATGGTCAAGCACCAGCTTAAACTAGCCGATAGACAATGCCGAATCGCCGAAATGAGCGCACGCATCCAAGATGCTGTCATTATCTTGGTGACAAGCCTTTATGCGCACTCAGAAGGTAATTCGACCCTTATCGCTGCTGCAGATATTCTCTGTCAAGATTTGAGGCGCAAACTAACTGGAGAAAGACCTTCAGACAGCTATTTCAAAGCGGTGAGCAAGCTAGCAGACCAAGTAATTGAAGGAAAATTCCCCGGTCTGAGTGATGTAGAAGCTTCTGAGATTCTCTTCAAATATTAGGGTCAGAGCTAAAGGTCTATTTCAATAACTACAGGTGCGTGATCTGAAGGCTTCTCGAGTTTTCGAGGAGCCTTCTCTATCCAGACCTTTTTTACTAGGGGCATTAGTGGTCGAGAAACCAAAATATGATCTATACGCAATCCGTGATTACGACGAAAAGCCATTTGTCTGTAGTCCCACCAAGAGAAAAGACCGGCTTCCGGATTTAACGCTCTGAAGCTATCGACAAGATTTAAGTCCAATAGCCTGCTAAAGCAATCCCTTTCGCGCTGTGACACCAAGACTTGGTCCTTCCAAAGCTCGGGATCATGCACATCAAGATCGGTGGGGGCGATATTAAAGTCACCCATAATTATCAAGCGAGCATCGCGCCTATAGCTAGTCTCTACAAAGCGCAACAAGGCTTCAAACCACT
This sequence comes from Obscuribacter phosphatis (SeqCode), assembly GCA_017303615.1. GTDB lineage: Bacteria > Cyanobacteriota > Vampirovibrionia > Obscuribacterales > Obscuribacteraceae > Obscuribacter > Obscuribacter phosphatis_A. Next base: position 75,880 of record JAFLCK010000004.1, read on the forward strand.
TCAACTTATACTCGTATTTTTCTGAACCTACAGCCGAACCATTCGGCACGTACAAATTCAATATATTAAGATCGCAGTCAGGAAGATGAACTGCGATTAGTCTACTTTGTTGTGGGTCCGGCGCTCCGGGTAACACATCAGCGAAGAGTTCGCAACTCTGCTCAGAGTTGTTTCTGCTTAAGAGAGCCACACCATTATATGTTTTCTCGCCTTTCACATGGCTGCTGTAGCCAATTTCACTAAGTTGACTATAAGGAAATTTATCATCTGTACATTTCAATTCTTGCAAACCAAGATGATCCACTTTCCACTGCTCTAAAAAGGAAAGCAGGTGGGGTAGCCTTACAGATATAGAGTTGACATTCCAACTGGCGATGAGCATTGATTTGATCCAATAAGTGATACGCCTTCAATGATCCAATGTTTCCTCTCTTTTTACCAAGCCTTGACTTTTTAAAACCAAGAGATAATGCATATACAGTGCAAATCCTGTAGAAAACTCAGGCAAGGCCCAGAGCCACGCTTTCTCAGGCTTCAAAACCAGAACTGGTCAGCCTTTCAAACCCGAAGAAGCTCACCCAACCGTCCTCTCGTTTTTGACATATGCAAGCGTGATACCACTAGCGATATCATTTAATGCCAAAGGTATAGCATCAGCCATGCTTTAGGACATGCTAGAGATATCGCAAAAGCCAGCAATCTAGAGCCTGTCACTGGCAACGCAGATAAGACACCACCGGAGTCAATCAAACCCAGAACCAAAGCCACTTCCAGAAAGAGCAGACCCCAAAAGCGGCTATCTTAGGCAGTTTCCTAGCACAAATTTTCATAAGTGCAATAGCTGGATATGTCCTTTGGAAGACCTAGTATCTATACCGTTTTTTGAAATTTTGCAGCCAATTCCCTCAGAGTCTTACCAGGTCTACGATCTAGACTTTCCAAAAAACCTTTTAAGTGTATTTCTTGGAACTTCCGTATTTATGCCCCTTTTAGACCTTTACGATATCGACTTTCATGTGTAAATTGAATAGCCGTTGAAGGTGGTTGATAAATCCACTCGCCACCCAAGAAGCGGTTACCTATAGTTAAGAACCGTTGAACTGAAAACCTCTAAAGAAGCAAGTCGCTACTTCAGAGGCGGTTTTCGTCACCCCAAAAGTCTCCATGAGGAATCGAATATGCCCAAAAAGGTCCTGATCGCACTGCCACCAGCTATGCTCGAGCAAGTTGATTTCATCGCTCAATGTGAGCACAGAACTCGCTCCGACCTGATAAGAGAAGCCCTTCGCAGATACCTGGACAACTTCAGAAGACAGCAAGGTACACACCTATCAGTAAGCACCATGGAAGTTAGCGATTCATTCTCGACCGCAACCCCTGCTGGCAGCACAACCGGTTCCTCGACATAAATCGATTGGGTCGGATTAGGTATAAAGTGTGTAATGATTATGACGGCTGCCATTTATGGCAGCCGTTATTCTTTAGTCGGAGACAAAAATGAACCTTCATAGTCAGGATGAGGAGTTTGCTGTAAAAGAGATTTTGGCCTGCATGGATGCAAGTCTAGCTCTGGCAGCCAGAGTGCATGAAGTAATCGGCAGACTAAGTGAAAAACGGGTGACCCTGGAAGAAAAGATGATCAGAGGTCATTACCATGAAATGGCTACTTGCCTATACAACCTAAACGCCCTCATTCATGAAAAAATGCGAGCAATCTATATTAGTCCTGAAAGAGTCCGCAAAATGGTTTTTAAGCCCGAAGACGGTGGCTTTAGAGATAATGAGCTAACGGAAGCCATCGTAGGCCTTAAAGACTCGCTAAAAGACCTTGTGGATATCCAAAAACAAATCTCTAGACAACTTGACGATCTCATCAAGTCGCTGTCTTACGATCTGAACTTCACTGAACAGTATTTTGAGCACGGCTTTTATAGCCGCATCACGAATGACGAAGACTATTTGTCTGTACTTAAATCAATTTTGCAGAGAATGGCAAAAGTCTAAAACAATAGGCGAAGTCAAGCTCTTTCAAAACTTCCACTTTTGCGCATAGCCTTTTCTACTTTCTGACGAACCAAAACATCATTGTCGGAATAAGCATCCATAAGCAACTTGTGCACTCTCTCAAGATTTGTTTTTTTCACATCTTCGAGTTCTTTTGCGCTTCCTTCGTTGACGCGAGGAAGCATCTTTGCTAACGCTTTTGCAGAAGCCTTTCTGACTAAAGTGCTTTTGTCTAGCAATAGCTCCGCACAAGAGAGCGCATTGCCGCTAGTGGGGGTATGGTACTTTTCTAATGCGTGCAAAGCCTCTGCTCTCACATACTCATCAGCATCAGAGAGTTTATCGATAATTGCTTTGACAAAGGGTTTTATCGTGCCTGGCTTTTCCTCAAACCAACGCAAGGCAACCAATCTTACGAAAACTGATTCGTGATCTAGAGCCGCCCCGAAGAGCTTTGAACTAGCCGAGAAAAATCGATCGGGTAGTCCTACCTTAAATGCTCTTGCTTCGAAACCAGGATAATCATTCTGTGTAATCAGATCTGAAACGAACTGTGCTAACTCATCGAGTAATTCTGGTGAATAGGTGGTGCTCATTGTTCTCTTTTGTTTTCTTACTGACCGAATAACCCTTGGAAAGGATTGAATCCAGGCGGCAGGCCAGGTATGGAACCGCCGTTTCCAAAAGGATTCTGCCCCGGTGTAAGTCCAGGTATTGAACCTGGATTAATTTGGGGGAACCCGCCACTCGGTTGGCTGCCAGGGGTCATGCCTGGCAGCCCAGGCATCTGCATGATACCAGAGTAGGGATTAGTATTGACGACCTGTCCACGTGTTACGTAACCATACATGACGATTTTCTGCTGAAACTTGCGGTCGGGACCATAAACGACTTGAGCGGCCTGAACATACATCTGCTGCGGATTCACCTTGGTAAATCGAATAACCGACTCTTCATAGCGAACACGCGGGCGCCCTGTTGCTTTCATAACTTCGTTCATCTGAGCGATAATCTGCTGCTCTATAACTTCTCTAGAAAGCTGCCTGACGGTATTTCGCAGCGTTCTTTGCACGAATTCGTTTCCTGACAGTCCTTTTGCCATAGAACTGGTCTGAAGGTCGCCGAAGGCAAAGATAATCGGAACCGGCATCGAATTAGCCATTTGTGCCATCATCTGCCCCATGGGTCCCATCGAAGCAAGACTCTGTCCGCCCATCATCTGCGTCATCTGCTTGTCTAGGTCAACTGCTTTGCCTGCTACTTGAAACATAATCTGAGCCGGCGCAAGATAAATGCCGCCCTTGGTGTCGTTGGCAAACATAAAGTTAACTGAGCCTTCAGCCTTATTGGTGAAAATGCGCTGCACTTTTGATGCTTCTTCCGGGTCTATCTGAAAACAGATAGGGGCTTGTTCAAGAGTCCAGACTTTTAGAGAACCACCCCATGTACCGCGGTAATCTTCGGGAAAGCTCTTGGCCACCGTTCCAGAATACATTGTTATATCCTGAGCCTGCCCTTTCAAGGCTGATGCAGTCAAACTTGTATCGAGAGAAGGCGTAGCTGCCTTGAAGACTATAGGGAAATTAGCGCCCTTGCCACTGGTAATCTGCTCAATCCTGCCAAAAAGCTTAGCTGAGCTTGTGCCTGCCTTGATTACAGTTGACGGTGCAGTGGTCTTCTGCGCCTCCACTGCAGGTTTCTTAGCCTCAGTCTCAATTACAGCCTTTGTCGATGGGCTGACCACTGGAACCACCATAGGTATATCGGCAGCTGCCGCCGCTCCAGAACTGCCATTGGTCTCAGAAGAAGAGCCGGAGGAGTTGGAGTTAACGGATTTGAGATCTGAGCCAGCTGGAGGACCGTCGCCGACGCCTAGCACACCGCCTGTAGTAGCATTCCCGACAGACGGATCAGCACTGCCTGTCTTAGTACTCTGATCAGTAATTGGTGTGAGAGAATTTTCCGAGTTTTGCTTAGGCTTTGGGGCTTCATCTACTGCCCAGTCGCTCTTAACCTGTGGATCCTGAGCGAAGCAAGCCAGTTGTCCATAGGGACTCAAGGTGCCGGCAAGCATTATTGCCACCGCTAAAGTGCGCCACCTGTCGGATAAAGTCGGTTTCTTCGATTTGTTTATGAGCATAGTTCACCTAAGCAGGTCATTGAGTTTGTGCCCAGTAGGCATAAACTTGAATCTTGAATGGTTAAGACTGAACCAGGCAAGTTACTTAGCCGGAACCGGTCCCAAGATAGAATTGATTCTAGCCAGGATTTCCGAATCTAGCTTAATCTCGCAAGCCTTCACATTTTCTTCGATCTGCGCCAACCTAGTTGCCCCAATAATGACGCTTGAAACATTGCTCTGCCTTAGACACCAAGCAAGAGCTAATTGGCTGAGAGAAATTCCCAATGATTCCGCCACGGCTCGAAGCTTATCCACTAGATTTAGGGTCTCATCAGACATCAGACTGCGTCCGAGCATAAACATATTTACACGACTGTCTGCAGCCCTCGTCCCTTCAGGAATGGGCTGCCCAACAGCGTACTTACCGGTCAAGACACCCTGCGCAAGAGGAGAGAAAACCACTTGCCCAATACCGAGTTTCTCGCAAGTGGGAATTACGGTGGCTTCGATGTTGCGTGTAAGCATGTTGTAACAGGGTTGATTAGAGATAGGTGGCATTGCCCCAAGGGCACTGGCGACCTTGCAGGCTTCCTCAATCTGAGAGCCGCTCCACTCACTAACCCCCCAGTACAAAATCTTGCCCTGCCGACTCAGGTCATGCATAGTGGCGACAATCTCTTCAAGTGGCACTTCAGGATCAAATCTATGACATTGGTAAAGGTCGATATAATCCAGCGAAAGACGTTTGAGACTGGCATGGCACTGCTCAAAAACATGCTTTCTGGATAGTCCTCTATCATTTGGTCCTTCGCCCATTGGGAAAAAAACCTTGGTGGCGACAAAGCATGAATCCCGCCGGAGAGATTTAAGAGCTTTTCCGACTACTACCTCAGAATGCCCCTGAGCATAGACATTGGCTGTATCAAAGAAATTAATACCTAGTTCGAAAGCCTTGGCAATCTGTTTAACTGCAGCTTTCTCGTCTACAGTGTTTCCATAGGTAAGCCAACTACCCAGAGCAACGGAGGAAACCTTGGCTCCCCATTTTCCAAGTCGGCGATAATTCAAAGAATTTCTCCCAATATTAAACTAAGCAGAACTAGCTTCCCGCTCAGGCTCGATTGGCAAAAACGGGATGGCAATCATACCAGGAATAGATAGACAAAAACTGAAGAGAAAATACTTCTCAAATCCCAGCTGGGTGCAGAGACTTCCACTAAAATATCCCGGAATCAGCCCACCAAGGGCCATTAGCGCAGTGGCGATTGCATAATGTCCGCTTCTGAACCGATCTGAGGCAAGGCTGAGAAGGAAGACCGTATAGGCACTCAGTCCTATACCGTATGCAAACTGCTCGAATCCATTAAATATTGCGACAACCAGAACTCCTGGCTTGATGACAGCCATTACATAATAGAGAACTATCGCTATATTTTGCACAACTGCAGCTGGCAACAGAGTTCGTTTGAGACCAAACTTTGATACCAAATAGCCCCCCACAATACCGCCGCAAAAAAGCAAAGCAACACCCACACCACCGTAAATCAATCCTACAGTTTCGGTTGAAATACCTAAACCGCCCTCACCAACCTTGGCAAGCAAAAAGGGAGTTGCCATTTTGAGCATTAAGGTATCGCCAAGCCTGAACAGAAGAACGAATGCAAGAATAGGTAGAAGTCGTGGACGGTCGAAGAATGTACTAAAGACTTCTGTGAATCTAATTTTCTCAGCGCTTTTGATGCCTTCAATCGCTGTCCCCAAGTCGGACTCAACGGTCCGGGAATCAAGCGGCAGTATCTTTCGATGTAAGAAGAAGGCCGAAAGGAAGATTAAAGAGGCGATTAAGAACGATACACACCAGCCGGTCCCAATACCAAACTTGTGCGATAAAAAACCAGCCAAGAAAACAAGGAACCCCTGGCCGAAAAGCATAGCCATCCTATAAGCGGCGTTTCTCACACCAACGAAAAATGACTGCTGTTCCTTACTTAGGCATTCGATGTAGAACCCGTCCATGGCAATATCTTGGGTAGCTGATGCAATCGCCATAGTTGCCATAATCGACGCGAGCAAGTAGATGAGCCAAAGAGGGCTCTTCTCGCTAGACGACTGAACTGCTAATGCCAGACAGAAGGCAATACATGCCAGCACCGTATGTGCCACCAAAATCCATTGACGTTTCTTGCCATACATATCCACCAAGGGAGCCCATGCAAATTTCAACATCCAAGGAAGAGTAAGGACAGTGGTCGCTTGCCCTATAAATTCGATACTACAGCCGAGATTCTGAAACAGAACAGCCGAAGAAAGGGCAACCAGCGCGTTCGGTAGCCCCTCAATAAAATAGAGGGTAGGAACGTAAATATTCGGGCTTTTGCAGTTAAACATCTTGAAACCATTGAGATTCTGATATTCTACTTAACTGCCTAGGACCAAGAGAAAGCACTGATGCAGAGCCAACGCATCTTAAGGAAGGGGAGAATTGGCTATCGAAACCGGCCAAACAAGCTCACTGAATATATATAGATTGGGACTTTGCATACTTTTATTTGTTTTGCTCGGTAGCCTTCCAGCCGCCTTCTCAAAAGTGGCTGAAGAAAAGTTGGATCAAACTGACAACTTTTTAGCAATTTCCGATCTTGTGGACTGTTTGGTCCGCGAGAAATTCGTATTCAAATCTCTCATTGAAGAGAGATGGCTCCCCTTTGCAAAGACGATGAAACTTGAAGCCCAACGTGCTTGTGGGATGAGAGATATTTCTAAGATTATCAATCATTCTCTTGAGCGCCTTAAGACTAGTCATTGTAGATTCCTAACAGAAGATGATGAAGCATTTTACTTTTTACGCTCCTTGTTTCAGCTAGTTGATAAAGACTCGCAGACGTACTTTTGTGGATTTGCGACCGGTGGCTATGGAAGACCATACGGGACCGTGAGCTATGTTCTAAATGGCGGCCCCGCAGAGAGAGCTGGACTTTCGGCAGGGGATCAAATTCTATCAGTTGATGGTCAGACCTCTTGGACTTACAAGAACCTAGTGAATCGGACTGGGCATGCAATCCTTGTCAGAATCAAGAGAAATAGCTTGGAAAAGACTCTACCAATCTTGCCTCTTAAGACGGACCTGTACGAACTCTATCTGCAAGCCTTAGAGAATAGTTTCCGAATTCACGAAAGGCTGGCAGGAGGAAGGATAGTAAAAATTGGGTACGTACACATTTTTGCGGGAGGAAGCGCCAGTAAGGAGAGACTAGAAGATCTGCTCATGAATAACGAACTGGACGCCTTGGTTCTAGACCTTAGGCAAGGCTATGGGGGCGCAAACACAACTGATTTGGACTGCGTTTTCAGGAATAAAGAGTATCATCCAGACCTTGAATATAGAGGAAGAGATGGTCAAGCGAAGAAGCGAAGCTTCTGTTTCAATAAGCCAATCGTAACCTTGATTGATAGTGAGACTACAAGCGGCAAAGAGTTGCTGGCTCATGTTCTAAAGAACAGTAAACGTTCATTTTTGGTAGGCGAGAAAACAGCAGGGGCGGCTGTTGCTGGAAGGCTTTTCGATAGTGCAAACCTCAAGGCAATTGGCTCTGAAGTAGATATTTCATCTGAGCTTCGAGCAATTCTTCAGAAAACTGAAAAACATTATGCTCTAAGGGGGAAATTAGAGCCTTTTGCCCTTTACCTAGCAGTTTCGACTTGCATGATCGGTGGAGTTTCTCTTGAAGGCGTGGGCGTGAAGCCTGATCTAGAAATAAGGAACCCGATGAAATCGAACGAAGTCTATAAGCGACAACTGGATAGCGCGCTAGAGCAAGCAACAAAGGCTGTTATCACGAATTAAAGTCGAAAGGAAATGGAGCCCAAGCCCTTGGCAAGCGGTTCATTTTGGCTATAAAACAATGTAAAATAGCGACTTAACGCAACTTGAGCCGCACGCAGCGGTCAATGGTGCGCTAGTTTCGACCATCCAAAAGACGAGATACCAAATGCCTCAACTTAACGCATCGGACGTAAAAGCCCTGTACGAAAAGCTCGCAAGCAAGCATGCTGAAGCGAGAAAGAAACTGGGACGGGCCCTTACATTAGCTGAAAAAGTACTTACTTCCCACCTTGACCATTATCCTGAAGGTGAGTTGAAGCGTGGAGAAAGCTATGCGCTTCTAAGACCCGATCGTGTAGCCATGCAAGACGCCACGGCTCAAATGGCCTTGCTTCAGTTTATGCAGGCGCAATTGAAAAAGGTAGCAGTACCATCTACGGTGCACTGCGATCACCTGATCCAGGCGCGTGATGGTGCAGACAAAGACATGGACAGAGCCTGCGATGAGAACAAGGAAGTCTATGATTTCCTCGCCTCTGCATCTAACAAACACGGTATCGGCTTTTGGAAGCCAGGAGCAGGCATTATTCACCAGGTCGTCTTGGAAAACTACGCATTTCCTGGTGGAATGATGGTTGGCACAGACTCGCACACACCAAACGCCGGCGGGTTGGGCATGATAGCCATCGGTGTGGGCGGCGCAGATGCGGTAGACGTAATGGCCGGAGAAGCGTGGGGAGTTAGATGGCCCAAGCTGATCGGCGTTCACCTCAAGGGCAAACTAAATGGTTGGACTTCTCCTAAAGATGTCATTCTAAAGCTAGCCGGTGAGCTGACTGTAGATGGCGGCACTGGTTGCATCATCGAGTACTTTGGCGAAGGCACAGGCTCTATCTCTTGCACAGGAAAAGGCACAATCACCAATATGGGCGCAGAGTTGGGGGCAACTACCTCAATTTTCCCGTACGACGAGAGAATGGCCGCCTACCTCAGAATTACCGACAGAAAAGAAATAGCAGACCTCGCTGATGCACACAAAGCAGAGCTTACAGCTGATCCGGAAGTGTTTCAAAATCCTGAGAAATACTATGACAAGATTGTCGAAATCGATCTCGATAAACTTGAGCCGTATGTTGTCGGACCACACACACCCGATTTGGCAAGACCGATATCTGCTTTTGCCGCAGAAATAAAAGAGAAGGGCTATCCGGACAAGCTTTCATACGCATTGATAGGCAGCTGCACAAATTCATCTTATGAAGACATGAGCAGAGCTGCGCATGTGGCAGCTCAAGGCGCAAAGGCAGGACTGAAAAGTTCCTGTGGATTCCTTGTCACACCAGGCTCTGAGCAGATCTACGAGACGATTCAAAGAGACGGACAAATGAAAACACTGTCCGACATTGGCGCGGTTGTGATGGCCAACGCCTGCGGACCTTGCATAGGTCAGTGGAAACGCCAAGATATCGAGAGTGGCACGAAGAACTCCATCATCACTTCCTTCAACCGTAATTTTCAAAAGAGAAATGACGGAAACGCTGAGACCTTAGCTTTTATCGGCAGCCCCGAAATAGTTACAGCCTTCGCACTGGCGGGAAGAATTTCTTTCAATCCCATGACCGATTCCATCAAAACTGATTCCGGCGAAGTAAAGCTATCTCCGCCTACAGCAGATGAATTACCGGCAAACGGCTTTGTCTGCGAGAACAAAGGCTACATCGCACCGGCTGAAGACGGAGACAAGGTTTCTGTTGTCGTAAAACCTGATTCCGAAAGGCTTCAGCTTCTCGAGCCCTTTGCTCCGTGGAATGGCAAAGATTACGAGAAATTGCCTGTTCTGATGAAAGCCTTGGGCAAATGCACTACTGACCATATCTCTGCAGCTGGTCCTTGGCTGAGATTTAGAGGACATTTAGATAGAATTTCTGACAACATGTTTATTGGTGCGACCAACGCCTTCACAAAAGAAACCGGAGTCGGGCTAAATGTCCTCAATGGAGAGAGAGCCTCCTATCCTCAGGTCGCCAGACACTATAAGTCTGAAGGACTTGGTTGGATTGCAGTCGGTGATCAGAACTATGGGGAAGGCTCTAGCCGCGAACACGCAGCCATGTCTCCTCGCTTCCTTGGCTGCAAAGCCGTAGTTGTGAAGAGCTTTGCTCGTATCCACGAAACTAACCTGAAGAAGCAAGGCATATTGGCACTTACCTTTTCAGAACCTGCCGATTACGACAAGATTCGTGAAACAGATAGAGTCAGCCTGAGGGGTCTAAGTTCTCTGGCACCAGGCAAAACAGTAGAGATGATTGTTGAGCATGAAGATGGAACCAAGGAAGCTATCGAACTCAAGCACACCATGACCGAAGAGCAAATTGGCTGGTTCAAAGCGGGTTCCGCCTTGAACTTGATCAGAGAGAGAAAATTGAGCAAAGCCTAAGAGGGCTAAGCAAGTTGAGAGATGAAGCCGTTGAGAGATTTCTCGACGGCTTTCTCTTTATTTAACTTTGAACAGAAGGGTTAGGGTCCTAGGCTATTCCTTATGAAGGAATCTGCTTGACCATAAAGCCCCATTTTACGGAGCAGTCCAACATACTCATCCATAAGATTCTGGAAAATCTCAGTCTCTTCCTGCAATAGAGATTTGCTGAGTTCGATGCAGCGCTGGAAATGTGCTTCGGATTCTTGAAAATGCTTCTCCCTAAGACAAATCAATGCCAAATTTGCTTCAGTCTTGAGGATTTCGACTGAAATTGGAATCGAGCAAGAGCCCTGCCTTGCCAGAATATATTCATAAATTCTCCTAGCGCACTGCAAGTTCCCCCTAGACTGCCAGCCAAAAGCAACTTTATATAGACCCTTAATCAAGGCGGACAAGGCCTCGCAATCCTCTTTCCAGAGTTTCCGACTACTTAACACAAAACTCAAACGGCTTCCTGACTCAATGCCTTCGCTTTCCATAGGAGGCCTCCTGTTTGGAAAACACTTAGATCACAATAAATAAGTAATGCCTATTTCAAATGCGAAAGTAACCAAAAAAGACCCTGGGTCATCTCATCCGAGAAATTCGTAACAAGATCATTATGCACAGCGTTAGGCAATAAAAGTAGCTTCTTCTCTCTAGATGCTGAGTCAAAGAGTCTTTGCGCATGAAAATAGTGAACTGTCGGATCTTTCATGCCGTGCGCAATAAGGATAGGAGGATGCCTTCCAGACAGCATTGCCGCACTGTCCAAAGAGGGAGTTGGAAACAGTTCCTGTGGATAAATGCTTAACATTGGAAATGTATCAACAGCAATCTGACGCAGAGAGCTAAATCCTGATTGCAGCAACATGGCAGCAGGTTTTCTGACAAGCGCTACTGCAGTAGATACGGCCACGCCTAATGACTCGCCGTAAAGTACTATTCTGCTTGGTGCAACGCCCCTTGTCACCAAGAGATCAAAGGCACTGACGCCATCAGAAACTATTGAGCTAGTGTCTGGAATTCCCTCACTCAATCCAAATCCTGCGTAATCGTACAGAAAGACTGAAAGTCCGTTTTTTCTAAGCCATTTGACTAAGGTATACCTGTCAAGAATATTACCGGAATTGCCATGATTGATCAGGACTGTGACAACGTCTGCCGGTTCACAGGAGAAACTATCGGAGAAATAAAGCCCATGCAAAAGATTAAGCCCGCTAGAGAAGTAGACTTGCTCAGGAATCTCTCCAAAAATTTGAAGGAACTGCTCGTCAGCTAGGTCATTGTCAAAAGCAGAGGGATGGAACAAAAGATTTCTGTAAATTGGCAAGCAATTACGCGGGGACAGTGCAAGATAGATAGCCCCTGGGACTAGAGCTGCACACAAGGCTGATAAGCGCAGTGCTTTTGCAATTTGCATCATGGAGCAGTACTGCTAAATCGGCTTCCTCTGCAAATCAGCTCCAAAATCGACACGTCCAAAAAACGATCAAACTTATAGCCAACCTGCCTTAGTTTGCCGACCTCCTCGAAGCCCCTGGAACGGAAAAGCCTTAGACTATGTTCGTTCTCAGAGCAGATAAGTGCTAGTGCTACGTGATACTGCCGCCGACAATCTTCAAGAAGCCTATCCAGAAGGGACTTGCCGATACCACGGGAGACGCAAACCGGATCAATATAGATGGAAATTTCACATGTGTCCTTGTAGCCGCACCTATTGCTGTAGGAGGAAAGTGAAGCGAAACCTAAAACACGTCCGTGCAGGTCAGCAACGTAGACAGGCTTTTTGTCATCAACATGTGCCTGAAACCAACTCGTCCGCTCTTCCAAAGTCTCTTCAACACAAGCGAAAGTTGCTGTTGAAGACTTTACGTAAAAATTGTACAGAGACGAAATAGCTGTGAGGTCCCTATGCTCGGCAGTTCTGAGCACTAAATCCTTAAGAACTTCGACCGAATTGAGTGGAAGGGATGAATCCGTCATCTATTTAAGTTTCCAGAGTTGCTGAACAAGGCGATAGGATCAGCACAGCAGAAACTACCGATAAATCAGGCAATCTCTCGCTGGACGATCCGGCTGTCATCCTGTCCAAGTATATAGCCTCTTCGAGCTTGATCGTCAGCATAAAGTGCAATCACCTCAGTGAGCCCAGTAAGCATTTCAATAGGCACAAATTCTGATAGCCGCATTAAGTGCTGCTCTACCTTGAGCCATTCGTTTGTATTAAGAGGAATGGCTCGGTCCAATCTGCGAGAAATTTCGGCATTTTTATCAAAAGCAAGCGACAGGCTACCCGATAAATCAAGTCTTTTCTCCTGCTTATCGCAAGCTTCCCCTTGGACCTTAGCCCTCCGAGCTTTCCGTCTCTCCTGGTTACCTCTAGCCATTTTTCACCTCACCTTTTGTCTCGGTGTTTGTAAGACTTTCAGTTCTGAAATATTAGGGATAAGGTAGTAAAGAACCTTACCCGTTCTTCTGCTTTCTGAGTCAAGCTGATGGACGTCGAAGTAACCTAGCGGTTCCAGAATGTGCAGAAAGCCAACTTAATTTTTGTAAATGCGAAATCCAATAAGCTGAGTTGATATGTCCTGGAGATGTCAGCCTGTCAATGAGAAGACCTACTCTTCAGTTAAGTAAAAGGTTGAGCTTTAGCCAAATACAACTAACAGAGACCCCAAAGGGACGTCGGCCACAGAGTCTTCTTGTAAACCCAGATCATATGAGATAACACTAGTGCCAGCCGTGATCTCAGGTAGCTATAATCTCTACTGTCAGGAAGTAATCTCTTGAAAAGTCAAAATGATTTTTTATTCAGATTATCTTGCTCAACTGACTGAGAGTACTAAGGACACGGAATATGACCCAAACTAAATTGACGGAGAAGGTTCCTGCCTCTAATGGCGAACCCGCTTACTCCGGCGCCACGGCGCGAACAGATAATTGGTGGTTTGAGCCTTTACTCGTTGCTGTTGTATTCACAGCTTTTGGTATCTACGCTACCTACCGAGCTTTTGAAAACAACTACTATGAGTTCGGACCTTACCTGTCTCCATTCTATTCGCCAAACATGAAGGAGTTCTTCCCAGATCTGCCATTCTCAGCGGCGCTCCTCATACTTCCCTTTCCTCTCGCCTTCAGAGCCACCTGCTACTACTACAGGAAGGCTTATTACAGGTCTTACTTCGCACACCCGCCGGGTTGTGCCGTTACCTGGTTCAAAAGAAAGGGATATACAGGCGAATTCGAATTTCCTTTCGTTCTTCAGAACCTACACCGATATGCCTTCTATTTCGCAGTTCCGATCGTCGGTATCCTGTGGTACGACGCTCTCAAGACTATATGGTATGACAATGGTCTGCATATGAGCGTTCTCACTATAGTGATGGTCTTCAACTGTATCCTGCTCTCCGGTTACACATTCGGCTGCCATGCCTGTAGACACTTGGTCGGAGGAAATCTCAACAATTTCTCTTGTCCGGAAAATAAACACAGCTATAAGAAGTGGCAGCGCGTTACCGCTCTCAACGAGAAGCACCAAGAATGGGCTTGGACTTCTCTCATATCGGTAGCCTTGACTGATGTCTACATCCGCATGGCCTGCCAAAATACATCCCTCGCATTCCAGTTGTTTTAATCATGAGCCAATACGAAATAAAAGAACATGACGTCATAGTCATCGGAGCCGGCGGTGCCGGTCTTAGAGCAGCCATTGAGGCTTCCGCCCAGGGCGTGAGCGTGGGACTGATTTGCAAGTCCTTGCTCGGCAAAGCGCACACCGTTATGGCAGAGGGAGGCGTTGCCGCCGCCCTAGCCAACGTGGATGCGCAGGACGGCTGGCAGACTCACTTCAAGGACACCATGAATGGTGGCAAGATGTTGAATAACTGGCGAATGGCCCAGCTACATGCCCAAGAAGCACCAGATCGAGTCAAAGAGCTGGAGCGTTGGGGCGCTGTCTTCGATAGAACAAAAGACGGAAAAATTCTCCAAAGAGCATTCGGCGGTCACACATGGAAAAGACTGTGTCACGTCGGAGACCGCACTGGTCTCGAGATGATCAGGACCTTACAAGACCGTGGTGTGCACCAAGGCATAGACGTCTACATGGAATGCACAATCACCAAACTCTTCAAGGATGGCGACAGAGTAGCTGGAGCCTTCGGCTATTACAGAGAGGACGGTCGCTACATACTCTTCAAAGCCAAAGCGATTGTACTGGCTACCGGCGGAGTCGGTAAATCATTCACAGTCACCTCCAATAGCTGGGAGTACACTGGGGACGGACATGCCATGGCTTATGACCTTGGCGCCGACCTGATCGACATGGAATTTGTGCAATTCCACCCTACCGGAATGGTATGGCCGCCAGGCGTAAGAGGCATTCTGGTAACGGAAGGCGTCAGGGGCGAAGGTGGTATTCTTCGCAACAACAAGGGCGAACGCTTCATGTTCAAGTATTTGCCTGAAGCCACCAAAAATGATTATGCAGCTACTGAAGAAGAAGCCGTTAAATGGGTTAACGCAGCGGTTGCCGGAGAAAAGACTGAGGCTAGAAGACCTCCGGAATTGTCGACTAGAGACAACGTAGCAAGAGCTATCTATACCGAAGTGAAAGAAGGAAGAGGTTCTCCCCATGGCGGTGTCTTCCTTGATATCAGCTATCAAGACTCCGAGCGTGTGAAGAAGAAGCTACCTTCGATGTATCACCAGTTCAAAGACTTGGCCGATGTAGACATCACGGCAGGCCCCATGGAGGTCGGACCGACAATGCACTACATCATGGGTGGTGTACGTGTAGAAGCCGACACCTGTATGACCAGAGTTCCCGGATTGTTTGCCGCCGGCGAAGTTAGCGGAGGCATGCATGGTGCCAATCGATTAGGTGGAAACTCTCTTTCCGATCTAGTAGTTTTCGGTAGAAGAGCCGGTCTAGGTGCCTCAGACTATGTAAAGGCTCTCACTGGTCATCCTGAGATTGACAAAGGACAGATTGAAGAAGCCATCAATGAAATGGAGGCTCCATTCAAGCGTACGGACGGTGTCAATCCTTATGATGTCGCCAAAGAACTGAACAAAATAATGTCGACCTATGTTGGCATTTTCAGAGAAGAGAGTGACCTTCAAACTGGTATCAGTAAGCTCGAAGAACTTAAGGAGATGGCGAAGAAAGCCAAAGCTACTGGTTCCAAAGCTTACAACCCCGGTTGGCACCTCTGCCGTGACCTGCACAACATGCTTGTCTGCTCAGAAGCGATTGCCAGAAGCGCACTATCAAGGAAAGAAAGTCGAGGCGCCCACAGTCGGCTCGATTATCCCAACACTGAAGCCGACTGGGGCAAGGTTAACACTGCAGTGGAATTGTCCTCCGGCGGTATGAAGTTGGAACATACCCCTCTACCGGAGATGCCAGCTGATTTGAAAGAGCTATTCGCCAAGAAGAAGGAGCCCAGTAATGCCTGAAACCTCCACTAGAACAGCCACTCTCAAGGTCTACCGAGGCGACAGAGAAAAAGGCGAATTTAAAACCTATAAAGTGCCAGTTGAAGCGGGCATGGTTGTGCTGGATGCTATCCATTACATTCAACAAAATTTCGACCCTGAATTGGCCGTGCGCTGGAACTGTAAGGCAGCAAAATGCGGCTCCTGCAGCGGCGAAGTAAACGGTATGCCGTCTTTGATGTGCAAGACCCGTATGGATAGATTCCGTCCGGATGAAGAGATTATGGTTCAACCCATCAAGACCTTCCCGATCATCAAAGATCTGGTTACCGATGTGAGCTGGAACTATGAAGTGAATAAGCGAATCACAGCTTTCACTCCTGCTGAAGACGCAGACTGGACCTTCTATCAAGAAGACATCGATCGCGTTCAAGAGTTTAGGAAGTGTATTGAATGCTTCCTTTGTCAGAACGTCTGCCATGTTCTAAGAGATCATGACCGTAAAGACGCCTTTATGGGACCGCGATTCTTGGTCAGAACCGCCAGCCTTGAGATGCACCCATTAGATACTGCCGACCGCTTGAAGTTCCTCAAAGACGAAGGGCATATCGGTTTCTGCAACATCACGAAGTGCTGTACAGAAGTTTGTCCTGAAGACATTCACATTACAGACAACGCAATCATTCCGCTCAAAGAACGCGTAGTCGATGAGTTCTATGACCCTCTCGGTAAGTTCCTGCGCGGCGTGCTCGGTGCAGATAAAAAGAAAGCTAAGAAGAGCTAGCTTCAACTCTAATCAAAAGCTGATCTGTAATCCATGATGGCAGGTACCTAAGGTACCTGCCTAATGTTTCTCTTCTATAGCTATTTCTCAAGCTATTGATGCAGTCTAATACTCTTCGGCAACTTTTGTTCAGCTTTAGTCCATCCCAAATACGCAATAATTGTGATGCAAGCGAATTTCGAGCTAACATCATTTTCCTAGGACAGACTCCTCTAACAGTAACTCGGCCCAATATTGTATCGAAGGAACTAGAAGAACCATTCGTCAAGAATTCGCCTGGATTATCCGGGTCTGGAATAATCTCCCGACCAAACGCTTTTGACTTAGCCGCCACAATAGAATCTATGGTCAAGGTGCTCAGATCAAACCCTTGCTTCACAAACAATCCGCGAGCCACCCGCACAACGAGTCCCATGTTTACTAGGCGAGCGATACCATTGTCTATGGTGCTCCTTTTGCCGATACCAATCAAATCCTTTGTAGAGAAGAATTGATCCGTCTCCAGCGAACAGACGTACATTCTGATTCGTTCAAAAATTCCAGCCATACTGCAGCCCTCCATCTATCTTAAAGACGTACTCTGCGGGCAAAAAGTTCAATCAAAAAGATTAATTCAACGATGTAATGAGAAGCCGCGCTGACAAGAATTAGAGACCGCCCCGACCCACTTGTCTTTGATACAACAGCCTGTGCAAGGGTTTTACTTGAAACCTTAGTTGTCAGACAATTTAATCAAGTAAAATAGAGGCTTCTCAAGCCAAGAGGTCACAATTTTGAGATTTCCACAAATATCCATTCTATTTCTAGCGCTTGGAGCCTCTGTAGTTTTTGCGTTGCCAGGTTTCTCTGCTGATTCAGATGAGACAACTCTTCGCAAGCAAGCAGAAGACTATGCCAAAGCATTTTCAGCTGGAGACTTTCAAGCTGTAGCAAACTGCTGGGCTACAGATGGAACGTTCACGGATGCGGATGGGAACAGGTATTCAGGAAGGGATTCGATAGCCAGATATTTCAAGGAAATTCTCTCAGGCCCACAGCACCCATCCTTGCAAGTAAAGATAGACAAGATCAGACAGCTCAATGATTCCGTCGCAGTCGAAGAAGGCACCACGGTTGCAGATAACTTGAGTGAGCAAAATTATCTTGCTGTGCACGTCAAGCGCGACGGTCAATGGGTCATGCTCGATGTTATGGAAACAAACAGCAATGCTAAAGCAAAACTCTCAGACCTCTCTTGGTTAATTGGCGATTGGAAAGCTGAAGGCAAGGATAACCTTATGGAGGTCAAGGTAAAGGAGCTTGAAAGTAAGTTTCTCTCGGTCTCTTATTTGCTCAACGGAAAACTCGTGGCAGAAGAGAAGGTAGGAATAAATCCAAAAAACGGACTACTCTCATCATGGATGTTCAGCGCAAATGGCGGCGTGGGAACGGCATACTGGGTAAGAGAGGGTAGGTTGTGGACGAAGATGGCTGAGAGCTACGAGGTTTCAGGGCTCAAGAGTGGAGCAGTCTACAATCTAGAGGTCTTGTCCCCTGACTCCTTTGTCTGGAATTCCAGTTCTAGATACATTGCCGGCAATAGACTAGCGGATGGAAAAGCAGTTCAGATGGTTAGATGCGCAAAAGGTGAGGGCAAGTAAATGAGAACCAAATTTTTGCCTTTATTCAAACTAACAGTGCTATGCGCTTCTCTATTCTTGATGCCTCCATGCCAAGCTAGAGGCGGAGGTGGTCACGGAGGTGGCGGCTTTAGAGGTGGCATGGGTGGAGGATTCGACAGAGGATTCGGTGACCGAAATTTTGGAGATCGTGGATTTGGAGATCGTGGATTTGGTGACCGCGGTTTTGGAGATCGTGGATTCGGTGACGACTCCTTTAGAGGAGATAATGGTCCTCTAAACAGAGTTAGCGAATCAGACTTAAGGGCTGGCGCTGATAGAGTTTGGAATAACAGAGACGACGGGCTAGCCAGTGACGGTCTTAACTTTGGCATGAGAGATGGAGCTATTACAAGGAATCTCTCCCCGGCATATCTCACAGGCCGAGGCTCAGAGTTAAGAAATGCTTTCAACAGATACGATGTTTTCCGAAATGGATACTGGAATCGCTATCCGGGCTCTTGGTGGTATAGAGGCTGGGGTGACTATTATCCGTGGGCTTATGTAGGCTGGGGAGACCTGGCTGGATACTGGGGAATTCCGGCAGTCGATGCACCAACAGATTACGATTACGGTGACAATATTTATTATCAGAACGATAATGTCTACTACGGCTCACAACCGGTAGCAACTGCCTCGGACTATTATCAACAGGCGCAGTCACTAGCAACGACTCCAGCACCAGCAGTGATGGCGAATGGCCAACCAACAAATACCGGACCGGCAAGCTCGTGGAAACCATTAGGGGTTTATGCACTGAGCCAGAACGGTGAACCATCTACAACGATGTTTCAATTAGCCGTGAATAAAGATGGTGTCCTTCGAGGTAACTACTTCAACAGTCTTACTGATGAAAACAAACCAATCCGCGGCAAAGTAGATAAGAAGACGATGCGCGCAGCCTGGATTGTCGAGGGCAATTCCAAAGTTGTATACGAAGCGGGTCTTTCAAACCTCTTACATCCGCAGTGCAGCGCCCTTGTACACAAGGGCAAGGATACAACCGAGCAGTGGATAATGGTTAAGATTGACCAAAAAACTAATACAGCGAATTCCAGCAAGAGCATCGGTGAAAAAGTATCCTGGAAGCAGTAGTGACTTCCCAAAGCTTTGGCTGTTGTTCCTTGGAATGTTTGGTTCAGCTTTTGCTTACGGTCAAAGCCTTTGTCTTGGATTAATCTCTGAAGACTGGATTCACGTATTCTTTGCCAAGCTTGGAGCCGATGGCAATTTAACCTATCTGGTCCAAAATTTCACTGGACCTTGGCTACAAACTTCTCGCATCGGCTACTTTTATAGGCCAGCAATCGAGTTTTCCTTTCTGCTTGAAGCCATACTTTCTAAGCACTTACATGCGCTTACTGAATCTTCTCAATTTCAGACGAATTCATGGTTATTCCATCTATCAAACTGCCTAATTCACGCCCTAACTAGTTACATGGTTGGGAAACTGGCGTTCCAGCTAGCCGGATGGACTCAAGCAAAGAAGCCTAAAGTAGCAGCGATGATTGCTACCAGCCTTTTCGCCGTCAATCCCTTGGCACAAGAAACGGTAGTTTGGATCACGTGTCGATGCGACGGTCTGATGTCATTATTCTGCTTGCTAACAATTAGCACATATATTGATTATTTAAAGACAAGCAGAGGCAGATACCTATCTCTTGCGTACTTCATGCTGGCACTACTCTGCAAAGAGACTGCATTAATACTGCCAGTGGTGCTTTGTCTCCTCTTTGTATTCGCTCCCAATAGTCAGAAACTGTCATTCAAGCGAAGTTTTCTAATTCAGTTTTTGGCGGCAGACCTTATTTTTGCACTTACTAGAAGCCACCTACTTGGGTACAAAAGCTCGTACACCATCTCGACGCTGTCATTCCCGCATGCCCTCTTCGACTCAATTAGCTATATTCTGATTCCTTTCAACCATGCAAGATACCCGAATTCTGCCCTCCTGATTTTGCCTATAGCAGCCTATTATTTATTGGTAATATTGCTGCTGAAGGAAGCGCGAAAGAATTTCAGCATGCAGTTACGGCTAAGCCTTTTGACGTTGACCGCAGCTTTCTTGACACTGACACCAGCGCTGCAAGTATTCAAAGTTCTTCCGAATCTATTCGGGACAAGATTTCTCTACCTTCCGATGGCTTTCCTGTTTTCCCTATTTGGCGTCATGGTTTCAGGAGTGGAAAAGCGTTCTCTGACGTCCAAAACCCTATGCATGGCAATACTATCTGCCACAATCTGCTGGATAAACCTGGTCCCATTCAAGGAACTCGACCTCATTCAAAGTCGGCTAATTACTTACTGTGAGCCATTCCTAAATGATAGATCTGAAGCATACAGGCTTTGCATACTCAACATTCCATTCAATACCAGAGCTGAAGCGCTCTTGGCTGACATCTGGCAAACCAGAGTGGCTCTGAGCAAAGCAAATCTTGAAAGCTTCTATTCAAGCAATAACGTCATTACTTCGATTTCTTGCCGTCCATATCAAGATCTCTTTGATCCAACTAAAGTCTGGAGACAAATTCGAAAAGCTAGAACCCAGCTATTAGTAGTAAATCCTGGGGAAGAAAATCCATTTCTATCGCCGAATGTATCAATAGCAAGAGATTGGATAGATACTTCCACTGAGAAGTTGCTTCTGCCTATAGATCTTACTAAAGAGATAAATCACAGAATCTCATACATCCCAATTCCTAGCCAAAGTAAGGTAGCAAATAAATTCCGAGAATGCGAATGGATAGAAATTGACATTCGCAAGGAGGGTAGCACGCCGCAAGCTCGAAAAATAGTCTATGCATTCCCCCGCTACAACAATCTTCCAGCAGAGCGATTTACCTTAACCTGGGAAACAGAGTTAACGAAGACAATCTTTCCCGGTCCATGCTTGTCGGCAGAGCATCCAAACCAGCTAAATGCAGACTTAATCACCTATCGTTTTCCAGTTGCTGACAAGGTATCCTTTCGCCTAGCAAGCAAGCTAAAAAGTCTGAATTTGCTTGGTTTAGAACCGAATTGGAAGATTGAGAGGATCGAGCTTTGCCGAAATAACCTCATACCAAGAATAAGTCCAGCGATTAGTCTCACGAAGTTAGAGAAGCAAACCAATCCCATAGTTGAGACTGATGAACTCGAGGACATTCTAGTAACCGCAGGGAAAATAGAATTTCAAATAGATGAAGAGATAAACAGAGAAATTTCTCACTACAGAGTCGAGGTTAGCAAGGTGGACCAGACTTTTGCCGATCTAGACGAAGCTTTGATTACAGCTAAGCCGACCGAATCTCTTACTACAAAATTCGAGACAAAGTCGAGACGATTCTCAATTGATACAGCCAACCTTCAGGATCAAGGACAATACCAATTGAGAGTGATTGCACTTGATGGAAATGGCAATGACGTTGGATTTTATAGCTTCCCTGAAACCGTCATATACAGAAAGGCTGGCTTCCAAAAGCACAATTACAAAACTTCTGCAGTGGACCGGCTTCGCTTCGAGATGAAGCCGGGCATTTAGCTGTGCCTATTGCTCCGCCGGTGGTGCAGCGTTCTGCGCGCCCTCAGGTGACGTTGCTCCCGTCTGAACTGGTGGAGATACAGTATATGTCCAAGTTGCTTTCAACTTTGGATCATTCATCGTGAAGGTAGTGATTTGAGCTTTCTCAAAGTAATCTTTCACGGGATCAACGATCTGATGACGTTGTTCCTTATCCTGTAATGCAACTTCGCAATTGACCTCTACGGGTCCCTCGCTATTTTTATCAACTTCAGCGCCACCTCTTAACCACTTAAAGGAGGCGGTCCCTCCTATTCCGGTCACACCTTCAGTTATTTTCCCCTCAATAATCTGCCTAGCATCCAAATAGGTCACTTTTGCCATGGGATCCTCAGGCTGAGGCTTCTTATTCATCAATTGGCCAACCCAGCTGCCCTGTGCCATCACAATAAGTCCCACAATTACAGCCATGATTGCCCCAACAATAGGCAGAAGATTAATAGGAGGTTTTCTGCTTTCCTCGCCAAGCATTTTGCTATAGCTTCTACGACGGCGTTGAGGGGTTCCGCAAGAAGGACAAACCTCCTCATGCCCGTGCAGTGGTACCTTACAAGTAGGACAATCGTGCATTAATCTCTTCCATAAAACCGTAGCTATAAATCTAGCATCATTTGCGTTTTAGTAAACTCCCTGTGACCTTACCTATCTTTTGAGCCAGCACCTTAGGCTAGATAAACGTTTGTGTTCCATCAACTTCTCCTTCAAGCGAAGCCAAGCTTGCAGGATCTCTCACAGAAATCAGTGAGCCCATCAAGAAACCTGATAGCAAACCACCCAAATGAGCGAACACCGCAATGAAAGGTATGACATGGTCAAGAACCATTTGAAACAAAGTCAAGCCAGCCATAAAGCTAAGGTATCGGAGCTTGAGATTGCGCGGCAAGATTTTTATTTTGTATATTCCAACAGCGCAAGCTGCAAAGACAGCCTGAATAGCCCCCGAAGCCCCCACTGCAATCTTGTCAGAGAGAAAAAGATGGAAAACTCCTGAAAGTATTCCACCTACAAAGTAAATTGCCAGGAATCGGCTTGAGCCAAAGATGTTCTCAGCTATACGCCCAAAAACGTACAATCCAATCAGATTAGAGCCTATGTGGAGTACATCACTGTGATAGAAGAGATAAGTTATGAGCCTGTAGTACTGCTCTCTCTTCACAACCGATTCAAAATCCACACCCATGGAAAGAGGACTAATTGGGCTTTCAACTGGTATTCCAAGTGGCAGCAAAAAACTAACTGAGACAACAAACATCATTATCGAAGTAATGCAGATTACGTTCACACAGATTGACTGTCTTCTTGGAGAGAGAATCTCTTGAATAAATGCAGCTCTCTTGAATAGCTGCCAAACAGATGAGACTTCCTTCAATACAGAGGGGTCTTTGGGGTCAATTTTTCTATCTAATTTTGTGCCATCTAATAATGGAGTCATTAAACGAGAAGCGCGACTTTGAATCAGATGGACTTTCGACTTAGAGCAATCTTCTAAAAGCGATTGGGCCTTGGTTCTATCGCCACATGCCAGCTCGCACCTTGCGCTCCAGAGACTGATCAGACCTGGCGCCAGGCGAGCCTTTGTGGCTTCAAGGACTTTTACCAGCTTATAGAACTCCGTCCTAGCACCGGTGAGGCTAAAAAAGGGCAAAACGCTTGTTGCTATGCTTGAGAGCGGAAAAATAGACTCTTCGAAATGTGCCTCTCGAAGTTTATCCGCAGCTTCTTTCACTTCCCCAAATTCCAGTTTCATCCTGGCTATTAGAAGACCTAAGCTACGAGAAAAGACCTCATCGTCCTTCGCAAGCTCCTCGTAGAGGGAGCTTACTTTCTCCCAATTCCAGAGAATTGCCTCGCCATCAATCTTGTACTTAAGGGGCCAGGGTTTGAACATAGGAGGAATATCTTTTTCCATCAACCATGGCTCAAGATATTTCTCGGCTTCCGCTGGTTTCTCGAGAAGGTAAGCCGCATATGCCATGTGAAGGTCATGGCGAAATTTCCCAGATTTTCCCCAAATGAGCCAAGGTTCAATATTTGCCCAAGTTTCGATAGCGCTTGCATCAAGATCGTACATAGCGTCAGTCAGCGCTCTGCTTACATAGATTGCAGGCACATGAAAAAACAGTAGGAGGCACCAGCCAGTCCAAATCGCCAACTGTTCATCCTTAACTACAAGAAGAGGAACTAAAATTCCAGTTAGAACAATTATTGGCTGCAAGGCATTTAGGGCTCCCCAGCGCAAGGGTTGCATCAACCTTACGAATAGAGACAGCCCAGATAGGGCGAACAAAAACGAGAGATGAACCCAAACTATACTAAGACTTGGAATCAAGTGCCACACCTAGAACTAGCGATTTCATCTAGATGCTGCACATAGTTATCAACAGGTCGAAACTGCACAGGCATCGCTAGAGGCTGGGGAATTGCCCGGACAAATCTCTCAGTTATCAATTGAGGACGTGTAATTGCCGAACCAACAACTACAGCATGAGCACCAAGTTCGAAAGCCTCAGTCAACTCTTCCGGTCTCCAAACCCTTCCCTCAAGAATCACTGGAACTTTTAGATGGGACACCAGCTCCTTCAGAAGTTCCAAGCCAGGTCCAACATCCTTTGGCAATGCTGTTTCGGCAGTGTATCCAAACAATGTTGTGGACACGATATCGGCTCCAGCTTGAGCGGCATTCAATCCTTCAGAAAAGGTGGCGCAGTCGGCCCAAACCAGGCATCCCAGCTCCGCATGAATCTTCGCGATAGTTTCAGCGAGACTAAGATTGTCGGACCGCGTCCTGCCAGTAGCATCTAAAGCGATGATGTCCGCCCCTGCTTCAGCCAAATGCTGAGCTTCGACGAAACTAGCCGTTATGTAAGCAGAGCTAAGCCTGTCTTGAGCCGGAACATCTGCCTTGGTAAGGCCGACAATCGGTACGAAACCTTCATAGAGCTTATCAACCTGCTCTCTGACGTACTTTATGTTCTCGATTCCCTCTAGGCGAAGCCCTCCACAGCCACCATTTAGAGCGGAGAGGGAGAGAGCAAGAATATGACTCTTGTGGCAGAGGGGCTCGCCAACTGAAGCCTGACAGGAAACTACGAGCTTCCCTCTCAGCGCACTGAATATAGCGTCTTTCGACTTGAGGTGATTTTCCACTTGTAGCTTTGTACCTATTGCACCTGATTGTTCAAATTGAGACAAATGAATTTAGGTTGTGTCATCTCCATAAGAGCGTAACGAACACCCTCTAAGCCAAGACCAGATTCCTTACGCCCGCCATAAGGCATGTGGTCAGCGCGGAAACTAGGAGTATCGTTCACTATAACACCACCAGCATCGATACCACGTGCCAACTTGAAGGCGACATCAATGTTACTGCTGAAGACCGCAGCTTGCAATCCATACTGAGAATCATTCATTAAAGCAAGAGCATCATCTATAGTGTCATATTTCATCACAGACACTACCGGTCCAAAAACTTCCTGACAAACAACACTCATATCGCTGGTAGTATCAGCCAGGATAACCGGTGTCAAACAGTTATTTCCCTTTTGCTGACCGCCATACACCAGTTTGGCACCAGCCTTAACAGCATCCTGCACCCACTGACATGTCTTTTCAACCGAGCCGGTGTCTATCATGGGGCCGACATCTGTTTTTTCGTCCAGAGGGTCTCCGACGGTGAGGGCACCTACCAAAGAACTAAATTGAGAGAGAAACTTCTCATAAATTCTCTCTTGCACATAAACACGTTGAACCGAAATACAAATCTGTCCAGCGTGAGCATAGCCTCCGCGACATGCAGCCTTAGCAGCCAGTTCAATGTCGGCATCAGAATGCACAACAATACCAGCATTACCGCCCAGCTCTAGAATCACACGCACGCCTGGGTGCACCTCACCTCTCAGACGCCAGCCCACTTCCTGGCTGCCAGTAAATGTAAGAACGGCAATACGCTTATCCCTAACCAAGGCATTCCCTTTAGAACCACGGCAAGGAGTCAAAATGAGCGCCCCTTCGGGCAAGCCGGCCTTAGCGAGCAAGGCAGCCAGCTTAAAGCTGGACACAGGCGTGTTAGATGAGGGCTTTAGGACAACTGTATTGCCTGCAGCCAAGGCCGGAGCGAGCTTGTGCGCGACTAGATTAAGAGGGAAATTGAAAGGCGTAACGGCAGCAACAACGCCCACTGGCTCTCTCAGGACCATTGCTAGGCGAGCTTCATTGCCAGCCAAGTTATCCATGGCTAATTGCTCACCGTCTAGACTGAGAGCCTCACGCGCCGCTATCGCGAAGGTGTTCGAAGCTCTGCTGACCTCGATTCTGGCATCTTTGATCGGTTTACCGCCTTCAAGTGAGATTGTCTTAGCTAAGTCCTCAAGATTTTCAAGGATTAGCTTTGAAGCGTTATTGAGAATCTCTGCCCGCTTGTAAGCCGGCATCGACTTCAGTACCGAATGAAAGGTCTTTTTAGCTTGCTCTAAAGCCATGTCGATAGCTTTCTCATCGGCTTGCCCAATTGCAGCTACGACTTCTCCAGAATAAGGACTTTTGACTTCCACATACTCATAAGAACTCTCGGGCAGTCCCTGAATGGACAACGGGTACTTGACAATTTCTTTGAGCATTTTTATCTAGACCTTCGATAAAGAGGAATTAATAATTTGACTGTAAGTTAGTCCCATTGAGAGGATCTCAGCAAATATATATCTAGCTGGGACAACTCCATGGCGGTTATGCAGTATTAGCAGCATCAAATTATATCTAAATCGAACTCAGGTTCCATCGAAAGGTCCACTTGAAAAGCACTTAAACCAAGTTCAGAATAAAGGAAATTCGAGGTTTTCAATGGTAGATTATTAGCTGGCAAAGCATGGTGAGTCATAGCCGTTCAGGCAATGCAGGATATTTAGATTCTGGAGCTTATGCAAGCGAAATCAAATCGAACAGCAGGTCTAATGGCACTATCGGTGCTTGCGTTCTTTATGCAAGCTCTATCTATGCAAGCGACTGCAGAAGCTCGCGAGCACGCGATTAGCGTCTCTTCGCAATCAGTGCTCTATGAAACACAGATTAGCGCGACGGAAGCGAAGAAGCGACTGCTACAGCAAGAGCGGCAGAAGCTGGAGAGCCAGAAGCGCAGCTATCATGAAAAGGCGATGCAACTTCGCAAAGCTGAAGGCAAAGCTCTTAAAAAATTGAACGTTATTCAGAAGCAGCTAAATCAAACTACGGGCGAGCTCAAAAACACAAAACAAGCTGTTGCAGTCACAGAGCACAAGATGGTGGAAACCCAAGCCAGAATTGCCACAGTTCAAAATAAAGAAGGCAGTCTCAAAGCTTGCGCCAGCAGAAGACTTAGAGAAATTTATGAAGGCGAACGCTTATCTTTCGTCGAAATGCTCTTTCAAGTCGACAATCTTCAAAGTCTCTTGGACAGACTGTATTACCAAGAGAGAGTTGCCGAACAAGACCGCAAACTAATCGAAGAGTTAAGGGCAAGACAGGCTCAACTAGCTAAACACAAAGAAGCCTTGTCAGAGAAGAAGAATGCCCTCGGAGAGATGGTCTCTCAGATAGCGCAAAAAGCTATGGCAATTGCAAAAGAAAAGCTCAGTCAGCAGCAAGTGGCAGATCAGCTGCGCGGTCAAAGGGCGTTTTACGAACAAGCTGAAAGGCAGCTGGCTAACGAGTCGGCTGCTCTAGAAACCCAAATTTTTCGAATGGAAAACAGCAACCGCAAACGTGGCGGACCGATTGCTGTAGGAAGCGGCAATATGTGCATGCCATTGAGAGCTCCTGTTACATCACCCTTCGGGTGGCGCTCGCATCCGATCTTTAGAGTGAGGAAATTTCACACAGGTGTGGACTTAGCAGGACCAAACCGCTCTCCCATTCGTGCTGCAGACGGCGGCAACGTTTTATTCACCGGCTGGTATGGTGGCTACGGCAAAGTGGTCATCGTTAGCCACGGCAACAATATGGCCACCCTATACGCTCACCTTTCTAGAATCGCCGTATCTGTCGGAGATAATGTCACCAAGGGCGATGTAATTGCTTACGAAGGCACCACCGGCTATTCGACCGGACCTCACTTGCACTTCGAAGTTCGCGTCAATGGTAAACCTCAGAACCCACTTAGCTACGTAAGGTAAGAGTTTTAAAAATCTTCGCCGCTTCGGCTCTCCAAACCTGGAGGCATGAGCTGCATGTAGGTGCTGTCATATATCGGCTCTGTCTGAAAGCCAGGAATTTCCGCTTTAAACTTAGCAAGCTCATCTTCTGACCAATGTCGGTCAAGATACAAATGCTTTAGCTTCTTCATCTTTTTGAAAGCCATGAGAGATGCAGGAGTAAGCTTGCTCCTTCTAATTCTTAGAGTTTCAAGATTAGGTATCTTAGCAATTTCAGAAAGCTCACCATCAGTAGTATCAGTGGCGACCAGCCATAACTCATTCAAATTAGAGGACTTCTGCAAGCTTGGATAGAGCGAGGGAGTATCTGCGATTCGCTTCAATTTGAGAATCTTCAACTTAGGCAAAATCTTTAAACGAGCAACATCGCCACCACTGATTTCTGGACCGCAAAGCCCTAAACCTATCAACCAAGGCATCTTTTCTACTTTAGACAAGACTGTCTTATCGATGTCGCACTCATCATAACGCTCATGCCGAGGTATGCACTTACTAAGCGGATTAAAGAAAGACAACACCCTCAGCGACTTCCAGGACATGCAGCGATTGAGTATGTGTTCATATTTGTTGCTAATGAACTCGAGCCCATACAAATCGCCATCAGCAAAGTAATCAATTAGCTCAGGATAGTCTCTAGTGCCGGCATTCAAATAGAACGTAACCGGTTCATCTTTCTTTCTTGCAATAAAGCCATAAGCATGTCTCGGATTGCTGGAGCCAATTTGTATCTCTCCGGCTACAAAATCATTTGGGAAGACAAAACCAGGTTGCGGCTTTCTAGTAGCATACCTAAATCCTGGTCTCTTTGACAAAATGAACTTCTGAGTAGCTATATATTGAGCTTGTTCCAGTGGTTTATAGCGAAACAAATAAAAGCTATCAACTGCCTCAAACTCTTCTTGCGTCGCCCCAGCTGCATCTAATCCCGCACCAGCCTCTACACGCGGCGACTCCAAAACACTTCTCATTTTATACGGTCGCTCAAAACTCTCTTTGCGTGGATCTTGCTGAAGATCCTTTGCCGCGCTCGCAACCTGCCTGTCCACAATCTTCTCAATTTTTGTAGGTTGAGTAGAAAACTTCTGCTGACTCCAGAAAACTGCGCCTGAACCAAAGGCAAGAGAGATTGCTATCAATGCTGGAGCGAAAATTCGGCTACCAATTCCAGCACTTTCAGGCTCTGAATCTTCAGCATCTTCGTCCGGATCGGATTCAAGCATCTCCTCTTGACGTAATCTCAATTCCAAAGCAACAGGCTTGCCACCAAGCACTCTCTCAAAATCATGAAGCAAAGCCTTAGTATCTCTATAGCGATTCTCTGGATTCTTGGCTAGCATTTTCCTCAAGCAGTCTTCCAGTGGACCAGGAAAATCACCCTGAGGATTGACGGAAGTAAGAGTCGGCGGTTCCATGTTTAGATGCATATAGAAAGTTTGAAACGGATTGCCACCCCTGAAGGGTGGACGACCGGTCAAGGTTTCAAACAAAGAACAACCGAGTGAGTAGATGTCGGATCTTCCATCAACAGTGGCGCCTTCGCATTGTTCTGGGCTCATATAGAAAGGCGTGCCAAAAATGCTGCCTGTTGCAGTGTGGCTCTGAGAGCCAATATTCAATCTAGCGATACCAAAATCTACCAATCGGGTCTGCAATTCGCCATACTTTTCCCCGGCGATAAGCATTATATTTGAAGGCTTGACGTCTCTATGAACAATGCCGCGTTCGTGGGCAACTCCCAGAGCTTCTGCCACCTCTGAGAAAATGCCTATAGCCTGCTCGAAATGCAAAGGACCATTGTTCTTGATATGAGCCGAAAGAGTCTCACCATCAAGCAAATCCATGACATAGTAAATGCATCGACCACGGTCTACACCCATATTGTGGACGCTGACAATGGCTCTATGTCTAAGTCGCGCCAGCACCATCGCCTCAGCCTTAAATCGAGCCAGAACAATTTCGTCAACTTCCGCCTTGTTTATTAGTTTTAGCGCATAAAGCTTACCCAGTAATTTATGTCGAGCAGCAAAAACCACACCCATGCCGCCGCGCCCCAAAACAGAGACAAGCTCATATACGCCATCTACGACATCGCCAACTTTGTACTGCTGACTAAAAACCGACGCTGTTGAGACGAAACCCGGGCTATGAATTGGACCGGTAGGCTCAGAAGGAAAACCGTAAGGAGAAAGCGATGATTCTGAATCTTCCTGTGCTGAGATACGGTCGCACTCAGAAAAGCCTGACCCACCAGTACCACCAACATTCGAAGAACTAGGACTCAATTCTTTTTTCAGTCTACATTAAGCAAGGGGAATAGAATGATATCCATTGCCTACTCAATTTTCAACCTGGACTAATTTGCCGCTGCAGGGAATAAAGAACGTCCCGGAAACATCTCCCAGTAGGTAAAATCTACCATTGGTTCATAATGGCAATCAGGAATCTTGCTCTTGAGTCTCTGGAATTCTCTTGATGTGCCTTTATTGATCCATCCTGTATCCAAATAGAGAGTCTTCAAGTTAGACATTCGACAGAAAGCATCAACGCTGGCAGGAGTAAGAAATGACCTTCGAATGCGCAGCCGTTCAAGATTCTTCAACGCTGATAGAGCCTCAAGATCTTTATCCCTCAATCCGCAATCAATAATCCAGAGTTCCTTTATGTTGGGATAGCGCTTGAGTAAGAGCAAAACTTTATCTATGTCTGTAGATCTCTTCAACTTGAGCGTATGGAGCCTCCTAATGAGCTTCATTGACGCTAAGTGTTCTGCTTTGAGGTGCACTGCGGGCAGTCCCAAGGATACTAATGAACCTAACTTATCAATCTCTCGCAGATCCTCTGGTTTCACAGTGCATTCTTCATACTTATTTAGGTTAATGATGCACTTTGTCAGCGAGTTGAAGAAACACACTTCCTTTAGGTTCGGAATTCTCTCAAGGTTTTTCAGGGTAGAATTTAGATCCTTAAAGAAAAACTCTATGTTCCTTACTCTTATTCCCTGCTGACAAAGAATAGGCAAAAATCGAAGCAACTCAGGATAGTCCTGAGTCTGATATCCAAAGAAAATCGAGATCTCACTATCCTTGCTAACCGTTAGCTTGTCAGCGACCATTCTGGGTTCTTCAGCGCCTCTAGAAACAGCACATAAATAAATATCTTTTGGAAAGTGCATTTCTAGATCGTCGCCATCTTTCACAAAAGATATTGGAGGCGAGGAATTGTTGGAAATAAAAGCCTCGTAGCGCTCTTTGTACTTGTCATGATATTGTTCCTGCAGATCCTCCCAATTGAGATTCATTAGCCGATTAAGCTCGTCTTGGGTTGCGCCAACGGCGACAAGATTAGACTTTCTAATGACACCATCAGCAAAACCCTTAATGAGATCATTGTCAATAAAATGATTCGCTTTTGTACTCTTTGGTTCATTAACGATAGTCTTCCCATTAACATCTGGAAGGCTACTCGATTCAGACTGCACAGAGTCATCGTAAGAGGAATCGAAAGCAGCAAATTTCTTTTCCTCAGGCAACTTTTTCTCAGTCCTGAGTACAGTCACGAATCCGATTCCACCCAAAATCATAATTACCGCTATCAACCCGATAATGGCATTACGCAAAACGATATTAGCGGAGGCAAATGGCGAACCCAATTCATCTTCGAAGGAATCTCTAGTTGCTTCACCAGCTCTTGAATTAACACCGTCTTTAGTACTAGCCTGTCGCGAAAAGCTGCGATTTTTGGGATGCTCGATACTAGTGGAAACTCTATTTCCGCCTGTCCTACCGGCTCGATAATTTTGTACAGGCTGTCCTGCCAGAATACGCTCAAGGTCATGAGCAACCTCTTCCATATTCTGATATCTTTCACTCTGACCTTTAGCAAGTATTTTTTCCATAAATATTTGCAGCGCATCGACAGTAATTGATTCGCCTAGAAACTCGCACAAGTCGGGAACAGGCGCGGATTGATGCATTTCAAAAGTCTGAAAGGCATTATCACCTACAAATGGAGGTCGACCAGTCAAGGTCTCAAATATGGTGCAGCCCAGCGAGTAAATGTCAGCTCTTTGATCTAATTTCTTTCCTTCAATTTGTTCGGGGCTCATATAGAAAGGCGTGCCAAACACCAAACCAGTGGCAGTCATAGCCTGTGAACGTCCGGTTGAATCAACTAACCTGGCAAGACCGAAGTCCGTCAGCTTTAGTTGGCTTACTCTGCCATAATCAGATTCGATAGCCATCAAATTTGATGGCTTGATGTCTCGATGGACAACACCTTTGCGGTGAGCGGCACTTAGTGCCGATGTAAGCTCAAGAAACAATGGCAATGCAATCTGAGGGCTAAGTGGACCATCTCTTTTGAGAACCTGATCAAGACCTCGACCTTTAAGCAAGTCCATAACAAAATAAGGACAAACGCCGGCATCAACGCCCATATTATGAATGCCGACTATACCTGGATGATTCAGCCTAGCCAAGGCTCTAGCTTCTTGCTCGAAACGAGTCCATGTCTCAGCATTCAAATTCTTACCAGAGATGATCTTGAGGGCATACTCACGGTTCAAAACCAAGTGTCGGCATGAGAATACTACTCCCATACCACCTCGACCAAGAAACTTGAGCAGCAAATAAGTGTTGTCGACTTTATCGCCCGGCAAATAGTTCTTGATTGAACCGGATGAGGTGACTATGTGAAAGCCTCTTGTCCCAGCTTGATCTTCAGGTCTAGGCTCATCCATAAAATAGCTTCTCAATCACTCTGAATGATCTGAACGTTTGCTAAATCGCATTCGAAAGATGTCTCTTCAGCTAGAAAAAGCATGCGCAAGAGATCTCTATAAAATCCATAAAGTGGGATTCTCTCTGCTAATTCCGCTCTCATGGCGTCGCGCCGCCTCTTAAAAGATCGATGAGAGGGGCCAGCCATATGGTCAATTTCAAGATAATAATTGCTTAGCGGCTGCACCTGAATCTCGAAGAGTCTCTCATTCCAAAGAACAACACTCTTAAGGGCTCGCCACCCCGTCTGTTTCATAACTTCGGGAGCGCAGTTGAGATAGTCTTTGGTTTCAATAAAGTGCAAAGCTTGAGGTTCGTATTCTGATTCGGTGTCGATATCTACAGCTTCATCACTGAGCTTGTATAACTCGAGTCTCTCTCGATTGAGGCGACTTGCAGTAAGTGCTTCCAATTCATCGTGCACTTCCATGCATGCTTGATCATCTTCGCAGACTATCTTGATGCCGAAGATGTCTTTGACATACTTACTGAACTGCTTGAAGTGCTTGTCTCTGGAGACAAGCTCACCTACGCCAAACAGTTCATCCGTCACTTTATTCCAAAGCTCTTCCTCAGCCTTAACCCTGCTAGTAAGACGATTTACCTTAGACAATCTATGTTCTAGCGGAATATACTCTACGAAGTTAGCAGATAGTTCTAAAGGCACCCAGCCATCTTTGCTGCGATATCTGAAGCGATCAAGCATATGTTCACCGAGGTCGATATCAGTGACACTAAGCAAAGTGTCCCTATCGATTTTCTCTCTGATCAGAAATGGACGCTCACTAACGCCAGGAAGCGTACCGATAACATTGCTATGCAACTCGAACTCTCCCAAGAGCATCGACGCCAATAGATGGGCAAGAGTATGAAGGTTTCTCTCGCCTTCTAAAATGCTCTGACGAAAGGCCTCACGCACAGATAGAAGCAGACTTCTGCTTATCTTGATTTCAACCTTTGCGGTGCCTTCCTCCATCTCCTGTTTTTTAGAAGAGAGATAATGCATAAACTGGTGAAGGACCGGTTCATGTATTGCCATTTCTAAAGGAGATCCAACCGGCTGCACTCTTTCCCGCCCCTCTAATTTAGAATATTTCAAAGTTTAGCAAGAAAGTACCTATTAAAGGACCGTCTCATGAAAGTTCATCTTCACAAGTTGCGTACGAGAATTAGCTACCTTTTGCTCTCAGCGATAGTTTCATTGTCGCAAATCTCTTCCGCACTTGCTGAAAGTGCTGTGACCGACCCCGCTAGTCGCACTCCTGAACAGAATGAATCTATAAAGCTGAAAAGCGAAATTTGGTCAAAGCGGAGAATGGAGGCAGAAAAACTCCTTAGTCAAGGACGCAGGGAAGACGCTGCCAAAATTGTCGAAGAGACCTTGAACGAAAGAAGGATTCTGGGGCTTGACCTGCTCTCAGAACTTGATTTTCTCGGCGACCTATATGCAAAAGGTGGTAATTCGGAAAAGTGCCTGCATTACTATGAAGAGATGCTCTCCCAGCGACAGAAACAATGTGAAGTCGAGGAAGATTCAACCCTCATCTATCCATTGGAAAAGTATGCTGGCGCTCTTGAGAAATTCGGGAAGAGAGATAAAGCGGGGCAGCTGAGAAAGCGAGTAGCGACCATTCAAAGACTGCAAAAGACGAAGCCGTCCTTTGTTGCGCCTGAAAAGCTTAGTGAACAAACTAGGCTCAAAGAGGCAGAGAGATGCAGAGTTTACGGAGCAAATCTTATCAAGGCTGATCTCTATGAGCGGGCACAGATTTATCTAGAAAATTCTCTCAAACTAAACAAGAATGATGCGCAAACCTATCTGCTATTGGCTCAGGTTTACTGCTGGCAAGATAAATTCGTCAAAGCCAAAGGTCTATTGGATACTGCAATAAAGCTAAATCCCAGCTTTAGCCAAGCCTATCGAGACCGGGGTTATATTTGGCAGAATCAAAAGCAGTACAGTAAGGCAATCGAAGACTTTGAGAAAGCTCATATTTTGAACAAAGAAGACCTAGACTCACTTGGCGCTAAAGCTAAACTGCTGGACAATACGGGGAAGCACGCAGACGCTGTAAAGACCTACTCTCAGATAATCACTGAGAATGAGGCTCTCTACTGGCCCTATATACAAAGAGCAGTGGCTTACACTAATCTGAAAGACTATGAAAAGGCTATTGCAGACTATACAGTTTTGGTGAAAAGAGCACCGTCAGACAGCGATTATCGTGAGTTCAGGGCTGAAACAGAGGTAAAAGCAGGGAAATTGGCGGAAGCGCTGAGAGACTATAAGGAATTGGTGCACCTAAAGCCGGAAAACACCTATTTCAAACAAAAGCTGATTGAGGTGGAACAAAAGATAAAGACTACTAAAGAAGACTCTAGTTCGTCACTAAGGAATTGATATCTGAACCGGCGCAGCCTTAATAGTATCATCCACGGTGAACAGCACTTGCGAATTACCAGA
This sequence comes from Obscuribacter phosphatis (SeqCode), assembly GCA_017303615.1. Taxonomy (GTDB): domain Bacteria; phylum Cyanobacteriota; class Vampirovibrionia; order Obscuribacterales; family Obscuribacteraceae; genus Obscuribacter; species Obscuribacter phosphatis_A. Next base: position 111,154 of record JAFLCK010000004.1, read on the forward strand.
GGGTAGATTCTCAAGACTGACTTCTGAAGTAGCAACGGCACCGGGCTCGATATTTACTTTGCTTCGAGAACCAAGACCATCATTCTGCTTGCTGGAAATGAATATCTGGTCCGCGGGAATCTTGAATGGTATTTCGTCCCAGCCGCGGTTCAAGGCTTTTCTCGTGACACTTCCGGTCGTCACTTCCGCTCTAAAGTGACGAGAAGGCATGCCTGATGCATCGTTGGCCCGAAGGTAAGTATAGGGCTTAGTATCGGCGTTCTTGACAGTGAGGAGAAAAGTTTGACTCTTCTGCTCATTTGCGAGGGGTTGGACAGCCAGTTCTAGTTTGATGTTCTGGGGCTTTTCCTCCTGAAACTTCAAAGAGAACGCACAGATGAGAACAAGACAGGTAATTACTGTCAGCGATGCATTGTTCTTTATGAACTCCAGAATTTTATTCATGCCCATGGTCCTCTAAACAATGACTTGATCGTACCAGATCGAATCATTGCAAAACAGACTTCCTACATCGCCGGCGATACCAAAGGATTAGAGCATGCGGCTAAGATGTTCAAATCTAGAATTCTTCCTTGAAAACTGAGCCAAGTAGTGGAAGGCAACAATGACCAAAGCGTGAGAAATTGTGCCGTCATTGATCAGTTCAGGAATAGCATCGAATGGCACTAACTTGATTGCCACTTCCTCGTTAGTATCAAATTGAGGCGCCTTGATAAATTTAACGCCGTAAGAAAAGTAAGTATCGCAAACGTTGCTCTGAATAGCAGGGTTCGGATGATTTCTGCCGAGGAAGAAAGTTTCACCGCCACCATAACCAGTCTCTTCGAGGAGCTCTCTCTCAGCGGCGATAAAGGTAGAGGCGTCGGATGAATCAACCATACCTCCAGGTATCTCAAGGGTTATCTTTTCGACACCGTGCCGATACTGTTCGATCAAAATAACTTGATTGTCTTCTGTGATAGGTATGACGTTCACCCAATCTCGTGGATGAAAAACATAGAAGTGCGCAGACTTGCCGGCTTCACGCTGAGAGAAATTGCGATGGACTGAAAACACCTTGCAATCAGCGATTTCTTCTCTATTGATTGTGGTCCATGACCTAACGCTGGATATCGAAGGAAGGAAGGTATGCAAGGGAAATCCGCCGGTTACACATGCGATTCAAGCTTCAAATTATACAAAAATAGACTGAACAAAACACCGGCGCAAGATTAACTCGGGCCGGTGCTTATTTAGTATCTGCAAGAAATATCTTCGTTATGCTCTCATCTTGCTCTCCATCCAATGCTCCAAGCTGGAGCCCAAGTGAGAGCGTTTCAGTTAGGCTATTTTAGAGGCCTTTTTCTTGAGTTCAGCAACTAGATCTTCTTGTCCAAGAATATAGCCTCTGCGAGCTTGATCGTCAGCATAACTGATGATGGCTTCAGTAAGAGCGTTAAGCATACTCATCGGTACAAACTCACTAACTTGATTGAGAAGTCTCTCGGCGGCGAGCCATTCTTCGGTATTTAGAGGAATAGCATCATCAAGTCTGGCAATAACTGTGTAGTTGTGTAGTTTGTCCACTTTAGCGTTCATTTTTTTCACCTGTAGAAGATAACTTGGAGCACCGGATTGGACCCGTGTTTTACCGACAAGAAATCCTGCAGGCTGCTGAAAGCCATTCAGGTCTTCTCATCTGGGAAATACACTAGGTCTTTTGCTTAGCAGCGTTTCTTGCGTGTATCTCGCTGTCTCTTTTATGCCCCTACAGGATCGACTTAATCACAAGATTCAGTTATCAAGCGAAGAATTTCATCTTACCGGTCTCTTTGCATCATAATAGTTTCGAATAAAAGCCTGAGCCTGCGAGCGATTCGAAACTTCCTTAATTTCTTGGGCTTCTTCTAAAGCCTGCAAGATTTCTCCGACAATTACCCCTGGACCAATACCAAGCTCCCTCATGACATCCTCACCTGTGAGTAGTTTCGGCATGCTTTGTATTTGCTCTTTATACGTTAGATATCCGGTCAAAAGCCTATCAAAGGAATTCTCAAGTTTTTCTCTCTTTTCTCCAGAAAGACCCGGCCCCATAGTCGCGCCGAAATCTGCATAAGTAATGAGCATAAGTTCGGGGAAGTCATCGCCCACATTTCTGTAAAAGCGATTAAGGGCTTTCTGAGTTGGTTCGCCGGTATGAAAGAGTTGACCTGGTCTTAGATGCCAAAGCACCAACTTTTCGACCAAACGAGTAAGGTGCTTCGCCCAGCGCATTCGTTCAGCTAGAGGTCGAATCATCTCAGCCCCGACCTTGTCATGACCGATAAAGCTGTGGCGTCCGTCTTCTTGAATTTGCCAAGTGGCCGGTTTTCCTATGTCATGAAGGAGAGCTGACACCTTGCTTGCCGCAAGACGAGAAATTCCTGGAATAAGCTCTCGCCTGCTGCTCATTTGTATGAATTCGGGCAAAGATGGAAACTTTGCCTCAAGCTGAGGAATAGTTTCGACACTATGATCAAAGAGCGCAAGATGATGATAGCTATTGCTTGTCACTCTGCGACACTCTTTCAATTCTTCAAAAATCGCCTCAAGCAAGCCTGAGCTGCCCATTTCATGAATGTACTCTGAGCATTCATAATTGAGCAAAGAGAAAAGCTCGTAATTTATTCTCTCCGGAGCAACTCTTGCTAGTTTTTCAGAGTGTGTCTTTACTATGGAAATCGTAGCCGCGTCGATTTGTGCAGCCCGTGCACAGGCGAATCTATATACACGCAAAAGACGGAGCGGATCATCAATGAGAGACGCTTCGCTTATTGCCCTTATCAGGTTAGCCTGCAAATCTTCAAATCCGCCCACGTTATCGACGACTTGATCAGATACTTCGCCGTCCATCATCAAGGCATTTATAGTCAGATCCCGCCGCAAGATATCTTGCTCAATTCCATCAGAATAGCCTGCAAAGTCCAGAACGATGCCTTCTTGCAGCACCACCCTGGCGATATCAAACTTGTCGTCGAGAAGGACAAAATGACCGGCAAATTTCTCAGAAATTTCTCTGGCAAATTCAACAGCACCACCATCGATGGCAAAATCGAAATCCAAATTAGCTCGACGGGTTCTGTTCTCAGGCAGGTCGATGGCATCTCTTATAGATCCGCCAACCAGATAGGCTTTACGTCCTTTTTCTCTTGCCCTTTGAAAGACCGCTGCAACTTGTGGACGGGAAAGAGGACACATCCCGTCCAAAAAACGCACCTTTTTGTAAATCAGCGGCATTCGAAACTTATCTGGTTATCACTGCATGAAACCGACTTCGGTCTCTGATTCGAAGGAACCCTCCTCGCGCGGCTTCTGAAAATGTCCAAGTAAGTAGACTAATCCGCCCACCAGAGAAGATAGAGTCGTCAAGCCTAGCCACATGATTGCATAGGTCAAAGCATGAGCATTATCAACACCGGCCATGGTCAAGAAATAGGTATAAGCCCATTCTCTTATGCCAATACCATTGAAGCTAGGAGTAATGAAGCCCAAAACAGCCACAGAAGGATAGAAAACGAAGTAATACCAAAGCGGTATCTGATTCAAGCCAAGAGCCATGCCTATAGCGACGTGACATACGACGATCACGACTTGCATAATCACGGAGAGCAAGATGGTCGTAGCCATCAACCCCTTATTGTTCCAGTAGGCCTGAGCGCATGAATTATTGAATTGTCTGCTTATCCAGTTTTCCGGTCCGAGAAATTTATTTGTAAGCACAGGCATAAAGGGCACAACGGCAAAGATTGCCAGTGTACCGGCAAAGATAGGCAGCTTGAGCTGCAAAGGTAAGCCACCGCCACCCGGTCCGAAAATAATACCTACGGATGCGAAGGCAAAAAGAACGGCTATTCCAACAGTCCGGTCAGCAAGAACAGAATAGAAGGCGTTTACGTATTTGCCAGTACCCTTGGACAAGTAATAGCAACGGCTGAAGTCACCACCAACTGTAGACGGCAAGAATAAATTGAAGAACAATCCAACAAAGCAATATTGGACAAGTTGCAGCAGGCTTTTATTTAGACCAACAGCCGAAGCCAAAAGTTGCCAGCGGTGAGCATTCAAAAATGTAGAGGCGAGAAACAAGAGCACCGCTCCGGCTAGATAACCTCTATTGGCAGTCATGGCAACATCAAGGGCTTTTCGCAGGTCAACTTTGCCAAAAACGAAGAGACTGGCGAACAAAACAATCGAAATGCAGATTTTGACCTTGAGCTTGGTACCCTTTGAAATCTTGATTGATGCCAACTTGGCAGATAACGATGAACCAGACACTTTGCTTTCCGCTTCCGGGTGAGACCCCGACCGCTTGACTACCGACTTTTGCGCGTCCTTATCTGAGCGAAGAGTTAGCTCCGAAAACGCCTCCATAGATGAATTGTCCAGCTGGGCGGGGTCCAGAATGCTGGTACCCTGGCTGCGACTCGGCGACATCAAGCTCCCCCTCAAACTATTACTAACCGAACCCTGTTAGAGACCTTTTGAATATCGGGGAGATATGCAAATCAAGACTGACGGGACTGAGAACTGCAATGGAAGCCAATCTTAGAATCTCGAACTGGCTTATCATACGGCAAATGCCAAGATATTTAAAACCTCGTTCTTTTAAGCTGCCTAAGGTTTCCATGATTAGAAATTTCCTTCGAGGCGGACTGAAAGCTAGACACTCCAGCCAGTCGAACTTGAAAGGCATTTTCACAATTCATTAAAATTTGTCAATCTGTTAATCAAGAGAAAGCAATCCCGCGCAACAAAACCGCAAATTTGCAAATTTGACCTAAAAAATGGGGCAATTTGAGGCATAGAGTGCCCATAGTGATCTAATATTGAAATTGAGCTAAATGTGCCCGCCCGGCAGTAGTGCTAGACGAGGCCATGTGGGTTAGCCAACCCACAAACAGAAATCAACCAAATCCATAGCCTAACAAGGCTTTCCGGGTTAAAAAGGGGTATTCAAGTTGCTAGAGAGAAAAGTCGTTGCAAGAGTAGGCGTACCACTGCTGTTCTGCTTGCTCTTTTTCGGACTACAAAGCCTGCTCATCGCAAAAGATAAGGCACCAGCGCCCGACCAGATCATCATCGCCGATGGCGGAGCGTCTCAACCGCTTCCTTTTCTAGCTCAAGTGCCAAGAGCCGGCACAGACCCTCAAGCCCTCTACAATCAGGCCTGGAAATTATTGAAAGAGCAATATTACGACCAGAAGTTCAACGGACAGAATTGGTCTAGGTGGCAGCACCACTATGACACTAAGCTGAAGACTATGGACGATGCCCATAAGGCAATTGAAACAATGCTCGCCAGCTTAGCTGACCCATATACTCGCTTCCTCGACAAAGAAGCCTTCGACGAAGAGAAGCACCAAATCGAAGCTCACCTTTATGGGGTGGGCATGCAGCTCGGCATGAGAGAACACAAAGTAGTGGTAATCGCGCCCATTCTTGATACACCGGCCTCTAGAGCTGGCATGATGGCTGGCGACGAAATTATCGAAGTAGATAACAAATCAATCAAGGCTCAATCCCTTGACCAAGTAGTAAAGCAAATTAGAGGACCTATCGACACAGAAGTCGAAATCACTTATCTGCGTAAAGGTGAGAGAAAAAAGGTCAAGCTCAAGAGAGCTGAGATTCCAATCAAAGCAGTCACTACCGCCGAATTCCTGCCTGGAAATATTGGCTATATAAGGTTAGAGAGCTTCATTTCCAATAAAGCAACAGAGGAAGTGAAGAAAGCTCTGAATCAACTTAAGACAGCCGATGGCATTATCCTTGATCTTAGACACAACCCGGGTGGACTTCTGAATAATGCTATAGAAATGGCAGGACTTTTCCTGCCAGAGAAAAGCATTATCGTCAGCACGATTGATGCGGATGGTTACAAGAATGTTCAACCAGTCAGTGGTCAACCAATATGTTCGGTACCGATGGTGGTGCTGATCAATAAAGGTTCAGCTTCCGCCAGCGAAATTCTATCGGGTGCCTTGAGAGACAACGGCAGAGCCAAGTTGGTCGGTGAAACCTCCTTTGGTAAAGGTCTGGTTCAAGCAATCAACCGACTTAATGATCAAAGCGGCATCAACGTCACCATCGCCCGATACCTCACTCCAAACGATACAGACATTCACAAGTCTGGTATCAAGCCTGATTTCATTGTTCCGGTCAACGACGATATTTCTCTCGACTCCAAAGAAGTTAAGGAATACAAAGGTCCCTGGTGGGTTGACGCCACAATGAAAGACTTGACCAAAAAACGCAGTCCTAACGACGGTAACGATGTTCAGCTAATGAAGGCAGAACAAGTGCTGAAGGAAGAGATTGCTAAAGCGCAAACCGGTTCGGGGCAGAACGCTCAGAAAGCGTCATCTCTCCCCCAGAGCGCCGGCGCAGGCAAAAATTAGAACTGGCCAAGAACTAGTCTGTTAACAAAGGAACCATACAAAGAGAGAGGAGCGAATTACGATTCGCTCCTCTCTCTATTTGCTTCAAACCTGAATCAAGTTAGCAATCTATTCCTTCAATTGCTCTACCGTGATGCCGAATCTGCGTGGTAGTAGATATGGTGCTAGCTTCATTCATGAGCCAATCAGGTGCACGGCGGCCGGTCAAGACAAGGACGGTGGGATCTTGTCTCAAATTAAGAATCTGTTTGACATAATCAAAATCGACTAAGCCAACCCTAGCTACATCAAGAAGTTCGTCACCAATTACGATATCATCTTTGCGCATCAAGCCTTCAACCAAATAGGTAAGTCCTTGCTTTGCGGCATCTTTGTCTTCAGGAAGTATCCCGTTAGGCGAACTATAGAGCCGAAAGCTTCCTTTCGGTCCGGTTCCGACTCGATTTACTCCTGTGTAGTTCATTACTAACTTACCGAATCCTTCAGCCTGATTCTCTGAAAGCATTCTCAGACCTTTTCCCTCCGAAGAGTTCTCTTCCAACTTATCGAAAAATACGAGAGTAACATTCAAACCTTTGCTCAAAGCTCTAAGAGTGAGCCCGAAAGTAGCAGTAGTTTTTCCGCAACCTGTGCCAAGATAAAGCCTCAATCGCTCAGTGCCGGCTTTCTCAAAAACTGGATCCAAAGTTGTCATGACAAATTCCTTCGCAAGTTTATCTCTTAGTAAGTGACAATTGAAGTTGGCTGACCCTGTTCATCAATACAGACGAAAGTGAGCTCTGCAGAGGTAACATGAACGGCTTCATGCCCTCTGGTTGATTCGACATCAACTTTAACGGTTATTGAAGTTCTTCCAACACGAAGAGTTTTGGTATAGAAACTAACAACTTCGCCAATATATACGGGAGCGAGGAAATTCACCTCTTTGATACCGGCGGTTACAATCCGCTGTCGAGTAAGTTTAGTAACTTCGACGGCTCCTGCAAGGTCAATATAACTAAGAATAATGCCACCAAAAACCGTACCTTGGTTATTTGTATCTTTGGGCTGCAAAACAACCCTTATAGCGGGGTCACGACCACTGGTGGATAACTGCCTCGGCTCAGGCTCTCTCTCTTCATGCATCTAATTGCAAATTTCCGTGTTTCCAGTACTTCCTGTACATATAGATAAGCAAATATAACACCTGCAGCCGGCTAAAGCGCTTAAGAGTGGTCTGCTTGGCTGTTAAGGAAAAGCGTATATAAAAATAATGACTGTCAAAAGATTAAACTTGCGGCTATAATCACTTTGCATTCTATGCTCAGGAATCCTTCTGACAACCTTCTTACAGCTTTCTTACTAGTGTTTTTTTGGATCAGGCTCATTTCTAGAAGTATGCCGCCAGCTGATATCGACTATTCTTTAGGAAGACCACATAGATCAACAAAAGGTCTTCTATGCTGTGCACTTCTCGCTTCCAGCTTGACACTTAGTAATAAGGTACAGGCTGAAACGCTACCGCCTGTAGTTCCGCAAGAAGTGAATACTGCTGATTTCGATACTCTCAGATTAAGACCGGTTATTGAACCAGCTATTAAGGCAGATGTTGAACCATCGACAAATGAGAAATCTGCTAGTGCTGATTTAGAGGAAAAAAGAGAAGAAAGTAAATCAGTCAGCATTAATGCCTCTTCTTCAGACGCCGGTGTCAATCAAGCATCAAACAATAATGCAAGTCAGCCTGAAGTAATGCAAACAAGCGATGCACTGGCAGATTCTCTGGCAGTAGATAAACCACGAGCGATTGCAGATGCCTCCGCGGTTTCAAGAGGCAATGACTTCGTTCCAATAGATCTGACTCCGGTTCGCCTGCCGGAGAGAGTGTCAACCTTCAACAATTTTGAGAACTTTAAAGCTCATGCTCTCTACAGATTGCCTGGGCGGGTGTTCTTCAACGCTTCAGTGGAGAATAGTCTGCGCTTCGAATTGAATACATTCCAGACTGATGGTCCGTACTTGTCCGACATGATTTACAGGGTTCTTCCCAACGTCAACCTCGGCTATGCCTTGAGTAAGAGAACCAGGGTTTCTGCCAACTATTTCTTCTTCAGAGATCAGTACGATAAACGCGATTCCAGTCTTTCTAGAAATATTCATTCGGTTGGTGGACAGCTACAACATGATGTTCCCATCAATCAAAAGACCCAACTGACCTTCACGCTCTTCCCGCGCGCTCTCTTTATCAACACGGTAAATGCTCCATCAGTAGCCTTCTACGACATCATTCCCTCTGCCACGATAAGTCGACGCGTAGGTATGAGTGGTGTCATATACGGTAGCGTGCTTGGACAGATACGTTTCAGAGATCCTTTCTCAAATTTCCAGGAAGGCGACCAATTCTACTCAGCAGGTGGAGTTTGGAGAAAGGGTCCGTGGTCTTATCTCTTTGATACCACCTTAGTCACTAACTTTGGCAATAGAAGATTGAGGGGCGGTCCGAACAACCAGGTAATTATTATTACCGGAGAAGTAGGAAGAAGACTAAATCCAAGACTTCCAGTCACTGCATTTGTCAGAGCCGAACCAATTTTCAATATGGGCGCCAATGGAGCTCCCGGCTTTTCAGGATTTAACTTCCGCGTATTTGGTGGATTGAGAGCCGAGATAGCCAAGCCGGCAATCTTCCCAATCAAGCTGAAAGGATAAGCAACTAGTTGCCTGAGTTATTACGGCGATAGGTGGCGATTATGCCGCCTGGCTTGTGTGCTGGCGGTAAGGCACTGCCGTAGCTCGCCTGGTAACTATCAGAGCCCGAATAAGTTCTTTCACTCATCCTAGTTGGGCTCGGAGTGTTTCCGTAGGTTTGCACGAAGTAAGAATCAGGCTTATTGGCGAGATCCTTTTCGTGAGCCCGCTCCACCGACTGATCGCTGGCAATTCGCCGCATCGTAGCATTTTGGCTAGCTTGATAGTTGGCAAATTGAGGAACTTGAGCGTTCCTATACCAGCGTCTTCGCCCACGGTACCCGCGAGCACCGGTTGGAAATCCCGACTCGGAATTCCAGTCACCCCAAGTGGCTTCTGAATTAGTACCGCCATGCTGGGCTTCCGAATTCCAGCCACCCCATTTCGCCTCTGAATTCCAACCACCCCATTTTGCTTCCGAATTCGTCCCGCCCCATTGCGCCTCGGAACTCCAGCCGCCCCAGCCGGCTTCCGACTCGCTAATAGCTGGGAGGACGGCAAAGGAGAAAGACAAAACAGCGCCGGTACTGTATGTGAGAATTTTGGAGAGATTTCTTTTCATGAGCGTACACCTCTCAGACCCTCAGCTTTATTCCCCGAAACCGCTTCTATTTATGTTCGCCAATTAACTGAAAGGCGGCCCAATACCTTGGATTAGCTCGAATCTTAGTACCATCCTTGGCTGGAGGAAATTTCATATCTTTCTCCATAAAGTTAACGGTTTTAAGTTGAGCTTCGCGCAGAGCTACCGCCTTGTCTTTTCCGCTCAAGAAACTTTGATAGAAGGCACTCATCTGAAATTCTGTCATCACATCGTCGACATTCCAGAGACTGACAATAATGGAAGGTGTACCAGCCAGGAGAAAAGCTCTGGAAAGTCCAGCAACCCCATCCCCAGTAATTCTGCCTCTACCGGTTTGACAGGCCGAGAGTGTGATTAATCTTGCCTTGAGAGGGGGAAGCTTAAGAATATCTCTCACTGTGAATAGACCATCATCATTTGTACTGCATGCCAGAAGCACTGAAGAGTCCATAGGTCTATCTTGGTCAATCAGTCCATGGGTGGCAAGGTGGATCACTTCCGACTTGGGACCAAGCTCCCGCAAATTAGTCCTCGAAGCATCGGCGCCTGTCTTCAATACTGCACCAGCACCAAAAAGCTCAGCAATCTTCTTCGCCTCGCGCTCACTGTAAGGAAGGGGCGGAATACCAAGATCGCTCCTCATAGTCGGGTTGCCAAAAACCAACATGTTGGCAGGTTTGCCGCTTAGAGATTGAGCCAGCTTATGGGTGCCGCGAAAGACGCCAATCGCCGGAACGACCGCAAGAGTATGCGATTCTATGAATAAGTTTCCCTTCACATCGGTCAATGCGGCAAATGGCACATTGTAAAGAGCGCCATGCGGAACAACCGTAACTACCTTTGCAGGTTCGGAAGGAAGAAGTCCTTCAATAGGAGAAATAAGGAGCTTATGAAGTTCCTGCAAATTTCTCTGCCGCCGCTCGTTTGAAGCCTGTAAGTCAGTCAACGACTGCGGAGGAGAAATTATAGAATCATAGGTCTTAGCCACCAGATTATTGAGATCTCGAGATGAAATAGAGAGAGGTAAAGCTGTCTTCACCTGCCCGCCTTCCACCACAAAGACGAATATACTGTCACCAGCTGAATAATACTCAACTATAGTGCTGTCCGATTCAATGGCAAGCTGTTTCAACTCAGCCTTGTCCGGAGCTTTCGCCGAAGCTTCCGAGGTTATAGAATCACCTTCCACTACCTGGACTTTAGGAACTATCTCGACAGCTCGATCCGAACCACCTACTTTCTTTGAAAGAGCGCCAATCTCAGTCAGTTTCAGGTGCTCTTCCGAATTTGAGGTAGAGACAGTACTGAGTCCCTGTTTACGTCCTTCGAGCAGATCTAGAAAGGCTCTTGCTCTGCCTCTTTCTGCAATCTCCAGAGCATCATCAAAGCGATTACTTTTCACCAAAAGCGTAACCAAAGACTGAAAGCAAGCGCCACGTAAGTCCAGTGTGTGCGTTTTTGAATCGTCTCTGGTATGTTTTGCTTTTTCCTTCTCAAACAAGCTGATCGCCTTGAAATAGTACGTCTCTGCATCTTTGAGATTGTTCAATATTTGATTTGCCGCACCTAAACCATACGAGCATTCCCATTGCAGGTCGATAATCCCAGAATCAACCGCCAGAGGTTGGGCTTTCTTGAAATAAGACAGTGCATTTGAAGCCAACTGCATAGCCTTATCATCATTGACTTGCTTGTCCTCACGATTAGCTACACCTGCCAGATTCAGCGATGTCAATCCGAGACCATTCAATGCTCTAATCTGTCCCTTGCGGTCACTTACATCTTCAAAGTCCTGAAGAGCGATCTTGAATTCATCCAATGCTTTGCTATAGCTATCTTCAAATCTATTGAGAAACTGAGCATGGTTGAAATAGACATAGCCAGCCAGTCTTTTGAACTCAAGTGAATCTTTTTGTTCTTTACCAAGATCCTTCATAGCATTCTCAAGCTCAGCAAATTTTTTCTGGTAAAGATCCAACTTACCGGAGTCAAGATAAAGACAAGCAAGACTATTCATAACTGCGAGCGATTTAAGCTGATTCCCATGCGAACTAAACTTTCTGAAAGCCTGTTCGTAATACTCGCTTGCAGCCGAGTACTGACCTAATTCTCTATAGCACATAGCAATTGAATTCAAGGTCTCGCCAGGCAGCTCTTTATCTTCCAAAGTCTGCCCGGACAACTTGCTGTTTATCTCCAGAAAGCGCTTGAGCGCCTTATCTATAGCGCCCTCAAGATAATAATCATAGGCAAGCTCAAACTGATTTTCTAAGACCAAGCTATTCTCAGAAAGGCTTAAAGCCAACTTAGCAGAGTCACCATGAAAGCGCTGCGCCTCTGCAAAATTACCGATGTCGGCATAAGCTGAGCCTAGTCTAGACAATACTAAGGCAAGACTATGTTTATCATCTTCTTGGTCAAAAATCTCGTGGGCTTTATTTAGCTCTGTAAGAGCTTCATTTGGCTTACCATAGGCGAGCAAGTCGTTGGAAAGATTGAGAAGAGCCTTGCCTTCTCTCAAAGGCTCTCCGCAATTCAGGAAAACTGCTGCCGATTTGCGATATGCGGTGATAGCACCGGCGATATCACCTGCTAGTTCCTTCAGTTCGGCCAGCGCAAGGTTTACTTCACCAACAAGCGACTCCTGATCATTATCTCCAAGCAACTTGAGCGCGCTTTCAGCCTCAGCTATAGCCTCTTTCAGTTTCCCCTCGCTCTTCAATATTTTTGAGATATTTAGACGCGCTTGAGCTTCTAAAACATAATCGTTTGATTTAGCGGCACAGTCTTTGCTCTTTTCAAAGTAACCGCGGGCATCTTCATAGCGTCCGGCAAAAATAGCATTGGTGCCAAGATTGGAATAAGTCAAAGCCTCCAACTTGAGAGAACCAGTTTCACGAGCTATATTCAGACACTCTCCATAAAATTTCTCAGCCGCTGCAAAATCTTTCTTAAAGCCATACACCATGGCAATAGCACTAATGTCTTTGAATACATCAGCTGGTTTGGCAATGCTGCGATCAATAGCCAGAGTCTCTTCAAGGAAAGGCAGAGCATCGTCAAATCTTCTTTTCTCAGCAAGATATTGACCGAGCTGATACAGTGCTAAACCGAGATCACTCTTTTTGCCAGAACTTCTTAGTTTTTCTATTTTTGAGCGCAGCCCCGCCTCTTCGTCGCCTTGGGCAAATGTAAGGCTGGCAGATAGACTCAGGGTAAGGGCGAGAAAAACTGCAACTTTCCTTGAAAGTCCTGCCACACGCGAAAAATACATGTTACTCCTTGAAGCTTACAGCTAATTTGAGCCCAATTGCGGTCTTTTTCCTGAGCCGTGTTCCGAACCGTGTTCAAAACCCTGGGCGCCATTCATGTAGTTTAGCACCGCTGCCATTTTGGCTAGGTCTCCAAGAATTCTTCGCTCTTTAACTCCGCTTACTTTGGTTTGCAAATCGACCAGTAGAGTCATTTTGTCTAAAGCGGATTCCAAGCTAAACTCACTTACAGCCATACATTTGTCTTCCAGTAAAGCAAAGTGGCGCCTTGCCACCCCATCGTGGGGTCTTAGATCAGCGCGACTGAGAGCATGATCAGAACTAACCAGTTCATGCCCAACCTTGAGAGCCATTGCCCTAGGCTCATGCTTAACAGACTCAAAAGATTGGCCATTCAGGCTGGCGCTAACTTCCGAGCCATGAATTCTTACCTTAATGCCTTCCCCTAAGCCTGATAGATTGAGCACCCTCAAGATGCCATCTTCATACCGAATAATCACCTCGGCATCTGAATCTATTGAGATATCGCCACGGGGCGTGGTCACTATTGCTAGATGAGCTGGGCGCCGCACACTGACCAAAAGTGTCCCTTCACTGAGGTGGATGGCAGCTGGTTGCGGTCTTTCGTATTGAGCGCCGGGCAGATGCTTGACCATGATTCCATCTTCTGTCTCAGAACGCGGATCTTTAAAGTTGAAGTCAATCTTTTTGACTGCATTAGCCGGATTGAGAATTGGCCCCGAGACACCAAGCGGAGCCACCATCGACGCATTAGTGTAATCGGTGGGTACTAAAGGTAACGTGAAGTCGGTACGTGGCGGCGGCAAAACCGGGAATACCGGAAAGACAGGCTGGGTCTGAACTGGAACCACCGGAATGACAGGAGCACTGACTGCCGGCGGCGGAGCAGAAGGAAAAGAAGGACTGACAGACTGCGCCAAAGCCGCTCCAGGAGCGCCAAAGATTGCAAGAAGCAGCAAGTTGACCGAAACAGCTTTGAGTTTACTCAGCATAACTGCACCCAATCTGAAAAGTAGCTCTATCTACCAGTCTATCGCCAAAATTAGTCGGATCAGTTTTTCTTCAAGAGGACAGTATTGAGAGCTTGCTCTACATCTAATCTCAATTCGGTTGCCGTTTGATACCTGTCATCAGGTTCCTTCTTGAGCAACTTGGAAATAATCGGTTCAAAAGGATTGCCGACCTCAAGAATATCCGGGCGCACTGATGAAATCGGAGGCGCATCCTCAAGCAAATGTTTCATCAATATTGATTCTGCCGACTCGCCCTCGAACGGCACTTTGCCGGTGAGCATCTCAAACATCATAATGCCGATGGCATAGAGATCTGTTCTGATATCAATGGGGCGATCTTTCAGCTGCTCGGGGGCAATATATTCCGGCGTTCCGACCATTCTTCCGGTCTTGGTTAGACGTTTGCTGCCGTGCACTAAGTTAGAGATACCGAAGTCAACAATTTTGACCCAGTCAGGTCGGTCTGATTTATGCTGCAGCAAGACATTATCCGGCTTCAAATCTCTATGGATAATTCCCATACTATGGGCTTCTTGCAAGCCACGACACATTTGAACAATGATATTGCCTGTAGTGGCATAGGGCAAAGCCCCCTGACTATGTATCTTGTCGGCAAGAGCTTCACCCTTGATGTATTCCATAACCAAATATGGTTCTTTGCCGCCAATCGAGCCCACATCGTAAACAGAAACAATATTTGGATGATTGAGCTTAGCCGTCAGTTTGCATTCACGTTCAAATCTTTCAATCGAGTTTTTGTTGCTCAAAAGCCAGCCTTGCATAACTTTGATAACAACAGTACGCTCCATCTGCACATGGTTGGCCTTATAGACAACGGCCATGCCGCCTTCACCAAGGACGTTTTGAATTAGATACTTGCCATCGATGGTCTTGCCAATCAAAGCAGAATAAGGACCATCCGCCTCTTCATCGTCATCGAAATCTCCTGGTCCGGCAGTCAACTCAGCCGGTTGAGAATATTTGCTGACGTCTACGGTGTCGCCGCCAAGTTCAGCCGCAGTCGGATTAGCAACTCTCGGTGCGGTGGGCAAGGCTTCCGGAGTAGTCGTAATCTTTACAGGCTGACCCTTCAAGACTTCCAAAGAACTTCTATCGAAAGCGCAAAAATTGGCATAACCTGGAAAAAACCTGCCGCAGACATTACAGATTTTGCGAACGTCTCCACCTGTACGAGCCAAAGTCAGATCAGTCCCATCATAGCCGCAAAATTTGGCCGCGCGAGGCAATTGCTTACCGCAAGTTGGACAGACTACAAAGGCTGCATCCTGACTCATTACTTACCTCCGGGAATGCCGGGTAATAGAGGCAGAGAAATTGGTTTATCAAGCCCGAGACAGTTGAGTCTATCTTTAGCCATCTCGATTTTCTGCAAAAGAGTGCGGCAGCCAGGGGCGCTAAGACGCAACCTATATGCAGGCAAGGACAAATTTGTTGAATAAAAGACGCCACGGTTTGAGGTTTGCCCAGCCACATATTCCTTCCTGTCTAATGACTCTAAAAGTACACCAGCATTGGGTTTATCTGAAAAGACAAGTAGCCCCTGACTCGGAATCTGACTGGCAAGATAAACATGGCTAAGAAGCGTTGAACCTAGAAGAAATGGCATTGCCAAGCCCGAAACCAAGCCCAAAATAATGAAAAGGTCAGGACGCGGCGTTGCCTTAGCCTGTACAGGCAGAGCCGGCAAAGCCACTTGAGACTGGCGAGGAGAGGAAATATTTATAGGCGATGACTGCGATGACGAAGAAGACGGCGCAGATAGCGAATTGAGATCGTCGTTAAACTTTGCCAAAGCCTCTGCTGAGGTCTTACGAGTTTGAAAGATCTCAATTTCCGAACCGCAAAATACGCAATATCTATTATTTAGTTCATCAGAGCGCCCGCAAGAATTACAAGAGCGCTTCTTGACTCCTCGGGCTTGTCTGAGAGCTTCCACAGAGGAAGAGAGGACCTTGCCGCATTGGGCACAGAAGGACATGTCGGAGCTATTTACCGCCCCACAACTCTTACAATCTACCGATGTTGCCGCACCCGCTTGCATGAGCCGATTGTACCCAATTGGGGGCTATGAGGGCAACATTGTCGAGAGCATATAGCCTCAATCAAGAACTTCAAGGTCGGCAACGAGGTCCTTGGTTGACTCGGCTAGATTGGCAACCTCGAGGAGACCAAGAGCTTCATTAATAGCATCGACACCACTCTCAGATGAACTATGTGTGGCATAGGCCGGCTTGAGAGAAAGTTGCTGGAAGGCCATGCCAATCTCTTCAACTGAAGCACTGACAAAACCTTGGACTACTTCACCGCGACTTTTCTTGATAACCGAAGCCAAATCGACGGCAACTTGATTAGAGACCAGTTGCTTAACTGCTTCGATGCTTGAGACACCTTTGATAATTTTCTCTATAAGCTGATTGGCTCTAGCCGGCACAGTCTTACCCTTAAGTTCTAGGGCTAGAGCCTCGTTAAGAAGGGTGGATTTGAAGTATGGAGAAGCAATTTGCCCACCGCAGGTGGCTCCAGTTCTCTCAACCAGCAAACGCAGATCTTCTCTAGAAAGACGCTCAAATCGCACTTTCAGTCTATCTACAATTTTCTCTACTCGCTCATTCCAAATAGATGCATCCTGTAGAACTTGCTTCAGCTGCCTGGCAGAGAGAAGGCGAAACTCATCAAGCATGGCACAAGTTTGCTCCGACCATGAAGAACAAATGTAAGAAAAAATCTGCTTCCGGCGTGCAGAGATAAGTTTCTCTGAACCATTGAGCAGCTCTTGAATATCGGCTTTTGGGTCAGCCAAACGACTGGTCTGGGGCAATTTAACGATTGGCTTAGCCAAGAGTTCGACTAGGCAAGAAGCGAAATCAAAAGAGCCCTCTGGCTTCAATTCATTGAAGGCATAAGCGACCCTGTCATCTTGAGATGCGCGACAAGCTTCTTCGGTCTTCATCCACACGCCGGCGCCAATAAAGCCAAGCACCTGCCCCTTAAACTGCATATCGTTTGTCAGGTCCACCACCATGGTACCCAAACTGAGATACTGAGAGCCGATCAAAGCCCTGTCAATGCTTACTTTGCCTTCGGCATCCAAAGCTCGCACATCAATGCGGTGCCCATTGACAACAACATCACTGACCCCAACGGAGGCACAAAGATTTGCTGAATTGCACATCGCAGCAGCATCATCTATCAATATGTCCAACTCAGGATCTAAAGAGTAAACCAGGTTCTCAACAACCAGCCTAGCTAATTCATCATTAAAAGCCCTGCCCGAAGCTCGCTTCTGGGTCATTCTCACCTGTTCAGGACTGATCGATACAGCCCCGTTTGAGGGATCGCTGGCTAGGTCCAGATTGGAAAGGTTATTCATGGGAGGCTCCTAGTTTTATGGAGGTCGCACTATCTTGTGGCAATCTCAACGGCAAGCTCGAAAAAATTAGTGGGGAAAAAGTGCAAGACAAGATCTTTGCCTGATTATTTGCCAAACCTGGGACTCCGGGGCAAGGTATTCTTCGAGTTCACCCCAGGTTGTGAATGGACGTCCTCTTAAAATCTTTTCACCGACAGATCTTGGCAAGCCGAGTGCGAGAAGTCCTTCCAAATCGCATGAATTCAAATCTAGTCTTTTCTCTCCCTCTTTGCTCTGGGCACGAACAGTGCATCCTCTTCGCATTAAGGAGTCGGCAAGCTCGGCAGTAATATTCACCTTTTCAGTGAGATCTTCGAAGCTGGAAAAGGGTCGGAGACTGGTCAGTTTCTGCGCGAGATCCTTCTGAACACCGAGAATATCGATCATATCTCTTGTGGTGCAACTATTTATATCAACAGGTACAAAGGCAGCCACGGCGCCATTTCGACGAATTTCTTCCAATCTTCCTGACTTTTGCAGAACCGATGCGCTCAGCTCATCGAGTGTCTTATATTGCCGACCAGCTACCAACCGGTCGACCTCACCTTCGGTCAGTCCAAGTTGGTGAGTAAGTTCTCTCCGAGAGGCAGTGTTTACATTGATATCGGACTGCCAACATTCAGCGACGCTCGGCATACGGGTTCTGATTCTATTGCGAATCATATCCAGACCTTTATCAAGCAGAACCTGACAGCGGGCTATTTTTCTTGCTTGTGTTTCGCCCGGCAACGAGAGAATTTCGCAAACTTCTCTCATTGTCAGTTCTTTACCAATAGTAGATTTCTCGGTTAATGCCAAACCAAACATCATGTCGACAACTACCAAAGGCTCATGATTGACCGACTTATCCTCAAGCATCTCTTTCAATACCACTCGCAACTCATTTAGCTGGTCAACTTGTTCGGCTGAAAGAGCTCGGTTCTCAGGCGCATACTTAACGTCATCGGCGGTGCAGTGCCGAGGGTCCTCCTGCTCAGGATCTAGATTGAGATCCTGGAGGGTTTCCTTCTCCCACTGCCACTCCTCTTTAATATAATCAATAGCGGCGTTGTGCACAGAACGCTGCACATAAGCAGGAAGCAGAACCTTGAACCCATCTTCATTGCGCTGATCCAAGTGCTTGCGTAGAACGCCTTCCATTTTGGTAGCAAGCTCGGCTGCCAGAGATAGAGCTTGAGCTTTTTGGAACTCATTATCATGCCGGCGCTGAGACCAGAAGCGCTTTAAGCTCTGGTTGGAAGAAAGCATCTTGGAAAGCATTGGCTGGTAATACTCATCTTTGATAATCCGCACCAATTGCGGAGAATCATTGGACAAAGCCAAGCATTTCAGAAAAACAGAACGAGCACCCAGCCTCTCGAATAGCTGATAAGCACTGACACTAGCTCCGCCGGAATCAGCCATCAAGCTGTCATAAACTGGCTTCCAATCTGGAGCCAGAGCTAATATTTCTGCAACTATAGTGCGGCTGGTAAGCATTGAATATTGTCTCTACTCCGGTAAATTAGGCAAAAGCGGAGGTATGTCGTAAACCTGATCATACGCCATGGCTATAACAACACCAACCACAAGCCAGCAGACCCACAGACTTAGCCCACTGAAATAGGTTAGTACCTTGACAGCAGTTGAAGCCCCGCTCAATCTCTGTTTAGTACCGAACATGACATCAATACGCCAGATTCCCCAGATTGAGGCAGCGCAACCCAGCCCGATGAGACCAGCCCGGAGGGCTCGAGCAGCATTTAACTCTTCGTCGGTTACCGAAAAACGCCAGAGACAGACGGCATATGGAATAAAGAAGCTTGGCAATACCCACCAGAACCGCTTTACATTCTTGAACAAGCTGTTCTCAGAAGAAGCTTTTGCGCCTGCATTTGTGCCTGGGGCTCCCTCTTGGGTTTTCTCAATTGCCTGTTCGTTCATCCGCGACTCTTTCTAAGACCTCCTAATTGTATAGGCAATCGGGGTCTTTCATAAACGATCAATAGTTTGTTTAAGGCCCAGCCTAGCGTGCTCTATAATTTGAAAGCCATGACCCAAAAAAGACAGGAAAGTTCGGTCCTTGACTATTAACCCCGACGATTTTGCAGGATCGCTTGCCCATGTGGTCAAGACAGAAGCTGGGCAAGAAGTACTGTTAGGCCAAGCATGGGTGTCTGGTGTTTGCCAGCTTGTTACTTGCGGTCATGTTGTTGACGCCTTTGTCAGCGCCCCCCAGCAAATCTCGGTCTTCTTTCCACTTTCGGGAAACAGATATCCAGTCAATCAAATCAAAATGCACCCGGGTTTTGTGCGACAACCAGACCAATTGGTCCGTTTCGATGCCGCGCTTTTGCTTGTCTCGCTTAAAGCTCCAGATATAACGGCAAAGCCACTGCCGATTACCTACGAGAAGTCTCTACCGGTGCAGATGTCTCTCACTGCGGTCAGATACCCCGTACATCTAGGTCAGTTTAGCTCGTCAATGAGCCCACTAGCCCAGGCCGGCAGCCTATTAGGACCACTTCGCAAGAACGATAATTTTCACCTTTTGCACGATTTAGCCTTGTCCCCGGGTGACTCCGGTGCTGCGATATTCGCCCCAGACGGTTCAGTGGTGGGGCTTCACTGCGGCGACACAGCTACCCTGCCGGGGCTTAATCTGCCAACCACCTCTATTAGACTGGCGCTCTGGATCGACGCCCTGAGAGATCTGGAAGTGGAAGGCGAAATTGAACCGCCGGCAAGAGAACCGTCGGAGGCAATGCCTCTCTCTCTCTTCAAGTTTGCCCTTGCCTTCTTTCTTAGTTTTGCGATTGGCGCGGCCTTCCTTCTTTATCCAAAAGTGAATGCCCTCAAGGTGGACGCCGCCAAACTAAAGCCGGTCAAACTTGGCTATAACAAACCAAGAAACGGCTACAAAATGGGCGAACAGGCCCTAATCACTCTTTTGCCTGGCTCGGACTGCAATCTTTATATATTTGACGAAGACCTTTACAGCCCCGGAAAGCCGGTCTATCGGGCCTATCCACCAGGCAATACCGCTTTTGTTAAGGGGGGCGAAATGGTCTCATTCAAAAGCATAGGTTCTCAAAAACTGTTGGTAAACGACAAAGAAGACCGCCTACACCTCTTTGCCGTCAGCACAAACCTGCAGACTGTCGAGCTAGGTGATTCATACACAGACAACGAAGCAAATAATATTCAGTTCGTAGACAATAGAAAAATACTGGATGAACTTCTCAAACTAAAAGCAGAGCATCCTGATGAAGTGATCTACTCTGAG
This sequence comes from Obscuribacter phosphatis (SeqCode), assembly GCA_017303615.1. Classification (GTDB taxonomy): domain Bacteria; phylum Cyanobacteriota; class Vampirovibrionia; order Obscuribacterales; family Obscuribacteraceae; genus Obscuribacter; species Obscuribacter phosphatis_A. The sequence goes on from JAFLCK010000004.1 coordinate 131,881, forward strand.
ATGGAAGGTCCTTTAGCGGTGGAAAGATAAATTTAGGAATTCCTCCTAAATTACTCCCGAATCTGGTCTTGACCACAGGCAACCGATTTAAGGCAAAAAGATTGCGGTCGGCAATTTAACCGACAAACTGAGGATATCGAAATGACCAATACCAATCACACAGTCAAATTCTTACTAAGCGCCGGTTTTTCCTTTCTGGCATCCTCAATTCTCATTTCAGGCGCTCTAGCTGAAGGCACCGTGCAAGAGCCAAGCCAGGCAGATCTGCAGAATTCAAAAGAAAGGGGGCTTTTTATTGAGCAGCCCACAATCAAGCACCCACCGGTCAAGGCGGTAACTCCGGAAGCCAAACCCAAAGCTAAAGAGGTGAAGACAACACCGAAGTCAGCACCGACTCTCTCTTCGACAAGTTCCAGCAATTCATCGAGTACCGGCAAGGCCCAAAAGGTTGCTACTGTCAAAACAAAAGTAAAAAAACCAGTCGAAAATCACAAGCCAACCAGCATTCAAGTAGTGAAGAAGTCGTCTCCGACAGACCAGAGTATCAAAACTGTCGCCTATGACGGAGAGGGTATTATCTCGGCTTGGTTGAACAAGCCTGGTCAGCAGCCGGCTTATAAAGACGGTGAGACTATGGAAGTGAACGTCAAGGCTAATAGAGACTGCAATATCACCATCTACAACTTTGACGGAAAAGGCAAGCTCACCCAGATTTTCCCCAATTCCTTCCAATCAAGCGCCCAAGTTAAGGCTGGCGAGACGGTCAGCATTGGAGGAAGAGAGAGTGATTTCGAATTCAAAGTAGGACTGCAGCCTGGTGCCAAGAAAACCCAGGAACAGATTTTTGTTTTCGCCTATCCAGTCAACGAGGCACCACTTTCTATCGCCATGAATGCAGTGCCTGAAAGTCCGTTCAGAGCAGCCGACATGACCCCCGAAGAGTACAGAAAAATGGTAAACCAATCAAAAGTATTCTTCTCTCGCGAAATCAAAGTGGTGAGCAAGAAAAAAGAGAGCGGCTCAGTTAGACCCGCAAGCCATGAAACAGTCACCACTCCAAACAAGATAGAACTTACTCTTACCATAGAAGAGTAATAGGGCGAAGAGTTAAACGTTCCGGATAAAAGCATTGGAAAGACCCTGTCACTACTAATGGTGACAGGGTCTTTCCATTTCTTCAGCTCTAGTCTAAGTGAACTACATCACTAAACAGTCAGCTCCAGACCAAGGGGGTACTTACTCACCGAAGCAAGACGCTTGGCAACAACGCCCCAGTCTACGTTTTTGGCGAATGCATCTAGATATTTAGCTCTGTCAACACCGTAGTCGATCATGTAGGCATGTTCATAGACATCCAACGCGAGAATCGGAACAAAACCGGCTGGCGACCACATATTGTGCGTATCCAAACCAAATGTATCCAGATAACCGCCTCTCAGGTTAAAGCCGACTATCACCCAACCGCGCATGCTTTTGCCGCTTGCTTTCAAGAAATCCATAAATTTTCCGGTTGAACCAAAACGCTCATCAAGGGCTGCTTTTAAATCACCGGTAGGTTCACCGCCTGAACCTCCTAGATTGCCGAAGTAAAGTTCATGGTAGATGACACCGTTAACAGCGAAGCTTTGTTCCATGAGAAGTTCGCGCAGCGGAGAGTAAGTAGCGTTGGCACTGGCCAAATCCACTTCTTTCAGTTTGGCGAGAATCTCGTTAGACTTCCCGACATAACCCTTATAGAGCTTCAAATGCTGCTCAATTTGAGACTGGGAAAGACCGTCAAGCTTCTTGCCGACCAAACCACTAAAATCTCTAGCAACATATAGCTCGCCAGCCGCAGCATTCTTAGCCGGTGCGGCTGCTCCAGATTTAGCGGCATCGGCGGCGAGAACTTTGCCGGTGGACAAACCAGCTGCGGCAACAGCGCCCATCAAAAGTACATCACGCCTGGTGACAACACTCTTGCCGCTCTGGCTGGTTTCATAATTTCCGATTGTTTCCTTATTGTCAGAGACCATCAAAATATCCTCTTTCTGGGTTAGGTCGTAATTTTTGCGCAAGGGCTATTATTACTGTGGCAAAAACGAAGTAAATTGTTCCCGCTTTGCTTGCCAAGCTATTAAAAAACTTGGTTTAGCAGCACGATTTCGGCGCTCGTCAGCTTAACATATCCTCATTGATTAATCAGTTCGCCTCCTGAGAACCATCGGTACAGTTAGCCTCAATTCAAGAGAAAAATCAGATGTCTACAACTCAAAAGCCTTCCACCAATTCGGAAAAGAACCTCAAACCAAGCGCCAGCCATAGCCTCACCTTAAGAGCCAAAATCACCAACCTGCCGGGCATGCTCGGCAAGCTAACTTCGCGTATCGGCGAGGTGGGTGGAGACATCGGCGCGATAGATATTCACGGCTTCGAGAAAGACGCGATAGTGAGAGATATCACCATCAAAGTAAGAGATACCGAACACGGAGAGAAACTCGTTCAAGAAATTAAGAAGCTCGAAGGCATTGAAGTCGTAAATGTTTCGGACCGAACCTTCCTCATGCACATAGGCGGAAAAATCAGAGTAACAAACAAAGTCCCTCTGGCTACAAGAGACGATCTATCTATGGCCTACACTCCAGGTGTGGCAAGAGTTTGCATGGCTATCCATAACGAGCCTGAGAATGCCTACAAGTTGACTATAAAGCGCAATACAGTAGCAGTAGTTTCAGACGGTAGCGCCGTGCTGGGTTTGGGCAATATTGGTCCGGAAGCCGCCATGCCGGTAATGGAAGGAAAAGCCATGCTCTTCAAAGAGTTCGGAAAAGTTGATGCCTTTCCCATTTGCCTTGCCACCCAAGATACCGAGGAAATCATCAAGACATGCAAGGCCATTGCCCCCACCTTTGGTGGCATCAATTTGGAAGATATCTCTGCCCCTCGCTGCTTCGAAATTGAAGAAAGACTAAAGAACGAACTCGATATCCCAGTTTTCCATGACGACCAACACGGCACAGCCGTTGTAGTTCTGGCTGCCTTGATCAACTCGCTCAAGATAGTGAAAAAAGAAATCGGCACTCTCAAAGTGATTGTTTCGGGAGTTGGCGCTGCCGGTGTCGCATGTTCGAAGATTCTTATGAATGCGGGAGTCAAGAATATTATCGGCTTCGATCGTATGGGCGCCATCTACAAAGGTAGAGGCGAGCACATGAACTATATGAAGGACTGGTTTGCTGAAAATACCAATCCCACCGGCTTCAAAGGGTCTATAGAAGACGCCTTGGACGGAGCCGATCTATTTCTCGGGCTTTCCGGACCGGGCACGATCAAAGCTGAGTCTCTCAAGAAAATGGCTAAAGACCCAATTGTCTTTGCTATGGCTAACCCAGTTCCGGAAGTTATGCCTGAAGAAGCAGCACCTTTTGTGAGAATCATGGCCACAGGTAGATCCGACTATCCGAATCAAATCAACAATGTCTTATGCTTTCCCGGCATCTTCAGAGGTGCACTGGACTGCCATGCTCGCGACATAAACGAAGAGATGAAACTGGCTGCTGCTTACGCCATCGCCGCCTCTGTTCAAGATCACGAGCTGAATGAAGACTACATCATTCCTGGCGTTTTCAACGGACAGGTGGCCTCGCGAGTGGCGGAAGCTGTGGCCCAGGCGGCCCAGAAAACCGGTGTGGCGAGACGCTATAAAACCGACGATTATCTGGAATAAGCTCAATCTGCTGTCATGCTGGATTTAGCCGGCACTAGTCTGAGCCAGAGCTATTCTGAGCCATGTTTATAAAGACCGCCAAGTTGGCATGTATTTAATGCCATAGCTTTGCGGAGAAATACCCATGTCAGTCGATAAAATGCGGAAACAACGCGAAGAGGAAGCTCTAAGACGAGCCGATCGCGAAAGAGAAGAGCGTCGCCAGAAAGAGGAACGCGAGCGCAGAAGGCAAATGGAAGAACTAGAAAGACGCCGTTACGATGAAATGGTAAGAGATAAACAGAGAGAAAAGACTCAAGAAGAGACCTTAACCGCCGAACGGAAGCAAGATGAGATGATGAAGCAGTTGGAGCTTGAGAAAGAAGCCCGAGAGCGTGCCCAGCTAAACCAAAACAAGCCTGGACAAGGACAAACTTAAAATAAAGAGCCCGGAGAATTTCGGGCTCTTTCCTTTACTAGTTACAAATTTCGAATTTTCTTACACGGGCTGTAAGGTGTTTAGCTTCGGCACTGACGTTCCCTCAAAGAAAGTCTTCAATTCATCGAGAGAAAACTGCAGACCGGAGTAAAAGTCGCCAAAATCTCCGTACTTGGCGCTTGCCTCATCAAAGCGCATCTCGTAAACCAGTTTCTTGAAGATAAGCGGGTCATCTGCATATAGATCAACCCCCCACTCATAGCGGTCATAACCAATAGAGCCGGAGATTACTTGGGTGACAAGACCACTGTAGGTTCGTCCAATTTTTCCGTGCTCAAGCATCATTTTGCCGCGTTCTTCATAGGGCAGCATGTACCAGTTCACATTTTCGCCTCTCTTCTTATCCATAGGATAGAAGCAAACATAACGTCTTTGCGGAATACGAGCCCAGAGTCTGCCGCCATAATGAGGATGCTTCTCTTGCTCAGCAAGCAATTCGTCGAATGCAGCATTCCATTCAGGACTGCCGGCTTTCAGCCCTCTTTCTTTTAAGGTTGCATGAATTTTGCCAGTAGCTTCGTAAAGACCTAGTTCCAAGATAGAAACATAGGACAGCGCCGGGGTGAGGAATTCGCATATTCCGAGCTTATCAAAGGTCATCTGGGCATAGGCCAGACCATCAAAATCCTTCGAATAGTGAGTGAGCATCAAATCAGCCTTGTGCCCTACCATTTGAGCCAAACCCAAATCGGTTTCCTTGCCTTGCTGAAACTGAGCTAAAGCAGAGCGGGCTTCACTAACAAGCTCGTTACGCTCCTGCTCGGCAAGACGATCCCAAGAATATCTATCCAGTTCAAACATGCGGTGAAGAATCCACCAGCCTTCAAGAGATTCAGGAACATTAGGGTGACGCATTACACTATCCTCAGAGCTATGAGCTACGCAGCTATGCTACCGCAGAAGCTGCCGTACTGAGGCAGATTAAAAGAAGTCTTTGCAATTTAGTAGCTAAGATAAAGAGATTTAGAGGCCGCTTGCCACTTCTCTCATCTTGTTGAGATTGGCCAGACGCGAAGCCATCTCAGAACTTTGGCTCATGGCGTCCTTTAATTCTTTGGCAGCTCTTGCTCTTTCCAAAATACCCAGAGCACCGTTGAATAACTGCATTTCAAGTTGTGTAATGCGATACTGCAAACTGGAATAGGCAGCAAGCAAATCTCTATTTTCTCTCTCAATTTGGCTTAGGTCATAACCAACGCCGTTAGGGTTGGGTGGGGTATGAACACCATGATTGGCGCCAGAATAGTCCATCTCAGGACCACCGATGTACTCATCGGCGCCCCAAGCTGAAGGCATGAGAGAACCGTGACCGGTTGTGAGCCCGGCATCTCGAGTACCGACAATGCCGGTATTGATACGATGCTCCCTGGTGAAATTATAGTAAGGAGGCGGTCCCTTGAAGCTTTCATCTCCATAGATTGATTCAGCCATACCGCCAGCCTGCTGAACAAAGCTGTCCATGCGCACCGGCGGTAAATTGCGTCGCTGACTTTGTGCGGACGCAGAAGAGCAAGCTAAAACCGAAAACGAAACAAGCGACAAAAGTATAAGAGCGACATTAAATGTCGCCACCGAAATGGCAAAGAATGAATGCATAAAGGGACCTCACAAGAGGTTTGGATGAAAAATTGGGGCAAAGGACAAAGGACGAACAATTTCTCTAGTAACTAAGAGTGGGCTATGACCAAGGGTAGATTTTTGCGATAGCGTCAAATATGACTTGCGATTCTACCAAGTAAACCGTCGATTGTCAAGAGCCACCCCCCTCCCTTTTCTACCTCTCTAGTTCCTTATGCAGAAGTTGCAATCCCTTTCTACAACCTATAATTTCCAGTTTGGGCAGCTTTGCCTGAAGTTTTTCCATGACCAAACCACCTTCTAAGGGTCTGGCTGCTTTCTGTCCCAATTCACTCGTTTGTACCGGAATAACGAGATCTTCATCTAGACCAAATACATAAGCTGCTTCGCGAGCAAACTGGTAGCGACTGACGCGCTCGAGACCGGCAACGTTATAGATACCATTGGCGCAGTCGGCTAGCAAAGCTGCAGCTTCAGCAAGATTGCGAGAAAAAGTCGGGTTTCCCACCTGATCGCTTGGTACCTTGATTGCTTTGCCATCAAGCAAAGATTTGACCAACCTGATCACGAAATTTTTGCCTTGCCACTCTTGTCCATAAACCACAGTGGTCCTTAAGACCAAAGAATCTGCAGAGGCGAGCACAAGTTTCTCTGCCATGACCTTGTGTCGTCCATAAACAGAAATGGGAGAGACCGGCGAATCTTCACGGTAAGGTCCACTTAATCCATCAAATACATAATCACTAGAGAAATAGATCAATTTACTGCCAACCTGCTGGCATGCGGCAAAAACATTTTCGACACCCAAAACATTGACTCTATGAGACAGCTCTGGGTCTTCCTCGCAGCCCTCTACATTGGTAAAAGAAGAACTTAGATACACATGGCGAGGACAAAGCTCTTCAAGCAGCGAAAGGACTTTTGCCTTATCGCTTATGTCTAGATGGCGCAAAGGAAAGTGGGGTGGATTGTGCGACGAATAAGTTCCGATGGCATCCACGCCGTGCCCACGTAAGAAGTCAACTAAAGCGCCGCCTACTTGACCGGAAGCACCAATAACGAGATCTCTCATCTGTGCATCAGCGACCAGTCATAAGGAATATGATTATCAAAGGGATCCATACGTGATATCTCATCAGCACTATGGGGGTGACTGGCCAGGTTAGCCACTAGAGATGGTGCAACACCACAACCCTTGAAACCGTTCCAGACACCGGGTGGCACCTGCACCAGTTTGTAATCACTATCACCCAGGAAAACTTCCTGCAATAGTCCTCTGGTGCTCGATTCAGGTCTATCGTCGTAAAGGACCAGCTTAATCATGCCGCTCACAACTGCATAGTTTAAGGTCATTTCGCTATGCAAATGCCAGCCCTTGATCACGCCTGGATAGACCTGCGAAAAATAAATTTCACCAAAGCCCGCAAAGAGCGGATCGTCGACCCTCATCATATGCATAATTTTGCCACGCTCATCGGCGATTTGACTAAGCTTCTTGATTACAACGCCATCGATACTCATTTGCTCTACCACAACTTCCAAGGGGCTTCATCTTCACGCCATAATTTTTGCAATGTCTCAACGTCTCTGACTGTATCCATACATTGCCAGAAGCCATAATGCAAGTAAGAACTCAATTCTCCTTCTTGCGCCAGACGCTGCAAAGGTTCTCTCTCAAATATAGAACTATCATCGGAAATATAATCACGCACCGATGGCTCAAGAACAAAAAATCCTCCGTTAATCCAGCCGGAATCTGTCTGAGGCTTCTCTTCAAATCTGGAAACAGTGCGAGAGGCGCCCTCCTCAAAATAGATTTCTCCGAAACGAGCAGGTGGTCTCACCGCAGTCACAGTAGCTTTCTTACCCTGTTTCTTATGCAGGTCAATAACACCTTTTACATCAACATCAGCAACACCGTCGCCGTAAGTGACGAGAAAAGGTTCATCGCCGATGTATTCGGAAGCTCTTTTGATTCTGCCACCAGTCATGGTGTCTTGCCCTGTATCGATAAGATGCACAGTCCAATCTTCTATGTCACCGCCGCCAGAGACCTTAATTTCGCCAGAACGCAGCTTGACCACAAGATCGCTGTCGCGATGTCGATAATTGAGAAAGTACTCCTTGATCACCCCACCCTTATAGCCGAGTGCCACTACAAACTCTCTAAACCCGAAATGAGCGTAAATCTTCATAATATGCCATAGAACCGGTCGTCCACCGACTTCCACCATGGGCTTCGGCTTGACGTGGGTTTCTTCTTGCAGCCTTGTACCAAGCCCACCGGCTAAAATCACTACTTTCATTTTTGGGTTTATGAACTCGCTTAGTATTGAGAGCCGACTGAAGTTATAATTATAGCCCCATAGAAAGGGGATCTCGATGTCGGATAGCCTAGATGAAGCAGAGAAACTGCGTCTCGAAATTCTGGAATTGACCGCTCGCTACCAAAAGCTGAAATGGCCTGACAAAGAATTCAGCGAAGGGCAGTTCATACCATACGCAGGGCGTATATTTGACGAGAAAGAACTTGTCAACCTGGTAGACGCATCACTTGATTTCTGGCTAACTACAGGCAGATTCGCCCGCAACTTTGAACAGGCTTTTGCCCGTCACCTAGACAGACGCTATGCCCTTCTTTGCAATTCCGGCTCTTCGGCCAATCTATTGGCTGTAACCGCGCTTACTTCATATAGATTAAAAGAGCGAAGACTCCTGCCTGGAGACGAAATCATCACTGTGGCTGCCGGCTTTCCTACAACGGTAGCACCGATTGTGCAAAACAATTTAGTTCCGGTGTTTCTTGATGTGAATCTCACAACTCTAAATGTCAAAACCGAGCAGCTTGAAGAAGCTTATAGTTCAAAAACCAAAGCAATTATCCTGGCGCACACACTCGGTAATCCGTTTGACCTAGATACGGTTATGAGCTTTGCTCAAAAACACAATCTCTTTGTGATTGAAGACAACTGCGATGCTCTAGGCAGTCTCTACAAGGGCAAACTGACAGGCACTAGAGGAGATTTGGCAACAAGTAGCTTCTATCCGGCCCATCATATAACAATGGGCGAGGGAGGCTGTGTTGTCACCTCGGATCCCCAACTCAAGATTATTGTGGAATCTTTTCGCGACTGGGGTCGCGACTGCTATTGCGATCCGGGTAAAGACAATACTTGCGGTAAGCGCTTTGGTTGGCAACTGGGCTCGCTGCCAGAAGGCTACGACCACAAATATATCTATAGTCACCTCGGTTATAATTTGAAGCTCACTGACATGCAAGCGGCAGTTGGACTGGCCCAATTAGAGAAACTAGAAAGTTTCGGTTCTAGTAGACGCCGCAACTTTGCCAACCTCAAAGAAGGCTTGAAGAAAATCAAAAACTTTGAGGAGTTTATGGTCCTTCCAGAAGCCACCGCGGGTAGTGACCCTTCTTGGTTTGGTTTTCCGCTAACAGTGAAAGAGACAGCCCCATTCGCCAGAAAGAGCTTGATTGAACATCTTGAGAGTAAGCAGATTGCCACCAGACACATATTCGGCGGCAACCTACTCAGACAACCTGCCTTTATTGATGTGGACAAACGCACAGTTGCCGACCTTAGCAATACAGATCAAGTGATGAAAGGCTCTTTTGTTGTGGGCGTCTACCCCGGAATAACACAGCAGTCGGTAGACTATATGCTCTACACTTTTGCAGACTTTTTCAAGCGACTTTAGCGCCCATTTGCCTTTTAATTATATCGATACGCTCGTTGATCAACTGAGCTTTCACTCTCCTAGATTCGACTTCCTCTTTGGAAAGCTCTGGGTCCTCTTCCATTAGAAGATGGATACACATCTCGGCAGCACTTTCCATGAAGATCTCACATTCGCCTTCATCTTTTTGAATCAGACATACTTCCGCCAAGTTGAGAAGGACATCTATCATATTCTCGTGCTCAGTCGGATAGACCTTATACTGAACCTCTAAGATCTGCCTATAGCACTCTTCAGCCAGATCAAAGCGCTCCATCGCTCTATAAACTCTAGCCAGCATTTCTATTGGTCCGACTGTTTCAAGAGAAGCATCACCAAAGAGATCTAGAGAAACATCAACCAGCTTAGCACCAGCTGAAGCCGCCTTGTTATAGCTGCCGCTGCGGGTGAAGACTTCAACCAATTGCTTCAAAATCGGCAAGCCGACAGCCTTGCGACTCAGCCCAAGAGAATCTAGGGCGTAGAGCACCTCAGTGGCAAGAAAAGTCTTATGATCTTTGCTCAGTCTGGCAGACTCTAAGTGATTCATTAAGGCTACGATTGAGGAAAGGGCACCATTTATGTCTTTATCCCGATCAAACAACCTAATCGTGCAAAGCAAAATACCTTCTTTCTCGCTGTCTTCGTTGAGAAGGGTATCAGGACGATTGAGCCCTCTATTGAGGAAGGCAGCAGTATCTGCTGAAAAATACTTGAAGCTTTCTCTAGGTGCACCCTTGTCATTTAGCACAATAAATCTCAATGCACGAGCGATACCATTCCACGCTCTGTCAGCTTGACTTTCGTACCCACCCATCATCTCTGCCATTTGCAATACTTTCAAATAAAGTATTGCCGCACAGGCATTGCGACCCTCTTGCAGATAAAAATCTGCCAAATTATGGCAAGCCCTCACAGGCTCAACCGGAGGCTCGTTGCGCAAAGCAGTTATATGGTTCTCCAGACTCATCTTCAGAGCTTCTGAAACATCCTCGCGACCGGTTCTCTCTAGTACATTAACCAAGCCCCTTGTGACAAAGAAGAGTCCTTCATGATCCTCCGAGCCACCAATGGCAAAAGATAAACGCGCTGATTGATATAGCTTCTCAGCTAGATCGTCGTCACCATCAGCTTCTGCGACAACCGCTCCCACAACCAAAGCCCAACCGGCAACATCAGAGACTACGCCATGATCGGCTAACTCTTTGAGCATTAGCCAGGAATTGGCTGAAGGATAAGCTACCGCCAATTTTCCCAAGGTTGGAATGTCTAAGACTGAATCAAGAGAAGAAAGCAGACATTTCCGGCGATCTTCAGGATCTTCAAGAGAGGCAATGAAGCGATCTAAAACTGATGCTCTGGCATATGCTTGTCCGTCAAAATCATTCTGCTGCCCTTGGGGTAAGCTGGAAAGGGCCTCATTCACTTCCGTAACCAACCTGGTCATATTGGACTTAATGCTTGAGATTTCGTTGACCGGCTCCAACTCCTTGAGAAGTTCGGTATGTTTTCTCTCAAATCTATCTACTATAGTCTTGATTGCCTTATCGAACTCTTGAGAGAGACCACTGACCTCTTTGCTGATATCTTTCTGGAGATTTTCTCTCAGTCCTCGCTCTTGCTCGGCAATAGATTCGGTTATGCCGGCCAGACTCTGGGTTCTAAATCTGGCAACTGTCTCACTCAATAGGGCTACTTCTCTCTTGAGATTGGCGATATCGGCCATAGTCTGGTTATGAGCGCGATTGCGACCCGGGTTCGACATCTCCATCAAGCGTCTAAGAGTAATATAGATGAAGATACCAAAGCCAAGCGAGGCAACGGAAACAATCAATCCAGCATAAACTAAACTATCGTGATTCATTTAAGGTATTGCCTCAGGTATTCCACTAATTCTTGAAAAGCCCTGTTCAGTTTCTCGAATAGGGCTTCTGCCTTTAGCCAATTAGCCCCTAGACTATACTCTTCCATTTCTTTGCAGAGACCTTCCAATTCCTGTGCCACTACAATCCTCGAAGCACCTTTGAGCATATGGGCATGAGACTTGAGTGATTTTCCATCGCGATTGAAAATCGACTCCTGCATTTTCTCCATAACATCTGCTGTATCTTCCAAGTATGCAGAAACAAGCTCTTTCGCCATGTCGCGATCGAATTGAGCTTCAAGCTCTTCCAGCCGCGCTGGTCTGGCGACGTTTCCTGCTTCTTGTCCCTCTAAGCTTTCCAATGGCATCCTTTCTGCTGATTCGCTGTTCAACCAATAATGTGGTGGGCTTCTTCAAAAACTTCCGGACAAGCTTTACGCAGATCAGCCTGTGACCGTAAATAGACAGTCTTGAGCTTGAGATACTTGAGCCTTACCTGCGGCCAATCGGCAGCCTGAGCATAATTGATTATGTCTGCCGCGACCCGGGTCATCAGCTTGAGACCCAGTGAAGCGCAGGGACCCTTTATTGAGTTGGAAAGATGTCTAACTTTTTCAACATCATGATCATCTATAGCTTTCTGCATCGAGCCCACAAAAACTTCCATAGAAGACAAGAAAGAACGCATGATGTCTTTCAATTCATCACGACTATAGGTAGCCGCAATATTATCAGCATCAAACGGCATAGTCTCGCCACCAGTCATAGTATCAGCAATCTGGGCTTGAACGACCTGGTCTGAGGAGCCATTGCCCTGTAAACTTTCACCACTTAACGCGGTTTCGATCACACGACTGAGAGTTCCCTCGTTTACTCCCTTCGTGAGATAGTCATCCATACCGGCAGCTAGACATTTCTCTTTATCAGTCTCACGGTCATACGATGTCATGGCGATTATAGGCACGTGTGAGCGTCCATTCTCTTTCTTTCTTATTTCAGCTGTAGCTTCATAGCCATTCATCACAGGCATATCACAATCCATGAAGATTATCGTGTAAGGTTTTCTCAGCATCTCAAGTGCTTCAGCGCCATTATTCGCGATATCAGTTTTGAAACCTAACTTCTTCAACTGATGAACCAACAACTTCTGATTAACTGGGATGTCATCAACAACCAAGGCCCAACGTTCAGAAATAGAAGGTTTCGCTTCATCGAAAGACACAGGAGCCGAAACATCGCTGAAGCTCTCGACCGTGCTATTAACTGACTGAGCCTCTACAACTTCTAAATGATGATCAGTAGGTTCGGTATCAGAAAGCGGATTGAACTCAAGGATGCCAACCTCGATCTCTGCCAATGAAGGCTCACTATTATCATCAGAGATCAGATCTATCTCTGAAATTGCTTCTGGCTCTGAAATTGCTTCTGGCTCTGAAATTGCTTCTGGCTCTGAAATTGCTTCTGGCTCTGAATAAGGCATGGCCGAAGATGCGGTATCGTGATTACCCTGCGCTATATCAAACTCTTCAAAACTGACAGACTCATCTCCTTCATTTGCCAAAAGAGGAGTCTCCTTGACGAAATCAGAGAATTCTTGCCACAGAGCGCCCTCGCCTTCATCCACCAGAAGATCGCTATCTTCAAGTTCATTGACCAAAATAGCGGCATCCGGCTGCGAATCCTGAGCTTTATCGGACGAGATAATATCCTCAATAGGCTCCAAAAATTGATCTTCAGCTCGGAACATCTCCGAAAGATAGCTATTGTCATGGTCGCGAGCTACTTGTCCGCCTACCGAGGCGGCATCTTCTGATTTATCTTCTGAACCAAGCTCTGGCTTGGCTTCGGCCCCCTCGTCTGCTGTCGCTTCCGAATCGTCAGATAACACTTCAGACTCGGCTTCAGATTCTTCTTTCTCATCGGCTTGAACTGCGAGTTCAGATTCTGACTCGGAAGCGACTATATCTCCAACCGGAAGAATTTCATCGATAGCCGAATCAGTCTCTGCAGCCTCGACACTTGGAGGTGACACCATCTCTTGGTGTTCATGCGGCAAGAATGTATCAGAGTTAAGTTGGTCAAAGGTGCCAAAATCGGGTTCACCTAAATCTGCATCAGGCTCGGGCGGGGGAAAGAAATCATCAGCCTGTGGCTTTCCCAGGGAAGCATCCGAGACTGGGAGAGTGGCACTAACGGGCCCAAATTCTTTAAATTCCAGCACCCGGTCTAGCACAGAACGGAAACTATTTATCGGAGCACTGATTGCGTCTATTTTTTCCTTCAATTGATTGATTAAGGCACCAATCTGCTTTTCGCTATTCACTTCATCGGTCGACTCGACTACAAAGATAAGCGCGCCTGCCGTCTCGCCACCATCCTCGGTGAGAGCTTTGTATATAAACTGAAGCCATTTCTCGGTTTGGTCCTCATCTTTTTTGGCGAGGTATCGGTGAATGGCAAGACCAATTCCCAAGTTTTTATCACTATCATGCTTAAGCCAAGGGCAACCATCGAGTTCCTTAAGATTCTCTGAGTCAAGAGAGAGATTATCAGAGGCACTGAAGAAGCGATAGCTTGAGGCATGACTTCCTAAAGTTAAACCAGTCAGAGCATAAAATCCGGGGCTAGCCATCAGCACCTGACCGTCTTCAGAAGTGAGAGCAGCGCCTATACTGCGCTCCTTGGAGAGTTTCATGATGATGCCTGGAACCTTAGACAGTTCCAAATGACTCTCGCTCTCTAGAATCTCTTTAACCGACTTTTCCAAACCAGAAATAGAGGCTAATTGAGAGCGACTGGCAGAAAGATCGTCCTTGAGAGCATTCACCTGCCTTTCAAGCTGATGAATCAGCTCAGTAGCGCGGTCTGCACCCTTGACAGCATTATCGGACGATGTCATTCAACAAATCTCCAGCCAAAACCTAGAAACTAAATCACATAAGTAGAACAGTAAGATAGCCTACATATACCCGGGGCTTTTCAGCCCTAAGCAAAAGGTTATTGCTGTCTGTTAACTAAGCTGGGGAGAAAAACGCCCAATTGCAGAAATGACTTTCTCGGCATCAAGAATTATCAGATACTCACGGGTAACAGACACAACAAAGGAAGCCAACCGACTGGATAATCCGGAATAATCAACCGTCAGTTCAGAGGCGTCTACATCCCTTACTCCAAGTAAGTCATCGACAAGAAGAGCTAAACGCTCTTCTCCTCGAAGAAGCACTGCATGACTGCGACCATCCGTGGAAGAGAGCTTTCGCGTGGAAGAAAGTGAAGAGACCGGGGATTGTATAGCCATCGGCGCTGAATCTTGCAGAAGTGCTGTTGGTTCGACCACCGTGACCAGATCACCTCTCACATTGCTCACCCCCACAAAAGGCAAATTCAGTCCAGGCACATGTGTAATGCTCCGCAGCCTAAGGACCTCTTCAACAAACTTGGTTTCAAAACCAAAGCGTCCTCCACCGATAGAAACCAGCACTAGTCTATGGGCAAGGTCTTTCTTGCCTTCTTCAATCATGGGACGAGCAAGCTTGCGGGCTCGCGCTTTGAGAATTTTCTGAGTAAGTACTCTATTCAAACTGGCGCTAGGATCGTCCGACAACTTAGCTAGTCCTCCAAAGCGAGAAGATTGTCAACCAATTTTAATAGAGAATCGACTGTCAAACCCTCTCCAAACTCTAAAGTCTCTGCCAATGGCAAAGTAAAAAGCTTAGAACGTAGACCGAGAAGTAATGCCCGCGCCGAATCTCTTCTGTCGGTTGCGAAATATAGACCAGCCAACAGAAAGGAAGCCATATGAATATCCGAATTCAAAGCCAAGCACTTCTCCAGAGATTCTATGGCTTCTGCCTTAAGGTCAAGGTCTTGCCACTTTAGTGACTGCAAGTAAAGCTCTCTAGCACTTGTAAGAACACCTTCTGAACCCAAGCTGAGTGAAGGAGAGTTGTAAGCGACCGGTCTGTTGAATTTAGCATAGACACAACCGTCAAGATCGCCAGTTGGTGAAAGGTTGAGACGTGTACATTGCTCGGAAGGCAGACCGTGCACCAGATCGGTCGGGGCGAGAACCAAATATCCTCCTGGCTTGAGAGAATTACTCAGAGATTCCACAACCAACAATTGCTCGGCTTGTTCAAAGTAAACTAGAACGTTTCGGCAGATTATTAAGTCAAAACCTTGGGCAATTTCTCTCTCAACTCGCTTGTCTTCTCCTACAAAATCGACCAAGTTAAAGAAATCGAAGAGAACCATAGGCTTGAGAGATTCGCAGATTTCTCTCACATCTCCAGCTTCGTCATCATTTTTGGGTTTGACATAGCGCTGGAGTAAGTCTTCGTATCGAGAATCCTCACCCAAACTGCGGAAGGAGCGCCTAGTATATAAAGCGGAAACAGCCTGCAAGAGAGCCTCATCACTGATGTCAGTACCTAGAATACTAACACTGGCGCTCGAAAGACCGCTCTCTTTTAGAGAAATAGCCAAAGAGTAGGCTTCTTCTCCACTTGAACAGCCAGCGCACCATACCTTCAGACTAGGAGAGCGAGAAAAATCCAGACTTTCCTTTCTTCTACCAAGTAAGACTTTGGTAGAAAATTCAAAAACTCTTGGCTCCCTGAAAAAATACGTCTCCTGATTGGTTAAGAGAGGAGCAAGTAAGCGAACCAACCCTATCGGCAGCTGCTCGTTGGGCTGAGTGCCAAGAATTAAAGACAAAATTCTCTCCAGCGGAATTGTCTCGCCAGCTTGCCACTCAACTGACGAAGAGGCAAGCTGGGTTAGGGCTGCTACAAAATCTTCCAGATTTTTGCCCGAAACTCCAATATGCCTGGAAACAATCTTCCGAGCATCCTGAAGCATATGGAGAGATTTTTTTGGTAATTCCATCCGACCTTACGAAAGTCTCCTTCCTATTTTTTACTCCCTTTACAGCCCAATCTAATCAGCAGGTGCGGGCTTAAACAACCCCCGGTTTGTTAAAATGACAGAGACTTTGATGAGGTATGTAGATTGCAAGGTGATTGGGATAAACCCCTCGACAAGCTCACCAATGAGCTAACTGAATTGCGCGAGACCTTACGGGCGATTGAGGAATGTAAAGATGAACTGCGCCCCGAGCTGACACGCGCCACCGGTGAAGTTTCCACTCTAGTGCAGCTGAAAAACTCACAAAATTCTCGCACCTCAATAGATCCCCTCTACGAACTGCCGAGAGTTCTCTCTAATATTCTCGAAAACCCTAAAATAGGCGCCCTCGTATTCGGTGCAAAGGGTGAGAGGCTGCTCCTTAACAACCGGGCGCTAGAGCTCTTGGGCGATTTTCTCTCCACACCAGAACTCGGTGGCAAAGGTCCATCCAAGATTTCTGAAGCAGGTGGTGATGGAATCTTCGATACCAGACATAAGCGTCTTCAGGAAAAAGATTTACCTTGGAATTTCTCCCAAGTCTCCAACGAATGGAAGCAAAGCGAATGCGAAATCATCCTGAAATCTGGCGGGCAAGAGCGTTACCTTAGAGTGACAGTTAGTCCATTAGCCTCTAGTCAACCAGGACGCAGTCCGGGAGGTCTAATTGCATTCTTGGCAGACATCACGGACCACGTCAAAGTCGTAAACGAACTAAGCCAAATCTGCAGAGAAACAGAAGCCAGATTGGAGGATTTCACAAAAGGACTTGATGAACTCAAGCAACTAACGGAGAAACTTCAAGCCTCAAAAAAGTCTGAGTCCCCGCAATCAGTGGCATCTCCTACTGCTCCAGCAAAACCGGCGGAGCAGCCAAAGGAGACTAAACTGGGTGCGGGGCTCAATGTTCTTGTAGTTGATGATGTGGCAGTCAATCAAAAGCTTCTGAAGTTGCAACTGGACAAGTTAGGCTTTGCCGTCACACTTGCAAACGATGGGCGAGAGGCCGTGGATGCAGTCTCAAGCAGAAAAACCAAGTTTGATTTGGTACTGATGGACTGTGACATGCCTCGGCTCGATGGCTACGACGCCACTCGTGAAATCAGGTCTCTAGGCGGCGAATTCAGTCAACTTCCAATCATCGCGGTCACTGCCTATGACCGGGAAGGCGACAGACAGAAGTGCCTGGATGCAGGGATGAGTGACTACATCACCAAAGGATCACCTGAAAAAGAGCTAAAGCGGCGCATTCTAGAGTGGTGCGAAGTTGCTGCACAAAGGGCTAAAGCAGAACAAGATAAAGAAGAATCTTTGCAGGGAAGCAGCAGTATTGCCAGAGCAATTCTCTTTGAAGAAGAGAAGATAGACGGGCCGATTGCCGAAGACAAGCTGACCTATAAGGAACTTGCCTCCATATACGGTGAGGCTGAAGCGGAAGAAATAGCCAAACTATTTATTGGTGTGACATCGACCTTCATCGAATGCTTGGAGCTAGCCATAACATCTAAAGATTTGGAAGCAACCAATCACTTCGCATACTCAATCAAAGGGCCGCTCTCTTCGCTCAAGCTCAATCATCTTGCTGATCTGTCTTCAAAGATCCCGCAGTCTGCTTCTAAATCTAAGTGGAAAGAAGCCAAGAAATTCTATGATGAGCTGGTGTCATTTTACGCCCCCATCAAGAAAGAGCTCAGTAGATAGAATTGAGCACAGATGAAGACTTCCTGAAAAGACTGCGCGCAGCCTTTCTTGATGAAGGCAAAGAGATTGTCGACCAGATCAAAGAAGCATTCGACCATTTTGCCAATCGAAACAAGGCAGAGAAAGGCGACTCGAAGGGTTACAACGCCCGCGAGACAATTTCAAAGTGTGCATCTTCACTGCATAGCCTTAAAGGAGCCGCGAGAGCTGTCAACGAAGACGAACTGACGGCCGTTTGTCAGCTCTTAGAGACAGCCGTGCTCAGCTACAAACCGCTTCCTGATGAAGCACTTGAGCGAACGCTACTATTCAATCTTGACACATTCATTGAAATTATTGACGCGCTTGAGAGCTTCGTAGACAGCGAAGGCGGTATCACCGGCGATGGTCTAACCGATGTCGAAAAGCAAGGACTCAAGGCAATGGTCGAACTCAAGATAACATCTTTGAGTCTAGATCCGATTAAGCCCGAAGAACAAGCTTCACCAGAATCAATCCGAACTGCGGAAAGCGCTTCATCAATTGAGAGCCTGATGCAAACTGGTACTTTCAATGTTACCGAATTGAGGAACATGCTCGGCACTCTGGATAACAGTACAGAGCAAAGCGCGTCAAAATCCAAGACAACTCAAAAGACAGAACAAACCATCAGAGTACCTCTGGCAAGGCTAAATAGATTACTTGGCGAATCAGAAGAACTCTTGGTCTTAAAAGGAAGAATGACTGAACGGCTAGGCGAACTTACTGAGATTAAAGCCAGACTAGACCAAGCTGCTAGACAACAGCTTTTGCATCAAGGAAAGTCTGAGCAATATCAGCGCAGTGACCTAAAGTTTTTGGCAAACCAACTCGACGAAGTCCTAAGAGAAATCGGCAGAGATAACAATAATTCGGCACAAATGATCTCTCGCTTTCTAGAAACAGCCAAGTCACTGACGATGCAACCAATATCGACGGTTCTTGAGGGCTTTCCTAAGTTGGTGCGAGAGTTGGCGAGAGATCTTGGCAAAGATGTAGATTTTTCAGTGGAAGGTGGACATCTCGAAATCGATAGAAGGCTTCTTGAGAGAATAAAGGACCCACTAATTCACATCATTAGAAATGCTCTAGACCACGGCATAGAATCTCCTGAGCTCCGTTCAAAAGCAGGCAAACCAAGTAAAGCCAGCTTGCAACTCTCGATAAAGAACATAAATGTCGAAAATGTCGAAATTTCTATTATCGATGATGGAGCCGGCGTCAACGCCGATATAGTCAAGCGCAAGGCAGTCGAGAGGAACCTTCTTAGCCTGGAAGAGGCGACAAATTTAACCTATAGCCAAGCCCTTAGCCTGATTTTTCGTCCGGATTTCTCTACCAGAGATGAAGTATCTGATATTTCAGGTAGAGGACTGGGTCTTGCTATTGTCAAAGAAAAGGTCGAAGAACTCTCTGGCAGACTGGAAATCTCCAGCACCACCGGTAGCGGCACTACATTTAGAATGGTTCTGCCCTCCAAAATGGCGGCTTTTAGCGGCATAAGAATAGTGAGCCAACAACAGAGCTTTGTCGTGCCTGTTGCCGGGCTACTCCGCGGCATCAGAGTGCATCCGCTAGCTTTCGAAACAGCCGGAGGGAAACGTACCTTTTTCGTGGACGGTCGACTCATCCCTGTGGCTTCTTTATCGAAAGTATTGGGTTTGCCGGAAGCAGAGCACAGCGGCAATACTTTTGAATATCTGGAAATGCTGGTTTTGCAGCATAGAGATAAATACGCTGGTCTATTGGTCGACCAAGTGGTTGACCAGGGTGAGTTTACGGTTAAGCCCCTTAGCTATCCGCTGCAAGGAATTCCGCTCTTTTCGGGTGCAACTATGATGTCCAGTGGTGAGGTCGTTCTCATCTTAAATATCCACGATGTGGTAGAAGCAGTCCATACGGTAAAGACAGATACTTCGTCTTCCATGCTTGCCAATTTGCTAGACAGTTTGGACACCAAGGGCAATACTACAAAACCAAGCAGCGAGAGGAAGACCGTATTAGTTGTTGAAGACTCGATAACCTCTCGCGTACTACTTAAGAACATTCTTGAATCAGCCGGGTATATCGTAAGAATGGCTCTAGACGGTGCAGAAGGACTTAAGGCTCTAGCAACGATAAAGACTGATCTTGTCATCAGCGACATCGAGATGCCTGTGATGGATGGGCTAACCTTTGTCAAGAAAATTCGAGAAAATGAAGCAACGAGAAATACTCCTGTAATTCTAGTCACCTCTTTGGGAAGTGAAAGCGATCGAAAGCAAGGAGTAGAAGCCGGCGCCAATGCCTACTTCGTTAAAGGTAATCTCGACCAAGAAGGCTTACTAGACACAGTTAAATCTTTGCTTTAGGCGGCTCCATGAAAATCGAAGCTAATTCAAAAACAGAAAAGCGAAAGACAACGGTACTTGTGGTCGAGGACTCTCTACCGGCGCAGAAGGTTCTTGTCTCTATTATTGATTCAGATCCCAACCTAGAAGTAATTGCCGTGGCAGGCAGTGGAGAAGAGGCTCTTGCCAAACTTGAGGAGATAAAGCCAGACGTCATTACGATGGACGTTCATTTGCCTGGAATGGATGGGCTTGCCGCTACTCGCAAAATTATGGAATTTTCTCCGGTGCCGATAATTGTTGTATCAGCATCAACCCTGGTGACAGATATCGAACGTGCTTTTGAGTTGATAGAGGCTGGCGCACTTACGGCGGTTGCTAAACCGATAAATATCGGCACAGGTGATTTCAAAGTGTCGTCAAAGCTTTTGATTCAGACTATAAAATCAATGGCTAATGTCAAGGTAGTGAAGAGAAATGCGCGAGGCAAGCTAACCGAGAAAAATAATATCTCCCAGGCACTTGAGGTCGACACCTCCCCCTTGCCAACCAATCTGGAGTTGATAGCCATAGGAGCATCAACCGGTGGACCAAAGGCCGTGCAACAAATTCTCAGCAAATTATCGATCCGCTTTCCGCTGCCGATCATTTTGGTACAACATATATCTCCTGGCTTTACAGCCGGCATGAAAGAATGGTTCAGTCAAAATCTCAAGCTCAAGGTAAAAATTGCTGAGGAAGGAGAAAAACTCAGAAAAGGCTTTCTCTACCTCAGTGAAGAAGATAAACACATTACCGTTCTAAATGGACGCTTTGTCTATAGTAGCGATGCCACCATAGCCGGACACAGGCCATCTGTGGCCAGGCTATTCCAATCGGTAGCCCAAGAGTACGGCGAGCACTCACTTGGCATCATCTTAACCGGAATGGGTGTCGATGGAGCTGCCGAGCTTTTGCAAATGAAAGAGCGTGGAGCTACGACTATAGCTCAAAGTGCAGCCAGTTCGGTTGTCCACGGCATGCCGGGGAAAGCGATAGAACTGGGAGCTGCCACCCATGTTATGAATCTGGAAGAAATCGGAAGTGGACTTCTTGAGCTTGAAAAACGTATTAGAAGCATTAACAACACCGGCGAAAGAGAGGTTGCTAAATCTTGACTGCTAACAAGAAAGTCTTACTGGTGGAAGATACGCTAACCCAGGCGATATTTATGCAGCATTGCTTGGAAAAGATGGGCTTTTCCGTTCAGCTGAGTCGCTCTGGTGAAAAGGCGCTCGAGTATATGGCTCAAACAAGCGACAAACCTACCTTAGTATTTACCGACATCAATATGCCCGGCATAGACGGATATCAGCTTATTGAGGCACTTAGGGCGGCCAATAAAGAGACTTTGCATTGTTTGCTGCTCCTATCGCCGGCCCAGGGCGATGAAGCAGAGAAAATTCTGGCTAGCACCGCCGACGGTATTGTATTCAAATCAGGCAAAGAGGATAAGTTCATAGAGCAGGTAGAACACGCCATCAAACTGCTAGAGCAAGAGAAAACAAAAGAAGCTGTTTTTTTCTCACAAGCCTATCTTCATGTAGTACATTTACAGTAGTTTCAAAAGCAGGATATTAGAGTGAGCCCAGATTACACCAATAGTGAATACAATCGAGCTAATTCTCAAGCATCTAATTCTCAACATATGAGTACTCAATATAAAGGCTTAGAATCCAAACTTAGCAGCACCCTCGTATTATCATCGATTGGCTTTGGGGTGTTGACGGTATTCATTGGTTGGGAATGGTGGCAGATATCGCAAGCCATAGGCAGCATTACCGACTATCCAAATCTTGGACAATTGGCGCCGGAAGCACTGAAGGCTGCAAACACTCTCAAGAGAGACAATCTCTATCTTGGTATTGCCTACTTTCTAGTCATCTCGGTAACAATCTATACCACCCACAAAATCAAGACCTTTGTCGCCCATGAAGTGGTTGATCCGCTGCAGTCGCTAACTTCCGCTGCAGCAAAAGTGGGACAAGGCGAGCTGAACTTCCCCATACCGCGCTTTAGTGATGGCGACGAAATCGGCAGTCTCACTTCCGCCTTCGACACTATGGTGACAAAGTTAAGAGAAGACACCAGTCGCATAACCGAGGCCATAGACGTTCTAAGCAGTTCTGTCGGTCAAATCGTTATCTCCACCAGTCAGTCAGCGGCTTCATCCAGTCAAACGGCCGCGACTGTCACCGAAACTACGGTTTCTGCAGAAGAAGTGCGTCAAACAACAATGGTGGCTACCCAAAAAGGACGCTTCGTAGCCGACCTAGCCCAGCAGGCGGCGCAAATCTCACTTGTGGGTAAGAATGCCTCCGAAGATACCATCAATCAAATGACTTCTGTGCGGCATCAAATGCGAGCCATCGCCAACTCTATGGCCACACTGACTGACCGCAGTCAGGCTATCGCCGACATCACCGCCTCAGTTGATGAACTATCACAGCAATCCAATCTTCTTGCCGTTAATGCTTCAATCGAAGCAGCCAGAGCCGGAGAAATGGGTAAGGGTTTTGGCGTGGTCGCTCAAGAGGTGAAGGCTCTTTCTAATCAGAGCAAGCAAGCCACTGCCGAAGTAAGAAGAATACTCTCAGACATTCAACAAGCCGCTGCCCAAGCTGCGCTTTCTATCGAAGAAGGCAGCCGCACGGTCGAAGTAGCTGTGAAGCAGTCTGCGGAAGCTGGAAGAGCTATTGAATCACTGGCACACGCAGTGGCCGAATCAGCCAATGCGGCAGCTCAGATTGCTGCAGCCAGTCAAGAACAATTGACCGGAATTGATCAAGTTGTGACAGCCATGCAGGGCATACAAGAGGCTACAAAACAGCATGTTCTATCTAGCAAACAAATAGATGAAGCCGCCAAGAGCCTTACTGCAATCCAAGACGTTCTTGAGACTCTGGTTTGCAAATATAAGCTTAGATAGACAGCCTTAAATCCAATGTGAAATATTTGAGGGTTACTTAGCCAACCATTTCTTCGCTTCTTCGCTAAGATAGTCACGCAGTTCGTTCAAAATAACCAAACCGTCCTCAAACTTGACCAACTTAACTTTTGAACTAGCGTAAAGCATAGAATCAGCAACCACCAACTCATCTTTTTGATAGCGCAAGACGCCGTCTACTCCATCAACAAAGAAAGCCAGCTTTTGCTCACCTTCTTTTGCGACCACGAGCATGTCGTGCAGAGTCAGCTCTCTTGGCGGCAGACTAAAGCGATTTCGCACATTGATTACCGGTATGACTTCGCCATGAACATTAACAAAGCCTAGAAACTCCGCACTCTCATGCGACTTCATTACTTCAACAGCCGGATGCACCCTATCGATATTCTCTAATGGCACAGCATAACGATTGTCATCCAGCCAAAAGATCAATAGAGCCAGAGGCACATCCTGGTCTATAGGCATAGACGTTTTGAAACCTCAGACTGAAATAAGCGCTCAGAATCGAAGTCTCTCAATCGCCTTTTGAAATCATGATAATTATTGCCGTAACAGCGCTCCACCACCGATAGTGGCAACCTCGAATCTTTCACTATATAGGGAAGAAAGCCTTCTTTGAGGCAAAGTTTATCGAGGAACTCGATAAGCAGACGACCAGGTTGGCAACGCGGGAAATTGAGAGCAAAGCAAACACCGTCACCATTAAACCTCAAAAGTTCTTGCCGCCCGCTGAAGTATTTAGCTGAAGCCAGGGTAATCGGTACTTCGAACTTATTGATGGCATACTGAATTTGTTCGATATAGAACATAAATTTGTCTTCTGGAATGATCAACTGACATTCATGAAAACCATTGATACCAAACATCTTGTAATAGTACTCTCTAAGCGTGGTCATGGGCTGCAAGCAATCATAGATGGCAATAGTGCTTGCCTCGGCTCTAGAGCGGCTAAGGGTGCCATAAAAGACATTCATCAATCTTGTGAAGGGCAGACTATAGTAAGACGCACCCAAGAGAGGTGACATAGGCCACTTGCGACTTTCTGCATCAAGCCCCCATGTCTCCGCCATCTTGCCGCCGAATTGCTCGGGTTCGCCCGCATCTGACGGAAAGAATTTTCCCATCATAAGGAAACCGCGTCCAAAAGCCGTATCAGGCGCAGTCATATCATGCCATGAAACTACAAAGTCATTATTCTTGGCACATTCTTTCAGCATCAAAGGTGTCATCGATAAATCATCAAATGGAAGCTTGATGAGAGCCATCCTTCTAGAGGTAATGGCTTTGGTCTTCAGCTTGGCGCTCAAAATATGCCCAGTTAATCCATATCCACCGCAAGTCAATTCGAAAACTTCTTTATTGACCTCGGGCGAGGCTTCGATTATTCCGTAAGCCGGATGATAGAGCTTAAGCGATGCAACCTGAGCCGTGCAATTGCCGTCACGCATTTGGTTCTTACCGTGTACATCTACGGCAATACAGCCACCGATGGTGATAGAGGGGTAGCCAGGCTGGGTGACTATATAGCGCCCTTTATCAATCAAAAAATTGTAGATATGAGCCATGGTGGCACCTGACTCAACTTCCACAATTCCGGTATCTTCTTCGTAGCTAAGAACCCTGGTAAAAGCAGTATGGTCTATCGAAGTGACATCTTCGCCGAACTGCGGTGAGGCGAATGATAAACCAGCCCCCATTGGAATTCTCGCCTTTTGTCGTTTGAGCAGTTTATGCTCTATTTCGACAAAGTCTTTCAGATTATTGGTCAGGGGTCTGGCGTAGCTACCCTGAGCGGTCACGCCGCCATCAAAAGACTGAAAGCGGCGTTTGTCCGAGACAAAAGCCGGCTGTGAGGCGGAAGCCTGGTTGAATTGCGAATTGTCGGTCACAGACTATTCCTGCAAAATCGAGTGCTTGTGATCGATTACGAAATTAGGTCTGCCCAGAGAGTTTTTATAAGTCCTTCCCACATAGATTGCGATAAAGGAAATAGCCGACCCGAAATATGAGCAAACCAAGAGCAAGATGATGACATCAAGCCAGCGGCTGTCGATATACACGCGTGCTACTGCGCAAGCGGTAACCGCCAAAAGCCACACAGGTAAAGTATATATCGGCAGCCTCAGGAATAGTGTAGAGGAAGAAAGAATTCCGGCAATTGCAAAGTGGGCCATACCCAGAAAGCGGAAGTGACTTTGTCCTCCGACCCGTTTGTGGCGCTTGTAGGGCAATCCTTTGCGCTTGAAACCAACCCTGCCGATGGATGCTCTTATGAAGGGAAATGAAGTGTGGTCCTTGACCACCGCATCCCTGACATGGGATGCCATGAGCGAGAACTCAGCCATATCTAAAATGACATCGTCATCTGCCACAACTTTCAAAACCCGATAGAAGAGTTTTCGACCCCACTTAATCAAAGTAGGTTCGGAACGATCTCGCCTATCACCATATACGATGTCATAGCCTTCTTCGTAATATTTGACGAAATCGAGAATCATCTCGGGCGGGTCTTCAAGATCGACATCAATAAAGACAAATACATCACCCTTGGCAGTGCGCAAACCGCATTCAAGTGAGTTTTGATAGCCGACATTCTTGCTGATCGTTATCAAAAAGACATTGGGATGGCTCTCTCTTATCTTCAAAATGGCACTAACAGTGCCATCTGTTGAAGCATTGTTGGTAAAGACTAGAGCCGGCTCGTACTTCTCAGAAAGCGCCGCCATGACAGGCTTGATTCTCTCGAAGAAAATACTAACTGTAGATTCTTCGTTGCAAACCGGGCAAATTATTGTCAGTCGCGGTTTATCTATCATCAGACCATCAATAAATAAGAGTTCTTATTACTAGTCCAATTTATGCCACAAAATGGGAGATTACTCTACACCTAAGGCGATTATCAGACGCTCGCATCGTAACTTAAATATCGAGCAAACCTTGGGCGGTCAAACTAGTCATACCTCCATCCACCACCAAAACCTGCCCGGTCATATACGATGCTGCCGGCAGTGCCAGAAAAGCTATGACATCGGCGACCTCTTCAGCTTCGCCTACTCTTTTTAAGAACGTCCTTGAGTCAAGCAGGTTATTAACCTCAGGTCTGGCCATAAGCGCACCAGTCAAGGGCGTTCTTATAAATCCAGGGGCAACGGCATTGACTCTGATGCCGTCTTTAGCCCATTCATGGGCAAGCGAGCGAGTCAATTGATTGAGTGCCGCCTTGGTCATGGCATAAACGCTGCCAGTCAAGACAGAACCTATCCCGGCGATTGATGAAACAAAAACCAATGAAGCAGCTTTTGATGCTTTCATCTTACTGTGCAGTCTTCTGGACAATTCAAAGGCAGAAAGTAAATTGGTATCAAGCAAGAACTTAATATCTTCAGAGGTAAACTCAATAGTTTTTTTGCGAATATTGGTACCGGCATTATTCACCAAAACATCGATTTTCTCCAAAGAAGAAATCCCCTCTTCGATTTTAGCCAAGCCGTCTGAGTTGGATACATCGGCAGCTAGACAAAGAACTTTTCTTTCACTGTAGGTCTCTTGCAGTTCGGCAGCGCGCCGCTCCAATTCGGCATTGCCTCGCGCTACCATGATCACGTCGCACCCCAAGGCAAGCAAACTTGCTGCGGTAGCAAGACCAATCCCTTTTGAAGCGCCTGTGATCAGGGCAGTCTTTCCAGTCAGGTTCCATCTCGAACTAAGTTCAGTCACTTGCTCTTTCCTTTCTTTTGGATTACTTGGATTGTCTGAGTATCTCTCAACTTTCCTTCTAATTCATTTATCCTAAGCCTGGCATTCTTCAACTCTTCCATAAGGGCTATCTCGCCGCCCTGAGCCGCATTAGAAAGCAATTCTTCCAAGGCCGCCTCGGTGCGCTGCAAAAGCGAACGCAAATAGATAGACGATACACCGGCACTGGCAGCCAAAGATTCAGGCTTTTCACCGGCTAATAGTCTCTTCACCAAAAGCAATTCTTGACCAGTGGCTGGAACATCTTTGCTCTTCTGCAATTTATAGACCTTCATGCTTTCAAAGCCAAGATCGCCAAGACTGAAGTAATCGCCCATATACTTCCGGAAGAAATCACGCGAAGCAAAAACTTCAAAAACAGGTCCACCTTGAATAAAAACTAAAGCCGGCTTGTTCTTCAAAATATCGTCACCGTATTCAGTGACCACCCGGTCAAGCTTCTCCTTATATTTCAAATCGCTAGTTTCACCCAAACATTGATCCAACATAGGCACATGCATACCGTGCAAATATCTAGATCCTGGTCGGCGATTAGCAAGAACAATTGGTGGATAGCCCGGGAAAACGCCGGTAGAGATACTGATGATGGCATCACCTTTCTGGCTATGGGCAATAATTGCACGCAAAAGCGGCGATACCTCGCGCGTAGAACTATCACCAAGTGCTCCCATACTCAAATGTGAAAAGGAAGGAGAGGTAAGTCTTTCCTTTGTCCACTTTTGAAAAGAGGCAAACGTGTCTTGTAGACAAAAAGAAAGCATGCCCAAGGGAAGCAAGAGCCTGACGAGCAAATGAGCGAAAGGCAGCGGCTTGAGCATCTGAAAAACAGAGGCAATGACAAGACCGACTTCAACTGAAAGTAGAATCAAACTACTGAAGTGACAGGGCAGATAGCGATATGTCCAAGAAGTACTAAAGAAAATGAAGAGAGCAAAGGCGGTCAAATTGAAGGTGAGAAGAGGCACAATCAGTGCCGACCGCCTCAATAGCGGAATGGCAAAGATAAAGCTAAGGCAAAAGAGTAAGGTGGTGGTGAAATTTTCGGGAGTACCGCCGAGACAAGCCAGGGTTGAAGTCTCATACCAACCCATGCCGGCAGCATAAAGAGGCAGGGCTTGACCAAGTAGAACATCGAGAGCGGCTTTGGGATAGAGCAGAAAATGTAAGCCATAGAGTGAAAGAAACAAGCACAGCCACAGCACTTCGGTTGAGTTAAAAGTCTTTTTCTTACCGCCAGTGACATTTTGCCATCTTCTCAAACGGGAGAGAACGAATTCACTTACCAGCCAATACAAAACGAAGTAGGGCTTGAGCGACAGCGCCAGAAACGCCATTAGAGCTGCACAAAAATTTAATGCCTCATTATCTTTCTTTTCAGAGGTGGTGCTGTCCTTGAAGTAGCGCAATAGTAAGAAAGGAAAAAAGCCAATTACAAACAAATACTCTCTTTGCCCTAAATCGATTATTTGTTCACTTTGAAAATAAGCAAAACCCAAAAGAATATAGAGAAGTAAACCAAGGTCTTTGGGGGATTTTTTTGACTCTCGAAACCTAATATAAATTGCCAAAATCAGGCTAACTGCTAAGAGAAACCACAAATAGATGGACAGAGTAAAAAGCAAAGATATAGGTAGAGGAAAGAGCTTACCCAGAAGAGCCGGGAAACTGCTCAAATAGATAATCATCGGCAAGTTAAAATCGAAGAAATCTCGATATGGTATCCAGCCCTTGAGAAGAAGCTGGCCCATAGCCAAATAGACCGATTGATCATTGCCGATAATCAGAGGATGGAAGAAGAAAAAGCCTAGGCCCTTAAGTAGCAGCGATAGACATGAAAGTGCTAGAAGAATAAAGCTATAGAGTGTGAGCAGTCTTTTCAGTCTCACCGACTCACCTCGTCTAACTTCCCGTCTAACCTATAGATTATGAAAGGCAGTCTCAAGCCATTAGACTCTTTAGGCTCACGGTTGCGCGTGTAATAGTAAGCCTTGCCGAACTCTGTATACTTCACATCGAGGAAGTATGCCAACCCAATGGTTTTCAGATCTTCCACTTCATGATTGAGATGAATGAGCATGAGCTTAATCTTGTCAGACTCAAGATCTTTGCGAATCATCTCAGCTAAAAACTTCACTCCATTTTCGGCGAACGCTCTAGTGGGCGCATTTGTGCGCAAAGAAAGCAATAGATGCAAAGGTTCGCCATAAGTAAGATACCCAGCCTGCTTTCGATCGTAATAGAGCAAACTGGGATAGGCTGCCTCAGGAAAATGGCTGACAATCAATACTTGCTGCCCAGGCTTGGTTTCATTATTTAGCACCTCAGCCAGATCGGGGTCGGCATTACGTCGCAAAACTGCAGGCAGAGACAAAGAATCATCAATTGCTCTGCGAGAAGAGATAAATAGCGAGCCGGAAGCAAACAAGAGAATTACCGAGATTATTGTCATTGCCATCGGTTTGTGCAAGAGAATTCGAACATAGGTAAAAGTGCTGATAATGATGGTCATGCCGGAGGCAAAGAGAGTTATGACTAAGTCGCTGGAGAGCCCTCTCATCTCTGCAGCATAGAGAACTAGCCCAGCGCAGGCAAGATACATAAATGGAGCAAGCAAGATGTTCTTTCTTAACGAAAGAAGCCCGGCGAACATAGAGGCGGTAAAGAAAATCAACTGATAACGCAGGTCAGGAGCACAGCTGATATTGGTCATAGCATCATCAAACAAGCCCAACTTCATTACTCTCAAGGGCAAAACAAACTGAAGGAACTTTTCTTTAGCTACCTCGGGTAGAAAAGCAATGAGCACGAGACTAATTAGAAAGCCGCCAATTAGACCCCAGCAGGCACTATCAATACTGACTTTCCTGGCCCTCCATTGAACCAATATTTCATGCCCTAAGACAAGAGGCAGAAAAACGATATCTAAGCCAGCAGCTAAACCGGCAAAGAATGCCGAAACAAAAGAGAGAAAGCCACCATATCTAATACCAGCAAAAGATAGCCATCGCATAAATAAATAGGGACAAAAGAACAACAAAAAAAGATGTTGTTCGTCACCCCATTGAAAGCGCACTAAGTAATGTGAGAGCAAAAAGGCTGGAGCTAGTGCCGCACAAGTAGCCGAAAGAGAAGTGCCATCACTCTGTTGAAGGGGCAGTTCGCCCTCCAATTTTCTGGCTCCGTATACGATAGAAATACAAGCCGAAAGTGACAAGCAAATGAGCAACCCAAGCAATACCTTAAAAGAACTAACCACTGCAAGAGGCAGTCCCATAGCAATGAAAGCCTTGCTGGCAAAAGCCGGCAAAGCACCAAGATACAAAGTGAGAGGACTATCAAAGGTAAAAAAACCGCTGTAGGGAGATACTCCACTTTCTAGGCGCGAGGCTAGACAAAGGCGCATGGCAGGAAAGGCTGACAAGTCGCCGGTTGACGAAAGCCAGTCATAGAAGACAAGCAAAAGTATGGGCAAGGCTACAAGCAAATAAAGAGAGACAGCTTCTCGCCTAGCTTTAAAGACCATCAAGACTTAAGCCTTCACTGCGGTTTATTTTGACGCTGCCGATGTCGGTTCAAAACTTCAGCAAAGAACAAAGCCATAATAAGCACGCTGGCGATGAGCTTGAGATAGTATTCTTGCTGCCCAACAAAGAATGTAGCCACAAGTCCTAGTAGTGCCGAAACAAAATAGATGATATAGGCGACTTTCTTTTGATCTAAACCAGCATCTAACAAACGGTGGTGAATATGCAGACGATCCGGCGAGAAAATTGACTTCCCTTTGGCCACACGTCTAACAATTGCCCATGAAGTATCAAGCAGAGGAAAGAAGAGGATAAACACAACCAATAAAGAAGTGGGCACAATCACAGTGGCAGCCGCAGCCCCCTTAATCACACCGGTGATTGATATTGCCGCCAAGGTAAAGCCCGTCAAATAGGCGCCCGAATCACCGAGGAAGATTCTGGCTGGATTGAAATTCCATCTGAGGAAACCTAGTAAAGCACCGGCCATGACCGCAGCCATCAAAGCCGCATAAGGTCTCGAGATACTATCACCAAGGGCGACGCTCCATATGGTCAAAGCCGAGATAGCCGAAACTCCAGCAGCCAGACCATCCATACCATCTATAAGATTAACTGCATTGGCTACGCCAACAAGCCACAAAACTGTGAGTGGCAAACTCAACTGCCCTAACTCAATAGGGACTCCGCCGGTTAAATGTATAAAGCCCAAATCTATATTGAGGCTTGCCGGTATGGGAATAGACTTGATGCGCACACCCAAAGAATAGGCAGCACAGCCGGCTAAAATTTGAACCAATAACTTGGTTTTGGCCCTGAGATTTTCAAGATCATCTAGCAAACCAAGCACAAAAATAATAGTACCGCCCACAGCAATACCGGCTATGCCTTCGGTAAAGCGAGCATCTTTAGGCAGACGCCCGGCGATGGCAATCAAAGCAGAGACCGTGGCCAAAATACTTATATAGATAGCCACTCCACCCAGTCTGGGCACAGCTACTTTATGAATACGCCTATCGTCACCGGGTTTGTCGAGCAATTTCAATTTCACTGCTCGCGAACGAATCTCAGGTGTAAGCCACCAGCTTGCCGCCAAAGCAATCAAGAAACCTGGAATCTGCGCCTGATCAAGCCTTTGCTGGGCGGGTCCAAAGGCCCACCACAAGCCAATTCCCAAGAGCAAGACTTGGCAGACTCGCTGCGAAACCTTAGAGACACGCGACCTGGTGGTCGTGCTCTGATCCGGTTCAAGTTCCTGCTCGGTCATGGTCATCTTACAGCTTCAACCTTGTTCTCATAGAGTGGGAATTTGCGGCAGAGTTCACTTACTGTAGCGAGAGTTTTATCTTTGGCTTGTTCGCTTTCAGGATGCTTGAGCACATCGGCAATGGCTTCGGCAATAAGCTTCATCTCGCGTTCGCCCATACCACGACTGGTCACGGCTGGGGTTCCCAACCTAATGCCCGATGTGACCATTGGTTTTTCGGGATCGTTGGGAATAGCATTTTTGTTGGTGGTGATATGCACTTCTTCCAAAATCTGGCAGGCTTTCTTGCCGGTCATACCAACCGGACGCAAGTCTACTGTCATAAGATGGTTGTCTGTGCCGCCGGATACAATTGCCAGACCATGCTCGATAAGAGCAGACGCCAAAGTGCTGGCGTTCACGACAATATTCTTTTGATACTGCTTAAACTCAGGCTTGAGTGCTTCGCCGAAAGCAGCAGCCTTAGCAGCTATTACATGCATAAGCGGACCGCCCTGAATGCCAGGAAAAACAGCCTTGTCGATTTCTTTGGCAAATTCTTCCTGACACATGACCACACCACCTCGAGGTCCACGCAAAGTCTTGTGGGTGGTGGTGGTGACGAAATGCGCATGCGGAAAGGGATTGGGGTGCAGACCGGCGGCAACCAAGCCGGCGATATGGGCAATATCAGCCATGAGATAAGCTCCGACTTTATCGGCAATCTTGCGCATTCTTTCAAAGTCGATAATGCGGGGATAATTGCTGGCGCCGCAAATAATCAGCTTTGGCTTTACTTCCAGGGCGACGGCTTCCGCCTTTTCATAATCAAGCCTACCGGTTTCGGGGTCGACGCCATAAAACTTTGAATCAAACCACTTGCCTGAGATGTTCACAGGTGAGCCATGGGTAAGGTGCCCGCCTTGGTCTAAGGCCATACCTAAAATGGTATCGCCCGGTTTGAGCATAGCGAAGAAAACAGCCATATTGGCTTGGGCGCCGCTATGGGGCTGTACATTGGCGTGCGGAGCATTAAATAGGGTCTTGATGCGTTCGATGGCTAATCTTTCAACGCCATCTACGAATTCGCAGCCGCCGTAATAGCGTTTTCCAGGCAAACCTTCGGCATACTTGTTTGTGAGAACCGAGCCTTGCGCTTCCAAGACTGCCTGCGAAACAAAGTTCTCACTGGCAATAAGTTCGATGCAATTTTTCTGCCGGTGCAACTCTTCATCGATGAGTTTTGCCAATTCAGGATCGCTATTTGAAAGCACCGGACTACTCCTTGGTTAATGCCACACATGAGTATTGTAGTCGCTTTTCAAGGTATTGATCTATTAGTAATATCTAGCCTCTAAAACTAGTTTCAAGAAACTGCACCCAAGACATCAAGAGAGCGCATTCTTCGCCCGGACTTATATTCGATATAGCCAAGAAGCAATCTCTGGGCAGCCGTCAAGCGGCTATGCACTTGCTTATCTCCGTCATCCCTTGTAAACCTTTGAGGGGAAGTGACAGAGCGAACTTCGGTCTCTAGATTGGTTAAATCGTGCCCGGTGGTGCCGATGCTTCTCGCCAAGACAAGTTGCTGCCAAACCATCGGGGTGATCATCACCGAGGCTAATCTGCCTTCCCTGGCTTCACTTCTGGCATTTTCAGCCACCTGAAAGCCGCGACTAGCCTGACCACGCATTCGTCTTTCGCAAGCTTCGCAAAGCACACCCCCCAGCTCAAAATTGAAGGTGCTTATGGTGCGCTCTTCTAGAGGATTGCGGCAGGAAACACAAAAGGTAAGCTCGGGCAATAAACCGAGCATATTGAGCAGACTCATCTCAAATTCCAAACATTGCAAAATAGGCAGAGTCTCGCTTTCTGCCATATAGGCTATAGCCAGAGACAATCTTTCAAAATAGGTTTGAGAGTCTTCGCCTAGGTCGGCACCAAAAACCTGGCTCAACTCGGCAAAATATAGGGCATAGGTCAATCTTTCCAGGTTAGAACGCAAGCCGGGAAAGGTTTCCAGTGTTTCGCATTGGGTGATGATATCTAGGCTCTTCCCCTTTGCAAGCAAGAACTTGCAAATATTGAGAGGTTCTGACTTACCTGACATCTTCGAACCTGGCTTGCGCGCCCCCTTGGCGACAGCTCGGTGGAGACCTTTCTCGGCAGAGAAAAGCACAACAATGCGGTCGGCCTCACCAAGAGGGAAGGTGCCTATGTTTACGGCATTAAGAGTGAAACTGGTCAAGCATCCTACTTTTGAATAAGCTCAGCCCATTCAGTGTGCATAAAGCCGGCTTGTGGTTTATCGACTCTCTCGTAGGTATGAGCCCCAAAGAAATCTCTTTGCGCTTGAGTGAGATTTTGAGGCAAGTTCTGCGACCTGTAAGAATCGAAATAAGAGAGTGACGATGCCATAGCCGGCATGGGCACACCATGATCAATGGCCGCTTTTACCACTTCACGCATACTCATATGAGACTGCACCATAAATGGTGCAAAGTCTTCATCGACCAACAAGTTAGGCAGATCGTTGTTTCGATCAAAGGCTCTTCTGATGCGCTCTAAAAGTTGGGCGCGAATGATACAGCCGCCGCGCCAAATGCGAGCGGTCTCAGAGAGATTTACACCCCAGCCGTATTTATCAGAACCTGCTTTGATAAGCGACATACCTTGGGCATAGCTGCACACTTTGGCGGCATACAAAGCCTTTTCCAGATGATCGATAAGAGGATGAGAAGTATCGCCTTTGCGCTGACCGAGATCTTGTGAGACTGCAGCGAAAACCCTGGCGGCATCCATACGCTCATTTTTCATGGAAGAAAGAACACGGGCGGTAAGAGCAGCATCGATGGTCGGCACAGGCACTCCCAGTTCTAAGGCCGCTTCAGAAGTCCACTTGCCAGTACCTTTTTGACCAGCCTTATCTAAAATAAGGTCAACTAGGGGCTTTCCTGTCTCAGGGTCTTTGGCAGTCAAAATCTTTGCCGTGATCTCAATCAGGAAGGAATTCAAAATTCCTTCATTCCACTTGGAAAAGATATCAGCAATTTGTGTGGCAGAGAGATTCAAGGTCTTCCGCATAAAGTCATAAACTTCAGCGATTAGCTGCATGTCACCATATTCGATACCATTGTGCACCATCTTAACGAAATGTCCGGCACCGTCGCCGCCGAGATAAGTAACACAAGGGCTGCCTTCGACCTTGGCCGAAATGTCCTCCCATATGGCCCTAATCTCTTCGTAGGCTTCCTTATCGCCACCCGGCATTAAAGAAGGTCCCCAGAGCGCGCCTTCTTCGCCACCTGAAACACCAGAACCGATAAACTTCAAGCCCTCGGCTTTGAGAGCTTTCTCGCGGCGCTGCGTATCAATATAGTGAGAATTTCCGCCATCGATTATGATGTCGTCCTTCTCTAGATAGGGCTTCAATTTATCGATGGTCTGGTCTACAGCATCGCCGGCCTTGACCAATAAAATAATTCTTCTTGGTTTCTGCAGTGATTCGACAAAAGACTTTTCGTCGGGCGAACCAACAACTTTCTTACCCTTGCCGCGATTCTCAATAAAGTCTACTGTTTTGGCATGTGAGCGGTTGAAAACCGAGATCTGATAGCCGTGCCTCTCGATATTGAGAGCGAGGTTTTCACCCATTACTCCAAGACCGACAAGCCCTATGTCACTTTTCTTTTCTTGCATTCTCCAACGCTCCTATATCAGGCTTGATGCACAAGCTTCGTCAAGATACCACTCTACTGTGCCTTGCGGGCACATATCAATTACAGAAAGAGAGGGGAAATCCCCTTCCCTCTTCAAAACTTTTCCGACAATCTCAGTTTTCTTGCTGCCGCTGACCAAGAAGACGACTTTCTTACAGGCGGCAAACACAGGCATTGTCAAAGTCAAACGATGGGCGGCGAATTTTGGCACATAGTTCTCCACACAAATTCGCTTACGCTCTTCTAAAGCCTCTGTACCAGGGAAAAGTGAGGCGGTATGTCCGTCTTCGCCAAGACCCATAAGAGCCAGATCAAACTCCGGCATGGGCGCAGTTTCATCTTTCTCAAATTTGAAAAACCGCCTTATTGTTTGATCGTAAATGCGCGCCGATTCTTTAGGGTCGCTATCTTGCTTAATCGTCGGAAAAACGTTGGTGCTGGGGATATCAATGCGACTGAGCAAAGAGTCAGAGATCATCTTATAGTTGCTCTCACCATCGTTATGACCGACACAACGCTCATCGCCTAGAAAAAGATAAGTACTAGCCCAAGGCATCTTTCCTTCAGGCAGTTGGGAAAGCCTTTGATACAAACCACGGGGAGTGCTGCCGCCGGAAAGTAACATGGTAAAAAATCCATCTGTTTGGACTGCCTCGTTAGCCAAAGCGGCGATCCTCTCTGCAAGACAATCAAACAAGGCGCGCTCATCTGATGCCACATTCAAGACCTGACCGCCCAAATTCGCCTTACGCTCGCCCAAGTTCCAATCAAGCCTCCGACTTTAGCATGTTCAATAGATAAGAAACTGTCTCGAGATAGATAGGGTCTTGTTCAATACAAGCTAGCGCATCGTCAACCAACTCAGAGCGTCCGCATTCGGTAGAACTATAGACTCCGGCGCGGCACTGTAGACGAGGCAATTCAACAAACTCTTTGCGATCTTCATGCTTGACAGTGAGAGCGCCTTCTTGGAAGGTAACATGCAAATGCTCTTCAACCGAACAACAGCCAAGCTTATGAAAAGACACCTGCATAGAGGCTAAACCTGCCACAGGCCCATCTGCCCGAATATTGACGGTGAAAGGTTCGTGCGCACCCATAAAAGCGAGGCGACAAGCACCGTCATCCAGCCTAATCAGTTTGAGAAAACGAAGCTTGAGTCGGCTGCCGAGCCAAGCAACAAACAAGAGACTCTGAATAAAGCCGCCCTTGTCTCCGCAAACCAAATCTATGGTGTCAATAGCATTGAGACAATCGGTGCTCAATGAGACGTCTTTCTCATCAAAAGCAAAGGCAATAGCTTGCCGCCAAGGCTTTATCGCCAGCCAAGCCAGGTCGATAACATTGACGTTCTTAGCCTCTTCCAAGAGGAAAGAAAATCTTTCGAAAGTTGCATGGTCAAAAGTGGGCTGCTGTGAGCGAGAGTCGACTATCAGATAGTCAAAAGAGGGCAAGAAGGTCTTCAGCTCAGATGGTTGGAAGTGCAATTGGGGAACATAGAGCCAGGAAGGCAAGTCGGCTATCACCAGGGGCGATATCACCGAGCTAAGACTGGCTGGACAAAATTCACGGCCGGTATAGCTGACCGTAATCTGCTCGCAGCACATCTGTTTGTCTAGGCGGCCGGGTAGAAAATGACAGCGGGCTGATACCCAAGCCTCAATTAGGGCATTTTCTTCGCTTCTGCTCTCATCTGTTTTGACCAGGGCAAGAAGCGCCCGCATCGGATGGGTCAAAGTAATATCTGCCAACAAATTATCAAAGTCGACACCGCTATCATCCAGGCTGGAATCAACCAGCAAGACAAAATTGAGGGCGCAAGCTTTGATTACATAAGCACCACCTTCTCCATTCTCGGTGCTCATTTTCCAGAGTTTAGAAAGCTCTCTTTCAATCTTCGCCACTTCAACAAGAGCCATCTGTCCCGATAGAAAAGAAAGAATTGAATTTGTATCCGTAACTTCGGTCTGAGCCATTACAGCCTTCTCCAGCTATGACCAGTGGCGGCAAGCAATTGATCCGATTCCACCGGACCCCAACTACCGGCAGCATACTTAGGAATCTCAGGCGCATCTTGCCAGGCGTCGATGATGGGCTGAATATAAGACCAAGAAGCATCGACGAAGTCGGAACGAGCAAAGAGCGATGGGTCACCATGCAGACAATCTAGTATCAGTCTTTCATAGGCAGTCGGAGTACGGGTGCCGAAAGCAGTGCCATATTTGAAATCCATATTTAGCCAGCGCACAGTGGTGTGAGGACCAGGTTGCTTAGTGGCAAACTTGAGCGAAATGCCTTCATCAGGTTGAATCTGCATAACCAAAACATTGCCTGGAATATGACGCATTTCCCCCGAAACTTGATCTTTGCTATCAAAGAGACGATGAGGTGGTTCTTTGAAAACAACCGCCACTTCAGTAATTGACTTGGCAAGACGTTTGCCGGTGCGCACATAAATCGGCACTCCCGACCAGCGCCAGTTGTCGACCGAAAGCTTGAGAGCGGCAAAAGTAGCTGTATTTGATGTTTTCGACACAGAGGGCTCATCGCGATAGGCAGGCACCTGGCTGCCTAAAATAAAACCGTTGGCATACTGACCACGGACAACCTCACTAGCGAGACTCTCTTTGGTAAGCGGTCTCAAACTCTTCAAGACTTTATTCTTTTCGTCTCTGGTGCTTTCGGCATCCATAGAGATGGGCGGTTCCATCAATACAAGAGCCATAAGTTGCATAAGATGATTCTGCATCATGTCTCTCAAGGCGCCGGCATCATCATAATAGGCACCGCGCCCTTCCACCCCGAGGGTCTCAGCATTGGTCACTTGAATATGATCAACATGATTGCGATTCCAGAGTGGTTCAAAAATTGCGTTGGCAAAACGAAAGACCATTATGTTCTGCACAGTCTCTTTGCCCAAATAATGATCGATGCGATAAATCTGATGCTCTCTCATTACCTCATGAATCTGCTCGTCCAGATAGCGAGAAGAAACCAAATCGTGACCAAAAGGTTTTTCAATCACCACACGCGGATAGGTGGTTTCATTGGCTTTCGTCTTTACAACCAGACCACTTGCAGAGAGTCCTTTGATAATGGGCAGATAAAGACTCGGTGAAGTAGAAAGATAGAAAACATGCCGCCCACCGGTACCATGCTTTTCATCAAGTTCGGACAAGGTCTTCTTGATTTCTTGAAAGCCCTCATCTTTACTGGAATCAGCAGGCTGATAGTAAATTGATTGGGCGAAGCGTCCCCAAGATTCTTCAGTAAAAGACAGGTCTGGAGCGAACTTAATTAGCGACTCTTTCATTGCCGCCCTGAATTCATCATGGCTGAAGACTGTGCGCGAAGTGCCCAAAAGCACAAAGCTGGCAGGCAGCAAGCCCTGCAAGAACAGTGCATAGACGGCTGGAATGAGCTTGCGCTTGGTCAGGTCGCCATTGGCGCCAAAAATGACAAAGGACAGGGGTTCAACCTGTTTCTCCGGTTCTAAACCGGCCAATAAAGGATTATCCAGAGCTGCCGATATCGTGGCCATAGGTGAAGCCATCTCCTCAGTCATGGTTATGTAAGGCGTGATTTTAGCACCTATCAATTGTCAAACTGTTTATGAAGCCTGCCAAGCTTTCCCTATCTGCCCCAAAATGAAAGTAGGTGAAAAGCAAAAAAACAGAAAACTAAGGTAGTAAAACCTCTGCAATTGGGAAATCATGTCTGTTATCTATGATGTACATTCAGGGCTAGAAAGTGGGAGTGGCAAGATTCTCCAAATCAGCTCACTTGCCTCTCTGCAGAAAGTCCTGGCTAACCAAACTCCGCAAAACTCTCATTTTATTGCCCATGGCGCCAGGCATGCCATGGGCGGTCAGCAGTTCATTGATGGCGGCACCATGCTTGATCTGCGTCATATGAATAGAATGCTTTCTCTAGATTGCCGCGCCGGCACTGCTAAGTTTGAAAGTGGTGCCAGCTTTAAAGACGTAATCGAGAAGCTCAATGATCATCAAAACAAGAAAGGCAGCGAAGCCGATAAACAATGGACAATTAGACAAAAGCCCACCGGAGTCGACAGTATTACTCTGGGCGGTGCGGTTTCTTCCAATATTCATGGTAGAGGGCTGAAGATGTCTCCCTTTGCCGATGATATCGAAGCAATTGAGTTATTGACACCGCAAGGAGAGCTTGTCAATCTAGAGAGAGCAAGCACCGACGATAACAAGCTATTCAGGCACGTGCTGGGAGGCTTTGGACTCTTCGGAGTGATTACATCGGTGACTTTGCGCCTAAAGAGAAGACATACTGTGCAAAGAGAGGTCAGCCTTTGCCGCAGCGAAGATCTTAACGGCCTTTTGGAAAAGCGCATTGCCGGCGGTGCCGAGTACGGTGATTTTCAGTTTGCCATTGATAGCAAAAGCGACGATTTTCTCTCACTTGGCATATTGTCCACCTATAAGCCGGTGCCGGTGCCAGAAGCCCAAGTTAGAGAGTTGCAAGGCAAACAGTCGTCTCTTTCACCTGAGAACTGGCGAGAACTTATCTATTTGGCGCATACAGATAAGAGAAAAGCTTTCAAACTGTATAGCGATCATTATTTGCGCACAAATGGCCAGTTATATCTCACCGACGCCATGCAGCTGAGCACCTATTTTGAGAACTATCACCGCGGCATGAAGCAGGAGCATTTGAGACATGGTTCTGAAATCATCACCGAACTCTATGTACCAATGCCCTATTTGCCCTATTTCCTACGAAAAGCAGCCACTATTTTGAGAACTAGAATGGCTGACCTTATTTATGGAACCGTTCGCTTAACTGAAAAAGACAGCATCAGTGCCTTACCTTGGGCACGGGAGCAAAGAGCCTGCATCGTTTTTAACCTGCATGTCGATCAAGCGACTTTAGGCAACACACAAGAAACACTGAGAGAACTGATTGATCTGGCTCTCGCTCTGGCAGGCAGCTTTTATTTGACTTACCATCGCTATTTCAGAGAAGATCAAATCAGACATGCCTATCCTGAGATAGAGGACTTCCTGGCTTACAAATGTGAGATTGATCCGCAATGGCGAATAAGGAACAACTGGCTTTTAGATCTTGAGCGAAAGCTCAATTTAAAGATGGTATCTCATCATCAAACTGCACGTTGACCACTTCAATTCCTAGCCCGATCAAATAGTCAACCAGGTCATTTCTTCTTTCGCCTAGAGGCCAGAGCGGCACCTCGAGATGGCTATAGGCTGTATGAAAAATCATCGATGCCGAATCGGGGTAGGGATAGTATTCGCAATAGCGTACATCAGGCAGATAGACCATGACTCGCCCAATTTTACGTCTTTGCGAGCGCTTATCTCGGCTTTGCTGCTGCTTCTTCTTCTTGACTTGATCTGACGATTCTGGCGGTAAGCTCAATATCTCAAGAATAAGTTCGGTTGGGGTAATTTCAAAGTTATAAAGGCGCTGCCCGTTTGAGAGCATACGCCAGGCAACAGTTAGAACAATGAAAAGAAAGGCCAAAGCTGACGCTGAAAGGAGCAGAGCAAAAATGGCATTCTGAGCAAAGAGAAGAAATGACAGAGCCAAAGTGACGGCAATTTGCACTAAGGCTAAAGCAAGACCAACAACTAAGGGCAGATTGCTGCTGCGCCCACCTTTGTTTCCGGCGGCACAGCTAAATTTAAGACCATTGTCGCCAAGCAAAAGCATCGCTTACACCCAAAGATGCCAATAGCTAAATTATGCCCGCTACGGAAGGAAAAATTCCGGTTTCTAAGAACCAAAAATAGAACTAATGACAAAAAAAGTTCCACTATTCCACATACAATGCGCAACCATCGAAGGAATGAGCGAACGAGTGCGTTCAAAAACAAAGGCGAAAACAAAGCCTAGTACAAAAAGCTGAATAAAAGCCCCCTGATCAAGATGGATACCGGCAAAAACAGCCGCAGAAATAATCATAGATAGGAAAGCAGAAAGTTTGGTTCTTAACGATGTATAGAGAAAACCTCGGAACAAGGTCTCTTCGCAGAGAGCCGGCAATACACCCAAAGCAATTACGAACAAAACGGAAGTGAAGGCGTCGCCGTTGCGCGCCGCTTCCATTACTACAGCCAAAATAGGATTAGAAGATCCATTCGAGTTTAAGTAGCCTTTGGCCAGTGCCGAACCAACCAAAACCAAGGGCAGACAGGCACACCAGGTGAGGACTCCCGCCAAAACAAGGCCAAACCAGCCCCGGCGCGGTGTCTTAAATTTCAACTTAACAGCATCGACAAACTTAATGCCTGTTCCGCGCAAGCAAAGCAACCAGACCAAAAGCAAAGAAGGCACATTATTCATCAAATAAATCACCATGGTAATCAAGGCGATTGTGTTTGAGTTCATGCCCAAACCCTTGAGGGGGCGAGCAACATTTACTATTACCGGCGAAATCATACATTCAAGGGCAAGCCAGAATACAAAAACGGCAAAGACCTTCTCAAAGCCGTAATTTATTGGCGCCTTAATCTCTTCAAGAGCTGGTCCTTGGCTGATATTGCGTGGAATGAGGAAAAGCTGAACGATAAGGACGACTAGACCAACCAAGCCACAAACAAGAGCGGTAAAGAAAGTGAGCAAAATCTTCTGCACAAAAGAAGAAGCAGCCTGGTTGTAGCGATTCAAGGCTTTGTCGGCTTCGGCTTTCATACCGGCAACGCGGTAAAGCTCAACCCGGGTTACGTCCCTAAACCAGCCGGCTGGAACCTTACCTTCCACAAACTGAGCGTAGGTTTCCACTTCGGACTTATTAAGTGAGCGCTTCAGATACAGTTTATCGATCAGCTCAGAGCCGAGGATGGCCAGTTCAGGTTTTTCAACCTTGGCAAGCTTGATGCGATTGACCAACTCCTTCACTTCGGCGACTGAGCCTTTTCCGCCTACCTCTCCTAGTAGAACAGCCTTTTTCAGACAAAGCATAAATGACTTGCTGTCTTTGTCGGCGGCAAGGGACATTGCCTTGCGGGCTTGCTCCTTAATGCGGTCAGCCTCTTCGCTAAACTTGCCGGTAACCTCAGCGCTGCCGGGCATGTCGTCAAAAGTGCCGGAAAGCGACTTAATAGCACTGTAAAGGCGCATACAAAACTCAACCTGGGCTAAATCCATAGTTGAGCCGGAACGGTCCTGGCTTTCACGCTTAATCAGTGTTTGACCGAGCACAACCACCACAAGGGTTGTAGCGGCTGCCAATAGAGAACGGAATGTAATAACCTTGAAGTCCGTCTCCCTGGCAAAGAAGGCGACACAAGCAAGTAAAACAACCAATACTTGCAGAGCTTGACTGATATTATCAACGCTAAACACAACTACAGAATAGCAAAATTGCCGGCTCTTAGTTGCATTCTTATATAAGTTCGCCGGTTATTCGCCCGAGCTGGTGGCATCGACACCACCGGTAAAGAAGGTATTGCCGTATTCGCCCAGTTGCCCGAAACCACTGAATTCGCCATACTCACCAAAGCCTTCCAAACCGCCGAAAGCCGTGCCGGTATCGTGCAGGAAGTCTTTGTCATTGCCGGGAAAGAGAGCCGGGTCTCCTTGCGGCACCTGGTCGGCATAATAGCCCCAAGGAAAGCCATTCATTAGATTTCGACGCATCATAAAACGGGGTTTGGCAACAAAACCCAAGCCCAGAATAACAACCACCACAAAGGCAAACTCTGTTAAGGCTATATTCCAGAAGTTCATCTTCGTCCTACTCCGAACACTCGGTTCTCAAACCTGTTCATCAAACTCGCTTGAATTTTACTGAAAAGCTCGTTTTCTTAAAAATCCAAAAGCCAGATGCCCCAAATTCCGGGGCGACTCTCATATTATGAGAAATCGGACCCCGGTACAAGGGGAAAGATTAAAGACGATGGGAGAAATACTACTGAGACTGGCTAACTATTACTCACTATCGGTGAGAATAGCCATTTTTTGATTACCGACCTGACTGACCTGCATTCTAGGTCCCTGATTACGCTTAAAACCGTCGATATAACGACGCAGCGCTTCTCTTATCAGATCGGAACGTGTGCGATGTTCAACTGAAGCAACAAAGTCGATTTGCTCAAGTAAACCAGGGGGTAGAGCAACTAGTACTTTCTTAGGCATGCAAGTTCCTTTTTGTAAATTCCAAAAAAGTATCACCAAAATTTACGAAATCAGCCAAGTTACAAACAGGCTGTGCCAGGTAAACTAGACACGACAAGTTGGTTGGCACGACAAGTGAAACAGTGCGCAAGCTCACCGTTTTTGCCAGGCGTGACCGCCGATTTCCATAAACAAATCTACACGCTCTACTAACCTTTTTAAAGGGCTAAAACGCCCATAAAACCTAAGCTCTATCAAACTAATCTAAAAGTCCCCGACATAGCCCCCAAAAGACACCCAAGCCGCCAACAAGAAAACCCGCATAAATAGACGCTTTTCATAAGACCAAAGCAAACGAAAACAAAAGCATCAACAAGGAGACTCCAGAAAAATTTTAAGCAAACTGTCCAAAAGCTAGCTTTCATGCGGATACTCAGCAAATACACAATCATCCTTTTATATGTCTATCGATAATCCAAAAGACGACAACACGAACAACACACATCGCTTGACGAGTAATGTCAAAGCTGGTGGCTGTGCCGCCAAGATGAGTTCGTCCGAACTAAAGCAGATTTTGGCTAATCTGCCCAAAGCAAAAGATCCAAGGCTTCTTACCGGCATCGATAATTTCGAGGACGCGGCCGCTTTTCAATTGAACGGCGATCTGGCTCTTGTCAAAACTGTAGATTTCTTTCCGCCTCTTTTAGATGATCCCTATCTCTACGGTCAGATAGCCGCCACCAATGCCCTATCCGACATCTACGCCATGGGAGCGAAACCCGCACTAGCCCTGGCTCTATTGGTATTTCCCACCTGCGATTTCCCTCTCGATATAGCGGCTGAAATTCTCAAAGGTGGTGCCGACCAGGTGAGCAAAGCCGGTGCC
Organism: Obscuribacter phosphatis (SeqCode); assembly: GCA_017303615.1. GTDB lineage: Bacteria > Cyanobacteriota > Vampirovibrionia > Obscuribacterales > Obscuribacteraceae > Obscuribacter > Obscuribacter phosphatis_A. The sequence continues at coordinate 176,422 of JAFLCK010000004.1, forward strand.
ATCATCGCTGGTGGTCATTCCATACAGGGCAGCGAAACATTATATGGACTTTGCGTCTCTGGTTTTGTTCATCCCGATAAACTGCTCACCAATAGTGGTGCCAAGCCTAAAGACAGAATCATCGCCACAAAATCCCTGGGCGCCGGTGTTAGTCTCTTGGCACTCAAAGCCGGATTGTTGAATGATGAAGCTAAAAGTCGACTCTTTTCCAATCTCACCACCCTTAACGATAAGGCAATAGATGCACTTAGCTATTTGTCGCCTAACATACATGCTTGTACAGATATAACCGGCTTCGGCTTGATAGGACATATACAAGAGATGTCTAAGGCCAGCAAACTAGGAGCGGTGGTGGAAGTAAGCAGCATCCGCTTCCTGCCCGGTGTGCTTGAACTAGCCAGCCAAGGCTTGGTGCCGGCGGCGGCCTATGGTAATCGCAAATCATTCCAAGGAAATGTTTCCTATATAAAGGATCTGCCTCTTGAGGTTACTGACCTACTCTACGATCCCCAAACTTCTGGTGGTCTTCTTTTTGCCGTAGAGCCCGAGTATAGCGAAGACTGCCTCAAGGCTCTAGCTTTGGTAGGAATTGAAGCCTCGTGCATAGGACACTTTGAAGAAGGTATTCCAGGACACATAGATATCAAACCCTGACTTTGAAAGAGAATGGACCATCAATGAAAAAAGATATAGATCTTAGAGGCTTACTTTGCCCCGAACCGGTGCTCAAGACCAAGAAAATCTTGGACGACCAGAGCGTGACCAGTGTGGAAGCCTTGGTCGATTCGGAGGTAAATATCCAGAATCTAGCCAGGTTGGCCCGTTCTCAAAAGTTCGGCTTCAAGAGTGAAGCAAAAGGTGAACACTTTGTCGCCACCATCTCGAAAGAAGATTTTGCACCAAATACGGCGCCAGAACCACCGGCGGCGGCAAAACAAAGTAAAGCAAAGTCTGGCATAGTGATCTTTATAAGTAAGGATAGATTTGGAGAACCGGTAGCCGCCCCGCCCGGCGAAGAACAAGAAAAGAATCAAGCCTTTAGCTTGAACCTTCTCAATGTTTTTCTGCAGACAATTAGTCAAAGCGGACACGACGTACAGGCTGTGCTTTTGGCCAATAGCGGCGTCAGACTGATGGACCCAGAGTCGCCCTGTGCAAGAGTGCTCGATGAGTTGAAAGAAAAGGGAGTAGAAGTGCTGGCCTGTGGTCTATGCCTCGACTATTACGGCTTAAAAGAAAAGGTCAAGACCGAACAAATAACCAATATGTACGCTATCTGCGAGTATCTTTTTGCCGCCGAAAAAGTACTTAGCCCATAGCGGGCTAATTTATATAAGTGAAAACAAATCAGTCGATTTGCGAAAAATCACCTTTAAATACTCGCAACAGCACTGCAATCACAGCCACTGCTAGCAGTATCAAAGCAATCGTCGAAAAAACCGCCATTTCATGGAAGGCGTCGAGCAGATCAAAAATTGCTTGCATGGATACCGCCTGTGAAATATTTCCTCAGCCAATACTAGCAAGTGTATATATTTTGGCAGCGGTGTTAATACGAAAAGCAGATAAATTAATCAGGAAAGCAAGGCTTCCACTTCCGCCAGGGTCGGCAGACCTGACGAAGCACTTATGGTGCGAGTGGCTAAAGCACCGGTGGCATTGGCAAAGCGAGCAGCTTCATCCCAATCGAGAGCCAAAATATCCTGCGGTCTAATGAAATTGACACCAGGCATTTTGCCCGAATTTTGCCTATTTTGCTCTAATTCTTGCTGCATCTTAGCCGGCAAGAGCACCGCCTGCCTGGGAGGTCCGCCTGGCATTGCCAAAAGCTTTTGATAGTTATCGTATAGTTTGTACAGTATTGCCGCTACATAGGCATCACCAGCTCCAACCCCGGCTAGCGACTTGACCTTATAGGGCGGATAGAACTTCTCATTTTCGGCATTAACGACAATAGATCCGAACGCCCCGAGGGTGCATAGCACCACTTCGGCACCGGTCTGATTGAGAAAATCACGGCTATAAGTCAGTAAGATTTCCAGATGTTTTTCTGTGGTGGGATTGGCAGCCAACTCGCTCACCGCCACTTCGTGCTTGCTGCGACCGAGCCAATATATTAGCTCGGGCAAGTTGACCTTCAAGAGATGAGAAAGCGACATGGCTTCCTTTGTCAGTTTGCGAGCCAACTCTCCCTCACCGTAAGGAAATCCGGCATCGAAAGAAATAAGCAGACCCAGTTCTCTGGCTCGGCGCATTGCGGCAATAACAAAATGACTACGGGGCTCGACAGTGAGTGAAATGCCTGTAGCATGCAAGGCGAAAGAACCTTCAAACATGTCAGGCGAAAGTTCCTTCACAGTCAGCTGATGGCAAGCATTGGGTTTGGGCCAGTTGAAGAAGATATTCTCTTCGTCTTCAGAGGTCAAAACATAACACTGGGCGGTCGGATAGCGACTGGTTTCAAAGACAAAACGGGTATCAATGCCGGAATCACTTAAGGTCTCCAGCAAATAGCGCCCATGAATATCGCTACCAACCTTGGCCACCAAGCGAGTCTTGCCGCCAAGGCGAGCATAAGCTGTGGCCACATTGGCGGCATTGCCGCCGGCCGAACGCAAAAATGTGTCCGGACCAGACCAAGAGGCGCCCTTGGTGGTGGCGATCCAGTCAACCACCAATTCACCTATGGTCAATAATGACTGCACCGGTTGACTATCTAATTCTGACAATTGGCTCTCTTCAACTCCAAGATAGTCGGATAGATGGGAAAGGCAGGCTTAAGAGCCGGCAAGAGTGCCAGGGCTTTGTTTACTGGACCTTTGGCGACAATTTGCCCCTTGATCAAGGCCATGGGTACATTCACTTTACCAAGCCAAAACTCATGAGCCACATCTGATTTCATAAACATCTCTATGGTGGCCTTCTTACTGGTTTCCCCGACCGATATTTCCATTTCTTTGCCATCGGAACAATCGACAGTCAAGCGACCTTCGGGCTCACGATAGTGAAAGCGCACAACCAAGCGCGAATCGAGCAAAGCACGAGACATCTGCTCGTCTTTCTGGATAGCAGACCAGAGGTCGAGCATGACCCTGTTCAATTCATCGGTGTTGGCAAAAACGGCCATCAGTACGCCCTCTTTATAAGTTCTATCAAATCATCGCCGCTGGCTTCTCTTGGATTGAACATTATGGCAGGATCTGAACTGGCCATACATGACAGCTCGTTTAGCACCGTTTCCTTCAAAAGGTTCTCATTCAAAGCAGCCACACCTAGTTCGCTCAGACGACTTGGCATGGAAAGGCGCTGCAAAAGCCCACGTACTTCATCAATGAGGAAGGCGGCGCGCTCTTCCACCGAAGCCGGCAGGACTCGCTCAGAAAAGACATAGGAAGCAATTCGGGCATAGCGGTCAGCAGCACACTCTAAGTTAAACTCCATGCCCACAGGAAGGAAAACGGCATTGGTCATGCCATGATGGGTGCCGAACATGCCCCCCACCGAATGAGCCAGAGCATGCACAATGCCCACCCCAGAGTTTGTAAAGGCTATGCCGGCCATGGTACTGGCGGCGAGGGTGTTGGCCCGGGCGTCGATACTGTCACCCTGACTGCAAGCCAGGGGCAGGTTGTCAAAGAGTAACCTAATAGACTCAAGACAGAGAGCATCAGTTACTACAGAGAAAGTGCCGGAGGCGACAAAAGCTTCAATACCGTGGGTGATGGCATCCATGCCGGTGGCGGCGGTCAGTCTAGGGGGCAAGGTGAGCAATAAAGAAGGGTCTAGGACCGCCACATCAGGCGCCAAGTAAGGACTGCCGAACATGAGCTTACGACCTTCTTTATGGTCTTTGATCATGGCCACAAAAGAGACTTCCGAACCAGTACCGGCGGTGGTGGGGACGACTATTAGAGGCAGCAAACGTGACTGAATGATGTTCAATCCTTGATATTCAAGTAAGTCACCGCCCAAACTAAGGCATATATCAACCACTTTGGCTGTGTCTATGACCGAGCCGCCGCCCACAGCCACAATACTGTCGCAATTATGACGACGAGCTAATTCGGTCGCTTTTACGACACATTCTAGGTCTGAATCGGAAGGCACTTCGGAAAAGACCGGCGGTTCCTGCCCCAGACTGCGCAAACCTTGAAGCAGAGGCTCAAGCGCGCCGCTCTCGAAGAGAAAGCCATCTGCCACCAGAAGAGGTCTACTGGCTTTCAGTTCTAGCAAAGCATCGGCACAATCGGCGATGCTGAACTCGCCGAAAAGAACTTTGGTAGGAGACTGAAAGACAAAAGGATTCATACTTAACTCACAGGGCAATTACCGCATATGATGAGCATAATTTCAACTAAATGTTGATTAGTGAAACTTTATTTTGCCATATAACTGCGGCAGTTATAAAGATGTAGCCAAAAATCGCCTTGATACTTATCGCAATTGATTTGTAGGAAGTAATAAAGAGAAGCCGTTTTGCTGAGACAATAGTGATTCTATCGGGGAACCTGAGTTGGAGATTCTCGTCCAGACTCTTATCGGAATTAGAGCCAACAGGCAGAGCCGCAAACAGGAAACGCTACACGGTGCCAGAAAAAACCGCCAATACAAACAAAAGAAGATCAGCCTTAGGTCTGGGCTTGCTATATCTGAGTAGTTTGGCTCTATCGACCTCGCTGCAACTAGCAAACGCATCTTCGGCGCTGGCTGCAAGCAGCAAGAAGTCGAGTTCGACCATGCTCTTGCCTTTGACGCCTCGTATTGACGATGCCGAATTGCCGCTCGAAGAAACACAAGAGAAGAGCCAAACTCAAGGCAAGAGCCAGCCGCAAGAAAAGATTCAGCCAACCAAAAGTCAGCCTGCTGCAAAACCATCGACTAGCCAACCCCCAGAAAGTTCTAAGCCGGAAACTTCTACAGGTGCTTATAAGACTTTAGAAAGACTGGACGATGCCGGAGAAATTGGCGAACTTAAGCAAGAAGAGCCTAAGCTAGACACACTCGAAACCACCGAGCTCAAGGACCAACCGAATCGGGTTAGCGCTGAAGGCTCAATTCCATCCGATAGTTCTTCCAGACTAGAGCTGGAAGTCTCGGAAGACGATCTGCGCATGGCCGAAATGGACGGCGGCGTCACCGAAGATACGACCCTGAAAGGCACAATTCAAATCGTCGCCGACGATACTGAATACGACCAAGACAAAAACACCTTCCTCGGCACAGGTAATGCGGTTGCCATCATAGGCGGTCAGAATTCCAAACTGGAAGCCGACCTCATTCTTTACGATCAGAACACTCAAATGATCGATGCCCGCGGCAATGTCAAAATCTTGCGAGATGGTCAGCTCACTACAGGCAGCGCCTTTAAGTTCAATGTCAACTCAGACGAGTATCTAATCACCAACCCAGATACCGAATTGAATGGCACACAAGTAATCGCCCGCAGCGGTTACGGCGACAAGCAAAATCTCTCTTTCAAGAAGGGCAATCTCACCTTGCCTAAGCCCATCCACATGGGCAGAAATGCCATGTGGGGCACACTCAGTACTGGTCAAGAAATTGCCGAGAAGGTCGCTCACCCCGATATCGTAGGCAAGCCCAGCTATACTTTCAAAGCGCGCAAGATGGTTTATGAGCGCTACAAAGATGTGGGCAACCTGACAGTTTTCGGCGGCAGAGTTTGCTTTGGCAAATTCAATGTGCCCATTCCTAAATTTGTCACCACAGTGGGCAACGAATCGAAGATTCGTATGCCAGTCAGTCCGATGCTGACAAACAACCTCATGTCCGGCGGTATCAATATAGGTCCCAGCTTCAATACGGCTGTGGGCAAGACCGGCGTTCTCAGTTGGGCTCCCATGGTCCAACTCGGTGGCAATTCGGTGAGCGGAGACACCTCCGGCGGCGGCATTGGTCTTTCAGGAAGAGTGGGCTTCTCAAACAGTCGAATCACCTCCAACCTAGCCTATGGTTCAGTGTCTAACCTGTTGGTGGCAGACTTCAGAGGCAAAATCAATAAGGACACCGTCTTCCAGGCTGGTATCAACCGCTTTATGAACGACGGTATGTTCGGCTTCACACGTCCACGCTTGCTGGCTGAAGTAGTGCATAACAAGAGCCTTTCTGTAAAAATACCCGGCATCGCCGGTGTCAACTTCAGATCATCCGGTGGCTGGGCCCAGGACAATCCGCAGCTAATCAACCTCAACTCCGACTATGCCGCGCTCTTCGGCGGTCCAACCACGGTAAAGACCCAGCCATCTGCCTTCCGGATACAAGAACAGATTTCGGTCTCCACCCAACCTATATTTGCCGTGGGTAACGACAAATACGGTGCCAAAGCCTTCTTATTCGGCGGCTTAGGCGTAGGCGCCTATTCCACAGGCGAGGCCAGATCTTTGCTGCAAGGCGGACCCACTTTAGATACAAGATTGAACAGACTGCACTTCCAGGTGGGCTATACCCAGTCGGCAGTGCGCGGTTCATCGCCCTTCTACTTCGACCGCTTTATTCAAGGTACTCGTTCAACCTATATCTCGGGTGATGTAAAAATCAATAAATGGCTCACACTGGGCGGTACCTACGGCTATAACCTCAACCTCAATCTGCCCTATCAAAAGTCTCTGTCGGCTGTGATCGGACAAGATGATCTGAAGCTAATGGTAACTAGAAACTTCATCACCGGTATGAACAGGGTCGGCTTCGACATCTTCTATGGTCAGCCTGTCGGCTTCAATAAACTTGTAATCAAAGGTAACCCAGATCACGGTAACTTGAGCGGTCTATAGACCGACTGGTGCTCTTGCCGGTTAGAATAGTGCTTTGCCTTGAGGAAGTAACCTCAGGCAGTATATCTAAACTCGCTTTAAAACCGGTACTGGATGTTGAATAGCACAAGTATAGACAGCCTACTCAAGAACAACTTGCCGGCCCTCGGTATAGACCTGGGCGGAACCAAAATAAGAGCAGCTCTGGTCAAAGACGGAAGAGTAGTCTCTCAGCCAAGACAAATCGCTACCCCCAATGGAGCCGACAACATAATCAAGGGTATTGTCGATCTGGTGCAAGCCTTCCAACATGATGGAAACGAAGCGCAGTTCGGCATAGCCGGGGTGGGCATCGCCACTGCAGGCATAGTCGATTGCAATACCGGTGAGATATTAGGTTCGACCGGCAATTTGCCAGGCTGGAGCGGCACATCACTCAAGAAAGTGATTGAAAGCCAAATTTTACTGCCGGTGCACGTTGACAATGACGCCAACGCCGCCGCTTACGGTGAAGCCAGCGCACGCGGTCTGATGCACTCAAACTGCGTCGTGGCGGTCACTTTAGGGACAGGCATTGGCGGCGGCTTGGTCATCAACGGCAAGATGTTTAGAGGCGCCCACTGGGCGGGGGGCGAAATAGGACACCTGAGACTGAACCTGGGCAATAAGCGTCTTTGTACCTGTGGTCTCTTTGACTGCTGGGAGGCTTATGGTTCGGGACGTGGACTAGCCGCCACAGGTAGAGACATATTGAGCGGCTTGAGCGCAGAGCAGACGCCGCTTGCCAAAGACATTGAAGGCTTGACCACCCATGCCATAGTAGAAGCTGCCAGAAATGGAGACATAGTCGGTAAGCGCATTCTTCATATGTGGCATGAGCATGTGGCAGCCGGTATAGCCAGTCTTGCCCATATTCTCGACCCGGATCTTTTTGTCGTTACCGGTGGACTAGCCGACTGTGTCGATTTCGCCCTCTTGCAAGAGATGGTGGTAGATCGCGTACTGCCTCGTATCGGCGAAAAAATGACCATACACAAATCAGAACTAGAAGGGCTGGCCGGTATTATCGGCGCAGCCCAGCTGGTCTTGGATAATCTACTCGATAGAATCGCCGTCTAGAAAGACAGCCATTTAGCTACTTAGTTTCGATTGTATAGGTCAGCTTCTCTTCGGTATCAGGACTTACTTTCACCAAGAACTCAAAAGTGTGAGAATCTTTCTTGGTGTAGGGCAAACTAGACTTGAGTATTTTCCAGTCGCCGTAAGAATGCTCGACCACAGTAACCGTGACTGGTTCTTTCTTGTGATTGCGAATACTGAGGCTGAAGCTCTGACGCTGCACTCGATCGCTTACTTGCTCTTGGCTGGTTTGAATGCGGTTGCAGGCTATGTCAAAAGCATCACCGATATAGACCCTGACTTTCTCATCTTTAGGTGTATGGTCGATTTGATCTTCACCGACAAATTGCATGGCGCCGTCTTGGTCTTTCTTATAGACCCTGACTTTGCCCTTTGGTAGGGGCATACCAAGATTATTCTCTTTCGAATTATTCACTTCCAATCTGACATTGACTTTAATCTTCTCGCTGCCGTCTTCACCATACTCGGTGGCACGACCGCTTTCCATGACATAAAGTTTCTTCACCGGCACAGCCGAAGCATTGAAGAGTGTCAATTGCTTGGTCTCATTGTCGCGCACATCGGTGCGGCCCTTCAAACTATAGAGATGATACTCAGCAAAAGTCTGCTCGTTGAACTGTGGGGCAGCTGCATCAGCCGCCATCTCAGCCATCATCGGAGCGGCCGGTGCCGGAGGCGGCACATTGGCTACTTTATGAACATCGCCGGCCATAAGTTTAAGAGAGGCATCTTTATAGCTGGCACCGGACTTATTGTCGATGGTCACCCAGCTGGTTAAATCACAAGCACTGTCATCGCTATTAGCCACAGCCACATAGTCACATTTCCAATTTAGCCCCTGCGCTTGATAGCTGATTTCACTCTCATGACTACCAGCTTTGTCGCATTCCAACTTCCAAAGCAAAGATGGCTTAGAGACCAGTCCTTCCGGCAGCTCGGCTAATTCCAATTCTCCAGAGGGACCAACCACAATGCCGCTGCTTGTTTTGAGAACTACAGACTGAGAGCGCTGCGAAAGATTGCCGTCGCTATCGGCTACAGTCACTGCTGGACTAGAAAGCAGTGTACCGGTAAGCTCGCGCACAGCGCCACCGGAAAGAAACTGTCTAAATTTGACAGTCTTGCCCAGGGACCGAGAGAGAATAGTGTCATTGTCCATAAGATCGTATTGATAATTCTGTTCTCTCACACTAACAGCATTGGGAGCAGTCAAAGAAGTAAAGCTCACCGAAGTGGGATCAATAGCGGCTGCAACATCTTCAAAACGCACATAGTTGATGCCGTCTTTGAGCTTAATGTCACGGCGATCTTTTATTAGACCGAAATTTTGATTGTAGATAGTTATAGCCACGTCCTTAGATGGCGATACTTCCTCAGCAAAGGCGGGAAAAGATACCGCAAGCAATGCAAGAAGGGGCAAGACCGAGTGCTTCATTCTCTTCATTTACTATTCCTCTTACTAATGCTTGATCTCAAGATCGTAGGTCACTTTACTTTCACCATTTGCCGGCACTTTGACGGCAAACTCAATGGTATGGCTGTCTTTTTTGGTGAATGGTTGACTGCTGTTCACTACTTTCCAATCACCATAGGCATGCTCAATAACAGTGACGGTTACTTCTTTCTCTTTATGGTTGCGCAGTGATATCTCAAAGCTTTGTTTGAGCAGGCGCTGCGAAATTTGTTGATAGTTGGTCTGTTTGCGCTCGCCGACAATGTCGAAAGCATCACCTATATAAAGACGCACTTTCTCATCTTTAGGGGTATGGTCGATAAGGTCCTCGCCCACAAACTGCATGGCGCCATCTTGATCTTTCTTATAGACCCTCACCTTGCCCTTCGGCATTGGCATACCAAGATTATTGCCCTGGGTATTGGCTATCTCCAATTTGACATTGACTTTTTGCCCTTGACCATTCGCCTGCCGATAATGATTGACCGAACCAGATTCAAAAACAAAAAGTTTCTTCACCGGCACCGAGGCTGCATTAAAGAGTGTCAGTTGCTTGGTCTCGTTATTGTTTAGATCGGTCCGACCAGCCAAACTATAGAGATGATATTCAGCAAAACTCTGCTCGCTAAATTGCGGCGCCGCTGCACCTGCCATTGCTGACTTCATTAAGGCGAAGCCTCTAGGCATGGCATTTTGAGTCACCCTATGCACGTCTCCCGCCATAAGTTTGAGTGAAGCCTGCTTAAAGCTTGCGCCCGATTTATTGTCGAGAGTAACCCAACTAGTCAAATCGCAAGCCGTATCATCATTATTGGCCACGGCCACATAGTCGCATTTCCAATTCATACCTTGGGTCTGATAGCTAATTTCAGCACGATGCTCTCCACCTTTATCAGCCTGCAATTTCCATAGCAAAGACGGCTTGGCCACAAGACCACTAGGCAACTCAGCCAACTCAACTTCGCCGTTTGCACCAAGTACAATGCCAGATGGTGTCTTCAAAACAATAGCTTGCGATCTCTGCGAAATATTGCCATTGCTGTCCGATACTGTGACCAAGGGCGAATTCAGCAAAGTGCCGCTGACTTCGTGCATGCCGCCGCCGGAATATTGTCTGATCTTTATTTCTTTGCCTACCGACTTAGAGAGAATAGTCGAGACATCCATAAGATCGTATTGATAGTTTTGCTCTCTGACCACCACCGAATTTGGTGCTGTCAAAGAAAGAAAACTGACAGAAGTAGGATCAATGGCGGCAGCGACATCATCAAATCGGAGGTTATTAATGCCCTCTTTCAGCTCGACTTTTCTTATATCTTTGACTAATCCGAAATTCTGGTTATAGACAGTGATTGCCACACTCTCACCATCATTAGCCTTGTCTTTGCCCTTTTCTTTGGCATCAATGGCAAGCGCCGACATCTGCACAAGAGGTACAAGACTGAGGGCTAGAAAGGCACTGGTGCTGAATCTCATTTAACTGCTCCTATATAGTTTGATTTCGCTTAGTTTCGTTTCGCTTCGCTTAGTTCTTTAGGGTGCGGTCGAAGAAATTGAGGGCTAGATCGATATTGGCGCCTTTTTCAATATCATGGCCAGCACTATCGAGTGGCACGAATTGCACCGGCGCTTGTCTTTGCGCTAAAGCCGCAGCAAATTTTTCGCTTTGACTAAAAGGCACAATGTTGTCTTTACGTCCGTGCACAATCAAGATATTGGGACAAAGACCAGAAACATAAGACATGGGGCTGGCTTGATCAGCCAAGCTCTTTTTGTTGGCAGCTTGACCGCCCAATAAAAGACTCAAAGACGCCATCGGCGAGCTGGTATCCCAAGCTTGACCAGGAATCGTCTCGGTGGCTAAAGCGTAAAGATCTGTGGGACCGCAAAAATCACAAACAGCCTTGACGTCTCGGCTGTAAGTTTTATCACCACTTCCTATATCCAGCGAACCCACTTTAGCCGAGGCACCCATCAAAGCTACCAGATGACCGCCGGCCGACGTGCCCCAAAGCCCGATACGACCGCCGTCGATACTAAACTTAGAAGCATTGGCCTTGATATAACGCAAAGCAGTGTTCAGGTCTTCCATCTGGGCGGGAAAAATTCCGCCCGGCTCTTGGGCTAGGCGGTAATTGACCGTGGCAACAGCAAAGCCTCTCTTTACGGCAGCCCCCAACCAAGTTGGTCTAGCAGCCGGTCGATTGGTCCAACCACCGCCGTGCACATAAATAATGAGGGGGAAATTGCTGCCGCTCTCAGGAGTGTAGAGACTCATTTGATGAGCAAGATCCAACTTGCCGGGCTCATAGCTAAAGTTCTCCAGGCGTTTCATCTTGACGCCGTTCAAACGAGTTAGAACCTGCGCCGGCAGACGGTCCTTGATTGACTCAGGCAGCCTAGCATTAACCTTATCAAGCAAGGCTTGTGTGTTGCCGATATTGAGATTGCCGCCTTGTTTAGACACCTGCCTATCGATTTCTTTCTTGATTTTCTCTTGCAGATTGTCAGGGACTTTGCCTTTCAGCTTACTGAACACCGAGCCGGCTGCCCGGTCAAGCAGAGCATCAAGCCCAGAAGAGTTGCCAGAGGCATTGTTTACGGTGCTCCCAAGCGCAGAGCTGGTTGAGTTCTGAGCTTCTGCCGGCAAGGCCAAAACTAAAGTTGTCAAAAGTGACAGCAAAACCATCTTTCTGCAAGACGGTAAAGCAGACTGAAAAACCATTGAAAATACCCCGGAGCAATATTGACCCACAAGTGAAGGTATATTCTACGAGCCTTGACAAGCGATTAGCTCATATTTACAAAAACGCCGATTTGAGTACAATCCATAAGATGATTAAAGCAAATAAGACCGCTATTTTGTTGATTGCGCTTGCCCTTTGGCAAGTTAATAACCTGCCGCCTTCAATTGCCGCAAAAAAACAAGCAAACAGCGAGCGCTCTCACCACAAGAAAACTCTGTCCGACTGGAACTTTCTCACTAAGTATGGCGGACGCTCGACAAACGAACTAATACGCGACAAAAGTTTTGTCTCTCTATTAAAGGCAATTGCGCCGGAACACAATAATCTGGTGGAATCAGGCTCTAGCTTGGTAGATAGCGCCTTCGACCGAATGGGTGGACCACCCGATTCAATCAAGATAATTGAAAACCGTTATGTGATTGTTTCGGCATCGATGAATAATTTTGCCCCGGCAAAATGTTTATTGCTTTGCGATATAGCCGGCAAAAAGGGGCTGATTGCTCTTACCGACGGCGAAGAATGGCCTTCACTTTATCTGATCTCAAAGCAGTACGACGCCATCGCTGACTGCCCTCAACTCTTCCAAGCCGAACTTAACGACTGGCTCAATCGAGAGCGGGTGCCGCTTTTAAGCAGGGTCTATGTCTCGAAAAAAGGCGTCGGCAAACGCGAAGAATTCGATAAACTAAACTCACTTTCAAAATTGATTGAAAGACAACCTGACTACAAACTTTACGAAAGACGGGCTGATTTGCTCGCCGAAAGCGGAAAGTTGCGCGAGTCGATTAAAGACTATGACAAAGTTATTGAACTTTGTCCGGCCGACAATAAATTGACTCTCAGTCGCGCCTATGCCGCCCGAGCAACAGCACTAAAAGCTGACAATAAATTACAAGAGGCGCTTAGCGATCTCGATCAGGCAATTAAGCTCAACCCATGTACTTATGAAGCCGCCTCTTACTTTGCTCGCAGAGGCATGATCTATGAACTGCTCAACGATAAGGAAAGAGCGCTTAGCGACTTCGATGCAGCCATCAAAGCAAATAAAGGTTATCCGGGCTATTTGCAAAGAGCGCTATTTTTCCATCGCCTCAATCAGAACGATAAGGCTATGGAAGACTTGAATGAAGAGCTAAAAAAATGCGGCTCTTATCTTAAGCCGAAAATTTTGCGCACTAAAGCTGAGATACTTGTCTGTCAAGACAAGCTAAATGAAGGTCTGCAAGCCATAGATCAAGCAATCAAGCTGGAACCGTCATCTAAAGAAGCGCTCTTGCTGGAGAAGCAAATAAAGAAAAGACTCAATTCTAAATAGAGAGAGATTTTCTAAGCTTGCCGGCGATATCGACGTCCATCTCATGACCGCCTTTGATGCTAATGAAGCGGGCTTTGATACGCAGTGGGTTTACTCCCACCAAGGCCAGATCGCCAATTAGATCGAGCAGTTTATGACGCACTGGTTCGTCAGGATGCTTGAGCGGCATCGTAAAGCCGTCATCGGTCAAACTGACCACATCTTTATCGAGACCCAACATCTTATGCTCTTGCAACATGCCGAAAGTGCGGTTCTCATAAATGTCTTTGATGTCTCGACTGCTGTCCCAACTCTGCCATTTCTGACCAATGAGAGGATGCTTCCAATCCATCAGGTAAGTGACCGAGAACTTCTCAGCCGGTATGGCAATAAGACTTCTATCGCCTCTCTCTACAGTAATCGTCTCCTTTAACTCCAGATCAGCCGACACTGCACCTCTGGCGATACCACTGGCTTCAAAGAGACGAATCCAAAACTCAGAGCTTCCATCTCCCAAAGGCATCTCGGGACCATCTACGTAGACATAAGCATCATCTAGCCCCCAAAGCACAGCCGCGCATAGAAAATGCTCGACGATGCAAAGTCTGATGCGGTCGACACCCAGTACCACGTTGCGCAAAGTATTGACGACCATGTCAGCCCGAGCCGGCACCTTTACCACATCACCCTGGCCATCGGGCAAGAGAAAAACTATACCGGTGCCTTTAGCAGCGCCGAAAATCTCGACTAAAACTTCCTGCTTAGAGGTCAGACCAGGTCCCTCAAAACTAGCCAGTCTATCTCCCAGGTCAAGCTTTTTTCTCAAATCTTCGGCAACTGCCATGACATTTCTCCGTTTCTTTTTTATCTTATTTGGTGGCCACTTGCTTCTCTAAAATCTGCTGCTCAAGCAAAGCCAAACGCTTTTTCAGATCTTTCACATCATCAAGAACTCTAGGCATGCGCTTTACTGCCGCCACCTGACCAAAGAAATCACGGGCGTTCACAGCCGGCACACCGGCGTGTATCTCACCAGATGCGATATCGCGCATGGCGCCGGAGCCCCCGACCAAAACGGCATCAGATGACATGGTGACATGATCAGAAAGGCTTGAGCTGCCCGCCACCACCGAGCGATCACCGATATTGCAAGAACCACCGATGGCGGCATTACCGATAATCATTACTTCCCGGCCGATTCTATTATTGTGTGCCACCATGACCAAATTATCGATCTTGGTTCCGGCACCAACTACGGTGGAGCCCATAGTAGCTCTATCAATGGTGGCATAAGAACCGATCTCGACATCATCGTCGAGCACCACATTGCCAATCTGGGGAATCTTCAAGAGTGGGTTCGGCTCGCTAGATAGATTCTTTTCTCCGCGCTTGCTTTTCTCAAGGTTGGACTCATTGGCTGTGACATAACCAAAGCCGTCGGCGCCGATGCCGGCACCTTGCTGCAAAATGACTCGATTACCAATTTTGCAATAATCGGCAATCAAACAAGCCGGATGAATGAGACAGTCTTCGCCGATGGTCACCTCTCCGCCGATAACAGTGTGCGACATGACGATTGTGCGAGCGCCAACTTTAGACTTGGGTCCGATCACTACATAAGGACCAATGGCGGCGCTTTCAGAAACCTCGGCGCTCTCATCGATTACGGCAGTGGGATGAATACCGACCGGCGGTGTATAGCGCTTTGGCTGCAGAGCGGTGAGCACTCTTTGAATAGCAAGGTTAGGTCTGTCGACTAAAACCATATTGCGATCGGGGTGCATTTTTTCAGCACCAGTTGGTGCAATTATGGCTTTGGCCTTGCAACTGCCCAGGTCTTTGATCAATTTCTCGTCATAGACAAAGGCGAGATCATCTTCACCGGCATGCAGAGGTGAAGGAGAAACAGTCGAAACTTTGACACTTCCATCACCATGAACACGTCCGCCGATAAGCTGAGCGATCATGGCTATGGGCATTTCCTGGGGCAGTCGCATAAGACCTCCTGAATTTCAGATTTAAGAAAAAGGACTCACGCGAACGCAAGCCCTTTCGTTGATTTAAACCAGTTACTGGTTATTTGCTTGCGGGGGTAGCAGCCGGAGCGGTGCTGACCTGAGCCAGACGCTTGACTACACCTTCGGTGATGTCGGTTCCGCCAAGCAGAACAGCACCTTTCATGAACACTGTTTCGAGCTTACGGCTTTCAGCTTCAGCCTTGATAGCCGAATCGATGTCGGTCTCAAGTGAAGTTTCGAGCGACTGAGCACGGGTCTGAGCCTTCTTGTACTCTTCGTCGATTCTGCTCTGCAGTTTCTTCTGCAAACCTTCCAGTTCAGCCTGGGGCTTTTTGGCTAGCTTGGCTTCTTCGTATTGTTTATTCGATTCTTCCAAGAGCTTTCTGACAGAATCTTCAACTCTCTTGAGTTCATCAGCAGCTTTCTGAGCTTTTCCAAAGCTAGTGATGACCTTTTCACGATCGACTACGCCTATAGCCGATTTAGAAGCATTTTGAGCCATGGCAGGCATTGCCAAGAAGGCGAGAGCCAAGGCGGAAGCAAAACTTTTCTGAACGTATTGCATTCTTCTCTCCAAAGAACTAATCAAAACACACAACTGCGTCTTGGGGCAGTTTACACCATTTGCAAAGCTCGCTGCCTGAAATCCAGACAAGCTATTTAAAACTTCTCACCAAAGCCTATGGTCAGCCTTGGAACATTACGACCGAGGACAGAAGAGATAATTGGTAGACCGTAATCGATACGCACCAGACCAACCATGGGCATATTCACCCGCAAGCCCAGTCCAACTGAAGCCCCCATACTATTGCGTGATAGCAAACTATTGGTGATGCCGTTACCCATAACCTGTCCAAAATCGGCAAAGGCAACAGCTTTGACGTTCTTCTTAACAGCTCTAAAGACAGCATTTGTTTCAGGCAGCGGTATCTTTGAGCGAACTTCAGCGGTGGCCATGAG
This sequence comes from Obscuribacter phosphatis (SeqCode), assembly GCA_017303615.1. GTDB lineage: Bacteria > Cyanobacteriota > Vampirovibrionia > Obscuribacterales > Obscuribacteraceae > Obscuribacter > Obscuribacter phosphatis_A. Next base: position 192,801 of record JAFLCK010000004.1, read on the forward strand.
CATGCCGGCGCCTGTACCCAAGTCAGAGAAAGCTCGGTAGCCACGCACACCATTCCATCCACCCAAGCGGTACTGGGCAAATTGGGGCAAGCCGCCGACAGATGTACCGCCTTGAGCATTCAGTGCAAGAGTGACACCCTTGCCGAGCGATTTGTAAGTGGAAGCACTGGCACCAGCCTTGAGAAAACCACCCGAGAAGCCGGCGGAAGGACTAGCCGAAAGCTTGATGAAACTGCCTTTGCTGGCATCGATGGCGCTGTCTCTAGTATCTCTTGTGATGGAAGGATTAACCGTAAGATAGGCGCCACCCTTCAGTTGGTTATTGCGATATTGCTCAGCCAACTGTCCAGCCTGCAGCGAGTTGGCAGCCAAACCTGTTTCAAGAGCACGACTGGTCATACTGGTGAGAATACTTTGGTTTTCGGCAATATTAGCCATATTGCGCAAAGTAGTCTGTTCGCCAATCAAGCCTAGATTAGCCGACCAAGCGCCTTTGAGCGGCTTGCTGAAAACCACGCTGGCACCCAATGTACGCTGCATGGCCTGGTCGATAAACATTGAACCCATGTTGCGACCAAAGCCAGTCACAGCCATAGATGTATTGGTTCCCTTCAAGTTAGGTTCAATAAAGGAAGCTTCTAGGTTATAGGTGCGTCCGGTCGGCATAAATGTTGTACCGGCGTTATTAATCGAGTTGCTCATGCTGTTCAGCGTGCCTGAGCCAATCTGCGAACTCAAACTGATAACCTGACCACGCCCTCTAAAGTTGCCATCAGAAAAGCTCATCGAACCGAAAGGACCAGCCACAGAGTCGACACCACCGCCGACACCGACTGAGGCGGTGCGCTTTTCGTCCACTTCGATCTTGAGGGTATATTTGTCTGGATTAGTCGCCGAGGGCACAACTGAGCGGCGTATATCTTGGAAATAACCGTTGCCGTAGAGTTTACGTAGATCAGCGGTTAACTGTTTTTCGTTATAGACTTCGCCTGGTTTGAGCTTGATGGCATTCTTGATGATAAAGTCTTTAGTCTTTTTATTGCCGCCGATTTCGATACTATCAAGCGAACCCTCAGAGATCTCCAGTTCCACTGAGCCATCGGGATCATCTTTGACACCGGTCACTTTGGCTAGAACAAAACCTTTCTCATGATAAGCCTGCTCCACTTTTTCGATAGCGGCTGAAAGAGCATTGATATTTTGCGGTTTACCAAGCTGATCGTTGAAGAGTTTGCTTATCTCCTCAGTGGATATCGCCTGGTTGCCCTTGATTGAAAACTGAGTAATCGGTGCATTTTCCTGCACGCGAATTTTGAGCAAAATGCCAGAGCCGGTCAACTCTGGATTGACCTGCAAAGATTGATCATCAAAATGACCGAGACCGTTTATCGCTTTCAGATCTTCCATGACCTGATCGCGGTCGAATTTATCGCCCTTGCGTGTCTTCACCACACTGGTGATGTCTTCAGTGGGAATGAGACGATTGCCTTCAATCCTTACTTCATCGACCAGATACTGCCCTTCTGCCTGGGCAGGCAAAGCCAAAGCGAGCGAGCTGTGCACCGCAAGTAGTATCAAAAGCAGACCAGTCCTCCGACCTGCTTTTGCCTGTTTCAAATTTGTCTTGCCGCTGATAAACAAATCAAAGCTCGATAGATGCGAACCCGTCAATTTTAGCACGACGAAAGAGCATGCCAAGATGTTTCTTGAAGGGATGCAACCTTAGCTGAAATTTATAAAAAGGGAGCCGCCCGTAGGCAACTCCCTTTCATTTTCTTAACTGACACTAATCAGTTGGCTCTGCATTTTCATGCAGGTTATTCCTGATTTTCGAACCAACCGACGGCGATGGGGTCGAGATTGATATTGATCTGTTTCACCTCGGTATAGGCCTCTAGTCCGAAAGTGCCCAGTTCGCGCCCCCAACCGCTTTGCTTGTAGCCGCCCCAGGGGCATTCGGTATAGGTATTGTGATAGGCGTTCACCCAGGTGATGCCGGCTCTCAACTGCTTAACCACCTTATGAGCGCGGGTGATGTCTTTGGTGAATACGGCACCAGCCAGACCATAGTCTGAATCATTTGCCAGTTCAACAGCTTCTTCTTCGCTCTTGAACTTCTGCACCACCACCACCGGTCCGAATATTTCTTCTTGCACAATGCGCATATCTGACTTTACGTCTTTGAAAATAGTCGGGCTGACATAGAAGCCTTCGCCAAACTTATCGCCTTTCAGCCTTTCGCCGCCGGTGACCAATTTGGCACCTTCTTTCTTGCCCACTTCGATATATTCGAGAACCCGTTTCATTTGGCTTTCAGAAACCAAAGGACCCATCTCGGTTTCATCTTCCAGACCAGGACCGACTCTAATTTTTTGCGCTCTCTCCGCCATTTTCTTGACAAAGCTTTCATAGATGGAATCTTCCACAATCATGCGCGAACCGGCAGAGCAGACCTGACCCGAATTGCAATAGATGGCAAAGAGGGCATAATCGACCGCCACATCAAGATCAAAATCCGAGAAAACGATCATGGGAGACTTGCCGCCAAGCTCCAAGGTGACTTTCTTGAGATTACCCAGAGCGGCTGCGGCAATCAATTTACCGGTCTTGACACTACCGGTGAAGGCAATTTTGTCGACCAGTTTAGATTCGGCTATCGGTTGACCTACTTTGGGACCATCGCCCAAAACAATATTGACGACACCTTCGGGCAGACCGGCTTGCTGCAAAAGCTCAGCCAGACGCACAACGGTCAAAGGTGTAAATTCAGATGGCTTGAGCACGCTGGTGTTGCCGGCGGCAAGACAGGGGGCAAGCTTCCATGCAGCCATCAAAAGCGGATAGTTCCAGGGAATAATCTGGCCGCAGACACCAATAGGCTCACGCACGATGCTGGTTACTGAAGGAGCCGGGACATCAACAGTGGTGCCGGTGGGCTTGGTGATAAGCCCAGCATAATAGCGGAAGCAATTAGCACTATCGGCGATATCATAGCGAGTTTCACGCAGGGGCTTGCCGCCGTTCAAAGTTTCTAGTTCAGCCAGTTCATCGGCATTGGCATCGATAAGCTCGGCTATCTTGAAGAGTGTCTGCGCTCTTTCAAAGGCAGTGAGACGCGGCCAGGGACCTTTGTCAAAGGCACGCCGAGCGGCTTTAATTGCCTCCTCAACCTGACTGGGAGAAGCCTCCGCCACCTTAGTCAAAACTTTTCCGTTAGCTGGATTGACAAGGGAGCGCTCGCTTTCACCGTCCTGGAACTTGCCGTCGATAAACAACTGCCATTTGCGATCAACCTTGACTTTGGGCGCCGTAAGGGTCTGAGCCATGACCTACCTCACTAGTACTTGCTAATATCTCACCTTGATTTGGAAATTCTCACCCACCGTTCAGGCGCATGTTTAAGCCCAGAGCCGCCCCGTTAGAGGCATTTGGACCGTGCTTAGAAATTTCCCAAGAGTGCGGCAATCATAGCATTTATGCAACAATTATTTAGATTCCCCAAAAAATTAACAGCTTCAGATAATGGCAACCCCAACCAAACCAAAGAGAAACTATCCCGGCACCTTCATTACGCTGGAAGGCCCTGAGGGCGCCGGAAAAACCACCCAGGTCAAGCTGCTTTCTCAAAAGCTTGATGCTCTGGGGATTGCCCATGTCATTACCAGAGATCCCGGCGGCACTCCCTTAGGCAAGCAAATACGCCGAATACTACTCACCCCGGGCGGCACAGTCTCACCCATGGCCGAACTATTGCTCTACCAAGCAGACCGAGCCCAGCATGTCGACGAATTGATCATGCCGGCCCTTATGGAAGGCAAGTTAGTCATTTGCGATCGCTTTATCGATTCCACAGTGGCCTATCAGGGTTATGGCCGGGGTATCGATATGGAGACAATCAAGACTCTCAACCAGATGTCCACAGGCGGTCTGCTTCCTGAATTGACGATTCTTTTCGACCTGGAAAGTGAAAAAGGTCTGGGCAGATTGCACCCGGGCGGACACGACCGCTTAGAAAGAGAAGCGATTGAGTTTCACCATAAAGTTAGACAGGGCTATCTCAAGCTGGCAGAGGAAGAACCGCACAGATTTTCGATTATTGACGCAACAAAGGCACTATCTGCTGTACAGGAAGACTTACGCCGCATCATAATTGAACACTTTTCAGACCGCTTTTCTATTGTTTAACCCGCTGAGCAATCTCGTTGGAAAGATTGTCTAGGTCGCGTCGAATCTCGTTTTCATAGTCGCTATCTAGAGTTCCACCCTGGGCAATGCGATAGCTGCGCTCCTTATTTTGAATGTCGGTGGCTCTTCTCTTCAAATGCGTATAATCGGCATCGCTGATTTTGCTGTCTTTTTTGGCATCTTCTAAAAACTTGAAGGTATCACTGAACTGCACCGAGACAGGCGGCTGCTTAGCAACAGGCTGCTCTTGCGAATTGGGGGCGACATAAATTGTATTGACCAAGCCCTGTCCAAAGCCGCTAAAGCCGGGATAGTAGGGATAGTAATAGCCGCTGGGAGCCCGCCACATATTGCAATTGACATTGCCCAGGCGGAAGGAGAAATTAGCGCCGCCCATTGGGACAGGCGCGCCGATATTGCCCGCAAACATGGGATTGATGGTGCCGTACATGCCGGTATTAGTGCCTGGTATGGCACTGGGCAGCAAGCCGGTGCCCATACCAGGATAAACACCCGGATAAACTCCGGGATATGAGCCAGGATAAGCTCCGGGATAATAACCAGGATAAGTACCCGGCATAAAAGTAGCACCGGGAACCTGCTGGGTCGGAGCCCAACCGCTGTAGGGGCTGCCTAATGTAGATTGAGCTTGAACCGGCAAAGCAGACAATACAAAAGTAGCTAAACCAAAGACCAAAAAGCTTCTAAAGACAGTCTCTTTCAAAGAAACCGGTATCCACTTCCTATTTCTATTTTTGAACATAAGAGCCTTCCTCAAATAGTTAGAACGGCTACGGCACTGACGCAATTGACGGTTGTCTAAATCTAGAAGAGTCTACTGAAAACTGTCTGATTTTAGTCTAGCTCTATTCGGGAGACTCTTCCAAATTGCTCTCATTTTTGACTTTAACAGTGAACTGATAATTGGTCTCTTCACCAATCATATGGGCACTGATAAGGCTCCAAAGAGAAAGGAAGCCAAGTGAATTGATGTTATAAACGCCGACTGGAGGCAAAGTATGGCTGACACAAAGTGTGACAAGACCGGGCAACGAAGCTATACCGCAAACAGTGCCTAGTTTGCGAGCAACAACTAGAAAGGGTTTTGAGAGTCTATGGCGCATAGACCCCATGACAAGCCCGGCAATAAGCAAAACTGTGGCAATGGCTAGACCATGCACAGCCAGGTCGAAAATAATATGACAGATGATACTGACGGCAGCACTTTGCACCTGGGCCACCACTTCACTAAAGCTAAAGTTGTCGAAAGCTTTTTCCATATTTCACCGTCTCTTTGAAAGACTATCTTACCTGTGTTTTAGCGCTTTCCTTGAGAATTTTGCCTAAATTCGTATAAGCTTCAGCGCATTCAGAGTTGCATTCGATGGCTTTCTTCCACTCTGCCACTGCTTGCTCTTTCTTGCCGAGTTTCATATAAGCCAAACCTAAATTGTTATGGGCAAAGGCGTCGCGAGGTGCATAGCGCAAACACTCTAGATAAGCTTCTACAGCTTGCTCAATCAGTCCCGACTGATAGAGCGCCACTCCAATATTGTAGTGCGCTTCCGGATAATCAGCCTTTAGACTCAAGGCTTGTTTCCAAACATTGACCGCCTCGTCGTAACGCTTCAGTTCATAAAGAGCAATGCCCAAATTATTGCGTGCCTGAGGATAAGCCGGATCTATCTTGAGCGCCCGCTCCAGCACATATATTGCCTCAGGCACCTGTTTCTCCTGCCAGAGCACCACCCCAAGACAATTAAGAGAGTCGGTGTCGTCCGGATTCTTCTCTAAGAGTTCGTTCAGTATGGCTCTCGCCTCTTCATAGCGCCCTAGACCATCCAGACATTTTGCCTGACGCAGCTTTAGATCTTGGCCGAACTTAAGGTTAGCGCCGATGCAAAGCTTATCTGCCGTTTTATATTCAAGCAAAGCCTGATCAAATCTCTTCACCCGCCTCAAACAATCACCCAGATCGAAATGCAAATCACCCAGAAGGGTACTTGCTTTGGCTTCGGGTTGGGCTTTGCCCCCATCGGTCCCGGTAGGCAGTGAGAGCGAACTTTTATAGATCTCGATCGCTTGCTGATAAGCGGCCACAGCCCCTTCATCGTCACCTTTTAGTGAAAGCACATGACCTAGTTTGCGATAAGCATCAACACTGGGTGAAAGGCGTATAGCCCGGTAAAGATTGCTGAGAGCCTCGTCATACTTGCCCAAAGCAATCTGGCAAGCGGCCATATTGCATAAAGAAACGGCATTAGCGCCCGATCGTCTCTCAAGCTCTCTTAACGCTTCCACCTGATTGCCCTTTAGACGAAGCACACAGGCAAGATTATTGGAAGCAGAAAGATTTCCCGGTTCTCGGCGAAGCACTTCCTTCAACTTAATCTCAGCAGCATCGAGACGACCGGCATTGATGTCTTGAGAAGCGGACTCGAAAATATCGCGACTTGAGACAGTATCAAGATTAAGATCGCTGTAAGAAACATTGGCGTCCGACACAGGCACGGTTAATTCGAAGCCGGAAACATCCGCACTGGGCGGAGTCTTACTGTCTGGTTCGGCGCCTAAGGCGGGAGCCGTAATAAGTGCCAGGACACTTACAACAAATAGAAAGTAACCGGCGCCATAAAGCGCTCTTAATCTGGTTTTAGACATGACTTATATACTACTCTCCTTTCTATAATTAAGACAGGAGGTGGGTAATGGCTAAAATAACAATCGAAAGCAGACAGTTGATCAAGCTGTTGATGGGCACTGCGGTATTTTCTTTTGCCCTTGGTACTACATTTTCGGTGGCTCAATCACAAGAGACCTTTTTAGGTTCAGAGAAATTCGACAGGGCCCAAACAATGCTTCTCAATCTTTCTCATGGCAAAGGTTCGGCCGGCTATTTTCTTTTAGAGTCGGAACGTATGCAGAAAGAAATCACCCACAACCTGGAAAGAGCACTCAGTCAAATAGTGCAGGTGGAAAAGACTTATGCCAAGTCTAAAGGTAAGCCCGACCAGAAGTATCTTGATGCCAGCCAATTGCAATTGGTGAACGCCAGACAACGTTCGGAAGAGCTAACCGAATACATCTCAACTACTTTTAGACAGATGAAACGCTCGGTCAAAGAGACTCTGCTCAAACCTTAGTTTCAAAAGAAAAACTTGGCTCCGACTGGATTCGAACCAGTAACCAGGCGATTATGAGTCGCACGCTCCACCGTTGAGCTACGGAGCCGTAGGAATTATTGTAACCTCTATTTTGCTTCCTGCAGCGTCATATGTTTTTCAATGAAGTCGGTAGTTACATCACCGGCGGCAAAAACAGGATGGGCGAGCACTTCTTGATGGAAGGGTATTGTCGTCTTGATTCCGGTTACGGCATATTCATCAAGAGCTCTTTGCATGCGCTCAATAGCCTCTTGACGATTGCGTCCCCAAGCAATCAACTTGCTTACCAATGAATCGTAATATGGCGGTATGACATAACCAGGATAACAATGGCTGTCTATCCGCACACCGGGTCCGCCGGGCGCGATATAGGCATCCACCCGACCAGGAGAAGGCAGGAAGTTACGAGCCGGATCTTCGGCATTGATACGGCATTCGATAGCATGCCCCGAGAACTTGACGTCTTCTTGTCTGAGAGAGAGTTTCTCACCGGAAGCAATACGAATCTGCTCTTTAATCAAGTCGCAGCCGGTGATCATTTCGGTAACCGGGTGCTCCACCTGAATACGTGTATTCATTTCCATGAAATAGAAATCTTGTCCGGCAAGAATAAACTCCACCGTACCAGCGCCTTCATAGCCTATTTCCTGAGCGGCAGCCACAGCGGCAGCGCCCATGCGGGCACGCAATTCAGGGGTAAGGGCCGGGCTGGGGGATTCTTCGATAAGCTTCTGGTGGCGTCTTTGCACCGAGCAATCGCGCTCACCCAAGTGAATACAATTACCATAGCTGTCGGCCATGATCTGAATTTCGACGTGTCTTATTGGGCGCAGATACTTTTCGATATAGACGCCGCCATCGCCGAAAGCAGCCGAAGCCTCACTACGAGCCGAATTGAGTGCATTTTGCAATTGCCCGGCATCAGAGGCGATACGCATACCGCGACCGCCACCACCGGCGGTTGCCTTGATGATTACCGGGAAACCAATTTCTTTGGCTAATTTCTCGGCCTCGGCATCGTCGTTTATCAAGCCGTGGCTGCCTGGAACAACCGGCACACCGGCTTTGCGCATACTTTCACGAGCTGTAGACTTGTCGCCCATCGAATTTATGGCATGGGCACTGGGTCCAATAAACTTGATGTGGTGCACGCCGCAAATCTCGGCGAAATTGGCTTTCTCAGAAAGGAAACCATAACCTGGATGGATGGCATCGGCACCGGTAACCACGGCAGTGGAGATTATGGCTGGTATATGCAGATAACTGCGCACGCTTTGGGGCGGACCGATGCAATAAGCCTCATCGGCTAGTTTGACGTGCAAAGACTCAGAGTCGGCTTGAGAATAAACCGCCACAGTTCTAATGCCCAATTCACGGCAAGCCCTAATTACTCTCAGGGCAATCTCGCCGCGGTTGGCAATCAGTACCTTTTCAATCATTGTTTAGATTAGCCTTTCGGATCCACTAAGAAGAGTGTTTGACCGTATTCGACAGTGGTACCGTTCTCAGCACAGATTTTGACAATCTTGCCGCTCACTTCGGAAGGCAGATCATTCATGAGCTTCATGGCTTCGATAATGCAGACTGTTTGTCCGACTGAAACGCGGTCACCGACTTTAACAAAGGCAGCAGCTGTGGGCGAGGGCGACTGATAGAAAGTGCCCACCATAGGCGAAGTAATTGCCACTGTGTTGGCAGAGCTAGCCTCTTCAGCCACCGGTTCCGGCTTCTCAACCTTGGCAGGAGCAGGCGGTGCAGCAACTGCCGGTGCCACAGGCGGAGGAGTGCCGTCGATGCCACCATTGTGGTGCAGAGGAGGCATCGGTCTCATGTCTCTCGGCAGAGGAAATTCGATAGTGCCAGCCAATTGCTTTTCTTTCTTGACTGTTATGCGCTGGTCACCGAACTCGATTGTAAGCTCGGTCACATCAGTGGAGCTGACAATACCGAGGAGCTCCTTTATTTGTTGCAAATCTATTTTCACGATTTTTCCCTGAATTGACTCGAAAGCTGAACCGTAAAGTCTCAATTAGACTCTGGTCAAATATTTACGGTTTCTGGTATCGACCTTGATTTTGTCGCCCACTTTGACGTGAAAAGGCACAGTGATGGTGGCACCAGATTCAAGAGTGGCAGGTTTGCCGCCGCCCGAGCTGGTGTCGCCTCTTTCATCGGGAGCAGTTTCGGTCACTTCCAGTTCCACGGTGTTGGGCAATTCCACACCGATGACCCGGTCGTTGTAACGAAGAACAGTAATACCTTCCAGACCCTCTTTCATGAACTCAACGGTGGAGCCAATCTGCTGAGCAGTCATGTCCATTTGCTCGAAGTTGACCTGGTCCATCATGGTGTAATTTTCACCACTTCTATAAAGATATTGAAATTCCGATTTCTCAACGTTGGCAGTGGGCAGCTTTTCGCCAGCTCTGAAGGTCTGTTCAAGGACGTTGCCGGTCTCTACGTTTTTCAGCTTGGTTCTGACAAATGCCGCACCTTTTCCCGGTTTGACATGCATAAATTCAACAACTTGCCATATACCGTTGTTGTATTCGATGGTGACGCCGGTACGAAAATCGTTACTTGAAATCATAACTTCCCAAATTGCTCCAGTATGCTCTGCGCGCGACAACGACAAAATGTAGTCAAGAAGATTCTCGACTCAAGACGAATGATTCTAACATCCATATAGGAGACCTTTCTTTTATTGCAAACGGTTGCAAACTAATTGTGCCAAAGGTGGAAAGCGCCAAAGTCTGGGCTCGCCACTGATATAATCGGGCTTCCAAGAGAAAGGACAGCTTAATGCTGAGGCTCTGGCAGCGGTCCGGCCAAGAAGATCGAAGGAAAGTTAATGACTAACAGTTTGGACAGTAAAGTGAACAGTAAAGATGATTCTAATAAAAATAGCTCAGCCTATTTGCCGGTTGAGGTAGAGAAGCGCTGGACCGAATATTGGCACGAGAACAAACTCTTCGATTTAGATGTGCATCCTGACAAGCCGCGTTTTTCAATAGCTTTGCCCCCGCCCAACATTACAGGGAATTTACACATGGGCCACGCCCTGAACGGCACTTTGCAAGACGTGCTGATCAGGCTGAAGCGCATGCAGGGCTATAACGTTCTTTGGCAACCAGGCACAGACCATGCCGGCATTTCCACCCAGATGGTGGTTGAAAGAAAACTGAAGGCAGAGGGCAAGAACAGACACCAACTGGGTCGCGAAGCTTTCATTGAAAAGGTTTGGGAATGGCGCAACCAGTACGGCAACCAAATAATGGCGCAGTACAAAAGCCTGGGCGTTTCTTTCGGCTGGGATCGGGTCGCCTTCACAATGGATTCCGGCTATGTCAAAGCCATTTACAAAGCTTTTGTCACCCTCTACAAAGAGGGCTACATCTATAGAGGCAATCGTGTCACCAACTGGTGCCCACGCTGCCTCACTTCTCTTTCAGATCTGGAAGTAGAGCATGAAGAAACTAAAGGACATCTCTTCTGCATCAAGTACAAACTGCAAGACGGCAGCGGTGCTCTTACGGTTGCCACCACCAGACCCGAAACTTTGTTTGCCGATGTGGCTGTGGCAGTTCATCCAGAAGACGATCGCTACAAGTCTTTTATCGGCAAATCAGTGCTGCTTCCCTTAACCGGCCGAGCCATTCCGGTTATTGCCGATAGTTATGTAGAGCGCGATTTTGGAACGGGCTGTCTAAAAATAACACCAGCTCACGATGCCAATGACTTTGAGGTTGGGCAGCGCCACAATCTTGAAAAACCGGTGGTCATAGACCAGCACGGCAAACTCATGCAAAGCGAATTGGTCCCCGAATTTTTGCATGGCAAAGAAAGATTTGCCGCCCGCAAAGAAACAGTTGAAGCTTTGAAAGAAGCCGAACTGCTGGCTGAAGAAAGAGAATATGTCAATGGCGTAGGTCACTGCGAACGTTGCAACACAGTGATCGAACCCCTGCTTTCAGATCAGTGGTATCTGAAGATGAAAGAGCTTGCCGAGCCTGCCATTCAGGTAGTGGAAGAAAACAGAGTGCAGTTCATCCCTGAACGCTATTCTTCCACTTATTTAGATTGGATGCGCAATATCAGAGATTGGTGTATCAGCAGACAACTCTGGTGGGGACACCGCATTCCCATCTGGACCTGCAGCAAATGCGGCACTGTGGATGCTTTTGAAGAAGCCCCGACCAGCTGCGGCAAATGCGGCGCCGGTGAAGCTGAGCTGAAACAAGATGAAGACGTGCTCGACACCTGGTTCTCGTCGGCGCTCTGGCCCTTTGCCACTCTAGGCTGGCCTCAAGATACAAAAGAATTGAAACTCTTCTATCCAACCACAGTACTTTCCACGGCCCGCGAAATCATCAATCTATGGGTAGCGAGAATGATCTTCATGTCGATGAAGTTTCTCAAGACCATACCGTTCAAGCATGTCTTGGTGCACCCGGTCATTCAGACTGCTGACGGCAAGCGTATGTCTAAATCGAAGGGCAACGCTATAGATCCGCTCGATATGATCGCCAAGTATGGTGCCGATGCCAACCGCTTTTGGTTCACATCGGTGGGAATTAAAGGCGATCAAGATGTTCGCTTCAGAGAAGAGAAGCTGGACGAATACAAACGCTTCGCCAACAAACTCTGGAATGCCGGTCGCTTCACCTTGCTGCAACTGGAGGGCTTTGAGCCCAAGGGCATCAATACTGAAAAATTGACCTTGGCAGACCGGTGGATCTTGCACCGCTACAATGTCACACTCGATCTGCTGGCCATGTATTTTGCAGACTATGACTTCGACAATGTGGCACGCACAATCCACGAATTTACATGGGATTGCTTCTGCGATTGGTATCTAGAAATAGCCAAAATTCAGCTGGCTAAAGAAGCGAATGGCGGCGAGGGCGGTCAGACTAAAGCAGTATTACATACGGTGTTCGAAGGACTCTTGCGCGCCTTGCACCCAATCATGCCCTTTATCACCGAAGACCTCTGGTCTAGAGTGCCTAAATCAAGCTTCTTCCCGAAAGACTTCCAGTCGATAATGTTCGCTCCCTATCCGCGTCCCGATGAGAATTTCATCGACGATGAATCGGAAGAGAAAATGGAATTTCTCATCAGAGTGATTCGTTCCATTAGAAACATCAGACAAACCTACAACGTGCCGGCTTCAGCCGACGCCGAAGTGATGATCACCTGCCAGGATGGAGACGAAATGCAGACCTTGGCGACAGGCAGTGAATACATTGAAAGGTTGGCCAGGGTCAATCCCCTCGATATTTCGATGGATTGCACACCGCCCCAGATGGCAGCCTGTGAGGCAGTTTCTTCTGTGAATATCTATGTGCCGCTGGCCAAATTAATTGATGTCGGCAAAACCAAAGATAAACTCAATCAGAGACGCCAGGCACTTGAAAAAGAAATGGCCAAAGTCAATCAAATCATTGGCAATGCCGACTTCAAGTCGAAAGCTCCACCTGAAAAAGTGAAAGCTATAGAGAGCCAGAAAGAAGATCTAGACAAACAGTTGGCTTCAATTGATTCGCAACTGGCGGTTCTAGATAAGAGCTAGGGCACTTTGCCGGTCTAAGCCACTGCAATGATTTTCTATTGATTCAAAACAGCTTCCACTGTTTTGGATTCCATTTGCTGCCCACCCTCGTCAGGCACCCGCCCGCCAAGAAAGATGGCGCCCTCGGGCAATACGATTGCGCTATGACCGACCCGCGCTTCGTGCAGCTGTCCGGCCACAAAGTACTTTTCTGTAACCGGGTCGAAAACTTCGACTGTGCTGACTAAGTCACCGGGAGCTTCATGAGCAAGATTGCCGATACCACCGCTGACAAGAATCTTACCGCTAGGCAGTCGGGTCAAAAGAAAGTCACGTCTGAATAAAGCCATTTTGCCGACAACTTTGATAGTGCCGCTGCGTGCATCAAAAAGTTCGACCTCAAGTGCCGGCGCATTGCCGGTGGTGATACCACCGAGAATCAATACACGATTGGCATCTACATTTATCATGCGATGCTCTATCCTGGCTTGATTTAGATTGGGCCCGGGCAAAAGTTCGGAACGGATAAGATTGAAGAGATAGGTCTTTGCAGTCGGTGATTCAGATATACGATCAAGCCGACCAAAAGAACCGCCGCCCAATAAAGTCATTTCCTTACCATAGGCGGCGGCGGCAAAATTCCGCAAAAATGGCATGATTCTGACCACCCTGGCAATGTATTCATCGGCTGCCAGATCATCCATAAGCCAGCTTTCTTCATTGGGACTATACATACCATTGCCCAGAGAGCGACCCGCCAAAACCACCTTAACCACACCGGTATAGGGTTGATCTTTCTCGGTCAGATCAACATCAAGCCCCATTAAATCTTTGGTCTTGAGATCTGAGGCATTGTAGATTTCAGAATAGTAATCGAGTCTCTTCTTTGCCACTACCTGCGGTTTAGAGTCGCTGCAAGCCGATATTGAACAAAGCAAAAAAGCCATGAACGAAAGAGGCAATAGAGCCGAACCGAGCGCTGTCAAGAATCGTCGAATTTTGCCTATACCCTGCCTTAACTAAGAGACCTTTTGCTATTGTATTGCAATGAATAGGCTTAAGAAACTAAAGGTTCGCTTCTTTAAATGGTTCTTCCAAGGCATGAACCAGAAAGGTCTTCATGCCAAGCCCGATTCTTGGTGGAAAGTCATGTGCCTGGTAGGCACAGACTATTTCTCATCTATGGGCTTCCAACCTTCTATTTCATTTGCAGCGGCTGGCTACCTAGCACCTTTAGCCACACTCAATTTGATAATCCTCACTCTATTCGGCGCCCTCCCGACCTATTTTTTAGTCAGTAAAGAAAGCCCGCACGGACAGGGAAGCTTTGCTATCTTTGAGCGACTTTTGAGAGGCTGGACGGGAAAAACTCTTGTCTTGGTTTTATTAGGTTTTGCCTTCACCGACTTCGTCTTTACTATCACAATGTGCGCCGCCGACGCCACCGCTCACATCGTGGAGAATCCTCTTACCCCGTCAATTTTTCAAAATAGACTGCTTACCACTCTGCTTTTGATCTTGAGTCTCGGTCTCATATTCATAAAGGGTTTTTCTGAAGCAATCAAGGTCTCATTTTTTCTTGTCGCCTTTTATCTGGCGGTCAATACTGTAGTGATCAGCGTATGCCTGAGCAAGTTGCTAAGTTCACCGGTGCATTTCACTGAATGGTTCAACCATCTGCACCAAGAACATGGCTCGTATCTGGAAATGTTCAAGACCGCCGCCTTGGTCTTTCCCCAATTAGCCTTGGGTATGTCAGGCTTTGAGACGGGTGTGGCGGTAATGCCCCTGGTTAAGTCGAATACTCAAGGTACCGCACAAACAAGCAAGTCAAATGAAGACTCTTCATCAGATTCTGCCGACAAATTAGATGCCGAAAAAGAAGAAATTGAAGAAAGCGAAGAAGATCAGGAAGAGAAAGAAAGAGCTTGCCTTCCCGGACGAATCGCCAATACTCGCAAGCTGCTTTTGACAGTGGCCCTGATTATGTCTGTCTTTCTAATGTTAGGCAGCCTCACAACCACCTTACTCATTCCCGCCGAACTTTTTCAGCCCCATGGTAAAGCTGATGGTCGAGCCTTAGCTTACTTAGCCCATCTTTACTTGGGCGAAGGCTTCGGCACCATATACGATATCGCCACCATTCTTATACTCTGGTTTGCCGGAGCCTCGGGCATGGCGGCTCTTCTTAGTCTAGTGCCGCAATATCTGCCCCGTTATGGTATGGCACCCGACTGGGCTAAAGCTAGACGTCCTCTAGTAGTCTTCTTCACCCTGGTTTCTCTCATCGTCACCGTGGCATTCAAAGCCGATGTAGACAAGCAAGCCGGAGCCTTCGCCACTGGTCTTTTGGTGATGATCACCTCAGCGGCTGTAGCAGTGACCACCTTGGTCTGGAAACAAGGTTTCTGGAAGCGCTTAGCCTTTTCAGCCATCAGTCTTGTTTTTGTCTACTCGTGCTTTGCGGTCATGTACGATCGCCCTGACGGTCTCATTATTTCACTGCTCTTTATTGCCACTGTCCTTTTCACATCTTTTGTCTCTAGAGCGCTTCGCTCTACCGAATTGCGCATAGGCGATGTAAAACTAAATAGTCGCGCCCTGCGCTTTATAAATGACTCTTGCCAGCAAGACCTGGGCGTTGTGAGAATACTCGCCCATCGACCGGGACCAAGGAGCTATAAAGAAAAAGAGCTGGAGGCAAGAGAAACACACAGCATTCAAGATCCGGAAGGTGACTTCATTTTCTTTGAAGTACAAGTGAAAGACGTTTCTGAATTTATCGACGAGCATCTTGAGGTAAAAGGCAGAACCGTGGACGGCTATAAAGTCTTGCGTGCCGAAAGCCCCTCGGCAGCCAATGCCATAGCGGCGCTTCTTCTTCATATTAGAGATGTGACCGGCAAGGTACCCCATGTCTATTTCGAATGGACCGAAGGAAATCCCTTGTTTTATGTACTCAAATATATTCTCCTGGGAGAGGGTGAAACAGCATTTCTGACAAGAGAGATACTAAGACAGGCCGAACCGAACAAAGATAAGAGACCCAAAGTTCATGTTGGCTGAGCAATAGAACCACTATGAAAATACTAATAGCCGATAAAGACAATCAAGCGGTAAAGCTGCTTGACCTGATATTGAAAGAACTAAAGTTTGAACCAATCGTCTGCAATAGCGGTGAAGAAGCCTGGCGACGCTTCCAGTCCAATAATTTTCCGCCTGTTTTAATTATCGACCCCAACTTGCCAGATATTAGCGGCTTTGAACTGCTCAAGAGAGTAAGAGAAAGCAAACGCGGTAAAGTCACTTATGTGATTTTTCTTGCACCGCGAGGCCTAAGAGAAAATCTCATTGCCGCCTATAACGCCGGAGTCGACGACTATATAGTCAAACCCTTTTATGCCGAAGAGATGAAGGCGCGTCTGCGCTCAGCCAAAAGATTGGTTACCTTGCAGAGTAATTTGCTGGATAGGAACATCTTATTGGAAGAGATGGTCTATGCCGTCACCCACGACATGCGGACACCGCTCATCGCCATGGAAATGACCGGAAAGCAAGCTCAGGAAGGAATCTACGGCGATCTGCCCGAATCGTACAAGAAGATACTGAAAACCACTGAAGGTTCTTTGAAAGACTTACTTTCAATGGTAGACAATCTTTTGCGGGTAGCACGCTATGAAGCCGGTAAAATCGAAAGGAACACTGAACCGGTAGACCTTCTTAAGGTCTGCCAGGAATGCCTGGATGAACTGCGCCCCATATATGAAAAGAAGGGTCTCAACGTCAGACTCTTGCAAGACACCTTAGAAGTAAAACTGACAATTGTGCGCCAAGATCTGAAGCGAGTCATTTTCAACCTTCTGGATAATGCCATAAAATTCACGCCGGCCCGAGGCTCAATCACTCTTTCAGTGCAAAAAGTGCAAGACAAGGTTATTGTCGGTGTGCAAGACAGTGGTCGGGGAGTACGCGCCGAAGAAGCGAAAGAACTATTCAACCGCTTTGCCAGAGCCAGCGGTGCAAGGCATGCACCGGGCACAGGTCTTGGGCTCTACATGTGCAGACGCATAATTGAAGCCCACGGCGGTATAATTGACTGTATTCCCCGCAAAAGCGAGGGAGAGGGAACCGGTACCACTTTCAGCTTCATGCTGCCGGTACAAAATTGAGAAGAGCAAATTTGAGTAGAGCAGAACTGAGTAGAGCAGACCTAAGTAGAATAAATCAATGCCCCATCTTCGCGACTTATTTGCTGAAATCAAAAAACGTGGACTGTTCAAAGGGGTCTCTGTTATCTTTGCCCGCACCTTTTTGCACAGAGAAGATTCAAAAGAAAAGATCTCTTCCGCGCGTATGACCAATAACCGCATGCAGGCCTTGGATGGTCAAGGTTATCGCGAATGTTATATGGAAAAGATAAAGGAAGTAGCCCAGAGCGAAGCCTCAAGTTCAGCCAAAGAATACTGGTTTGGTGACGAGAACAAAGAAGGCGACGAGAAGAAAGGCGAAGAAAACAGTCCTTCTTGGGCCCGGCAGATTCCCAATCAAGCCCGCATAACCAGCACCAGAATAAAGGCCTACACCGACAGCCTGGCTAAGCCATCAGATATCGACGCCATCGACGAACCAGATCAGAATTAGATGGAAACTTCGATAGAAGTCCAGGACCAGAAAGACCTAAGAGATTGTCAGGGTAAATACTTTCTCTTATCTCGCCGCCTACTTTTAGAGCAGCTTCTTGAAAAAGCGCCCTACCTTTATGTTGCAAATCTCTGATAAAGGTCACTGATCGTAGAGCTCTGCTCTCTTCTTGTTTGCTTCAGCCAGAGACTTGATCCATTCATTGTCTTGCTTGCCCCCCATCGTTACGGAGCGAATCGTCTTCTTACTGTCTAGAATAGCCCTCAGGCGACCCGAAGAAGTTTCACAACTAACTGCCACCACTTTACCAGTACCTCTCTCTCGCTCAACTGTAAACGCCTTCCAATCAGGCATAAAGGGTAGTGGCGTAGAACTAGAATAGGCCTGAATGGAGTGCTCCTCTTTAGTTAGATCTTGTTTGGGAGGATGGGCATCGAAAGAGATTCCTTGAGCGAATGTCAGAGTATCATGGATGCGCTTTTTGAGTGCATCATCGTCGTTAAAAGCGACTCCTAACTCAAAACAAGATCTGTCCAGTTGCCACAAATTCTTGCCGTCTTTGACGGACACTGCATAGCTGGTGGGTGTATTGTTAGTTGTGTCAGCAATCCACATTACTTCTCCAAGTTGAGATTTTGGATAGAGAACTCCTCGCAAACATGAAATTTCTGGTGTATAGCAACCAAACTCGACTGGATCAGGAATTGCTTTCCAAATCACTAAGCGATTGTCCTTCTGACAGAATTCTCGAATACGCTTCTCTGTCCATCGGTCTCTTAAATATTTTTCGATGGGTAGCTTTGCCTTCTGTGGATCATTGATTACCGGCGCTAAGCCTGCTGCTAATTCCTTTAGATCATTTGAAGAAAATGTTTGATTATGGAACGGCTCAAAGCGATCGCTGATTCTGAACCGAAGCCGCTTGCCATTGTTGTTCCGATGCGGAGTTGAGAAAGCCCAAACTTGTGTCTTATTCTTTAACGAGCTTACGAATTTTCTCAAGTCTAAGTTCGGTTCCTTTGATAAGCACAGCGTTATGATGTCTCCTTTTTGTATTGGTGTTTCCTTAACTTCCTGTCCGCGTTCACTCCAGAATGGATGGCTAGTTTGCGTTCCCTCGCGAAGAACATACTCTACCTTAACCTGGATATCGAGCTCGGCATCATCAGTTTTGTACTGATGAACAAGATGCGGCTTGACGTTCAGGATCTTGAAAGCTAGACACCAGCTGTAAGGAAAGAAAATTGATCCGTCGGGCAGCTTTGTTCTCCAGGTTGGTCTGGTGTTGGACGCATTGCACTCTAACTCCGGCTGTCCACCTCCAGAATGAATGAACAAGAGTAAGACAGAGATTGCCGATAGCTTGGCTAATTTCATCATTCTTCTGTTTTATCTACCTACTCGAAATGTTCGATACTATCCTATTATATGTGGTCTCTTAGCCAACCTAAACATCTTGATGGTCCAGGGACAATGTCCGATGGTGAAGCGGTTTCAATCGGCGACAGTATAGAACATAAAGAATTTGACTTTGGATTGATTTATCGGATCGCTAGATACCATGACCATTTAGGCGCTCTCCTGTGCGTCGTGTTTCCCAATTATCCTCATAATATGCTTTGCTTAGATTTGGTCGTAAAACTACATTCAGGAGAGGAGAGTCCCGGCGGGGGCTCTCCTCGTGCTACCCAATGAGGATTATCGGCAACCTGTTAGCTCAAGGCACAACTCAGTTGCTCAGCCAATTTTCGCCAAATCTTTATGTCAAAAGGTTCAAATGCCTGCTTGCTTCTCTGATTGTCAGGTTATAAATACTCATACTTTACTGACCAAAGGCTTTCCGCATTGGTTATGCAGGCGTCTTCAACAGTCAGGTCCCTTGGAAAACTGTTTCTAAACTCAACAGAATCCACATAAGAGATATTCTCCGATGTAAAATTTTCCGATCCTAGACTCTTTTGTAATTGTATCCAGATAGTATTCGTCAACATCGGTCAACAAGTCTTCGACTGGCAAACAGGCCTGTTGAGCTAAGCTTTCAGCTGTGATTCTCCCACAATAAGTATCTGCTGTGATAGCAAGGCTTACGTCCGCTATCTCGTACTTTAGCAAAGACATAACAGGCGATATCATACTATTGTCCAGAGGAAGCCAATCGAGCTCATTCTGTAGACTCTGGAAAATCTCATCCTTGCACATTTTCGTTGACGACACAGTAATATTCTTACCGATCACCTCTTTCAATTCTTCGTAACGAATCAAACTTAGTGATTCTTCTATCTTCGCCTTCAAATTCACCTGCATTCACCTTTGTCTCTGTATCTTTGTGACGGCTCAACTTCTGGGGGTAAGGTCAACAGAAGCAAGAATCCGACCCGCGTAGCGCGCTCTTGTCCGCTGCAGTCAACAAGTCGCAGAGACTGCGGAATTTTTTTCTACCAGCGACCATCCCAGCAAAGTAAGCAATCAGTTTCCATACTTCTCCATCACAGTCTCATATCTAGCCAACTGAAGTCCTGCGAAATCGAATAATCGACAACGGTCACTCGCCAAAAAACTACAAGAGTCCTTCTTTCATAGCCTTCACAGCCGCCTGTGTACGCCCGGTCACCGAAAGTTTTTCGAGAATGTGTTCGACATGCGTGCGCACCGTTGAGATACTGATAATTAGTTTCTCACTGATTTCTTTATTAGAAAACCCTTCCACCATGAGCTTCAATACTTCTTTCTCCCTCTGCGAGAGTGAATCAGAAAGACTTGAACTTGTGCCAGAACCAGAGCCAGAACTAGCACCAGGAGCCTTATCTGTTTCTTCCTGGGGCTTCCGCTGCATCTCAAAAACAGCGAGCACCTTGGAAGCTATCTTGGGGTCGATCCAGGCAGCGCCCTGACTGACTGAACTAAGCGCAATCTTGATACGCTCCGAAGCACTGTCTTTTAAGCAATAGCCTTGAGCGCCGGCTGAAAGGGCGGCGAAAATTTCATCGTCATTGTCGTGCGATGTAAGCATCACTATGTTAACCGCTGGTAAGGCAATCTTGATTTCACGGGTAGCATCTATGCCGCTTTTATAGGGCAGTCCTATATCCATGACAATCAGATCCGGCTTCAGCTCAAGTGCCATCTGCACGGCTTCTTCGCCATCTTGAGCCTCGCCGACGACCTTGAATTCTCCCTGTCTTTCAATGACCGAGACCAGGCCCTGCCGCATCAAGTCGTTATCTTCAACAATTAACACATTCTTGCTAGTCATTCTAACCATTATAGACCATAGTTTTAGTAGGTTTGACAGGCTTAGCCGCCTTTGAACG
>JAFLCK010000040.1:0-36829 GCA_017303615.1 Obscuribacter phosphatis (SeqCode)
GTGATTGCCAATAAGTACTCGGACTCCAGATTGAAATCGAATTGATCTACGCGCTTAGTATTTTTGGACAGAAACTTAAACGCTCGCTGGGCAGCATCCTCGGGAGTGAACCGATGTATAGCATGTAGTTCGAGAGCGATAGCCAAGATTAATCTGGGATGGGCGTTGGCATGCAGTGCCAATGAATCTAGTGCTTCGAATCGACCGTGGTCGATGAATCTCCGGGCTAACAGGCGACCGGCCGTAAATGATGTGCGAGATTGCCAATGGTTCAAATGATCGACAGTGCCATCTGCTCCTCGCAAGTTGAACTCTGCGATTGCCATCTCGGCAATATCGGCGATCTTTACACCTTCTCTTTGCCGTTCTTCATCCGGCAGCGAACTCCAGTTCGCAAGCCAGTCATAAGCCATCCGCAATCGACTCGCCGCTTCTCCGCGGAATTGGGGCAGATAAGACAGCAAGCCCGCCTCATAGGCATGCTGAGAACCGAGCCAGTCACCGCCGAAAATACGACCATAGACAATGTCATACACACTACCTGGCATAAAGTCGGCAACGAGATCGGTATTTTGCTGTTGTAACTTGCGCTGTCGAGAATTGCCTGCCGTTTCTCGTCCCGCCAAGAAAGCCAGACGTGCTGCATCCACATACTTCTTAGCTCTGAGCGCTGCCTTTAGAGCGAGTTGAAATCGTTGCAATTCGATTTCGCGTTTTTCAGCTGGATTTTCAGTAGGGAGATCGCCTCTTCCAATCGCTAAAGCTACGAGTTCATCAATTTTTTTCGCTTCAAGAAGTAGATACGGAACCGATGAAGCAACGTACGCATTATGCTGTGCCAGTGGGCGAAGTATCTGGATGAACCCTTCAAGTTCTTGGTCGTTTGCCATGAACTTGTTGCGAAACCACGTCTCGACTGGTTCATCTCGGAATTGAAGAGTACCTTCGTTGATGAGCAGTGGCCGACCGAAGTCAGTCGCGAAACTGGTTACGGCAGATTCAGGTAGGCCTGACAGTATGGAGAGCACGGATATTGGCACTAGGGGCCTCAACACTGCCAATGCACGACAGAGGACATCGATCTTACTTCTCGACTTCTGATCTATGCTCTCCTTGACGCTAGCCAATGCGTGTTCGAGCTGCGCTTCAATCGCTGTGTCAATCGTTCTGATGGTAGGTCCCAATGAAGCAAGCACTTCCGAAAGGGTGCGGTATTGAGAAATAGCATTGGCCTGTATGCGAGGATTACCACCCGTCAGTCGATGAAATTGGTCTACGGCATGATCGCTTGCTTGGGGGAAAGTCCGGCGGAGATGCTTGGCACTTTCGTCCCACTCAAATGGACTTAGTTCGAGCTTTTGTACGCGGGATGGAGGATCCAAATAATGAATCCTTTCGGTGCGGCAGAACACAACAAGCCTTGTGCCCTCGACGAGCGGCTCTTTCAACAAGTCCTTCGGAAAAGAGGGCGAAGCGTTCAACAGTTCAGCCTCCATTTCTGCGTTGTCTGCAGCATCGACAACGATGCAAATCAGCGCCTTTTCATTCTTAGAGCGCACACTGTTGGCAGATTCACGTAGGCGGCTAAGAAAGGCTTTCATGTAGGCAGACTCATCGCTATGTGGCGATGGAATCAGTGGGTAACACAACGCATTCCCCGACAATTCATTTGCAATTTGTACGAGTCCGTCTTTATGTCGGTGTCGCGTCTGACTTCTGCGCCGATAATCGCCGTTGCCGAAGGAATCGTAAACTATGCAAATCGATTCATTATCAAACGATGATTGGATACGTTGCGCCAAAACGGATTTGCCAACTCCGCCGGGCGCATGCACCAAAACTGGGACCGCTGCCAGTTTGATTTGGGATACGATCTCGTCTTCTTGAGATCTCTGTATCGAGTTTTCGAGCGACTCAAGTCTTGAGCGAGCTGGAAAGAGTTCTTCTTCATTTGAGACGCGAAGCGCGCGTAACACGTCGTTTTTTGTAATAACAGAATCGTTTAAGCTCTCTGATAGCGCCTTTGTGTGAACTAGTTCTTTCAGCCTTATCGGTGCATCCACATCGTTGTCCGGCAGGAAATCCTGTGTGTCCAGGCTAAGGGCTGTCCGCAGCAGTTGATAGTTCAGCTCGCGACCTTGTAGCGTTAAGCAATTGCAAAATCCCTTAAACTTATTTGCATCAAGTCCTGTCAACCTGCGAAATTCTTGAGCTTCCTTAGGTAAACTTTTGTTGGATGACGACTTCAAGTTTGTGAGAAGTTCAGCCAGAGTTGCAGCGATGGGTCTGTTCGACACGAACTGGAATTCCACGCGACTAGCAAGGTCTGTTGTGCCCGGTGAATCCAGAAGCTCTTTGTATCTGTCAGCAAACGCTTTGATGGTTTGTGCGATACCGCTTAATGTCCAGGGTTTGTCGCTTTGACGAGTTGAGTGCTTGAGCTGAATGTAGGAGACTTTTTGAGCCTCCGACAGCTTTTCGCTTCCGTAGTACTCAGCTACGTCGACTACCTCCTCCCACGATCCCGGTGCGTCCTGAGCGTCTTCAGTGCGTGACGCTCCCTCAATGGCGACAGCGACGAGATTGTGGTTGGGAATCAGCAATTTCAAACATCGCCGGGCAGCCCAGAGATAGTGAAAATAATCACCATCGCGACTGAACCTGACTTTGACCGCATTAGTCATGCCTAACCACCGGGTTGCCCTCGCAGACGCTTATAAAGATACCATCCACCTGAGTCCATGGCTCTGAGAGGCGACACCCGGGGATGTAACTAGTCGGATGTGGTCCGCACCCCATGTAGTCCCACTCAAAGTCCACACACTCGAGCTGAAGACGGAGCAATATGCATCGAGCCATTTCCATTGATTTCCTTCAATCAGCGAATGTGGTTCTACATTTCCCTTTCGGAATAGAACATGTATAGAACTGACCCCGTTTTTCCTACGCCCAAAAAATGAAAGCCGCCTTCTTCCGAAAGCGGCTTTCCAGCAGTATTGGGCGGTGAGAGGCTCGAACTCCCAGCCCCTTCGGTGTAAACGAACGGCCAGTCTCCGTTCTCCTGACTGTCTAGGTCAACACCACAATTCCGATTCTTTCCCCGGTGATCCATAGGTGATCCGATGTTAAGAAGGTCCCCCAAAAAGAAAACCCAGCTTTCGCTGGATCGTAGATGGTGGGCGAGGTGGGACTTGAGCCCACACGTATTGCTACACTAGCTCCTAAGTCTAGCGCGTGAAACTTCATTTCTCTATATTCCGTCTCGCCCATCCAACCAGTCCGCAACCAACCCGGTAGCATCAAATTCCCCAGCTTTCTACCAGTTCTTCCTTCACACAAACCTTCCCCATTAAATCTCACCAAACAGGTCTCGATTGTGAAGTTATGTTGCGAATCTTTCAGGCTGAGGCTGTCTCTTTAATCGTGACTCTTGGTACCCCGAGCTGCCATCAACAGTCCCAATGCCAGCGTCCTAGACCCATCCCTATCCCTACAATCCCAACAATCTTGCCACTCCCGAAACTTCCACTCCTCACCCCCAACTCCCCCAACACCCCCGTCACCTTTACCAAGGACCATCATCCCCCTCTAATCCCCTAAACCTCCACCAAGGACCATCATCCCCCTCCGCCTCCCCTAAACCTCCACCAACTCCCAATTCATATTGGTATCCACAGTCATAATTCCGGTCCCAAACTCACATTCCAGCGGGCTATTAATCGGCACGCCACCCTTATAGCTGTGGAATTCTTCAATATTGAAACTTACATCGTTAACCCAGTCGAACACCCGCATGCGCTCTGCCGCAGGCACCCGGCTAAGCATCTTCGAAAGCTGCCATTTCGCCTTGCGCACTTGAGCGAACGGTGGATCGTAAGCCTCCAAGCCAATCTCCCTCAGCCAAAGGTTCAGTAAGTCTTCGCAAGCAATCGGCGCTTCCAGTTTGTGATATCCTTCGCCGTCTTCTGTCGACCAGTCTGCTTTCACTTCGACACCGCTCTTGTGTCTGGCTGGCCCATAACTGCCAAATCTATACGCTAGCCCCGGAAAAATCTCCCGAAACTCTTTGTCTTCAGCTAAAGTCTCGATATCAGTCGTGTTACCGCAAAGAGTGTCGGCTATTTCTTGCAGATCATTTATAGACAATTCTAGTTGGTGGAATAAACTAGATTCTCTATCTCGCACCATCTTTGATGGCGTCAAATGCTTGTCCAGAAACTCTTTCGAGGGAAAGTAATTGGCATAGCGACCGTCAACCTTAGGATTGCCACCATTAAGTGCTGCGCTAAGCATCATTGCGATGGGCATCGTCAGATACTCTTTCTCGACCTCTAAATCGCAGTCATCTGGCATGATGACATTGTAACCACCGGCGGTATCGGCTGTTATATCAAAGACCAGTCCGCCATTTTCAATGAAGCCAACGCCCGAAACATTGCCTTGCAAGCCGATAGCTAAAAGTTCGGTCAGCGCGCCCAGCCCAATGTCGGTACTGATATGCATTCTCTCGAATCTTTTCACCACTAATCTCCTTGCCTAACCAACCACTTAAACCACGAACCGAACCCATTACCACCAAACCACGAAACTAACCCGCACCGCTTCAACCACGAACCGAACCAATTACCACCAAACCACAAAACTAACCCGCACCGCTTAAACCACGAACCGAACCCATCACCCCTAAACTACAAACCTAAACCAACCCCCCAAACCCACAAGCTCAACCCACACACCACCCCCACCCACACCTAAACCACCACACCCCGCTTCTTATTCCTGCTCGATGCTATCGGCGCATACACAAACCCAATCAGCGACCAGCCAAGCAAGCCGACCGATACGGCTAGCTCTGCCGTGCCGATGTTCTTGAGTTGTCTTTCGGTCTTACTGATGATTGTTGTGCTTTTGCTGGCTGGCTTGATGATATAGCCATCGCCGTCTTTCTCGACTTTGCCTGCCACCATTACCGGTGCATCTTGGGGAATGTTGTAAATCTGAAGGGTTATGCTTCCGCTCTTCTTTATATGTTCTTCTATTTCTTTATCTTGCTGGGGCGCAATCTGCTTGCTTACTTCGGTGTTGCGCCAGGTTTTGTCCAGCAGTCCTTCCCAATCAGCTTTGTTTAGAAAATCTCGTTTGGGGTCATTGATCTCCACCGCCACTTCTACTTTATCGTCTTGCAGCCAAGCTTTTGACGGCGTCCATATGCAGCAGTAGTCATCTGTCGATGTGCCCGTGGCGTGAATGATGCCCAACTGCATCGCGTATAGGTTTTTGCCGTCTCGCGAGGCGATGCCGTTGTCGAAATAGAGGTTGCCTTTCATTAGCACTGCTTTGCCGCTGCCTGCAACCTCTGCTGCTTTGCTGATTGGCACAGTGGGCGTGAGATAGGCTAGCGAGATAGTTTCGAAATTTTCTGCGCTGGCGAATATTCCCAATATTAGCGCGGCAATGGCGATGGCCATGCTGTCTAAAGTTGGTGATGATGGCAGTTGCGGCACGTCTGGTGGTGGTGGCACATCAATTATTTCGTGTCTGCCCAGGGGCTCGTCGATGGTCTTGGTGCAGATTTGCCAGAGATAGGGAAAATTGATTATGTTCTCTGTAAGAGTGAGGTCGCCGTTTTTACCTTTGATAATGTAATTTGTCGTGCCTTTGACTCTTACTGATTTATAGCTCTCGGCGTCAACCCAACGCACACGCTTGCTGCTGAAGATGCTCTTCGCAGAAATGCCTTCTTTGTCTACGACTATTTTGGCAGTTTGAAAATGCCAGACAAACGCAAATGGCAGAGCCAATGCGATAAATCCCAAGATGCTCAAGGCGATGTTGACTTCTGCTTGAAACATCGTGAAGCCCATAAAGCCTTCGACTGCAAACAAAAGAATGAAAAATGTGGCCGCGTTATACAGATTGCTAAGCCGCTTGAACTCAATCGGCTTGTCTAGGTTGAGTCGCTTGTCCATTGAAAATCCAGACTTGTTGGGGTGTCTAATGG
This sequence comes from Obscuribacter phosphatis (SeqCode), assembly GCA_017303615.1. Taxonomy (GTDB): domain Bacteria; phylum Cyanobacteriota; class Vampirovibrionia; order Obscuribacterales; family Obscuribacteraceae; genus Obscuribacter; species Obscuribacter phosphatis_A. The sequence continues at coordinate 6,002 of JAFLCK010000040.1, forward strand.
GACGCCGGCGACAATTCTACTATGGCGCGCCACCCCTTCTCTACGACTTCAAAGCAGCGACGAAACTCTACCTGTAACTATTTACTGCCGACTTCCAAGCATCGACGATATTCTATCTATAGTTATTAGTTGCCAGCTCTAAAGCATCGACGAAAGCCTGCCTATATTTATTAGCCGCCGACTCTAAAGCAGCGACGAAAGCCTACCTATAATTATTAGTTGCCAACTCTAGAGCAGCGACGAAAGCCTACCTATCATTATTAGTTGCAGCAAAAGCCAGTGTTGCCCGCTCCTCCACACTGCTTGCCCGTTCGCCGACTTGGCGGTCTTGCTTAATGCAGCACTGCACTCGCTCTGCCCTGCCAACTTTCTTGAATCTATTCCCGCATTTTCTGCCGACTGTCTAACCGCTATCGGCACCCTCGCCGATGCTCTGCTTGCCTCGTCTTTGCTGATTTTGTTTAGAGCAAATGCCAAGACCAGGGCGACTAGGGCGCTTGTCATGACAGGAGCCGGTTCGAGCCTGGCTTGCTGCGCTGTTGCCAGCCAGATGCGCACCATAATGTCGAGCACTGCCGACGCGAACAGGCTGATGGTCGCAATCAGTCTGAGGCGATGAGATATGTTTGAATTCATAGAGAGGGTCTCTGAGGGTTTCCATGAAAAATATAAGCAAAACCCCAAGAAAGCGCATCCGTGGTTTCACCATTATGGGCGTGCCGCCCCATTAGAAGTAGGCTAGAATGACCGTCATTATCGAAAGGAACTGTCTTGAAAGCATCGCCTGTCATCGCTCTATGCTTAGCTCTGTCTACCTTTGGCGCATTCGGCGGCGGTTCTGTCTGCTATGGCTACAACCACGGCGAGCTTCTCGCCGAAGGTGGCGGCGCTGCTTCTGGCACTAACGAAGGCGGGTCTTCCAGAACCTTCCGCCTCAAGCGCGGCGCACCCGAGCCGGTCTTGCAACCTTCTGTGCCCAGTTTAGATTCCCAAGCCGAAGTCGAAGCCGGAACAGCCTCTCCCGCGTCTGCCGGAGGCGCCGCTTCCGCGTCCACCTCGACTCTCCCCGCCTCCAGCCCCGGGTCAAGCTCCGCTTCCTCGTCCGCCTCGACTCTCTCCTCCTCCACCCCCGGGACAAGCTCCGGCTCCGGGTCCGCCTCTTCGACCCTCCCCGGCTCCGCCCCCTCCCCGTCCACACCCTTGCAGGGCGGCGTTATCGAAAATCGCAAGTTTCAGGGTGTTTCTGCCGTCGACGGGCTTTCCGGGCGCACCGGCATCACTGGACCTATACCAACCACTCTTGGCGCCGGTGTTGCCACCACCGATAGTGTGCCGGCTGTTTATCAGGGATGGCTATCGCAGGCGCATCCGCAGTTTTTTCTTGGTCTTAGCAAGATGTCTGAGCGCGAGCTTGTTATTGTCACCGACAAGTACGACCAGACCGAGCGCACCCTCTCTGACACCGGCTTTCGCTTCACCGAGGTCGACAAGAAAGATTTTCAGAGCTTTGATCTTACCGGTGTGAAAGTGCTGGTTATCGACTGCGGACCCCGCAATCTGTCATACCAGTCGAGTCTCAAGGTGCGCGAGTTTGTCATCAAGGGTGGCTATTTGTTTACCACCGACTGGATGCTCGACCGCCTCAATCAGAAGTTCTTCCCTGGCTATATTGCCTGGACCGGCGTCATGAATCGCCAGCGCATGTATGACGCGCACATTGTCGGCGAGCACCCTAGCTTGTTTCAGCATGTTGCCACTAATGCTTATTGGAAGATGGATACGCATTGCCATCTGATCAAGATTTTGCGTCCCGATGCGGTGCGGGTGCTGGCAAAGAGCGACGGCTTGGCCCGTGAAGACGGCGACGGCGTGCTCGCCTGCGTGTTTCAGTATGGGCGCGGCTATGTGCTGCACATGACTGCGCACTTTGACCGCAGCCAGTCAACCAATCGTTATAGTTTGCCCGACCCGGCGCCGGTGATTGGCATCAGTCTGCGCCAGGCGATTGCAATTAATTTTGTGGTGGCAGGTTTGAGCGGCAACAAACTTTAGGTCGTGATGTTAGTCGCAATGCTAGTCGTGACGGCAGATTTGGGGCGAGCGCAGAGAAAACTCTGAGCCCGCGCAATTAATCTTATAGACCGTGAGCTGCCAATAATAATTGATACTTTGACTATGCACCCAGAGCACCATTTTCTGAGACTACAATGTGCCAGTCGGCAACACCCCACTTTACTAGTTTCAGCAATCCAACTTTCTAGAGGTATTGCTATGAAGAATTTCGACTTGGTTGAGTCCCAAGCCTCAACAGATAAAGTTCAGCGCAACGACAATCTACTTGATGGCGCCAACTTGATAATTGAGGGTTATAAGGGCAGAATCTACGAGAAAGCGCCCAGTGATCATATGTATCCCTCTCTGCCTAAACTTGAACTCGAAGGCACCAAGTTTGCCGCCGATTCGAGGTTGCCGATTTTGAATTCATCTAAATTGGATGATAAAGATTCTAGAACTGCAATCAGAGCAGAACAGGCTGTGCAAGATCGAATGACACCAGAAGAACGCAGACAACTGCATAAAGATAGAATTGATTATGAGAAGGCAGTGGAGAGCCACAAGCGCGCCGATATGATGGGTGCTCTGCCCTTTGGCTATAACAAGATGCCTGAGAAGCCAGCAAGCTTGCAGCGCTATGAAAACGCCGTCAGTCAAGAAATTGCTAAGCGAGATCCTAGCTTCCATTCGCGCAACTTTATGATCGATGGAACTTTTCATAAGCCTAAAGAGACAGTTCGGATTGAGAGAACACCAAGAGACCGTCAAGACTGGTTGAGAGAAGTGATTTTGTATTAGGCTAAGAACAAATGATCTTGCATCGGGAAGTTTGATCAGAAGATTTAACCGCATGCAATTACTTTCTGCACAGGTGCCTGATTCCTTTTGGCTTTTCTGTTCAGTCTTTAGTTGGTTCGAGCGAACTTGAATCGGTTCGAACCAAAGAATATCTTCCTCTCTGAATTCTTTCAGAGGGGAAGTTTTCAGTTCAAGTAGAGAAAGCTGAGGCCTTGCTTGAGATAACTCTTTAGGTTCTTACGAATTGATCCGGAACCTGTCAACAACTTTGCGGCAAAATTTTGTCTGAGTTTAGTGAGGTACTGTTTTAGCGTCTTTGGCAATTTCGATCTTTTGGGGTCCCAAATTGCGCAGTGCTGGTGCTGGCAAAGGGCGACGGCTTGGCGAGAGAAGACAGTTACGGTGTGCTCGCCTGTGTTTTTCAATATGGGCGCGGTTATGTGTTGCACATGAATGCGCACTTTGACCGCAGCCGGTCGGCAAATCACTATTCTTTGCCCGACCCTGCACCGGTGATTGGCATCGGGTTGCACCAATCGATTGCAGTTAGTTTTGTGGTGGCAGGATTGAGCTTCAACAATCTTTAGGTCGCAATGCTAGTCGTGACGGCAGATTTTGGGCGATCTGCGAGAGAGCGCGCTGGGTCTGAATGAGTTAATCTCGTCGACCAAGAACCGACATAGGCGATTGATACGTTAAGTAAGCACCCAGAGCACCATTTTCTGAGACTGCATTGAGCCAAGCGGCCCCCACCCATCTTACTAGTTTCAGTCAAACAACTTTCAAGAGGTATTGCTATGAGAAATTTCGATACGGTTGAGGGCTCATCCTCAATCGATAAAGTTCAGCGCGTAGATGGTCATATTGATGGCGTTACGCTGATGATGGAAGGTTATAAGAGTCGTTTATATGAAAAGTCTTCAAGTAATTTGATTTTTCGGTCTCTACCAGAAATGGAGCTGGAAGACACAAAGTTTGCTGCCGACTCGAAGTTGGCGATATTGTCGTTCTACAATTTGGATGATAGAGACCGGAAAACTGCAATTAATGCAGAGAAGGCTGTGCAAGACCGCATGACCCCAGAAGAGCGGCGGCAATTGCATAAAGATAAAATGGAGTACGACCAAGAACTTGAGTCTTTCAAGAGGAGAGGCGAAGCGGGGGCCCTTCCGTTTGGTCAATACAAGCCACCAGAGAAGCCTGCAAGTTTGCGACGCTATGAAGATGCGCTTATTCAGGAGATCTCTAAGCGAGATCCCAGCTTTCATTCACGCAATTTGATGCATCAGGGAACTTACATTAGATATTGATAGGGTTTTCGGGTTGAAAGAACTCTAGAGGACTGCCAGGGCTGACTTAGAGACTTAATCTTGAATTAGTTAGGACAGCTAAGCCGCACTCCCTGTTGACCTCTAACATGCGACTTCCTCTCATTTCAGAGGGGAAGTCTGCTGCATATTCCCTATTTCGCTGCGCTCTTTGGCGTGTAGATCAAGACTTCGTCTTGTTGATATTGGGTTCGTTTGCTGTTGCGCGTGCACACGACGTTTTCAGTTATCCAAGTGCCTATTGGTTTGAAGGTGCCCATCGGTTGCACCACTCGCCACCGCTTAACTTTGCCGTCGGCGATTTCGATGTTGAGCCCCGTATAGTCGTTGCCGCACATGCCCATCTCTAAGTAGTAAAAAGCTTGGTTGGCATCATCAGTTCTTTGTGAGGGACCGAGCAGCCCTACCAACTGGCTGCGTTCCATACCAATCAAATTATAGTCTTTCAAAAAGTCTAGAAAGATGCCCATTCTATCCAGCCCCGGGCGTGTGCGCGGCGGATTCTTCCAGAGCGCCTGGTTGAATCGACCTGTGGCTGCGGGCGTCGTCACTTCTTCCATTATTGCAGTGTCTTCGCTAGTTTTGCCTTTCCCTGCGCTATCTGCATTTTGGGCAAGTGCCTCGAAGCTTGGCGAGAGAGCTGCCACCACTAACATTGTCGGCAAGAGCCATTTTGTACTTCTGCTTTTCTTTTCTACAGTCATGGTCTTTTTCTCTTGCTCTCTCTTGCTCTCTATTTCTCTTTCTTTCTATTTATTTTTTGTGTCGGCAATTAGTCCCGCGTAGTCAAAAGTAATTGTGATTACCTGATTGGCTTGCATATCAGCTGGCAGCGGTCCGAATGGTCCGGCTGTGTTGATGGCCCAGAGGCATGATTCTTCAAGCAGGTCCAGGCGATTGTGCTTGGCTAATATTCTGGGTTCATTGATAAGATTGCCTGCGGCATCAAGGCGGAAGGCTGCCACCGGTGTGTGCCATTCGCCCATCTTTGGCGGATACCAGTTGTGGGCGATTTTTCTCTTTAGTGCTTTGAGATAGCTTGCTCTATCGCTATAGGCAAGCGGTCTTGCTGTCTTGTCTAAGTTGGGTTTGACTTCCGGCTCTGCCTCGATTTCGCTTGCTGAAAAGTCTTGCAAAGTTGCCGAGCATGCATCGTCAGAGTTTATCGAATGCCAGTTGAACGCCTGCACAATCAATATTGGCATGGTAATCGCCACAGAAATTGCGGCAAAAGACTTCTCAGGCATGCCCAGTAACGGTCGGCAGAACTTCATAATTCATCCTCGCTGGCGCCGATTTATCGGCTATCACCAGAGTAGCCTAACGCCCCGAGGTTGAATCCGGTGAAAATCCTGGGCTTAAATTAAATGATGAACAGTCTGGTTTGTCTGCGCTGCTCATTTATTACTGGGCTTCGGGTTGGCTGTTTCGTTCGCCGCCGAAAGTTTCTTTAGTGTGTCTTTGTATTCTTGCTTGCTTGGGTCGTATTCAATGGCTTTCTTGATAAAGTTGATCTTCACATCTGTAAAGCCTTGAATGTTCATACCCAGCTTGAAATAGTTGAAAGCAATTTCTTTCTTTACTTTCTCGTTTGTTGGGTCGGCAGCTAGAGCTTCCTGCAGTTTCTGAGTCGAAGTGGGATAATGTTCTTTCTTCCGCTCATCCATTGCTTCTTTGAAGAGTCGCTCACTTGCAGCTTTGTCGATTTTGGCAGGTTCTGTCTTTTTGTCTTGCCCCGACTTTTTATCTTTTTCTGCTTTCGACTTGTTTGGCGCACCGGGGGTGGCAGTCTTGTCGCTGGGCACTACTGGCGGTGCTGGATGAGGTCCGTCTTCTTTCGCTCTCTGGGCAAGTGCTGCCGGGTAGAGACTGGCTTGTACATAGGTCTCTAGCCAAAGTTGATCAACCGGCAGAACCATGCCAACGGCATAAGCGCAGACGACAAGCGATGCTGCCGCTGCTGCTAGACGGTTCCGACCGACGGGCGCTAAAGCACTTACTGAAGCATTCTGCTGGTTTGAGTTTTTTATCTCTTCTTCCAAATCTTCCAAATCTCTCAAGTCTCTCAAGTCTTTCTCTTCTTTCTTCTCTATCTTTTTTATGTCTTTTATCTCTTTTACCGAAGCCTTCAGATTCCCAATCTATCTATATAAATATTCCGCCTGAAGCTTCGAGACGTTGGGCGTTTACCCAGCGACCGGCATCGCTGCACAAGAAGGCGACGACGCCGCCAATGTCGTCGGGCACGCCGACGCGTCCGAGCGCTGTGGAGCCTGCGATCATTTCGCGTGCACCAGGATGCGCCAGGTGGTCTTTCGTGAAGTCGGTTTCGATGGCGCCGGGGGCGACTGTGTTGACAGCGATTTTTCTATCGGCTAGTTCTTTTGCCATGTAGCGGGTCATGACCTCGACGGCTCCTTTCATGGCGGCATAAGCCGAATAGCCGGGGATGCTGAAACGGGCTAGCCCGCTTGAGACATTCACTATGCGTCCGCCGTCGCGCATGAGCGGCACAAGTTTTTGGGTGAGAAAATAGACGCTTTTGAAGTGCACGGTCATGAGCAGATCGAACTGTTCTTCTGTTGTTTGCATAAAAGGCGCCGGGCTGTCGATGCCGGCGTTATTTACCAAATAGTCGAATTTGTCGCTATCGAAGTTAGCCTTGAGAGCCTCTGCCAGTGCTTTGGCAAAGCTTCCCCAACTATCGCTTTTTGAGACATCTAATTGTAGCGCGCAGGCTTTGCGCCCCAGGGCATTTATCTCTGCCACTACTGCTAGTGCTTCATCTTTGTTTTTGTTGTAAGTGATAACGAGGTCGTTGCCGTTTTTGGCGAGAGCCATGGCCATGTTCTTGCCAAGACCGCGGCTCGAACCGGTGACAAGGGCTATGGTGCTATGCTGGCTCATTATTGGGGCTCCTTTAGGATAAGCTTTGTCTGCAGATTGGTTTTGATAATTTTTCTGCTGAGTATAAAGTATATTGATATGGTTTTGAGGCGCAGACATTAGCTGAGAATGGCGACGGTTCATATTAATCTCAAATTGAACAGGCGCCGGTCGGCTATTTGGACTATGGCGCTGCTTGGCATTTTGTCGATTGGCTTTGTAGATTTAACCTCGCCGCCTGATATCGCCAGTTCTGCGGCTGCTAAGAGCCCAACCAAAGGGCAGGCTAAGGGCAAGAGCGCCGCTAAGGCTGGCGGCAAGGACAAAGCTGGCAGGCGCGGTGCTGACACTTCGGTCGATGTCGAAGCCTTACAAAAGCAGGCTCTTGCGGCTTACATGAAACGCGACTTCGCCGCGGCTAAGCAGCTTTTTCAGAAGTGCGTGACTGCCCGCGGGCGCGATGTTTCGCTGCAGTACTATCTTGGCGTTTCGTCTCTTTACGCCGGTGATTTCGACCTGGCAGAACGCGCCTTGTGTCGGGTTGTGGTGATGACGCCGCCCCAAAATCAGTTTAGTCAACTCGCTGCTAAAACGCTGAAAGACTGGAAACAGTTCGGCAAGATACAGCCTTATAGTTTGATTCATGATGGACGTCTTTTGCGCTGGTGCAATGAGAAAGAGCCAGGCGAGAAAACCAAAATGAAGACCATCAAGATTTGGGTTGCCGATGGCTTGCAGCTACCCGTCGGCTATGTGGGCGGCGAACTGACCACCGACAAATGCAAAAGTCTATATGGTATGTTTCGCCGTCCGGGATTTTTTGAAGGGCTAGGGCGGGTCGAGCACTATATTTCAGGGTATCGCGATGTCGTCATCAAAGGTATCAATGACTGGAAGTGGGTAGCGCCCTTGGGCATTGTCGACTTTGAGTTTGTCGATGACCCGCGCCGCGCCGACGTGCTTTATTTCTGGTGCCCGCGCAGCGGCGGCGATTCGGTGGGGTGCACGTATTACCCCTGGACCGGTTCTGCTGATGCTGTCTGCATTGTGCATGTCGAGACCGAGTATCTGCGCCGTTGGGGCTCTCGCTGGAGCAAGGAACTGCGCGACACCAGCTGCCACGAATTTGGACATGTCTTGGGGCTTGGGCACAGCGACAACGAAATGGATGTGATGTGCGGGCATGGAGTGCGCATCAGTTATCGCGCCAAGGTCGAATACAGCGATGCCAGTCCGGTGACTCGAAATGACTTTGTCTCGCTGCGTGCTCTCTATGAGCTGCCGGGTGACGCAGAGTTTGAGGTGAAGTAGGCGATTGTTTTGAGAGATTTTGTCTAGCCGATTTATTGGCGTTTCCACAGATCCAATAATCACCCGTACTTCCTTGAATATTTTGGTATCTTGGGATTTCCTTGCGGGTGATTGTTAAGGGCTCTTGTGCTTTTTGCCAATCTTCTGTTTTCTCTGGATTTTCTGCTTTTTCGGGGTTGCGTGCCGTAATTGAGCTTCTTGAAGATTCTTGAGTATTAGTTGATTCTCCGATATCAGTGTAAAAGAGCGCTCTGGTTCTATCTGTCACGGCTAACTTTTGATAGTTTCTGCTTTTGGCATCAAGTATGAACTCTATCTGAAGGTTTGATTGGTCGTTTTTGAAAACTGGAAACAAGCCATTGATCGGTTGTCCAATCATATGGAATTTGGGCTCTAAAGTTGTCTTGCCATATGGCGTGCACAGACCGAAACCATCAGGGCCTGCTATTGTAAGTATGGTCGAGCTTGGCAGTTTAAGCAGTCCGGGTTTTAGTGTGCTTCGAGGCACAGCCTCACTATCTATGTAAATGTCCTTTAGTGTGCAATCTGGTGGCAATGGTGGCGTTATTTCAATTCCGCTTGCTGTAAGAATTTTGCAACGATGGCTGGGTCTTTCTGGCACCAGTAGATTAAGTTCTTCAGCTAGTATGAGATTGCCTGGTAGCAGCTTTACTCGATGATAGTTACACTCCAAAATGACTTTACCATCAGCGCTACTTACACCTTCGACTCTGTATGCAAGCGCAGATGCATTACCAAATGCCATCGTGGCGGCACAGAGTAGTGTGATTATGCCTATCTGCGCTATTTCTCTTATTCTGGCATGTGGGCTCTTGATCATAACGTCAGTCTAATGGCAGCTCTTTTCTATTGCTAGTTCCCGCATGGCTTGCTGGTTTCGTAGAATCCTGGGTGCGATGGATATAACTCCTACTTCAGTGGGATAATCCACAGGATAGGGTTGTAGTTTAGTAATTCAATTTAGCTTAATGCTGTTAGGATGCTTTTGCGTCTGTTTTTCTGAGTGTTTAACCTAGGTGTTTTGATGTCTGCTCATTTTGGAAAGATACCGTTTCTCACTATTGTTTTCCTAGGAGGTTTGATTCTTCCTTTCTTCTTAAGTCCTCCCGGTCTGGCTATGCCTCCTCTTCCTTCCTCGCCCATCGCAAATGAACCTGCAGTTTTCGTCAATCTTGATCTCGTGAGTGTACCTGGCGTTGATTGCCCTGGGCTTACTTCTGATAAGGGTAATACGGCTGTACCCCCAATTCATGAAGACCAGCTTGATGGTTGTAGAGTTTATATTCTCGCTGAGAAGGCGGACTTCACTACTGGTGGTGTCAGGACATCTAAAGCGGAGGTGGATGAGGGTACTCGTTTGCTAAAGTTAATTAAGTCGCGAAAATTTTCGAAAGAGATATGGCTAAAGTACCCAAATTTGCGTGATGACCAGTTTACTTACCTTTTGAAGTCTGTAAATTTGTTAGGTATGCCACGAGCTTCTGTTGAGAGTTTCCTTGGGGAGCCAGATTTTCGAACTTGCTATAGGAATATGATCGTGGCATGCGGGTTTGGTGATTCTTGGATAGAGCTTAGCTACTACCATGATCGCCTTGTATGCTGGCGCCATGTTAAAACGGCGGGTAGAAGACATTTCTACGGTCCTTGGGAGACTTCGATTTCAGGTAATTCTGCAGCTAAGGCAGGCGGTGCTAAGCATACAATGCAGAAAGTGCTTCCGAGTAGTGGACTATAGAGTTTTTGCCATACCTTTTTGTTGCTCGAAGGAAATGAGCACTTGTTCTACATAGTTTTGCTAGAAACATAGATACTTGATTCTGCCTTGCTTTTGTCTTTACAGACTTGAGAATTCAAATGGTCGGCTCCAGATTGGACATTTTGTGTCGGGCAGGCTGACATCTTTGCAGTCAGAGTCGAATATATTAAGAGTTGGGTGGGAATTAAAACAATCGACATTGGCTTGCGTGATTTTCTTCATGTCGTAAATTGATAGGTGCTCTAAGTTTGGTGCTTCTGCCAGAGGCGCAAGATCTACCAAGTTTCTATTGCTGTATAGGGCGACTTTTCTTAGTCTCTTCAAAGACTTGAATGAAGGCAGTTTTTCGAGCTTATTTAGGTTTGTTATAATCAGGTACTCAAGGTCTTTTAGCTCGGCGATTTCGTCAATCGATGCTAGTTGGAATAGTTTATCTAACTGCAGAAATTGCAGGCGCCCAATCTTTGTGAGAGGGCTAAGATTTTCGACACGGCAATCAACCAGAGCGAGCGACTCTAGCTGTTCGAGCCCTGTGAGAGTATGCAAGTCAGTGAAGCTATCCGAAATGATTGCTAGTGCGCGCAGTGTGTGCAAGTTGGAGAACTTGGAGAGATCTTCGTAGTGTTTTTCGAGCAGTAGGGCTTGCAGTCTTTTGAAATGAGAAAGCGGCGCCAGGTCGGGTTTCTCATCTCTCATTATTAGCTCCAGTCTAATGGTTTCTGGAGATAAATGTTTCAGTCCTTCAAGATTTGAATAATGGTTGAATACCAATCTGATGCGGCGGAGATTTATGAAGTACTTGAGAAAGTTGAGATCGGATGGCAGAAAAATATCATGATCAAATTCTTCGATAATGAGCGTTGCTTTGGGCGCTCGCAACATAGCATTGGCTATGCTCACCATTTCGTCGGGAAACAAACCCGCTGGCAGAAAGACTGTTTCTGTGTCAGGTCCTATCTTGTCGAGAACTTGCTGGGTGAAAGGCGCCGATGCGCACCAGCTGTATCTGCTATATTGGGTTTCGAATGCGAGCTCGGTATTGCTAAGGGGCGAATCTAGGCTATTGTCCTTTGGTGTCTCAAGAGGCAGTGTTGGCTCGAATCTTGTGGGTAATACCTCTATCTTTGCGACTGGATACTTTTCTGTGAGCCTTCTAGCCGCCGTTTCATCAAGCTTGTATTTTTCGCATGCGGCAAGAATAGCCTCTGCTGCAAGGCCAGAATGAAAGGCAATAAGCTCTTCTTCACCCATGAACGAGTAGTCTTCAAAGTGTATTCGCCTAATCGCCGTAAGCTCTTTTTCCCTCCCCCCAAGGAGGATTACTTCGGTTCTTTGGTCCCAGCTAGAGGTCAGTTGAATACTCAGGTTGAAAGAGCAGAGTTTGGTTCGTTCATAAAATCCCGTTTCAATTAAAGTTGGAACGACATTCTTCCTCACGTTTCTGTCGATTTCGGTAAATTCATCCCAGGGGAATGGATTCTTTCGGCTATGCTGATGTCGCGCAGGAATAATACCAATATGAGTAATCGAGAAGATGTTCCAGTCGTATGGCGACAGCTTTTCTACTTCTTCTGGCTCAATCTGGTTGGTCATAGAGTGTCTACCTGTCTATTCTTTGTGAGTGGGAATTGGTTTGTGCTCATACTAAATAACCTATAGTACGCGCTGCCATTCCTATTTTCACGCAGTTGCGTGAGCGGATTTGCGATGGAGTGAGAAGAGATTTATTTATATTCGGATTTGAATCATTTTCTGGAACAGTCAGTATGCTAACAGATTACCAGGGCGCATAGCTTTGCTGGTTGTGTGATGCTTGGTATAGTCGCATAGTGGGCGGGCATTTTTAGGACCGCAAGGCAATTTCGAGATGGTCGTCGGCTGGGTATTCGTGGATTGGATTTGCCGGTTAGATTAATTGATTAATTGAGCCACTAAACACTTTGTTGATAAACACTCTGTTGAGCTTTCCATCGTAATCGATCATAATTGAGCTGTTCGCAGCCATCGAGCCACGCATAAGATAGCCGGCATTGGACTAACACAAAATGAGCAATTACGATGACTTATTTTCGGCACCGGGGCGTGCTCTGACAATAGCGACCTCGGCTTATCGAGTGAAAGCCAGCTTTCGGCTCTTTCACGAAGATCTTGATCCAGAGCAAATTACTGAGCAGTTCGGCTTCAGCCCTACTTACTATCATCGGAAAGGCGACCGTCGGTCCGGAAAGTCTGGACGCGTCTACAGTCCTTACACGAAGGGAGCTTGGATTCTAAGCTCTGAGGGCAAAATAAGATCTCTTGATGCTAACGAACATATTCGTTTTGTTCTCGGCGAGCTTGCCCATCGTATTTCTGTTATTCATCGTCTTCAACAAGATGGCTATGACGCCGATATTGTTTGTGCCTGGTTTGCTGAATCTGACAATACATGTCCGACTTTGACTGCGGAAACTATTTCTGAGCTGGCGCGATTTCGGGTGAATTGCTGGTTCGATGTTTATCTGTTTCCGCCTGAGGAGTAGCAGGCAGGCTAGTAGTGGTGTGACCACGGATAGGCGCATTTGCTTCAGCCTACAATTTAGGTTTGAAGAGTCGCAAGGGCTTTGGCTTTTGAGGATTTGGACTTTATTTGCGAATCATGATAGAAGATATGCACGGGACGTCCCATGGGGTTCCCCTTTTCGGGCGTTATTGTTTGCAGTACTTTTAAAAATAACCAATTCGTTTGTCCCATCTATGAATTTGGCAAGTACCTAGAGGTATATCCAATTGGCAGTCTTCTTTTCTCATGTTGCTCCATTCAGCCATGCCTAGCAGTCTGAGGCGTCTCTTGTTGATGAGCGCGCTTGTTTCATTAATATTGCGGTCAGAGTGCTTAACTTCACAAGCTCTAGCTGACAACATATCTATTCGAGCGGCGCCGTCTGGTTCTGTAGGTATGGAAGAGACAACCGCCGAAAAGGATCCGAAGCTCACTTGGCAAGTTTTGCAGCGCGCATTCGAGAGAGTGCGCGCGGGGCGCCTTGATGAGGCCGATACCTGGTTAGTGTATGCCTTGCGAAATGCTTCAGCAGACCCACTTCTCCTATCGCTGGAGGACGGCGAATATCTAGCGAAGGGATTGTCAGGATCCTCATCTAGTAGTTCAGCGCTTTCGGCTGACAATTGCGATGTGCTTGTTCTTCGGGCATTGATCCAAACTCGACTCAACTCGCCTCGGCTGGCATTTGAATCACTACGCAGCGTCGAGAATCACTATCCAAACTATCACTCCATAAACCAAGTTAAATCAAGGATTAGAGCACTCGACTCATTTATTAATCCGCCGGTGCAAGATTCTTTGCCTGAGCCTAGGGAGCTGTCACCGAAGGAGTTACAGGAAATACTGGAACGGTTAGCGCGCGCGAAAGTTGCTCTTTCTGAAAATAGAAAGACTCTGGAGCAAGCGCTCTTTGAGGCGAAAGAAGAGCATCTTGAGAAATACTCACGCTGGCGCGAGGCTCGATTTCCGCTTAAGGTCTTTATACCGACTGATTCAGATTGCTCGAAAATTCCGGGATACACCGCTGGTGACCGAGTTTGGTTAGTGACAGCTTTTCAGTTGTGGCAGAAGGCAATGAAGGAGCGCATCAAGTTCACCTATGTCAACTCGGCTGCAAAAGCCGACATAACCTGTGAGTGGGTTGATCACCCGGATAAACTAGGGCTAAGAGCCAAAGATGTTGTTGGCGCTTGCCAGACAACCTGCGAAAGTTCTTTCTCGATTGTTCATGCCCGAATTAGAATATTGACTGTTTCTGGTAAGTTGACTGCTCCCAACGGCTCTGGATTTAGAGGCAAGTTTCTGCGAAATGTGGCACTGCATGAGATTGGGCACGCACTTGGCTTAGACCATTCGCCTCATGAAAGGTCGATTATGTACTTTCAAGTGCACGATCCATTGCTGGACTCACTAGCTGCCGAAGACATTGCAGCAATGAAGAAGATAGTTCTTGCCACACAGAGTGAATCAGAACGAATCGCAAAGGCTGATGCCGCGAAGCCGAAAGTTGATGCGGCGAGAACAAAAATTGCATCTGCTAGTGCTCAAATCAAGAAAGATGAGGACACACTTCGATATCTTGTTACAAACATAGATTCTCAGCTGAAAGCGGCAAAGGATCTGGAAAGGTTCAATCTATGGGATCAAGCTTTTTCGTTCTACAACGATGCTTTCAAGTATAGATCAAGTGATGATGGAGTTCGACAAAACATCTGCAGGACTGCAAATAATGCAGGTCGCGTCGCACTGAAAACGGGGCGAGTCGCTGAGGCGATTAAGTTCCTGAGTCGTGGGCGAGAGTTGATGAACAAACAGACTCCAGTAGAATTGCGCAAGCAGATTCTTGAGAATCTGCGTAATGCTTATGAAGCAAGTAACCAAAAGACAGAGGCGGCAGCAGTGCAGATGGTTTTACAGGGCGAAAACTTCTAAATTCTAGTAATGCTTGAAGATGACGTGAGAAAAGTTTTTGCAACATTAGTGGTGGGGGATGGAAATCGCGATTGCTGGCTTGGGCGTCTAGGGCGAAATGTGATGAAGAACTTAAGATAGAGTGGGCTGCTAGAGCTTCATTCATTCTCCTTCGTTTGATAAGGTTTCTTATGGTCTAATCCAGAATGAGCTGTGACCAATGAACGCGATAGAGTCCATACTCGACAGCCCGCAACAGTGTATCTGTTACGGGGCGATTGAAGAGAACGGATGCGTCAAGAACAGCTGGAAAAACTGCCAAGCGATTTATTCCTCATCGTAAAGGCCGGCTTCTTGTGCCATCTCCGTAAGTTTCCTTAGCGCTTTTCGACGCTCCTTGTCTCGCTTGTGTTTATACTCCATCAGATCTTCGAAGCGAATGCGTCGATGTGTGCCTACGCGCTCAAAACTGATGGACCCCTCTTCTAGAAGTTTGATTAGATGAGGTCGGGATACATTGAGCAAATCTGCCGCCTCTTGTGTTGTGAGCAAATGTCCCACTGGAACGATTGAGACGGCCATGTCGGCTGTTAGAAGCGGAATAACTTGTTCCAGAACACGATAAAGCGGCTCAGGTATTGGGATTTCTTGCCCCTCTGGTCCAATCAGGCGAGCCTTCTTGATGGCATTCATTGCTTTGCCAAAAGCCTGCACGGCTGCCGCCTGGTCTCTTCCGGCGTAGATTGGTTCTCTAACTGCACTCGAAGCCATAACAGTACCTATCGAGGTTATTCGCAATAATTGATTGCAAGCGAAATAATCGAAATTACCAAGTCTCCTGAGGCGATTATTCAGTATGATCGGTATAGATAGATGCCACGTAGGGAAGGTCCGCTCAGAAATGCCTGATGATGCTGACGACGCAAGACCGAAGCTCCAGACTGAAACCACTGGAGCTGGTGGTGGACGCAAAATTAGGACTGCGATTGGTCTTGGTGATGGAAACGACGGAGGTTGGTATCGCCCGCGTGAAGTCCCAGGCGGACCTGGGCGAAATGAGCCTGTCAGGCATGCCCGGTTTAAGGACATCGCAATTGATGTACTCTTCAGCTCGACGACGCGAGACTATCAGGATCTTTACCACCGTCTGTCAGGAAAATTTCCAGAATTCGATCTTGCTGAAGAAGGATTAGTAGACGCACTCGCACGCATGGTCTTATCTGCGTATACAGTTGCTCAATATGTCCCCGATGCCCATGTTTTCGACGAACTTAGATCGACTTGTCCGTACTTCTCTGATGAGCAACTTCTGCGCATTATCGAACTAGCTTCTCGAAGCAAACCGATGGTCCGATAGCGTGTTATTGGACATCATGAACCTTTACTTGATAGTCGATTGATCACAGAGTGCATGTGTCGAATAGCTGCCTTCGGTCCGGTGAACTCCGCACAATCACTTGTTACCCGTCGTGGAGCTCCACCCGCTGATTCTTTCGTCAGCTAGACGCAGTGAATGTTCTTTCTGTTTTGCAATCGCCGAATTAGATACTTGGTGCCATTTATCTCAGCAACATATTCTGAGTCCGGTGTCACGATTTCCCAATCACAAAAGACTTTGCAATTTTGCACTTCATGTCGAAAGGTGATCACATCCTTTTGCCGGTCCGTGGGCTCTATGCTGAGAGCCCGATTGATAACAATTCGCATCTATCTTGGTACGAATGGCTGGTAATTAGTTCTATCGGGGAACTTGCCTGCGACGATCTTTTTTTCAAGCTGGTCTCCAAAGTCTGGAAGGAACTAGTCGCCATTCATCAGCCGATATAGAGTCACGCCCAATCCGTAGATATCTGACTGCGTGGTCGAAACGTTGCCGGATATCATCTCGGGTGCCCCGTGCGCCGGATAACTGGATGCCGATGCGATTCCCGCATTTGACAGTTTCGACGCAAGCCCGAAGTCTGACAATTTTGCGCTGCGACTTGCCCCGAGCAAGATGTTTCCAGGCTTTATGTCCCTATGCACAAAACCGTTGTTGTGGGCATGCTCCAAGTCGTACGATATATCCCTGGTTACAGCTACCGCTTTAGATACCGGAAGCGGTTGGGCATTATAAATGCTCTTTACACTTCCATCTGGAATGTATTCCATCGCAAGATATACATAATCGTCTGTGATACCAGCATCGTACACACTGACAATGTTGTCGTGACGTAGGCTCTGAAGTGTTTGGGCTTCCTTGTGAAAGTCGTTTGGATCAGCAATTCGATGTTTCTGAATCATTTTTACCGCCCGTTCGACTGCGAGCCCTTCGTGTTCCATTTAGTACATATCGCTATACCACCCTTTCCCAAGATGTTTGATCAGTTTGTAGCCGGGGATGGTTACGTCCGGGGGCAGAAACACTTAGTCTTTCTCCAACTGGGAGAGACCGACCAATGCTGCATCTGAATACTTTTTAGGCAAGCCATTAAGGGTGGTGTCAATGAGTGATTGTAGGCAGTCTGTGCCTTTGATCTTCGACAAACCAAGCTTCTTTTTCAGCTGAACAGTAATCAGTCCCTGCATAGATATGTTTAGCTTGTGGGAAAAAGCTGCCTCCATCAGAATTCCTTCGAATTGGCACCGCTCTTGCCCAACGGACCTCCCAGGCATCGACTGTGGAGCCTTGTACCCAACAGCTTCTGGCTGATACTTATCGAGAATCGCATGAACTTCTCGTCTTAACCACTGGAGCTGTTCTGGTCTGTCGGAATTACCGGGAGCTTTACGCGTCTCGCGCGCCACAAGAGAAGGCTTAGACTGAGAACCTTCAACGACAACGAAAATGAATTCTTCACCAGAACATTCAAAACCTACTGCTCGCACGTTTCCTCCGGGTCATATGAATGTCACTGTAATTGTGATTCGAAAGTCAGTCGATGTCCACCCTTTTGGAGGCGTCCCATAGGCGTCCCAGATCAAATTCCGGTCAGAAAAAGAAAACCGCCTTGCGGCGGTTTCTAAAAAATCTGGGCGAGAGAGGACTTGAACCTCCACCCTTGCGGACTAGATCCTAAGTCTAGCGCGTCTGCCAATTTCGCCACTCGCCCTGGGTGCCGATGGTGTCGGATTTCTTAGGATACCATAGCCCAGCCCCAAGAAGCATTGAGAGATGTCAACTGTTGCGGGCTCTTAAGGAGTTACCCAAAACTTCTGAAAATCCCGCCATTCGCCCTCGTCCATCGTATATTCGGCAAAGGGGGCTACCCCTTCGAAACTTTCGAGGCTGCGGGCGGGGTGGTCGCTGTCTTTGTCGGTGTTGCCCCGGCTGCGGTCGCGCTTCGCCAGTTCGTTCAAGCCCGCGTTCACGCCGGCTAAAGCTGTGCGCAGGTTTTCGCTGTGGGTGAGATGTCCGGCTGTGCCTTCGTCATAGACCGGCAAGCCAAGAATTACTGAACATTTATGAGGTTTAGTTTGAGGTTTAGTTTGAGATTGCGGCTGCCCACCCATGAGGCCTGCATCATCTTGACCACTTTGCTTCTCGCTTTCTTGGTTGGCAAGAGTGCAGGCGCGGGTGACGTGTTTGGCTTGTTGAGCCACCAGCCAACTATAGGCGCGGGGATAGTAAAAGAAAGTGTCGTAACACATCACCGCTATCTGGTCGCAGTGGGCGGCTAGCTCTTTGAAGTCGGAGTCTGAAAAGCCCCAGAGAGTGCCGGGATACCAGCAGGGCGTGGCCACTGATATATAGGCATTGGGCAGCGCCCGGCGCGTTTCATCAAGCAGAGCGAGCATGTCTTTATTGCCCGAAGGATAAAACTCATAGTCCCACTGAATGCCGTCAAAGCCGCATTCTTCCACCAGATATTTTGCCTCTTTCACCATGTTCTGTCTTATATCTGATTTGCTGATATCAGTTGTCTTTTGCTTTGCTTGCAGATAGACGCTTTGTACATAAATCCAGGCAATTGACTTTGCCCCTGGCATTTCATTTTTTATGCGGGTATTGATTGTCAGAGCGTTTTCTTTATAGCGGTGCATGAGCTTGCCCTGCTCATCAAGGCTGCGCACGTGAAAATATAGATACTTGAACTGCCCTTGCTTTAGTTTGTCGATGAGGCTCGATAGGGCGGCGTCACTGTGTTTGCCGAAATACCAGAGATAGCGCAACCAGATGGCGTTGGCGCCGCGGTTGTAAGTGGTGGCGGGGGCGGTGCTGCAACACAAGCGTGGGTAAAGCAAGGCATCGGCAGTAAGCGCCATCGAGATGAGCAGTGCGAGTAGGAGCAGAAGTTTTCTGCCCTTGCCGATGCTTTTACTAGCCTTATTCATTTTCTGCCGATGCCTTTTGCATCTCGCCCCCTCGGCGACGTTCTTGCTTTGCATGTTAGCCGACTATCTTCAAATTGGCTCGTTTAGGCTTGAAGCTGCCGCTTGTCTTTCTTTCGCTCTTTTCACGCATGATTCTCTCGTTTTCTTGTTCTGCCAGGTCTTGTCTGCGCTTTTGCCAATTGAGAGTGACCGAAATGCGATGCAGTGCCGAGCCACTCCAGCTAACCTCCAGCCCTTCGCTGGCTAGTGTCTCTTGCAAAATCTCGCCGATTGCTTGGTTGCGATCTAGTTGACTGCCCTGCAGTTGATCTCTCTGGCTATTTTGCCTAGCCCCACTAGTCTCACTAGCATCACTCGGGTCGGGCTCGCTGAAGGCTCCGAAAGTAAGATAGAGCAAGCCCGAGCGAGCCGCTCTTTCGGTGTCGTCTTTGTGATAGAAAACATAGCCGCGTTTCTTTTGTCCGCGCATCATCAGCTTTATGCCGTCGGTTTCGATCTGGCGGTGTCCGCAACTGTTGCAGCAGCTGAAATGTTGCCGGGCGATGATGTCTTGTTCTTGCAGCTTTTGGAAGGCTCTGTCGATGCGGTCGCAGTCCGTGAGTGGTGGATACCGCCTTTCTTCTTCTCTATGTAGAGCCAGGGCATGGTCGGTCCAGATTTCTAGTTGACGCAATCTGCGCTCGCGCGCGTTTGCAGAGAGGTCTAAGCGTCCCCAGTCATCGAGCCTGCTGTCGCTTAAGCTTGCTGCTCTAGCGCCACCGTCTGTGATATTGGTGTTGCCATTGATACCGTTTTTGATGCCGCCCTTGATACCGCCGATTATTTCGGTGTCTATTTTGGTATCTATTTTGGTATCTATTTTGGTATTACTTGCGGTATCGTCACCAACCAGTAGATCGTTAAATTCATTCATGACCAGATCGATAATTTGATTGCGCTTCAGAAAGCCTTCTTTTACATGTCGCGCCACCAGCTGCTTGAGATATTTTTTGTTCATTTGATAATAGTTCATAGGTGTCCTTTCCTATCTGATTATTTGTTGGTTGATGCTGTAGCTGGGCTCGCAGTCGCCGATGTGTTACTGGCTGTCAAATTACTGGCCTGTAAAGCATTGGCTGTCCCGGCGTATTTCCTCAATTGTGGTTCGGCTTCTTTGACTTTTATATAGGCGGTCATTCGCGACAGATTGAAGGCTCGCCAATCGATCTTCCAGGCGCCGTTCAGGCGCGCGAGCAACTGACTGGCGGTGTGTTTTCTCTCGGCTTCGGGCAGGCGCGGCAATTCGTCTACGATGGGCGGCAAGCCGTCGCAACTTAGCGAGAGAACATAGCCTACATCTATTTTGTCGGCAGGTCTGCTCATGTTTGATTTGGAGATTATATACTCAGGATTCACCATATGCAGTGCTGAGATTGAGATTAGCCCGAGGGCATAGGTGGCAGGTACGAAGATGCGGCGCTGCGCTCTTATTACCGAGGCAAGATAGGCTAAGAAGATTGTTGCCAGATAGAGCATGAAAGCTGTGGTGAAGAAACGCAGTTCGCTCATGCCGTATTCTCTTGAGTATAGCTGCATGCGTTCTATTGCAGAGGCTACTATGGTCAAGAGCAGCAATACCGTACTTGATACCAGAGTGTTGAAAACTATTTTGGCTTTCTTGCTGGCCCTTGGGCAGACGGCGTCTGCACTAAGCAAGAGAGGCAGCATCAGAACCGATACCGTGCAAAGTTCAAAGAAGCCCCGGCGTGCGTACTCGGCAAAGGTTAGACCCGACGTGATTTGCACTAAGTGGGCGCCGCCAAATAGATATTTGATTTGAACACAGACAAAGGCACCGAAGAGTAGATTGAGCAGAGTTAGGGCTGTAGCCATTTCGGGCAAGGCTATTTTGATGCCTGTTGTTGCGGGGGTGAGGTCTTGACTGTTGCTTCTTCGGCTAGCGCTTTCAGAGCCGGCATTTTCAGCACTGGCGATTTCTGTACTGCTGATTTCAAGACTGTTTCTTTCTAAGCCATTAGTGCTTGGGGTACTTGCCTCGCTTGCAGTGCTTGCAAGATTCGGCTCTGATTGGGCTGTCCACTGCGCCACAGACCAGAGCAGTCCGCCCACCATGGCAGAAAGAATACTTGTGGTGACGCTTAGTTCAAGCAGTTTCGGCAGGTCGAAGAGCTTTATAAAATCGCCTAGATGCTTGGCGAAGGCTGCATCGGCTGAGCAGAGAAGGGCGGTGAAAACCAATAAGAAGGGCGTGGCGATGAAACTGCCTTTCATGATAAAGCCGAAGATGCGACTTGCTTCGTCGTTCATGAGGGTGCGCTTGGCTATGTTTTCAGAAACTAGTTCGATGGCGGCTAGCAGCGGGGCTATGGCGCCACTGGAATAGTTCTGAATGGTTTTCATCACGCCTGACAGCATTGGTTCTTTGCTGATGCTGGCGTATACACCAAAGGCGGTGCTTATAGATATGGCTGCTATGTCGAGCGCTCTCAGCCAGGGCGAATCGTTCAGACTAAGCCCGGTCGAGGCTAGAGCTGCCGGTATAAAGAAGAGTAGGGCTCTTTTATTCTCTTTTCTAATAAGTAGAAGAGATAGAATTGCTGCGCTGGTGTTGAGCATGACTATAAGAGTCATCCCCAAGCCCAGGGGTGCACCATGTGTGATTGAGTCGTCCAGCAGGGCGCGAGCAAGCCCGCCTAAAGCCAGCGAGGCAAGCAGGATAGTCAGTGAAATTGGCATAGATTCAATACTCTTTGTGTAGGTGTAGCCGACGCAAAGCCCCCGCTTTCAGGCGGGATGAAAAAGTGACTCTGTTGCGAAAGCTTGATGCTGCGCCGGTTTGGTTCAGGTTTGTTACAGTTTTAGCATTGCCGGGTTTGGTCGAAAAGTAGGTAAACCACCTTTTCGCGACCAAATTCTCTATGTTAAGACAGCGCAGCTAAGCACGCAGCCGCTCTCGAGTCGCTGTAAGGCATTAGTAAAGTGTTGTCCTTACAGGTAAAGCGGCGGTTCTAATTGTTTACTACGGTCTGAAGGTCGGGCGAGCGAGTCAGGAAGCTCGCCCGACTTTCAAACCGTTCATTCGGTGCGTCGAACAATCTTTGCTGGGGCTATTTCGTGCATTTGCGGAGCATTTTAAAAACTCGCGCCCGGTTGGATTCGAACCAACGACAGTCCGCTTAGAAGGCGGGGGCTCTATCCACTGAGCTACGGGCGCACAAAGCCTTTCAAGTGGTACACAGTGGAATGTACCAACGGGCTGGAAAGCATTATAGCTTATCGATCAAAGGGTAGGGAACGTAGATCCAACCTTCTGCTATCGCCTCTTCAAAGAGGTGGCGGTGTTCAGGGCTTGTTAAGAGAATGTGAGGCGAAACTCTTTCTGGGCAAAGGCTGGTTAGTGCCGCACCAATAGCCGCTATCAGACTATCGAGGGCATTGTCGTCATCGAGGGCGACTGTTCTCAGAGATGGCTTGATTACTAGCTTCAACCCTAGCCAATTCAGTCTCTTTACAGTGTGTAACTTGCTCAGACCTTCCACAATTTCTGCCCGCAGGTCGCGGGCCTGGCTGTCCTTACCTTTATATTTTTGGTAGGGCAGCTCTAGTGCCTTTAAGATGGCGCTGGGGTAAGTCTCATAGACCACCTTTTGGTTTGGGCAATGGCTTGAGCCTGTATCGAATGGGGCAATTAGGTAACCGTTGTCTTGCATTTCTTGCAGCAGTGCAGAGCCTTGCCAGGTCATTTTGAGCATGCCTGGATTGATCAAATGTAGCGGGCTCGCTGCCTTAGGACTAACCAGGCTGTCGGTAAGGCGCAGTGGCTCTTTTCTTCCCAGTCGCTTCGACTCTGTTCTGAACAAGCTGGCGATATCCGATAGGTATTCGAAAGATATTTGATGCATATATCTTTGGCTTTGTGTCTTCTCTTTCGCTGGCGCTTGAATCGCTTGCTGTGCGGCGGTTTGGCTTGCTTCTGGGCTAGAATTTTGGACGAGGTAGGCTTGGAAAATTTTTGGCGTGGAGAAGGGAAAATCAAAACAAACCGATATCGGTTTGTTTTTCAAAAGAGATGCCGCGATTTTTATTGATCCTGTATTATCAATATGCTCGAAACCCAACGTGGGTATGCCTTTGCTGTCTTTTGACAGGGTCCCGAGGCTTAGCCATGTGGCATTTGGGTCTTTGCTTGCGGCGCTGTAGTCGACCCCAGCCACTTCAATTTCTTGCACTTTCGCTGTCTGCGATTCTTTTGTTTTCAAGGGAATATCCAGAGGGGCTAGAGTTACTTAAATTTTGCCATTCTTGTACTATTAGATGTGATGAATGACGACCTGACCAAACATGCAAGCTTTGTAGGCATGGTTTATGACCAGACTCTGCCTGTGCGTGAGCCGCTTTGTGCTGCCTTTCAGGTCGACGGCGATACGGTTGTAACCACTGCCCATGCCCTGATTCTTTATCGCGAGTTGCTGCCGGCGCTGCGTTTGCGCTTTCCCACCAGCGGCAAAGAATACTCGGTGCGGTCCATCAGTTTTCATCCCGATCTCGACTTGAAAGAGCTGACCGCCCGGGCTAAGCAGGCGCTGGCTGCTCCCTATCCGGCTTTGCCTTTGCAGCAGAACAATGTCGCTATTTTGAAACTGCAAGAAGCCAGCGGCGATGTCTCTGAAGAGATAGCCCGAGAAGTGGTTTATAGCTTTGAGCGCTTTCAACCCTCTCGGGATGGTGGTTTGGCTGGGTCTCTTTCTGAGCTTGAGCTGCCTTTGGTTTTGCAGACTATAACCAATGCCCGCAAAGAAGGCACGCTCTCTTTGATGGACGAGCGTTTTCGTACTATCGGGCAGATTTATTGCCAGGGCGGCAAGATAAAGCAGGTTTTCTATCGCGGTCTTCTCAATGAGTCGGCTTTCTATCAGATTATCAATCACAGATTAGCCGGATTTTTCCATTTTGCCACCGACGAAGTGCCCGACTGGAGCGCCGGCGCTGAGATCAGCCGACCGCCCGATATGCTTTTGATTGAAGCCTTGAGGCGTATGGACGAGCTGGAGAAGTTGACCGCCATTGTGGGCGGACCCAGCAGTCTCTTTTCCAAGCGCCAAGAGCAGCCGAATTACGAGATTCTGCCGCCCGATTGCCGCGACGCTTGTCGTATCGTTTGGCCCTTTATCGACGGCGGCACGCCGCTTGGCAGTCTTTGGCAGCTTTGCGGGCTCGATGATTTTGCCATTTATTCCACTTTGCAAGAGCTGATTAAGACCAGGCAAATTAGCTATTACGAAGCGCCTTTTGTGCGTGAGTCTGAAAAGAGACCGATGCAGTTGGGGCTTGATACGCCGCTTTCGCCGAATGATATGGTCACCGCCCTTTGGGTGGAAGATGCTTCGATGGCGCCTTTGTTGCGCCGCGGCGTCTTGCTTGGTAGTGCTAAAGATCAGAATCCTTCCCATGTTGTGCATAATATCGGCTTGCCCGAAGAAGCCTCTGGCTGCCCTGTTTTCAAAGACGGCAGTGTAATTGGTATGCACTGCGGTGCGATTTCGAAAGATGCCCAAGTGCAAGATAGTGCTGCTCTTGGGCAGATGATTTGGATCGAGTCGGTGGTGCAGTGTTTGCGCAATGCCGGCGAAGGTGAGTTGGTCAAGAAGCTCACCGCTACTGATATTTCTAAGCCCGGCACCGGTAAACTTGCCGGCATTAGAGAAGTGGTGCGCATTCAGTGTCCTAAATGCGGACGCTCTTCGATGGAGCTGGCCAATTTCTGCAAAGGTTGCGGACAGCGTCTAATTGACGAGCTGGAGCCTAAGGGCAAGAAGCGTCCCAGCGCTCGTGCCTCGCAAACCCGCATGCCTGCCGCCAGAGCCTCGCAGTTGCGATTGCCTGCCGCCGGTGTAGTGGGCGCGCCCGCTGTGGTTGTGCAGCCGGCTCCCTTGCCGATTATTTCTTCTTTGCTGACCACTGCTTTGGTGATGGGTCTCACCTGGGCAGGGGCGCAGGCACTGCCTAAGCCCAATGTTATTCCTAATATGGGGCTTTCTTTTCCAGATATTCCCCGGGTGCGAGTCGAGATGCTCGAATGGGTAAGTGATGCGGCTGCGCCCACTTGCCAGCGTCACAAGTCGCCCAATAACGAAGTTTTTAGCGGCAACGAAAAGTTTTCGCTGGAAGTAACAGCCGATACGCCTAGCTATGTTTATTGTCTCTACCGCGGTAATTCGGGCAGTGTTGCGTTGATTTACCCGGTTATCGAAGCTCAGGATCAGCTTTTAGAGAAAGGAAAGTCGATAAATATTGCGCTTGGTGGCGAAGCCTCTCAAGATGAGAAGGGCAAGGCTTTTCAGGCTTTTACTTTTGATAAGACGGCGGGTACCGAGCGCTTTATTTTTGTGGCGAGCAGTCAGAAAGCTCGGTTTTTGAACGACCAATCTATATATGAGCCGTTCGTCAAGCATGCGCTCGACCTACTCAGCACTGACGATTATATCGACGGGGTCGAGACCAATGTCGATAAGCTCGGTCCGCGCTTTTTTGCAGACCCTGGTACTTCGCGGGTCGGCTTGTCTGGTCTGATGGGCGATTCGGTCTATTTGAGGCTGATGGAACTTAAGCATAAGGCGACCCAATAGTTTTTCGGGCTCCTTCCTAATGTGTTCGTTTAGGCGGTAGAGCCTCTACGACCGGATAGGTCGCGAAAATATGGCAAAGATGGCAAAATAGACTGGAGCTGTCTCCGCGGTCCGAAATAAGGGGAGTAAATGAAAGTAATGTCACCTCAATCAAAGCAAAATTATGGGCTGAAGAAAACGCTGGTCGGCGCTTTTGCTCTAAGTTTGGTAATGAGCCTGGCGGTCAATCCGCAGGGTGCATATGCTCAACTTGAAGGTGCAGAAAGTGGCTCGGAGAGTGCTGCTTCAGAAGCTCCGCCTGAAGGAGCTAAAGGTCTTTTCTTTCAACAGCTTGATAGACCGACCGAGACAATTAATACCGGCTTGCGCTATTGGATTGAATTGAAGCGCGGACATAGCGTGCTGCGTGTCACCAATAAGACTCAGTTTCGCTCGGGTGATTCGATTCGTTTTCATGTGAAGTCAAATATCGACGGCTACGCCTATATCTTGCTCAGTCAAGGCAGTGTCAACGAGAAAGCAGTGCTCTTTCCCGATCCATCAAGCAAAGAAAACAACAGGCTTGAGCGCGGCAAAGAGTACACTTTGCCGGAGAGCGGTTATCTAACTTTTGATGATAATCCTGGTACCGAAAAGCTCACACTCTTGCTTTCGCGTACACCTATTGATGCTGAAGCCTATCTGTCTAAGCCGCAAAGACAAGTGACTATGATTGCTTCTGCTCAAACCGGCAGCAAAGATTTGGTGCCTGCCAAAATCTATATCAGCTACAACACGCCTCGCATCGATGCTCCGCCTGTAATCAGAGATGAGCCCAAGGCAGATCCGACACCGGTGCCAATCAAGGTAAGCACTGAAAAGAAAGACAAGAAGCCGGTTGCGAAAACATCTGGCATCAGCCGGGTGAACAAAGTTGCCAAAGCTTCGACTTCGTCTTCTGGCTCTTCATCAGGTTCTTCATCGGCTTCTGGCGGTAGAAATTCATCGAGTCATGCCGCCGGCGAGTCTGCGCCCAAGGTGAATAACGCTCATCATGGCGATGATGAAGGTACTACAACTGTAGTATCCAAGCAGGCTTCGAGTGTGTTGCACGTTGATGTGGTGCTCGATCACCAGCGCTAGTTGGTCAGCTCTCTGCAATATGAGTAGCGTTTAAACCGGCTTTCTTAGCCGGGTTTCATGAAGGCGGCAGATAAAAACTGGCCGCTTTTATGCTTTTTTGATATGACATTTCGCTAAGCAGGTGTATTATTTATTTCTATTGAAAGTTTGCTGGAATGAAAAGCTGCTCTCTTTCATTGATTGGTAATTTTCGTGCTTCCCCTTAGCGAGAATTTAAAGCATTTATGATGCTCTTCATACTGTCCGCCGGTCTGACTCTCTTTCTGCTTATCGGCGTTTTGATAATGTTCAATCCTCACTTGCTCTCACCGGCACTTGCTGAGCGCTGGTTGCGCAATCACAAATATTGGCGACAGTAAATTTAGCCGCTAAAGTAATAAAAGCTAATACTTGAGCCAGTATTTGAGCCAAATTTGAAGGCATTACTTAAATTAGTACTTAAGCTGCTCTCGGCTTAGAGCAAAATAAACCTTCCTCTTGTAAACCTTGCGTAATGCAGCGCCCACAAGCGCTCTTGCTGCATATAATGGTTTTACTCGGGAGGCTCACTGTCTTGGCTATATTTTTCGTCGACATGTTTATCAGGCCTTTTGCCCGCATCTATCAGAAGATGCCGATGGTCACATTTGCCATTCTTTGTGTGCTTTACGGCTTGGTTGCTTATGCAATATGGCGGTCTCTCTCAAAAGAAGAGAAGTATTATTAGGCGGCGGAAACAGCTTGCCGCCCCCAACCTAGAAAGCAAGAACCTTTATTTAGTGCCCGCCGCCTTCGCCGGCTTTCACGCTTTCCAACTTGATTGACAGTCTGTCGCTTTCGACGCTGACCAGACCTACATATTGTTCAACGAAGTTTTTCAGCCCCATCGGAGCCACGGTGCCGTCGATGGTATAAGTGCCGTGGTCCATCGGCTTTGCCTCAAAGTCGTAAGTGACATAGCTGATTGTTATGTCGTGAATCGGCACATTGTTGTAGTTGTAGACCCTGAACCAGACCACCGGGCAGTTAATGACCCAAAGCCCAGCCACGTGCCAGTCCACCATTTCGACTCTGACATTTTGAGTGAGAGCCATGTCGACCGGCTCGGGCGCGCAGCCGCTAGCCACCAAACAAGTGGCGCTGAACGCCAAAATAAAAGGTAGTATGCGTTTTGCAAAATATAGAGTTTGCACGGTCCCCTCGGCTTTACTTAGTAATGCAGAGGCGGCAAAATGCCCTGATTTTGGGCGATTCCCAGTAGTACCAGGATCGCAAAGATCAGGAACATTCCAAAAAATGCAGGTTCGCCGTCGTATAACATAAGCGGGTCTTGGACCAAAATGCTGCTAAAGTCAGAGACTATGCCATCTATTATATTATGACCGCAATAGAAAAAATATCGCCACATTTTAAGCCGCATCCCGGTCTCAAGAACGGTCATGCTATGACGATCGTGCCCGCCCTGCTGGCTGCGCGCCCGGTCTTGAGCGACGGTGAGAAATTACAAATAGAAGTCGATCGTGACAATTGGGTCACCGGCTATTTGAATAGACACTCAGAAAGCCATGGCGGCGAGGGGCATTCTGAGCGTCCTCTCATGATTGTCGTGCATGGTTTGGAGGGTACCGCCCGCGCTCCCTATGTCAACGGGCTCGGCTATAAGGCGCATCTGGCAGGCTTTGATGTCTTTCGCATGAATATGCGCAATTGCGAAGATACTTTTAGTCTTTGTACCACCCTCTATAATGCCGGTCTCAGCGGCGATTTGTTTGCCATCGGGCTTTATCTCAAGGAACGCTTCGGCTATCGAGATATCTATGCCTGCGGCTTTTCTTTGGGCGGCAATCTGGTGCTTAAGGCTGCCGGTGAGCAAGGGACAAGCCACGACCACCGCCTGCGTCGCCTATTTAAAGCTGTGGTGGCGGTATCACCGCCGGTGGAATTGGTCGAGTCTGTAAAGGCGATTGAGAGAGGCGCAAGCCGGCTCTATGACTTCAATTTTCTCATTTCTCTCAAGAAGAAAATTATTGAGCGTGAACGGCTTTTCCCCGGTACTTATGATCTCGAGCGGTTAAAGAAAATAAAGTCATTGCGGCAGTTTGATAATTACTTCACGGCAATCGATGCCGGCTATGACTGCGCCGAATCTTACTATCAGGCGGCTAGTGCCATGCGTGTTTTACGCGATGTGAAGATTCCGACACTCATTGTTGCCGCCCAAGATGATCCGATTGTGCCATATGCTCAGTCATTTGCCCCTCTGGCACTACAGATGGTGCGGTGCCCGCAGCTTTCGATTGTATCGCCGCCACAGGGCGGTCACGTCAATTTCTTTAGCGAGCATGAAATTAGCCTGGCTAGTTTGTATGAAGATGCTGCAACGCTCAAGCAAATTTCTTTACCTGACACCATATACAAGGACAGATTTTGGGCTGAATGGCTTGCCCTCAAGTTCTGCCTCTATACGCAATATAGCTAAATCGCTATTGCTGTGCTTATTAGCGATATGCAATTTTCTTTCCTTTAAGAGTCTGCTTGAGTTTTAGGCCCTAACATGGAAAAATGTTTGACGACAATATGATTGATGCCGTATCTGGCACTTGGCGACCGGTTTATCCGTAACCTCGAAAAAGATACGAGCAGCATGACAAGAGTGATGAATCTGGACCTAGGCGAAAGCGCACTGTCCGATAAACATTCGATAAAAAGAGTAAGGTTGACGAGAGGCAATTCCTGTCCCAATATATAGCTAGTCTGTGAGATGAAGTTAAATATTGGACGTCAAGCGATAATTTTTACCAACAAGTGAGCTTATGAGGAGGTTCATTGTGAAAAAGCAAGTATTGGGTCTGGCGATGGTTATGGTTGCTTCAGCTTCGGTTGCTGCTCCCGTGATGGCCGCTGATGATGCCATGGAGAAAGTAACCCAGGGTGCACTTCTGCCCACCAGAGTTGGTGGTGTCGTAGCCGGTACCGTGCTTGGTACTCCCGTGGCTGTAGTGCGTGAGTCTTACAAGTCCTACATCGACTTGACCAGCAAAGGTGCTGAGTCGATCAAAGGCAAAGAGTGTGGTCCCGCTTGCCTCCTGGTTAGCGTCTTCACCCTCCCCGCCGGTCTTGTGGTTGGTGGCGTTAAAGGTACCTACTACGGTATCAAAAACGGCTTCATGAAGGGCTTTGAAACTCCCTTCCACCCCGAATCTTTCAGCCTTGGCGAACTCGAAGGAAAATAATTCCTAGAGTAAGAGTTGTGTAAAGCACACTCAAGAGCTTTTAGATATGATGTAGAACTCGCATAAACTGCGGGTTCTACTTTTTTAGGCATCTTAGGCGACTTTCTCAAAGATAGCGAAGAGGGTTTTATGACACAGCTCAATTTGCAGGATTGGTTTAAGAAACTGCAGTCGTGCAAGACTCGCTCTGAAGTTTTCGCCGTGCTCGATCAGTTTCGCCCGCTGCCTTGGGCCGACGAAGAAAGAGCGCAGATGGCTAAGCTATATATTAGATTGCTTGATCATCTGCCCGATGACAGCGGCGCTGTCGCTGCCACTGCGGGCGGTGCACAAGAAGATAAGCCGGCTAATGACGGTCCGGTCTGGTACGAAAAGATGTAATTACTGCTGGCTGTTTGAAAGCTTGTTCAAGATCAAATTAGCCTTGGCCTCGTAGGCGGCACTTTCATCCAGCTTGCCCATACTCTTGGTGAGGCGCGCTAGATCTGAATTGATCTTGCCCATATGCAGTTCGTCGCGGCTCTTGCTTTCAACTAGTTTGAGCAGTTCTTTCAGTTTCGTCTCGGCTTGTTCAAGGCGGCTTTGCTTTTGATAAATGAGGGCGAGCGACTCCAAGGCTATTTCACGCACCGCTTCCATGCTTTTGTTTACGGCATCGGGCTGGGTCTCGCTTTTGTGCGCTATGGTCTCGACAAGCTTCAACAAAATTATTTCAGAGTCTCGGTAATTACCTTCTTCTAAAAACTGTTTGGCGACAATCAGTACGTCATCAGGCGAAGTTTCTATGCGAGAAAGCAGGCTTTCGCTGTCGAAGGCCGGCGGGCGGTTATCTATTAACGCAGTCACTGCCGGTGGGGCAGCCGGAGGTGGCTGAGTTTGAGAAGACTGAGTTGTTTGAGTCGGCGGAGCTGACTGAGGTGACTGAGATGGCTGCGTGTCTATTTCA
>JAFLCK010000041.1:0-30969 GCA_017303615.1 Obscuribacter phosphatis (SeqCode)
CCCTGAGCCAGATGCTCCTTAATCAGAGCATCCAGCATGTCTGTTGTCGATTTTGTCGTCATGGTCATTCGCCTTTCTAGTGGTTGTCATTGACCTGACCTTTTGACACAGTTTATTTTACAGACTCTGCGAGGCAGGCTGTTACTTCTAGGAAAGTGTCTCTATCTGATGAGTCTCATGATGCCCTTTATACACTTCGGCATTGAGCGTCATACTTGGGACATATGTCCTAGCAGCTTTTCCAATTACAGCTACGCCGGCTTCCACACTCTTTTACTTGGGTGGCTGCCGTTCAGAAAAAGCTATTCGTTTCTTGAGCAAGTAGGTTTTTTTTGTTGGTGGGCTAATCCTATTTTGTACCTGGCCTTAAATTTCCGCTCTCTCAAACCCCAATTTAGCGCGACTCTGGCTTCTACAGCTTTTCTTCTGTCAATAACTGGCATAGTTTGCTTTTTCTGTGAGCAATTCATCGGCAAGGAATACTTCGTTTGGCATCTTCACTCGGGCGCTTATGTATGGTGTTTGTCCATGTTTCTCATTGCTTGTGCCATGAGTTCAGGCGATGCAGAAACGGTTGGGCCGGTTAAGCTGCCGCAGAGTCAGTAATTTCCCTCTGCGAGTCATGTAAGCGCGCTCTATTTATCAGCGTACCAATTCTATTGATTCTCTAATCCCATAGCTGCCCATTCATCAACTGTAAAGCGCTGAGTGATGTGCTGCGGACAGTTCCAATCATATGCTTGAACTTCCAGTATAAATATGCGCTCCACTAGCGCTCGATAATCGGGCAGCAAGACCAAGTCGCGCAGATCGCCTGCATCTTCTATCTTGACCCAGCGTGCTAGTGCGAAGACTTTTAGTCGGCGTCGATGAGCGTAGTCCATGAAGAATAGACACACTCTGGGATTACTCTGCAAGTTGCCTGTGCTTATGTACTGCCTATTCCCGCGAAAATCGGCAAAGGCAAGTGTGTTTTCGCCTATAACTTTGAGAAAGCCAGGTGGACCACCGCGATACTGCACATAGGGCCAACCGTTCTCGTTGACCGAAGACATATAGAAGCCATCTCGCTCGGCTATGAACTGCCTCTCGTGTATCGAAAGAGTGCAGGCTGTGTCGCTTTCTCTAAATTCAAGATTGGCTTCGTTGGAGGCAAAAGTTCGTTGCGCCGCCCTTACGCTTTTTGTATACGCTATCCTTTTAAATTCAGAATGCATGACTCACCTCAGGAATTAAGGGGCGCGTGAGCGCGCCCCTGATAGATTCGATTATGCCTTAATGCCGGCCAGCTCTTTCACCGCAGGAAAGTCGATATCGACTTGACTTACTTTACCGATGAAGTTTGCCGCTGAGAACATGCCTACAAGCAGAATTATTTCTACAATTTCTCCATCGCCAAATCCCGCTTCGTGCATGGCTTTCAGTTCGTTGTCCGTGACATCACCCCGGTGCTCTAAAATGGCACGAGCAAATTTTACTGCTGTGTCTTCTTTTGCTGCTAAAGCGGCTCCGGCTCTAGCTAGTTCAATTTCTTTCTCGGTCATGCCTGCCCCTTGGGCTATCGCCGAATGAGCTGATACGCAGTATTGGCAGGCGTTGGCTTGGCTCAAGGCTAAGGCGATTCGAACCCTGATCGAGGCATCGAGCTGCCCCTGATACATTGCTGACCAGTAATCAACAAATGCGTTTACAGCAACAGGCGAGCTGGCTAACACTTTCACAAAGTTCGGCACCATGCCAAAAGCTGTTTGCGCCTTTGCGAAACCTTTCTGAACTTCGCTGCACTCGCAGGTCTTCTCTACAACAGATAGTCTACTCATTTGAATCTCTCCAATCATTTCATTCTTAGGGTCGATAATTATGCCAACCGAACGTTCGGTATGTGTGAACTGTACCAAACGTTCGGTTCAATTGTCAACCCTTGATAGAAAGACCCCAATTATCAAGGTTCAGCTCTCTGGCGTTGCCGAACGATTGGTATAATCTCTCTATTAGGGAGTGGTAATTATGGCAACGGCATCACGGCAGGAAATTTTGCAAGCGGTTCTTGAGCTCTTCCGCGAATGCGGTTACGAGGGCACCTCCATGGCGATGATTTCCGAACGCACCAAGCTCGGTAAAGCCAGCCTTTATCACCATTTCCCTGGTGGGAAAGAACAGATGCGCGATGAGCTGGTGAAACTGCTTGCAGACTGGTTTCGACCGCGATTAGAACAACTCAAAGATGATGCAACTCCTCCCCGCGGGCGCGTTAAGGTCTTCATGAGCGAGCTAGATTCTTTCTTCGAGGGAGGGCAGCGAGGTTGCTTATTTGCAGCGTTGGCAGTTGGTACTGCTGAGAACGGTTGCCGTATCGAATTGAAAGACTTAATGAATCTGTGGATTTCCGCCCTTGCTGAGCTTGCAGAGAAAAGCGGCGTACCAGCCAATGATGCGCAGACACGCGCAGAGGATTGCGTTGCCCAGCTTGAAGGTGCCTTGCTGGTCTCTCGCATTGTTGGCGACAAGAGCATATTCAAGAGAGCGCTACGCCAGGCGCCGGATATGCTTTTCGGCTCTTCCCGTCAACTTGAAAGTTAACACTCATACGGAGACACCCATGGTGATTCGTCCACCTTTACCGCCTTTTACTCGCAGTTCTGCAATTCAGAAAGTGCGTTTGGCAGAAGATGCCTGGAATTCGAGAGAGCCAGAGAAAGTAGCGCTTGCCTACACTGAGGACTCGCGCTGGCGAAACCGCTCTGAGTTTCTGAGCGGTAGAGAAGAAATCATCTCGTTCTTGCACCGCAAGTGGAAGCAAGAATTAGACTACAGGCTCATCAAAGAGCTTTGGTCTTTCGATGGCAATAGAATAGCGGTGCGCTTCGCCTACGAATGGCATGACAACGCAGAAAACTGGATGCGTTCCTATGGAAATGAGAACTGGGAGTTTTCTGAAGACGGACTGATGCGTTTGCGCTATGCCAGTATCAATGACCTGCCGATTTCCAGTTCTGAACGCTTGTTTCACTGGCCTCTCGGAAAACGTCCAGATAACCATCCCGGGCTGAGCGATTTGGGTTTGTAGAAAGCAAGCTAGGGTCTAACTCCAGCAGAGATGCTTACACACAATGC
This sequence comes from Obscuribacter phosphatis (SeqCode), assembly GCA_017303615.1. Taxonomy (GTDB): domain Bacteria; phylum Cyanobacteriota; class Vampirovibrionia; order Obscuribacterales; family Obscuribacteraceae; genus Obscuribacter; species Obscuribacter phosphatis_A. The sequence goes on from JAFLCK010000041.1 coordinate 3,115, forward strand.
GCCTCAGTGCTTTCACGGGCTCTGGTTCGACTATCTGTGCCTAAAGGGTGGCTTCGGGTTTGGCTTCAGACCATTAAATACAGGAATATTCGAAGTCCACTAGTATGCCCTTGGCCGCGAGCTTGTCAAAGAGACCATCTCTAGCATCGCTCGGCACATAAACCCGGTAGGAACCTGTTTGACCCTTTTCTTTGACTTCAAAGTAAATGCCCGCGTAATTTGAATCAACTAGTTTTACGCGCTCAAATCGGCTTGTCGCGCCATTACTCTCGACAATACTGCGAAATTCTTTGTACGGCATTCTTGGTGTAAAGTTCTTCTCTTGCCAGATATTGAGAGATTGCCTAAGCCCGTCGTAAATTTTCTGCGGAAAGTCTAGTTGCTTTGCCCAATATACGTCGATGCCGACAATGACGGCAGCAGCTACTACTAGAATCACTTTCGCACTAAACATCCCCCGCCTCTATTTCTCTCCGTAGGCAATATTGAAGAAATTCTGGTCAAACTCTTCAAACGACATTGAGTATTCGCCGGCGCGGCTGCCCTTGGCGCCGCCCCAGGGATTTCGCACCGTCACCGTGCCGCCGTCTGGACCTTTGGGGTCATAGGCAAGCACGGTATAGATATGAGCCCGGGCATAGCCGTCCTTGGTTTCGGCTGTGAAATAGAAGGGTCTTCCGGGACCGGTATCGGCAATTACCGGTCTTATCGGTTGCTTGTTCAGTGATTCGTCTAGCTTTTGGGCTAGATATTTGTTGCTTACCAAAGGCATTACATGATTTTGATAAGGTCGACCGGTAAATAGACCCAAAGCCGAATACCAGCCTCCGCCATCAGCACCTTCCGCTGGCGAGTCACCACCGCCCAAGTTAAGTGGTGTGCGCCGGAAGACGCTGCGTTGGCAATAGGCGCCATAGGCTTTTTCTAGGACCGACGCCCAGATGCCGTATTCCCCTGGCTGGTTGAACAAACCGCGCTCGGCCTCGGTCGGAGATTTAACCGATATCGGTTCATTTTTAGCCCCCGGAAACGTCACCGTAAAAGTGCCGTCACCGTTGTCCTTGATCATATCCCGCACCAGTTCAGGGTCGCTGTAAGACACTGCTCCAATCGAAGCCAAGAGATAGCAGTCATTCAACAAGCCCTGATTGATGGCATCGGGCTTGATGCTCTCAAGTGGTTTGGAGTTGTCTTTGTACAGACTCTCGACCTGATTGAGCTGCCCCCAATAAGTGCGCCGCATAGCATGGGCGGTTTCTTTCATTGCCTTATAGTCGGGCGATTCATTCATCGCCCAAGAGAACTTTTGCAGGTCTTTGGCGGTAATACCGCGCCATTCGCCGATGCGATAGTCGTCATTAGCATCAGGCAAAACATCATAGTTGCGCAATATTATCTCGGCAGCATCGCGCAAATCAGACTTTAGAGTTTTGTCCTCTACCGCTGCTTCCAGGTCTGCTTTGGTGAGGAAGCCTTTATTGCCGCGGTCCAGCTTTTTAAACTCAGCAGGGTTGCGTCCAATGCTCTCCACATCATAAGCCGTGGCCATATCTTTAGATACAGTCTTTTCCAGTTCACCAAAAGCTTCCAGGTCTTTGCGAGTGACGCCGCCTTTACCGTCGGCTGCCCCTGAGGCCAGTCGGTGTCTATAAAAATACAGTGCTGCCAAGGTCTGGGCATCTTCTCTCTTGAAAGAGGGATCTTCCAGAGCCGTTGCCAGCTCTTTGTCTGAGAGAAACTGGTCTTTGTTTTTGTTGATGCGATCAAAAAGTGACAGTGAAGCTTCTGGAAAATCGGCAGTGCGCACCATACGAATCGGTGCCTCACCCGGATAGGGCGGCGGCGCCACTTCCAACTCATCGGGGGTGATCCCCCTTTTAATTGCGCGTTTCAAAAACTCATCTAGCTGTGGGCTTAAGCTGTTCGCCTCGCGCGGGTTCAGTTTTTCCAGCTCTTCTAAAAGTGGCTTACCTCCAGCCCCTAGCTTTTCTGGTTTGAAGTTTTCTAAGTCTTGTATGTCAAAAGACTTCTTATTGAGCCCGTTGAAATTGGCGAGCAATTCTTGCACAGCCGCTTTATCGGCATCGCTGAGAAAGCCGTCGATGCCTGTGGGCAGCCTGCCGTCGCGTTTGATTTGGCCGTTTAGCAGTAAGGCATCGACCAAGTCTTGCTTGTCGATGCGCCCGTCAGGTCCGGCAATTTTTTCTTGCAGCTTGGGGTTTTCAGAAAGATGAGAAAGCGCCTTAACCAGGGCGGCATTAGTTCGCACCTCCGGGCTAAGCTCTTGCACCGGCTGCTTTTCTTTTTCGCGCGTCTCATCCAGCATCTTCTGGCAGGCTGCGCTGTCGCTCCCTTCTGGGCACTTAGCCTCAGGGGTCTCTTTTGCTTTTTGAATTTGTTCTTGTGGTTCGGCCATACTTAACCCGCAGAGGTCGTTAGACCTCCAAACAAGCTTCCGGGGGGTATGGTCTAAGATATGCTCAGCCCCGACTAATTACCAGGGTGAAATTACGAGTTCAGAGTGTACCGTAGAGCTCTAACTAGATAGCGGTCTTAGTCTTCAATCATGTTGCCGCAGGGGGTGGGCATAAACATAGCCGCTGCTGCGCCAACCAAAAAGATGGCGGCAAAGCTTGATGCCGCCATGGCATAAGAGCCGCCGAACACTTGAATCAACCAGCCGCTGCCCAGCGCCGCAAGCGCAGCGAAGATTCTGCCCATGTTGTAGGTGACACCAAAAGCGGTGCTGCGAATGCGGGTGGAATAGAGCTCGGGTATGTATGACCAGAGCAAGACGAAGGGCATGTGGGCAAAGAAACCTACACCGAGTATGCAGGGAAAGATTGACGGGGTGAAGCTCTTGAAGGTCATGAACATGCCGACGGTAAAGCAGAAGGCAAGCAAGAATGAAACAATCATGCAGCGCTTATAGCCCATTTTCGCTATCATCCAGCCGCCCAGCACGCCAGAGAGAATCATGCCGAAATCTTTGAAGAGCATTGTGTGACTGCGCTCGGCTACGGCCATGGCCCCGGTTATCTGGTTAATCCAAGCTGGAATCCAAGATAGTACCGCCCACCAGGCGATGATGGCACAGCTTGTCAGAACTCCAACAATCATGGTCTTGTTGAAGTTCTCTTTTGAGATCAGAGCTTTGAAAGTATGGCTCAAGAGCTCATGATCAGCCTCGGAACGCTCGTGGTGCGCTTTGTTCTTAGCTTCTTTCTTTTTCTCTTGCAACTCATGAAAATGGTCTGAATCTTTCAGTTTCATTCTCATATAGACAGTAAGGAAAGCCGGGATGACGCCGGCGATGAAAAGATAGCGCCAGTTGCCGTTCAAAGCAAGATTGAGTCCGGCGGTGAGAATATAACCGACGCCAAGCGATGTGGCCAGAGCACTGAGGGCATAGATGCGAGTGCGCTTGGGCCAGCATTCTGAAAGCAAGACAGCGCCGATGCCCATTTCGCCGCCTATACCGGCGCCCACCAAGAAGCGGCAGAAACCAAGTTCCCACCAGTTATGAGCGAAGGCGCAAAGACCAGTGAAAAGCGCATAAAGCAAAATTGTGATTGAAAGAGTGCGGGCTCGACCTATGTGGTCGGCTAGCCAGCCGAAGAAGACCGCGCCAATTGCCCAGCCCACCATAAACATGGCAATGATGTATGAGCCGAACTGCCCGACGACCGAGTGCGAATGAGTGTTCAGCAGTTCAGATAGGGCGGGGAAGAGGACGATGGCAAAGATGGAACTGTCCATACCGTCGAAGACACCGCCTAGCCAGGTGGCAATGAAGGCATGCCAGGGGTTAGGCTTGCCGGCTGTTTCGGCGAGGGCTTTAGTCGGTACAGCATCAAGATTCGCGTCGGTGATATCCATATTTATGTCTGCGGCGGGACTTTCTTGTGTCTCTATCTTGGTTAGTACCGAGTTTGTCATATTGCCCGCCTGTTTTGTCGAGGCGGCTAAACTTTAGCCTCCTCGAATATCTTGATATATTGATCGCCGGATACCTGTGACGGGCAATATTATTCAATTTGGACTCAATTGTCATTAAGCCGGGGGCTTTTTCTGGAAGTATGAGAATGGTTTCAGCTGTCGCCGAAAAATGCCTCACCTAATCTCCCAGTCTCTCCCCATCTCTCTCTGGATCTCTACTAATCTCTCTGGAGCTGTTTGGCTCTCCCGAGATCTCTAGTTTCTCCAGTTTCTCTAGTTTCTCAACTCTCTCTACTCTCTCTAGTCTCTCTAGTTTTTGGCTCGATATTTCTCTTCTAAAATGGCTTTTACCTCGGCGCCTTTGTCGATGCCCCAGAAGCCCACGGTGACGCTGGCACCTTCCGGGTCAAGGTTGTTGCGAAAGAGAAGGTCCATGCGCTCTTCGCTTTTACCGTCGGCAAGTTTACGGGTGTAAGTGCTGGCGTTGATAGGTCCAAAGTGTTTGTCGTCAAAGGCAACCAGTTCACGGGCACCGTCTTTGTCTACGGCAAAGGCCCTTTTCTCAGAAATGGCATAAATCGTTGTCAGCTCTCGCATATAGCTAAAGTATGGTGTAAGCAACATGCCTATGCCCAAGGCTGCAAAAGGCAAGCCGAACAGCGACATGATAATGCCGGTGATGCTGCGCTTGGTCACCGAGCTTCCAAGCGCCACAGTGAGCCATAAAAGACTGAAAAGAGTCCAAACAATGGCAAAGGGTATGAACCAGATTTTTACCATTCCCTCGTGTCCGGGCTCAGGTGTGGTCACAAAGACTATTTTCTCTTCTACAGGCAGAAATTCCGCTGCCTTAAGATGCAACTCTTTGTCTAGAGCGGGGCTGGGTGCCCCGCTTACCACGCTGTCTTGTACTGCCGGCTGATGGCTATTGGCGGCTATCCACCAACTCACAAAGGGGCTGGCTATCACTGTCGCGCAGACCATCGCCACCACTCCCTTGCCTATGCCGCCGCTCTGGCTGACAGGGCTGGTTGGTCGCTTGTAATCAAAGCTGCTTGCATAAGGGTCCCTAATAAGGGCGCTTATTTTTGCTACTTTCTGTTTTGCTTCTGCTTCATCATATATGTAGGCATTGCTCAGCCCGACTTTCTCTCCGCTCTTTAGCAAGAGTACCGACCTATAGGTGTTTTCCCCATCGCTGTCTTTGCTTGTGTCCAAGATTACGTCGGCTATCTCGCTAATATTGATGCGGCGGGTGCTTCTTTTATCTAGACGCTGACGCACGATCACGCAACCGGCGCCGCGATCTAAGACAGATACTTTGCTTGCACTTCTAAAGACTATCAGCGAGACAAACATAGCCACGGTGCCCATGCCCGATATGACTAGCTTAATCGGTATGGAAAGACTATCGCTATTTGAAGCTAAGCCCCAAGGGGCAACAAAGAATAACAAGCCGATAAGAAAGAATGGAATTCCGAAGAATATCAAAAACGGCGGATCTCGGTCCAGTATTAGTGGCTTTCTATCGCCTATTGCGTTTGTATAACTGTGCTCTTTCATCTGTTTTCATTTCTCTTTTTCTCTTCTGATTTTCTTTGATTTTTATATCTCTATCTTGTCATTGCCCAGGTTAAGCCGTGGTGAAGCAATTTGCTCATTGCCAATTTAATCTAGGCGTCAAATAAGCGTCAGACTTTTTCACTACCTTCAAGACATGAGCAGGAACTGCCTGCCCTTTGAATAATTGAGGAGTGTTACTAGTGATGCACAATAATTTCTCTGATAAAGTGATGCCGCAAGAGTCGTCTGCTTTAGACAGTTCATCTGGGGTCAGTCAGGTCGTGCACGACATGATTGACGAACGGCGTTCGGCTTCTGCCAAGATGATGCCTCGCAAGCCCGATATAGTTGATGATAACGGCCAGCTCTCTTTTACCAATATATTTAACGCCTTCGATCGCAATAAAGACGGTAACATAAATCAAGCCGAGTTTGCCGCTTTCTTTGGTTTAGATAAGCCACCGGTGCATGATAGACCAGTGGCGCCGCCTCCCGGCAAACATCCCGGTGGACCTCCCGATGTAGTAATTGATCCTATCGAAAGACCGCCGGTGCATGATAGACCAGTGGCACCGCCTCCCGGCAAACATCCCGGTGGACCTCCCGATGTAGTAATTGATCCTATCGAAAGACCGCCGGTGGGCAGAGATCCCGGCTGCGACTTGCCGCCGCTGCCGCGCCCATCGCATCCTCCCGATGTAGTAATTGATCCTATCGAAAGACCGCCGGTGGGCAGAGATCCCGGCTGCGACTTGCCGCCGCTGCCGCGCCCATCGCATCCCCCCGATGTAGTGCTTGATCCTATCGAAAGACCGCCATTTGTCAAAGAACCCGGTGACATAATTCCGCCCGGCTCGCTTGATGGTATTGAAAGACCGCCCATTGGCAAATGGCCCGGCAGACCGCCGGTATCTATAGATCCAATTGAGAGACCCAATTCATACACTTTCAGGAGGAATGCACTTTAGTGAGATAAGTCGGAGCACTGTAATGATGCAGCTTTGTGGAGGTTGCTGTATCATTACAGTGCCGTTTTCTCAAACTTACCAATCATGCGATTATCCACACGAGCAATTATATTAGTGGCGATTCCTGTTGCCGCCGAGGTTCTCTCTGTGGCTACGCTCTATTCTCTCTTTGAGCATGTTCGGGTCGAACGAGCAAAAGCGGCTCACAGTGCAGAGCTTGTCGCAAAGATGAATACTCTGCATATGCTTGCCACAGAGCGCAACGTTGCTCTCATTACCCAAGGCGTTGTTGGTGGCGATCCTTTGAGAAAGTTGCCCAGTCGCTTGGAAGATCAATCCAGACGTATAGTGTATGAAATCGATGCTTTAGTGAAAGGTCATGAAGACGAAGAAGGGCATTGGTCTGTAATCAAGTCGCTTGCAGACGAGGTAGATAAAAGCTTGGTTTTGGCAGGCACCCTCTACAAGAGAGATGAAACAGTGCAAGCCAAGTTAGTCATGGTCAAGGCTGAGAATGCTTTTGCTCAAACTTTCAAGCATATAAACCAAATGTGTGCTCAACAGCGTGAGAGCCAAAAAGAAATGCTTGCTAGAGAAGAGCAGACTTTTCAAACAATAGAGACGGCCTTGCTTACTTCTGTTCTTGCCAGCATATTTCTTGCCTGCAGTTTGCTCATTTATTTTAATCGCACCACTTCTGATCGACTGAAAAAGCTGATTGCCAACGCCGTTGCCATGGGTAAGGGCGAGACGCCAACCAGCCAGCTTAGTGGTGACGATGAATTGGCACAGTTGCATAGAACATATAGTCAAATGTACAGCGACTTGAACGCTATCAGAGAGAAAGAGCGAGATATCTTTGATAACGCTGCTGAAGGCATAGCTTCTATCGCAAAAGACGGCACTATACAAGAATACAATACGGCTTTCGGCGATATGCTCGGGACGAAAGATGCAGACTTGTCTGGACTTTTGCTGTCAGCTCTGATTGATGCTGATGCCACAAAGCAGATTCAGATTGGGCTTGATAAAGCTCTCAAGCAGGGTCACGGCAAGTTTAGCGTACAGGCTCTGCGCGCAGGCGGCAAGACTTTGGTTATGCAATGGTCGGCTAACTGGTCTGAGAATAGCGAGCGCTTTAATTGTGTTGTGCTTGATATTACAGAAAAAGCCGAGTTAGAGCGACTCAAGTCAGAGTTTGTCGCCATGGTCAGTCATGATCTGCGTTCGCCACTAAATGCGGTGCAATTGGCTCATGAGTTTCTTGAAGCCGAGAAATTGACCGAAGAGGGGGCTGCGACTCTGCGTGAAAGCTCTGAAAGCATCGGGCGATTGCTTTCTTTAGTGAATAATCTTCTAGACCTAGACAAGATTGAAAGCGCTGCATTTTCTCTCAATGCTCGGATTGCGCCGCTATTGCCTGTTTTAGAAGAAGCTCTCAAGAGCAGTCGACTCTTGGCTGAACAAGCAGGCATCAAGCTGGTATTGCAAGTCGACCCTCAGCTTAACGCTTGCTTTGATGATGAGCGCATTCTGCAGGTTTTGTTCAATCTCTTGTCTAATGCCTTTAAGTTTAGCGAGCCAGGTTCGCAGGTTGTGCTCTCTGCCAGAAAAGTCGGAAATATGGCGATGGTGCAAGTAGACGATGAAGGGCGCGGCATACCGGATGAAATGCTTGAATCTGTCTTTGAGCGATTTCGCCAAGTGGATCCCGCTCAAGACAATAAACGACGCAAAGGTTCTGGGTTGGGACTGGCTATTTCAAAGGCAATAGTGGAAAGCCATGGCGGCAAAATAAAGGCTGAGAGGCGCAGACCAAAAGGTACTTCAATACGCTTTACTTTGCCTCTTTCTTAGTGGCAAAAGCTATTTTTTTGAGACTATTTGATAGCCGCGTCCGTGTACATTCTTAATCAAGCTTTCGCTGCCGGGCGGGTCGATTTTTTTGCGCAGGCGGGTAATGCAGGCAGCTAGGGCTTCCGGTGTGGCGCCTTCTTCGTCGGTCCAGAGGCTGTTTAGCAAGCGCTCGGAAGGAATAATTTGATCTAGACGTCTAAGCAAATAGTCTAAGAGGGCGTACTCACGCTGTGTCAGTGACACTTCGCTATTGCTTTCTAGTTTGCGCACCGCCGAGCGGGTCGGCAAAAGCTCTAGCCCCAGGTTTCTAAACTGGGCGTCTAAATCGACTGTTCCATAACTGCGTCGCAAGAGGGCGTTCACCCTCATAATTAGCTCTTTGGCATGAAAAGGCTTGCTCAGATAATCATCTGCGCCTGTTTCAAAACCTTGCAACTTGTCTGCCACTGAGCTGCGCGCTGTCAGAAAGATCGCCAAGGTTTTGCCGCCCTTACTGCGATAGGCTTTGAGAATTTCTAAACCGCTTGCACCGGGTAGTTCAATATCTAAAATAAGCAGGTCAAAATCGGCAAAATCTAAAAAGCGAATTGCTTCGTCGCCGTCTGCTAGATGATTGACTTGATGTCCTTCTTTTTGCAGCCATCTGACCAGTACCGATGCTAAAGCCGGGTCGTCTTCGGCTAAAAGAATCTGGGCCATTTACGATTCGGGACCGAGCCTGTAAACCAGCAAAACACTGTCTTGCTCGGCATGCATACTGGCTTGTCTTACAGCAAGCGGTGTGTGCACCAGGGTGCCGGCTTGGTGTACTTTGTCACCACATTTGATGGCGCCTTCCATAACCAAATAGTACTCGTCGAGTATCTCGGTGCGTTCGGCAATCTCTTCGCCTTTAGAAAGCTTGATGCGGCTTACTATGCCGCCGCCGAAGGTTTCGGTCAGTGCTTCTTTCTTGCCGTGCATGCCGCTAAGCACAAAAATCTCTTGCTTGTTTCTGTATAGTTTGCGGTTTTCTGCCTGGGCCTCTTTGGTGGTGCCGAACATCAGGGTGTCGCGCCAAATGCCCTTCATAAATATATGATTTTTGAGATAGCCTTCCAGCCTCATGCCGATTTTTTGCAGCACTTTAGCCGAGCCGAAATTGCGCGGGTCGCAGGTGGCGCTGATTTTGTGAAGCTTGAGCTTATCAAAGCCGAAAGCCATGATTGCTTCTGCTGCTTCTGAGGCTACACCTCTGCCCCAGGTGCATTTGTGATAGCAATAGCCGATTTCGCCCAGTTTGGCATCTGGCTTGGGCAATCTCAAACTAATTGAGCCAATAGTTTGTCCAACCCTGGCCTCTGGCATTGTGGAATTGTCAATCAGTTCGACCGCAAAGTCATAGTTCTGCTTTTGATCGATGCTCTGACCAGCAATAGTGTTTGCTAGAAATTGCCTGCTCTGCTCTTCGCTATTGGGACCCCATTGCATGTATTGCACAACTTCGGGGTCTTGCGAATAAGCATGAATGTCGTCAAAATCTTCCAGCCTGTGGGGCCGCAAAAGAATACGCCCGGTCTTGATTACCAGGGCTTCAGCTTCTGAGACTTTGTTTCCGGTCACTAATGCAACTTCCATCTAGAGTGGTGGTGGATCAGACGGTTCGGCAATAATAACTATTATGCGGTCTTGACAACGGTCTGCAATTTCGTCAATTTTCTATTGAGCTTGCTATTGATCTTTCTGTTGTATCAGGCCAAGGCTGGATTTTTCCAGCTGATGGCTCTTGAGAAATTCCAGCGCCGACTGTTCATTCTTCAGGTAAGCATCATAGAAAGCCAACCCAGCCTTTTGCACATAAGGAAAAAGCGGCTTGGTCTTAGCATTATATTCTGCCGCTTTAGCTAGTCCCGAGTCTATGTGGTTCTGAACCATACTTGAGAAAAGCTTTAGGCTTTTCTTGTCTTTCTTGTCGTTGTCAATTGTTCGAGTAAAGATATTGCCGGTAAAGGTGAGATGGTTGGCCCCTTCGATGTAGAGAAGGTGCTTATTGCCACCGCCTGCGTATGTGAATGGTTCCATTCGCCAGGTGGGCGGCTGACCCCTCTGACCCTTATCGCGCGAGCCCGTCATGACCATCATAGGCGCCTTGATGGCACCATAACTTTCTTTACCAGGAAAGCAAAGACCGACTTTGCCCGTTCCCTGACCGCTTAAGACTAAAAAGGCTTTGATGCGCTTGTCGCCGAAGTCGGTCAAACCGCCATAACCAGGGCTGAGGTTGACCGGTATATTGACCGGCGCACCAGCCAAAATCAATGTGGTAAAGGCGCCAAATGAGTGTCCACCCATGCCTATGGCTTCTTTGTTCATGGTGACGCCGCTGGGAAGGTTGGTGGCAATCATATCGAGACCATCGAGGGTGGCTTCGATGTCGCGCGCCCGGCTGATCCAATAACGCTGGTCGTTGGTCGTGGCCAGGGCGTCGCCAAATCCAGCGTTCTTTTTCTTTAGTTTGAGCTTGCCTATGCTGTCGTCATGGGTGGGCTGAATGCAAATATAGCCGCGTGCGGCTATATATTCGGTGAGCTGGGTGTAGGCATCTTTAGAACCACCGGCTCCGTGCGAAAAGATTATCACTGGATAGTTGCCGGGAGCTGTGGGGTAAACGAGCCTCATCTCGATGGTCTTATGGCGCAATTTATCTTCAAAGCTCAGCTTGCGCGCCGAATTGATTTCAAAAATGTTGCCATAGGGCGACCATTCGCCGCTGACTTTAGGGGCTTTACTTTTAGAATCCTTATCCTTGGCTTTCTTTGCGACCCTGAACTGGGCAGGGTTGGGCAAACTGAACTTAATGGGAAAGCTTAATTTGGGCTTTTGGTCCTTGGCGATTGCCTTATCCGAAACGCCCGCTGCCTGGGTTTGCCCGGCGATTTGTTTGCCCTGGGCGAGAACCGGTGCTGTTATGAGTAGGTTTGTGCTAAGTAAAATAAAGCCAGCCGCCAGGCTTATGGGCATTCTGCCTTTGCCGCCGTTGGTGATTATTTTATTGATTGGTGCCAAATGTTCTGAATGGGAATGCATAAGGCTAGATTATAGCCAAGCTGGAAATACTGCCAGTGGTTACTTGGCCCAGTCCGCTTCTTTGATTTTGTCATCCCAAAAGGCGAATTTTGCTTCGGGTAAACCTTTTTTCAACGCATCCTTGCTCTTCTGTGACCAGCCAGCCTCCGGTAGGTCGAACCAATCAAGATGTTTCTGCTGCAACAGCGTTGGCACAATAGCTTCAGTTACTTGATTTCGTCTAAAATTGAAATGCCTAAGCTTGGGAAAACGCTTCAGCAAGGCGATAGCGCGTTGATCATCTATACCTGACGCAATCAGAGCAGCATAGTCCAGCTTTGGGGTAGCGAGAATATACTGAAACTGTTCGTCGGTCAGCTTCTTGCCTCTCAAGTCTAGGCCTACCAGTTGTCCATTCTCTGACAGCTTCTTTAGTAGTAAGGTCAAGTCACCGCCTGAAGTATTATCAAACTCTAGATGCCTAAGTCTGCTTGCAAGTTTTGATTGAGCCAGGCCGTTGGGAGTTATTTCGCAGCCCCTAATCGAGAGTTGGGTTAGTTTAGGGAATTTATCGTTTAGCATTTCCAGGTCAGTGTCAGTCAGGTCTGAATCATCAAGAATTAGAGTGGTAAGATGCACTGAAGGCTGTAACTCGTTAAGGCAGCGCTTTGCCGAGGCCCCTAGTTCATCGAACATAGTATTGGAGCCGCCATGATCAGATGTGAAATTTATCTCGTTCAAGAGGGTGCTGTCGAATGCTCTGAAATAGCTTGGGTGCGAACAAAATTCTATAGAAGGTGTGAATTTTACTAAAGCGCCCAAGGGGACAACTAAGTCTGGTGGGTTTTTGACCATGGCTTTGTATGGCCCAAATTGAATATGGAAAGTGCCCATCTTGATGCCGTCTTTGAGAGGAAACTTGTAATACCTGTGGTGTACTTTATTTTTGTCGGTTTCAATCTTTACGAGGAAGCTGCCAGCTTTTGTGGAGTTGTCTACTGCAGGCTTTTCATTGACGGCTGTAATTGTTTCTATATCTAGTTTGGAAATTTTGGGCTTCGGCTTAAATAAAGTGATACAGCTAACAGCAATTGTTGCCACAGCTAAAACACCGCCGATTACGACCATTTTATAGATGCTGTTTTTTTTCTTTGCTTCCCTTACTCTTTCAGTTTTGAGCTCAGCTTCGCTCTTAACCGGCATGCTCAGCCGCGTTAGGTCACTTTCTTTACCCCGGGCCGCCTTTCCCAAATTCCGCTTTAGTGTTTCGTAAATCTCTTCCAGCCATGTCAAAACTTCATCCATAGACTTAATCCGTTCATCCGGATTCTTCTCAAGACAACGGGCGACGAGCTCTTCCAGCCTGGGTGGGAAGTATTCATCAGGAAGCCGATCGGCTAATTTTGGCGGAGCCTCGTTGAAATGCATCATCACTGTGGCAAAGACATTTTCGCCTCTAAATGGCACTGTGCCTGTCAAAATTTCAAAGATGCTGCAGCCCAGCGAATAGATGTCGCTGCGCTCGTCTACGTCTAAGCCCTGGCACTGTTCTGGGCTCATATAGAGGGGGCTGCCCACCACCTCGCCAGCTTGGGTCAGTCCTTGCGTTTCTAAATTTTGCTTGCTGCGCAGTTTGGCTATGCCAAAGTCGAGAAGTTTGGCGCGGTAGCCTCTACCGTCTGGGCTTTCAACCAGAATAATATTGCCTGGTTTGATATCGCGATGTACGATGCCTTTGCCATGGGCGTAAGAAAGGGCGCTGCAAACATCCATGAGCAGTTCCACTGCCTCGAGCGTGCCAACCGGTCCGAGCTTCTTTAGATTAGAGTCTAGCGGTTCGCCCTTCACCAGCTCCATAACATAGTAAGGCAGCCGATTTTCGTGAATGCCAAAGTTGTAAACCTGAATGATGTTTGGGTGTTGCAGTTTGCCGATAAGCTGTGCTTCGTAGGTGAAACGGCGCCAGGCTGTTTCATCTATGTTGCGGGTATTGAGCAATTTCAGTGCGGCTTGTCTAGCCAGCGAACGGTGTTCGACCAGATAGACCTGCCCGGCGCCGCCGGCGCCCAGCATTTGGATTACTTCGTAATCTCGGTCTATCAAGTCACCAGGAGCGAAATGATAGGTACCAATGTTTGCAGCTGAATTGTCCACGTGCCTAATGCAATAGCTTTGCCATTATGATGTCCGCAATCACTCGGTGCCCGACTGGAGAGAAGTGAGCGGTGTAATAGTAGGGATTGGCTTCCATGGGTTTCAGTCGGGGAAATTTTTGATTGGTATCCAGTACTTCAAATTTTTCCCTTTTAGCGGCTTCTTTCAACGCCCTAACTTCCCACTGATAAAAGGTACAGTTATCGGGCACCGGTAAAGTCACGACCAAAAGCTTGGAACCGTTCTCGGCACAGGCTTTATTGAGCATGCGCACTAGTTTTACGGTTAGCTCGGTGTTGCGGTGATGTTCTTGGTCAATGGCTGCATAGGTCTTGCTTTCTACCGAAATGGCTCTCTGGTCTAAGTCTGCCGAGCGCGGTTTGAGAATAGGTGTCGGTTCGATTTGAGCAGCCAAACGGTTAAACTCGTTTATCAGATAGGCTCTTTCATTTTTGACTTTTTGATCTGCCAAAAGGTCTACAGGTTTGTCATTGTTTTTGAAGAGGCTGGCAACGGCTTCGCTCGCCTTTCCATATATGGGGTTTTCTGTGCGCATATTGAAATCAAAGTCTAAGAACATCTGAAATAGCCTTGAATTCTTGCGCCATTCGGCGGTCTTGAGTTTGAACTGCGTGTTTTCGCTAAGCAACCATTTGTCTAATTCTTCAAAAGAAAGTTCTAGAGCGCCGTCATTTTTTACTATTACAGCCGGTCTAGCTAACTTGCTGTTTATTGCCCCGGCTTGTCCGTTCTCGCCTGAATCGCCATAGTTATAGACCAAAACCGTCAGGTCGGGGCTATAGTGCTTGACTCGGCTCAGATAGTGCAAAAGCTCGACGAGAGTGCCATTACCAGCAGTGGCAAAGTTGATGGCTTGCCATTTTTCCGGTGCTTTCTTTTCCTTAGCCAACTGGTTTAGATCGGCTTCGATTAGTTTGACAAAGTTTTCAGGCATTGGCACTTGCATGCCTTCGGTTTTGCTGTCGCCTAAAAATGCTAGGCGCCTTGTGTCGGCATCTTTGCTCAAAAGATAGTCACGGTCGCGCAGCCCGGCAGCGCTGAACTTGCCGCGTGAAAAGCCTTCCGATTTGAAAGTGACGTCTTTGCCCTCGATATGAGCGATGCCAAATAAGGCATCTGGTCTGATGTATTCTTCTTGCCCCAGACCAGTCAGTACCAGAAGTCTTTCGGTGCAAAATAAACCAAGTGCGATTGCCGCAGCGGCAGCAATTATGGTCTTTACAGGCTTTGGTCTCTTGAGCTGCTGCTCAAGCTGTGATGCCGAGGCTTGGGCAGCTTGATTTTGCTTGACCTGATTTTCTGGGGACGATGTTCGTGCAGTGGGCGACGCGTTTGCCGCGACGGGTGCTGCTTCAGATTTCTCGACTAGAGTTTGTTGGGTCATGATTTAAAACTGGAAATAGATAAAGGGAGACGCCATACGGGGAGCCAGTTCTAAAGTCATAATTAGAACTACAGTGAGTGCAAAAGCATGGGAGCCTCTGCTCAAGCTGGTAAGTTGCTGGGGGCTTTGATTTGCTAAATTGGAAATTGCTGCCAGCGAATTATAGATTTTCAGTGAAGGAATAGTGAGAGCATAAAGCACCGCTGCTGGTATCAAGGTCGATTGCGTGAGCAGGTGGCTGACCTGGCAGGTTTCAGAGCCGGCCTGAGGGCTGAACATGGCTTGCAGAACCGCTAAAGCCTGGGGCAAACTTTGGGCATAGAAGAGTACCCAGCCAACCAGAACGGTAAGCATGGTTACTATGTAAGCCAGGGTCTGTCCGGCAAGGCTTTCGCCTGCTTGCTTGAGAACGGGGTGTTTGGCTAAAAAAGCTTCCCAAATGCGGTTGATTGCCAGTCCCAGTCCGTGGAAGGCTCCCCAAATCAAGAAGGTCCAAGAGGCTCCGTGCCACAACCCGCCCAGGACCATGGTCATGAACAGATTGCCCAGGGTGGAAGCTTCGCCTTTTTTGGACCCGCCCATGGGAATGTAGAGATAATCTCTCAGCCAGGTGGATAGGCTAATGTGCCAACGGTGCCAGAAATCTTTGAGCGAGCGGGCAATATAGGGCATGTTGAAGTTTTCCGGTAAAGAAAAGCCGAAGAGCATGGCTGATCCTCTACCGATATCGGTATAACCTGAAAAGTCGTAATAAATCTGAAAAGCAAAAGCCAGTGCGGCTATCCAGGCGTCGGTACTGCTCATGAGCTGGGGGTTGGCAAAACCAGCTTGCACAATCGGCGCCAGATTGTCGCCCAAGGCCACTTTTTTGAAAAGTCCGCGGGCGATAAGCCAGAGACCTTCGGTGAGCTGGCTTTCGGTCACCTTGAGTTTTGCTGGGTCTTCTAGCTGTTTGTCAAAATCTTGGTAGCGTTTGATCGGCCCTGCAATTTGCGAAGGGAAGAAAGATGCAAATAGAGCAAAGCGCAGCGGATTGCGCACCGGCTTGCTGCCTTTGTGCACGTCGGTAATGTAATGAATGAACTCGAAGACAAAAAAGGAAATGCCCAGGGGCAATATGATGGGCAGGTCTTGTACACCGGTAGACTTGAAAAACTCGCTGTGCAAAGCGGCGCCCATGGCGCTAAGGGCGCTGTTGAGGGTGTCGAGTAATAGGTTTGTGTATTTGAATAGCGCCAACATGCCAAGGTTGAAGGCGATGCCGGCGATAAGTAAGAGGCGCTTTTGGCTGGGCTTGTTTTGCAGCGCCGGTTTAGCCAGACCCAGCCCAATTAGATAGTTGGCCAGGGTGAGACCGCCCAAAAGCAGCCCGTAAATGCGGAAAGAGTGCATGTAGAAGTAGTAACTGGCGGCTACCAGAAGCGGGATGCGCAGCTTTGCCGGTGTCAGCCAATAGGCGGCCGCCACCAAGGGCAGAAAAATCAAATAATCGAAGCTGTTGAATAGCAAAAGAGCCACCCCATGCACCGGGAGGGGAGTATACAAGATGTTGGCGGCTTTGCCATTTGGGGGGCTTAATGTTGGCGGCTAGGTCTCAGTGCTTTGCCTTGAGATGCCTCAATGGTGGAAGGATTGGGCTCTTTTGTCATTGGAATTGTGGGGTATGCTGGAGGTTTTGTTTGTGAATATAATTGCTGTGCTTTGTGGCTATTGGTTAGAGTCTCGGGGCGAAAATCAAGGACGTCTCCGGAGAGACAATATTGCATGGTTCATCTAGTGAATCTAGTTCTTTCAAATTGTGTGCGTTGAATTGCATGTCGGGCTCTAGATAGCCCCTCAATAGAACGGCAGAACCGATAAAGTCCTTACATAGTTGGCGAGTTGGCGATTTCTCCCCAGCTTGAAAATGGTCTTTCTTGATCTTGGATGCTGAAATTGTATCTAGGTTATCAAAGCGAATTTGCAGTCTGGCTGAGTTATCAGTGCTCTTTTCTGGCAAATCCAGTGGATAGAGATAATAGGAGCCATTTTCTTCTTTTAGCTGTCCTTCAATAGCTATTGTCTGCTTGAAATAGACTTGGGGTATTTTTACGATTTCAATAAGATTGATCCTTGGCTCGAAGGAAACTGATTCTGCATTGCCACAGGTACCGAAAGGATTTTCATTTCGCAGTATTCCAGAGTTTGGAGCTACAGGCGGTTGCTTGTCGAAATCACCCACTTGTGCGCTCGCTACCTGTGAGCCAAGCCCCTGTGAGACAACCCCCTGTGTGGCGACTAGCAAGCAGAAAAAGGCTGCAAAAATAATGTGTCTGATTGTCGGCATGATAATCGAGTTGGCAGGTGTCAATTGAGGAATGTTATTACCAGCTTACCAACGATTTGAAATGAATCATTCCTGCAGAAAATTCTGCCTTAATAGGCTGTGAGTCAATTTGACTCTTCATTTGGGTCTACCCCAGAATCATAAAGCCAATTTTCTTAGATGTGAAATCGCCTCGATTTTCGCTCGGCTAGCTGCAGTTTTATCTCCAGCCGCCCCCGAGCGCTCGATAGAGGTTGATTTTCGACCCGATCAGGTTCATCTTTACCTCGACCTGTTCCTTTTCGGCAATCAGCTTTTCTTCCTGGGTGAGCAATACTTCGATGTAAGTGGCTTTTGCGTACTTAAACAGGCTGTTTGCCTTAACTATAGCCTCTTCAAGTAAGATCACTTCTTTTCGTTTGGCTTCGAATGCTTGCTGCATGTTCTTGATGTTTGCCACCTGATTTAGCACGTCGGTGTAGGCTTTCAGCAAGGTCTGTTCATAGTTCAAGACCGCCTGAGTTTGCAGGGCATCGGCTGTCTTTATTCGTGCAAGAATTGCCTTGCGGTTGATCAATGGAACCATCACATCACCGATAGCATTGTAAAACAATGACTCTGGGTGAAATAGCAGTTGCGGGCTAAAGCCCGAAAAGCCAACCCCTGCTCTAATCGTCAGATTAGGCAAGAGCTGAGCCTTGACACTTTTCAGATCGAGCTTTGCCGCCTTAATTGCCGCTTCAGCCTGCCGTATGTCGGCACGGTTTTCCAAAAGTTGAGTAGATACCCCAGTCTGCAATTCATCAACCGGCATTGCCATCAACTGTTCAGAGTGTCTGACGATCGGCCCATCATTGTAGATACCGGAGAGGAACTTGAGGCGATTCTCTTTTTCAACAATGTTCTGTTTGGTTTCAAACCGCTGGCTTCTAGTCTTGTTTAATTGGGCTTCAAAACGATTGACCGCTAGCTGGTTTGATTTTCCGTATCGCTTCAAGATTTGCATTTTGAGAAAAGCAGCTTCTTGGATGCTAATGTTCTCATCGAGTATCTTCAAAGCGGTATCCAGGGCCATCAGTTCATAATAGTTGCGCGCAATTTCGGTAACCAACCTAGAAATTAGAAAATTCCGCACCTCGTATTGAGCAGCCATACGCATTCTGGCTGCATCTTTGGCGTTTCTCAATCTTCTCCAGATATCCACTTCCCAGCTCATAGAAGGGCCTAGATTTAGGTTGAAATCAGGATATCTATAAAAGCCTTTCTCGACGATTTTATCTAACACGCCTTCGGGTGTGTTTTCTGATGGTTTGATGTAACTGCCGCCGAATCCCAAGCCCACTTTTGGCAAGTACTCACCTTGTTTTTCTTGTACTTCATTGGCGGCGATTTCAATATCTTGCAGGGCAATATTGAATTCTTGGTTGTTTGCCAGCGCTGTTTCAATCAGGTGGACAAGGTCGGGATCAGAGAAAAATCGCCGCCAGCTAATGGAAGCCGCACTGACACCTCCACTTAAGCGGATAGTGTCCGGCACCTGCGGAGTGTCATACTCCTTCGGTACATTAACTGTCTCCTTTTTCTCCTTCAGCTTCAGCGGATGAAACCACGATTTTGCAAATGCGGGCGCTTGAAGCACTCCCATAAAGGTTATGAGTGTAGAAAGACTAATTATTTTTTTGATTTCTATTCTGCTCATTTTCTACTGACTAATTCTTATGCTTGATTCGTCTCATCAGTAATTTTAGTCGTGCCTTTAGCTTTCTGTGTTTACTCCGCGGTCTCCTTCTGTTGCTTGCAATCGATTCTGTGATACTTGTATGAGTTTCATCTCTTAGCAGGTTTTTGCCATCAACCATGGTGGCGAAGAGAAAGTAGAGTCCTGGAATAATTAAGACGCCGATGACCGTGCCTGTAATCATGCCGCCCATGGCGGACGAACCAAGGGTTTTGTTGCCCACTGCCCCGGCGCCTTCTGATAACACCAGAGGGATAAGACCGGCGACGAAGGCGAAAGACGTCATCAAGATAGGTCTAAAGCGCATCTTGGCGCCTTCCAGGGCCGCGGCTCTCAGCGACAAGCCTTCGTTACGTTTTTGTACCGCAAACTCGACGATCAGCACGGCGTTTTTACCCAGCAGTCCCAGCAGGGTAATGATGGCAATTTGTGCATAGACATCGTTTGCCAGCCCCATCATCCTTAGCATAGTGAAGGAGCCGAAAACACCTACCGGCAGGGAAAAGAGCACGGCGAGCGGCAGTACAAAGCTCTCGTATTGGGCGGCTAGCACCAGGTAAACAAAGAGTACAACTATCAAAGAAATGACAATAAACTCATTTCCGCGTTTCGCTTCGTCGAAGGACAAGTCTTCCCAGGCAATGTCGAATTCGCGGGATAAGGTGTCTTTAGCCACTTCGCGAATTGCCTGAATGGCATCACCAGACGTATAGCCTTTGGCGGGGAAGCCTCTGATGGCGGCGGAGTTGTACATGTTATAGCGTGTGATTTCGTTGGCGCCTTTTGTCTTTTCCAGGGTCATAAACGAAGAGTAGGGCACCATATCACCTTGTTCATTTTTGACAAACTGGTTCCTCAGATCATCCAGATTTCTGCGGTACTCAGGGGCTGCCTGGGTGAACACCTTAAAGAATCGTCCAAATTTGACGAAACCTTGCTCATAAGAGCCGCTGTTTAGAACGTCCAGGTTTTTCATAGCCGTGTCAATTGCCACACCCTTCTGCATGGCTATTTGGTTATCGATCTTGATTTCATATTGAGGATATGAGGCATTGTAGAAGGTAAACAGACCTGAAATCTCTTTGCGCTTTCTCAGGTTTTTCATAAACTGCTGAGTGGCGGTTTCCAACTCGGGGTAGCGCAAATCGCCGGTTTTATCCAGCAAGCGCAACGAAAATCCACCAGAAGAGCCAAAGCCGGGAATTGCCGGCGGCTCGAAGAATTCGACCGTGCCGCCCAAGCCAACTGCTTTATGCTCTAACTCTTCGATGATTTCATGGACGTTTTCTTTACGTTCATCCCAGTTTTTGAGGTTTATAAGGCAGGTTCCGGCGTTGGAGCCCCTGCCTTCCGTCATAATTTCGTAGCCTGCCATCGAAGTAACTGAGTGTACTCCGTCAATTTTTTTGGTCAGCTGTTGCAGCTGGCCCATGACTTTGTTTGTATATTCCAGCGAAGACCCTGGTGGCGTTTGAACAATAGCGTATATGGTGCCTTGGTCTTCATTTGGTACAAAGCCCGAGGAAACCTGTTCGCTCATGTAATAAATGCCGCCGGAAAACAATAGGATGACACCGAGGCATATGATTCTTTGAGTGACGGTACGCTCAAGGACCCACATGTAGGCTCGGGTCAGTAGTTCGAAAAGAGCGTTGAATTGGCCGATAAACCATTTGAATACGTTGAAAGATGACTTGTGTCCAGAATGGCTTTTGAGAAACATGGCGCATAGAACAGGCGTTAGAGTTAAAGCCACCAAAGCTGAAATGACGATAGCGCTGGACATCGTGATCGAAAACTGTCGGTAAAATACACCCACCGGACCGTCAATGAAGGCGATAGGCACAAACACCGAAATCATCACCAGTGTAATGGCTAGAATGGCGCTTCCTAGCTCGCCCATGGCTTTTTGCGTGGCCGCATAAGGCGAGAGCGAGTGGTCTTTCTCCATATTGCTGTGCACGGCTTCAATCACAACAATGGCATCATCAACGACGATACCGATGGCCAGTACCACGGCAAATAAGGTAATCAGGTTGATGGACATACCAAACATTGCCAGCACTGAAAAGGCACCGACTAGAGAGATAGGCACTGCTATGACTGGAATGACTGTGGAACGCCAGTCGCCTAGAAAGAGAAAGACTACCAAGGTGACCAGAATAAACGCATCGCGAATGGTATCAATGACCTGCTCGATCGAGGCGTCCAAGAACTTGGAAACATCGTAGCTGTACTGTACATGTATGCCGTCTGGAAACGCCTTAGAAAGTTCTTTGATTTTCTCTTTGACCTTTCTGATTACTTCTCTGCCGTTGCTGTTCGGTGTTTGTTTCAACACTATAGAGGCGGAGGCTTTTCCATCCAAGTTAGTGTAAATATCATAAAACTCGCTGCCTAACTGCACGGTGGCAATGTCTTTGAGTTTGACCATTTCACCAAACTCAGAGCTTCTAATGATGATATTTTCGTACTGCTCAGGCTCGGTATAGCGGCCGACATAGTTAAGAACATATTCAGTAGCTTGGGCTTTTTTACCAGAGCTGATGCCTAGTCTGCCGGGGCGGGCAATAAGACTCTGAGCTTTGACGGCTGCGACTACTTCTTCAGAAGAAATATTGTAAGCACGCATGCGGTCTGGCTTTAGCCAAAGCCTCATAGCGTAGGTTCTGCTGCCCAGTAAGCTTGCGTTGGCTACACCGGTAATACGTTGAATCTCGGGTATTAGCTTGGTATAGGCATAGTTGAACAGGTACTTCTGATCGAAAGAGTCGGAATCAGAGTACAAGTTCACATACATGAGCATGGATGGCTGAAGAGGCAAAATGATGACCCCTTCTCGCTGAACGAGATCAGGTAAGGAGGTCATCACCTGATCAACTCTGGTTTTGACGCTGACTACCGCTTGGTTGGGGTCGGTACCTGGTTCAAACACTACACGCACTGTGGCTTCACCGGCACTGGTGGCATCAGAAACCATATAGCGCATGCCTTGCACACCGTTGATGGCTGCCTCTAGCGGTACCAAGGTTGAGTCGGTGAGCACTTTGGCACTGGCGCCGGGGTAGGCGATAAAGAGGTTGACGACGGTTGGCGCAATTTTGGGAAACTGCGAAATTGGCAGCTGCACAATTGACAAACAGCCGAGAAAAACGATCAAGATCGAGATGACAATCCCGAGTACCGGCCGTTTGAGAATATTACGAAACATAGCCGGCCGAACCTAAATTACTCAGCTCTAAATTACTCTGCATATAGTTTTAAACTCTCAATTGCGCGTTGGGGTTCAATCAGTTGGTAACTGATTTTGTCGCCTTTATCTAGCTTGTTCTGCCGCTCAAGCAGGTACATTTCATCAGGGCTTATTCCAGAGGCCACAACATAGATATTGGGTTCCTCTTTGGCTACTTTTATTTCACGTTCGTGAATTACACCGTCTTTGTCGACAACATAAACAAAGCGTTTATCTAGAATTTCATAGGTTGATTTCTGGGGCACAATGACAGCCTGACTGATTTTCTTGGGCCACAGTATTTTGCCTGTTTGCCCATACCGCAGTAGTCCGTGTGGGTTATTAAAGCTCGCTCTAAAGGCAATGTTGCCCGAAGTGCTATTGAAGTCGGATTGAATGGTTTCTATTGTTCCAGGTTCAGGATAGATTTCTTTGTTGGCGAGCTCTAGTTGAACCTTCTGTGATACGCCTTTTCTTCTGTTCTTCATATAATCTAGGTACTGAGCTTCGGGCACATTGAAGTACACCCAAAGTCGATGGGTATCGCTTAAAGTGGTCAGCAGTTGGTTTTCTTCCAGCAGACTGCCCAACCTAATGTCACCAAAGCGGCCGATCAGTCCGTCAAACGGTGCTCTAATTTCGGTAAAGCCTAAATGCGTTTTGGCTAGCTCTAGTTCTGCTTTTACTTTCGCCAGTTTGGCGGCTGACATGGCGGCTTCGGTGGCGGAAATAATATCCTTTTCGACTAGAGCCTGGTTGTTCTCTAGCTCGATTTTTGAAAGCTCGACTTCTGCTTCTGATTTTTGAACATCAGCTTGATAGACACTGGGCTTTATTTGAAAAAGCAATTGTCCCTGATGAACAGTTTGTCCTTCGTCGATCAGTACACTTTGCAGGTAGCCCTTCTCTAATGTACGAATCTCAATATGTTGAATGGCTCTAATTTGGCAAACATATTCATCATTCAGCGTTAGGTCTTTGACAAGGGGTTTGCTGACTTGGTAAGTCGTATGCGCTGCTTCTTCGCCACTCGGCGCCTGCTCTTTGTCAAGCGACTTGCCGACATGGCTGGTCTCATGCAATTCTTCTTTGCTGTTATGCGCCGTATGACAGCCTGCCAAAGACAGTACAAGCTGAATGGCGCCGCAGCACAGTGCTAGTGTTTTTAACGGTTTCATCAATGCATTAGTTGCTAATTCCATAGTAACCGTCACCATACACCAAGATTGTGACGGCAAAGTGATCATCCATTTCTTGGTGTTTTCGAAAGATAGGTTGCAAGATAATTTGCATTTAGTCTTTTGGGCAAAAGCCGCCTTGACTGCCTTTACCCGTGCAGCGACAGCCTGGTCAGCGAAGAAATAAGCGGGGCGGCATCGTCAGCGGTGCTATTGCGCGGCTGAGTCGGGCTTGTGTGTTTCAGCGGCTGAGTCGGGATTGCCTTTGTGGTTGGCTTTGTTGCTTGCTTTACCGCTTGCCAGCATGGCATCGGTAAGGGTGAACTTGGCCAGCGGATCGCGCGAAAACGGCTTGAAAAATACCAGCTTGTGGGGGCTCTTGCTGTTTTCCACACTGAAGGTCATTTTGTCATTGAAGTGACTGCTGGGTTTGATTTTGTCTGACCAAATGCTCGAATCGCCAAGCGGAGAGGGGAAGAATACCTTGCCCTGCTCGTCTTCTAGACCGATTTCAAAGGCTGAGAACGTATTATCGGTTTCATTAGTAATGTCGAGTGTGAGAGTGATGTCGGTCAATATGTCAGCCTGGTGGTGGTTAATGCGCATGCTTGCCACCTTTACCTTTAGACCAGGGGGACAGAAATCTTCTGCTGTTTCATCGGGCATGGTCATAGTGGGCAGCGTAAGCGGCTCGCTCAATTTGACATGCATTTCTGCGCCGGGTCTAAGCAAGACATCTTTACCTTTGGTCAGCATGGCGACTGTCAGTCCGGCGGCCCCGCCAATTGCCGCTCCACCGGCCAGGGTGTAGCCGTGGCTGGCTGCCGCAGCTGCAAGACCGCCAAATTGCAACACTATTACTGTGCCCACTACGCCGCCCACCGCGGTATAGCCCGCTGCGCGCCCGACGACCTTGGCGGCGGCCTTGACCTTTGAGTCTCGCGTTGTGCTGTTGCCCTCAATTTTTACTTCGCGCCCGTCTGGCGTGATTAGATAATCAAAGCGTGCGTTGATGTAGCCGTTGCGGCCGGCGCGCTTGGGACCTTCCACTGTGCTGAGTACCCCATGCACTTTCGTGCCCTTGGGTATCACCAACTGCCCATCCACCAGCACGTCCTTGCTGATTTTGCCAAAAAACTCATCGCCCTTTGCGTTGGCGTCGGCGGCAATCTCTGTAGAAAGATACATCTCTAAGGTGGTATCTGTGGGCACCTCACGCACGTCACCGGCGTTGACGGTCGGTCCTTGCGGATGCTTGACCTCGGTCTGTGTAACGGTGCTGCGCAGCACCGAGGGCGTGGTGCCTTCGGTCGGGGTATCGGCTGCTAGAGCAGCCAGCGGTGCGTTGATGCTGAGGCTCAGCGCCAGACCACAGGTGCACAGGTAACGGATGACGGGCAAAGGCACGCGGACAACTCCTGTATTGCTTGCAAATCTAATCGCGAACGGGCACTTTCTGTTTAGCGTAACCGAAGAGTCGACTGGCTGCCACCTAACACTGGCATTAATAATGCATCAACTAGGTCGGATTTTTATATCAAATGTATCAGTCGTTATATCAAGGGTGCGCGCAATAAACTTGCAGATCTTTATATGTAAATGCCTGTGCATGTGGATATGTGTTTGCATGTTAGCATGGCGGTAGTGATGTTGCTAGACCGGTGTTACTAGAAAGGCGCCGTCAATGAGCGACGAGAGTCGAAGTTGCCGGGCGCGAACGGTGCAATTCTTGGTGGCGTGATCTGTGCACCGTATGTGGTGCGTTGCGGTTTATTCTGGGGCAGATGATGGGTAAAGAGATCAGCGGCTTGGATAACCATATCAGTCATTGGCTTCGATCCTTATCGAATTATTCTTCCCAGGTTTTTCTGCCAAAATTGAAGCAAAAGGTGTGACTGTCTCTGAATTGATTTTATCAAGGGATTTATTCGATCATTCTTCTGTAAAATGGCCAAGCTGTTTGATCGGCTCGGCTTAAAAGATCTTGTAGAGAAGCATCAAGGCAAGTTGGCCGTTGCGTTCACTATTTGAGGCGAAATGGTGAGAGACACGCTAGAAAATCAAATAAGCGAAAGTCGCTATTTGTGTTCACTCCTCCAGTTACGCGTGCTTCTCCACTCTTTATGCTAGCATTTATAATCAGTGTGGCATTCTTCGTCACCGCTCTACTTGCCTCCTTTAGTCAGCGCTGGCAGTTCGTAAAACCTTTGGTGAATTAATGAGTCTTGATCTATATGTTTACGCGCCCGAGTTTAAGGCTGGTTTGGCAGCAAGAGTAATCGCACGACTGGCTGATTTTGGACTTGTTTGTGAATTAAGTCCCGGCTTTGATTTTGATGATGAGACACATGGTGGCTTCCAACCAATCAAAATGAGGATGGTATCTGTTGGTCCTGCGTCTTGCCGCGATACCGACTATATGATTGGCTTTGAGTGCGGGGGGGCAGAATTCGATTTTGCCAAAGAGCTCAAAAGTGTGCAGAATCCGCCCAAGCTAAGCTTCTTTGAGAAATTACTGGCTAAGCAGGCGCAGGTAGAGGCTCGAAAGTACCTGGCCGACCAAGACATCGACAGGGTGTTGCAGAACTGCCGACGGGTTCTAGAGATAAACTATCGCAGGTCAGGCGAATTAGTCATCAGCTGGGCGTTTGCTGCAGTGCTCGCCGAGCTAACCGCAGGCGTGGTTTTCGATGGAGAGAGTGGAGAGTACTTACTGCCTAAGGCAGCTCTGGCGACTATTCCCGAGATCATTGCTGATGCAGACGCTACTGATTGGGAATTGTTCGAAGGATGGGAGGAGGGCGACTAGTCAGTTTGGCTATTTGTCTCTTATGCTTTGGTCGCTCGCAGCGGCTACAATTTAATCCAAGAACCAGCAGACCGATGGCTCTATTTGACTGAGTCTAGGAAGCGATTGATAGACTCCTTCAGCGTCTATGCGGAGGAAAGATTGGTATTTACGAATCTGCAAATTTCTGCAGAGATAGAGGCGAATTCTCTGCGGCTGATCTTCTGTATGAGCAGAGTTTTGACCTGCTAGAGGCAGGTGATCTAGCTGTTTTTGTAAAGTATGATTGGGCGCTATGTGCCGACTTTCAGGAAGATCGGCAGCGTTCGCTGCGGCTGTTCTCAGACTCTGTTGCGCTGTATGAGGAATTTGCTCGGAAGAATTTGCTCGGAAGAATCCATCTGATGCCCGAGTAGAGTCTTGGCGTTATTTAATTGACGGAGTCAAGGAGCATATTGAGTGTGTTAGTAAGTTTGATCTCGATATGGTCGAGTATGGTCCGGCTCTTACAAGAAGGCTTAGATGGCCGAAGGGCTGCCAGTTGAAGGTATTTGTCGAGCAGAGCAAGGAAAAGGGTTTTGACAATGAAACCACAAAGCTGATTTTTGATTCTTGCAAAACTTGGATTGATGGCGAGGTTCCTATTGTGATTGAACAGAGCTATTCTGATGCCGACGCGGATGTGACTTTTGTCAAGACACCTGTGCTGGGCAATCCTAGTGCTGGTGCAGTTACGCAATTTATCTTGCAAGGAGAGGAAGTGATTTCTAAGGCTGTAATTTCCATTCTGGCAGTCATGCCCGAAAGCAGCATTAAGTCATCGTTTGCGCAGGATAAGTTTCGTAGCCTGGTTGCTCATGAGTTTGGGCATGCCTTAGGAATCGACGGGCATTCTCCATTTGGCAAAGACTTGATGTATTGGAAGTCAAATCAGCTGAAACCGAGTAAGAGAGACATACAGACCGTAATGGCAATTTGGTCAACGGCTTGTTGAGATATTCAATTGTGGTAGTCCGGAACTGCCTTCCAGAGCCAGTTTGATTTGCAGCAGTCGATTGTGCTGAGGTTGTGAGCTTTGGCTGGCATGCAGGTGCAGTTGCTCGGCTGTCTCGCAATGCTCGCAGCAAGACAGTAATAAGATTCTGCTTGCTACAATGTAGATGAGCTTTTAAGCTTCAATAAGAACACGAGGAACAAATGAGTATTCGGCGTATGCGAATCTATTCTAAACAGGCACAGATGGTTCTCGCGTTCCCCGCCGTGCAGGGGGCTTCTGTGAGGCTGTCCGCAGCTCTATGACTAATCGAAGCCGAATTTATCTGAGATGGACTTTGGCTTTGTGTGCTGTCGTCGTCGTCTGTATCGCAGTACCTCATTCTTTCGATTTTCTATTTCGTCTTGCCTACAAAGATTTTCAGAGTAGATTTGACAACGCCGTGAGTGAGCTAAATCGGCTGGAAGAGAAACAACACACAAAGTAGACCTGGTGCGAGTCATGCTCTGCTATAGCTGTTACTTTAACTGGCTGAGTTAGGAGTCTCTCAGCAGACCGTTCTAAAGTCGCAATAGGTAATGAGTTCCGTACTCAGAAACTATCCAGAATTAGCCAGAGAGCCTAATAAATCGTGTTTACCATAATCGTGATTCTTTTCACAGAAAAGTAAGAGATTATCGAGTACATTT
>JAFLCK010000042.1:0-30489 GCA_017303615.1 Obscuribacter phosphatis (SeqCode)
CTGGAGCTGGAGGTGCTACCACCGGTGGAGGCGCTGCGCCCGAGCCCGGGTCTGGAACAAATGGCACACCAAGAATGGGGAAGGTATAAGTCCTGGCATAAGGCAAGAGCCCGTCCTTGAGCTGTGCTCCGAAAAACTGAATCGGCACGGGAAGCCTGACATCAGCCCGAGTGGTGACTGCCACATAAGGCGAGCCAGTAGCCGGTGTGACATAAATGAAATCGGTGGCGGTGGCTGCCACTTTAGGCTGCGAAACAAAGTAACCGTCGGTGCGATGAGCGAGGGCGGCCTGCTGGGCAGCCTGCAGACCGGCCGCGGCATTTGAAGTCGAGGCGGCGGCCCTGGCAGCATCACGAGCAGCCGAGTCGACTACCGAATAGCCCCAGACGACCACCAGCATATCGAAGGCAAGTATGACAAAGATAACAAAGAGCAGTGAAGCTACAGCAATCTCGATAGCGGCACTACCAGTGGTGCCGTCTAGGCGTCTATATCTTTTCTTTCTCATTGCAACACCACCAGACTGCGAGCGATAGTTTGAAAAGCCTTATTGAGATCGGCTGACTTAGTCACAGACACATAGATCGCGTTGTTGCCTGAGATAAAGGCTATACCTTTGCCGGAACCGCCCTTATTATCGCCTAAAAACGCGTCTTCTTTAGGTTTGATTGTGGCGTTCTGAGAAAGTCCGATTGTATAGATTGGAATGCCTTTGCTATTTGCCAGACTAGCCTTGGCGAAAGCAGCCGACTCTGCGGCGGCAGAGCTGCCGCCCGGTTCATTAGGCACACCGTCGGTAAAGAGTATGATGGCTCGCTTGGCTCTCGGTCTATATTTAGCGGCATCAGTCAGCTCATTGAGTGCCGACTGCAAAGAGTCAGCAATATTGGTTTTTCCGGTCGGCCTCAAGGGCAAGATAGCCCCTTTGCCATTCAAGGCGTCGTTTACATCGTCAAAATTAGACTTACTTTTGTCTAGATTGACCAGAGGCACCGGAAAGTTATTGCTGCCGCCATGCAGCCATGCGGGGTCGCAACTGGCGGTGGTGGTTGGCCAATAAGAGCTGGCGGAAGTTCCCGCTTGGTCGGAGAAGGCACTCAAGCCAAAATGAGCATTGCTTGAAATATTCATTGTGTAAAAGAAATTGCCGGCAGCCAGACGAGCGGCCGCCATGGGGTCAAGAGTCTTCTCAACCTGAGCCCAATAAGCGGCATAATAACCGGGCTGACGAGGGGGCAGCTTGGGGTTTATCTTGGTACCACCCTGGCTCTGCAAACAGACAGCGTCGCTCTCCATATTGCCCCTGGCAGCTTCCACACAGGTCTCGTACTTTGAAAAGTCATAGGCGCCTACACTAGGAACAGGCACAATCAAATCGGTGAAACCGTTGGCGTAAGCGTTGGCATCGACACCATTACCTTTGGCATTGAGCGTATTGGTAGGATCGAAATTGCCCGGAGGCCACCCCTGCTCATTGATGAGTGCGCCGGGCGGATAAACAGTTGCGGCGGGTAAGCCAGGAATGCTGCCGGCCGGATAAGTAAACTGGTTGCCTCTTAGGCCCTTAAGGGCATTGCCGGCGGGGTAGCTCGACTCTGAAAAGATGAAGGGCTTGCTATTAGATGGAGCCCCATAAGCGCCATAAGATAGATTCTGCGGAGGGACGGCATTCAAACCGGTGCCCGTATAGGTCGGCAAGAAAGTATCGTAAATCGACTTGCCGCTTGAGACCAACTTATACTCCACAGTACTTGTGCCCGGGTTCCAGTAGCGATTGACCAGACTAATTGGTGTCTGGTCGTCCATCGAACCCGAGACATCAAAGCAAAGGAAGAGATCAAGCTGAGGCAAGCCGCCGTCAGATACTGCTGATGCTGTTTCAATCAAGCCGATATTCAAGAGTGAAGATGAAAAAACCGGTTTATCGGAATAGATAGCCTGCAACCGCATGGTCACTGCATCTTTGCTGCCGTTGGCCACAGGCTTGCCGGTGCTGTCGAGCAGTGTGAAATTTAGATTGACCTTATTAACGGCCGGAGTACCTAGTGGGCTGCCTGTATTGCGATCTATTTGCACATTCGACTTATTGAAACTGGTGGTCAATACACTGTTCTGTTGAAAAGTCTGAATAGCAACATCCATAGCCAAATCGTGCAACTGCGTATAAGTGTAACCAGGCGGCGAACTGGCAAGAGCAGCTGTGCCGGCTAATGTAGCGGCATCGGTGACCGAACGCAACTGGGCACATAGTAAGGTATAACGAGCAAACTCAAATCCGAGCAGCCCAAGCGGCAAAATAACAAAAAAAGCAATGACAAGAATAAGTGCTACGGTTGTAGCGCCTCTTCTTCGCTTCTGTCTATAGTTTGACATTCTTGATACTCCAAAACACTAAACGCTTAGACTGCCTGCCCTATTCGGTCAGGCCACTGGGATTCTCCGAATAAGTATCGATATTAAAGCGGAGATGATAGGGTCCAGTCAGACCCGGCACCGACATAGACAACCACTTAGGATCAAAATGAACCAGCGGGTCTAGATCTGCATCTACGGCCGTTCTGACAAAATAGAGATTTTTAGAAGTATCGACCGCTCCGGCAGCCAGCTTAGACTTATATTCAGTCAAAGATCCACCACTGAGAGGTCTGACCAATATAGAACAAACCGGAGCACCGGGCGTGATACCAGTCAAATCTTTTAGCGCCCCCTTGAGAGATATTGCAGCATTAGCCACTGCATCTGTATAGGTAGGAGACTTAGCCGCTTTCTTAGCAGCGATATCGCTGGCAAAATAAAGGAAGCAAGCACGGTAACTCATGCTTATCATAATGATCAAAGGGAAAGCCAGACCTATTAATAGTAACCAGAGACTAGCCGGTAACTCAGCCATTGAATAACCGAGCTGGCGCTCTCGACTCCTCTTATTCTTTCTCGCTGCCATCTTCATAGTAAACTCCGTTCCAAAACTGTGCTCAATTCGCTGCCGGGGTAATTTCCAAGGTAATGAGCACAAAGGGCGGTGTCAATAAGCACTTCACATAAGCCTCACGCAAAGGCTGGAAAAGCGCCAACTTCACGCAAAATTCACTTAGTTTTTATGTTGGCGCTTCACCTAGGTTTCACGCTCAACAAAGATGATAAGGTCACAGGCAGCCGATTTGCCGAAGAGCATCAATTACTAGTTTGCAAAACCTATAAATAAAGAAGCGAGTCAGTGCAATGAATAACGAAGCATTTTTTGGATCAGGCACCGATACCTATGAAGACCTTGAAGCCTTGTTGCAATCAGGCGAGACATTGTCTTTGCAGATGACTCTAAAGCCTCAAAGAGAAAGCTCGCAAGAAAGCCCGAAAGAAAGCTCAGAAGAAATCACAAGAGTAATGCAGGAACTAAGCAAAGCGGCAGAGTCGGAAAGAAAGCAGGAAGAGTACAAAGAGGCACTAGCCGAAAGCTATATCAGTCGCTGCCAAAAGACAAGCTCCGCAGAAGACACAACCAAGCCCCAGGTCAAAAGAAGTACTAGACAAGACTTACCGTGCATTCCCCTAGAAGAAGAAAGAAAAGAACTACTAAGTAAAAATGTCAAATCTGGTATCGCCATCGGTGCGTTTCTTTCTGCCTTCATTACTATAACAGCCATATTTCAACTTGCCTATTTTTCTAAACTCAGCCTCGAAGCAGCGGAGAATGCCGCTGCCTCAAACAAGACTGGCGAAGCACTGAGACTCTCGCAAGATGCTATAAACTACAATCCTCTCAATAGCAGAGCCTATACTATGAGAGGCAAATTATTGGCTAAAGACTTTTGCCTTTTGGAAGCAGAGCGTTGCCTGAGCCTTTCCCTCAGTCTCAGCCCCAATGACAAAGAAGCTCTCGATAGCAGAGCGGCTATTTCGCTTAAGCTAAACAAACCGGCACAAACAATCGCCGACATAGAAAAGCTCAAAGGTCTAAGCCAAAACGAGCTCGAGGCTTATCAAGCCGGCAACCTTGCCGCCGCCCAATATGCCACAGGTCATTTTGAAGAAGCCCTACAAAACTACGAAAAGGCCACAACCAACCAACCTCATAATCTTAGTTTTTACAGCGGCAGAATCTATAGTCTTCTCGCCATGTCGAAAACCAAACTCGCCCTCAATCTCTGCGAAGATCTGATCAATCAGTTTCCCGAAAGCGGCGATGCCTTTGCCATGCGCGGACTCTGCCTGCAGCAATTGAACAAATACGAAGAAGCTCTGCGCGACTTTGACAGAGCCATAGGACGCGAGCCCAAGAATGTAACCGGCTATAGACTGAGAGCGGGACTGCATCTACAGAAAGGCAACAAAGAAAAAGCCTCGGCCGATCTACTTGCCGCGGCAAAACTAGATAGTTTCAATATCGATACCAAAATCAACTCAGCAAAACAGCTGCTTGCCTTAGGACAAGTGCAGCAAGCCGGACAAATATTGGCACAAGCCTCGGGCATGCCAGAGTTTAAGAACAACAAACAAGGACAAACACTTTTGGTGGAGTATTATCTACAAATTAACGCCTATAAAGACGCCGAAAGATTATTGCGAAAAACCAATCAGGAAAAATCAAAAATATTACTAGCATACTGCCTGGCCAGACGCGGACAGAGCGAGCACAATTCGCGCTTTGACGACGAAGCATTAGAGATCATCAAGTCGCTGGATAAAAATTCGGCTAGCGCCAGTGAACTCTATTTAGCCGGCAAAGTAGCCAACCTGCTCAAGCAGGAACTATCAGCCATAGACTATTTCACCAGGGCAATTGAGTCGAGCGAAAGAGAGAATCAAAAAGACAATCACGAAGACAATCACGCAGACAAACAAAAAGCTCTAGTGGAAAGAGCAAAACTTTATTTTGCAAGACAACAACTAGCCAGCTGCAAGAGAGACCTGGAAGAAGCGCAAAAACTTATCGGGCTTGATGCCGATGCTGCAAAGCTGTTGCAATTTTGCCGCAGCAAGCTTGATGCCGGCGCCAAAATTGTCATAGATCTGCCCAAGAGTGCCCATGAGCTCTATAAAAACTACAACAATGACAAACTATCGACCCTGGCTTACCGAGCCCTGCTGAGCGGCGACTTCGAAAAAGCCAGACTGACCATGATTGAACTTACAGAAAGAGAGCCAAGAGATGGTCGCGCCCTCAAATATCTTGTCACAGCCCAAACAAAACTCAATCTCAACGAAGAAGCTGTGGACACATATGGCAGGCTGGCAGCCCTTGAAGGCTTAGACAAGACCGACAAGCTTCATTACGCAAGAGCCCTCGCCCACACCCAAAATTTTGCCGCAGCCTTACCGATTCTAGAAAGCTTGAAAAAGGAGAGCAAAGACGAAGCAATCGTTCTAGAGATGGCTCGGATTTTAGATGCCCAAGGACAATACGACCACGCCCTCAGTCTCTGCCGCATACGTCTGGCCGATGAACAAATTATCGACAGCAAAAGCCGCAACGAACTAAAACAATTACTCGGGCGTTTACTTGATGAAAACAAAGACTACCCGCAAGAAGAGAAAGAGAAGAGTGAAAACAAAGACACCCAGGGCTGATTGAGGTTACACTAGTTGACCGTTAGGAAATGAAAATGCAAGAGATGGAAATCAATCACAAGCTAGCAAACAAGACTAGTCGCAAAGAGCTGCTCATAAGTCTCTTTATCTGCACCTATCTCTTTTATTTGATAGCCTGGCTCTCACCCGAAAATGAGACTCGCAAACGCATCATCGAGCCAATCAATACAGCGTGGTTATTCTTTGGTCTCGACCAAAACTGGAGACTGTTTTCACCAGAGATTAAAGATATCAACTTTCATACCCTGGCTATTCTCACCTTTGAAGACGGCAGCAAGAAAATCTGGGAATTGCCGCGCATGAAAAGACTAGACTTCTGGCAACGCTTCAAAGACGAAAAATTCAGAAAGTGGAGCATAGATTCTCTGCCTTGGCCTGACTATAAAGAATTCCATCCCGACTTTGCTGTCTATGTGGGCAAGAAGTTCTACAATCCCACAAACAAACCAGTCTCACTCAGCCTGCAACTTTTCTGGATAGACATTCCCGACCCAGAAAAGCACTTTACCAAAGTAGAAAATCTACCTGAGCACACACGCATGAATAATGTTTTCTTCTATCGCTTCAAAGAGGGAGACCTGCAATGACCTTAGCTTCTATCTGGCAAGCTTGGCGACGTTTCTGGTTTGAGCCGCAGGGCACTGAGACCATTTCGGTCTACCGAATTCTTTATGGTCTTCTCGTTAGTCAGATCTTTCTCATTCATTTGGCAGGAAGATTTGAAGAATGGTACGGTCCAGACTCTATGATCAGAATCAGCACAGTGATCAATCATTTCTGGCACAGAGAACCACGTCTAGATTTATTTCTGCTTTTTCCACAGCAAGCGCAAAGCTATACCATAATTTATTTCTTGGCAGCGGCGCTATCAATCATGCTCATTCTCGGCTTCAAAGGCAGACTGGCGGCCTTTCTAGTCTGGCTCACTCTGGTCTCGATGCACCACCACAATCCCTACAACATAAACGGCGGTGATGCTTTCCTCAGAGCTGTCGGCATATTTCTAGCACTTTCTCCTTGCAGCGATCATTATTCGATAGACTCTCTCATCGCCAAAAGAAAGGGCATTCTGCCCATAGAAAAAAGCCCGTGGGCTCAGCGCATGATTCAAGTTTCAATCGCCCTGGTTTATTATCAGACCTTTTGGTGCAAGATCTCAGGTCACCAGTGGCTAGACGGTACCGCGGTTTATTATGCCACCAGACTCGATGACATGCTGCGCTTCCCCTTACCTCTCGTCTCAGACAATATGACCGTGCTCAGGCTGCTCAATTGGTTTACTCTGCTCATCGAATTTCTCGGCTGGAATGCTATTTTCTTGAAAGAATGCCGGTATGCGGTGGTCATCGGCTTAGTCTTTCTGCACCTCGGCATCGAGTATATGGTCAATCTGCCCGTCTTTGAATGGGCCTTCATTTTTACTCTTTTCACATTTGTAGACGCCGAGCACACAAGAAAAGCAAGCCACTTTATCAAATCCTGCTTGCTTGCTGTTTTCTTTCCAAACAAAGGCAAAGACAAGTCCTCAAAATCAGACCTAGACTTGGGCTTAGGCGTAGGCGGTCAAGCAAGCTGAATGCCCAACAAATTATTTTGAGGGACCGGCTGGACCGGCGGGACCGACGGGTGCGGCAGGCGGCGAAGCAGCCACAGGCATATTGCTTGCCGGACTGACAGCATTGATGATCAAATTGCGATTGTATTCGGCAGCGGCTGTAAACATGGGTGTCACTTTCGGCGCCTTATCAAGATCGGCTATCGCTTCGGCGGTCTTACCAAGCAAATAATAGGTCCAGGCGCGGTTATAGAGAGCCTGACTTAAACGGGGATCCACCTGCAAAGCCAGGCTATAGTTCTTCAGTGCCGCCTGCAGGTGCCTGCTGCATTTTTCCACCAACGCGGCATCGGCTTCATGTACCAGACTATTGGCCAAAGCATGATGACAAAGAGCCCGATTATAGAAAGCTTGCGCAATACCTGGGTTGAGGATGAGACATTTGGAAAATGAAGCTATAGCATCATCATAATGACCTTGTGCGGCTTCAATTGTGCCTATGCAATATAAGGCTTCAGCCCGGCAATTCTCGCCTCTCTTGGCTTCGCCAAAGTAACGCAGAGCTTCGTCGTTCCGACCTTCCACCGCCGCTTTCAGCCCCACGCTAAAACTAGCCGCAGACGGAGAGCCGTTATTGACCGGAGGACCAGAGATACCGGCGAAACCAGCGGTGCTCACTAATTTATCGATGACAGTCAATTCTTTCAGTGGGCGAACCTGAAACCCAGGATCAAATAGAAACTCAGCTTGCTGGGTATCGTTTGAATTGGGCAAAATTTGCTTGTTTTTACCGTCGCCTTCAGCCATTTTGACCATGGTTGGCCCATTAGTCATTGCATACCAGCCGTAAAAACCAACTAAAAACAAGATCAAAGAAGCCAAAACCAAAGCGGTTGCCTTGTTCTTTGCCTTGGGAGGCTCAGTCTGTGCGGCCAAATATTCGAGTCGGTCGTACTCTTTGTGGGCGACAATGTCGGCGGTGTCCTCTATGAGAGCGTCCAGTTCTTCGGCGGTGGCATCGGTGAGGTCGAATTTACCGCTCTTTTCAGCAAGAGCCAATTCTTCTTTCTTGACTCGCCGACCAGCATTTCTAGCCACATCGTAGATTGTCTCGTAAAAGAGATCTGGGTCGGGAAGAGTACCGTCCATCTTGGTTTGGCGATGCGACTCTTCTAAACCGGCTGCTCTGACGGCATCGACTATCAAACTGGCAATACGTTCCACCCGCTCTTGCGTATGCGCCTGACGACGTTCCAGTAGTCGCGCAGATGGCGGCTTTACCGGCGCACCCAGTTCGGGCGGAACCTCTTCGATAGAGAGAAAATTGGCTTCGCCTTTATTTATCTGTTCTAGATACTCGAGAAAACGCTCCTGACGACTGAGACAGTCGAAGGCTGTGTTGACCAGCACCATGGCCTTTTCAATTTTCTCGCGTTCGCCCCCCTGAGTCTGCAACAACCGATCACGCAGACGACCTGATATGCGATCTCTTGCCTGTCTAAGCTGTTTACGACCACCCCCGGCTGAAACATTCAAGACCCGCCTGAAATATTGTCGCAAAGACGACTCATCCACAACTTGGCCTGTCGCACCAACTTGAGAATTGTCGTTTTCTTGACTGCTTGAATTGTCCATCTCCGCCACGTTTACCTTTCAGATAGTAAGTTCGACAGTAAGAAAATATTACACAGAGGCTTTTCAAGAGAGTTTAATTAACACTCTCAGGGAAGATCTTACCTGACTTATGTGGAAGCTAAGTGGCCTCGAACCTTACTAAGATTATTAAAAGTCGCGGCACCGTAGTCTTTTTAGGACTGGCGGTGAGCGCAGCCCTGCTTATCATGACAGCCCGAACAATTAGATGGAACGTCGTCTATGATGCCTTTGCCACAGCTGTCTGGCTGCCCTGGATTCCACTTGCTGTCGCCACATATACAGTCGGCATGTTGCTCAGAGGCCTGAGACTGCAAAAATTAGTGGAAAGCGAGGCCAACCTCACCGTCGCCACCGCCAGCAACATCATTGCCGTCGGTTATGCAGTCAACAATATTTTGCCGGCACGACTGGGAGAGTTCGCCCGAGCCGGTATGTTGGCCGAACGCACCGGTCTGCCCTATGCCCTAGCTCTTACCGTCACCTTCTTAGAGAGACTGCTTGACGGTCTGACGATTCTTACTCTTTTCGTTTTAGCAAGCTTTATCACCCCGACCCAAAGCTGGATGACCTCAGCTTCGCAGATTGCCGCCCTCATTTTTGCCATGGTCCTGCCCTGTGTTCTTGTCCTAGCAATTTTCCCGCAGCTGTCACTTTCTTTGGCTTCACAGCTGAGTCATCCTTTCGGCAGAAATTTACACCATAAGGCTCTCGCCCTGACCACTCAGGTGACCCGCGGTTTCGGCTGCTTGCGCAGCGGGGCATCGGCGCTCTTGGTGCTGATGCTGAGCTTTCTTATCTGGGGCATAGAAGGCTTGATGTTTGCCCTAGTCTTACCTTGTTTTCAAATTGTTTTCAGCCCGGTCAAGGCACTGGCGGTGATGGCATTCACCAATCTCGGCATTCTGGTCCCTTCCACACCGGGCTATCTGGCTGTCTATCACAAATGCTGCGCCGAAGCCTTGCAGGCGGTGACCAGCAAGCAGGGAGCCGGACTGCTCAGCCCCTTCATTCCCAATCAGTTGCTTGAGACGATAATGCCCTTTTCGACAACAGCAGTAGAAGCCGATACAGCGCTTTCCTATGCAGTAGTAGTGCATCTGATTTTTTATGCCACCGTCACTATCTGGGGCGTTATTGCCATGGCCCGTTATGGTGTGGAACTGGGCACCACCGCTGCTCTTGCCTGGGAAGCCAAACCTTTGCCCAGACAAGATCTGGAAAAATTCGCCGATGTGGCTTTGATTACCTCGACCCCTCGCATCAAGAGTGAAACACTCTGCTTCCAACCCAGCCTCTTCTGGACAAAGCTGGCCGAAGCCATGATTATGCCGCCCGGAGAGATCTTCTTGAAAGAGGAAGACAAGCAAAAGAAAGCCTTGGAAGACTCGGCCCTCTTTCTTTGCCGAGAAGTATCTTCCTTGCCGAGAAAACTCTGCACCATGCTCAAAATAGGCATAATCGGCTTTCGCACAATTGTTGTCTTGACCAATTTCAATGCCTTCGAAAATCTCTCTTTAGCCAAAAGACAAGCTATTGTCAAAGCCTGGTCTTTCGGCAAGATCGGCTTAACCCGCAAACTCTTCAAGCCGCTGCGCAGTATTGCTCTTTTAGCTTACTTCGAAGATGAAGACGTGCAAAGTGCCCTGCAAGCGGAGCGGCAAGCATGAGCGACATACAAGAGAAAAGACGCGAACAAGTCTTAGTCATAGGCAGTGGCGCCGGCGGTGCCACAGTGGCCTATACATTAGCAGAGCATGGCTATGAAGTGCTGGTTCTAGAAGAAGGACAGAGACATACGCTGGACAGCTATGGACAGCCGCCCACCAAAGCTATGAATCTGCTCTATAGAAACCGCGGCATGATGCCGATAATGGGCAGTGTGCCCATCGGCTATGTAGAAGGACGTTGCCTAGGCGGCAGCACCGAGATCAATTCGGGTTTTTGGCACCGTCTGCCACCGGAATTTTTGCTGCGCTGGCAAGCCCGTTTTGGCTTGCACGATTTCAGCCTAGAGAGCCTAGAGGAACATTTTGACTGGGCCGAAGCCAAACTCTTGGTACAGGGTCGAAATGGAGAATGGCCAAAATCGACCCAAGTCTTTCACCGCGGCATAGAAGCCATGCGCTGGTCGTCCCAGGAAGTGAAAAGAGCGGCCTCAGGCTGCGTCAATACCAATGCCTGCGCCACCGGCTGCCCGAAAGGCGCCAAACAAGGGGTGAGCGTTTCACTGATTCCGCAAGCAGAAGCGAAAGGGGCGCGTTTCTTGACCGGCGCCAAAGTGAAGCTAATCTTGAAGAGCGGCGGCAAAGCCACCGGTGTCCTCGCCGATGTGGTGGGTGCAGACGGTAGTGCCTCACTGGTGCGCATCGATGCTGATCATATTTTTGTTTGTGCCGGTCCCACCCAAACACCGGCGCTTTTGCGCAAGAGCGGCATCAGAGAGCATATCGGCGACACTTTCCAGATTCATCCGATGCTCAAAGTTACTGCTTTATTCGATGAAGAAATCAATGCCCAAAATTCAGTCATGCCCCTTTTGCAAGTGAAAGAATTTTGGCCGGATATTTCAATGGGCGGTTCTTTCTTTTCGGTCGGACATCTCTCGGTAAACCTAGCCGACAATTGGCTTGAAACCTCAAAATCGATTAGACAATATCGCAATATGGCCAGCTACTATGTAGGCGTGCGCGGCACCGGTCATGGTACCGTTCGTCCATCACTGAGCTCGGACGGCGAAGCAAAATTAAAATATGAGCTTTCAGACGTCGATATCAGACACTTAAGCCAAGGGCTGGCAAGACTTTCCACCTTGCTTTTGAGAGCCGGAGCTAAAGAAGTCTATCCCTGCGTCTTCGGACTGCCCAAAATCAATGCCGAACTGGAAGCAGTGAGATGGCTGGACGAAAGCCTACCAAGATCTGCCCTCAGCCTCACCACTGTACATGGCTTTTCCACTTGCCCCATCGGTGAGCGTCCCGAAAGATGCGCCGCCGACTCTTTCGGAAAAGTACACGGCTTCAAAAATCTCTACCTTGCCGATGCCAGTATGCTGCCTGACTCGCCGGGTATCAACCCGCAAGGCACAATCATGGCAATAGCAAGACGCAATGCGCTCAACTTTGTAGAAAATCGCCAAGCAAAAGGAGAATGAGAATGAGCCTCGCTATCGTCACAGGCACTCCAGGATGGCTCGGTAACAGGCTCTTAGAGACCCTACTTACCGGCATGCCGGAAGTAGCCGCCCTCAAAGAGGTGAAGAGCGAGAAAGTGCGCGCCCTCTGCCTACCCAATCTAATTGAAGACGGCAAACTAAAAGAGCTGGTCAAAGAGGCGGCAGGCAGCCTAGAGCTGGTAAAAGGAGATCTTGCCGCCACTGACCCGCAGGGTCACAATCTCCACCAATTATTCAAAAATGCGGAAGGCGCAACAGTCTTTCATGTGGCCGGCATAATTCATCCTAGCCGCGGCGTCAAGGAGTTTTATGACGTCAATGTGGAAGGGACAAGAAGAATGCTCGATGAGGCAAAGAAACAAGGCGTCAAACGCTTCATCCATGTTTCTTCCAATTCACCAATTGGGGTAGCCAAAGCCGGCAGCACCGTCTTTGACGAAAACAGCCCGTACAACCCCTATATGAACTACGGCAAGAGCAAGAAATTAGCCGAAGATTTAGTCAACGAGGCCGGACGCGAAGGCAAGCTAGAAACAGTTATTATTCGACCACCGTGGTTCTATGGCATAGGTCAACCGGCCCGCCAAACTCTCTTTTTCACCATGGTCAAAAACGGCAAAGCCCCCATAGTCGGCTCCGGCGAAAATCTCAGATCGATGGCTTATGTAGACAATATCTGCCAAGGTCTTTTGCTTTGCCAGAAAGTAAAAGAAGCAGCCGGTCGCACCTATTGGATCGCCGACCAGGAGCCCTATAAGATGAACTTTATTGTTGACACTATCGAAAAAGTGCTCAGCCAAGATTTCAATATCAAATGCAAAGGCACTAGAATGCACCTGCCCGATCTAGCCTCAGAGGTAGCCTTAGGCATAGATGCCACCTTGCAGGGCCTGGGTCTCTATCATCAAAAGTTCCATGTTTTATCTGAAATGAATAAAAATATTGCTTGCTCTGTCGCCTTGGCGGGAAAAGAGCTCGGCTATAAGCCAACCATCGCACTGGAAGAAGGTATGCGCAGGAGTATAGATTGGGTTCTCAAGAACGGACAAAGCATTTAGGCTCACCGTATTTGGTGGCTAGCTTGGTTCTGCTTTCGGCGGGACTTATCTTTTCTTATTTTCTCTATGCCAATTATGCTTTACAAAAAGAAATGGCCATCGAATACGAAGGTCCTTGCCTTTGGGCTGCCAGTCGCATCTTTCACGGGCAAAATCCTTATCCCTTAGAAAGTTTGAGCGAAAGCCCCTTTGCCGTCATCATCTATCCCCCCCTCTATTTTCTCGCCACGGCACCCCTCATGTTTTTTTCAGAGGGCTATAGACTATCCAGGCTTTTTTCCCTATTGACGGCGCTGGGCTCGGCTCTCTTTTACTATTTATTTTTGCGCCGAATGAAACTATCAAAACTTAGCGCCATGACAGGCAGCGCTCTTTTTATGAGCTTTATGGCTGTCTGGCTCTGGGCGGCTAAGGCTCGGGTAGACGAACTATCACTTTGCCTCACCATTATCTCGCTCTATTTCTTTGCCGGTTGGAAACGAAAGTCAAATCTTGCTTTAAGCGCGGTCACTCTAAGTTTAGCGACGATGACAAA
This sequence comes from Obscuribacter phosphatis (SeqCode), assembly GCA_017303615.1. GTDB lineage: Bacteria > Cyanobacteriota > Vampirovibrionia > Obscuribacterales > Obscuribacteraceae > Obscuribacter > Obscuribacter phosphatis_A. The sequence continues at coordinate 13,563 of JAFLCK010000042.1, forward strand.
GCAGCCCTCTGCCTTGTTTGCCCCCTCTTACTGTCTCTTTCTTTTGCTGCAAAATAATTGGAAAGCTTTAGCAATTATGGCTGGTACTTTCACCCTTAGCCTGGCAGCCCAAATTGGCATCTGCCAACTCGCCACCGCCGGCGGTTTCATCGCCCATATGCGCTTTGCCTCTCATATGCCTTTTCAATGGCAATATTTAATTGATCGCCTCGCTCTTATGCTCGGTGATCTGCCCAAGTTTGCCATGGCGTTCTTTTCTTTGTCTTTCTTGTCTCCGCTCATAGCCAAGCAAGACAAAGAAAAGAGCACCAGTTTAGTCCTTGCCGCCCTACTTCTCATCACCAGCCTGCCGGTTACTCTCTACACCGCCGGCACTGAATATTCCAACGTCAATCATTTTCTTATTGCCCTCATTCCCCTGCCGCTCTTCATCGCCCTAGCTCTCGATTGGTCTATTGAGAGCGCTGGTAAAAGCGCCGGCTTAGGCGGCAAACTGTACAAAATAGCAACAGCCTGCACCAATGTCATTTCAGCCTTGATTTTGTCTTTTTTGGCTTACTCGCAGTTCAACCCCGCCAAGCTCTCGGACAAGCCCCACCTTGACAAACCAATGAGCCTTGAAAGCTTTCGCGGACTGGTGGCCGGCAAAAGCATTCTTGCCGAAGACGGCGGCTACGGAGTACTTTTTGGCGCCGAGAGCGAACCGGTAGACATTACCACCTTTATTCAAGTGCTCGGCAGAGACGGCAAGCAAGCCGAGCAAATGACCGAAAAGCTCAACCAGTGCCAGTATGCCGCAGTAGTCATGAACCACAAAGAGCTGGACGGTACAAGAAACGCCATGCAATGGAGCGCCAAACTGAAAGCCGCCCTGCAGGAAAATTACCGCTTCGCCGGGCAAATTAACGGCAACGGGGAATGCCAGGACGTGTTCTTGCCGGCCCGGTCCATGCGATAATAGGCAACTCAATTAGAGACAGGTTGGGTCGTGTCCGAAGCCAAGGCAACAAAACAAACAGGAAAGGAACGCTTAAACGAGCTTTCTGGCTTTGGCCGCTGGAAAGAACTCTTTCCGCCCCTCGAAAACGAAGAAACCGCCCTGGCCTCTTTGCGTGAAGACCTAGCCGAAGTGCCGGTACTTGGCACCGACGGCAAAGTGACAAACACTTATGCCAAAATCGAAGCAGAGGACTTAAGCCGGGCTGACAAAGATTTGATCTGGCATTGCCTTGCCCTGGTGCGCGAAGCTTATTTGAAGCTGGAAGATGCCGATTGCCAGGCCGGCGGCGGTGGTTACCAATGGAATATGAATTGGAAGCACACCCGCGGCGAACTGGATCAGGTTTTGGAAGCTTGTCGTATTTTGGAGCTGAGTCCGCAAGAAGCGCGAGACGCCATGATCGCCTCGATTTTCTCGGATGCGGTGAAAAACCGCGGCAATTTCATTGTTCATAATGTGCATGGCGCCCAAGCCGCCGCCCAGGTGCTTTCTTATTTCTTCGACCCCGACAATCCGGAAGAGATAAAGATAGTGGAGAGGATTGTTCTAGCTGTAAAGCAGCACCAAATAGCGCCGCCTGAATTTATGGCCCGCACCGTAGCCGTGCTGCTTTGCCGCAAGTTTGATCTGGAGCCCTTTGATCGCCTGATTGCCCACGGCAATACTATGGAACAGGCCAAGAACAAGCTCAATAGACGCGTAATTTCAATCTATAGCAAAATCAGACTGCCCTACCAGAAAGAGCATCTCAGCGATGATCTGCTCACTATCAAATTCACCGAAGAAGAAAGAGAGATGCTCTCGTCCATCGAAATAGAAGACTGGTATGTGCCGCATCCAGATGTACGCGACTCGGTTATTGCCCACGCCCTCATCGCCGGCGATCATTCGATTAATTACAATAATCCCGATGGCTTTGCCAAAATAGCTTTGATCAGAGGTCCATCCACCGAAGCTTATTTCGAAGACCCGACCATATATGATTCGCTCGAATCGGCTATGGCAAGCTTTAGCGACAGCTACAAGATTTTACTGCCCGAAGTACGCACCTTAGCCCTGAACGGCATCCGTCGCACTCACCTGGCAGTGACGCGGGTTTTGCGCATCATGACCGAGCTTTTTGCCAATATTACAGTCGGACCAAGAGATAACAAGACCGAGATCAACGGCGAAGAAATGGTCAGACAGGCGATGGACCGAGCCAAAATGAAAAATCCGGACATCTTTGAAAGAGACGCTGGTTATAGCTCGGAAGAAGGACACCGGATATTAGAAAAGGCAGTTGAAAAGGTAGGACTAATTCTTGCCGACTGGCAAGAAGAATACGGCGCTATTCCCTTCTGTGAAAGAGAGCCCAGCCAATCGGAGCCGGGTCCGGGGCGCTTACCATTCTGGAATACGCCTTTGCGCTATCCTCTGCGCGATCAAAAGGGCGAGCTGCTTATGTCCAGCCTCACCGAATTAGAACAGAGGCAGTTTTCCTTTGCTCTTAGAATCAGGGAAATAGCCGTAGAATTATTGCGTGCCGAACAGTGGTTTTTCTGCTAAGCACTTAGAGTTATGGATCGTTTTAGCCCGTTATTGACCGCATATTAAGCCGGGTGGTAGCATTTGCCAAAGCGCCTTTAATTGCTTACTTAGTAACGAAAAGCAAAAAATATAATGGAAGTCATTGCCTCGGTAGACGGTAACGGAAAAGTACTCAGCATCAGCCAGAACTCGTTTGAAGCCTGGAAGCTGTCTGCCGACGAGCTGGTTGGGCGCTCTATCTTCGACATTCTTTACCCCGAAGATATGATGTCGGCCCAGCAAGCGCTGCTCTCGGCAACTTTCATGAAGCAACCGACCCAGTTCGAATGTCGGGTAGTGAGGCGTGATTCTATTGTTGTGCCCATGTACTGGACGGCGCAATGGTCTGACATGGACAATGCCATGCTCATGGTGGCGCAAGACCATATCAAGCCTAAAAGCGGTGACGACCCATACAAAGAAGCGCGAGAAACCATGCGTTTTCTTATGGAAAGCATACCGATGGGGCTTTTTCTAGCCAGCGTGGACGGCAAAATCGATTTTGCCAACAAATTCCTGGAAAATCTCATGGAAACCGGAGCCCTAGGACTTTCGGAAAGATTGATCCGAACGGTTTTTCCTATGGATGTAAGGGTGGGCGCCAGTGGTGACTCTGCTTTTGCCGCCTACATAGACAAGAAAACGCAGATGCGTGTATTAACAGCCAAAGAGAGAGAAATACCAATCGAATTCTCGCTCAAACGCGTCAATATAGGCGGACTGCCAATGTACCTTGGTACCGTCATTAATACCACAGAGCGCTTTGAACTGCAGCGCATGCGTCAAAAGTTTATCGACAGCGTGCAGGTACAATTAAAAGCCCCTCTGGCTGCCATCATGATGCATATCGAACTAACTCTGGAAGGAGTACACGGCAACCTCAACGAACAAGGTAAACGGCGCGCCGAAACCATTCTTAAAGACATTCATGAAATGCTTGCCGCCATCGAAAGCATTCTCGAGGTGAACAAGCTGCAGTCGGGTACATTCGCCCTTGATGTGGCGCCAAACAATATCATGGCGCTCTTGCAGCAGGCGCTCATGGCCATGCTTTATGAAATCAGAGAGAAAGAGCTGGTTTTAGAAATAAACGGACCCGAACTTGCCGTCATGGTGGACGAAGAAAAACTGATGACCGTGGTCATGACTCTCTTTGCCAATGCTGTACGCTTTTCACCCCAAGGCAGCAAGGTAAGAGTGCAAGTTATTGATGTCGGCAACAAAGCAAGAGTGGAAATTATCGACCGCGGCCCAGGCATGACCGAAGATCAAAAAGACGCTCTCTTTGACCCACTCAGACAGCCCACCGTCACAGGCGAAGGCGGAGCCGGCACAATTCTGGCAGCCCGACAGATTGTTGAAAAACATGGCGGCAATATGGGCGTAATCAGCCACCAGGGAGCCGGCTCTAATTTTTGGTTCGAACTGCCGAAAGCCCCAGACTAACCTGCCACGCAAAACAGTAATAACTCAAAGCAGATCCAATTCAATTTTCATGTTCTAGATTTACAGAGTCACTTACCGGCGTCCCGGCGCTATCAGACTTTGCCTGCAGACTTTTCTGCTCTGTTTTCAGTTCTGTTTTCTGTGCTGGTCTGAGTTCTTTTTTTCCCTGCTGTTCGACCGAACAGCTCTTCGACATTCAGGTGGCGATGCCCATCTTGGGCAATATCCAAAGCTGAAGGGCAAAATAAACACCTATTATGTCTAGAAACCAAAATACATCGTGCATAGAATTACTCATGATAGTTGGAGTATAACAAGAAGTATGGACCCACAAATAATCATAGCGGCTTTGGCGGCTTTAGGCGCCTCTTTATTGACTTTCTTCACCGGCTTTGGACTTGGTACCGTTTTGCTGCCGGTCCTGGCTGTCTTTCTACCTTTACCGAATGCCATTGCGACAACCGCGCTGGTGCACTTTATCAATTCAACCGGCAAACTCTGCCTAACTTTTCGCCACACTAGCGGCCCGATCCTTCTTAAATTCGGACTACCAGCCTTTATTGCCTCCTATTTTGGTGCCAAACTGCTGGTTCTGACACAGGCGCCTAAACTGCCTATGGCTCTGCTGATGGCAGTTTTCGCCATAGTAGACTTGCTTAAGCTAGCCGAAAAATTCAAGCTGCCAAAGACAAAGCAAACGCTCTGGCTCGCCGCAGGTGGAACCCTAAGCGGTCTATTTGGTGGTTTTTCCGGGCATCAAGGTGCCTTTCGTACAGCCTTTCTCTTAAGAATGGGCTTGAGTAAAGAAGCATTGGTGGCCACGGGCGCAGCCCTCGCCTTTTTGGTAGACCTTATGCGCCTTATGGTTTACCAAAGCAGCCTTAATCTATGCAATAACAGTTGCCAATTGCAGCTACCGATTACAATTGCCGCAACTATAGCGGCACTGCTTGGCACCATACTTGGTAGCAAACTTCTCAAGAAAGTGGCAATTAGACAAATCGAAATTCTTGCCTCGATCATGCTTTTAGCAGTCAGTCTGGCTCTAGCACTAGGTTATATTTAGAGCCTGCGGTCCCGAACTATTGCACGGGCGGCACGGCGGTCTTGCTCAGTAGGACCATTCTCGGCTTGCCACTTAATTAAATCAGGCATACGTCTATAGCTCAGCATCTCTTCCGCTAATCTGCCGTTTTGCAGTTCTTGCATCGGCCTGGTGACCAACTTGCCTTCTTTTAAGGCTTTGATGACGGCATCTTCGATATCTTTGACCGTCACCTTATCTTCGCCTTTTTCTTGCATGAGTCGCCGGGCTATTTCCACCCCCGCCCTGTTATTGAGCAGGTCGGCATTAGTATCGGCTATTTTGGCCAGGTCAATCTTGCCCCTATATGAGGAGTAGAGATTGAAGTCTTTCTGCTCATTCATCCAGCCCATTTCAAGGGACGTGCGCTCACCATACTTCATTGCATAAATTGCCGAGGTAATTGTATGGCGGAAAGCATTCTCTTCAGTCAGATCGCGCCTACTGTTTTCAACAAGATTGTGTGCCCGTGCCCGGTTGCCGGCCCACTGATTGAATTCGTTCTTGCCGGAAATTGTAAAGTCACCAAAGGACGAGTCTAAGCTGGGCGAAAAAGAGCTACCTTGGTCGGCAGGCTTGCCGCGGTAGCCGTCTTTAGCCTTGGTGCTGGAGTCATCACCGACCAGGGTCAAGTTATTTAGCCCGGGGGCTTCTGTGGCCTTGGACGTTTCTCGATGCTGAAAAGTTTGCCTGGCCTCAGGACTGGAGAGCAGGCTACCGCCGAGCATAGACAAATCGGCAGAAAGAACGCCCTTACCGATTTGAGCGCTCTCATGCTTTTCTCTAGGCTCGTCATTTCTTGAAACCATGAAAGATATATACCCGAAAAGCGAGGAGCCTGGACAAATTCGGGCTGTGAAAAGCGAAAGAGAAGAGGAAATTTCCTTCCCCTTCTCTTTCTTTAGACTTAACCTAGATTGGACTTAGCGCAAATTGGTCTTATCCAACTAGAGCTTTATCCAAATAGGGCTTTATCCCAATAGAGCTTTAACTGTAGCCACAATATGCGGGGCGGAGATGCCAGCGGCGTCCATCAACTCATGGGGAGCTCCCGAGCCGGGCATTTCGCGCACAGCAATTTTGACCACATTGGGAATCTTCTTAGTGGAGATCTTCTCGCCTCTGGAGGGCGGCTGAGCAGCAAAAGCGTCGAGGACTGCGTCGCCGAGTCCACCTTCCGGCCAGTGATCTTCCACCACGACCAGGTGTCCAGTTTCGTTGGCAGCGGTCTCTAGAGTTTTCACATCGATAGGTTTGACACTATACAAGTCGATGACTCGTACATTGATACCCTGCGACTTCAACTCTTCATAGGCTTTCACACATTCATGCAAGGTGATGCCGGCGGCAATGAGAGTGACTGCATCTTCTTTAGAAGAATAAAGCACCTTGCTGCCGCCAATCGGGAAGGTTTCGTCTTCTTTATAGAGAAGCTTGGTCTTTTCTCTGGTGGTGCGCATGTAAGAGATACCATCCAGATGATACATTGCTTCCACCAGACGAGCTGTTGAAACAGCGTCGGAGGGATAAAGCACGGTGGAGCCGTGGATGGCGCGCATCATGGCAATATCTTCCAGGGCCATTTGAGATGGACCATCCGCACCAATCGAACAACCGGCGTGGGAACCGCATAGCTTTATGGTACCGCGGCTGATGGCACCCATACGGATGAAATCGTAGGCACGAGAGAGGAAGGCGGCGAAGGTAGAGGCAAAGGCTTTCTTGCCTCTTGTACCCAAACCAAGACCAACACCGACCATCAGCTGCTCGGCTATAAACATTTCAAAATAGCGATCTAGAAATGCTTTGGCGAACTTCTCGGCATAGGTTGAGTTGGAGACTTCAGCATCGATGACGACGACATCGGCGTAAGCAGTACCGAGGGCTTTGAGAGCATCTCCGTAGGCTTCACGGGTGGCGGCAGGAGCCGAATAGTGAGGGGCGGCATACTTGCCCGAACCAGTAATTTCAGCACTAAGCTGAGCCTTAGCCGGCATTTGCGGTGGAGCAGCTACTTTGATAGTGATGCTTGACTCACCGCCGAGGACCTTGATTGCTTCCTGGGCCTGCTCGGCCGAAAGAGGCTTGCCGTGCCAGTTATCTTGATTGGCTGTGAGAGGAATACCATGACCTTTCTCGGTCTTAGCGATAATCAAAACCGGCTGACCTTGCACTTTCACGGCGGCTTTGTAAGCGTCGTCTATTTGCTTGAGATCATGTCCGTCTATTTCAATCACATGGCAACCAAAGGCTTTGGCGCGTTCGGCATAAGCATGCGAATTCCAACCAAGGGCGGTCTCGCCTCTTTGACCGAGGCGGTTCATGTCGAGTATGCCCACCAGGTTATCAAGCTTGTAATGAGAGGCACAAGCCATGGCTTCCCAGACCGAACCTTCGGCCATCTCGCTATCGCCCAGCAAGACCCAGACCTTGTAATCGAGCTTGTCTAGATATTTGCCGTTCAAGGCCATGCCAACGCCCAGAGCCAGCCCCTGCCCGAGCGAACCGGTAGCAACATCGACCCAAGGAATAATTTTGGGAACCGGGTGACCTTCCAAACGAGAACCGAACTTGCGCAAGCTCATCAGTTCTTTATCGTCGATAGCACCGGCGGCTTTGTACATAGAATAGAGAAGCGGGCAAGCATGCCCCTTCGAAAAGATGAGGCGATCGTTATAAGCGTAATCGGGGCGGTCAAAATCATATTTGAGATAGCCTGTCATGAGCACGGCCATGAGATCGGCTGCCGACATACTGGATGTGGGGTGACCGGAGCCGGCAGCCGTGGTCGATCTGATACTGTCGACTCTGAACTGACGGGCAAGCTCGGTGACCTTTTCTACGGCCAATGCCTGTACTTCCACCATGTTAACTCCTTCTGGTTGAATCACCCTTGACAGGTCCTATTCCAAAACATCGCTTTCCCCGGTTAGCTTCCGGCAGCGCAGTTTGATTTGCATATGGTACCTGGAACGGGGGCGATTTGCCTTAACTTTATTATTAAGCGAAAAGAGTAGAATAAGCACTCGCGCTTGTTCAAACTAAATTTGGCACCAAATTTTGGACCAAATTCAAGTCTGAATTGAAGCATGCAGTCGAAACAAATGAGAAGCCGAAATGAATTAGTAGCTGAAATAAATGAGAAGCCGAAATGAATTAGAAGCTGAAATAGGTCAACAGCTAAAATCAGTCAGCAGCTTAATCAGATAAGTATTCGGGAAAAGTAAGTAGTCAAAAGAAATAAGAGGTAAAGCAAGTGACCGCAGGCAAATGTGATGATTACAGGTTGAGTAAAGCTGTTCTACCTGAGCGTTACCGTATTCATCTCTGCCCCGACTTGCAAACTTTTACCTTCACCGGTAACTGCGAAATTGACGTCCTGATAAACGCAGGCGAGACTGAAAAAATCAGCGAAATCGTCATGAACGCGGTGGAATTAGATGTAAGAAGCGCCAGTCTATTAACAAAGGCAGGCAGCCAAATTGAGTCGGTCAAAATCGAACTAAATCATGAGCTCGAGAGGCTGACAATCAAATTCGCCGAAGCCTTAGAACCAGGACCAGCTACTATCACACTTGAGTTCTCTGGTCATATCAATGACAAACTGCGGGGCTTTTATCGCAGCGAACAGGTTCATCCAGAAAATGGAGAAAAGAGCTATATCGCCCTCACTCAGTTTGAAGCGACAGATGCCAGAAGAGCCTTTCCTTGCTTCGATGAGCCGGAATTCAAAGCCACTTTCCAGCTGGAGATGACAGTAGAAAAATCACTTACAGTCATTTCAAATACACCAATAGCGGAAGAAATTCTAAAAAGCAATGACCTGGGGCAGACTCTTAAAACTGTCCGTTTCAAAGAAACCATGAAGATGTCAACCTATATAGTCGCCTTCTTGGTCGGATCTTTCGACAAATCAGAAACTATTGATGTAGAAGGCATACCCTTCACTGTTTACGCGCCCCAGGGTAAGGGACATCTGACTAAGTTCGCCCTCGATATTGGCGCTTTTGCTCTGCAGTTTTTCAACAGCTATTACGGCATCAAATATCCAGGCGAAAAGATGGACATGATTGCCGTTCCCGACTTTGCCTTCGGCGCCATGGAAAATCTGGGGGCAGTCATCTACCGAGAAAACGCCCTCTTGGTTGACCCCAATAGAGCCTCACATCAAGAACTAGAGAGAGTTGCCGATGTTATTGCCCACGAGCTAGCCCATATGTGGTTCGGCAATTTGACCACAATGAAGTGGTGGAACGGCATCTGGCTAAACGAAGCCTTTGCCACATTTATGCAATTGGTTGCCGTAGACAACTTCAAGCCATCTTGGAAAAGATGGGAAACTTTCGGGGTCTCACGGGCTACGGCGATGACCACAGACGGACTCTCTGCCACCCGCAAGATCGAGTTTCCGGTAATTAAACCGGAAGAAGCAAACGGCATGTTCGACGTATTGACCTACGAGAAAGGCGCTTCGGTGCTGCGCATGCTTGAACAGTTCATCGGGGAAAGTGAATTTAAAGCCGGTGTAAATGCCTACCTGCAAAAACACAAATATGCCAATACCGAAACCGCCGACCTCTGGCAAGCTCTGGCAGAGAGCGCCAAACTGCCGGTCGGCGGGATAATGGATTCCTGGATTTACCAAGAAGGCTATCCGCTCGTCAAAGTCGAACGAGGCGAAAAGCCAGGCACAATCAAGCTCAAACAAGAACGCTTCTTTTATTTGAGAGAAAACAGCGCCGACACACTCTTTCAGATTCCACTAATAATAAAAGTCGGTTTTGGTGCCAAGGACGGCAGTCCAGAGGCGCCAAACGGTGGTATGGGGAGCTTCCAAACGATCAAGTATTTGCTCAAAGAAAAAGAAGCGAACCTTGACTTAAATGAGCTGCTCAGCCAAAGTTCTAAAGAAAACAAGGTGATAGCAGAGGCTTCAGACCTGAAACTATTGGTTGTCAATGCTGGCGGCAGCGGCTTCTACCGTGTGCATTACGATAGTGAATTAATGAAATGCTTCAAGAGTGCCCTGCAAGAACAATTCGCCGCTCCGGCGCAGGGTCATGTAAAGCAAACAGATGTTCCGTTAAGTACACTGGAACGCTTTAATCTGATCAACGACTTTTTTGCACTAGCCGTAAACGGCACTGCACCCTTGCCGGAATATCTGGACTTCCTGAAACTCTTCCGATTGGAAGGCGACAAAAATGTCTGGGCTCTGATTATCTCATCCTTGCAATATCTTGAGAGAATTTACTTCCCCAGCACCGCCGCCATCAGAGAATTGCCCCTGGAACTGCTCAAACCCACCATCAGCTGCCTAGGGCTGGCGGAGATGCCCGGCGAAAGCGAGCAAATCAAACAGCTCAGAGGGTTAGCACTACAAGCTATTGGCACCACCGGTGATGACAAAGAAATACAAAAGCAGCTAAGCGAACTCTATGAAAAGAACGGCGACAACTTGCCGCCCGATATACTTTCGGCAGCTCTTTCGGTACTAGCTTATTGCGGCGATGAGAATCGCTACAATGCTTTTCACGCCAAATATCTAGCGGCTCAATCACCGCAAGAGAAAGAGCGATACATGCAGGCTTTAGCCCAGTTTAAACAGGAAGACTTACTGAAAAGAACCCTTTCCATGACCCTGACCGGCGAGATTCGCAGCCAGAATGCTCCATATTTGGTGCGCAACCTAATGCTTAATCCCTGGGGCAGAAAGGTCGGCTGGCAGTTCGTCAAAGATAACTGGAGCGAAATCAGAGCAAAGTTCCCCGCCCTGATCATCACCCGCCTTGTGGAAGGTATCACCGGACTAATTGACGAACAATTGAGCCTGGAAGCTGAAAAGTTCTTCGCCGAAAATCCTGTTAAGGAAGGGCAAAAGACAGTGGACCAGCATCGAGAGAAGCTGAAAGTAGCTATGTCCCTGCAAAGACGACTAAAGCAAGCAGTCGTCTAAATTGAGCAAGATCGGGAGCAGAAATCTTCTTCACTTGCAATAAACTGCTATTGCTGCAGCGAGGTGTAAGCAAACTAGTTATTGAAGGGGAGTAAATTGAGTTCAATGAGTACATTAAGTACATTAGGCACATTAAGCACTTTGAGTACATTAAGCACACTGACAATAATTGAGAAAGTCTGCCGTCTCATTGAAAAGGCTGAAAAATTGCCATCTCTCTCGGACTTATCGAAGCATTGCGGCGTTAGCCCCCATCATCTGCACCGCGTGTTTAAGGAGTCCACTGGACTGACTCCTCGCCAGTACGCTCTTTGCGAACGTCGAGAAAGACTAGAACGAGCACTCAAGGAGGGCAAGGGCATGACAGAAGCCCTCTTTGAGGCTGGCTACAACTCAACTGGTCGTTTCTATGAGAAAGCAAACGAGCTTCTTGGTATGAAACCAGAGCAGTACAAAAAGAAGGGTCAGGGCACACAAATATTCTTTGCAGTGGGCACCTCTAATCTAGGAGAAGTACTGGTGGCAAGAAGCGCCAAAGGCATCTGCGCCATTCTCATTGGAGACTGCGCCGATGCCCTTTTGGACGATCTGCAAGAACGTTTCGCCAATGCTGAAATCATAGGAGCCGATAGTACTTTTGACGACGTAGTAGGCAAAATTGTCGGACAGATTGAAAGCCCCAGCCTCGATAGCCAAATCGGCGACCTACCGCTAGATATCCAAGGAACACTGTTTCAACGGCGTGTTTACAATACACTCAGACAAATTCCAATTGGCGAAACAATCTCTTATCAAGAATTAGCGACCCTGGTTGGCGCACCAAAAGCGGTGCGAGCCGTAGCCTCGGCTTGCGCCTCTAACAAGCTTGCTATAGCCATCCCCTGCCACCGAGTAGTAAGAAAGAGCGGAGAGATATCAGGCTACAGATGGGGAATTGAGCGTAAGCGCATACTGCTAGAGAGAGAAAAATCGGTCAAAAGCTAGCGCTGGGTTAGCGGTTGGGCTAGCGCTGGGTCAGCGGTTGGGCTAGCGCTGGGTTAGCGGGCGGGCTAGCAGTTGGGCTTCTGCGACCTGCTAAAATAAGCCAGCCTCCAAGCATGCGCAAGCGAAACCATCTAAAAGGAAACTCACAAATGACAGTATTTACCTCCGCCTCTAGAGCCCCGCTTAAAGAACTAGATCCTCATTTCGAACAGAAAGTGAGAAATAGTTTCGAACATCAGGGCTTTAAGAGATTAGGCGGGGAGCTACCAGTCGTAAAGCTAGGACATGTCGAAGCCCATCTGCCATACAGCGATATGGTCAGACAGCAGCATGGACTCTTCCACGGTGGAATGGTTGCTATGGCAGCAGATTCGGCTTCCGGCTATGCAACCTATACAGTGCTGGCACCTGATGAAGAGTGTGTTTCCGCCGAGTTCAAAATAAACTTTCTAAAGCCCGCTCGCGGTGAAAAGCTCATAGCCAGAGGTAATGTTATTAAGGTCGGCAGAACTCTTGTAATAGCAGAAGCAACCGTATCAGTATTGAGAAACGGCGAAGAAATTGAATGCGCATTGATGCTTCATACTTTGGCTAGAGTAAAACATCTAAAAAGCGGAAAGAATGAATAAGCCATAGTTCAGAAAAGCTGAGGTGTTCTAGCTTAATAAGCAACGCCGACAAAGTGCCTTAGAGGGGAAATGCTATTTTGGACAAGAGTTTTTTCAAAGGGCAGATTCTAGACATCTGGCGCTCTGCTAAAAGTCCTGAAGAAACCGCCGAAGAAGTGGACTTTCTGCAGGAGCAGTTTGCCGACAGTCCAAATGAACATCTATTGGACTTTCCTTGCGGAGCCGGACGATTGAGCATAGGTTTGGCGATGCACGACTATAAAGTTACAGGGCTAGATTCTTGCCCAGAGTTTATAGCAGAAGCCAAAAGAAGCGCGAAAGAACTTCGGCTATCAGTCCAGTTTATCGAGCAAGACCTACGCCAAGATTTTTCTTCCACTTCTTTCCAGAAATTTGGTGGTGCCTTTTGTATGGGCAATAGTTTTGGCTACTTCAATATCTCTGAAACCAAGCAGCTATTCTCTCAACTAAGCTACTGTATGACTCCCGGCGCAAAGCTAATTATCGAGTCTGAAGCCATCGCCGAGAGCTTTTTGTTGAACGTCGGTGAACGAGAGTGGGTGGAAGTGAGTCTCAATGGCAAGAAAGCGTATCTTCTCGTCAAGACAAACTACGATCCAATTGCTGGAATAGCAGACGCGGAATACATCGTGGTGGAAGACGAACAGACAAGCAAATATAGCGCCAGGCACTATATTTATAGGCTTGGAGAGGTAGCCGCAATGCTCGAAGAGGCTGGCTTTCGGCTAGAGACTGTACTGTCCAGCCTGGACGGTGACCACTTTCGTGTAGGCGACAACAAATCGATCTTGATTGCTTTTCGGCAAGAGAAGTAGAAATTTTCGAAAATTTCTACTTCTTCATCTCAACAAATCTCCTAACACAGAAAAATGACGCAAAGTACTCATCAAGATAATTGGCTTAAACAGTGCCATCGAGACAGTATTTCTATCGACTCAAGCCACGAATTAAGTCTATGGACACCCCTCAAGGCTCCAATAGACTCTAAGCGAAAATTCTAGAGCCCGGAACTCGATACTTACCGGTTAGACCGGCCTTACGAGTTTTAACTCTGTCGATTAGGACCTGAAGTGATTCATACGGCAACCGCGGAAGGCAATCGCTAATCCATTGAGGAAGAAACTGTTTAAGTGAAGGAACGACTAAACGTTCTTTGAGTGAGAGGCTTAAGAATGTCTTGTATATCTCTTCTTCTGAACAGTGCTTCTCGCCCTTGAGCCAGAGAGTTCGGAACTTCCTACCGGCCTCAGTCTCGCCCAGTCTGGACTTCCTATTTCCAATCGCAACGATACTGATTTCAGCCTCTCTCAAATAGATGCTTGAAGTTTTTCTATCTCTTATTTCCTGCTCTGCCTTGAATCTACCGCCGCTCGAGACACACAGAAACTCGACACAACGAGAAGAATCTACCGGATTGCTCAGCAGGAAGTTTCTAGCTTCTTTCTTTTGTTCTTCTCTTGAAAGCTTTGTTGTTGAGACTTTTCCTGCGAATGCCACTCGCTTGACTCCAACAATCACCTCTTCAGGCACAGGCTTCAGACCTCGTATTTTGCGACGGAAGACGCCCCTAGCCAACCTTTCAATATAGCCAACCTTAACAGCCGTGCAAAGGAAAGAATCTAGAGAAGGTCGTTCCTCTACCAAAGTGAGAAGTTCTCTGGTGGTGAAGATATAGTTAGGTGGCAGCATAGACAAGTATCTACGAACCAAAGATAGCGAATCTTTGTTATATGGTCTTTTCTCTCTTTCTTTGTTATTGGGCATAAAGCCTCCTTCTGGCGCAGCATAAGTCAGAGTCGCGGAAACAACTGCATTGGGTTCTGTATATAAAGACGTAATTCAAAACCAAAAAGTTCAATCGGCACAGTTCTTGACATCGCAAAAATAATCTTCGGAACAGAGACCGGATGGAAAGAAAACTAAGAGAAGTAGAAATTTTAGAAAATTTCTACTTCTCTTAGTTTTCCATTTCGAGCAAAGCAAAAATCTATGATTTATCCCCAGCCGAGAATTTAATATTTCGCTTGCGAAAAGCATCAAATATCAAATGATTCAACTCACTTCTCAAGGTACTGGGCTTAGACAAAAACTCAGAAGTATAAACACGAAGCAAATAGCTATTTGCTTTCTCTCCCAAATCTTGCAGAACCACCTCCGGAGCCGGCTCAGACAAAACACCCGCGTGCGCATTTGCAGCCTCTAGGATTGCCTCAATAACAGTAGAAGGGGGCAGCAAGCCATCTGCACTTACAGGAAAAGTAAATCTAACGCTGTGCTTCACATCACTAGCGTTACAGCTCCAATTTGTAATTTTCCCCTTGAGCAATTCTGAGTTTGGGACAATGATAGCGACATTGTCATTAGTGACTATTGTTGTTGTGCGAAGAGCCACTCTCATAACACTTCCAATCGTTCCATCAAACTCAATTCTGTCTCCGACCTTAAAAGGTCCTTCAAGAACAATAATCACGCCACTCACGACATTGCTTATCAAGCCCTGCAGACCCAAGCTGACACCTAGACCGACGGCGCCTGCAACCACAGTAAGTGCGCTCAAATCGATACCGGCGGTCTGCAGTATGACGATAAACCCAACGAAAAGAACGAAACCGCGCAAGAATGAACCAGCAGCAGCTCTCATTCCGGGTTCTATTTTGGTTCTGGATAAAAGTTCTCTCTCAAACCAAGTCTTCGCACGAGCCGTGGCAATAACTAAAAAGAAAAAAAGGACAGCCACATAAATAAGCATGGTCAGCGAAACTGTCGTTTTACCTATTGGTAAAAACTGCGCGTTCAGTATTTGGTTCAGTTGGGACAACTGATTGAATAGTTGAAAATTTGGATTCATTTAAGCACTGTTATTCGCTTATCATCAGCTTTAGACAATAAACATCGGGATTGCCTTCTACAGCCTGCACATCGACCACAACCTTGCCGCCTTTCTCAAGTTTGCCAAATAGTAGTTCTTCGGCAAGAGGTTCACTTAAGCGTTCCTTGATCAATCGACCCATCGGTCTCGCTCCATATTGTCGGTCATAACCATGCTCAGCCAGCCAGTCTCGAGCCTCTGCAGTCACTTTTAGACTCACATTCTTCTCGACTAAACGAGAGCGAACTTCGTCAACAAATTTATCGACAATCAGCAATATATTTGAATATGTTAGCGGGTTGAAGGCAATCCAAGCATCCAGCCTGTTTCTAAATTCAGGCGAAAAAGTTCTTTCAATGGCGCCGCGTCCTTTTCCAAAACCAAGCCCATATCCGCTGCCGCTAGATTCAGGTCTGTCGACCGATGAACCGGCTCCGCCTTCAGAAGACTCTCTTTCTTGACGGGCCTTTTCCATCTCTTCGGCAAGATGTTGGGTCAGCGAAGTCTTTGAAGAAGCTGCACGGAAGCCGATGTTATCACCCATCATCTCACGCGCCCCAGCATTAGTCGTCATGATCAGAATGACGCTGCGAAAATCAGCCTTCTTTCCGTTGTTGTCGGTCAGTGCACCATGGTCCATAACTTGCAGCAAGATATTGAATAGATCTGGATGCGCTTTCTCTATTTCATCCATCACTATCACGCAGTGAGGCGTCTTGCCGACAGCATCAGTCAATAGTCCACCTTGCTCAAACCCTACATACCCAGGTGGCGCGCCAATAAGGCGAGAAACAGAATGCTTCTCCATGTACTCACTCATATCAAAACGCAAGAAGTTGACACCGAGTATTTTTGCCAACTGTTTAGCCAACTCTGTTTTGCCAACCCCAGTCGGTCCAGAGCACAAGAAGGAGCCGATAGGCTTGTCTGGACTACCAAGTCCAGACCTGGATAATTTGATGGCTCGCACCATTTTCTCGATGGCATGATCTTGACCAAAGATGACTTGCTTCAGCTCTTTCTCAAGAAGAGCGAGTCTGTCCTTATCTGAACCAGATACTGTCTTTGGCGGAATCTTAGCCATTGACGCAACGGTCAGCTCGACATCATGAACAGTGACTGTAGCAGCGCCAGCAGCGCTGTCCCCGGCGGATGCGCTGACTCTGCCTGAATTGCCGCCTCCGGCTAAGGTGTCGCCTCTGGTCACAGTGCCCGCTCCAGAAGTCGCTCCAGCGCCCGCTCCAGCTCCCGCTTCAGAAGCCGCTCCAGTGCCCGCTCCAGCTCCCGCTTCAGAAGCCGCTCCAGCTCCCGCTTCAGAAGTCGCTCCAGCACCAGCTTCAGAATCTTGAGAGTGCGCGCCTTCGCGGCG
>JAFLCK010000043.1:0-30203 GCA_017303615.1 Obscuribacter phosphatis (SeqCode)
TGTTCGAGGCGAGCGCAATGAACCATTATTTGTTTTGTGGACGGCAGAAAAATTGGCTCAACTGAGGAATACTAGCCTTGATGAGGTGGTCGCCCAAACCACAGCCAATGCCGAGCAGTTATTTGCCATATGATGTCCGAAGAAAACACTCAAACTTTGTCAGTTAACTCTAGTGCTAATTCTGCCCTTACCCTGCTAGGCGATGAGGTTCTTATCGACCTTTCCGGTCCCGGAGATAGAAGGCTCTTCAATTTCTTGCTCTTGATTTTGCCATTATGGGTTCTAATCGGCACCACTGTTCTTTACAGCGCCACCTGGCTGTCTCAGCCAATAGTTACAATAATCGCCTGCCTCGCTTTGTTGATGTATCCAATTACAGTGCTTCGCCTCTTCAATCTCAAAATTGGCTTCATGAGGGGTGAAATTAACCTGCCTGGAATTATTCCCGGCAGTATTCTCTGCAGCAATGTAAAGTCCATTAATCTCGGTAAGACCAAGCCTGCTTCCGGTGCCCATAAGTATCTAGAATTCACCGTCCAGGGCGATGGCGACAGCCTCAACAAGCTAACTGTCGATATAGATAAGCTAACCATCGAAAATGCCAAGCTCTTATGGCATTGCCTGGCTAAAAACTGCAGAAACAGTGAAATTGATGTGGAAGTCAGGCAAGCTCTGACCAACTGGGGCAGTTTCGAACAAGATTCTTTCGGTAAAGCCTATGCGCTTCTCGGGATAGAACCAGGCAAGCAGAGCGATAGAGATCTATCGATCGAAATCAATTTGTCCAAACTGAAAATGCGTAATTCAGTCCTAGACTATTTGGGCGGTCCCTTTAGATTCTTTATCCAGAGCTGGGTGATACTCTGGCTAACCACGTTCTTTGTTGTGTTTACTGGTATAGAGCAAAGCACTTTATTCAAAGGAATCCTGGCACTACTATTTGCGTTGACTTCCATATTCATCGGTCCGTCAAGCGTTCTGTCAGGCGTTCTGTTCCCAACATCGTTCTTCTCTCCACTTTACTGTCTCTATTGGGGAATCGGACTGATCGGCACAATAACTGTTGTAATAAAGAGCATCATACATCAAAGGAAACTCAATACCGCTGCTGACCAGATATTTATCGACTACATGGGCATAACCAGCCGAATGAAGACGAAAACAGGCTATTTGCCAATCTCTTATATTCAATGGAAACAATTGAAGCGGGTGGCGATTGAAGGTGAGAATAAAGCCGAGCGTTCCCTCGTTTTTCATCCTGACTTAGCCGCTAAGTCAAAGATTACTATTCCCATCTTTTCTTTAACCGACAGCCAATCTCTGGAGAAGATATTCGAAGCTCTCAAAGTCTGGGCGCCTGAAAATATTGTCGAACCCTCAATTTACAGTGAACTTGAACACAACGCTGGGGGCTCATTCACAGAACTTTGGCTGAGTTCTTTAAGCAGCGCACCATCCTTGCAGTCTCTTACTCCCCTGACTCAAGGCGCCAGACTGGAAGGTCGCCCCTATCAAATAGAATCTCTGCTTGGTTCAGGTGGGCAGGGCGTTACCTACCTAATGACTAGTACCGAGTCGGACAAAACCTATGTTCTAAAGGAAGTAATCCTACCCAGTCGCGCCGGCTATTTGATAAAGGAAAAAATTCTCAAAGATTTCGAGAATCAGTGCCAACTGCTTGCAAAAGTAAAACATCCTCAAATCGTCGGGCTCCAAGAAAGCTTTGTGCAAGACGGCAGAGCCTACCTTCTCATGGACTTTATAGAAGGCGAAAGCCTATTCGACCATATATCGAAAAATGGACCTCTTTCTGCAGAAAAAGCAGTATCGGCTGCAATATCTCTATGCGAGATTCTTGAGTATCTACATGGACTCAAGCCTCCGGTCATTCACCGTGACTTTACTCCTCACAACTTAATTTTAGACAAAGATGGAAAACTGAACCTAATTGATTTTGGCGTTGCCTTGGAAAATTCAGAAACTTCAGGACTACAGAAAGCCTCTATAGTCGGCAAACAAAACTATATGCCAATTGAACAATTGCGAGGTAGCGTAGACCAGCGATGCGACATATATGCTCTGGGCGGTTGCATTTACTTTATGCTCACCGGCGAAGAGCCGGAACCATTAACCGATCTATCCAAGGTCAAGTCAGCGGCTAATGACCTCGAACTACTCCCCATTCTAGCCGGCTGTACAGCCCAAGCAGTTGAAAATCGCTTCCATTCAGCCGCTCAATGCAGAGAGGCTTTAGTGCATTGGCGAAGTGAGAGGACAGATTGAGCATTCATAGACTTACTTACAATAATCCTGTGGCCATCGGGTCCTACTGGCTCATGGTGCTACTTTTTCCGGTCTGGGGCGGAACAACCTTTCTAATTCTAAGCGTTTACTGCATTCTTGCTATCACCTGCATATGTTCGGGCGGAACGCAAAATCTATGCTTGGTTGCAGTGTTTGCCGGAATGTCCTTTTATCCTCTCATTATCTCTATGGGCGGTATCATACTTTGTAATATTTTGCGCGAAAACACCATCGAAATTGACAGCACTGGACTTACCTTACCAAACCTGATAAGCAGAAGAGATTTCGGATCTTTCATTCCTTTCAAACATATTGAAAAAGTAGAAGTCACTGAAGCCGAGAGACGGCCTGCTGCTAGCCAAATTGAGGCAGACAATGATCTGAGCCAGTCCACACTGAAGCTAACCCTGAAAGGCAATCAACACATCGAGATGCCTCTGGCAAATTTCAACAATACCGACCGTGAGCAGATTTTGCTGTCGCTATCGCTATTGAGCCCGGACAGAGCAGTCGACGAAAGTCTGCTTAGAGCAAGAGACAAAATATCTAAAGAAAACGATGAGAAGAGGCTCTTGAGCTTTACTAGTATGTGGGAAGAGGAGCTGGCCAGTCGCTATTCATCATCGGCATATATGCCGCTTTATCCCGGGCAGAAACTTTTGGACGGACGCATAGAAGTCTTGAGGCAGCTCAACCTGGGTGGTTGGTCGGCGGTCTATCTTTGCCAAGAAGACGGCAAGCGCACGTCGGTCTTGAAAGAATCGGTGATTCCTGCAACCGCTCGCCCCCAACTGAAAGAGAAAGCGCTTTCTATGTTCGAACGCGAAGCTCAGTTATTGATGCGCATCAAACATCCCAATATAGTCAAAGTTTACGAATATTTTGCCGACAATGTCAATGACCGGCACTATATATTGCTTGAGAATCTAAGCGGCGAAAACCTACGTAAATTAGTTCAACTAACCGGTCCCAGGCATGAGCTCGATGTTATCAACGACGCCCTTACCCTCTGCTCGATTTTGGAGTACCTGCACAACCTCTCACCACCGATGGTGCACCGCGATCTCACTCCAGACAACATCATTTTAGACAAAAATGAAAAATTGATTCTTATAGATTTTGGCGCCGCCAATGAACTGATTGGCACCGCCACCGGCACCATGGTCGGCAAACAATGTTATATCGCCCCCGAGCAGTTTAGAGGCAAAGCCTGCCCCCAGAGCGATCTCTATAGCCTCGGAGCCACCCTTGCCTTCTTGCTTACCGGCGAAGATCCCACTGCTATGAAGACAATTGATATTAATGAGACTTATCAAGGCAAGCTCAAGATAAGAGAAGGGCTCAATAGTCTAATTAAAACTCTGACCGATCTCGATCCTGAGCAAAGGGGCACGGCTAAGCAAGCAGGAGGCTCTTTGCTTGAACTTATGACCAGCAAAACTTACTAGTTAACGCACCCGCCAGGAATAGCGGCGCAGAAGCTGTTGCGCTTGGGAATAGGCGTTGGACTTTGGTTCAACTTTCTTGAGCAATTCCACCGCCCGGGGGTACTGCCCAGCTTTGGCATAAGAAAGAGCCATCTGCACATAGGCATCATTCAAAGTCTGATCAAATTCATTAGTAAGCTTCTTTTCCTTTAAAAGCCTCTCCAAAATAGCCACGCCTTCTTCGCAGCGGCCTTTATTGATAAGAGCGCAGGCAGCGCGGGCTTCTTCCTGCACCATATAATTGCCGGCAAAATAGTTACCAGCGACTATGAGCACCGCCCCTAGTACCAGAGCCCTGACGATCATAAAGATGCGGTTTTCTTTTTTGCGTTTGCGAGGCTTGAGCGGACGGGCTTCTAGTCCATAGTCAAGCATAGCCTGCGGATTGCCCAAGGCGGCGTAGCTATCCGATGTTTCCATGGGTGCGCCGTCGTCTTTTCCTGGGTTGAAAACCAAATTACCCTTGCCCTGAAAAGGTATCCAATTTTCTGGTGGTTTGACCGAAACAGTTTTTTGTCTGCCTTTGCAGGCGGCTTGAATGTCTTCCCAAAGTTCTTCAGCACTCTGCTGTCTTTCATTGGGATTCTTGGCCATAGCCTTCATTATGGTTTCATTCATTTCAGGCGGGAAGGTGACCTCGGGCTGGACGGCGCCAAGTGAGGGAGCGGGATTATTGACATGCATAAGCATAAGAGCCATGAGATCATCGGCTGAGAAGGGTCTTTTGCCTGTCAATGTCTCAAAGAAAACAACACCCATACTGTAGATGTCGGTTCTATAGTCGACATCTACACCGCGGCACTGCTCGGGGCTCATATAGGCCGGTGAACCGCAGACTTTACCTTCTAAAGTAAGAGAAGCAGAGGAAGCGCCAGAGTCGCTCCACATTTTAGCGACGCCGAAATCGAGCACTCTGATGGCATTCTTTTTGATAAGGTCAAGGGCATCAAGATCGCCTTTGACGTCCACATCTTCTAGAACAATATTCTCTGGTTTGAGATCGCGGTGTATAACCCTGCTGCGATGGGCTTCACCGATGGCCGCACAAACCTGCTCAAACAAAGGAAGAGCTTGCTTCAAATCTAGATAGCCGCGTTTTCGCAGAACATCTGAGAGGGTGACACCTTTCAAAAGTTCAGTAACGATATAGGGCTGACCTTGGTCCATGACACCAAAGTCATAAAGTCTAATTATATTTGGATGAGAAAGGCGGCTGACGGCACGAGCTTCTCGGTGGAAACGCTTGACCGAGTCGGAATTGGCACCGAGGAAGTGATGCAGTAACTTGACCGCCATTTCGCGCCCGGTGGACTCTTGTATGGCCTTATAGACCATGCCCATGCTACCCTTTCCGACCGGGTAAAGAATGCGATACTTCTCTCCGAGTATCTTGCCGATAATCGGATCATCGGGCAAATTGACGAGTTTGGAACCATCATCAGGACACTCGCTGAAATCACCCTGGAAGTGTGTATTGCACTCTAGGCATAACTTCATTGCTAGCCTCTTTTTACCTTCTTCTTGAGCTTACGCATCAGCTTCTGGACTTCTTTGTATTTTTTGAACTTGCTTGGGATTTTCTCAAGCATTTTCAGAGCCTCTTGCATTTCAGCTTTTTCAGCGCCTTCACCAGCTTTCGATTCGGCAATAGACAAATAGACGCCATAAAGTTTTTCTTGCTCTGAGGCACTTAACTTAGAGCCTTTGGCTTTATTTTCTAGCATCTCACGAGCCTTATCGAACTCGCCGTTCTTGATATGCTGGTCGATTGAAGCTTTCTCGGAAGGCAATACATCGGGCAGTTTAGCAGCATCGAATTTGATCAAGCCTTGCTGCATGGCATAGAAGACGCCACCGCCGGCAGCACCAAGCACAACCAGCAAAGCCAAGACCATCACAGCCGGGTGTATGGCCGGGCCGGTTCTGCCTCTAGATTTATTGGACATGGGTTCGCGCTTAGATTTCTGCGACTGCCCTTTCATATTGCGCTGCTGCAATTGCTGCACTTGTTCAAGCGGCACAGGGTCAGGCATAGCCGAGCGCACCCCGGTGTCGTTGGGGTTCATGCGTGCTTGATTGAGTATACGATTGACCAGTTCAGACTTAGACTCAGGTTCGTCCGACATAGGCGGAGGAGTCATACCGGCAACACTACCGGTACCGACGCGACTTAAAGATGAAGAGGAAGCAGAAGCACTGGGAGGCTGTCCTACTCCAATAACGTCTTGTCCTCGCATACCCGAATATGTGGCACCAGGCGGCTTGCTCTGTTCTTCCAATTTGCGGTTGAGAGCAGCGATACGAGCACTGACGGCATCGCCCGACATGGCCGCCTGTGGCATGCCGCTTGTCGGCGAAGGCGTCTGCATCGCCTCAGAGGCAGCTGTGGCGTTCTGTCCGGGGTAGTTGGTCATTGAACTGCCCGGGCTGGCAAAAGGCGAAGTAAAGGCAGGGCTGCTTCCACCTTCTTGCATGGCATCCATCTGACGAGAAATTTTGCCCGGAGGCTTATTGATCATCTCAGCCAATTTGGAAGCCGAATCGGTAGGACGATTTGCCGGTGCCGCTCCTTCTTTCTCAGGCGCTTTCGACGCCGCTTCCAGAAGCCGCGACAAGGCATCGACTTTAGACTGTGTCAGGGTCATGGGGTCCTGCCCCTCAATACTAGATTGACCGGCTTGCCCATCTTTATCGAGATTGGCAGCCATTACCCTTTCTTCGAGAGCTTTCTCTTCTATTGATTTTTCTTTCTCTGCTGCGGACTCAGAGGCGGAAGCAGCACCTAAGAAGGCTCCTAAAGACGCTCCGACAGCTCCGGTAGCGGCAGCAACGGGAGCAACCGGACTATCAAGAAGCTTATCGAGAGCATCGGCTACAGCATCGCCAAGTGAGGGTCCCTCATCTTCATCATCGCCGCCGGAGGAGACCGGCGACTGAGAAATAGACTCTGCTTTCTTTCTATCGGCAAGTTTTTCAGAAATAGGACGATCATCGAAGTTATCGTAATCAAAATCAGGCTTGGTTTTGATTGGTTTGGCAGCTGGTTTCTCAGGTTCGGAAGCCGTTGCAGAATTCACTGCAGAATCAGCTGCTTGCTCTAGACTAACTTCAGTTTCTGGTGCCGCTTTAGTCTCAGGTTCAGAAGCCGGTCGAGCAAAGGGCGATTCGACTACCGCCTCGTGGGAAGATGAGGACTCTTCCTCTTTCTTAGCTTGGTCTTGCTTACCTTGATCTTGCTTAGCTAGCTCTTCCTGAGCTTTCTTAGCTGCTTCTTTCTTGGCTTGCTTCTCTTTCTTGAGCAAAGCCTTCAACTCTTCCAGAGAAACTTCTTCATCGTCATGTCTGGGTGTCTCGACACCGGCCAAAAGGCGAGCCACTTCATCAGCTTCACTTGCCGGTGTGGATACTTCAGGAGCAACTGCAGCAGTTTCAGAATTTGTCGCTGCAGAATTTGTCGAGGCTGCTTCGCTTAAGTTCAAGCCAGCCAATAGCTTAGAGATAACCGGCGACTTAGGCTTAAACTCTTCGGCTTTGGGCTCTTCGGCTTTGGGTTCTAGAATCTCAGGTTGACTGAAATTGTCAAAACCAGGCTGCTCAACTATAGGATGCTCAACTATAGGTTGCGCAAACTCAGACTGGCTGCTATCTTGCGACTCTCCGAACTTAGAGTAGTCGGCACCGGATGTGACAATTTCATTGCTGAACAAAGCAGAGAAAGCAGGCGCCTGACTTTCTTGCGAAAGACGCATCGGTTCAGGCTCACTGCCTGAAGCATAAGAAGCCGGTTCGTCGAAGCTATCGCCTTCTCTATCTGGGGCAAACTTAGTTGACTGCTGACCGGTGGGGGTCATCAAATGAGTGAGAGCACTTTCTTTGGGCCCGTCTTCTGAAAGATTCTCCCCAAGCAAACTACCAAAGCCAAGCGGACGAGAAGAAGTCGATTCTAATCCATACTTTTCAGGATTTTCCTGCAGGGCTTCCTGTTCTTGCTGAAAAGCCCGAGCCAGAGCATCAGCTCCTACATCTTCGCTGCTTGCTTCTTGATCTTCAAATAAGGAAGAGAGCTTGCGCTGCGGTCCGGAAATACGAGTATTAGAAACTCTCGGACTGGGCTTTACTTGAGGTTCAGACAGGGCGGCGGCATTAAAGTCAGATTGCACTTCACTTGCCATGTCGCTTGGCGCCTCCAAGCTGGACTCAGGGAAAGCTTCAGCAAGCGTCGCCTCAAATGAAGCGTTTGTGCTTGCAAGAGCGGCTTCGGCTCGGAAAGCCTGGGCGAAATCTATCTCGCCACCACTGGCAGGGGCAGCAGCGAAGAGATCTTGCGAAGCGAGTTCTGGCTCAGAAGCTAAATTAGGTTCAGAAGCCGGAGTAGCCTCCGAAACCAAGTTAGTCTCCACAACAGGCAGAGGCTCGGCAACGGGTATAGGCTCGGCAACAGGCAGAGTCTCTACCGGCTGGGGCGGACTAAAAGATGGTTTTTCCTCTATTTTGGCCGCTTCTTCGATCTTCTTGGGCGCGCCGGGCAATTGCACGGCAGGCTTGTCTCTATTTAAATCAGAAGGAAGTCTGACCGGCGAATTGTTCTGCAGGGTCGGTCGACTAGGCACCACAGTCGGTGCATTACCCGGAGACTTAGGTGGAATACTTACCGCTTTTGGCGCCAGACCCTCCATAATCGGTTCTTCATCACGCAGATTGTAAGGCTGCGAAACTCTGCCGGCCGGCTTGGGTGTGGAGGGAGACTTCAATATGGGCGGGGCGCTTCCCGAAGAAAGCGTATTCATAGGTTTGGCTTGAGGAGATTTGAACTTATCTAAGGCAAGCGGACGAGCAGCTGGCACCCCCATCGCTCTTGGCTTAGCCTCAATCGAGCTGTGATTATCGGACGCTCGCCCGTTATTGCCGTTATCGTTGCCGTTATTGCCGCCGCTTGGAGAGTTATTAATTTCGGTCTGTGCCTCTAAGCGGGCATCAACACTATTTTCAAAATTACTTTCGTCAATGGCTTCCAGAGCATCGTCCGAATTGGAAGCAGAATAATCAACCACCGAAGGTTTGGCTTCAGAGACTACTTTTGCCCAGCTATCAGAAGTGGAAGAGGAGGGAGGTGTTGGGGAAGAGTTAGTATTGCCAGAAGATTGACTGGCAGATTGCGGAGGCGTCGAGCCTACAGCCGGCACATTGGTGGAGGAACCGGTCGGTTTCTTGACCAAAGCGGACAACTTTTCAGAAATATCTGCCTTGCCAGGCTCGCTCTTGGCCTGGCTATTGCCGCCTTTCTTACTTAGATAAGGTGTCAGATCTGGCACATCGTCCTTCAAAACTACCGTCCTCTCAAGGTCAAAACTACGAGCCTATTGCCCCCTCATTCGCTCACTTACCCGATTTGGTTGATTTTGCAACCTGTCGGGGTCTTGCTCGTTACCGCTGGTAAAGGCAAAGCCTGAACCCTCACAAGATTTAGTAAGTTCGGACGCGAACAAGTTGATTGAACTATGCCGGTCCTTTGGATTCTTCTGAAGAGCCCGAGCAATAACAAGATCCACTGGCTCAGGAATACCCAGATCTGGTCTAACGGTAGCCATAAGGGGAACTTTCTCGTTAACAGTCTTAACCATGAACTCTTTGTTTGAGTTGGCCCGGAAGGGTTTGCGCCCGGTGAACATCTCAAATACCACCAAGGCCAAAGAGTATATGTCGGTGCGATGGTCCAAAGGCAAGCCACGACACTGTTCGGGGCTCATATAGGCAGGGGAACCCGCCACCGTGGTCGGACGAGAGATAGCGTTCATACGATTCTCAAAGATTGTATAGCTGATACCAAAGTCGAGAAGTTTCACCATGTCTTTGCCGGAGGAATGATCCAGAACTATATTGTCGGGCTTCATATCTCTGTGCACAAAGCCTTGATCGTGCGCAAACTGCAGCGCCTTGCAGATCTCGAGCGTTATATTTAAGACTCGCCCTGGATTTATCGGACCCTTTTGAATAATTGTGGTGAGCGCAGTGCCTTCCAAAAAGTCCATAACCAGAAATGGCTGACCGTCGTCGGTGATGCCCGAATCAAAGAAACTGACAATATTGGGATGTCTCAATCTCTCAAGGGCGGTTATCTCACGAGAAAACTTTTCTAGACTTTTGGAATCAGCCCCCTGGTAAGTGTGCAGAACCTTGACAGCCACGAAGCCGCCCATCACAAGCCTGGTGGCTTTGTAGACTATGCCGGAGGCGCCTTTGCCCGCCACGCAGTCCACGGCATAGCGGTTGTTTATGAGCGCACCAATCAGGGGCTCCTTACCAACATATTCCAGAGGGGCGCGATCATTCGGACAGACGGTGTTCTCGTCGTCGAAGTAGTTATTGCATCGCAAGCACAACTTCATTGGGTTGACCGAATTTAAGGGGAGGGGAAAGGCACAGGAGTTAGTAAAGATCTTATGGTCTTTATTTAACTTACCCAAAAATGTGGCCCTTACACCGAGAGATTTCCCGGCTGGGCTACAGCTAGATAAATTATCAGCTTGGCAATAGAAAAGTTATGATGCCTGATAATTGTCCCCGGCAAGCCTTTCCACCGCGCCGGCCAGCTCAAGCATGATTAGAGCACTGGAAAGCTCGCCGGCCGACAAACTACTTTTCTCAGCCAACTGGTCGAAATGAATTTGCGGATTGGCGCAAATAAGGTCATAAACTTCTTTCTCTGGTCCGAATAACTCCACCGGTACGGGTTTGCCATCGTATTGCCCGGTAATCCAAGCAAACTCAGACAGCAAGTCGTCAATAGAAGAGACAAGCTTGGCTTTATTAGAAGAAATCAGATGGTTGGTGCCATCTGAAGCCGGTGAGTCGATGCGTCCAGGAATGGCAAAAACCAATCTCCCCTGGTCGAAGGCCTGATTGGCGGTTAGTAGAGATCCAGATTTTTGACCAGCCTCAACCACGAGCACTCCTTGCGATAGACCAGAAATGATGCGATTGCGCTGGGGGAACATCCAAGTCTGGGGCTTGGTGCCAGGGAAATATTCAGAGAGAACGGCACAACCTGGAGTCTCAATAAGCTTTTGATGGAGGCGGCGGTTTGTGGCCGGATAGATAACATCGGGGCCTGAACCCAAAACAGCCACCGTCACGCCACCAGCTTCGATGGCACCCCAATGACTATGCGAATCGATACCCAGAGCCATGCCACTTATGACAGTGATGCCTCTTTTGCCCAATTCAGAGGCAAATTGCTTGGCAACCTTTTGCCCATAAGGACTGGGGTTGCGTGTACCGACCACGGCAATAGATTTGTTCAAGCGGATAAAATCAGGCTTTCCTTTGATATAGAGCACCGCCGGAGGCTGATGTATCTCTCTGAGACCAAAGGGGAAACTGGGATGGGCAAGACAGAGAGCCCAGACATCTTTCTCTTTGAGCTCTTGCATCAAGGCGTCGGGTTGGATGCGACTGCGCGCTGAGACTATTTTGCCCACTACTTCATCTGTCAAAAAAGGCAGGCGCGCAAAAGGGTCTTGACCCAACTCGGCGATTTGCAATGGATCTGCTTTCCAAAGCTTTTCAAGGGAACCAAGCCGGTCGTAGATCAGTCTCAGCTTGGTACCGGACATTGCTATTTCGGCGCGGTCGAAAGCCACCCAATACTTGGTTTCACTCTCTAGGAAATCAAGAGAGTAGCCCGACTCTTGCATCAGTTGGCAAGAGAAAGCCTTTTTAGGCGGACTATTCTCAACCGCTTTCTTATCTTCGTCCATTTCCACCTCTTGCCCTAGAGCTTAACACTAAAGTTCTTGCTAGCATTTAAGACAGGTTTTCCGCGGAAAAAGTTCAATGAAAAGACCAGATTCAAAGATAAAATTTGTCGGGACAGGCGAAATCGGCACGTCCCGAAAGCTCTCGATGCTTACCCTGGCAGGCTTATGGGCTTTCAGCCTCTTTTTGCCTGCAGCCGCCCAGATGTCGAGTGACGACCTTGCCAGACTTAAGGGCATGGAAGAAAAACTCTTCTTTAAAAACTACGAAGAGGGCGAGGTGGAAAGTCGCATCACCAGGCTGGAAAAGAAAGTCTTTGGCGACCAAGGTGAAGGCAGTCTGGCAGAGCGCTTTGCCAAACTGAAAGAACTGATCAAACCCGAAGTAAAAGAAGCCCCCAAGAAACCTAATATTGACACTAAGACAGCGCCAAATAAGACAGCGCCAAATAATAGCCAAAAGTCGACTTACCAAGGCTCTAATGACGATCAAATGGACCGCAAGCGCCGCGCCATGCTTGCCAAAGAAGAAGAAGTAAGCCAACTGCAGGCAGAGGCAGTGGAACTCTGGAAGGCTCGAAAAGGACAGGAAGCAATTGAGAAATTCCAGCAGGTATTGCGCCTGGCGCCCGACTATGCCGAGGCCCATTTTAGTATGGGCGTAATTTATGAAGCGGCTCGCCGTTACGGCGAAGCTCTCGACTCATACAAAAGAGCCATGGCTCTAAATCCCAGCAAAAGGGAATACCAAGAAGCAGTTTCGTCATTGGGCAAAAAAGCCGAAAAAGAACAGGCAGAACAAGGCGAAAAAGCCGAACTAAAAGAATTAGCCATGCAGGCATCGGCAGCTTACAAGCGAGGCGAATACAATTCGGCTCTGGGCTTTTATAAAGAGCTTGACAGTAAAGCACCGCGACAAGCCATGGTCAAATACAACATCGCCACAATCTATCTTGCCCTAAAAAACCCGGTGGATGCCCTCGACTATTTCAAACAAGCCTACAAAATCAAACCAGATGAAGAACGCTATAAAGAAGCCGTGGAAAAACTCTCGGCAAACCTAAAGCAGGCTCAACAAGAAAGAGCAGAAGCGGAAGCGACCTATATCGCTAAAGAGGGCGGTGATGCCGACGGCAGCAAAACAAACAAAGCAATAAAGGGCGGCAATCTAGCTGGTCGGGGCAGTACCCAGGCAAGCGCCGCCTATGGCATTCTCACCAAAAAGGGTGACGGCGGTGTGGAAATAACAGCGATAGCGCCGCAATCTAGAGCCGACCGAGCCGGTTTGAAGAAAGGCGATATTATCAAAGCGGTAGACGGCACCATAACCGAAAACAACAATGCCTTCAACGACATGCTCAAGCGCAAGCAGCTCAATGAAGGAGTGCAAATGATCATTCAGAGAGGGGCTAAAATAGGTCAGTTTGTCATGTAAGACAAGAGTCTAGGGTCTAGTATCTAAGATCTAGCTTTTCTAGCTCTTAAACTATAACCGACAAGCGCTCTTGCAGAGGTGGAACTGCCTTTGGTGCGGTGCTGGAAACAGCCTTGATATTGTATATGGTGTCGCGCTCGACCGGTTGATAACCGCTGGAGGAGATCAATTCTTCCATGCGCTCTTTGGCCAACTGCAAAGGTGTTTTTGCTCCGGCGGCATGGGTGATTTTCTCTTCACCGATGGTACCATCCATATCGTCTGCGCCAAAAGAAAGAGCCAGCTGAGCCAGTTCTACGCCAAGCTGAATCCAATAAGCCTTGATATGGGGGAAGTTATCGAGCACCAAGCGAGATACCGCTACATCTTTGAGCAAATCTTGAGCAGTCGGTTCATGAACTTCCGGCTCGATGTCGGTCCCCTCGTAATAGCACTTGAGCGGAATAAAGCACTGGAAGCCGCCTGATTTGTCTTGCTGCTCGCGCAAAAGCAACATATGATCGACTTTGTTCTCAACTGTTTCACTGATGCCGGTGAGCATGGTGGCATTAGACTTGAGCCCGAGCTTATGGGCAATGCCGTGAATTTCAAGATAGATGTGAGCCGGTGTCTTTTTGACCGCCATACGCTCGCGTACTTCTTCATCGAATATTTCGGCGCCGCCGCCCGGCATAGAGCCTAAACCGGCTTTGATTAGCCTTTGCAGCACTTCTTCATAGCTTATGCCTTCCAGATTGGCTAGGTACTCAATCTCGACAGCGGTGAAAGCTTTCATATGAATCTGAGGATAATCGGCCTTTATAGCCTGCAAAACCTCTTCGTAATAATTCAAGTCGCAGGCAGGGTTTAGTCCACCTACCATATGTATTTCGTTGATGCCCAGCGCAGCACCTTTGCCGGCTTCTTGCAAGACTCTGTCAACCGACCAGGTGTAAGCCTTTTCGCGCTCGACCGGGTTGGCATAAGAGCAAAAGCGGCAGGTCTCTACGCAAAAATTGGTGGGATTGAGATGCATGTTGTGGATGTAATAAACATGCTTTTCTTTGCCGGCGCCGGCGGCTCTGGCTCTGGCGTATTCGGCCAAACGACCGACGGTAAGCAGATCATCACTTTTATAGAGCCTGATTGCGTCTTCGCGGCTGAGACGCTCGCCCTGCATCACCTTATCGACGATGTCTTTCAATTCATGATTTTCCGAAACGAGACAATCAGACATGCCCTTGGAATCCCCCGGATAGCCGCTATCAAGTCAAATCGTAGCACCAAAGCCCCGCTATTGCCCCGCCATGCTTTCTAAGGTAAAGGCAATAAGTCTTTAATTCAGCAAGTCTTTAATGCTCTAAGTCATAAATTTGGATGCGAATTTAACGGGCGGTCCAGTTTGGATTGACTATTGAAGTGAGGACATGGTCTTTGAACTTGCCGTTGATAAGCAAATAGTCGCGGGCATAGCCCTCTACGGTAAAGCCCAAACTACGCAATAGCCAGCCGCTGCGCTCGTTTGCGGGCTGATAGTTGGCCATAATGCGGTGCAGATTGAGAGCCGAAAAACCATAGGTGATCACCGACTGCAAGGCTTCTTTCATCATCGAGCGACCTTCTCGTTCTTTGTCTATGCCATAACCGAGAATACCGGCATGAAAAGCACCCTTGATGATATTGGTCAGACTGGCGCTGCCTATGACCATGCCCGAATCAGAATTGCGTTCGTAGATGAAGAAATGCACTGATTTATCATGCTCGAATTCTTCCAGATTCTCACTCAGACGCTTTACCCAGTAGGCCTCGGTCAAGAAATCGTCTGGCCAGGCAGGACCGGAGCCCGATAAATGGTCCCGGTTGCGAGAGTAATACTCGACCACGGCCTTGGCTTCACCCGGCTCGGGCAGGCGCAAAATACAACGACCTGTATTTAGCTTGGGCTGCGGCTTTACTAACTTAGCCTGGGCGGAGAGATCTTGCAATTGGAGCCTCACTTCACTCAAATTGGGCGCTGATGGAAAAGAATTATACTAAAAGAGCGATTGCCGATGTCTGCAACCGCCCTCTAATTCAATAATTCGCTTACTCAGCCTGTTTTACTCAGCCCGTTTTACTTAGGTTATTCTACCCAGTAGTTGGGCATGGTCAAGTTGCCGCCGTGATAGGCGGTGCCGACTCCGATATCATCCGACACCTCGGCGAAGGCATCTACCTTACTTTCCGAATTTTCTTCCGGAGCAAACGAAGACTGTCCGCTCTGATGGACATATTCGACTTTCACCAAACTATTGCTGCTTTCTTCGAAATTGCGCCAAGACTCTTTCACGGGACGATCGAAAAGATATTCATCTTCCGAAGTCCATGCCAGGAAGCAGTCTTCACTGGAGGGCAGGGGCTCGAGCATGGGCAGGCGGGTGGCTCTGGCGGCGGCATCCAGCCTGTCGTTCAGACTTTTCTCTTGACTTTCTCTTTCTTCTTCGGCCGAGAACCAATAAGAAAGAGCTTTGCGCTGCCTGTCACGGGTGGAAAGTCCGTCCGGGCAGGAAATTTCACCAGTGGCTCGGCGCTTGAGATTGCCTAGATTGGCGGCGTGGTCTACTTCGAACTTACCCTTGATGCTCGACATCTTGCTCTGGTCGTTAACAACGGCTCGCAGGTCGGGCATGGGCAGATTTCCTGAATTGACTTCGGCGAGGACAGCCGGACGGGCCAGCTCAGTAAGACCTTTAACCAATAGCATGACATTGAATAGCATGTCTTTCTCCCTTAACCGCCGCCTTGTTCGCCCAGAAGCACTTGACTTCTCATGCAAGCAATGTAGGTTAAGCCAGGTACCAAGTCAAGGCGCGACTACGTAGTTTCCCCCCTTAAATTTAAGAGGCGGCTTACTAAACTCAGAATAAACCAGCTTTTTACTCATGACCATTTAAATACTCCTTAGATATACAGATCTTCGGAACATTGGTCTTCGGAACATTGGTCCTCAAAATATTGAGCATCGCAATGTTGTGGTGCCTAGACCACTAGATAAAGCTGCGCCGCTTTTTCTGCTCTTTCGGGCTGGCAGAAAGGCCAACTCCTAAACCAAGCATTCTTTTGGCTATCAGTTCAAAAAAGCGGTCGCGCTCTACACCTCTTATCACAGCCTGATTATGGGCTTCGCTTAAAACCACCGGATAACCAAAGCCCTTATTGCATTGCGACATAACTGCCCTGAGGGCAAACTGAAACATTTCGTCGTCGTCAAAGACAAACCGGGGAAACTCGAGCCTAGCGACTTCGCTTGGCCCAGAAAGATAGGCAAAGCAAATTTGGTTTTCGGCTTTGAAGAGCTTAGAGACCGAAGCCTGTGAAGCGAAGACTGATGATAACTGGCCCCGCTCAAGCAATCTCGAATAAATGAGCCTGTCGCTGAGGGGCCAGATACTCGAGCAAGGAAAGGCTTCTTCATTGAGACCGGCGCAAAGATTTTGGCAATGACTCAGTTCATAGGGACAGATACTGACTCTAAGGGCATTGACTAGATCGGCGCTGCGGCTTTTGGAGATATAGCCGACACAGGGTATTTTGGCTGCGGCAAAACTATCGAAAAGGGTCTCCTGCCTCTGCAAAAAGCTTTCCTGGTAACCCACAGGCATCTTCTCAAGCGACCAGCTCAAAAGCGAACCATCCACCAAAGCTAAGACCTTGCCCTTTTCTTTCTCGCTTGCCTTGGCTAGCTGACATTCGCGAAAGAGTATCGCCAGTTCAAAGATAGAGCGCTCGAGTGCCACATAAAGTTCATCAATGTGCACACGTCTTCTGTCTACCAAAGGGTAGAGATCATCTGGACGGGCATAGAGCCTGGGTTCGCTATAGAGCCTGGCAGAGCCGCGATAATCTATAGCAGCAACACCGGCGTTAAGCAAATAAGCAGTGGAAACCTCATGATGACTGCTCATAATCTGCGAGCCATCCACTCCGACAGCCACATAACTATCCGGCTCTTCAGTCACCGGGCGGAAACAGCCAAGCTCGGAGAGGGGCTTGAGCAGGGGCCAAAGCACCCAGGGTCTATTCTCGTCTAAGCGACTGGCAAAAGACTCATCTAGGCTGGCTTGATGAAAAGCCCTGAGAGCCAATTCAAGCAACCTTTCACTCTCTTTGATATCTTGGAGGCTGTCGCTGCCAAGCTCATCGAGTAAGGGCATAAGCTTTAGAAAATCGAGCATAACGCCCCTTCTTTAGTTGCGGTAAACTTTAGGCGAGACAATTTTAAGCTCTTTTCAAATCTAATTGAGCCACATTCAAATAAGAGTGCAATTCTAAACACGTGGAAAAACAAAACTTCTGGAAAATCAGCGAACCACTGGAAACGACCCTCTCTAGACGGGTTTCACAACTGCGTCGCCTGAGGAATTTGACTCTAGAAGAAGTCAGCGAAAGAACCAATTTTACCGTGGCGCGCTTGGAAGACATCGAAGCCGGTCTGGAAACCTGGCTCTCGGCGACAGACAGACAGAAACTAGCACGGGCCCTCACCATCGACCCGCCGGTTTTACAAGAAGTAGAAGTAAAACCGAGACTGGAGCCCAGTGCCGACCCAAAACGCTGGCAAGCTATTTTAGACGACTTAACCGAATCAATTTTGCTGGGGGCTCGGGAGCTTTCCTGTCCGCAATGCGGACATACACTGCGTTGCCGCGTGCAAGAAGGTCTGGACATCAATGAAAACCCGATCTTTTTCGCCAAAGCTTTCTGCCAGAAATGCCCCTTCACTTTGAAATGAGCATCTGCCGATAGGCTTAGGTAGCTGCTCTTTTTACGAAACAATGCCGAATAGTTTCATCAAGCTTCTCTCTTAGTTTAGATAGACGAGCGTTGATCTCTAGGCGACGCTCTTGCAAGCTCAGTAGATGCTTGCGTCTATGATCATCGAGGGCTTCCGAAAAGAGTTCGTTCAAAGCTATTTCTTCGCCCTGAGCCCACCACAGATCTTCAATGACCGAGCCGATCAAGTCATGCTCGGCATCATCGAGCATTTGCGAAAAGAGTCTGTATTCATTAGCCAACATAAACTCGATAGAATTGCGCACTTCCATGCGCAAACTCTGAGCGGCAGCCGAGATAATCGAAGCCGATAGTTCCTTGTCCAAGCCACCAACGCGGCAATTCAGCTGGTTGAGGGTTTCTTCTAAGAGATAGCGGCGGAAAGCCATTTGATTGATAAGAAAATCAGGGACATAACCGGTGCAAACCATATGCACAATCTCGGAGCGAGGCGGCAGAGAACCAAGAGCATGGCGGCTGCGCACCGAAAGAGCTTGCAGGGTGGAAATGGCCCGGTAATGTTTGTCGATGAGTTCGCGCAAGCCGTTAACCACGGCATCTTTCAAACCAGGCAAGGTGGAATCACTGCTCAGATTTTTGGCCATGAGCATCATTATTTGCTTGCGCAGAAAGTCTACATTACCGCCTAAATCGACGATTGTGCGCACCGCTATGCACTCTTTCAAATCCATGATGCCGAGCAGCAAATGCTCGGGGTTGATGTAATTCAGTCCCAAGAAAAGAGCATACTCGTAAGCCCGGTGCAAGGCTTGCACAGTCAGGTCACTCATGCCATAGGCTTTGCGCGTATCACCGCTGGCCGAGTGTGCCACCACCGGCAATGTCACAGAAGGCAAACCGGAAGAAAGATCCGGGCGGCCGCTGAAAGGCAGCTCCGATTCCATCTTGCTCTTTACCTTTTCTTCCAGCTCTTTGCGCACAGCTTCTTCGTCAATTTTCATGCTGCCTAGAGCTTCAGCGGCGATGCCGGCATAGTCGCTGGTAAGAGCGGCAATGATATGGTCGGTGCAAATATAACCATGTTCAAGGTTGATGCACTCATCAAGAGCTAACTGCATCACTTGCAAAAGACTGTCACTAGAGCGCTCGAATACAGAATCCAACATAGATTTCCCTGGGAGTTGCGGTAACTATATAATAGTAAGTCATTTGCCCTCCTCGTTAAATAGAAGCAAAGAGGTCTGAGGGGCAAGACATACCGAGAACGGCTGGACAGGCGGTTCTATAACACAGGAAGCACAAAGTGAGAATTCTTCTATCTAACGACGACGGCATTCATGCACCGGGTCTGGCAGTACTGGCCGCCCATCTAGCTAATGACAGCCGCCACGAAGTTTATGTCTGCGCCCCCGACCGTCAGCGCAGCGCCACTGGTCATTCCCTCACCTTACATAAACCACTCAGGGTTCAGCACGAAGAATCAGCTTTCGATTTCCAAGAAAATGCCGTCAAGGGCGCCTGGTCCACCACCGGCACCCCGGCCGATTGTGTCAAGTTGGCTGTTTGCGAACTGATGCCGACACCGCCCGATGTGGTTGTCTCGGGCATTAATTCAGGACCCAACCTGGGCAGCGATCTGCTCTATTCAGGCACAGTGGCTGCAGCAATGGAAGCCGCCTTTATGGATATCCCCGCCATTGCAGTCAGTGCCAAACAAGACAAACGTTTCGTTTATGAAACGGCCGCCCATTACATCGGCGAATTGCTCGGCAAGTTAAAAGATGCACCGCGTACTGCGCGCGGACTGATTAACATAAACGTACCAGCCCTCAAAAAAGATGAAGTTAAGGGGGCTAAACTAGCCGAGCTAGGACTGCGCCTCTATAAAGATAGCTTCGACAAGCGCTCCGACCCGAACGGACGTGATTATTATTGGCTTTCCGGTCATGCTATTGAAGATTCGGAGTCGACCAGTTCTGATGTTTACGCAGTAAATCAAGGCTATATTTCAGTCACTCCGGTGGTTTTCAATATGACAGACTTTGCTCTGTTCGATAAGCTTGCGCAGTGGATCTAGAAATTTTGACCAGTAAACTAACCAGCAATCTGACCAGTAAACCCAAATGAACACTTTTACTTTCAAAGAAATGCTAGCCGATCAAAACTGGCTCAGTAAGTTAGCAATTGGCACTTCTGTCAATCTCACCGCTCTGCTCGTCTTCCTTTTCAACCCGCTCTTTCTGCCCCTGAGCGTCATCATGGGCGGTATCACAAACGGTTATCTGCTCAGAGTAATGCGCACTTACATAAAGGGCAGCAAAGAACTTCCCGAATGGGACCAATTCGTCGACCTGATGATTTCAGGAATAAGTTGGCTGGCAGTGACTCTCTTCTTCCAATTCGGCGGCTTGGCGCTTCTCGCTCTTTTCCTCACCCAGGGTGTTGCTTCAGGCAGCACCTTTGTAGCCAGCAAAGGCTTCACCAACTGGGGGATGACGACCTTTCTTTCTGTTTACTGCTATTTTGTCCTGACTTCATTTTTCACCTCGATACTTATGGCTAATTTCGCCCAAGAAGAAAGTATGAAATCAGGCTTTCAATGGTTGAAAGTATCTATAAGAATGATGAGAGCCCCAGGAAAGTTTCTGGTCGTCTGGCTGGCAGGGCTGAGCCTAATCTTTCTAGCTTCTTTCCTACCTGGACTGACCTTTATCGGTCTTATTATTTCGCCCTTTCTCACTTTTCTTGCCCAAGTGGTGCAAGCGCGCATGATCGCCCTGGTTTGGCGAGAGACGGCAAAACCTGGTGAAGAACCCAGCGACTCGGCTGCTAGCGCTGCACTATCGTCTTGATTCTTCCGTCTCGTCCATAGACTATTTTGTGGGCGAAAGTGCCCGGATTAAGCTCTTTGTTCTGAACGTAGGGATAAGCCCCCGGAGTCAATTCAGGAGTATGGAAATGCTGCTTCAGGTAAACACCAATCCAGTGCAGAATTTTGTTCATTTCCTGATAGAGCTGGAAAGCTCCCTCTTTAGAACGCTTGCCGACTTCGGAAAGGTCATCTAGAGCTTGGTCGACTGAACGCGGCAGTTTGACCGAAATATTCGAACCAGACGGCAAACCAGACTGAACAAGAGGTTTGCCGGCTTTGGCCACAGCAGGTGCGGGGGTGACCACTATCTTTGCTTCACCGACGCCGGGTATGGCCACGGCAATCTGCTTGGCTCTTCCGGAACCGGCTGGGCTCGGCAAATTTTGCGCTTGGCTTCCATCCTGTGCAACTAAACCGATATCGGTTGAATTTTTGTCTTTACTATTTTTTGTTTTTGTTTCAGCCAAAGCAGGCTGCAGCGAGCAAGCCAAGAGAAAGCCCAGAGACAAGAACCCGCTCTGAACGACCAATGCGCTTTTACTTTTAAGAAATCTCATACTTCTCATTAGTAGCCAAAAGACAGTCAAATTATGTCATAGCAGGCCCAATTTATCGGGACGCCAAAGTAATTTCTTGATAACCTTTGAATTTGCCTACCAGCCATTAAAGAAATCCACTTGACGTGCATTAAATTACTGGTTTGCCCCATTAGAGCATGTGGTAGGATTGTTTTAACTCTGGAATCTATATTGGAAGCACTGGAGTTATTTTTCGATTGGGCGACTGCCGCTCAAACCGAAGTGGAATTAATTTTCGAGGCAGCTTGAGGCACAATACAGCACTTTGATGGACGACCCTCTTAGTAGCGGTACGGCAAGCAGTACGGCAAGTAAAGAATCAGAAGACCCTCCACAGTTGTGCAGCCTGAGTTTTTTCGAGGCAAGGCACAGACTCTCAGGCGTCCTTAAAATAAAGGAGACAGGTTCAGTGAGAAACTGAGCCTTTATTGCTTTGTACCAAATCGCCTGGATACCAGTTCTAATTTTGATGAATGCCTTCTTCGTTGCGGCGGAGATGGGACTTGCCCGCGTTCGACGCACGCGTATCGATCATCTGGCTGAGAAAGGCAATATGTTTGCCAAGAAAACTCAGCTTTATCTAGATGACCCTGAGAAGTTTATATCAGCCTGCCAGCTTGGCATAACCATAGCCACCCTCTTGCTTGGTGCAGCCGGCGAATCGGCATTGGCTGAAGGCATAGCCGAACATGCCACACACTTTGGCGAACAGGCGGCCTGGAGCCACAAGACAATTGAGAGTATGCGTTGGTTCTCTTATGCCGCCGCTTTTACCTTTACCGCCTATGTGCAAACGGTAGGCGGTGAACTACTACCCAAGATGCTTTCTTACAGCCGTGCTGAAACAGTGATTTTAGCCACTGTGCTGCCTATGCACTTCTGGTGCATAATCACCTGGCCCTTCTTGAAAATATTGAATGGAACAACGGCTATTATCGTCAGCGTCTTGAAGATTAAAGAGCCACCGTCCACCCACACTGTACACTCTGAAGAAGAACTGAAGATGCTTGTATCGGCAAGCCACGAAGAAGGTGTTCTTGAATCGGAACAGGAAGAAATGCTGCACAGTGTCTTCGACTTTGCCGATACAACGGCAAGTGAAGTGATGACACCGCGTATCGACATGGTCTGTGTCTCTGCCGAAGCTACAGTCAAGACATTCGTAACTGAAGCGCTCAAGCACGGTCACTCTAGACTGCCTGTCTATGACGAAGACGTCGACAACATTTTTGGTGTTGTCCATATAAGAGACGGTCTGCGGGCAATCATGGAGCATAAAGAAAACGCCCATATAAGAGAGTTAGCCCGCAAAGTCTTGATTGTGCCTGAAAACAAAAATCTGAAAGACTTGCTCACCGAATTCAAGCGCACCAAAACCCATATGGCAGTGGTCATGAATGAGTACGGCGGCACCCAAGGGATAGTCACCTTGGAAGACCTTCTGGAAGAACTGGTGGGAGACATTGCCGACGAACACGAAATCGTGGAAGAGTTCATCACCCAGGAAGAAGACGGCTCTTTCTTGATTGACGCAAAGCTGACCTTAGATGAAGCCAATGAAAAATTGGGTCTGGAAATGGAAGACGAGGAATTCAATACAGTTGGCGGTCACGTCTTTGGCAGGTTGGGACGCGAGCCTCAACCCGGCGATCAGGTGGAAACCAAGGGTTGCCTGCTGACAGTGGTTGAAGCGGATAGACACCGCATTATGAAACTGCGGCTGATTAAGATTGAAGACAACGACAGCGAAAGCACCCAAGTCCTCACCCAGACAAATAATGCCATAAAGCCTGAACCTGAAGGCAACGATAAATCTGGTGGCAATGGTAAAAATGGAAACAGTTCTGCTAAAAGCAATCAGAAATCTGGTCAGAAACAGCAAGAGGAAGGTTCCTGAATGCCCTCTATGACCAGGGAAGACCTTTACCGCCGAGCCATGGTGGTAAGAGCCAAGAAAAGACTTTCACAGAATTTTTTGGTTGAACCGTCTTACCATAAATTAGTGAGCGATTCACTCAATGCCGGTCCGGGCGATACCGTTGTTGAGATTGGTCCGGGTTTAGGATTTCTCACCGAGCAGCTGGTCACCACTGGTGCGCGCGTCATCGCTGTTGAGCTTGATGAAGGCTTGGCCGAACGCCTTGCTCAGCTGGCCGCAGAACACAAAAATCTCACCGTGGTGAATCAAGACTTTCTCAAGTTTGAACCAGCCGATCTAGCGGCAAAAAATGTCAAAGTAGTGGGCAATGTGCCTTATCAAATCACATCGCCTATCTTGGTGAGAGTGCTTGGCGAAATAGACAGTCCATCGCCTTGGTTACCCTATTTGCATTCTTTGACCATGATGGTGCAGTTAGAGTTGGCACGGAGGGTAACAGCCGAACCAGGCACTAAAGACTTTGGACAATTGACTGTTTTAGCCAACTATTATGCTCAGACCAAATTTTTAACTAAGGTGAAAGCCGAGCATTTTGTGCCGAAACCCAAGGTAGATTCGGCAGTGATACAGCTTATCAAACGGGCTGAACCAGCTGTGCAGGTGAAAGATTTGCATATTTTCCGCAGACTCGTAGCTAGCGGCTTCAAAGAAAGACGCAAGATGATTCGCAATAATCTTGCTTTTCTAGGTCTACCCGACAACGAACTGACGGCCTTGCTTATCAAATTAGGCATATCGCCCTCAGCCAGAGCCGAAACAATTTCGCTTGAGAAGTTCGCCCGTCTGGCAGATGCTGCCTCTGAAATTTTGAAATGAGCACAAAGATAAAGGTCATCGCCCCCGCCAAGATCAATCTCACATTCGAATTGAAGGGACTTTTCGAAGATGGTTATCACCGGGTGAGCTCGCTCATGCAAAGCATAAGCTTGGCTGATTTACTCACTTTCGATATAGAAAGAAACGACTCCCCCGGCATCGAGCTAAAGGCAGCCAAGGGCAAATTTACTAGTGAGTTTCCTATAAGTCCGGATAATCTTATTGCCAAGGCGATTAGGCTCTATCTCTCGTCGATGGAAAAACCCGAACCCCTCAAGGTGAAGGTTGAAATAGAAAAAAATATCCCCATTGGTGCGGGCATGGCTGGTGGTTCGGGCAATGCCGCCGCCGCACTCTTGGCGCTCAACGCCTATTTTGAAGAGCGAGCAGATCAAGGAAACGCCCTCAAAGCAGCCCCCTTTAGTCAGGATGAATTGTTGAGCATGGGCTCTAAGCTCGGCGTTGACGTGCCCTTTTCCTTTCTAGGGGGAACAGCTAGGGCAGAGGGGCGCGGCGAGATTTTACAAGCCCTCAGTTTGGCTTGCGATAATCAAGCCCTGCCACTACATATGGTTCTGGCTAAACCACGCCATTTGCATATTGCCACCCCTTGGGCCTTCAAGAAGTACGACCAATTTGAAGATAAGTTATCGCTCTCGGAAAAATTGAAAGACCGCGGCATTACTGACGATGCCACTGGTTTTGCTTGCCAAAACTTGCTTGCCGGCGACCAGGAAAAAGCAATCACCGCTTTCGGAAACGACTTCGAGCAAGCAATCTTTCCAGACTATCGGGAACTGAAAGGAATCAAGCAACGTTTCATGAATCTCGGCGCCCGGGTTTGTCATATGACCGGCTCGGGTCCGACTATCTATGCCATCGCCAGAGACACTGAACATGCGGTGCAATTGAAAGAAGCCTTCGAAGAAAGCGTATTGAAAGAAACAACTATTTCTTGCGCTGCCAAATCTGATCCGGTGGACCTTTTTGTAGTGCAAACCCTAGAGCACGGCGTTAAGATTTTAGATTGATGGCAGAGGGACTGTTAAGGATGACAAAGAGGCAGGCTCAAAGTAAGAGCATAAAAGTTCAAGCTGAAAGCAAGAAAACTGAAAGCAAGAAAACTGAGACCAAAAAGACTGAGACCAAGAAAACTCAGATCAAAATGTCTCAGACCAAGACCAATAAATCTAAATCTGGTCAATCTAAATCTGGTCAATCGAAAGCCGGTAAATCCGATCTTTCTAAGTCCCAAAATTCTAAGTCCCAAAATTCTAAGTCAAAATATTCTCAGTCCAAAATTTCTAAATCTGGCCTCTCGGGAGCCGCAGTTCCCAAAGCTGATCGCGCGCAGGCAAGAGAGATAATAGACGCCCTTCTCTCTCTCTATCCTGATTCGGCTTGCGAGCTTGTTTTCGCCAGCGATTTTCAATTATTGATCGCCGTCATACTCTCAGCCCAGTGCACCGACCAACAGGTCAATAGAGTGACAGAAAAACTCTATGCCCGCTTTCCAGATGCAAAAGCACTGGCCGAAGCCGACCTGGAAGAAATCAAAGCAATCATCAAACCTACCGGCTATTTCAATGCCAAAGCTAATAATATTCAAAACTGCGCCCGGATGCTCATCACTAAATATGGTGGCAAAGTGCCGCAATCGGTGGAAGAACTGACAGTATTGCCCGGAGTCGGTCGCAAAACAGCCAATGTAGTCTTGGGTGTCCTGCACAACATACCAGGCTGGAGTGTGGATACCCACGTGCAAAGATTGTCGAAACGCTTTGGTTTCACCAGAGAAGAAGACCCGCTAAAGATTGAAAACGATTTGCAGAAGCTTTTCCCCGGCGAAGATTGGTCCAAATTATCTATAACGATAATCTGGCACGGACGCAGGCTTTGTTATGCCCGTAAGCCGGCTTGCGGAGAATGCCCTCTGCAATCTTTCTGTCCATCTAGCGAAGTCTAATTTGAGATTTAAGGCAAAGCCTGATTTAAAGCCAAATCCGATTTATCAGTCGCTCCGTCGCAAAAGTAAAGGTAAAAGCTAATCTGGACCAAAGCCAATCTGGACCCAAAGACCAAAACCAAGGCCGAACTTTGGATTGACTGTGGATTGACAGTGCCCTGTTAGCCAATCGGTCAACTGGGTACTATAAATCCATCCCCTTCTTATATCTATTGGAGCAGAAGCATGCCCGAAGAAAACAGCTCTGAAGCGGTTCAAAACCCAAAGAGTGTGCCGCGCCTGGGCTTTATCGATAACGTCCTCGAGGCTCTCAGGCATGTGCGCCAGTCGGTCAAGAACCAAGGCGGGAGGGTGCGCTCCAGCGACTATCTTTCCATTCTTCTGGTACCGGTCACTTGCGTGGCATTGCTGGCCGCCTCACTCTGTGCCTCATGGGCGCGCCTTTTGGTCTCACTTTTAGCTCTCTGCTCGGTTCTCTTCTATGTGCTGGCGCGCATAGGCATCATGCGCACCCTTACAGAAAGACAAGCAGCCCTGATCTGGCATATTCTCATGGCCACCTTCCTGATGGGCATTACCTTTGCCTTTGTCTTCCTGGAAATTCT
Organism: Obscuribacter phosphatis (SeqCode); assembly: GCA_017303615.1. GTDB lineage: Bacteria > Cyanobacteriota > Vampirovibrionia > Obscuribacterales > Obscuribacteraceae > Obscuribacter > Obscuribacter phosphatis_A. The sequence continues at coordinate 26,509 of JAFLCK010000043.1, forward strand.
CAATTCAATGCCCAATTAGGCTAATATCTGCTATTTCGTTTTCGTTTGCTATTTCTTGACCGGCAAATCAATCTCTCTAAGCGGTCTAGAGGCGGTGAGAGTATCTACCGTCGGAGAGCCGACCGCGTGCACCAAGCGCACCTGAGATTGGTTGAAATCAATCAAGGCATTGGCTTTATCAATCAAGGCATTGGTATAGTCATGCTGAGCGTTGATGACGTCGATGTATGTGCCTACGCCCTCTTTAAAGCGCACCTCGGCGAGCCTCAAACCCTCTTCAGCATATTGCACAGCGTCGGTGGTTTCTTTGATCAAATTCTCGGCTGAAATAGTAGAAAGATAAGCATCGCGCACCTCTTTAGTAATGCGCTCCAACTCCCGTAGAAAATCGAGCTGGGCTTGTCTGGCCATATACTGAGAAGCACGCAGTTGCGAAACTTCCTGCAAGCCCAAACCACCCAAATTCCACTGCACGCCGACTCCGATGGTAAAAAGAGCCCGAGTTGTATAGCTTGGACTACCGCTCGACGAACTTGGCGCAGCAAGCGGTAGGCCGGCAGCAGACGAGACGGCGCCGACGCTGAGACCATTGGAAGAAAGAGTGGTTTGTTGATTGGAACCGGATAGAGGCGAATTGACCGCCCTAGAACCTGTGCCAATGACATTGCCGCTCACCGCCACGGAAGGCAAAAGAGTAGAACGAGCCACCTTGACGGCATCTTTAGCGGCCATGCGCAGTTCATCATACTTCTTGAGCTCGGGACGGCGCTCGATTGCGATACGAAGCAAATCGCCAGGTTTGAGAGAAGCATCAACAAGTCTCTGTTTAGAGACAGTGCGAGAGCCGACTGAAAGATCGACACCGGTATCGGCATTAAGCAGGGCGGCAAGCTTGATTGCATGCTTGCGTCTTTCTACCTGCTGCCTAATGAGATGCTGGCGATCGCTCGCTAACTGATATTTAGCCTGCAAAACATCGAGTTGGGTGTTGACGCCGTTCTCAAATAAATCTTGATTGACCAGCAATAAAGCTCGCGATACTTCCACTGCCTTGATGCGTATTTGCAAAAGCACATCGGCGCGGACCAAGTTATAGTAATCATCGGCGGTATCAAGCAAGACATCATTGACGGTGCCTTTCAGCTGCGCCCGCGAAGCTTTGTAGCGATGCTTATCTTGCAAAGCCGTATAGATTATGCCGCCACCCTTGAACAAATACTGATTGAAGCCGGAAGAAGTGCTGAAAAAGGGATTGGCGATTGGAATAGCTAAACCCGCCGGTGAAACATAGTTACCCTTGATGCCTTGATAGCTGAGTGTATTGGTTAAGGAGGGCAAAAAGCCGCTGAGGGCGCCGTAATAGACCCATTTTTCTTTCTCGGCCTGAGCTTGAAAAATTTTGATTGGTAGGTTCTGCACCAAAGCCTGCTGCAAGACAGAACGTAAATTTATCTCTCGAGAGGAAGCAGCATCTAATTCATAAGGGTTATCAGTTTGGGTCAAGCTGATCAGAGACTTGAGCAGGGGAGGCTTGACCATGACATTCTCGGCATCAATAAAAATACTGCCGGAAGACTTGCTCACTTCTCGGGTCAGATCATCAAGAGAGGTACGTCCCTCTGGGTCGGCTGCTGGCAGTCCACGCAAACGCGGCATCTCTTGCTGCAATAAGTCGGACATACCGGGGGGCTTTGGACCATCCGGCTTAGACATAACCGGGTCACCCGCCCAAGCCGGCGAAGCCAACCCAACCAAAGATATATAAGAAGTGCCAAGAGCGATGGAGCAGACAAAACGAACTGCGCCGGCTTTTGAGGCGCAATACTTATTGAATCTGGAAAAGTAGATTGAAGAAGAGGTCAATTTGCAACTGTTTGCAACTAAAGATGCTTACCGCTTAAACAATAGCGCAACCAATGCGCCTTGTCTGCCCGGCTGCAAAGAGATAAAGGTAAATAATTTGCCAGAAGCGCTATCTTGCAGATTAGTTTTAGCTTCAGAAGCTAATATAAGCGCTTCCTTCTCGATTGATTAGCCACCACAGACAGTGCGATTAATGAGCTTTTCTCGGGCAACAACAGCCGAGGTGAGCGGCCGCCAAAGTCAAAATACCGTCTGAAAATGCTAAACTATGTCACCTTAATACAGTTCATTCAGGGAAGGGCTATGCTGCATTTCTCGGTTCACAAGAGTTTTTCATGTCTATATGCGTCAATGCTCGCCTTGGCATTTGTCGGCACACCGGTTTTTTCTGCCGAAGCAACTGACAACCAAAGCACCAAAGCAGATGCTCAGGCAACCAAATTGGTCGCCCAAAAATCAACTAAAAAGACATCCAAAAAAACGGCAAAATCAGATTCTACTCTCAAGGGCAATAGCAACCTTGTTGAGGTCAAGGCAGCGCTCTTAGCACTGAAAGAAGCCTTGAGCCGCGGCGACGCTGAGAAAGCCGCCGCCGCCTGGTCGGAAGACGGCAGCTTTACCAATATGGATGGTCTTGCCTTCAAGAACCGCAAAGAAATTCAAAAGCGCTTTCAAGAAGTCTTTGCCAGGGAGGGCAGACCAAGTGTCACCTTCAATGTGCAAAGAGTAAAGGAACTGAATGATGGTGCTGTTCTCATCGAAGGCTTAGTGCATCGCAGCAATGTACCGGCAGCCGAGAGTATCGAATCGAGATTCAGTATGGCTGTGGTCAAGGAAGGCGGACGCTGGTCGATCAAGAGTGCGAGCGAAAGCCCTTACCGAAATGATCTGAGCACCCAAGACAATCCTCTTGATGCCTTTAGCTGGTTGATTGGCGACTGGAAAGTGGAAAATGAAAACGGACGCCTAGACCTGAAAGTCGACTGGGCTCACGGCAAGAACTTTATCTCCTGCCTCTATCTAATTAAACACGGCAATGCCTCTGAACCGGAAAGCCGCCAGGTTATAGGCTTCGACCCGATTAACCAAGCCCCCATTTCTTGGAGCTTCGATGCTTCGGGGGGTTACGGTCAAGCTCGTTGGATCAAAGAAGGTAATAAATGGCTCATAGACTCGTGTGGAGTAGATAGAGATGGTAATCAAACCACCTGCACAAATGTGATCACTATGGTCGATAAAGATACATTTACTTGGCAGTCAATCAACCGCACCATCAATGGTGAATCGCTGAGTGACACGGCTGCCTTGAAATTAGAAAAATCGAGCAAGTAATTGACAGTCAAAGACCAATCAGCAAAAGCCTGATTAATCTATCCTGACTAAATTCCTGACTAATCTATCCGGAATAATCTATCCGGAATATTCTATAAGGTACAGAAACGTGAAGACAGTAAGGACAATGAAGACCTCAAGCCAAGCCGGCTTTATTCGATTGCTAGCCGCCTTGAGCCTTTCATCATTATTAATCAGTCCAGCCTTTGCCCGCGGTGGTTTTGGTGGTGGCGGCTTTGGCGGCGGTCGTAGTTTCGGCGGCGGCGGCTTCGGTGGCGGTCGTGAGTTCGGCGGCGGCGGCTTTGGCGGTGGTCGCAGTTTCGGCGGTGGCGGCTTCGGTGGCGGCCGTGATTTCGGGGGCGGCAGCGGCTTTGGTGGCCTTGCGCGTTTTCGCCTGAATGCTCTCGCCTTCCTTGACCAGCGCGTCGAACACTTTGCCGCCCTCTTCCTGTGCCTTGGCAAAAGCACCCAGACCCGCTAGCCAGATCTGCTGGGCAGAA